>CAWGEX010000004.1:0-351582 GCA_963821755.1 uncultured Acidimicrobiaceae bacterium
GGAACGGCTTCATCAGGACCCATCGCTCGCAGCCGATTGGTTCGACATCACCGCCGGTAAAGAATACCACTGGGAACGAGGGTCGCCGTGCCCGCACGGAATTCGCGAGTTCCATGCCGTTCATGCCGGGCATCGCAAAATCGACCAGGAGAACGGTTCCAGGCCCCGGTCGATCAGGCGGATTGCTTCGCCGCCACTTTCCGCCGCGACGACACCGGTATCCATTCGCCGAGAGCATCCCGGATATTGTCTCGCGGCTGTTTGCCTCATCGTCAACCACGAGTACGGTGCCATACCGCTGTCCAGGCGCCAGCGGCTTCAGCGCCTCCGCCGCCTGCAAGTCCAGCGGATTGTCCGGATTTGACGAAGCATCGGCCCCAGCCCTGGGGAAGAAGACGCTGATGGTGGTGCCTCCGCCAACCGCACTTGCAATTTGCACCCCGCCGCCCGATTGGCTGGCTACACCATACACCTACTTAGCCCAAGGCCCGAGCCCTGACCAGGTGGCTTGGTGGTGAAGAACGGCTCAAACGCGCTGCGCATAACCTCATCGGTCATGCCAGTCCCGGTATCGCTTACCGCCACGACGACGTACTCGCCCGGCGGCAGTTCCGATGGCCGATCAATCTGGTCAACCAAAGCGTTGCGGGTGGCTAGGGTGAGATCGCCCCCATCGGGCATGGCGTCTCGCGCGTTGATCGCGAGATTGAGGATGACATGCTCGATCTGCACCGGATCGACCAGTGCCGGCCACAGATCCTGCTCGAGCTTTGCCTCGGATCGTGTACCGCTGCCGAGCGTGGCGCGCAGCAGGTCGTCCATGCCGCGGACGATTTTGTTCATGTCGGACTGGAACACGCCGCAGCGGCTGCTTGCGTGAGAATGCCAGCAATTGCCGAACGAGATCGGAGCCGCGGCGTGTGGCTTGAAGAGCATCACTGCGAGGCGGCGACCATTGGTGGAATGCTCGGGAAGTTGGTTGTTCAGCATTTCGGCATCTCCGCTGATCGCGATCAGCAGGTTGTTGAAGTCATGCGCGACGCCAGCTGTCAGTCTGCCGATCGCCGCCATGGTCTGCGCCTGGTGCAGCCGCTCCTCCGTCTGACGACGCTCGGTAACATCGGTATACAGTGTGACAAAGCCTCCACCCGGTAGCGGATTGCGGCGTATCTCGAGTTGCCGCCCGCTCGGACGAGGCCGTTCTATCGTACCCATGGTCGCCCCGGAGTGCAGCAGGGCCAGACGCCGGGCGACCTCCGTCTCGACATCGACTGCGCCAAATTCTCCCGCCACAACCTGTCCGCGTAAGATGTCCTCCATCGGCAAGCCCACGCGCAATATGTCCGTCGGCACCCCGGTGAACTCCGGAAAGCGCTGGTTCCATGCCATCAAGCGGAAATCCGCGTCGACCATCATGATGCCGTCGCCCATGCCGGTAATCGGACCTTCGAGAATTTGCGCGCTCGCGCGCGAGCGATTTATGGCGTCGTCTCGCGGCGATCTCCTCTCGCAAGAGCAGTGCCGCCATGAGCACCACCAGCAGTGTGATGCCCGCAGCGAACAACAGGGCGTTCTGTTCCCAGACTGCGGCCGCGCGCATCGCCTCGGCCCGATCTACGCCCGCCACCACTTTCAGGTTCCGATCGGGGACCGCAGCGAAGGCATAGATGCGGTCTGTTGCATCCAGCGCCGAACGTCCGGTCCAACTTCCGTCGGGTGCTCCCTGCATCGCGGCGAACAAAGGTGAGCCGGCAATACTAACGACTGTCCCGGATTGCGTCGGATCCGAAGAGTTCACGCATCCCCCGTGCTGCTCACCACAGCGACAAGGCCTTGGCCGCCCAGATCGACCTCGTGCGTGAACCGCAAGAGCGAATTCATGCTGTACGATGCAGCGATGACGCCGGCAAACCTGCCGTCGTGGGTGTCCAGACGGCGGACAAGATTGATTTGCCAGGCCTGGGTGACCTGACCCTGGGTGAGGGCGCCCACGAACATCCTGCCGTCGTCGTTCAGAAATGCCGCCTCGTAGCGAAAATAGTCACGACCGCTCACGTCCGTGCCGAGGATGGCGGCGCGAGTGCTTGAGCGGACGATTCCCTGATCGTCCGCGATGAAAATGTGGAGCGAGACATCATTCAGCGCGACCACCTGCCCGGACCGTGCGGCCATATCGAAATTCGTCGGATCGCGCTGCCATTCATATTCGAGGATGCGCAGTGTCTGATCGAGCGTCAGCAGTTCGCGTCGCAGCAACTCCTCCAAAGCCAGGGCTCTGCCGACAATTTCCGCCTGAACGCGCGCCCGCGCCTGGTACGGTGGGCCACGATGGCGTCGCGGGCGCCGATCCAGGTCAGCGCAATCAGGGCCAGGGCCGCGGCGAGGACCAAGACCTGGCCGAATTCCCGCGGCAGCCAGCACCCCACGCCGTTGGCGGCGGCGGTTCGTTGACCTTCATGGCAGCGTTCCGGGCGATCGAACCCTCCTTGGAGTGCAAGTCACCTTAGCGTGATATCACATATCGGCTCGCAGATTTATTGCAATCGAGCATGGCCGAGTAAAAAAGCGCCGAGTGGCTGCAAGAACGACTGGATGCCGCCGCAGTTCGCCCGGTCGAGACGATCGTGCTACGGATTTCCCTCGTGCATCGGAAGAGGCGCCGCATGATCGAGCCCAGGACAACGACCCGGTTCGGCCGGATCTACGCGCCTGATGAGGCCTGGCTGGGCAAGGCGCCACGAGAACCGATTCTGGAACCGGATCTGCCGATTATTGATACACACTATCCTCCTGGGACCGTCCAGATCATCGTTATCTGTTGCACGAATTGCTCACGGACCTGCGAGCGGGCCACAACGTGGTCGCAACCGAGCTCCTGCAGTGCCACGCGATTATCCGCGCCGCCGGCGCGGAGGAACTGCGCCCGGTTGGCGAAACCGAGTTTGTCGCTGGGATCGCCGCGATGTGCGACAGCGGCATCTTCGGACCGATCCGCGTCGCAGCCGGGATCGTCGCGTTCGCGGACCTGACATTGGGCGACCGGGTCGAGGAGATATTGCAGGCGCATATCAATGCCGGTAAGGGCCGTTTCCGCGGCATCCGTCACTCGGGCGGCTGGGACGCCGATCCGATCATCGGCAACAGCTTTGCAGAAACGACCGAGCATTTTTATATGCGGCCGGACTTCCGCGCCGGGCTCGCCAAGCTCACGGCGAGGGGTCTGTCGTTCGATGCCTGGCTCTATCATCCGCAGCTTGATGAGCTGGTGGATCTGGCGCGCAGCTTTCCGAGCACGAACATCATCATGGACCATTGCGGCTGTCCGCTTGGCTATGGGCCGTATGAAGGTCGGCGCGACGAGGTATTCGCGGCCTGGAAGAAGTCGATGACCGCTCTGGCGCAGTGCCCGAACGTATCGATGAAGCTCGGCGGAATGATGATGCGGCTTGCCGCCTATGACTATAATGCCGTGCCTCGGGCCGCCATCGTCGGCAAACCTGTGCGAAATGTGGCGGCCCTATATCGAGACCTGCATCGAACTGTTTGGCGCCGAACGTGGCATGTTCGAAAGTAACTTTCCGGTCGACAAAATGGGCATCGGCTAGGCGCTGTGGAATGCGTTCAAGCGCATCGTCGCGGCGCTTCGGCCAGCGAAAAGCGGGCTCTGTTCAGCGACACGGCACGACGCATTTATCGATTGGGATCATGAAGCCATGAGCGATACGGCCCACCAGGACCTGATCCTGGACCAGTTCACCCGGCAGGCGACGCCGTTCAGCACCGCCGATACGATTACCGATGCGAATGCGCTGCGGATGATCGTCGCGGCCGCTACGCCTGGACCGGGCGATACGGTGCTTGATGTGGCGTGCGGCGGCGGGATCATCGTGTGCGCCTTCGCCCCGGAGTGAAGCATGCGACCGGGATCGACATGACGCCGGCCATGCTGGACCGCGCCCGTCAGCTACCTGCTCGAGAAGGGCCTGGCGAACGTTTCCTGGGATCAGGGCGATGTCGGGTCGCTGCCCTATGCGGACGGCGCGTTCGACATCGTAGTGACGCGCTTTTCCATGCACCATTTCCTCGATCCGATCGGCATGCTGCGCGAGATGGTCCGCGTGTGTGCACCGGGCGGGCGCGTCGTGGTGGTGGACATGTACGCGTCGGAGAATCCGGCCAAGGCGACCGAATGGAACCGGCTGGAGAAGCTGCGCGATCCGTCGCATGCGCGGTGTCTGACTTTCAGAGGGTGGCCAGCCGGAGGTTCTCCTCCACGGTCAGCTCCTCGATGATGCCGCGGCCTTCGGGAACGTGCGCCACGCCGCGGCGGGCGATGATCTCTACGGGTCGCCCCAGGAGCTCCTCGCCGTCGAAGCGGACCGATCCCGATCGCGTGCCGACCAGGCCACTGATGGTGCGGAGCAGTGTCGTCTTGCCCGCTCCGTTGGCCCCGAGGACCGCAGTGATGGCACCCGGGCGGGCGGAAAACGTCACCGAGGTGAGCGCGTTCACCGCCCCGTAGGAGACGCTCAGGTCCTTGACGTCAAGCATCGCCGGACTCCGGGGCGTCGACCGACGAATCGTGGATCTCGTCGCCGAGGTACGCCGTGGTCACCTCGCTGTTGGACCGAACCACCTCCGGCGTGCCATCGGCGATCACCCGACCGAAGTTCAATACCACCAGCCGATCGCACACCGACATGACCAGGTCCATATGGTGCTCGACGACCAGGACACCCATCCGATCGCTCAGACTCCGGATGAGCGTCGCCAGGTCATCGATCTCAACGTTGGAGAGCCCGCTGGCCGGCTCATCGAGCAGGAGCAGGCTCGGCTCCGAGATCAGCACCCGGGCCATCGCCGTGCGCTTTTGAATGGCGTAGGGAAGAACGGCGGGGTGATGGTGGGCGTAGCCCCCCACGCCGAGCTCGTCGAGCAGCTCCCGAGCACGGGCCGCGGCCCGTTGCTCCTCCCGACTGGAGCGCCACAGGCCGAGGAAGGCGGATCCGATGTCCGCCCGCAACCCAGCTTGGGCGCCCGCCATCACGTTCTCCAACACCGTCAGCCCGGCAAAGAGGCCGACGCCCTGCAGCGTCCGGGCGATCCCGAGCTTGGTCAGACCGTGCGGGTGCACATGCCGCAGTGACGCCCCGTCGTAGGTGACCACTCCCGAGTCGGCCCGTACGAACCCGGAGATGACATTGAAGAGCGTGGTCTTCCCAGCTCCATTCGGCCCGATCACGCCGATGATCTCCCCCTGATCGGCCGACATGGAAACCTGGTCCAGAGCCAGCAGACCCCCGAAACCCACACTCAACTCGGCGACCCGGAGCGTCTTGCCACCACGCTCGGAGCCGAGCGCGTGGAGCGGACTCAACTGAGGTCATCTAAGTCCCGAGGACCAAAAGGGACCTACGGCCAAAATGGCACACCCGTTCAGCGGCAATTCCCAACCACCCCCTTGCGGCACATCGAACATTACCGACATTGCAACTCAATTGCATTGGGTTCGTCATGGACTCGACTCGCCGGTACCGACCATTGGTTGATAATGGCGGTTAGAGCGGGCCCGCTTTCTGGTTTCTGGTAACAACGGACGACTCAACGCTCAAGAACTAGCGGTGGAAGCCGCACGAACATTCGTTGGGCTGGCCGGCGCAGGCGATGTGATCCCATCTCGTTTTGTCGGAAGCACCGAATGAAAGGCCTCGGAACCTGGATCGCCAGGGAATAGCGGCACGACTCGCTTCAGCTCTTCGATTGGTTCCTCGCCCTCCGGTACACCCGCACCGCGTACGACTCCATCAGCACCTAGCGGAACTCCGGCTCTTCAAGGATTAGTTCTGTTCGCGAAACCGTCCACCAGTGCGATTCCAGTCATGTGCGACCTTTCGTTATCGGGAAGCGTCCGTTCCACGTCATGCCACCATTCCCGCCCCAAATGCATCATGGCACCGAGATATGCGGAAACTATGAGCGGATATGCGGAAAGTATGAGCGCCCCAGCTTCCGTGATCCGCGCCGGGCTGCACCCGTCGCGACCCCTTTGGCCACGGGTATCCCACTTCGCCGGGACGGGGTGCCACCATGCGGCACATCGGGGACAGTCGGGACTGGACTGCGACAGGGTGGATTCCAGAGCAGGCTCTAAACCGGCCCTTAGGGTCACGTAGACAACCGATGGAGATCCGCCTGCCGAATCGGGGTCAATTCGGCCCCTATCGTGACGAGGGCTGGATCCCGAGCGAAAATGAAAGGAAGGTGGGCCAGATGGAAACCATCACGCTCAACAATGGGGTTGAGATACCAGCGCTCGGTTTCGGCGTCTTCCAGACGCCACCTGACGAGACTCGCGATGCTGTGCGGGCTGCTCTCGAATGCGGCTACCGGCACATCGACACCGCCGCGGCCTATGGCAACGAGCGCCAGGTAGGCGAGGCGGTGCACGGCTCGGACTTGGTCCGGTCGGAGGTCTTCTTGGAGACCAAAGTGTGGATCAGCGATTACGGATACTCCGATACGCTGCACGCCTTCGAGAAAAGCGCCCGCAAGCTCGGCGTTGAACAGATCGACCTCCTGATCCTCCATCAGGCGCTGCCCACGGCATTCGACCGGACCCTGGAGGCCTACCGTGCCCTGGAGGCGCTCCTGGCTGACGGCAAGGTTTGCTCGATTGGGGTCAGCAACTTCATGGTCGAGCACCTCGCGTCCCTCTTAGACCGGGCGAACGTTGTACCGGCGGTCAACCAAATCGAATGTCACCCGTACTTCGCTCAACAGGAAGTACAGAACTTTGGTGCCGAACACGGCATAGTCACGCAGGCGTGGTCACCCATCGGCGGTATCACCTTCTACCGCGACGGCAATCACACCAGCACTCTCGCAGATCCGGTCATTGGGAACGTCGCCTCGGCGCACGGGAAGAGCCCCGCTCAGACAATGTTGCGTTGGGGTCTGCAACACGGGCGCTCGGTCATTCCGAAGTCCACCAAGCCCAACCGCATCGCGGAGAACTTCGAAGTCTTTAGCTTCGAGTTGTCGGATGACGAGATGACCGCGATCGACGCCTTAGACACGGGTCGCCGTGGCGGACCCGAGCCGGATGCGGTCACCCTCGAGACATTTGGACGCGAAATACCGGAAGCCTGAGGCTGTCTGGCAGTCGGCTGTCAGGACCTCAACGCAGGTCGGGCCTTCCAAGAAGAGCCTGGACCGTGCCGGCGTCCCTGCCCCATACGTCGGGTGGGATACGCCGCTAGCGATCAGGCGGGATCAGGTGTAAAGAGCAAACATGAATCAGTCCCACATCGACTTCTTGTCGAGCCCGCAATGGACGCAGATGCTCGAAGAGGACCTGTTGCCCTGGCTCGATGCGGCTGGTGATCTCGGTGACGATGTGCTCGAGATCGGTCCCGGACCAGGGCTTACGACTGATCTTCTCCGCACCCGTATCGCCCATCTCACCGTCGTGGAGATCGATCCTGCGCTGGCTGGGCCGCTTAAGATGCGCCTCGACGGAACGAATGTCGACGTAATCGAAGGTGACGCCGCCACCTGTGGGTTCGACTCGAACAGATTCTCAGCAGTGACTTGCTTCTCGGTGCTCCATCACATGCCATCACCGGCTCACCAGGACGATGTGTTCGCCGAGTTAGGCCGTGTGCTCGCCCCTGGTGGCCTGTTCGTGGGTACCGATTCACTGGACAACGAAGGGACCCGTGGCGGCCACGTGGACGACACCTTCACACCAGTTGACCCGGACACGTTGGGAAACCGGTTGGAGAGAGCTGGACTCACGCTGACCAACCTCGACCAGGGCGAGTACCAGTTCCGCTTCGTGGCAACGAACGGAGTGGGCAGCTAACGAACAGGACGGTTTGCGCCGATCATCCGCTCTCCATTCATATTCGGAGACCCTGCCGCCCTAGCCACGTTCGCCGGGCCGAGGGCAGACGATCGCCCATCGGTTACCTCGCCCTTGTGAGCAGCAGATCTGTGGCCTCGTCGGGCACGCCGTCGAAGTAGCGGTCGAGGGCTGCGCCGAACACCGGATCGTGGGGAGCGGCTCGGTGGAAAAGCGTCATCGAGGAACGGAGCTTCATGGCGTCGACCGGCCCGAAGATATCGGTAGCCGACACCCCTGAGAGGGCGAGGAGCCGGGACACGGTCTCGTGAAGGCGTGGCCCAAGGACAGGATGGACGAGGTACGCTGCGGCCTCATCGAGCGACGCCAGGGCGAAGAACCGTGCTGTGTCGCTCATGCCGAGTCCGGCCAACTGGGGCAAGACGAACCACATCCAGTGGGACCGTTTGCGTCCGGCGGCCAACTCGTCAAGGGCCTGGGCGAAGATGCCGTTGTCGTCCTGGGCGTCTACGAAGCGCTGGAGATCGTTGACCGTCATGTCCTGAGTCTTGCCGCCAGGGAGTAGCGATGACGGCCGGATGTTCAGCGGTTCTCCCACCTTTCCCGACATTGGTCACTTTGCATTACGCCGAGACTGGGACCTGGATCTGGTGCGGTCTGCCCCCATACGCCGGGACGGGGTGCCACTATGCGGCACCTTGGGGACAGAGAATTCATGGCGGCGGGCAGCCCGGTATTCGGCAGTACCGAGCGCCTGAACTCGTTGATGCAAGATTCGACTTGACGCTGTTATGCGCTCCTTCCGGTTCGACCATCGTGCGGAGTACGGACTCGCAGCGAATTGCTGACAGCCCGGAGGAGGGAGCCGAAGAACCAAGTTGACAGCGACGCGGGCACGACCAAGGATCTCACCCATGCTGCGTCGGGATCCTGAGCCGGAGAACGAGCGGCCAACCTTGACACGGCCGCAACGCGGCGACGTCTCGCACGCTCATACCCGCGAAGGGCGGACGACAACGGGGCCGATCGCAACTGGGCGGTGAGAACCATGGCGTCCTCCAGAGTCTGATTAGCGCCCTGGGCCATGGTCGGGGGCATGGCATGGACGGCATCCCCCAGCAGGACTACTCGTCCGACGAAGAGAGATCTCGGAACACGGTGGCGCACGTACGGCCAGAAATTGACTTCGGCATCGGACATCCCGTCAAGTAGTTCGGGTACGGGGGGCATCCATGAACCGAAGCGCTCCCTGAGCATCGAGACGACTGAGGACGGCCGGGGGGTGTCGGGCGTCCCGGGTACGCTGAACCACCAATGCAACCTCCCCTCGCCCGCCGGCATTAGTCCACAAGAACCGTCCTTGTCTGTGAGCAACAACGCCTGGTGACCGTCGGTGAATCGGGTCGAAACCTGGGAGAGGCCCTGCCACTCGGCCCAACCCGTCGGCTCAGCCGGCCCTCCGCCGAGAACAGCAGTGCGCACGGCCGATCGATGTCCGTCGGCACCGACCACGAGATCCACAGTCGCCGAGTCGCCGTTCTCGAACTCAACGGTTGCTCCCGACTCGTGCAGCCGGACCGCTCTGCAGGGGTGAGCGAAACGGAGACTGTCGGACGCCAACCCCTCCGCTAGCCGCTGGAGGAGCCGACGTCTTGGGATCACCATGGCGGGGACTCCGAAGCGTCGGGCCAGACGCACTCCGTCGATGGCGCCCATCATCCTGCCTTGGGCCGATCGGAGCTCGAAACGGTCGATCCGCTGCCCCAGCCCTTCAAGAGGGATTCGAAGTTCTTTGAGAGCTGCCGAGCCGTTCGGCCAAATCGTCACTGCTGCGCCAGAAAGCCGCAGACCTTCGGCTTGTTCGTACACCACGCAATCGTGACCGAGGCTCTGCAAACCGCAGGCGACAGCGAGGCCTCCGATCCCCGCCCCCACCACCGCGACTCGCAGTCTGTGGCCTCTGGGATCGAGGATCCAGCTCTCCACGACAAGTGAGGGTACTGCCCTAGGAGTCGCAGCCGCAGCGCCCCTTTTCACGGCACCCATAACCGCAGATCCCGATCACATCGGTATTTCGAATGGCCCGGGCTGGAAGTGCCGATACCGAGCTGATCCCAAGGGTGCCCCTGCGCCTTGGAGTCGATTCCTCGTCGGTTCCAGAGTGTCCAGATCGGCCGGGCCTGGGGGCGACGTCTTGTCGATCCAGGACTGCCCCAATCCGCCGGTTGAGTGGTACCCCTGACCTATCCGATGCGCCGAAGCTCAGCATCGAGGTGGTGGGTAAGCGGCTGTCCGACGGCTGACATCCGCAGCGAGTATCGAAGTGTCTCACCGTCGATGCTGAGATCACGTTCGATCGCCGTGACCTCCTTGGCGGATCCAGTGCGGGCAACGACGGTCGAGCAGAGCTGAATGGTGGAGCCTTCAAAGGTGCCTTCAGCCACCTCCACAATTCCGTTCGGGTGCGACATAACCAATTCGACCCAACCTGGACGCGCCATCCGCCAAAAACCAGTCTCCCCATGGAGGAGACGGCCGTCGGAAGCGTGCCTGGTCTGTTGGCTGTAGACGAGGAACGGCTTGCCGATGTGTGAGAAGGAGATTGTCTCCTCGAAATCGAATGAGTCGATTGTTGGGTACTCGCCGTGCCCGTGCCCCGACCAGGTCCCAAGGAGGATGGCAAGGGGTTCCACGTCGGGGTGCAAGGAAATCGACACCTTCTGAGTCTGGCACTCGAGCAGATCCTGCACTTGTGTATCCCAAAACGCCGGGTTCGCAACACCCTGTAGCCACAAATGGAGTGTCGGTGCTTCCTTCCGCGAGCATGGCTACGTGTCGAAGTTGAATAGCCAATAGCTAAGGTCTACGAATGACCATCTATTCGTTTGTGGACATGGTTGTCGGATAGGAAGTTCGCTCCGGGACGTCAATCCCGACTGGACAAGAGGCGCACGTGTCCCTTGGGAGAGGCGGACAGCGATTCCCTTTTCATTCGCTGAACTCCCCTGGTTAGTCTCCGAATGGGATGGGAACGAAATCGAGAAAGGCAGATCGTGACTATGAACTGGCTCATTACCGGTAGTTCTCGCGGTTTTGGATGGGAGCTCGCCAAAGCTGCGCTTGACCGTGGCGACAACGTCGTCGCTACGGCTCGGCGTCCGGAGCAGCTCGACTCATTGGTGCAGGCGCACGGCGAGAGCGTCCGCACCGCCGCACTCGATGTCACCGACGCCGCCTCCGCACGCGCCGCGGTCCAGACCGGAGTCGACACGTTCGGGTCCCTCGACGTCGTGGTCAACAACGCCGGCTACGCCAACAGTGCTCCGATTGAAGAGATGGCTGATGATGACTTTCGGGCGCAAATCGAGACGAACCTGTTCGGGGTGTTCAACGTCACCAAGGCTGCCCTTCCGGTCCTGCACAAACAGCGCTCCGGTCACTTCGTCCAATTTTCATCGATCGGTGGCCGAGTCGGCGGATCTCCCGGATTGGGTGCGTACCAGACCGCAAAGTTTGGCGTCGAAGGCTTCTCTGAGGTCCTCAACGCCGAGGTGAAGCCGCTCGGCATCAAAGTCACCATCATCGAGCCCGGCGGGTTCCGCACCGATTGGGGTGGCTCATCCATGGGAACGCTGCCGGTGGGCGAGGACTACGAACAGACGGTCGGCGAGATGAACCGCTATCGCGAGTCCACTGTTGCCACCTGGCGAGGTGACCCCGTCCGGGCGGCCAAGATCATCCTCGACCTCGTCGACCTGGACGAACCGCCACTGCGCTTGTTGCTCGGTGCCGGCGCGGTCGAATCCGCGGCAAATTCCTCCCAGGCTCGCGCTCAGGAAGCCGAGAAATGGGCTGACATCAGTAGGTCCGCCGACTTTCCGGACGGCGAGTAACCCTCGAGGTGGACATCCCGACGATGCGCCGCCGCGTGCACGAGGCTCGCGTAGGGCGCTTGGCCTCCGTCCGTCCTGACGGACGGCCTCACGTCGTGCCATGTTGCTTCGCGGTTGAGGGTGGGGTGATCTACTCGGCGGTCGACGCCAAGCCCAAGACCTCCCTGGCGCTGCGCCGGCTCGAGAACGTGCGGGTGACCCCGTCGGTATCGCTGTTGATCGACCACTACGGCGAGGACTGGTCGACCCTTTGGTGGATCCGTATCGATGGGAGCGCCCGGGTGATCGAATCGGGTGGCCAGCGCGAGCGGGCCCTTGATCACCTTCGCTCCAAGTACGAGCAGTACGTGCGGGAGCCGCCGCCAGGTCCGGTTATCGCCATCGACATCACCGTCTGGCGGGCCTGGCCTTAGGGGAAGCACGCGTTCGGCAAATGGGCGCCCGGAAGAGAATCGTTCGCCCCGGGGGACTTGGGTCATCCCGGGGGGATACGAACGCCCCCACGATCGTCCCGCCCTTCACCCGCCACATATCCTCGGATCAGAACCAGAATCACTTCGAGCCTTTTGGTGACTTGGAGAACCAAGGAAAGCGCTGTGCAGAAGGCAATTGATTTGGGTGACCGCCATCGTCCCGTTCCGCCGGATCGCGCCCGTAGCTACTCGAAACTGATCCACCGAGCGAAACCTGCGGGACCGGTTCAGCAGCGCGTTTTCCGCACCGCATCGCGATGTCATGATGTCATGGCTAAGCAGACCACTGTACGACTGCCAGAGGATCTGGCCGAAGAAGCGGAGGCGGTTGCACGCGTCAATGGCATCAGTGTCAATGCGCTCATCATCGAGTCGCTCTCGGCAGAGATCGCCCGGGTGCGAGCTGATACGGAGTTCACGACCCGAGTCAGCAAGCTCCTCAAGCGAGATAAGGAGCTGCTCGACCGGCTCGCCCGGTGACCCGATTCGTCACTCTTGCTGAAATTCTGGTGGATCGCCGAGCAGGTCACCGGCATCGATGCCGAAGTTTTGGGCAAGTCCGGAAGTCATAACCTCGCCGACTCGGCCCTTCATGCCCCTCAAGCCAGCTTCGGCGGTCAAGGACTTCTATCCAGACTTGATCGACAAGGCAGCAGTACTCGCAGTCGCATGGCGTGGAATCATCCACTTCCCGACGGCAACAAAAGAGCGAGTTGGGCGTGTCTCGTGACCTTCCTCGATCTGAACGATGTCGTCTGGGAGCCTGACCCACCTGACGTCGATGAGGCTGAGTCGGCGATCCAGACCGTGGCGGCACATGAGGTCGATGAAGCTTGGTTCGCCAACTGGCTCCGCCAACGAACCCGCCCCGGTAGGTGACGTGACGAGGCGGCTCGCGACTAGGCGGTCTTGGCCGGTCTGATGTTGGCGTTGAGGTGGAACACATTGTCCGGGTCGTATTCGGCCTTGATGCGCGAGAGGCGCTCGTACTTTGCCGGCCCATACGAGGCTCGGATGCGGTCCTCATCAGCATCGTTGAGGAAGTTGACGTATGTGCCGATCCCGGACGCGAAGGGCTGGAGGGCGTCGTACATCGTGCGGACCCAAGCCCGGTCGGTGCTCAGCAGATCTGCCGTCGGCGCTATGGCCGCAATGTTGAAGATCCACTTGACCGAACGACTGCCCCCCCACGCTGTGGCGTCATCCTCAACGTCGTGGTACGCACCGCCCATAGGGAAGACCGGCATGATCGACATGGGTGACGACTTCGCCGGAAAGTGCTTCGCCACGACATCGATCGCGCCGTCGGAGAGGTCGTCGAGGTACAGGGCCTTCTCGTAACCCATGATTCCCCAAGGTGCGCTGTCGTCGAGCATCTTCTGCAGCTCGGCGTATGGGATCGGGGTGACGAGCTCGAACAACGGGGGCAACGCCTCTCGGAGCGGCCGGATCAGTTCAGCGTGTTCCTCGGGCGATCCCCAGCCGATGACCGCCAGGCCATAACCCGGGGCGAAGTGGAATTCCTCGGGGACGAACGGAGCCGGTGGAGCATTGAGACCGATGAGTTGAAGGCCAGCGCCGGACGGGGCCGACGCCGTGTAGTCCCGCGCCAATCGCAACGCGTCGGCTCCCTGCTCGACACCCCAAAAGAACAGACCGAGGTTCACCAGGGGTCCTACTTCATGGAGAGCGAACTCGAACTCGGTCACGACGCCAAAGTTGCCCCCACCGCCGCGTAGCGCCCAGAGGAGGTCGGGGTTCTCGTCGGCTGAGGCGGTGACAATTCGCCCTTCGGCGGTCACGACCTTGGCCGACACCAGGTTGTCGCAACTCAAACCGGCTCGACGCGACAGCCACCCGATGCCCCCGCCCAGGGTGAGGCCGCCGACGCCGGTGTGGCTGATCACTCCGCCAGGGGTCGCCAGCCCATGCGCCTGCGTTGCCGCGTCGAGGTCCGCCCACGTCGTCCCGCCGCCGCAGGTGGCTCGACGGGCAGCCGCGTCCACCGCGACGTTTCGCATGGGGCTGAGATCGACCATGAGGCCGCCCTCGCACACCCCGTGGCCGGCAAAGCTGTGCCCGCCGCCTCGCACGGCTACCTCGAACCCCTCCTCACGACCCAATCTGATGGAGGCCGCCACCTCCTCCGCCGTGCCGCACTGGGTGATGAGGGCGGGCCGACGGTCGATGTCGCCATTCCACGGCGCCCGCGCGACGTCGTAGCCTTCGGTCTCCCGGCCGAGGACGACCCCACTGAACTGTGCTCGAAACCCGTCAATGGTCATCTGGGTATCCCCCTGTTGGTCTTTGGAACGCTTGTAGAGCTCGCTGCGCCGATTCGTGGCCTCTCTGTCCCGCCCCGCACCCCGCACTTCGAGGTCAGGTTGGTGGGGATCACTCTAGTGAACCGCCTCCTGAATTTCTCCTGTGGCCCAGCCGCCAAATGGTGCAGTCATGAGGTGCCCTCCTAAGCGGCTAATCGGCGCCGACGACGGTGAAGTTCTGGTTGACGAAGATGTGGTGCGGCCAGTTGACGCCGATGTTGTGGACCTCGTACTCGCCGTTGCTCAGCTTCACAACACGGTCCACCACTCCCCCCGGGTAGGCGGCCAGCGCAGCCTTCGTCGCCTTATTCGCGGCCGTGCCGCTGACGATCGTTCCCGACCCCTGGCTGTAGTTCGTCGGGACCTGACCGACCTGCTTTGACGTGGTCGATGCGCCGCGCTGGAACGGGACCACCTGTGCCGCCGTCGCAGCTGCGGCACTCGACGTTTGCACGATGACCTGCGTGGCCTTAATGGTCGTTCCACTGGTCGTGCCAAGGACGAGGACGCGTTCGCCCTTTGTCATGGCGCTGGCCGAGGTCGAACTCGTTCCCTTCTGGTACTTCGTGGAAGATGTCTCGTCGACGGTCACCTTCTGGCTCCGCTGATGTCGTCAGCGTGAAGGTCGACTTGGACACGCTGCCGACCGTGCCGGATGATCCCCCGGCGGCCGGTCCAGACCGAGCGTTCGGTCCCCCGCCGGAGAGAGGACCGCCCGCGGGGCGGGCGCCGGAGGCGAGTTGCCCCGCGGATGCCGAGGGGGAGGTCGCGAGACCGACGGACAGTCCGATCACCGGAACCATGACCGCCGCGGCCATGATCCGGCCCCCCTTTCGGTTCCACGGCATTCGCCGTACCCGTGGCCGGCGTCCGGGCGCGGCCGTGGCCACAGAAGCCGACGAATCGATCGAGGACGTCGACGGGTCAGGCGGCGCAGCGCCGGCGTCGCCTGAGCTTCCGATTGTCGACGGCCCTGACGTCGCGCTCGAGACGGGACGAGTGGGAAGGGTCTCGTCGGGGTTTGGCGGGTCGTAGTCGTTCATGATGACGCTCCTCTTGCTCATGCAGCTACGCCGAGAATGGCAGCCGTTCATGTGGGATCCCTGGAGGCGGCCTGTGAGGGGACCGTGACTGTTCGGAACCCACAATCCGCAGTGTCCGAAATGCTCGTGTGGGCGCCGGGGAGCCGAGGCCGTGACCAGCCCGATAAGTTTGGGCTGATGTCGGACGACCAGGAGCGTGTGGTGGAGGTCTCGGGCCGGGAGGTCCATGTCTCGAGCCCCGACAAGGTCTACTTTCCCGAACTCGGTGCGACCAAGTTCGACCTTGTCTCCTACTACCTCGAGGTGGCCGAGGCGTTGCTCAACACCGCCGGTGGCCGTCCCGCCCTGCTCCAGCGCTTTCCCCACGGCGCAACCGGGAAATCCTTCTTTCAGAAGCGGGTGCCCTCCGGCGCCCCAACGTGGCTGGAGACGACCACCGTGACCACTCCGAACGGAACAACCTCCAACGCGCTCGTGGTGGCCGATATCGCGCATGTGGTCTGGGCCGTGAATCTGGGCTGCCTCGGTCTGCATCTGTGGCCGTACCTGGCCGCCAATCCCGCGTTCGCGGACGAGCTGCGGATCGATCTCGATCCCCAACCGGGCGTCGGGTTCGACGAGGTGCGCACCGCAGCGTTCCACTGCCGCGATCTTCTGACCGAGCTCGGCTTGGTCGGCTACCCGAAGACGACCGGCAACCGCGGTCTGCATATCTACCTACGTCTGGAAGCGCGGTGGGACGCCACGGCGGTCCGCGCCGCCGCGGTGGCGTTGGCCAGAGAGTTGGAACGGCGGCATCCGGCACTTATCACCGCCAATTGGTGGAAAGAGGAGCGAGGGAAGCGGGTCTTTGTCGACTTCAATCAGAATGCCCCCCACAAGACCGTGTTCGCGGCGTGGTTCGCCCGACCCCGAACCGGTGGTCAGGTTTCAACCCCCCTGTCATGGGACCAGGTGGCCGACGTGGTTCCCGACGACCTGACCATCCGGACCGTTCCGGACCTCTTGCAGCGGGATGGCGACCCCTGGTCAGACATCGGCCGGGTGCCGCAAACACTCCAACCGTTGCTCGATCTGGCCGAGCGCGACAAAGCGGCCGGACTCCACGATGCGCCCTGGCCCCCCGAGTACCCCAAGGGCGCCGACGAACCGACGCGGGTGGCTCCGAGTCGAGCGAAGAAGTCTTAGCTCGTGGATCCGGTGACAGCCCTCCGGCGGATCTCGTATCTGCTGGAACGAAACGGTGCCGACACCTACAAGGTCCGCGCCTTTCGACACGCCGCCACCGCGCTGGAACCGATATCGGAGTCGGAGCTGACCGAGCTGGCCGCCGCCGGGCGTCTTCAGAGCGTTTCTGGCGTGGGCAAGTCAACCGCACAGGCCATCACCGAAGCCCTGGCTGGGGATGTCCCCGCCTACCTGGCGAAGCTCGAGACGGAACCGCCACCCATTGCACTGGATGCACCTGCACAGGCGTTGCTCGACCAACTCCGAGGGGATTGCCATTCACACTCGGACTGGTCCGACGGCGGGAGCCCGATCCCGGACATGGCCGAGGCGGCCAGAGACCTCGGTCACAGCTATCTGGTCCTGACCGACCACAGTGCCCGCTTGACAGTGGCGCACGGGCTCGATGCCGAGCGGCTGCGGAATCAACTCGACGTGGTGAGCGCCTTGAACGAGGAGATGGCCCCGTTCCGGATCCTGACCGGCATCGAGGTGGACATCCTCGAGGACGGCGCCCTCGACCAGAACGAAGACCTCCTGGCTGAACTCGACGTCGTGGTGGCCAGCGTGCATTCCAAGCTCCGGATGGACGGACCAGCCATGACCAGGCGCATGCTGCGCGCCATCGAGAACCCGCACACGGACATACTCGGGCACTGCACCGGTCGGCTGATCACCGGAAAGGGCCGTCCGCAGTCCACCTTCGACGCCGAAGCCGTCTTCACCGCCTGTTCCCGCACCGGTACGGCCGTGGAGATCAATTCGCGTCCCGAGCGTCAGGATCCTCCCGAGGATCTCCTGCGCCTGGCCATCGATTTGGGGTGCCTCGTGTCCATCGACACCGACGCACACGCCCCCGGGCAGCTGGAGTGGCTCGGTCGGGGATGCACCAACGCCGTCCGGGCCGAGGTGCCCGAGGAGCGCGTGGTCAATCGACTGGACGCCGACGACCTCGTCGCCTGGACAGCCACGCACGCAGCCTGAGGATCGCCGCGGCTTCTGGGTACGATCAGGAGGTGACTCTTCCCGTACGGCCACCCGTCGCGCCGATGCTGGCCAAGCTCACCCGGGAGCTCCCCCGGGCCGAAGGCATGTTCTACGAACCAAAGTGGGACGGATTCCGTTGCATCGTCTTCCGGGAAGGTGACGATGTCGAGCTGGGCAGCCGGAACGAGAAACCGCTCACCCGGTACTTCCCCGAGCTCATCGAGCCACTCAAGCGCGATCTTCCCGCGCAATGCGTGCTCGACGGGGAGATCGTGATCGCCGGTCCCTCCGGTTTGGACTTCGATGCGCTGTCGCAGCGGATCCACCCGGCGGAGTCCCGGATCACCATGCTGGCGTCGACGACACCGGCGTCCTTCGTGGCCTTCGACCTCCTCGCCGTGGGCGACCGCGACCTCTGCGACGCCCCGTACGCCGAGCGACGCAAGCTGCTCGAGAAGACCCTCAAGAAGTCGAAGCCGCCGGTGCACGTGACGCCGGCGACGGACGACCCCGACGTGGCCAGTGACTGGTTCTCCCGGTTCGAAGGGGCGGGCCTCGACGGTGTGGTGGCCAAGCCCGGCGACCTGCGCTACCTCCCGGACAAGCGGGCGATGCTCAAGGTCAAGCACGAGCGCACGGCCGATTGCGTGGTGGCGGGCTTTCGATGGCACAAGGACGGAGGCATCGTCGGATCGCTCCTGCTCGGCCTGAACGACGCAGACGGGGTCTTGCACCATGTCGGCGTGGCGTCGGGGTTCACCGCGGTCCGGCGTCGGGAGCTCGTCGAAGAGCTGGAGCCGTACCGGGCCGGCGCGGTCGAGAACCATCCCTGGTTGAAAGCGGCGACGGCATCGAGTCGAATCCCGGGCGGCACGAGCCGCTGGAGTGCCGGGAAGGACATGAGCTGGGAGCCCGTGCGACCGGAGCTGGTGTGCGAGGTTGGCTACGACCACCTGCAGGAACAGCGCTTCCGTCACGGCACGTCATTTCGTCGGTGGCGCCCGGACCGCGAGCCCGCCTCGTGCACCTACGCCCAACTCGACACGCCGGTTCCGACCGAGCTGTCCCTGGTCTTCGACGCCCTCAGCTAGAAGCGAGGGCGGCCGCCCGCTTGGCCAGAGCCGGGGAGCGCAGACGGCGGCACACGTCCTCGAACGCCGGCGTGGGTCCGTGCCATTCGAGGCCGGCGACGTCGGGCAACAATCTCCGGTCGATGCGGAGCGTGGCGAGATCGCGAAACAACCCCACCAGGTCGCGCTCGTGGGTGAGCGTGGTGGCCAGCCTTTCGGCACCTCGAACGGCCTTGCGCACCGAAGGATCCCAGCGCTCGACGTCGTCCGGAATGGCATCGAGTTTCTCGTAGTGCGCGAGAACCAACGCCGCCGACCGCTTGCCCCAACCGGGCAGCCCGGGAAAGCCGTCGGCCGAATCACCCACCAGGGCCAGCCAGTCGGGAATCGATCTGGGTGACACTCCGAACTTGGCCCGCACCCCGTCCTCATCGGTGATCACGTCCTTGCGGCGATCGAGCTGGACGACCCGGTTCCCCACCACACACTGGGCCAAGTCCTTGTCCGGCGTGCAGATAAGGACCTGCTCGACGCTCCGGTCATCGGCGGCAACCGATGCGGCCGACGCCAGCGCATCGTCAGCTTCGACCTCGACCATCGGCCAGACCACGACCCCGAGAGCACGGAGAGCGTCCTCGAGCGGTTCGAACTGAGATCGCAGGGTGTCCGGCACCTCGTCGCCGGTCTTGTAGTCAGCCCACAGGTCGTTGCGAAACGAGCGGATGACGTGATCGGTCGCCACCCCGAGATGGGTGACGCCGCCTTCCAGCATGAGCAACACCGTGGTGACAACGCCATAGGTGGCGCCGATCTCCGTCCCGTCGTCGGCCGCCCTGGGGGGCTGGCCAAAGAAATGACGAAACAACTCGTAGGTCCCGTCAAGAAGATGCACTCGCATTGGGTTCCGTCCTTCAGTCTCCGCTGTTTAGCACTTTCGGGCACCGGGTCGCGTCAGCCTCCGGCCAACTGGGGTGGACCAGTCCATGCCATGGCGCGCTCGGTGCCACTCGGCCACTCGGTACCGGCCGGATCAAAATTGTCACGCTGCCGTGCCAGAGTTGATCGATGCTCTGCCTATTGCCGTCCGCGACGTGACGCTACCTCCGGTGGGACAGGCTCACGCTCGCGTGCTCGATTCGATCGAGCTGGCCGAGGCGGTCGTCCTCGGTGACCTCACGCTGGCCCTGTGCTTGGTGAGCAGGTTCGTGCCCCTGGGATCTGCGCTCCTTGTGCTGGGTCTCCTGCCGATTGCGGCCGTCTCGGCCAGGCACCGGGTACGAGCCGCCTTCGTCGGCGGACTGGCGGCCATGTTCGTGGGCTTCCTGGCCGCCGGTGACCGGGTCGTCCTGGCCGTGGGCGTCTGTACGGCCATCGGGGCACTGGTGGGTCACGCCCACCGGCGCCGCTGGGGGGCGGTGCGCACCGTGGCCACCGGCATCGTGCTGTTCTGGCCACCGGCATCCGTGGTCACGGTCGGGCTCCTGGCCGCTTTCACGACTTCGCGACGTTTGGCCATTGATCAGACTCGAAACTCCTGGAGCGGGACCGGCCAGACCCTTCGCAATATGCGCCTCGGTGGGATCGCTCACGTCGGGGACGTCGTGGTCAGTTGGGAGACACGCTTCTGGTGGCTGATCATTCCCATTGCGTTGTTCGCCTTCGTGGGGGCAGTCTGCAACCTCGGATGGTTTGCCGCCCGCAGCACGTTGCATGCGCTCGACGACCTCGGTGGTCCGCGGTCGCTGCTCTTCGACGTGCAGGATCGTCGAGCCCCAGCGCCCGTTCCGGTCCGGATGGACGACGTCTCCTTCCGCTATCCCGGCAGCGAGCACTGGGCCGTTCGCCACGTGGCACTGCGCCTGGAACCCGCCGAGTTCCTCACGATCGTGGGACACAACGGCTCGGGAAAGTCGACGTTGGCCCGGATGCTGGTGGGTGCCGTCCCGACCGAAGGCACCATTACGCGCGGCGGCGCACCCGGTCTCGGTGCACAAGATGGAAGTGCGCTGATCTTCCAACGTCCCGATGCCCAGGTGCTCGGCGTCCGGGTCCGGGACGACCTGCGGTGGGGCCTGCCCAGCACGCGGGTGGTCGATACCGAGGATCTCCTGGCGCGGGTCGGTCTCGAGGGATTTTCCGATCGTGAGACGGCAACGCTCTCCGGGGGCGAGTTGCAGCGACTGGCGGTTGCGTCAGCCCTGGCGCGCCAGCCACGGCTGGTGGTCTCCGACGAATCGACGGCGATGCTGGATCCCGAGGGCCGGGTGGTTCTCATGAACCTTCTTCGATCCCTCCCCGATGAGGGAGTCAGCGTCGTGCACGTCACTCACGACCCGCTCGAGGCCTCGGACGAACCTCACGCACTCGCACTTTCCAATGGACGGCGCGTGGACTACGTCACCCCGATCGCGACGCCGTCCACCCAACCCTCGCTGTCGTCCACGCATCGTCCCCCGGCCCAAGCCTTGTCCCTGAAGGGAGTGGGGCACGTCTACTCACCCGGAACCCCCTGGGAACGCCGGAGTCTCGCAGCGGTCAATCTCGAGATCGCACCCGGCAGCGGCGTTGCCGTCAACGGACCCAACGGTTCGGGAAAGTCCACCCTCGCCTGGATTCTGGCAGGGCTCACGCTCCCGAGCGAGGGTGAGATTCTTCTCGGGGGCCGATCTCTCGTCGAACAGGTCGGTCAAGTCGGCCTGTCGTTCCAGCATGCCCGGCTCCAGCTGCTCCAGCGCCGGGTGATCGACGACGTGCGTGACGCCAGTGGATCCGATGACGCCACGGCGGCTGATGCCCTGTGGTCGGTGGGTCTCGATCCCTCGGTCTTTGGATCTCGCCAAGTGGACCAGTTGAGCGGAGGCGAGCAGCGGCGCGTCGCCATCGCCGGGATGCTCGCTCGCCAGACCTCGGTCCTCGTGCTCGACGAACCTTTCGCCGGTCTCGACAAGGCGGGCGGCGTGCAGCTCGTGCAAGTCCTGGCTCACCTTCGGGCCGAATGGGGCATCACGCTGATCATCGTGTCCCACGACAACGCCTTGTTGGGCGGGATCGCCGATCGCTTCATCCGACTTGAAGCGGGTCGGATCGTCAGCGACTCCGACCCGACGCCGTCCCCTCCCGCAGTCTCGGCTCCATCCGTCAAGACCAAGAGGCCGGCCAGTGACCTGAGCCTCCTCCGTTTGATTCCGGGGTCCTCGCCGGTGCACCGTCTCTGGGCCGGCACCAAGCTCTTGGCCGTCGGGGTTCTTTCACTGGCGGCGTCGCTCAAGCCAACGTGGCCGATCCTCCTCACGCTGGCCGGGATCGTTCTCGTCGGCCTGATCGCCGGTCGCATCCCGTGGGGAGCGCTCCCCCGAATACCGCGCTGGTTTCTCTTCGTCCTCGCTCTCGGCGCCGTCTTCAGTGTTCGCTCCAGCGCTCCGCCGCTGGTGCATCTGGGCTCATTGCCACTGAGCCTCGGCGGACTGAGCACCTGGGGTCGCCTGACCCTTATTCTGATTCTGCTGGTGCTCAGCGCCGCGCTCATCGGGTGGACGACGCCGCTCGGCGAGATCCCGGCCGCCTTGACCGTCTTGGGACGTCCGCTGCGCCGGTTGGGCCTGCCGATCGAAGAATGGATCAACGCCACGGCATTGGCGATCCGTTCGCTCCCGTCCCTCATTGACGAATCGAGGACGCTGATCGCCGCGCGCCGTCTACGAAGACGGGTGGACCGGGGAAGCTGGCGGGACGGGCGCCAGGCCATGGACGAACTCGGGCTGCTCGCCATCACGGCGATCACGGTTGCGCTGCGTCGAGCGCGCGACTTGAGTGACGCCATCACGGCCCGCGGTGGATTCACCGACTTCGACGACCCGACCAGCCGCCCCCAGGTGCGGGATGTGGCGGTCCTGGCCGTCCTAGTGCTAATCGTCGCTTCCGTCTTGATCCTGACGTAGCTCAGGCGTACGTCATCAAAGCGCCGAGGATGTTGACCCGGGCCCCGCCCAAGCCGGGCGGAACTGGCCAGAGACCTCCACATGAGCGTCGCCACGGCCAAGACGCACGTGAGCCGCATCCTGGCCAAGATGGGCGCCCGGGACCGCACCCAACTCGTCGTCATCGCGTACCAGACGGGGCTGGTTCGAGCCCGCTAGGGCCTCTGGGCAGCGGGGGATGATTGTCGCAGCTCGAGCGTCATCCTCAAGGCGGATACTCAATGGCCGAAACCCACGCGACAATGGAGTTGTGACGGCGTCGGGAGTGGATCGATCGACGTTGGGTGAATGGCATTGGCTCATTGAGCGCATCCGAGCCTGGGCGGACCGCTTGCGGGCATGGGACACCGAACACCAGCGGCGGAGCGATGCCGGGATTGCCGTCGTTCTCTTCGTGGCCTGCATGGCCTTTCCCCGAAGCTTCGGCGTCGAGCGGCCAGAGAACATCGTCTTGCAGGCCGCCCTCGTCCTTCCGCTGATCTGGAGACGACGGGCTCCGTCCGCCGTGTTCTGCGTGATCGCGGCGGTGGCATTCGTCCAATGGCTGGTGACCGTGCCCCTACCGGCCGATGTTGCCCTTCTGATCGCTCTGTTCACTTTGGCGGTCCACGCGTCGTCGCGACGAGCCTTGATGGGCGCCGGCGTGGCGGAGGCCGGAGCGATCATGGCCTCCATTCGATGGGCCCCGGCGGGAGACGTCGCCAAGTCCCTCGTCTTCCTCTCCGGGCTGGTGGTCGCCGCTGTGTCCATCGGCCTGGCGCTCCGCACCTGGCGTTCCTACATGGACTCTCTGGTCGAGCGGACCAAGCGGCTCGAATTCGAACGGGACCAGCAGGCCAAGCTGGCCGCAGCCGCCGAGAGGGCCCGAATCGCACGCGAGATGCACGATGTCGTGGCGCACAACGTGTCCATCATGGTCACGCTGGCCGACGGCGCGTCGGCTGCTGTCGACTCGCGCCCCGTTCAGGCCCGCGAGGCGATGGCGGAAGTCTCCGCCACCGGTCGGCTCGCGCTCACCGATATGCGCCACCTGCTGGGCGTCCTCCGAACCGACGACTTCACCGCCGATCGGGGACCGCAGCCCCAACTCTCCGGCTTGCCACGGCTCATCCACGGGGTGAGCACGACCGGCCTCAAGGTCGAATTCGGTGAGGAAGGCGAGCCCTTCGACGTCCCTCCCGGAGTGGAGCTCACCATCTATCGCATCGTTCAGGAATCGCTGACCAATATCCTGAAGCATGCCGATGAACCTTCTACGGCGCAGGTCACGATCACGTTCGACTCCCCCTTCGTCGACGTCTACGTCCGCGACGATGGCGAGCCGGTCAAACCGAGTGCCGAAGGGCACGGCCTTGGCGGCATGCGCGAGCGAGCCGCCTTCTGCGGGGGCGCGCTGAGTGCCGGGCCTCATGTGGAGCGTGGATGGGAGGTGAAGGCGCGGGTACGGGTCGATCAATGACCATCCGAGTCCTCCTGGTCGATGATCAAGCCTTGCTCCGGAAGGGATTCCGGATGATCCTCGAGGTGGAGTCGGGTATCGAGGTCGTGGGCGAGGCGCCGGACGGCGACGTTGCCGTGGCCATGACGCACGACCTTCGCCCCGATGTCGTCCTGATGGATGTGCGCATGCCGGGAATGGACGGAATCGAGGCGACGGCGAGAATCGTGGACGGTGGCGCAGCGTCTCGTGTGCTGATCCTCACGACGTTTGATCTGGACGAGTACGCCTTCGCCGGGCTCCGCGCCGGTGCGAGCGGATTCCTCCTCAAGGACGTGCCTCCGGCTGAATTGATCGCCGCCATCCGGGTCGTGGCCCAGGGGGATGCCGTGGTCGCGCCCCGCGTGACCCGGAGACTGCTGGAGACCTTCGCCCGACATCTGCCAGATGAGGGGACCGATTCCGGATCCGACGTGAGCGAACTCAAGGAACTCACCGATCGCGAGCGTGAGGTGCTGGTCGCCGTGGCCGAGGGTCTCTCCAATGTCGAAATAGCCCGACGGCTGTTCGTCTCCGAAGCCACGGTGAAATCTCATGTCGGGAAGATCCTGACCAAATTGGGCCTCCGAGACCGGGTACAGGCGGCCGTCTTCGCCTTTCAGGTTGGGCTGGTCAAACCGTCCCGACGGGGACCCTCCGAGCGCTGAAATCATCCCCGAGGCGGACGGTCATTTCATCCCTGAGGCTGATGCCATCAGGAGCACCTTTCCCTACTCTGAAGTGCAGTGATGAGGGGCTGGACCTGGCGGTCGAGAACATGTGCTTGTGCGTTCGAATCCATCGTCTCCAATTCGCCACCACCTGACGGCGGTCCCATCCGTCGCTGCGCTAATCGCTAGGAGAACACCATGGAGCACTTTCTGGAGACATGGGGCTATCTCGCCGTGTTCATCCTCAGTTTCGTCTCGTCGATGGGTCTCCCCGTCGGCGCCGAAGTCGCCATCATCTATGGCGGCGTCCTGGCCAGTGGACAGATCGTCAATGAACCGCACCCCTTAAATCTCTTTGCCGTCATCGCCGTCGCCACCCTGGCCGAGGTGCTCGGGTCCCTGGTCGGCTATCTCATCGGCTATTTCGGCGGACGGCCATTGGTAGACCGGGTCGGAAAGTACGTCCTGCTGACGCACAAGGATCTAGACCGGGCCGAGGCCTGGTTCGCCCGTCGAGGAGAACCCGTCGTGCTGTTCGGGAGGTTCATTCCGCTCCTGCGCTCGTTCGTCTCGTTGGCAGCGGGTCTCGCCGAGATGGCCAGGGCGAAGTTCCTGCTCTTCACCGTGATCGGATGCGCGGTGTGGTGCACGGTCCTTACCAGCGTCGGCTATGGCCTCGGGAGCAGCTATCACCGGGTGCTGAAGGCCTTCAGCTATGCCGGTTACGTGGCCGCCGTGCTGGTGGTCATCGCCGTCGTCGTCCTGTTCATCCACCGCCTCCGAGTGGTGCGCTCCGAACGCGCCAGCACCGTGAACGAGTCAGCCCCAGTACAGCGTTGACCCCGGTGTCGAGCAGGTCCGGAGCCGTCACACGCCGGATCGGTCCATCCCGGCGAGGAGACGTTCGAAGACCGCGGTGAGGGTGTCGAGTTCTCCATGCGACAGGCGATCGATGAAGTAGCGGCGGACGGTCTCGGCATGCGCCGGAGCGGCGCCCTCGATGGCCGACCGGCCGGCGTCGGTGAGGCGGACCATCGAGCCCCGCCCGTCCTCCACACATTCCTCGCGGGCGACGAGGCCCCTCCGTTCCATCCGGCTGATCTGATGGGACAGACGACTGCGGTCCCAGCCGATCTCCGCGCCGAGCTCGCGCGTCCGGAGCACGCCGGCAGAAGCGGTGGAGAGCGGCACCAGCACCGTGTAGTCGGCGCCCGACAGGCCCGAGTCTCGCTGGAGCTCGACCTCCAGCGCGGCGTAGAGCCTCTGGTTCAGTTTGAGATAGGCCTGCCAGGCTCGGGCCTGGCGCTCGTCGAGCCACTGCGGTGTCGCCATGAAAGGCGAGCCTACCCGCTTTGTTGACACATCATCAAAGATAGAATAATGTTGATACGTCACCAAAACCCTGGACCTCTGTGAGGAGTTGATCGCCATGCCTGCCATCACCGCCGACGACACACTCGTGCTGCCCCGGATCCCCAGGCCCGATCCCGCCCAGTCCATCCCGCGGCCGGTGGCCGAGGTGGTCACCGCGCACCGTCAGGTCGAGGGCGGCGGGTTCAGTGTCCGTCGGCCCTTCCCGGGCGGCCTGTCGTTCGCCGGGGCCGACCCGTTCCTCCTGCTGGACCACATCGGACCGCAGGTCAACGGTCCCGATGAGGCCAAGGGCGCACCGTGGCACCCTCACCGCGGCTTCGAGACCGTGTCCTACATCCTCGACGGTGAGATCGCCCATCACGACACCAACGGCGGTGGCGGCGTGATCGCCGAGGGCGACACCCAGTGGATGACCGCCGGCGGGGGCATCCTCCACGACGAGCTGCCGACCGAGAAGATGTACCGCGGTGGCGGTCCCTCGCACGCGGTCCAACTGTGGGTCAATTTGCCCCCGGCACTCAAGATGACGCCGCCGCGGTACCAGTCGATCACCCGGGACGCGCTGCGCCTTCTCACGTCCGACGACGGCGGGGCGCTGATCCGTCTCATCGCCGGTGACGTCGCAGGATTCGAGGGGCCCGGCGTCACCCACACTCCTATCACCTACGCCCACGCGACCGTCGCACCTGGCGCGGAGATCTCCGTGCCGTGGGACCCGGCGTTTTCAGCCATGGCGTACGTGCTGACCGGCCACGGCAACGCCGGGCCCGAAGGCCGCCCGGTGGAGGACGGCCAACTGGTGGTGTTCGGCCCCGGCGATCATCTCGTGATCCGGGCGGCGGACGGGCGGGTCGAGCCGCTCGACGTGCTGCTCCTGGGCGGACTGCCGATTCGTGCACCGATCGCCCACTACGGCCCCTTCGTCATGAACACGCGGGAGGAAATCATTCAGGCCATCGAGGACTACCAGGCCGGCCGGCTGGGCATCGTTCCTGCCGACCAGCTCGCGCCCAGGAATTTCGCTTAGCAGTAGCGGAGTCCGAGGTGCCTGAGTTCCCGCGCCGGGTCGGCGAGCACCACGGTCCGCTCTGTAGTCTGAGGCGATGAGGCCGAAGGGTCACGACCGAGGCCCCGGCGAAGCATGTCACCCGATGTGAAGCCACCGGGCCCGGTCACCTCATGGACGGGGTGGGACGTCCGCGGCGGCGCATCCGCCGAGCCCGACGCGGCCGAGGCATTCGTGCAGACGGCACCACATGGCTCGGGCGCCGACGCTCGCTATGAGCTGATCGCCGTCGCGGCTCGCGGATTTCGACCGCCGCGGTTTGTGCGCACCGTCGACCTCGAGGACGGTCAGACCGGTACTCAGGTTGCGACAGAATCGAGCTTCGAGGGACTCAGGCAGACGTGGTCGTTGCTCTACCAACGCGTCGCCGAAACCGGTCCCGCAGCTGGCGCGCCTTATGCGATGTACCTCCTCGGCGTCAACCCGCCACCTGACACGACGGATGAGGAGCTCACTGTCTTCAACGACTTCTACACGAACGTCCACTTGCCCGAGGTCGCCGAACGACGTCACGCGCTCCGCGCCGTTCGCTACGAGCTCCTGCAAGAGGAGCGACCGCCCTACAAAGGTGCGCCGCGGTTCCTCGCCGTGTACGAGGTCGACGAGGAGGCGGCGTCGGTCCGTCGGCATGTCGGGCCTCCGTACGCGACCGGGCCGGAGGTCTGGCAGCGGCACACCACGCCCTGGCGGCTCTGGTACCGCCGACTCGGTGCCGAGGACCGCGCCGCGAACCCGTAGGGACGATGACACCAGGCCGGCGAGTCATGACGGGCGCGCCCGAAACACGCCCTCACTCCTCCCGATCGCCGGTACCTGCTGGGTGATGCAGTGGATTCCCCCACCGCCGAGGAGGATCTCACGTGCCGCGACACCGACCGCTCGACGCTCCGGCAGTTCTCGGGCGAGGAGTGTGGCGACGACGTCGTCATGACGGGGGTCCATCAGGGGGAAGACCACCACCGAGTTCCCGATGTAGAGGTTGACGTAGGACGCCGCGAGCGGGTCACCGCCGGTCCGAGGCTTCGCACCGAGAGTCCGGTCGATACCCGACGCCTCTTCGGTCGTCATCGCGGGCAGCGATGGCGCCGGTACGGGCAGCACTTCGAGCGAGCGTCCCCGGGCGTCGACGGTGGCCTCGAGAACCCGGCGGGCCTCGGAAGATACCTCGCTCAACGGGTCGGAGGGATCGTCGCTCCACGTGAGCATTACGCGCCCGGGGGCCAGGAAGCACGCCAGATTGTCGACATGACCGTCGGTCTCGTCGAAGGGGACGCCGCGGGGAAGCCAGATCACCTGCTCCACGCCGAGATAGGAGCGGAGGTGCGATTCGATCTCGCCCTTTGACAGGGACGGGTTGCGGTTCGGATTGAGCAGGCACTCGGCAGTCGTCAGGCACGTACCTTGACCGTCCACCTGGATCGAGCCGCCTTCGAGCACGAGCGGGGCACGGTAACGCGCCGCTCCGTCGAGCTCGCACACCTTCGCCGCGACGAGGTCGTCGTTCGCCCAGGGAAAGAAGAGCCCCCCGTCGAGACCGCCCCATGCGTTGAACACCCAGTCCACCCCGCGGCGCTCGTTCCTCGCCGAGTCGACCACGAAGGTCGGCCCGGTGTCTCGGGCCCATGCGTCGTCGGTCGTCATCTCGACCAGCCGGATCTCGGGTGGCAGCACGGACCGCGCGTGCTCCCACTGGCGTGACGAGGCCAGCACCGTCACCGGCTCGCTCGTGGAGACGGCCTCGGCCACGGCGGCGAACGCCTTTTGCGCCGGCTTCGCGCCCAGCCGCCAGGTGTCGGTGCGCTCAGGCCAGACCAGGTAGCACCCGTCATGCGGCTCGAACTCGGCCGGCATATGGAAACCGTCGGCCGCCGGCGTGGACGGGGACGGGATCGCGAGCACGTCGAGAGGGTACGCGAGCGAGCGCCCGGACCCAAGCGGGACCGCACCGGCACCCGAGCGGTACGCTCGGAAGCCATGGGCCCCAAGCTCGTACTCGCTGTTGTCCAGCGCGCCTTCGGCGACGATCGCGCCGCCAACTGCGAAGCCACCGTCGAGCAGGTCTCGGCTGCGATCGGGAACGGCGCCGACGTCGTCCTCTGCCCCGAACTCTTCGAGGGCCGGTACTTCCCTCAGTACGAGGAACAGGAATACTTCGACTGGGCCACCACGCCGGAGGACAACCCTGCGATCGAGGCGGTGACCAAGGTGACCGCCGGCACCGGCGCGGTCGTGCCCGTCTCCTTCTTCGAGCACGTCCCGCCCGTCTACTTCAACTCCCTCGCCATGATCGAGGATGGGGAGGTTCTCGGCATCTACCGGAAGTCACATATCCCCGACGGTCCTGGCTACGAGGAAAAGTTCTACTTCAACCCCGGCGACACCGGCTTTCGTTCCTGGCCTACCCGGCACGGCCGCATCGGGGTCGGTGTCTGCTGGGACCAGTGGTTCCCCGAAGCGGCCCGGGCGATGACGCTCCTCGGCTCCGAACTGATCCTCTACCCGTCGGCCATCGGCAACGAGGTCGGCAGCCAAGCGGGCAACGACACCTCCGACATGTGGCGCCGGGCCATGGACGGCCATGCCGTGTGCAACCATGTGCCCGTCGCGGCGGCGAACAGGATCGGCACCGAAGGGGATCTCACCTTCTACGGGTCGTCATTCGTCGTCGACCATCGCGGGCGGCCCCTGGCCGAGGCCGGGAGGGACACCGAGGAGACGATCTTCGCCGAGCTCGACCTCGCACAGGCGCGGTCCGACCGGGCGGGGTGGGGCCTGCTCCGGGATCGCCGACCCGACTTGTACGGGGTCCTGACCGAATATCACGGATAGCGACAGCGACGACGAAGCCAGGCCGGGAGCGGCCAGCCGGAGCCGTCGCCTCCGTGCCTCGGATCAGTCGCCGGCGCTCAGCTCCATTGGTGTGGCAACGACGTCGACCAGGGCCTCGGATCGGAGCACGGTCAGCGCCAGGGGCTGGCCGATGGCGTCGCCCAGCATGAGCCTCTGCAGGGTCTGTGCACTGGTGACCGCTTCATGGTTGGCCGTGATCAAGAGGTCGCCCGATCGCAATCCGGCCCGCTCCGCCGGTCCCCCGGACACCACTTGCTCGATGCGCAGTCCGGTCTTCTGGTCGAATCGGGAGGCCAAGGACGGCGGGAGCGGGGCGGGAGTGCCGGCGAGGCCGAGGTAGGCCCGGCGCACGTGCCCCTCGGCCATCAAGGTGGCGATGATCTGTCGGGTGATCGAATTGATGGGAATGGCCAGACCCACACCCACGCCGGCCACCGCGGTGTTGATACCCACGACCTCGCCCGAAGCAATGACCAAGGCCCCGCCCGAGTTGCCCGGGTTGAGCGCGGCGTCGGTCTGGATGACGTCATCGACGATCCGCACGTTGTCCCCTGCTCGAGTCGGCAAGGAGCGGCCCAAGGCGCTGACGACCCCGGCGGTGACGGTGCCGGCCAAACCGAGCGGGTTGCCGACCGCCACCACCAGTTGTCCCACTCTGAGCTGCGACGCTTCGCCCAACGAGGCTGGCACCGGCGTTGCACCATCGGTGCGGAGCACGGCCAGGTCTGAGAGGGGATCGCTGCCGACGACGTGAAACGGGACCGCGGTGCCGTCGGCGAAGGCAGCTTGGCCGGCTTCGGCCCTCCCCACCACGTGGGCGTTGGTAAGCAAGAAGCCATCGCTCGTGAAGACCACCGCCGAGCCTGCCCCGGTGGCGAAGCTGCCGTCACGAAGGCGCCGAGACACCTGTACCGCAGCGACCCGGGGGGTCAATTGCTCGGCCACCGACACCACCACCTGGGAATACGCGTCCAACGCAGCGACTTCGGGTACGGCCGTGCCGGCCAGAGTATCGGTCACCGGCTCCTCCTTATTACGGGATTACATCCTTACAAGGATACTTATAGCGTGTGGAAGCGGTCGATGAAGCACTCGCGGCCCTGGTCTTTTGGTCTGGTCCTCCCCCTTCCACACCAGCCCAGGACCCAGATCGAGCTTGGCTCGTCCGTGGCCCCAACGAATCAGTGTGGGGAGGGCTGTTTGAACTTCACCGCAAGCGTGATGATCCTCCGTCCCGAACGCCGAAGTCGATGGACATCACCACAGCCCCACCCGATTCGGTTATGGGCCCATCATCCATTGGCACACGCCCAGAGCCGGGCCAGCGAGAGACATTGTAGTTACTATGTCTGAGCGCTACCGTGACGGTCGAGGGGCCGCAACAGCCGACTGGCCCAACCGAGAGACGGGGACGTTCTCGGCCGACCGAAGGAGATGACATGAACATTCTCGGATTCAACCGTGTGGAGCTGATGATGTCACCCGAAGACATTCACGCCGCGGTTGAGCAGTTCAACGATCTCCTCGGGACCTCCTTCCACCCGCCGGATCTCCTGAGTGACGGCAACGTGCTGAGCACGACGGACTGGGACAACCATATTGAGCTCTATGGCCCAGCTCACTCCGACAGCCCCCAGTGGGCGATGTTGGCCAAGAAGGGCAGGGGTGGGATTGGGCCGCTCGTATGGGAGGTCGACGACATCGACGGCGCACGAGACCACGTTCTCGCCAAGGGCTATCGGATACATTTCGAGTACGAGGGAGCGGGCGTGCGGCAGATCATCCTCGATCCCGATCAGTTCTTTGGGTACCTCATTACCTTCATGCAGCGCACCGCCTGAGCACCGCCCTAAGCCGGAGCCACTCGGCAATCCCACGTCCAATGGTGCGGCCCCTGACGGGTTGCCAGGGATATGTCGTGAACGGCGAAAGGCTCACGCCCTTCTACGGGACAACGAACACCTCGAACCGGTCCTGACGTATGACCTTGGCCGGTGTCGAGTTGAGGTAGCGGTCGATCTTGTGGGCGGAGCCACCTACAACGAGAACGACCTGCGTGCTCGGACCCTCCGAGTCAAGTTCCTCCTTGCCGGCGGCCAGGAGCTCGGCCGCAATCTCCCCGTTCCGCCGCTGGAAGCGCCACTTCACGTCGGTGTCCCTCAGGGTCTCGTCTGCCATGCTGGCCAGCTGCCGCTCTTCGGTATCCAGACCCTCGCGTACCGCTTCAATGGCTTGCGCTGCGAGCGCCACCGTGCTCGGGACGTGGGCGACAAAGACCACATCCATGCGGCCCGGACGCACCCGAAGCACGTCAGCCGCACTCCGCAGGGCTCGCTGCGCTGGCTCCGTTCCGTCGAAACCCACCACCAGCACCAGTGGCACATTCTCGTCGATACTCAACGCCCTCATGGCCTACCTCCCTGCAACTGGACGATACCGGCCTGCAAAAGTTGCCATCCCCAACTTTAACCGGTTATAGTTGCACATGTCAACTTTATGAGGCAGGGGACCGATGGCCCGAGGCACCTTGATCGAAGAGCTCTACCACCAGCTCAACTCGCTCATTCGAAGATCGAGAGAGCTGGGCAACGACCTCCACCCCGGACGGTCGCTCGTCGGCTACACCTTCTTGAACCTGGTCGAGACGACACCTGAGATTCGAGCATCTGACCTGGCCGATCGGCTGAGCCTCGACAAATCGACCGTCTCCCGGCAGCTCAACCAGCTCTTCGATGCTGGCTTGTTGGACCGGCAAGGTGGACGCCCGGGACGCCGGGGCGACCCTCTCTCTCTGACGCCGGCCGGCCGGCGCGCCCTGACGGACGATGCCAAGCGAATCCGTACCCAGTTGACGTGTTGGTTGGAGGATTGGGAGGACCGGGACGTCGCGCTCCTCGCCAGCCTGATGGCCCGCTTCAACGCGTCGGTGGCCGAGACGGTGGTGTCCTGACATGGCTTTCACGTTGGTGGTTCAGTTTCGGTGTCACACCGATGACACCTGACGAGCCGAGGAATTAAACAAGGGGAGCACTGAATGCCCACATCAGCCGAGACCGTCCAGGAGTTCATTGCAACCTTCATAGCGGCCTGGCCCCAACATGACGCCGCAATGCTGGGGCCATTCTTCAGTGAGAACGCGGTGTATCACAACATGCCAATGGAACCGGTCCAGGGACGCGGAGCCATCCTGGCCACGCTGGCCGAATTCATGGACATGGGCGGCCAGGTCGGCGTCGACATCATTCATATGGTGGCGGATGGCCCGATCGTGATGACTGAGCGGGTCGACCACTTCATCGGGGCTGAAACGACGATCTCGTTGCCGCTGATGGGAATCATCGAAGTCCATGAGGGAGCCATCACCGCGTGGCGTGACTATTTCGACCTCAACCAGTTCACGGCGCAGCCGCCGGAAGGAGCCTGAAACTGGCCACCTGGGAACGATCATGTCGGAGTGGGCATCCAGGCCAAACGAAACGCAGGGGCGTACCAGGGAGCACTTGAGAGGCCTTGCCGGTCGGAGGCCCCCACTAAATTTCGCGACCGTGGGAAAGCCGATCGCCTCAAGGCCTTACATGCCGGGCTATGGGGCCCTCGGTGCCGAGGAAGGTACGGGACTACTCCCCTGGTCGTGGGCAGAAGAGAGGCTGGTCCGCTCACATGATTACTGGTTGGCCACGGTGACCCCTTCGGGGGCCCCGCACCTCATGCCGGTGTGGGCGATCTGGCATGAGGACAGGCTCTGGTTCAGCAGCGCCAAGGGTTCGCGTAAGGCGCTCAATCTGGCCGGCGAGCCCCGCTGCACCTTGTCAACCGAGGATCCGCTCGAACCCATCGTGGTGCAGGGTCGAGCGCGGCAGATCACTGACCGCGACGCCTTGGAGAGCATGTTGGCGGCGGAGAACACCAAATACGGAACCGACTACGGCCTCGATATGGTCGACCCATCGTCCAGCAGCGTCTTTGCGCAAACTCCCGAGTGGGTGTTTGCGCTGGATTCGGCTGACTTCACGGGCTCGCCAACGCGTTTCATCTTCGAACCGAGGACGAACTGAACGACGTCCGGCAGGGTCCAGGTCCCGTCGTTGGGCTGGCGGCGCGTCATCGAGCAGCAAGCACGGCTGCGCTGCTGGCTTCACGTTCCCTGTGTCTCGCCCGATGAGTTCGCCCGCCGTCTATCGTCGATATTTGCATGGCTGCTCCCGAACCCCGAGCGAGGAATCTCGCCGACCTCTACGACCTTGCCCCACTCGAGTGGACCGATGTGCGCCGGACGCTCGAGACCAACCTGACCCAGGAACCGGGCACCGGTGGACCAGGCCACCACACGTTCTGGTTGTCGACAATCGACGCCGACGGCCGGCCCCACATGACCGCCGTGGGCGCCTTCTGGGTCGATGGCCGCTACAACTTCTGCGGCAGTGCTCGTTCGCGCAAGATCCGCAACATCGAGCGCGATCCGCGCTGCGCCTTCGGCGTCGCCATCCACGGCTACGACGTGGCGCTCGAGGGCCGGGCTGTCCGCGTCACCGACGACACACGGCTGCAGCGCCTGGCTGAAGTGTTCGCCGAGGGCGGGTGGGCGCCGACCGTGGCCGACGGCGGCTTCACCCACGAGTACAGCGCGCCCAGCGCCGGGCCGCCACCGTGGTACGTCTACGAGTTCGTGCCCGAGGATGCCTACGCGGTCGCGACCAAGGAGCCCGGAGGCGCAACCCGATGGACCTTCTGACTACTCGGGGGTTCGGCGTCGGCGCGGCGCCGTGCGGCCTCGATGACGGGTCATGAGTTCCCGGCCCGTGGATCTGACGTTGCCGATCCGGAAGGAAACGGTCGCGGTCAATCACGTCCCACCGGGCCCCTGCCGCTGAGTCCGTGCTTCTGTGCGTAGAGGATCGTGAATCGAGCTGAACTGGACCTTCGGTTTTGACGGTGCGGGGGATGACACAGCGCGGCGGCCGCACTAAAATCAAGTCAGTTCCTGGCGCTTGTGGATGGGCCAGGGAGTTGCTGCGAGAGGAGGTGGTTCCACCGGGCCAGATGAATCACAGCAGCCCAAGAGGCACGCCATGGGGATAGTCCAGGACTGGACAGGCCTCAGATACAAAGGCAATAGCTTGTAGTTGGAAGCGTCTGCAGCGGACACACGATCCCGGAAGAATCGCTGAGTCGCCACTCCCTTCGACGCTTGCTTACTTGGGGACAAAACCTATGAAAAAACGCCCGGTTCCTGCACAAGTGGGACGGGCGTTTTCGCGTCTGCGCTTTCGGCGCAGGGCGAGGTGATACGGGCGGTTCTGCCCGTACCGAAAGCGGCCGAGGTCTTCTGCCGCCGCCGGAATGATTCTGACTCAGAAGAGGAGCTCACAAATGGAGATTCGCACCCGATTCAGCATGAGTGCCGATGGATACGTGACGACTCCGGACGGGTGGCCGCCACTGGTTCGCGACCCGGCATTCATCTCCGGCCTTAGTCACGGGTTCCCGGAGTTCCAGCAGCGCTGCGAGGCCGTGCTGATGGGCCGTGTGACGTTCGAGCCCACGCTCACCAACGACCGCTGGCCGTGGCCGGACCTCGACGTGTTCGTGCTGGGTTCGAACGTCCCGACCGAAGGCGCACCGGTACCGATCGTGACCGATAGCGACGCCACGAGACTCCTCGAGAAGCTGCGCGCCGCGAACCGCGGCGGTGACGTGCACCTGGTCGGGGGACCAAGGACGATCGAGTCGTTCCGGGCCCTCGGAGCGCTCGACAAGCTCGGCCTCCTCGTGCTCCCATTCTTCCTCGGTGGAGGAACACTGCTGACGCCATCGCTCAGCTCGGACGCTGCACTGGAGCTTGAAACGGTTGATCCCCTCCCCGAGGGCGCCGTGGAGATCACCTACGCCTGTAGATAGTCGCTTTGCGCCCGATGTCCCTCGGACCACCTGACCCAACCGCGTCGTACCAGGTCAGTGGCCGGTGTAGTCACGAGATATCTGCGGCCTCTGTTCGCCTGAGCTACGACCGAGCGGGCGACCGGTCGGATAACGTCGTCGGTATGACGCCCGAGGAAATGGCCGACTTGGTGCACCTGCGCCGGGCGCGCGACTTCATGGACCGGGACTACGCGCAGCCCCTCGATGTCCCGGCGATAGCAAGTGCGGCGTTCATGTCGCCCGCGCACTTCTCGCGCAAGTTCCGAGCCGCGTATGGCGAGACTCCCTACTCCTATCTCATGACGAGACGAATCGAGCGCGCCAAGGCCCTTCTGCGTCAGGGATCGTCGGTGACCGACGCTTGCGTCGCCGTGGGCTGCACGTCGCTCGGCTCCTTCAGTGCGCGCTTCACCGAGATCGTCGGCGAGGCGCCGTCGCAGTACCGGGCCCGCGACCACCACGACCTCGAGCTCGTTCCGTCGTGCGTGGTGATGTTCGCGACGCGACCGAGGCGTACTACGGCCACGGTCTGAACGCGGCCAACCTGTCGGCCGCGAACGGGGCAGTGTCCGTGCGGGACGCCGCAACCGCTCCGGACACCGAGCAGTATCGGAGAAGCATTCGACGTGTCGAGGCTCTTATGATTATCCGCATGACCGTTACCGTCTCCGCAATGTTCATCCCCGTCCACGACCCCGACGCTGCGCTGGGCTTCTACCGCGACGCGCTCGGCCTCGAGGTCCGCAACGACGTCGCGTCCGGCGGCTTCCGCTGGGTCACCGTCGGCGCCCCGGGGCAGGATCTCGACATCGTCCTGTCCCAGCCGCACGGCGGTCGTTCGCAGGCCGAAGGTGACGCCCTCTTGTCACTCGTGACGCAGGGGTCACTGCAGGCTGCGATCTTCCGTTCTGACGACCTCGATACCACCTTCGAGAAGGTCCGGGCGTCGGGGGCCGAGGTGCTCCAGGAGCCGGCCTCTCAACCCTGGGGAGTGCGCGACTGTGCGTTCCGCGACCCCTCGGGCAACCTCGTGCGCATCGCGCAGTCCTGACCGTCTTCGATGCAGCGCACGGGCAGAGCGCACCGTGAGGTGATCTCTCATCCGGTCCAAACCGTCTTCGTTGACGGCCGAATACTATGAAAACGAGGCGAGACTCATGAAAACAATGACGTGCCAACAACTGGGTGGACCATGTGATCTCCCGCACCACGGAGATACCGCCAACGTGGTCATCAAAGCGCAGGATAAGCACTTAAACGAAATCGTCTCCAGTGGCGATGAAACACACAAAGGTGCCTTGCAGGACATGAAGGGCCGGTGGAAGCATCCCGTGGCTGGAATGGGGTGGTACAGGAAAGCCAAGCGCGATTTCGCTGCTCTTCCCGAAGACTGATCAGAGTTCTCTCATCTGACACCACAAGGCGGCCGATCGATCCTCTGCCGAGAAATAGAATCGCAGCCATCATGGCCAAGCTGATTTACACGGCGATTACGTCGCTCGATGGATACGTCGAGGACAAAGACGGCAACTTCGACTGGGCGGCGCCCGACGAGGAGGTGCACGCCTTCGTCAACGACCTCGAGCGGCCGGTGGGTACCTATCTCTACGGACGACGAATGTACGAGACGATGGTCTACTGGGAGACCGCGCACACCCTCCCCGATCAGCCTCCCGTCGCACAGGAGTACACGAAGATATGGCAGGCCGCCGACAAGATCGTGTATTCGAGGACACTGCAAGAAGTCTCCAGCGCGAAGACGCGAATCCAGCGGAGCTTCGAAGCCGAAAAGGTGCGACAGCTGAAGGCAACCGCCGAACGTGACGTCACGGTCGGCGGGGCCGATCTTGCCGCCCAAGCCATCAAGGCTGGATTGGTCGATGAGTTGCACCTCTTTGCCACACCGGTGATCGTGGGAGGTGGCAAACCTGCCCTACCGAACAGTGTGTGGCTCGCTCTCGAGTTGTTGGACGTACGGCGGTTCGAAGGTGGAGTGGTTCACCTCTGCTACGTACCCACGAGGCTCGGGCGGCATTGAGCAGGGCAACCGCAGAGGGCGGTGCGGGTGCCGCGGTCACAGCTGTCGATTCGCCCGCTTGTCAAGAACCGCCATCGGATTAGGCCTGGCGGTAGTAGTGGTCCTGCTCGAGGTCCTCGAGCAGGCTGGGCCCCGTCGGCTCCCATGCCAGCAGCTCCCGGGTGACGGCGGCGGTGGCGGGGCTGTCCACGGCGACGAAGTGGCCCAGGTGGGCGAAGTGTTCGACCGCGTCGGCGGGGGGCACCGAGGCGGTGGGGACGTCGAGATGACGGCCCATCGCCCCGGCGATCTCGCGGAAGGGAACGCCCTCGTCGGCGACCGCGTGCAAGACCGAGCCGGCGGGGGCGGCTTCGACGGCCAGGCGGGCCAGTCGGGCGGCGTCGGAGCGGTGCACGGCGGGCCAGCGGTTGGTGCCGTCACCCACGTATCCGGCCACGCCGCGCTGGCGGGCGATGTCGACGAGCGTGGCCATGAACCCGTGGTCGCCGTCGCCGTGGACCGTCGGGGGGAAGCGCAGCACCGACGAGCGGACGCCGATGCCCCTCAGCGACAGCGTCAGCAGGGCGGTGGCCGCCCGGCGCCCGGCGGGGTTGGCCCGAACCTCGGCGCTGGGCACCAGCCCGTCGTCCTCGGTGGCCACCCGACCGGCGGTCAGCCCGAGCATGCCCGAGGCGAGCACGAAGGGTCGGTCGGAGTCGGCCAGGGCCGCGCCCATGGCCTCCACGGCCCGCCGGTCGGCCGCCGCCGCGGCGGCGAAGTTGCCGCCGAAGGCCACCTCGTGCTGGAACGCCAGATGGATCACCCCGTCGGAGTCGGCGGCCGCCTTGGCCAGGCCATCGGGGTCGTCGACGTCGCCCCGCAGAACCATGGCGCCGGCCGCTTCCAGCCGCTGCGCCGAGGCGTCGGAGCGGGCCAGGCCGACCACCTCGTGGCCGCGCTCCGAGCAGTTCGGGGACGACGGCCGAGCCGATCCAGCCCGATGCGCCGGTGACGAAGATTCTCATGACGGTACCTCCGGAGAGCACGTTGATGTCAGTAACTGCCATCAACTCTAGAGCCCGATGTCAGTGACTGTCAACGCTAGGATGGCCGACATGGGTCGATGGGAGCCGGACAGTCGGGGGCGGCTGCAGGAAGCGGCTCTGGCGCTGTACTCGGAGCGGGGGTTCGACCAGACCACAGCCGCCCAGATCGCCGCCCAAGCCGGGGTGACCGAGCGCACCTTCTTCCGGCACTTCGCCGACAAGCGAGAGGTGCTCTTCGGTGGGTCTGCCCTCCTCGGGGAGCGGATCGTGGCCGGGGTGGCCGGCGCGCCAGCAGCCGACGGCCCCCTCGACGCCGTGGCCCGAGGCCTCGACGCCGCCGCCGCCATGCTCGGCGAGTTTCGCCGGGACCTGTCCCGCCAGCGCCAGGCCGTGATCGCCGCCAACCCCGAACTGCGCGAGCGCGAACTCGCCAAGCTGGCCGACTACGCCGCTGCGGTCGCCGCCGCCCTGCGCCAGCGTGGCGTGAGCGAGCCGCAGGCGACCCTGGCCGCCGAGGCCGGCATGACGGTGCTTGCGCGTGGCCATTCAACGGTGGGCCAGCGGAGACGACGACCGGGATCTCACCGCCATCATGCGCGACTCCGTCGCCGAGCTGCGGGCGGTGGCGGCCAGCGGCTGAGCCGACGTGACGTGGAGATTAGGGCAGCTTGCGCCGAATCAGGAGCCCGTTGCCCACGTGCCACCTGCACACTCGGACCGCCAACTCCGAGCGCGCGGACACGACGGCTTCGAGGCGATCACGCGGGATTCTGGAGCTGCTGCCGTAGCTTGGCGAGGTTCACGGGCATCTCCTTGCGCGCTTCGGGCACCACGACGAGCGGGACGAGGATTCGTCCGACCCCGTGCCCTTCGAAGTCGATGATGATCGTGAGCCGTGATCGGCTGTCTGCCAGCGGTTCGACCACCACGTCCAACTTGGACCGGATGGGCCCATCAACACCCTTGATGCCCCTGGTCCTGGGCGGGTCGAGGTGGGTGATCTCAGATGTGATGGGTCGATCGGCAAAGCCGATCCGCCGGGTGGTGACGCATCGGGCTACGCCCGACTTGTCCCGCGCCTCCAGGTGACCGGTGGTCACACCCTTTTGCCATTCATGGAATCGTCTTGGGTCGGTGGCGTAGGTGAACACCTCGGCGGCGGGTCGGTCGACCTCGATGCTCGCGACGACGGGTGCCATCAGTGCGCCGTGGCGAATAGCGATACGTACCGCTCGAGGTAGAGCGGCCAGCCCTGGTCGTCAGCGACTCCGTCGCGCAACGACTGCCACCCCGGACCGTGACGGTCGAGGTGGCGGTGCTCGAGCTCGAGCCGGGTCCGGTCCGCAGACTCGGCGACGAACCGGACCTCGACCTCGCTGGAGTTGGCCGGGTCGGTCTCTAGCTGCCACGTCGGTCCGATGTCCCAGCTGAAGATCACCCGCGTCGGCGGGTCGAAAGCGAGGATGCGCGCCCATCGGCACTCGCTGCCGTCGACACCGCGGTCCATGATCGCTCCCCCGACGTGAGCTTCGAACACGGTCTCGGCGATTGGTACCGCGAGGAGGTTGTGCTCGGGGGGTTTGAAATCACCGAATCGCGTGGTGAAGCCGGCAAAGGCCTCCTCAATCGGAACGGGCACGACGACCTCGCGTCGTACCGTCGGAACGTCTTCGGTCACTGGTCCTCCTCCTTCGTGGTCGAACGTGATGGCGATTGGGTAGTGACGGCGTCCTGGTAACCGGCCAGTGCCCGATTCCAGAAGGTGTCGAGCTGATCCCGCAGAGCGGCGACGGCGAGATGGTCGAGGTGATACACGCGCCGGGTGCCCACGACCTCGTCGGTGACCAATCCCGCGGTCTTCAGCACGCGAAGGTGTTGTGAAACCGCAGGCCTGCTGATCGGGAGGTCCTTGGCAAGTTCACCTACCGCCGCGGCCCCTCGGCCAAGTGCATGCAGATCGAGCGCCGCGAAGGTTCGGCCAGAACACCCCACACGTCGCTGTCCACTCCGTCGACTGTCACGAACCGTAAGCCTTCACTAACCGTCATTGTTCACTAACCAATGGCCGGTCGTCAAGCCCTCGATGAGGAGCCCGATTGGCATGGGCTGGCCGATGGAAGCGAAGGAGGGTGCCGAAGTCCCTGCACCGGACCCCGACACCTCTCTCGTCAACGCGCCGTGGTCGATGCGTTCTTCTCCGCCGCCGGTAGCGGCGACTTCGACGCCCTGGCCGCCCTACTGCACCCCGACGTCGTGTTGCGAGCCGACTCCGGTCCGAGCCACCCGGCTGCGTCCACGGTCGTCCACGGCCCAGCCGCTGTCGCCAGGCAAGCGCGCCTGGGCGCCAATCCGGCGGCGCCGCTCCACCCGGCGTTGGTCAACGGTGCGGCGGGCGTCGTCATCACGATTGAAGGGCGGCCTCACGCCGTGATGGCCTTCTGTCGCCGAGGACAAGGTCGTCGGGATCGACGTGATCGCCGACCCTGAGCGCGTGGGCAGAGTCGCTGCGGCCGTCCTCGAGCACTGAGCCCTCGGACGCTGGCTATCGGCTCGGGAGCGATCGCGGTAGCCCGAACCATGGGAGCACGCTGTTCTCGAAGCGGGTCATGGCGCAGATCCGGTCGCCGGTGAGGGCGAGGACGAAGAGGCCCACCCCGTGGCTGATGCCGTCGGGGACGCGCAGGTAGGCTCCGAACGCCGGCTGACCGTTGGCTCGCGTCGGCACGAGGTCGAACCTCCGGCCCGAGCCGAAGATGCTGGCGCAGAAGCGGGCCACGGCGTCTCGGCCCTCGTACTCGAAGGGCATCGGCGGCATCGACATGAAGACGTCGTCGGTCAGAAGGGCCACCAGCGCGTCGAGATCGGCGGACTCCCACGCGCTGACGAACTCGCCCACGATCGCATCCTCGGAGGGTGAGTCGGCGGCGGGAGGCGGTTCGAGATCGGCGGCCGGCGGCCAGCGGCGCTCCAGGCTGGCGCGCGCCCGCTTGAGGGCGCTGTTGACCGATTCGACGGTCGAGTCCAGCATGTCGGCCACCTCGCTCGCCTGGAATCCGAGGACGTCGCGCAAGACAAGGACGGCGAGCTGGCGAGGCGGCAGGACCTGGAGGGCGGTCACGAACGCCAGAGAGATCGATTCGGTCTGCTCGTAGCGGGCCTCCGGGCCGAGCGGCACGTCGATGGCACCCTCGAGGAGGGCGTCGGGATACGGCTCGAGCCAGAGGACTTCGCCGAGCCGGGTCGGCTCGGGCGGTTCAACCTTGGGCACGTCCCACTCCTTGGCCGGGCGTCGGCTGGCCGACCGACGCGCGTTGAGGCACCGGTTGGTGGCGATCCGGTAGAGCCAGGTGCGGAGCGAGGCGCGTCCCTCGAACCCTCCGAAGCCCTGCCAGGCGGCCAGCAGCGTCTCCTGGAGGGCGTCCTCGGCATCCTGGAAGGATCCGAGCATCCGGTAGCAGTGCACCTGCAGCTCGCGGCGGTGCGGCTCGGTCAGCTGTCGGAACGCCTCGCCGTCCCCGGCCCGGGCCTCTGAGATCAGGTCGGCCGTTACCACCGTCGCATCACCCTCCTCCTGCACCTTGTCGCACTTCCATCCTGTATAGACACCGGCCGAGGCGCGAACTGGGCGGTTCGGTCGGCGCCCAATTTCCCGATGTCGCGGTGTCTACAACAGTGGCAACCGACAACACCAACGACAAGGAGAACCGAAATGGGAAAGATAGTGATCAGCACGAATGCGTCGCTCGATGGAGTCGTCCAGGACCCGGACGGTCAGGAGGGCTTCAGGCTGGGCGGCTGGTTCGGCCAGTTTGGGGGCAAGGACCTCGAAGCGTGGGCCAAGGTCTCGCTCGACGAGGCGCTGGGCGCCGAGGCCCTGCTGCTGGGTCGGCGGAGCGACGAGTGGTTCGGCACGCGGTGGTCATCCCGGCCCGGCGAGTGGGCGGACAGGTTGAACAGCCTGCCCAAGTACGTCGTGTCCTCGACCCTCGCAGATGCCCAAGTGGACCAACGCGACGGTTCTCCGGGGCGACGTGGTGACCGAGGTCTCGAAGCTGAAGCAGGAGACTCGACGGGGACATCGTCGTGTACGCCAGCTATCAGCTCGGGCACACGCTGCATGGAGCACGACCTGGTCGACGAGCTGCGGCTGGTCGTCTTCCCGGTCGTGCTCGGGGCCGGCGAGCGCCTCTTCGGCGAGACCAGCGACAAGAAGCCCATGCGCCTCGTCGACACCCAGACCGTCGGTGACGGCCTCGCCTTCCTCACCTACGAGGTCGTCCGAGACGCGTAACAGCGGGTCGGTCGAAGCGACGAAGTTCTGAAGCGATCACGAGAGAAAGGACTGATCGATGGATTCGGTGGGTGCACTCGTCCGTTTCGAAGCCAAGCCTGACAAGGTGGACGAGGTCGAAGAATTATTGAGAGGCCTTGCGGCCCAGGTCGAGCGCGATGAGTCGACGATTGCGTGGTTCGGGTTCCGCCCGGGACCGACGACGTTCGGAGTGTTCCACGCATTTTCCGACGAGGCAGGCCGCGCCGCCCACTTCGCGGCGGCCGGCGAGGCGATGAGCGCAACGGCGTCGGAGCTGTTCACCGAGGCTCCCGTGGTCGACCACGTTGACATCGTGTCGGCGAGGCTGCGCTCATGAGTGCCGACGGTCGCTGACCACACGTCGACCGACCCCCGAGGTCCGGCTGTCTAAACGACGCACCTCGAAACGACGCGAGCCCTGGGCGAGAGATCGAGTTCTCTCGTTCCGGCGTCGGAGTCGCACGATCATCGCCATGCGGGCCAGCGTTCCCACGTCATCGCGTGGCGTACCGGGGCACTCGGTGTATGCGAAGACCATCAAGCCAACGATCGAAAAACGAGAGGAGATCACAGTGACCACGGTCGCTTCACAACCACATACAACGAAGGCTTCGTCGACGAACCAGGTGAGGACGGTGCTGCTCACCGCGGTCGCCTATTTCATGGTGACCCTCGACGCGCTCGTCGTCGTGACGGCGCTGCCGTCCATTCACAAGAGCTTCGGCGGCGGCATCGCGACGCTGCAGTGGACGGTGAGCGCGTACACGATCGCGTTCGGCGCCGGCATCCTGACCGCGGCTGCGCTCGGTGACCGACTCGGTCGCCGCCGCGTCTACGTCGTCGGCCTTGCCCTCTTCACGGCCGCCTCGGCCGCCTGTGCGCTCGCGCCCGACGCGAATGTCCTCATCGCCTTCCGCGCCATACAGGGGATCGGTGCCGCCATCGTGATGCCCCTGAGCCTCACGATCTTGACCTCGGCCTTCCCGGTCGAAAAGCGGGGTGCCGTTGTCGGCATCTGGGGCGGCATCGCCGGGCTGGCTGTCGCGGCGGGGCCGCTGATCGGTGGCGGCATCACGCAGGGACTCAACTGGCACTGGATCTTCTGGGTCAACGTCCCGATCGGCGTGGCCGCGACGGTGGGCGCCGCCCTCCGGCTGCCCGAGAGCCACGGCCCGCGGGCGCGGCTCGACGTTCCCGCACTCGTGCTCGTCTCGGGTGGCGTCGCGGTCCTCATCTGGGGTCTGGTCCAGGGCGGTCAGGACGGCTGGGGCACGTCGCAGAACCTGACCGGGTTGTTCGTCGGTGCGGCGATGCTCGCCGGCTTCGTGTGGTGGGAGGGTCGGGCACGCGAGCCGATGATCCCGCTCGGCCTGTTCAGGCGGATCTCTTTCAGCTCCGCCGTGACGACGCAGTTCTTCATGGCGGCGGCAATCTTCTCGGCCGCCTTCCTGACCAGCCAGTTCTTCCAGTTCGCCCTGCGGAGACTCCCCGCTCGGAACCGGCCTGCGCTTCTTGCCCTGGACGGCGACACCGCTCGTGATCGCCCCGATCGCCGGGGCGCTCTCGGACCGGCTCGGCGCCCGGACGCTCATCGTGCCGGGTCTGGTGATGCAAGCGTTCGGCTTCGGCTGGATGGTCCACCTGGCCGCGACGTCTGCCCACTACACCAGCTTCGTCGTTCCCTTCGTCATAGCGGGCGTCGGCATCTCGATGGCGCTTCCCAGCGTCACTGCCGGCGGGCTCAACGCGGTGCCGCCGGACCTCTTGGGAAAGGCGGCGGGCACGCTCAATACGATGCAGCAGTTCGGCGCGGTCTTCGGCGTCGCCGTGGTCACCGCGGTGTTCAACGCGCACGGCAGCCTCGCCACCTCGGCGGCCGTCACGAGCGGATACCGGGCGGCCCTGGCCGTGTCGGCCGGCGCCTCGGTCCTCGGCGCACTGGCCGCCGTGGGCATCCGGCGTGCCCGGGCGGGTGACGCGGGCCACCAGGTTGAGGTCGAGCCGGTGGATGCGGTCGTCGGTGAGTTGGCCCCGATTGGGCCAAAGTGAAATACGACATGTCGTCGCGTCGCATCGTCGCCCGGGCCAGGTGAGTGAGGGCGCCTGTCCACTTCGTCCACCTGGTTCGGCCCGTCGTCGCCGAATGGATGGAACCAAAGGGATCGACAACGTTCCTGACGCGGCGAGAACCAGTAGCGCACCCTGCGGTCTTCCGCCGCCGGTCACCGCGTGCGAGTCGAACGAGCGGGCCGGCGCGGCGTGGGCAGCTCGGCGTCAACCTCCTCCGCCAGTTCACACGGGCTGTCGAGCGGATCGAGCGCGTCGATCCGTGTGGCGAGCAAGCGAACCTGGGCGCGGAACGACCCGCTCGCCTCTTGGTCGAGGGGGGCGAGGAGGTAGGCCTCCGCCGCTCGGAGGCGCTCATCGAGCTCGGTAAGGAGCTCGATGCCGTGTTGGGTGGCGACCACCCGGCGAGCTCGCCGATCAGCCGGATCAGGGTGGCGTTCGATCAGGGCCGCCGCTTCGAGGTCATCGAGGAGGTAGGTCATGACGGTGCGGTCGACGCCGAGGTGCTGGGCCAGGGCGAGTTGGCTGCCCACAGTGCCCTGGGCGGCGGCGGAGAGGACCTGGTAGCCCCGCGGACCGCCGGGGAGGTCGGCGACCGCCTCATGGGCGGCGGTGACGTAGGCCCGAAAGACCGTGCCCAGGCCCCATCCGAGATCGTCGGCCAAGGCGTCGTCGCAGCTCCTCGCAACCCCACCTTCGCCCCGGTGACCAGGTGCGTCGTCCACACCCTCATCATACGGTCCCGGGTGAGAAGCGTTGTCCCTTAGATGCTCTGTAGACATGATGATCTGTTTAGAATATAGTTGATGACACAAGGAATGGGCAAGGCATCGGAAACTGGAGGCGACATGACCGGGAGCAATCTGGCAGGCAAACCGACCGTGGTCGTGGTCGGTGGGGGCTACGGCGGCATCGCCGTGGCCAAGGCGCTGGACGAGACGCAGCGATGTGGTGCTGGTCGAGCCGAAGGACGCCTTCATGCACAACATTGCCGCTCTGCGGGCACTGGTGGACCCATCCTGGCTTCCGAAGATCTTTCTCCCGTATGCGGGGCTGCTCACCAACGGCCGAGTGGTTCGGGACCGTGCCGTCGTGGTCGACCCGCACCGGGTGGTGACGGCGTCGGGCGAGGAGATCGCGGCCGACTACGTCGTATTGGCCACGGGGTCGAGGTACCCGTTCCCGGCCAAGACGGACCTCGTCGACACCCACCACGCCCAGGAGCAGGTCCGCCGCGCCCACCAGGCGCTCACCCAGGCCGATCGGGTCCTACTGGTCGGCGCGGGCCCGGTCGGCATCGAGCTCGCCGGAGAGATTCGTCACGTGTGGCCGGAGAAGTCGATCGTCCTCCTCGACGTCGCCGACGAGATTCTCGGCGGTCCGTACAAGCCCGAGCTGAAGGCCGAACTCCGACGCCAACTCCTCGAGACCCGCGTCGAGCTGATCCTGGGCAGCCCGTTGCGTCAGGCAGCCGTCGACCGAGCCCGGAGAGCTGGGAACCTTCGCGGTGACCACCGAGGCCGGAACCGAGGTCATTGCCGACATCTGGTTCCGCTGCTACGGCGTCGTGCCGAACAGCGACTACCTCGGAGACGCACTCGAGCCCGCTCGCCGCTCGGACGGGTTCATCGAGGTGGGCCCCACCCTCCAGGTGGCCGGGCAGACAACCGTCTTCGCTATTGGGGACGTCTCGACCGCCGACGCAAAGATGGCGGGCTTCGCGGCGCGTCAGGCCGCCACGGTCGCAGACAACATCAACGCTCTCGCCCAGGGAAAATCCGACCTCGCCCTCTACGAGTCCATGGGTGTCGCCATCGTCGTGCCGATCGGACCCACCGGCGGAGCGGGTCAGTTCCCCGGACAGGACGAGATCGTCGGGCGCGAGACCATCGCCGAGGTGAAGGGCCGGGATCTGATGGTCGATCGATTCAGCGAGCTCTTCGGACTCGCGGCGTCGGTGACCCCATGACCGGGCACGGCAACCCATACATCAGGAAGCCCTGCGATTGCCGGCTACACGCTGGAGAGAGGACATCAAATGACCACCAACGACATTGAGTTCGGATTGGATTCCTTCGTTCCGATCAGCGTGGACGAGTCGGGTCGGGAGCTGGGCGGCGACGTGGTGATCCGCAACACCGTCGAGGAAGCGGTTCTCGCCGATGCCGTCGGGATCGATTCGTTCAACATCGCCGAGCACTACCGCCAGGACATGATGGACTCAGCGGGGCACGTGATTCTGGCAGCGATCGCGGGTCGAACCGAACGCATCCGGCTCGGCACGGCCGTGACCGTATTGAGCACGCAAGATCCCGTTCGGGTCTATACCCAATTCGCCACGCTGGATGCAGTGTCCAACGGGCGCGCCCAGCTCATCGTCGGTCGCGGTTCGCTGACGGAGTCGTTCCCGCTCTTCGGACACGACCTCAGCGACTACGAAGAGCTCTTCGAGGAGAACCTCGATTTGCTCACCCGTCTGCTGCGGGACCAGCCCGTCACCTGGTCCGGCAAGTTCCGCTCCCCGCTCACCAATCAGTACCTCAGTCCACCCCTGCCCGAAGGACATCTGCCTACCTGGGTTGGCGTCGGAGGCAGTCCTCAATCGGTGGTCCGCGCCGCTCGTTACGGGCTGCCCCTCATGCTGGCGGTCATTGGCGGGCCTCCTGTCCGATTCGAGCCGTTGGTCGACCTCTACAAGCGCGCGCTCGACAAGTACGGGTATCCGCAGCTTCAGATCGGCATGCATTCGCACGGCTATATCGCCCGGACCGATCAGGAAGCGGTGGACATCCAGTTTCCGCATTGGTCCCACGTGTTCGAGAATGCCGCTGCCGAGCGGGGGTGGGCGCGTCCGACGATGGACCGGTTCCAAGCTGAAATCTCAGAGGGATCGTTGTATCTCGGGTCGCCGGAGACCGTGGCGAACAAGATCGCGTGGGTGATTCGACTGCTCGGGCTGAGTCGATTCGACCTGGCGTATGCGACGGGTCGCGTACCCCACGAACAGAAGATGGCGACCATCGAGCTGTACGGACGAGAGGTGATTCCGCGAGTCAGGGAGCTTCTGGCAGATCCTGCGGTTGAGCTGGCCTCGCCCACCATGCGCCCGGTGGCTGCGAGCAGTGGATCGTCCCGTGTCTCAGCATGAGGGGGCCGAAAGCCGTTTGGGCATCGTCGGAGCCGGAAAGATCGGCACCGCGATCGCGCGCGCAGCCATTGCGGGCGGGTATGACGTCGCAATATCGGGCTCAGGTGCTGCTGACCGCATCGAACTGATCGTTGAGGTACTCGCTCCAGGCGCCCACGCGGTCACAACCGAGGCGGTCGTCCGTCACGCCGACCTCATCGTCTTGGCGGTACCCATGCACCGCTTCCGCGACCTTCCTCACGATCTCTTCGCCGGCAAAATCCTGGTTGACGCCATGAACTATTGGGAGGAGATAGACGGTGTCGACGAAGAACTCGCCACAGCGCCGTGCGGCACCAGCGTTGTCGTGCAGGAATGGTTCCGATCTTCACGAGTGGTAAAGAGCCTCAACCACCTGGGCTACTTCAAGTTTGAGCAAGGTCGGCGTCAGCGGGACGCGCCGGATCGCCTCGCCCTGGCGGCGGCCGGCAATGACCCGGGTGCGGTCGCGGCGGTCCTGCAACTCATCGATCGACTTGGATTCGACGCTGTTGAGGTCGGGTCGCTTCATGCCGGCGTCGCACTCCAACCAAACGGGCCGGCGTTCGGTATCGCTCACAGTGCCGATCAACTGTTGAATCTCCCTTGGCCCGAAACGTCGTGTGGTTGACCGGGAGCCGTCGATCCGCCGCCGCGATTCGATTGGACCGTGGCAGGGAACCACCGTGCACGACTGCCGGGCCTGGCGCCCATGAGAACGCCGGTGTGCAGCCCCGACGGGGATTGAACCCGCGTCAGACCTGGGAATTGTCCAGCTGATTCTGCCCATAGGAGCAATTTCGGGGGGTCGTTTGGTCACGGACCACTTTGCTGCCGGGATTGACAACACATTCCTGCGGGCGGCGAGCAACCACGAAACGTGATGCTCGCCTCTTTGCTCAGACGACCGGAGGCGTGATCCCCTCGGCGCTCGCGGCCAGAGCCGGATCCCAGCTGCACACCGCGCACGCGTGCCGGATGGCCGAAAGCCCGAAGTCCACGGCGGCGCGGAAAGGGTCGGGGGCACGACAGACATCGTCCCAGTTCAGGACGTACTCGCCCAGATTCGTTTCCCAGTGCGCTCCCGGTGTGGACAGTGTCGCGCTCTCCAAGCCCTCCGGGGCCGGGTACGCAAAGGCGAAGAACGCCGCGTTCGGATACCGGGCGTCGCCGGGCCACCAGCCGATCTCGATCTGTTGCGCAGTCCCCGAGTTGCGCATGATGAAGTCTTGGGAGGGAGGATCGACCTGTTCGCCGGAGAAAAGGCTCACGGCGAGGTCGAAGGTGCCCCACCAGGCATTGACGGGCGTGGATCGTCCCCGGTATGGGGCGCGGAGAGCCGCCAGCACGAGCGCCGCCCGGGTCGCCGCCTCGAAGTACTCGGTGACCTGCGCCGGGTCGTAGGTGGTGTGCTCGTCGTCCGCGTCCAGTGGCGTCGTCCACGGGGTCTCTTGTGGCGTGGGGTCGAACCGTACGGGGCCAACAAGGCCGCTGACCACACCCAACACCTCCCGTGTCACTGCACCGACCGGACGGTTCGGCGCCAGCGGGATGTGGTGCGCTCGACCATCGCTGTGCTCCACCACGGCGTGATGGCTGTGCAGGTCCAGTGCAACGACCAGGGCACCGGAGCCGTCCGGTGCAGGCAGCGGCAGCGTCTCCCAGCCCCGCCCGCTCAGGCGCAGCGCGGCGTGCTGAAGCTGCGGTTCGGGCGGCGCCATCGATGCCGCGAGCTTGCCGAGCACCTGAGTGTGCGCGTGCAGGGTGTCGCACGTGGCGCTCCAGGCCTCGTAGGGCAGCGGACTCCATCGTGTCGACACTCCCGGCACTATATGAGATCTCCAAACCCGGCGCGGAACCCATGCGGCGTTGAGGTATCAATCCGTGGACACCCACGTGAACGACCGGATCCGGGATCGTGTTCCCTGCACAGTTGCGTCGAACACCGCGTTGGAAAGCGTTGGACATTGAGTCGGGTTGAGGACCAAGTCGACAGCTCGGAATTACTCACCTTCGACATCGACGGCCGGATGCCATTCCGCATCCCAATCGCCGACTCCCAGGACGCGGAGCGTTCGGTTCGCAATGCGCCACCCTTCTGGCTGGCGCACAACTGTGTCGTGGTAGTAGCCCCATACCTGGGGAGTGCCTCCGTCAGACCGCTTGTGCCACGCGTAGACGGATGTGCGTACTGAGGCACGATCGGCGTCGTCAAATCTCACCAAGACGTTCGCGTTGTGGTGGCTGGTGGCGGTAAATCCCCCTCCAGGGTGTCCGAACATCCGCCGGAGACTGGCCCGAGAATACACCGGAGGGGCGATTCCGTAGTCGACCGTGCAGTCCTCGGTGAAGAGTTCTACGACGTCGTCGTAGAGTTCGTGATCGACGAAATAGGAGTACTCATGGACCAGGTCGGTGATCTGATCCTTGTCGATCAACCGTGCAATTGCGCTCGCGTTATCACTGTCCACCGGTCCTCCTGCATCTTCCAAGTTCGCTCTCAATGTCCCACCAGTCGCACGACGAGCCACGAGCCACGAGCCACGAGGACAATTACATCATGCTCCCCGGAGCCGAGGTCAGGTCGAAGACAGATAAGTGCTGCTCGGCAGCTCGCATCTGGGGGGCGTCCACGGCGGCAAAGTCGTGGCGCGGACGAACCTCTTTAGTTGATCGCAGACGTGTCGATGCGAGACAGGATGCGGTCTGCGTCGCGGCCAAGCGTCCGCAGTCGCTCGGGAGACAGGACGTCGATAACGAGCGACCGGACATGCGCGACGTGGCCGGGAGCGGCCTCGGCGAGTGCCTGAAGCCCGTCCTCGGTGAGGATTGCATTGGTGAACCGCCCGTCCGTCGGATCCGTCTCGCGGCGCACCAGCCCCCGCTCCTCGAGGCGCGTGACGACGCGTGACAACCGTGACAGGGACGCGTTGGTGACCTCCGCCAGCGAGCTCATCCGCCTCGTTCGCTCCGGGCTCTCCGACAGCATGGCCAGGACCTGGTACTCGACCATCCCGAGCTTGGAGTCGCGTTGCAGCTGCTGGTCGATTGACCAGGGAAGCCAGGTCATCAACCGCACCACTGAAAGCCAGGAGTCGAGCTCCTCGGCGGTCAGCCACTTCACGCCCGGCCTCGTCGGCGCCGCTTCGGTCCGATCCGGTCATTCCCTGCATGCTCACCAACTTACATCGTCAAGTGACATATCCTTTCAGGTCTCTCGGCAACTCAAGGATCCTGCCACCGCAGTTGCGGCAGACGGGCTTCCTCAAGGCACCTCATCACTTGACACAGCAAGTGATGAGCCCTAGAGTGTGACCTGACTAGAGGAAGTCATGAGAGGGAGCGATCTTCACTCCGACGCGACGACGCTCGAACGTCGAGCGTTCGCATCGAACCGAGACAGGAGGCGATCAGACATGAAAGTGGCACTCACCGGAGCAACGGGTTTCGTCGGGTCTCACATACTCGCGGAGCTGCAGGCCCACGGGCACGAGGTGACCGCCCTTGTTCGTGACGACGCTCAATCCGACGCCGTCGCTGCCCAAGGCGCTACCCCGGTTGTCGTCGATCTGTACGATCGACCCGCCGTCGTCAAGGCTCTCAGCGACGCGGACGGCGCCGTCCACACCGCCAGTCCGGGGGATGCCACCAGCGCGGACCTGGATTCCGCGGTGGTCGACGCGGCGATCGAGGCGTTCGATGGCACCGGCAAGCCGTATCTCCATATCAGCGGCGGGTGGATCTACGGCTGCGAACACCGCGATCACCGAGGACTCGCCGTTGCGACGCGCCGGCGATGGTGTCGTGGAGGGAGCCGATCGAGCGCCGAGTGCTGGATACAAGCGGCATGCGCGGCGTCGTGATCACGTCCGGCGTCGCCTACGGTGACGGCGGAGGCGGGGTTCCTGGGGTGCTCCTCGGCTCTCCCCGTGACCCCGCCGGCAACTTGATCATGCTCGGCACCGGACAGCAGCACTGGTCGACCGTCCACGTCGCCGACCTGGCGGATTTCTTCCGGCGGGTGCTGGAAAGCGACTCCGCCCGGGGCCACTACGTCATCGGCAACGGGCTGAATCCCACCGTCGCTGAACTGACCGAGGCCGCTGCGGTCGCCACCGGCGCTCCCGGGGCCGTCCCCGGCTCAGATGAGGAAGCTCGCGCCAGACTCGGCGACTACTTCGCCGAGGTGCTGCTGCTCGATCAAGGCGACGGCGCGACCAGGGCGCGATCTGAACTCGGTTGGCTTCCCACCCATCCGGGGCTCGAGGACGAGTTCCGCCACGGCAGTTACCGCCGCTGACCATTGATCGCCTCCTCCGGTTCTCGCGTCGTGGAAGTCGGATCGCCATCGGCTCAGTCCAGGGTTGGCCGAGGACGTGAGTACCTGCCGATCGCCGACCACGGCCTCGTCGGGGATCTTCACAGCGTGGCCCTCGTCGGGACCAACGGGACCATCGATTGGTTTTGCTGCCCGGCCTTCGACTCGCCGAGCGTCTTCGGCTCCCTCCTCGACGCCAGTCAAGGAGGCTTCTTTGCACTCGCGGCTGCGATCCCCGCCCGGACAAGACAGTTCTACCTTCCCGACACGAATGTGCTCATCACCAGATTCTTCGCCGAAGAGGGAGTCGGCGAGATTCAGGATTTCATGCCGCTGCGGGACCCGTCGACGGGTGATACGCAGCGCCTGATTCGCCGCGTGCAGTGCATACGGGGCACGATGCCGTTCCGTATGCGGGCGGCCCCCCGCTTCAACTACGGCTCTGAGCCCCACACCATCTCGGCGGTTCGAGATGGTGTGCTCTTCACATCGTCGGAGCTGTCGCTCTACCTTGGTTCCACCGAGCCCTTGGCGGTCGACGAACGCGACGCGGTCACTGAGTTCACCCTGGAGGAGGGCGGGGTTGCCGTCTTTTCCTTGGAGGAGGCCGGCTCCTCGACCGAGCTTCAGGGTGTGCCAAAAGGAGGAGACGCTCGATCAACTGATGTCGACGGTGAACTTCTGGTGGGACTGGCTCTCCTCCTCGCGATATCGGGGACGTTGGCGGGAGGTCGTCCATCGGTCTGCCTTGACGCTCAAGCTGTTGACGTACGCCCCCACCGGGGCGATCGTCGCCGCGCCCACGACGAGCCTTCCGGAGCAGATCGGGGGGGAGCGGAACTGGGATTACCGCTACGTGTGGATACGCGACGCTGCGTTCTGCGTCTACGCGCTCCTGCGGCTCGGATTCGACGACGAGGCGACGGCGTTCATGAACTTCCTGACCCGGTGCGCCACGCCCGATCGGAGCCCGGATGGACCCCTGCAGGTCATGTACGGCATCGACGGACGGATGGATGTGGCCGAGCGGGAGCTGCCCGAGCTCGAAGGGTACCGAGGGTCGGCCCCGGTGCGGGTGGGGAACGGAGCGGCGCGTCAGCTGCAGCTCGACATCTACGGCGAGCTCATGGACTCGGTCTACCTCTACGACAAATGGGCCCAGCCGATCTCCTCAGACCAGTGGGAGGCGATTCGGGAGAGGACAGATTGGGTCTGCGCACAACTGGGATCAGCCCGATGAGGGAATCTGGGAGACCCGAGGGGGCCGCCAAAGGTTCTTGTACTCCCGTCTGATGTGCTGGGTGGCGGTCGAGCGGGCCATCCGGATGTCCGTTCACCGGGGCCTGCCCGCCAATCAGGCGCACTGGTGCCAAGTCCGGGATGAGATCTACTCCCGCATCATGAAGGCGGGCTGGTCGGACGAGCGCCAAGCATTCGTTCAGCACGAAGGCAGCACTGTCCTCGATGCCGCCGTCCTGATGATGCCGCTCGCCAAGTTCATTTCCCCCACCGATCCGAAGTGGCTGTCGACATTGGACGAGCTCAACAAGACGTTGGTCTCGGACTCCTTGGTCTACCGCTACGACCCCGAAGCCAGTCCGGACGGGCTCCGCGGGCAGGAGGGAACCTTCACCGTGTGTTCGTTCTGGTATGTCGAGACGTTGACTCGAGCCGGCCGGCTCGATGAGGCACGCATCGCTTTCGAGAGGATGCTCACCTATGCCAATCACCTCGGATTGTACGCCGAACAGATCGGCCAGACCGGAGAGCAACAGGGTAACTTTCCGCAGGCCCTCACCCACCTGGCGTTGATCAGCGCTGCGTACAACCTCGATCGTGCACTGGATTGACGTCGGTCGGCCACCATGGGTCGAGTCCCACGACGACCGTGAGATGAGAGGTTCTCTCCGGAAATGACCTCCTCCACCTCGCCGAAGGGCAACGCCCTACGGAAGCTGCGACGGCCGCCCTTCGCGCTTATGGCTCTTCGGCGATCTGGGGCGCCCTCGGGAGGACCTGTTTGATGTATCGCCGACGGTGTCGTTGAGTAACAGCAAGGTGAGCGTGTCTGCGATAAAGGCCTCGGTCTCATCGCCGGACCAACCTCGCTCTTCGATGAGGGAGCGGAACACGTCGTAGGTGGTGACCGCGTACATGATGTCGGCGGCCCGCTCGGCTCCCAGCCCGCGACGAAGAGCTCCCCGCTCGCCAAGGAGTGCTGTGATATGGCGCGGTCCGTCGTAGCGGCCGCGCTCGGCGTGCCCGAGGAACTCGCCGACCTCCGGGTCGGCGGTGGTGGTCATGCGCATGACGTCCACGAGGTGCATGTAGCGCTCGGTGACGCCGCGCATGTGGTGGGCGTAGAGCGCGAGCTTGCGGGCAGGGTCGCTCTCCGCGAAGAGCTCCTGCACCCAGGCACGTTCCGGCGGCGGGGTGTCCGAGTCCTCGTCGGGACCTGCGACAAGGATTGCGGCGGCTTCCGAGAGGACCGCGACTTTTGTCCCGAAGACCTGGTAGATCGTCTGCACGTGCACGCCGGCTTCGTCGGCAATGGCCTGCATGGTGGCATTGGAATAGCCGTGTTGCACGAAGAGCCGGGCGCCGGCCTCGGCGATCCGTCGACGCGTAGCCCGTCGCCTCGCGGTCGGTCGGGCAGGGGTTGACATCGATGGGAGTTTATCTATAGTTACCTCTATAGTCTACTATAGAGGTAAGGAAACCTATGAAGGTACTGGCGTGTTCGACTCCGATGGAGGGCGTGCTCGCGCCGCTCGTTCCGCTGGCGCAGTCGCTCGTCCGCCGCGGTCACGAGGTGGTCGTCGCCACGGGCCCTGACTTGGCAGACCGAGTCCGGGCCCACGGGTTGGCGGTGCGGGTGGCCGGGCCATCAGCTGAGGAAGCGGTCCGTCAGGCTTTTGGCGACCCGGTCCTCGCTGAGGGCACGGAACCATGGCGGTTAGGGGCGACCATGTTCGCTCGAATCATGGCACCGCAGAAGCTGGTGAAGCTCCAAGGGCTGATCGACGAGCTTGCCCCCGACCTCGTGCTACAAGCGCCAGTCGATCTCGCAGCCCCGTTGGCCGCCGCGACCCGGGACGTACGCGCCATCACTTATGGCACCGGCCTGGTGCTGGAAGCCGCCTTGCTCGAGACGATGGCGCAATGGGTCGAACCGCTGTGGCAAGCAGCAGGGCTGACATCCGATCCGCACGCTGGTATCTACCGATATGGCTACCTCGATCCAGTGCCCGCGAGCCTGCAATCAGATCTTGGTCCTGCCGGCGCGGTCGCTCGGGCGGTCCGCCCCGAGGTGCCGGGCTCAGATGACGACGCCCTCCCGGAGTGGGCGGCGACGCGCGGTGCTCGACCGCTGGTGTACGTGTCTTTGGGTACGGTGCCGGTCTTCAACCAGCTCTCGACGTTCACGATCCTGCTCGAGGGGATCGCCACCCTCGACGTTGACGTCGTCGCCTCCATCGGCCACAACAACGACCCCTCGCTACTGCCAACTTTGCCGAACAATGTGCACATCGAGCAATGGGTGTCACTTGCAGCGCTGCTCCCGCGTTGCGACGCCGTCATGTGCCATGCCGGAGCCGGTACGACCCTCGCCGCCCTGAGTTTAGGACTGCCTCTCGTATTGGTACCTCGGGGCGCGGACCAGTTCCCGACCGCCGCCGCCTGCCGGTCGGCTGGGGCGGCGCTGGTCCTCGACCCGAGCGAGCTCGAGTCCGACGCGGTCCTCGCGGCCGTACGCACGGTGCTTGACGACGACAGCTACCGGCGAGCTGCACAAGCGCTGCAGCAAGAGATCGCTGAGATGCCGTCCGCGGAAATCGCTGTCGCCGAGCTTGAGCGCCTCGGGTTATCACGCACCGAAACACGATCGAGGCATTGAGTCGCATCCAACCGATAGCACCCCGCGGTTCGTGATGGGCGAGGGTGCATAACCCGATCAGCCTGATTACCGCGCCGCCAGCTCATCCGCTACCTGCGGTCCGCCTCTAACCGAGGACGTCCCGCATCCATGTGGCGCCGACGCCCACTGTGCTTCAGCCACCGGATCGCAAGAACATCCGGCTTAGGTGTCACATTCGATGCGTGGCCGGTGTCTCTATGCCGAGAGCAATTCATCGGAGGAGACATCATGTCCAGCAGTCCCAGGATCCCCAAGGCAGAGCTGACCGGCTTGTACGGCGCGATGGTCAAGCGGATGTCCCGCAAGATGTTCGGCGAGGTGCCCGAGCCGGTCGGGGTGGCGTGGCACAACCGGAAGGTGCTGAACTTCAGCTTCAGCGTCGGTCGTAAGGCGCAGAAGTGGGACCAGTGTGACGAGAACCTGAAGTCGTTCGCCCACATGGCGACGGCCAGCCTGGTCGGCTGCAGCTTTTGCCTGGACTTCGGCTACTTCCACGCCCACAACGAGGGACTCGACGTGGACAAGGCGCGTGAGGTGCCCCGCTGGCGTGTGTCGGATGTATTCACGCCGCTGGAGCGCGACGTCATGGAGTACGCCGAGGCCATGACGCAGACCCCGCCGACGGTCACCGACGAACTGTCGGCCAGGCTGCTGAAGGCGCTCGGCCCGGCCGCCCTCGTGGAGCTGACCACGTTCATTGCGCTGGCGAACTTCATGGCCCGCTCCAACGTCGCGATGGGCATCGAGTCGCAGGAGTTCTCGGCCGCCTGTGACCTCGAGCCGCTCGCCCTAGCCTCGTCGGCATGACCGACGACCCGTTCGTCACCCACCGCGGCCTGCTGTTCACCGTCGCCTACGAAATGCTCGGCTCGGCGGTCGACGCCGAGGACGTCGTCCAGGAGACCTGGCTGCGGTGGGCCGACGTGGACCAGGCGGAGGTGCGTGACCCGCGGGCCTATCTCGTCCGAATCGTCACCCGGCAGGCGCTGAACCGGCTCCGATCGGTGTCCCGCCGCCGGGAGGAGTACGTCGGGGAATGGCTGCCCGAGCCGCTGCTCACCAGTCCCGATGTGGCCGAGGACGCCGAGCTCGCCGAGAACGTCTCGATCGCCATGCTCACGGTGCTCGAGACCCTCGGTCCGGCCGAGCGGGCCGTGTTCGTGCTGCACGAGGTGTTCGAGACGCCGTACGACGAGATCGCCGAGGTCGTGGGCAAGACTCCGGCCGCGGTCCGGCAGATCGCGCACCGTGCCCGCGAGCACGTCGCGGCGCGGCGACCGCGAATGCAGGTGGACCGAGCCCAGCAGCAGGCGGCCGTCGAGACGTTCATGGCCGCCATCTCCAGCGGCGACCTGCAGGGACTGGTGGAGGTGCTCGCCCCGGACGTGGTGCTGATCGCCGACGGCGGCGGCCTGGTGCAGGCGGCGCGCAAGCCGATCACCGGCGTCGCGACGGTGGCGGCATTCCTGGCCCGGCTGGTGGAGCTCCCGGACGTCGTTGCGACCACTCGCCTGGCTCAACGGGATGCCGGGTGCTCCGGTTCGACGTCGATGGCGAAGCCACCGCGGTCAGTCTGGTGGTCGAGGACGGCCGGATCACCCGGATCTACGCCATCCGCAACCCGCAAAAGCTGAGCTGGCTGGGAAAGGTGGCGGAACTGCGGCGGTGACCGCCTCACCCCTGGTCTGACCCTGCGATCCATCGGCGTCCCAATCCATCACAACCACTGGTCAGCAGCCCTTGACAGATTGAACAGACCGGTCTACCTTTCACAAGAATCAGACAGACCGATCTACTCAAGGGAGCGTCATGAGCGTAGCGAGCACCACGACCGACAGGGGATTGGGCACCGCGCTCGTCACCGGGGCGACCTCTGGCATCGGCCGAGCGACCGCCCTGCGGCTGGCCCGCGACGGTTGGGAGATCGTCGTCCACGGCCGCAACGCCGATCGTGGTGCCGAGGTAGTCCGAGAGATCGAGGCGCAGGGGGGCCGCGCGCGCTTCGTGGCCGCCGACCTCAAAGACGTGGCGGCGGTGCGAAGGCTGGTCGACGAGGTCGGGGACGTGGACGTCCTTGTGAACAACGCTGGGTCTTCGTGGTTCGGCCCCACTGCGGATCTTGACCAGCCCACGTTCGACGACCTGTTCGACGGCAACGTGCGGTCCGCGTACTTCCTCGTCGCGGGGATCGCCCCGGGCATGGCCGAACGGTCCTCGGGGAGAATCATCAGTCTGGCCAGCATGGCCGGTCAGATCGGTCTCGAAGGCGGCGCCGCCTACGGGGCGACCAAGGCGGCCCTCAGTTCCATGACCCGATCCTGGGCGGCCGAGTTCAGCCCACGGGGCGTCCGGGTCAATGCCGTCGCGGCCGGGCCCGTGTTCAGCACCCCGGAGAAGGCGCCGTTCATCGAGCAGCTTGGCGCGACGACGTTGCTCGGACGGGGTGCGCAGGTCGAGGAGATCGCCGAGGTGATCGCCTTCCTCGCCTCGGACAAGGCGAGCTACCTGACCGGAGCCACCCTGGCCGCCGACGGTGGCCGCTCGGCGGTATGAGCCCGATGCTCGCTCTCCCCCGGTCCGCCATGCCCTGCGCTGTCCCTGTCGTCGAACCGAAGACGTGGCGGCCGCTACTGCGACTGGTCGGCCTGGCGTCGATCACCGTCACGTTCCTGGCCGCCTCGGCCGCCCCCACCCCGCTGTACGCGACCTACCAGCGGGCGTGGGGCTTCTCGGCGCTGACCACCACTGTCGTCTTCGGCATCTACGCCGTCGCCCTCCTCGCATCTCTGCTCACCGTCGGCCGGCTCTCCGACCATGTCGGTCGCCGCCCCGTGCTGCTCATCGGCATCGCCGGTCAGGTGCTGGCCCTCGTGGTCTTCGCCGACGCCCACGCCGTCAGCGCGCTGCTGGCGGCCCGGATCATCCAGGGCCTGGCGACCGGGACGGCGATCGGGGCCATCGGCGCCGGCATGCTCGACATCGACCAGACCCGCGGTGCGGTGGCCAACGCAACCGCACCGGGCTTGGGAACGGCGAGCGGAGCGCTCCTCTCGGCCTTTGCCGTGCAGTGGCTCCCGGCGCCGACACGTCTGGTGTACGTGGTCCTCGCCGGGCTGCTGTTGGCGCAGGCGTTCGGCGTGTTCTGGTTACCCGAAACCAGTCCCAGGGCACCCGGAGCGTGGCGTTCACTCGTACCGCAGATCGCGCTGCCCGCCCAAACCCGTCGACCGATGCTCGCCGCCGCCCCGGTGCTCTTCGCCGGGTGGGCCCTCGGCGGCTTCTATGCCTCGCTCGGACCGAGCCTGATCGACCACCTCGTCGGCTCGGCCTCGGTTATCGACGCCGGCCTCGGCCTCGGCCTCCTGACCGGAGTCGCCGCGCTGACCACCTACGTACTCCGGACCGCGCCTGCAGCCCGCGTGATGCTGATCGGCACTGGTGCGCTCATCGCCGGCGTATCCCTCGTGTTGCTGTCAATTTGGGTTGGCTCCCCTCCAGGCTTCTTCCTGGCTACCGCCGTGGCTGGATTCGGCTTCGGCGCCGCCTTCCAGGGCGGCATCCGCCTGGTCGCTCCCCTGGCCCACCCTGACCAGCGAGCCGGGGTGCTCTCCGTGCTCTTCACCGTCTCGTATCTCGGCCTGGGAATCCCCGCTGTCGCTGCCGGTTTGGCCATCGTGCGCGGCGGCGGCCTCGTGGCCACCAGCTACGAGTACGGCCTGGCGGTGATCCTCCTGGCCAGCTTTGCCGCCGTCAACCTGATCCGTCTGGCCAGCCATAACAACAGCCCCACATCAACCACAACTGCCCCACAGCAAAAGGAGTTCTCCCGATGACCGATGCCCGTCCCCACAAGACACCCGGACCCGGCCACCCCATCACCCTGGAGCGGTCGTCCGCCCACGTCGTCGTCCGCAGCGGTTCGGTCGTGATCGCCGAAACCGACCGGGCCCTCGAGATGCGAGAGGCCTCCTACCCCGCGGTGCTCTACATCCCGATCGACGACGTCGACCAGCACGAGCTGCGCCGAAGCGAGCACCACACGTGGTGTCCGTACAAGGGCGAGGCCTCGTACTACGACATCGTCGACGACGACGGAACCGACCTGACTGCTGCCGTCTGGTACTACGACGACCCCTTCCCCGCGGTAGCCGAGATCAAGAGCCACGTGGCCTTCTACACCGACCGGGTGACCGTCACCGCCACCCCGAGCGAATCCGCCGTACGATAGACAAGGCTGTCTGGAAAGAGGCGAAGCCCGTGAGCACCACAACAGTTCCGACTGAGCATCGATCCTCGGCGAGGGAGCGACTCCTCGCCGCGGCCAACGAGCTCTTCTACGCCGAGGGCGTTCAGACCGTCGGCATCGACCGCATCATCGAGCGCGCCGGGGTCGCCAAAGCCTCGCTCTACAACCTCTTCGGCAGCAAGGAAGGGCTGGTGGCCGCCTATCTGGCCTCACGACACGACCTCACGACCAGCAGGCTCACCGAGGCGATCGAGGGGGTCGACGATCCGCGCCAAAAAATCATGGCCGTCTTCCACGCCCAAGCCGAGATGTACGAACAGCCCGACTTCAACGGCTGCGCGTTCATCGCCGCTTCCACCGAGGCACCCTCACGCGGTCTCATCGAGCAAGCCGCCGACCAGTTCAGGGCCTGGGTCCGGGCCATGTTCACCGATCTCGCTGAGCAAGCGGACGCCTCCAATCCGGGCAGCCTCGGACGCCAACTCCACCTCGTCTACGACGGCGCCGGACTGGCAGGCCGCATGGACCACCACGACCCCGGAATCGCACCTTCGGCCCGCGACGCCGTTCAGGCGCTGCTCGACGCCGCGTTGACGCAAAACGGGCAGCCAGGAGAGCGAACATGACCACCACGGCCGTGTCGACGACCAAGACCCTCAACGTCGCGGGCCTCGGCCCTGTTGAGTTGACCGTGGAAGAGCGAGGCGACGGGCGGCCCTTCCTGGTGTTGCACGGTGGCGCAGGTCCGCAGTCAGTCGCCGCGTTCGCGCAGCTGCTCGCCGAGAAGGATCGCAACCGGGTGCTCACGCCCACTCACCCCGGCTTCGGCGGCACACCGCGGCCAGACGAGTTGCAAAGCGTGGCCGGGCTCGCCGCCCTCTACGGCGGCTTGATCGACGACCTCGGACTCGAGGACGTGACGGTCATCGGGAATTCCGTCGGGGGCTGGATCGCAGCCGAGATGGCCCTGCTGGGCTCACCGCGCATCGGCCGCATAGTGCTCCTCGATGCGGTGGGTATTGAAGTGGCAGACCATCCGATTGCCGACGTCTCCGGCCTCTCCGTGCCCGAGATCCAGGCACTCTCGTTCCACGACCCGACGCCCTTCCGTGTCGATCTCGCCACCATCCCTGATGCGCAGAAGGCAATCATGGCTACCAACGGCACTGCCTTGGCCGTCTATGCCGGCTCTCCCGCCATGGCCGACCCCACGCTGCTCGGTCGCCTCGGCGGCATCGCTATCCCGACCCTGGTGCTGTGGGGAGAGAGCGATCAGATTGCCCGGCCCGCCTACGGCCAGGCCTACGCCGCGGCCATCACCCAGGCGCGCTTCGAGGTGCTGTCGGCCACCGGGCACATGCCCCAGATGGAGACTCCCGACCTCGTGATGCAAAAGATCTGAGCATCGGGCCCCAACCGAATTTCAGGCGCGCCGACCGACTAAAGCGAGTAAGCGGATCTGCTCGTTACTTCCGTCGGGCGCTGCAATACGTGGCCCGTACTGGCCGGACTGTTCCAGAGCATCACCGAGCGGTCCGATGCTGGCGAGCAACCGATGGACCTCCTCAGGATTCAGGGTCTCATCGAGTCCTGTCGCTCGCGCCAAGTCCCAGCCGTGCAAGATCACATCTGGGGTGCAGATCATCTCGACGGCAGCTTCGAAGGTGAGAGGTCCCATTGGCGTGTCTGCGACCTCCTGGGCAACGACATCGTCGGCGAGGGCGGTCTCGACCGCCTCAGCCAGCGCACGCCACGCGGCGAGCGGACTCGATTCCACAGGTGGGATCGGCTTGGTCGCGGCTGGCCACCGTTCGAAGAAGAATCCCGGAACCCACTCGACGAGATGGCCCACAACGTCGCGGGCTACCCATCCTTCACAGGGGGATGGCTGTTCCCACGCGTCGTCCCCAACGTTCTCGACGAGGGTGGTGAAGTCAGTTGATGCGCGGTGGAAACGCTCGAGTGCTTCGGACATGGACCTCCAGTGTTCTCTGTCGCGTTACAGACGTCGGACCCTACTGAAATTCATCGCGTCGAAGACTAATTTCGTTCAACGGAGCCGGGTGGCCTCCGTCGGTCTGCGGAGAAGTGCCTGCGGAGCCAGTTCAGCAGAGCGCTTGTCCGACGCGGTGACGGGAGCTCGAGCTCAGCAGAGGGGCTTGACTCCGTACCCAGGTACAGGGTTTACCGTGTGGCTATGCGCAGCTCACAGCTCGCCACCGAAGCCGGAGTAACCGTCGAAACCCTCCGCTACTACGAGCGCCGGGGTCTGCTTCCTGAGCCTGAACGCTCCGAGTCGGGTTATCGCTCCTACGGGACCGAGGCGGTGCGGACCGTGAGGTTCGTGAGGAGCGCCCAGCACCTGGGCTTCTCCTTGGAGGAGATCGACTCTCTGCTCGAGCTCGCCGGCGGCGGACCCGAGAATTGCGACGCCGCCAAGCGCCTGGCCACCGAGAAACTGGCCCAACTGGAACAGAGGATCGCCCGCCTCACCGCCATGAGCGCCTCGCTGCACCGACTCGTCTCGACCTGCGAGCGGTCCCCAAACAAGCGCGAGTGCCCGCTGCTCGACGTCCTCCAAGGGCGCAACGAGAACGGGAGGGACAACCATGAGTGATCCCCGTCCTCATGGCCTGATACCGAGCGATCCCGGTAGCAACCTCAACGTCCAGATACTCCGCGTTCCCGACTGCCCACTCGTCGGAGCCTTGCGAGACCTCGTCGACCGCTGTCTCTCCCGATCGGGACTGAGCGCCACCATCGAGGAGATCGAGGGTCCCTACCCATCGCCGACGCTGCTCATCAACGGCACAGATGTCACGGGACGACCCGTCACGGTAGGGCCCGCGTGTCGACTCGACTCACCCTCCGAAAAAGAAATTCTCGCCGCGTTGAGCAAGATGGAAAGGGCGCGTGAGACGAGCCGGAGAGCCCCGGTCGGAGGGTGACATGGAGCTGACCGCCACCGACCGCCGTCACGATGAGACCCGCGTCGAGACGGCACCCGGTACCTCATGCGGTCCGCTGGCGCTGTCCGGCTGGCCCCCGGTGCCGCTGCCCGCCGACACGGGTCTCAAGGAGCGCCTCGATCGCCTCCTCGTCGGCAACGCTCCCGCCTTCGTGATGGTCGCGGTCGTCGTCGGACTACTCAATCTCGGAGAACACCCCCCCATCCGGGCCACGTTGGCCCTGGACGGGCTCGCAGCGCTCGTCGGGGGAACCTGGTGCTCACTCAACTTCTGGCGATGCCGGCACGCCCACTGCCTCGTCACCGGCGCCGGCTGGCTCGCGCTGAGCGTGTTTGCCTTCACGGAATCTGTTCTCGGCCATAGCGTATCGCCGGCTACGAGCAGCTCGTCCTCCTCGGAGTGTTGGCCGCCGCTCTGATCTTCGAGTACGGCTGGCTGGTACCTCACCTACCACACCAACGCCATCGGCCCGGGCCAGGCACGGAGCCAAATCTGACATGCACGTTCCATCCACCATGCCTGATTCGCTGTAGGAGAGGAAGACTTCAGGCCGGCCGATCCTTCTCTTCCGTGGTGATGGCATTTGGCGCTGCGGTTATCGGGCTCGTCGCCGCCGACATTTGCCTACGTCGCAGCTTGGTCTTTGCTGCGCATGCCGGGGTTTGACTTCCGGGGATCGTGCTCGGCGGCCTGGCCGCGTCTCTCGTGATCGTCGCACCCACCCTGCCGCTGCTCGAACGGACCACGCGACCCGAAAGCGTCCGAGCCGAATAGGCTCAGGCCAACGGACCGTCGATTGCGCCCCATCGTTACCACCGGATCACACCAACCAGCACTGCACTGCGCGCCAATGACCTCAGACACCCTGGCAGATCGCATGAGCGCAATCAGCCGCACGCGCAGTTGGCGGCTGCCGGTCATCTGTGCGGGGATCCCCCTGGTCGTCACCTTCATTTTGGCCATGGTCCGGCGCCAGGTCGACCTCGGCACCTACCTGATGGGCGGCACCCACGCCTTCGGGGCCAACCTGTACCAGGTCCTGTACCGGCCCACCGGCCTCGGCTTCACCTATCCGCCGTTGGCCGCCATGTTGTTCGTGCCGCTGGCCCATCTCCCTGAGCGGGTGGACCAGGTGGCCTTCTCGTGGGTCAACGTCGGCCTGCTTTTCGGACTGCTGGCCGTCAGCCTGCGGGCAGTGCGCCCGACGATGGAACGTCGGGTGGTGGTGTGGTGGGCCCTGGTACTCGTCCTCCCGGCCGGGTTCCTCGACCCCATCCGGGAGACGGTGCTGCTCGGCCAGGTCAATCTCCTGGTCGCGCTCCTGGTCATCGCCGACATGACTCTCGACCTGCGGTTGCCACGAGGCGTGTTGGTCGGCCTGGCGGCCGCCATCAAGATCACCCCGGTCATCCTGATCCCCTACCTGTTCCTCACCCGTCAGACCAGAGCGGGCTTACGGGCCACCGGTGTCTTCGTCGCCGCCGCGGCGGTGGCGGCGGCCGTTTCGCCCCACGCGACATGGAAGTACTGGTCTCATGAACTCTGGTACCCGGCCAAGACCGGAAACGTGGCCTGGATCGGCAACCAAGGAATCGTCGGCGTTGTCGAACGGGCGGTGGGGCACCAGCTGACCACCACGTCGACCTTCACCCTCGTCGTGGTGGTGGGGGGGATCGGCCTGGCGGTGGCTGCGGCCGCCTACCGCCGGTCGTCGCCGCTGCTCGGGCTGCTGGCGATCGAAGCGGCCGAGTCATTGGCATCCCCGGTGTCGTGGTCCCATCACTTCGTCTGGGTGATCTTGTTGATCGCGTGGCTGGCGTTGGGGGCTGATCGGCCGACACACGGCGAGTGGTGGGCGTTAGGGGTGGCCGTCGTCTTCTGGGCCGCCCCCATCTGGTGGGTGCACCACGGTCCCGACCTGACCTACGTGGGGCGAGGTTGGCTCACACCGGTGTCGGGCTCCTTCTTCGTCGTGCTGGCGGCCTTCATCGTGGCCACGGCGATCGCCGTCATCCGTCGATCCTCGGGCTCCGGCCGTGCCGCGAAGCGACGCTGACGGTGCCGATTCCAGTCGGGCCGATGCTCCCGAGCGGCCCGATCGCCTGGTCCTTGGCGTTGATCGTCTGGTCGGAGATGACCCGGTCTCGCGAGTCAGGAGCCCCGGCGTTCGCTGAGAACATCACCGTGGCCGCACCAATAGTCCCGACGTCTGCTGGGTTGACCCCGTCCGTTTTCACACGACCGGCCGACGTATCCACCAGAAGCAGAACGCCCCGAGGATGATGGTCAGGCCGAGAAATATTGCCATCTCGTACCACTGCATTGGCCAGTACCGGTCGCCCGGCTGATACGTCACCACTTGGTGGAACGTTGCAGCGAGCCTGGCGGTGCAGCCCGCAGGATGCAGAGGACCGTAATTGCCGAGTGGACACGCTCGGCGGAGGAATAACGTCGTGGGGGCATGCCCGCCTTGATCGGCGATTTTGACCGAATAGACCCAATCGTTCGGCAGGCTGACCCCTCGAATGCTCTCGAAAGCGCTGACAATGCCAGGCCCAGTCTGATCAATGCTCACCGGGGTGGAGGAGGTGATGGGCAGGGCGATGTGAGCGGGTGCGAAGAGGTGAGGGCGCACCCAGGATGAGACGATTTCGCGAACGATCACGAATCCGACCAGCGTGGTCAGCATGGCAGGCAGCACCCGTCGGAAGACCAGTCCGGCGGTAGCCCCCAAGACAAAGGCGAAGACGGTGTACCCGATAGGGACGACGTCACGAGCGCCAAAGCGCAGGGTGTCGAAGGGGGCCGCATTCACCTGATCGAGCCGACTCGACCACCAGGTCGCCATGAGGCCCAGGAGACCGGCGACTGCCATGCTCACGACCGCGCCGAGAGCCAGCTTGACCGCCAGCCAACGAGTCCGGGTCACACCTTGGGTCCAGGCCAACCGGAACGTGCCCTGATTCGAACTCTCGGGACACGAGGGGCGCACCCCAGAACATGCCGATGAGCAGCGGGACGACGAGGACGAGGAAGTCCACGAAGACCTGCATCGGGCCGTCGGTGTTGGTGAACGCCGTTGTGGCCGTCGAGCAGTTGTGCTGCGTAGCGCAATTGGCGACGGTCGTGTCGTAGAGATGGACCAAATTCGGCTCCGTCAGCACCACGACAACGGCAATGATCACCAGCGCGCCGCTGGCGACGGCGACTTGCAGCCGGAACTGGAGCCAGGCGAATCGAGTCACGACACCACGCCCAATCGGGACCGAGGAGCGAGACCGGGGTCACGTGCCTGGACCATGTAGGCCAGCACCAGGTCGTCCAGCGTCACTGGCTTGACGATCCACGCCGGTTCGAGAATCGGCCGGCTCGTTCGGACCAGGAACATGCTCTGCTTGTCGGTGTGACTCTCTTCGATGACCTCTTGGTCGGAGGGAAGGGAGCGCGGGTGCCGGCGGGGACCGGACAGGCGGTGGTGCGTTGCCAGCAGTTCGGTGACCTCGCCGGCGAGCCGCACATGCGAGGCGACGAGGAGCACGAGGTAGTCACAGACCCGTTCGAGATCGGCGATGAGATGTGAGGACAGCACGACGCTGACTTCGTGCGCGGCGACGATCTCCATGAGCCCTTGGAGGAACTCGCGCCGGGCCAGCGGGTCCAAACTGGACACGGGCTCGTCAAGGAGGAGGAGGTTCGGCCGTTTGGCGATGGCCATGGTCAGCGCCAGCTGCGCCCTTTGGCCTCCCGAGAGTGAGCCGGCCTTCTGCCTCTGGTCCAGCCCCAGCTGGCTGATCCTGGCTTCGGCTAGCTGCTGGTCCCAGTGGGCGTTGAGGTACGACCCCATGCGGAGGTGGTCGCGTACCGAGAGCGCGGCGTAGGTCGGGGTGTCCTGGGCGACGAAGCCCACCCTCTCCAGCTGAGCGGGACCGTCGCCGGGGCGTCCGCCCAGCACCGAGATCGACCCGGAGGTCGGCGCAAGAAGCCCAACGGCCAGGTTCAACAGGGTCGTCTTGCCGGCCCCGTTCGGGCCCACCAGACCAACGACCTTGCCGTCGGGGATGGTGAGCGTGCAGTCGCGGAGCGCCCAGTTCGAACCGAACCGCTTGCCCAGACCGTTCGTCTCCACGACGGCGCTCACGCCACACCCTCGGCAAAGAGGTTGCGCACGGCAGTGCGGTAGATCGCCTCAATGTCATCCGGACCGAGGCCCGCACTTCGTGCTTCTTGCAGCCAGGCGGTCATCGACGCGAGAAAGCGGGCTTGAGCCGCCGGGTCGCTGCGCGGCAGCGTCCCCACCACGAACGTCCCCTGGCCCGGCCGCGGGCGTACCAAGCCCTCACGTTCGAGGTCCCGATACGCCTTCAACACCGTGTTCGGGTTGATGGCGAGCTTGGCGACGACCTGTTGGGCGGTGGGCAGCTGGTCCCCCGGCTCGAGGATGCCGAGCTGCAGGGCCTGGTGGACCTGCTGGACGAGCTGGAGGTACGTGGCGACACCCGATGCGGTGTCGAGCTGGAACTCGATCATGACCCTGCTTCCACTATTGAGGACTTCAACTAAGTACTTAGTGGAATCCTACATCCAGGCCAAGATAGAGCGCAAAGGACCTCTGGCCTGCCCAACCATCGCCGTGACGGTGCTCGTGGGGCTGAGCGTCGCCCGGTTCGATTTCTTATGGGCTGCACGGGGCTGCACGGATCCCCGCAGCTGTTGCTCCTTGTCAGGCAACGGCCTTCATCGAAGGGTGGCGTTGCTGCGTGCCGTTTCTCATGCTCCGGCGGCTCTGATGGCTGAGATGTGGTCTCTCATGAATGCGATCTCGGCGGCGTTGTCGGTGCGTGCGATGGCGGCGCGGTAGGCGGCTTCGGCTTGATCTGCGCGGCCAAGGCGTTGCAGGAGGTTGGCCCGGATGGCGTGGAAGAGGTAGTAGTGCTCGAGCGGTAGCTCGTCGATCAGGTGGAGGGCCACCTGTGGGCCGTCGATCTCGGCGACCGCGACGGCGCGATTGAGAGAGACGATCGGGGTGGGGGTGAGCGCCAGGAGCTGGTCGTAGAGCGCGAGGATCTGGATCCAGTCGGTCTGCGCGGCGGTCGGCGCGTCGCTGTGGACGGCGTTGATGGCGGCTTGGATCTGGTAGGGACCGGGCTGGTTTCGCCGGAGGCATCGGCGGACGAGGTCTTGCCCCTCCTGGACCAGGGCAGGGTCCCAGCGGCGGCGATCCTGCTCGGGCAGGGGTACGAGCCTGCCCTCCGGGGTGCTGCGCGCGTTGCTGCGTGCCTGTTCGAGCAGGATCAACGCCAGCAGTCCCGCCGCTTCGGGCTCATCGGGCATCAGCTCGACCAGCAGTCGGCCGAGCCGGACCGCCTCCGTCGTCAGCTCCTCGCGGATCAACCGTTCACCCGAGCTGGCGGCATAACCCTCGTTGAAGATCAGATAGACGACGGCGAGTACCGACACCAGACGCTCCGGCAGGTCGGCCTCCTTGGGGACCCGGTAGGGGATACGGGCGTCGCGGATCTTTCCCTTCGCGCGCACCAGTCGCTGGGCCATCGTCGACTCCGAGACCAAGAACGCCCGTGCGATCTCGGGCGTGCTCAGCCCTCCGAGCAACCGCAGCGTGAGCGCCACCTGCGCCGCTCGGTCGAGCGAGGGGTGGCAGCAGGTGAAGATCAGGCGCAGGCGATCGTCCCGCACCGGTATCTCCTCGGGCGTCTCGTCGCGAGCCTGCAAGAGCATCGCCTGGGCCTGGCGATCGCCACGAGACGACTCGCGGCGCAAACGGTCGACCGCCCGATTGCGTGCGGTGGTGATGATCCAACCCGCCGGAGCCGGCGGCACTCCGCTGTCGGGCCAGCTCGCCACCGCCGTGGTGAAGGCGTCCTGGACCGCTTCTTCGGCCACGTCGATGTCGCCGAACACCCGGACCAGGACGGCCACGGCGCGCCCGTACTGCTGGCGGAACACACGCTCGATCTCCGAGTTGGAAACTGCCGGCACGAGGCCGTCAGTCTTCCAGCTCACCCTGGAACGGGCGCACCTCGATCGGCAGCGTCGTCGCCCGGGCCAGCTTGCGCCCCCACTCGAGTGCCTCATCGAGGTTGGCCGCTTTGATGATGTTCAAGCCGCCGATGTGCTCCTTGCCCTCCACATACGGGCCGTCGGTCATCGGCATCCCCTCGCGGCGAGGATGGATCACCGTCGCGGTGCTCGCCGCGTGGAGGCCGCCGGAGAACACCCACGCGCCGGCTGATGCGGAGCTCCTCGCCCAGCGTTTGTAGATCGCGGTTGATCTCCGCCAGCACGTCAGCTGGGGGCGGATCGCCGTCTGGTTGGTAGACGCTGAGCAGGTATTGCTTCATCGTGGACTCCTCTCTGCCTTGGGAGCGCTCCACGGCCAGGGCCGCGGCGCGGAACGGTCCCGCAGCCTGGCCGATGAGGCTCGTTCACGTTTAGTCCCTCGCCGGCTCGTAGGTGGCGATCACCACACCGGTGGGCGTGGTCAGGCTGTCGGTGAGCCGTAGCGGTACGTGCACCTTCTCCGGGAACAGCCGCCGTCCGCTGCCGAGCACCAGCGGGTGGATCATCAGCAGGTACTCGTCGATCAGGTCGGCAGCCATCAGCGAGCCGATCAGCTCGCCGCTGCCCATGATCGCCAGCGCCCCGGCGGATTCCGCCTTGAGCTCGCCCACAGCTTCAACGACATTGCCGTGCAACAGCGTCGAGTTGGGCCACGGCAGCGGTTCGGCGAGAGTGGTTGACGCCACGTACTTGGGTGCGTTGGTCGAGCATGGGTCCGAACGGGCTGTCGGGCTGTTGGTTCCAGTAGCTCAGCAGGTCCTCGTAGGTCCGCCGTCCGAACAGCCATCCGGCCAGGCCACCCCCGGCCGCCATCCTCTCCCCCATCGCCTTGCCAACGGCATCGTCAGGCATGGTGGACACCTGTCCCCAGCCGCCGAGCGTGAACCCGCCTCGGGTGTCTTCGTCTGGGCGACCCGGCCCTTGCATCACCCCGTCCAGGGTCACATGGTTCATCACAATGATTCGACCCACTTCCGGCCTCCTTCGACTCGCGGCGGCGACGCTGTCGTGCCACCAAGCTGGGTTGCGAGCCACACAGATTGTCCGCCTCGCACCCTCTACACGAACGGCGCCGGCCGAAATCGACAATTCGCTGTGAGCGGAGGAAAATCAACTGGCACTGCGCAGTGGCAAGCGGGCGGGACCCGTGGAGCCAGAACTCCGGCTGCAGCCGGGCACGCCGACCGTCGAGCAGGGACGTTGAGCGCCGACCGAGGCCGGTCGTACCGCGTGGCTGGCGCACCTCGCCGGGCGGTCTGCCCCTACGATCGGAGCATGACCGAAGTCCAAGACAGCTATCGGCAGGTCTCGGGCGGCTTCGACGCCGCCGTCAGGGCCGTGACCTCTGACCAGTGGGACGCCCAGTCCCCCTGCGAGCAATGGAGGGCCCGGGACGTGGTGGCCCACGTGGTCGCCGGTCATCGGGGCGTGATCGCCGCCGTCAGGGGTGGGGAGTCGACGCCCATGGGCGCCGACGACGACCCGAAGAAGGCCTGGGAGGAAGCTCGCCGGGCGATCGACGAAATCACCGCAGACCCGGAGGCGCGGGCCAAAGAGATCGACGGGCCGACCGGCAAGACGCCCGCGGGTGAGATCATCGGCCAGTTCGTGACCATGGACGTGCTGGTCCACACCTGGGACCTGGCGCGCACCGTGGGTGCGGACGAGCGCCTCGACGAGGACTCCGTCCGGCACGCCTACGAGGTGCTCAAGCCGATGGACGCCGTGATCCGACAACCGAACGTCTTCGGGCCCAAGCTGGAATCACCTGCGGGAGCAGATCTCCAGACAGAGTTCCTCTACTTCCTCGGTCGTCGGGCGTAGAGGCGTCGCGCTCCTGAGGCACGTCGCGCCGCCCACCAGGCCGATTCAGCCACACCCATGAGTGGCCACAGGTCTCTGTCCTCCCTCCGCTTCAAATCGGTCGGTCGGGGCCATCCCCTCGTGTTGCTGCACGGGTTTGGGATGCAGCCCCGCACCTATTTTCCACTCGCTCGACTCCTGGCCGATCGAGCACAGGTCATCATCCCCGCTATCTTCGATTTGCCAGGGAGGTGGACGTTCGGTCGTGCGTTGGCCGGTCTCGAAGCGACCTTGGACTCTCTCGGTCTGGAACAGGTCAGCCTGCTCGGTCACTCCTTTGGCGGAGGGCTCGAATTGGGTTTCGCGGCGTCGTGGCCGCATCGGACCATTGAATGCGTGTTCGGGGACACCTTGGGCGTTAGAGAACGCTTCGGGCTGGCCGAGGAGGCTCTCCACAACCCGTTGGGCATACTGGAAATGGCCACTCCGCCAGCGGCATCTGCCTTCATCCAGTCAGTGATCACCCACCCGATACAGCTGACCCAGGCGGCCTTGTGGGGTTTTGCCAGCGACCGCGAACCTGACATCGTTCAGGTCAGCGCGGCGGAGATCCCTTGTCACGTGCTCTGGGCGAACCACGACACTCTGCTTGCACGCTCGGACGGTCGAGAGTTCGCACGTCAACTGCACGCGAGTTTCACCGTGGCTTCGGGCCCGACTGTGACCCATGATTGGATGTTTGATTCCCCTGAACTCTTCGCTGAGCACCTCGCTCATCTGGGGCTGCGCGCGCTGTCGGGTTGATCGGCCACGGAAGTAGAAATCGTGTTGAGGACTCACTCCGTGACAGACGATTGAGACGAAGAGCGTCCGTGGCTGACACTTTCGACGAGGAGGTCATTTCGGAGTTCCGTGGCCGTGGTGGAGTCGTCAGCGGGCTCCAAGATCTGTGTTTGCTGTTGTTGCATCATTTCGGCGCCAAGTCAGGATCTGAACGCGTCACGCCGCTCGCGTTTTGGTCGGTCAGCGACAACGCCGTCGTGGTCCTCGCGTCGAATCGAGGCGCACCACGACATCCGGACTGGTACTACAACCTGGTGGCCCACCTCACGACTACCGTGGAAATCGGGGCGGAGACGTGGTCGGTTCAGGCTCCGGTGGCAGATCCCGAGGAGCGCCGCAAAATGACCGACCGATTGGTGGCGGAGTCCCCGTCTGTCGCCTCCGCCGTGCGTCGAACCTCTCGCCAGATTCCCGTCGTCATCCTTGACCCCGTCGCCAAGGTTTGATCACCAGCTCGCGACGATGGCCGGCGCTGATTGTCGGCGCTGATTGCCGGATCGCTGCCTGTGGCCATCTGGGGCGCCCCGGAGTGCGCGGGGTCTTTGATTTCCGCCCGGAAATGTCGTGGTGGGATGTCGAGATCCCGCGCTCGGCTTCGTCCCCGGAGTGAACTCGGCCACAATGGGCCGTTCCGCACAAAGGAGAAGCATGATGGCCAAGTACCTGCTGCTCAAGCACTACCGGGGCGCGCCGGCATCGGTCAATGACGTGCCGATGGACCAGTGGACGCCGGAGGAGTTTTCGGCCCACATGCAGTACATGCAGGACTTCGCCGCTCGGCTCGAGGGCACCGGCGAGTTCGTCGACAGTCAGGCGCTCTCCCCGGAGGGCACGTTCGTCCGCTGCGATGGCGAGGGGCGGCCGCCGGTCACCGACGGCCCTTTCGCAGAGACCAAGGACCTGATCGCCGGATGGATGGTGATCGACGTCGAGACCTACGAGCGGGCGCTCGAGCTGGCCGGCGAGTTGTCCGCGGCTCCGGGTGCGGGTGGGAAGCCGATCCACGAGTGGCTCGAGCTGCGCCCGTTCCTGGGCGCGCCCCTGACCATCACGGAGTGACGGCGGTGGACCAGGCCCTGCTGCGGACCCTCACCCCCACCGTGATTGGCGTCCTCGTCCGTCGCGGAGCCGACTTCGCGGCGGCCGAGGATGCCGTGCAGGAAGCCCTGGTCGAGGCGGTGCGCGTGTGGCCGGACGACCCGCCGCGGGACCCCAAGGGCTGGCTGGTCACCGTGGCCTGGCGGAAGTTCCTCGACGCCGCACGCGCCGAAACCTCCAGACGGCACCGCGAGGTACGCGTCGAAAGCGAGCCCATGCCCGGCCCGGGCGAGGTGGTGGACGACACGCTCCAGCTGTACTTCCTGTGCGCGCACCCGTTCCTGACACCGGCTTCGGCCGTCGCGCTCACGCTGCGCGCGGTCGGCGGCCTGACCACGCGTCAGATCGCGCAGGCCTACCTCGTGCCCGAGGCGACCATGGCCCAACGGATCAGCAGGGCCAAGCGGACCGTCTCGGGCGTCCGGTTCAACCAGCCCGGTGACGTCGCCACGGTGCTGCGGGTGCTCTACCTGGTCTTCAACGAGGGCTACTCCGGCGACGTCGACCTCGCCGGCGAGGCGATCCGGCTCACACGCCAGCTGGCGGCCAAGACCAACCATGAGGAGGTCGCGGGCCTGCTCGCGCTCATGCTGCTCCACCACGCGCGGCGCCCGGCACGGACCGGTCCGGACGGCCGGCTCGTGCCTCTGACCGAGCAGGACCGCAGCCTGTGGAACACCAGCCTGATCGCCGAGGGCGTCGACGTGCTCCAGGCAGGCCTCACCCGCGACCGCCTGGGCGAGTTCCAGGCCCAGGCCGCCATCGCCGCGCTCCACGCCGACGCCCGGACGGCCAAGGAGACCGACTGGGTGCAGATCGTCGAGTGGTACGACGAACTGGTGCGCCTCACCGACAGCCCGGTGGCCCGCCTCAACCGGGCCGTCGCGGTCGGCGAAGCCGACGGCCCGCGGGCCGGCCTGGCCGCCCTGGCCGGGCTCGACCCCGCCCTGCCCCGCCACGCCGCCGTCGCGGCGTACCTGCACGAGCGTGATGGTGACCCGGTCACCGCAGCACGGCTCTACGCCGAAGCCGCCCGATCAGCGCCCAACCTCCCCGAACGCGACCACCTCACGCGACAGGCCGCACGGCTCAACGTGGACCTGCGCAGCTCTGCGGGGGGCGGCGAATAGTCACCGACCCGATATGGACAGTCCACTCACCCCGTTGGCTGGCCGGACCGCCTCACTTGAGGCTTGAGTCGACGTTGCGTGCCGGACTCGTTACCCCGCTGGAACGAGCCCACCCAACTACGTGCTGTCCCTGGAGGCTTTGGCTCCCGTCACCAGGCGCTCCCGATCGAACATTCCGGAGACGAATCGCAACAGAAGGGCGTCGATCACCAGCAACCCGACCGCAAACTCGAGCGCCACGGAGAACGTCGGGCGAACCACACCAGCCGCCAGTAGAACGATCAGGCCCACAGGGGGAAAGCTGGCCAGCACGCCCAGCTGTTGGGCGACGCGCACTTCGGTCGCCCTCACCGATACGGCCATGCCAACCACAATGCCCCAGCCGGCCATAAGGGGAGCGAGGAGGAACAGAGCGAGAATTATGGCACTGTCATCGAAGACGGCCGAGGCGACGGCGGAGTTGGCGAACAGCCGGACGGCGGCGAGGAACAGGGTGAACACCGCGTAGGAGAGGGCCATCGTGGGGATCATGACCGACGTGGCTTTGCCCAAGAGGAACTCCTGCTGACGGAGAGGCGTCGTGAGGAGCGGTTCGAGTGTTCCCTGCTCGCGCTCGCCGGCCACGGTGTACGCGGCGAGAGTGCTCGGCATGATGGTCGGAATCAAGAGTAGATAGAGGATGGGAAGGATGAGACTCTTCTGCAATGTCGCACCCGATGTGGTCGGCGTCACCAAAAAGATGGTGACCACGGGCTGAACGAGGAAGAGTAGAGGCAGGATGCACATGGTCGCGACGATGGCCCGTTTGCGCCGGTAATCCCGCAACTCCTTAAGGACGACGGCGCGGACACGAGTGGCGTCGAGACCCATCATTGGTTGTGGGCCTCGACGTCTTCGGCAATCAGCTCGAGGTACACGTCCTCGAGCGAGTGCTGCGTCTCACCGATGGTGAGGACATCTGCCCCGGCCTTGACGAGGCCCCGAACCACTTCTGGTGCGGCCGCCCTCGGCTCGGACACCGAGAGCACATAGGTAGCGGGGCCTTCGGCGAGACAGCTCTCGACACCCTTGATGGTGGTGAAGAGCTGCTCGGGATCCTTGAGCGGCTCGACCGTGGTGACGACGAGCGATCTCGTGAAGAGCTGTTCGCGCAGCCCCGCCGGCGTGCCAACGGTACGAAGCGTGCTGTTCATGATGGCCACCCGGTCGCAGAGCTTCTCGGCCTCGTCGAGGCGGTGGGTAGTGAGGAAGATCGTCACTCCCTGCTGGCGGAGCCCGATGATCAGGTCGTGTACCTCACGTGCGGCCACGGGGTCGAGACCCGACGTCGGTTCGTCAAGGAACATGACGGCCGGATCACTCAACAGTGTTCGAGCCAGACCGACGCGCTGGCGGAGCCCCTTGGAGAGGCCGCCGCACAGATCTCCGGCTCGGTTGGTGAGGTTGACCGCCTCGAGGGCCTTTTCAATCCGCGGCCCGGGGTTGTGCAGGCCGTAGAGACCGGCAAAGTACTCCAGGTTCTCGGTCACGGTCAGGCGCAGATAGAGACCAGGCGCCTCGGGCATGATGGCAATGCGCTGGCGGATGTCCACTTCGTTCTCGGGGCTGAGTGGGATCCCGGCGACTGTGGCCGAGCCCGAGGTCGGCGCGATCAGCGTGCCGAGCGTGCGGACGGTGGTGGTCTTGCCGGCGCCATTGGGGCCGAGGAAGCCGAACACCTCCCCATAGGCGACTTCGAAAGACACGTCGGAAAAAGCAGTCCGCTGGCCGAAGCGCTTGGTCAGCTGATGCACGGCGAGGGCGGCCGGCCCTTTCGTGCCGTCGAGGGTCGGCGCACTGGTGATCTCCATGACGCTGGTGATCGCTCTGGGGCTGGCGGGTGGGCTTCCCCCGGCCGCAGCCTCTGTTCGCGGACCGTGTCCGTTGCCGCCAGCTTCAAGGTCAGTCTGGACGTTGTCGTCGGGTGTGAGACTGATCCAGACGTCGTGCTTGAAAATGCTGCCCACCAACAAGAAGATCGATCGCTGGACGACGAAGGGGTGATGGGGTCGCCGCCCGCACGTGAGCCCCATGACCTGCCCCTGCGCCACGTCGAGAGACTCCTTCGGGCTACGGAGGAAACGCCTCGACATCACCTGGACGGCGTGATGTCCCGGTTCAACCGGTAGATCGACTGACTCGTTGTTGCCGATAGTGCTAACGACGCTCCCGTCGATCACCACCTGCCACGCTCGACCGCTGTGAGAGTCGCCCGACCCCCCGCCCTGGCGTGAGAGCCTTATGGTCGCTGCCGCGGTCACGGCGCTGTATGGCTCGGGGCCGGAGTCCGGTGACGCTGACCGGTCGCCGCTCGGATTGAACGCCGTACAGAATTGGCGGGAGGCGCCGCAACGGTCCAAGGGTACCTGAGCAGATCGATGCGTTGGTGTGGCTGTGCGTCGTGCTTCATGTGGTGTGTATCCGCTGCGTGTGACCGGTGATGCCTTCCTTTGAAGTTGCCGTGATCAGTGCCATCGTTCCTCGCTCTTGGTTCTTTCTGAAGGTCGCGCCCCCATGCCATCAGACGTGTTGGCCCGAGCAACGACGCGCCTGTCATCGTCTGGACTCCGGAATCAGGGCTGCGCAGATGAACTCGACGACGGTCCGTCTGACCGCGTCGTCGTCATAGAGAGTGGAATCTCGCCCGTCACGTCGGTGCCAGGCGAACCACGACAACGATTCGGTCACCACTCTGGCCGCGACCTCAGCGTCTGGCATGGGCCGCAGCAGGTCCTGCGCCATCCGGCGTTCCAGGTAGCTGCCTAGCTCCTCGAAGGATCCGGCGCGGACCAAGTTGAACCAAGCGGCCTCCAGCTCCGGCATCTCCACGGCACAACGCTCGATCACGGCAATCAACGGCCAGTAATGGTCAAGCAGGGCGTAGCGCTCCTCGACGATCTCACGCAGTTCCTCAGCGACATCGGCCGGCTTCTCCTCGTCGAGTGCCGCCCGAATGCGAGGCATCTGGACCTCGCGGAGTCCCGCTTCAATCACCGCGAGGGTCTCTCCTGGGCTCGGCGTGGCCACGGGCAGGGCCGGAATGCGCTCCGACGGCATCTCGAACCAGTGAAGGAAGACCAGATGGAAGAGCGCCTCTTTGGATTCGACATAGGTGAAGAGGGAACCGGTCGATATGCCCGCCTTGGACGCGACATCGGCCGTCTTGGTCCCGCGGTAGCCCAGCCGCCCAAATTCCTCGGTGGCAGCTGTCGCTATCTCCCACAAACGATCACCGGTCGATTTGCGGGGCATGGAGAAACCATAGACTGAACGAGTCAGTCAGTCAATACGGGACTCTGTCGCGGTGTCTCGGACCAGACGACTGCCAGTCAGTGGTCCGGGTGGGCCAGCCCACGCGAGTCCATCGGAACAGTCGTGCCGAGTCGCTCCTCCCACCATTGGACCGGCACGATTCGCAGAGCGAGTTCCAAGGTGGCACGATCGAGTTCTTCCGCCAGTTGAGTGACGACGACGAGTCGGTCGGCGAGCCATTCGCCACCGAGCTCGCTCTCGATCTCTACGGCCGGGCTGCTGCGAGCCCTCTTCTCTCGGCGGGCGTCGGCCGGCGGATGGGTGGAGTCGAAGAGCCCGGCGATCCAGGCTACGTCGCCCCCTAGTTCCACGTGCCGATCAATGACCTCGGCATAGACCTCGGAGGCAAGCATCACTGCCGCCCATCGGCCCAGTACTTCGTCGGCGTGATCGGCGAGAAAGGCGATCTCGGAGCGCAAGGTGCCATAGCGATCGTCGTCGTTGAGAATCTCGCGAACAGCCGCGGTAAGACGAGTGGTGTCCCGCACAACCCGTCGGTTCGCTTCGACGGAGTCTCTGGGACTTCCTTCCGTCGCAAGCAGCCCGGCGAGCTCCAAGACGCCAGACCAGATCATCCGCGCGTTCCGAATCAGCTCGAACATGACATATTGGGCGAGGATGCTCCATCGCCGACGTCTCCTCCGTTCCAGGATCTCGTTGATGACGGCGACAGACAACATCACCACGATCACACTCGCGACCAGGCTGGCGAGCAAGGCATGACGTACCCAGAAACTGCCAGCGAACACGTCTGATATGACGCCGGCGACCAGCACTACCAGCGCGAGAATCGCCAGCACTCGCGATTGCCCAAGCAACGCGTCAACCGACCGTGAGCGTCGTGGAGCAGTTGGCATGTCGGCTACGTTGTCCGCTCAGATCGAGCCTGGCCGGTCAAGGTCAGTTCGCTGTAGGAGGACCCAAGGGTCGCGTCTCGCTCCATTCGAGGACGATCTTGCGCTCCGCGATGTGCCAAGTCTGGTCGATCTTGGTGAAGGTGTCGAGGTAGCGCAGCCATGCGACCATCATCATGCGGGTGCCGTCTTCGGTATAGACGTGGTGCGCAATGGTGTAGCTGTCTCCGGTCGCCCGGTTCCCGTCAAGGATGACGGTACTTTGGCCGTTAAAGTGCATCGTCGCTTCGTAGCGGTTCAGGTCATCGAAGACTGGCGACAGCGCCTCTCGACCCTCGAGCACGGAGCTCGGCTCGCTGCCTGGGCCGTCCATGTACACCTCGAAGCGGGTGTCGGTCGTGAAGAGTGCCTTTTGTCCCTCCGCGTCACGGGTGTCGGCGCAGTGGGCATACGCGTCGAACAACTCGCGAATGGCCAATCTGTCGGCGGCCTCCTGCGGTGAGAGCGTCGAATGCGATGCCATGACCGGTCCTTTCTTTGACACGTGTATAAGATTGACAGATGTATAGAAGCAGGTACCGTGCCCGAGTGCAAGCGGCGCCGAACCTGAGGTCGACATGGCCGAAGCAGCCCAGGCGCCGGGCTCTGCCTCGCGGACGAGGGGCGGCATCATCCGGTGGCTGACCACACCGATCCCCGCATCGTGCGGACAGCCCAAGCTTGTGGAGCGGCGATTGTGGAGCTCGCCTCGGAGCAGCCCATCTCACAGATCACGGTTGCCGACCTGGCGGAACGCGCCAAGGTGACCAGGGCAACCTTCTATAACCATTACGCCAGCCCTTTGGAGCTGCTCATCCAGGTACTTCTCGCCGACCTTGAGCACGCCCACCTCCATGAGGAGGAACGTCGTGCAGGCGGCGGCTACTCGGCTGCGGAGATGCTGCGCCTTTCGATCGTCGACGTTGCCGATCACATCGAACGCTTCGAGGCCGTCTACCGGCAGTCCGTGCACGACCCGGCCGACCGAGGGGTGTACGAGGCCCTGGTGCGCCACTTCACCGACTACGCCGTGGCGTTCGTCGCCCGGTGTACCCACCCGGACCTGCCTGATGCCAACCACAACGTTGTCGCCCAGTTCGTCGCGCACGGATTCGCCGGGGCCATTGAGGCATGGCTCAGCGACAACTCGGTGACGAAATGGGACCTGGTCAACGCCGCCGCCGCCTGTGCGCCGGTTTGGTGGAGCTGAACGGCGCCGGCCGCTGTGCACCGCTGGTGTGATCGGAGCACGGCGCCAGTTGGCACTACTCGTACATCAGGACGACGGCAGCGTCTGGCGTGTTGATGCGGAAAGCGAGGCTCTCCTCCAGATAGAAGGCCACCGACTCATCGGTCGCCGACCGGTAGCCGATCGAGAAGTCCTCGCCGACGGTCATCTCGTAGTCCCCGCCGCGCCCGCTCAGGACGATGGCACCATCCACAGCCGGAGCCCAGACGACCGAGCCGCCGAGGATCTGACGAAGGTGCTCGAAGACCGGATAACCCCCGTGCTCGGTCGTCTCGATCACACCCGTGTAAGCACGCGTCCCCATGGCGATCGCGTACGGTCCACCGACGTCGGCCGATCGCAACATCTCGACGGCCTTGGCCACTTGCGTCGGGTAGGCGCTGTAGTCATCAGTGATCGTGATCGGCTCGAGGGGAGAGCGCGGCGCGATGCCAGTGATGCCACCGCTGGAGTAGCCATTGAAGATCGCGTGATCCTCCGCCAGCGCGGCAGACCGGCTCGCGTCGATGACCGGGCCGAGGTCGAGGTCCTCGGCACCCCGCTCAGCGTCCTCGAGCTCGTCGCGACCGAGCGAGAAGGGTATGCGCAGCTCGACGAGTGCCAAGACGCTCCGGCGCGCGGCGTCGACACCGTCTCCGGGGCCGACCGGGAGCCGCTCGACGCGCCCGAGGTCGACTGCCGAGGCCTGCCAGCCGAGCGGGCCGGCGAAGTCGACGAGCCGGCGGGCGGCGAGGTAGTGCTTCAGCGACCGGCGAGCTTCCTCGTCGATCTGCTCCCACGCTTTGTCCGAGATAGGGGCGAGGTCACGCAATAGGTGGTTCACAATTTCCCACTTTCATCCCGAAGAGACCCGACACCGAGGCCCGCATCGACCACGACCTGCGCGGCGAGCGGGTTGGGGGTCGGTGGTGCAACCCGATGCAAATTGTTGCGGTCGATGTGATGGAAAGGGGCGTCGCGGCCCGGTATCTCCAGCACACCCTCGGACTCGTACGACCACGATCCGTCGGCCCCGATCGACACGGCGATGCGATAGCTGGCCGTCCGAAAGCCCCGCAGGAGAAATGGGTTTGTGACGATGCCATTTACCTCTGATCCGATCGTCGAGGTGAGCTCGAACTCGCGAGAGTCGGCGGACGCCGGACCGATCGCGAGCAGTGCCTGACCACGGGGGATGGCCAGGGTGAAGACGACCTGCTCGGCCATCGGTTCCCAGAGCCAGTATCCAACTTGGTCGTGGAAGGTCCCGACCTCGGTCGGGCTGTCGATGTGCGTGTGGTAGCGCAGCCCGTAGAAGATCTGCGGGCCGTTGGTTTGGAAGTCGATCGGCTGGAGCTCGTACCGCTCGACGTACTCCTCGGTCTCGCCGCCCTCTGCGACGGGGTGGTCGTCCGATCCTGATCGCCCCTCGAAGATCCCCGCCATGGTGCGCAGCGGGCCGAGATTGGCGAGCGTGTCGGGGTCGCCTTCGGGTTCAGTGAAGAAGTCGGCCTCGTATGGGTCGAGTGCTGGCACCTCGTCCACGCTCACTTCGTCAACGCCACGTACCGTGCCATCGCAGTGCTGACCTTAACCGCCCTCAGCTGGACAGGAAGCTGTGCAGCTCGCGGAGACAGGTCAGGCGCCTCGGGGGGAGGAATTTGACCGCACTCGGGGACGACCACCCGCGACGGAACTCAGGTTCATGCCCAGGGCGGCTTGGCGGGTCCTTCGCCCGTCGTGATCAGCCGCTTCAGGCTTCCGTTGACAAAGGACCCCCAGGCGCTCGAACAGGCGTCGAAACACTCGAACTCGGGCACCAGACCGAGATGTGAGAAGCGGACCTCGGTCCCATCCTGCTTCGAGGTGATTTCGAAGATGATATCGGTCCCGGTCCATTCGGTCGGGTCCTCGGGGCCCTCGAGGTGGGCGTCGATGACGTGCCAGACGACCAGCTTGCCGGGGACGAGCTCCGCAATCTTCTGCTTGGAGTAGTGGGCCCCGGGGTAGCGATACGAGAACTCGTCGCCCACGTCGTTGGCATCGCCCTCGATCTCTCCCGTCCACCATCCGCGGACATTGTTGATCGCGTCAAAGACCTCCGCCGGGGACTGCTCGACCGTGAAGGTACTGGTGAAGTTCTGGCTCTGCATCATTTGCTCTCTTTCGTTGACAATCATTCAGGATCTGAGTGCATTCATTGGAGACGCGCTCCTACCTCATTGATTCCCTTCGGCAGTGAACTCGATGATCTGGACGCAACTGCCATCGGGATCGAGGAGGGTGGCGAACCAAGCTGACGGGCGCCGCTCCAGTTCGGCAAGCCATGTCACCCCGATGGAGTTCAGATGAGCCTCAGCTTGGTGGGCGTCCTCGACGTGGAAGTTCACGATCGTCCGACCCGGCTCCGGGTTCTTATGGGCAACATCGGTCCGCTTTTCGAACACGAGCAACACCCCGCCGACATTGAGCGGGCCCTGCTCGGGCTGATCAGGGGCGAACGCTGCCCGATACCAGGTGCGCAGTCGATCGGGATCGGTGCTGCCAACCAGGATGCTTCCAAGAGCGGTCATTGTCATCTGTATCTCCTTTGAGTGAGCTCGGCTGAGGAATGCTCAACCGGACCATCCACGTACTGCCATGGTCGCAGGCAGATCTTCACGCGACGGGCTCGGCCGCGATTTCGGCGGCGTGTATGGGCAGTTCGACTGCGGTCCCGAGCTGGGTGCGGCGCGGCAGGGACACGGCGGCGATGATGCCGATCGCCGAGAATGCGGCCCCCACCCATACCGCGTGCTTGAAGTGGTCGATGAAGATGGCCGAAGAGGTGTACACGCCCGAGTTGGCGAAGATGGCGGCCAGGATGGCTATGCCGAACACACCACCAACTTCACGGATGGAACTGTTGGTGCCCGACGCGATACCCATATCCTCCGGCGGGACGGACCCCACGACGGCGTTGGCAACTGTCGGGAAGCACAGCGAGATTCCGACACCGGCGACGGCGAGCGCCACGGCCAGTGGCGCATAGCTCATGCCTGGCTGGGCAATCGCTGCGATCCAACCCAGCCCCACGGCTTGCAGCGCCAGACCGACGATCATGAACGGTCGGTTGCCGTAGCGGTCCGCCAGCGCGCCGGCGATCGGGGCGACGATCATGGGTGCCCCGGTCCAGGGCAAGGTACGCACTCCCGCGCCGAGCGGCGAGTAGCCAAGCCCAATCTGGAGGAACTGCATCATGAGGAACAGCACGCCGAACAGCGAGGCGTACATGAAGAAGCTGACGCCGTTGGCCGCAATGAACGAACGCGAGCGGAACAATGCCGGTGACAACATGGGCGTGGTGGTTCGCCGTTCCCACCTCAGGAACGCCAGGACAAGAGCGCAGCCGAGCACGAGGGCCGTCATCGTTTCGGTCGTGCCCCAACCGATGACGTTGGCCCGTACCAATCCCCACGTGATGCCGAAGAATCCGGCACCGGCAAGGAGCAGACCGACGATGTCCAGTTGCGATCGGGGGCCGAAGCTCTCGGTGAGGCGCGACATGGACAGCGGAATCAGAGCGAGGCCGATCGGGACATTGAGCCAGAAGATCCAATGCCAGCTGATCCCCCCGACGATGGCACCGCCCACGACAGGTCCCAGGGCGACCGCCAACCCGGTGATGCCTCCCCACAATCCGATGGCTGCGCCCCGCTTCTCGGCGGGGAATGCCTCGCTGATCAGGGTCAGCGTCATGGGCATGACGATGGCCGCCGCCGTGCCCTGCACGGCGCGGGCGGCGATGAGGGCACCGACGCTTGGTGACAAGGCCGCCGAGGCCGATGCGACCGTGAAGCCGAGCAGGCCGATCACGTACATCCGTTTGCGCCCGTACCGGTCACCCAGGGCTGCGCCGGTCAGTAACGCGACGGCGAACGCCAGGTTGTAGGCGTTCACTGTCCATTCGAGGTCACTGAGGTTGGCGTGCAGGCTTTCACGCAGTGCCGGCAAGGAGTTCGCCACGACGAGCGTGTCGAGGGCGGTCATGAAGACGCCGAGCGAGGCGAGAACGAGCGTCCAGCCTCGATGGGCGACCGGTGGAGTCGTCAGCATGGTCAAGGGATCTCCGTAGTTGCTTGCATGATACAAGCGACTCTATAGGAGGTTGTTGCATGATGCAAGTACCCGCGATAGATTTATTCCATGCTCGGTAGGACTTACGACTCCCAGGTGTGCTCGGCGGCGCGCGCACTCGAATTCGTCGGCGAGCGGTGGACTCTTCTCATCGTGCGCGACGCGCTATTCGCCGGCGCCACTCGTTTCAGCGACTTCCACAAGGGCCTCGGCATCGCTACGAACATCCTCACGTCTCGCCTCGACGGTCTCGTCCAGGCGGGAATCATGGAGCGGCGCGGCTACTCGGAGAATCCGGAGCTCCACGAATACCTACTCACCGACAAGGGCCTCGACCTTGCGCCCGTCATCGTCGCGCTCACCGAATGGGGCGATCGATGGGCGGCCCCTGATGGTCGACCCGTGCTGTACACGCACGCACCCTGTGGCGGCGAGATCTCCCAGCACATCAGTTGCGCCAACTGCGGCCAAGTTCAGGACCTGTCCGAATTGCGAGTCCGGCCCGGACCCGGCATGCCTGCTGACCGCGCCGCCCTTATGACAAGCGCCCTGGGTACGCCATGAAGACCACCTTGGGTTGGCCTGCGAGGGAGTAGCACCGCAAGCCGGGTACCACGAGAGCCAGGGAGGCGGGCCCCCCGGTAACCCCAGTCGAAGGCGCTGGATTATCATGGCGCCCCCAGTGCACTATGAGCCGTGCGGTAGTGGCCATCAGAGGGCCTCGCGCTCGTAGCGCACAAGAACGGCCGGACCGACGATCTCGGCAGAGACCTGTCGTAGCCGTGTGGCCGTCGTCGCGCCGGTAAACAGCTTGGTACCGCGGCCCACCAGGTCCGGGAACACCAGGATCCGGTACTCGTCGACCAGGTCCCGTTCGGCGAGGGCGTGCACGACGCTGGCGCTGCCAACGACGATGACATCGCGCTCGGTCTTCTGCTTGGCGACGGCTTCGAGCAGGTCGCCGGTGAGCAGCGATGAGTTCGCCCAGGCGCTCAGGTCAGTCAGACTGCGGGAGACCACCAGCTTGGGGATGCGGTTCATGGAGGCCGCGAAGTCGGTGGTCCGGCTGGGCCAGAGGTGAGAGAACTTCTGCCAGGTCTTGCGGCCCAGCAAGAGCACACCGCTGTCGAACAGAGGGCCCAACTTGAACTTGTCGCCGGCTACGGCCTCGGGCCCGTGGCGGAACGCCCAACCGCCGTTGGGCGTGCCATCGGTTCCGTCTGGGTCTTGGATGATCCCGTCGACCGTGGAGAAGGTGATAACGATGGTCCGGTGCATGATCTGCTCCTCGTGCTGTGTCCCCGGTCCGTGTGACCGGCTCGCAGATACCTACCGGCCGGACCACCGAAACTCATCGCGAGCAGGCAGAAACTTGGGAAGGTCGAAGATGGCGAACACTGCGGGATCCTGGTACACAGTCGTCCGCACGACGACACCTCCCTCCACGGAGAAGACCTGCAGAGTGTGCAGCTGGTACTGATCGTCTTGGCGGTTGTACGCCGCCATGGCCGGTTGCCTGTTGGCGAAGACCGGGACCGCCCTCCAATCACGACCCCGCTGGTCGAACACCCGGGCCATGAACCGCGCATAGGCGACTGCCCCGAGGTACCAATTCCACATGGGAGGCATCTCCAACACGACCTCCTCAGCAAGGATCCGCGCCAGTTCTTCCACATCGGCGCGCTCGAAAGCCGCCATATACCGGTCGACAACGGCTCGTTGCGCCGGCTCGGGCTCCTTCAGAGTTCCGCCATCGAGGCGGGGACCGGCGAACTTGGCCCGGGCTCGCTGCAGCGCACTGTTGACCGCGGCAGTACTCAAATCCAGTATGACGGCGACCTCCGCGGCCGCGAACCCGAGCACGTCGCGGAAGATGAGCACCGCCCGCTGCTTTGCCGGAAGCAGCTGCATCGCCGCCACCACCGCCAAACGCAGGCCACTTCGTTCGGCGGCCAGCACGCCCGGATCGTCGGGCGTGCCACCGAGCAGGCGATCGGGAAGAGGTTGCAGCCACGGCACCTCGAACCCCGGCACGAACGTGGCGTCCGGGTCGTCGAACCGCTGCCCCACCCCCGACGGAAGCGGACGGCGCGACCGTCCTTCGAGGGCATTGAGGCACGCATTCGTCGCGATGCGGTACAGCCAAGTGCGCATGGACGCCAGATCCGGGTCATAGCGGTCATAGGCCCGCCACGCGCGCAGCATGGTTTCCTGTACCAGGTCCTGGGCGTCTTGCACCGAGCCCAGCATCTGATAGCAGTGCACCAGCAACTCGCGGCGGTGGGGCTCGGCCCTCGCGGTGAACTCGCCGTCCAACGTGCGCTGTGGCATGTAGCCACGTCTACCATCCCAGTCGCCGGGGACGTGCGCTGTCCCCGCCCGGAAGAAAATCAGTCGCCCGCGGTTGGCCCCATAGAGACGCCTTCGAGCCCACGGGCTGCCGCTCAGAATCGCCACTATCATCGGAAGGACTTGGCCGGGTACGGTCGGTAGGGCCGTCGGCGAGTGGGTATACGACATAGACCACTGCAGAGACGGAGCATCCGATGACCACGCTGATGACGATGGAGCACGCGGATGGGGGCGGGACCCCGGTTGATGTGGCCAACTACAGCCGGCGGTGGTGGATTCTCGCTGTGCTGGGGATCGCCCAGTTAATGGTCATTCTCGACAGCACCATCGTCAATATCGCCCTCCCCACGGCTCAACACGATCTGCATTTCTCGAACGCCGACCGCCAGTGGATCGTCACCGCGTACTCCCTTGCCTTCGGCAGCTTGCTCCTCCTCGGTGGTCGAATCGGGGACATGATCGGACGCAAGCGGGCCCTCATCATCGGACTGGTGGGCTTCGCTGCGGCCTCGGCCATCGGCGGGTTCTCGGTCGACTTCACGATGCTCGTCATCGCCCGGACCGTCCAGGGCGCGTTCGGGGCCCTGCTCGCCCCCTCGGTGTTGGCTCTCTTGACCACCACCTTCACCGATCCGGGGGAGCGAGGACAGGCCTTCGGGATCTACGGCGCCATCGCCGGGGCGGGCGGCGCGCTCGGACTCCTTCTCGGCGGCATTCTCACTTCCTACGCCTCGTGGCGTTGGACGCTCTTCGTCAACCTCGTGTTCGCTGCTATTGCCATCGTCGGCGCCTCGCTGTGGTTGGCAAACGATCGGGGCGCTGATCACGACCCGTTGGACCTGCCGGGCCTCTTCCTGGTCGGCGGCGGCCTGTTCTCGCTCGTCTTCGGGTTCTCGCACGCCGAGACCACGGCGTGGAGCAATCCGTACACAATCGGGTTCCTGCTGGCGGGGGTGGTCCTCCTGGCTGTATTCGCCTCTTTCGAGACGAGGGCAAGGTACCCGCTGCTCCCACCCCGGGTCGTACTCAATCGAACCAGAGGCGGATCCATGTTGGCCATGCTGTTCGCCAGCGTCGGTATCTTCGGTGTGTTCTTGTTCTTGACCTACTACCTGCAGGGAACGTTGGGGTTCAGTCCAGTGAAGACCGGCGTTGCGTTCCTCCCCCTGGTGGCCGCCTTGGCCGCTACGGCTCAGGTGTCCAACCGCACCCTGCTCCCGCGGTTCGGACCCAAGCCGATCGTGCCGATCGGCTTGCTCGTGTCAGCTGCGGCTCTGTTCGGACTCCACCTGGTCGGGTTGCATTCGTCGTACGCCAGCCACGTGCTGCCCTATCTCCTCGTGTTGGGAATCGGGTTCGGATTGAGTGTCGCCCCGGCCTTCAGCACCGGCACCCTCGGGTTGGCGCCCCAGGACGCCGGTGTGGGATCGGCCACCCTCAACACGGCGCAACAGGTGGGAGGATCCATCGGTACCGCGCTGCTCAACACGCTGGCCGCGGGTGCTACCGCGGCCTATTTGGTCGGTCGGGCACCGACCCCGGCCAATCTCAGGGCAGCTCTGCTCCACAGCTACACGACTGCGTTCCTGTGGTCCTCCTTGATCTTCGTAGCCGGAGCCGTCGTTGCCGGATTGGTGCTTCAGGCCGGCGGCTTGACGGCGCTGGCGTCCGAAAACCCGGCAAAGAAGGTCGACCGAGGAATCGAGGAACCACCTCGAACCCACGTCCATCGCGTACGGGTAGCTTGTCGGTAGGTCCTCCTGTTCTGACGTCTCGCTGGGTACCCGTAGCCCCCCGGTGTTCACGCGGGATGCCGACCAGTGATCCTGGTCGAGAACGATGGAGAATGATGGATTGAGTCGCCCTACGGAATGCTGGCCTGGGTTCACAACGTGCGTGCCCAGCCAGAGGTCACTCTTCGCCATGGCAGGCGGGCGGAGACGCTTCACGCCGAGGAGGTCGACCCAGTTACAGCCGGTCCCGTCCTCCAGCGTTACCTTCGCAACGTGCACGTAACCGCCCCATTCTTCGATGCCAAAGGCGAAGACCCGGTGGAGAAGTTCATCGAAGAGGCACCCCGCCATCCGGTGTTCGCGCTCACTGCCATCACTCCCTGACTGTCCCCATTCGCCGGATATGGGTGCCACCGTTCGCACCTCGCGGACACGCGTCTATGAGACGATTCTGGCGGATAGCCGACGGAACAAGGCCACGTCGAACTCGTTGTTATGCGCGGCTGCTGTCGATCGTCTCGCGGATAATGTCAGCGTGACCAGCGTGCCGAGCAGTCTCCTCGATCATGTGTATCGCAACCCACCGCGGGTTCCCCGCCATCTCTCGCCATGCGCACGGCGCGTCGAGATCAACCGTTCTGAGGATCTCCTGCGAGGCCGCGATTTGCTCCCGGTAGTACGCGACAACGGTTTCGACAGTGTCGTCGTGGGTGAGCCGGAAACCATTCTCGTCCTGTGGCTCCACCTCGGGCCACTCTTCCGCGAAGCTGCGCCCAGCGACAACGACCTGGAACCAGCGACGCTCCCAGATTGCCGAGTGTTTCACCAGGCTCAGTAGCGACAGCGAACTCACGGTCGGCGCTCGCCTGGCATCCTCGTCAGAGACTCCTTGCAGCTTCTCGATCAGTGCTTCACGCTGCATGTCGAGAAACTCGCACAGGCCCGCTCGCTCAGTCTCGGCGTACACCCGCTCAGAATGCCCGCGATTTGCTCAGCTCGCTACTCTCGCTCGCCGTCAAGCCGGGTGCACCAATACGCCGGTGCTGAGCGTGGTTGTGCGTGGTCTCGGCCACGGACCCCTGCGCCACGCCTCGAGGGCAACCTCCCCGGCGAACACCATTAGCGCTGCCCGATTGACAGCGCAGACGGGAGGTGCCATCCTACAACTAAATGGTTGTAGGAATTGTGGAGCGCGAGGGCCAGACCGACCGGTTGTTTTTCGCGCTCAGCGATGCGACACGGCGCGACATCGTCACGCAGACCCTCGACCGTGAGCGCTCAGTCAGCGAGCTCGGCCGGCTGTATCCGATCAGCCTCACCGTGGTGCAGAAGCACGTGGAGGTCCTGGTCAATGCTGGTCTGGTCTCAAAGCACCGGAGCGGACGGGAACAACTGGTGCACGGCGAGGTTAACCAACTTCGCCGCGCGGACGAACTCCTCGATGAACTCGAAACGGTGTGGCGGGCCCGCCTCGAACGCTTCGAAGACGTCCTCAACGAAACCACTGGGAAGGAAAGCGAATGACCTTGTGGAATGTCGACAAGAACGCAGAGGCCAAGACAATGGTCATCACTGCGGAGTTCAAGACGTCCATCACCAACGTGTGGCAGCTGTGGGCCGATCCGCGCCTACTCGAGCGGTGGTGGGGTCCGCCAGGCTTCCCGGCCACCTTCGAGCATCACGACCTCACGCCGGGCGGCACGATCAGCTACTTCATGTCCGGCCCCGACGACGGCGACAGGTTCGACGGCACCTGGATCGTGATCGAGGTCGACGCACCGACCAGGCTGGTGGTCGAAGACGCCATCGTCGAAGATGACGGAACGCCAAGCGACGGCAATTCCATGACTCGCATGGAGATCGACATCGAAGCGGCTGGCGACACGACGCGCATGATCCTCACCACGCATTTCGACTCGCTCGAAGGGATGGAGCAAGCGATCGCCATGGGCGCAGCCGAAGGCATGAAGGCGTGCATGTCCCAGATCGACGCCCTGCTCGCCGAGGTCGCCGCTTAGGGGATTGGTCGCATCCAAAGTGTCGATCAGGAGAGGCAGGGAATGGGATGGCAGCGGAGGATGTGATAGCGGAGATTCATGGGTTCAGCGAGCCGGGCTTGACGCCGACGCCGTGGGCGGCGGGAATCGAGCAGCTGCGATCGGCCGACACTTACTGGCTATCCACGGTCCGTCCCGACGGTCGACCGCACGTCACGCCGCTGATCGCTGTCTGGCACGCGGAGGCGCTCTGGTTCGCGACTGGGCCCGAGGAGCGCAAAGCGAAGAACTTGGCCGAGAACCCGTCGTGCGTGCTGACGACCGGGCAAAGCGACCTGGTTGAGGGAGCGCTTGACGTCATGATCGAGGGTCGGGCTGAGCAAGTGACCCACGATGCCGAGCTTGAGGCAGTCGCGACAGCGATCGCTGACAAATACCCGACCGGTCCGTGGGACTTCGTTGTGCGCGACGGCGCATTCAGCGACCGAAATGCCGGTGGGCGCGTGATCGTGTTCCGGGTACGCCCGGTGCGAGGCATGGGATTCCGAAAGGGCGATCACTTCAGCCAGACAACCTGGCAGCGATTCCGATAAACCTAGACGCCGAAGCGTCGCTCGAGGCGCAGACTGCCCCAATACGCCGGGAACAAGGACGCAGATCGGAGCGAGTACCTGCTGCCTCAAGATGCGATTGGCATCTGCAATTCGGTGACACTGCGCTCTGGGTGCTCGTCATCCCACTCGTGGTACAGCTCGCGGCTTCGCCCTGTGAGGTGATAGCCGCTGTCCTCGGTCCAGCTGACGAGAGCTTCATAGACGTCCGCGATGTGGTCCAACGGCCCCCGATGGAAGTACGAGGCGACGGTGATGCTCGGCAGGTCGACGACTTCAAATCCGTCGACTTCGAGGACGATTTGATCCCCGATATCAAAACCCGCATGGAGGACGACGCTTCCGTCGTCGGAGGGATCCTCGTACCATGAGATCATGATGCCCGGACGGGCGTTTGAGCTGCCTAGATGAACCAGCAGCTTGGGGACGAGCCGACCGAAGATCGGGCCTAAATTCTCGTGGCCGAACCCAGGGGCCACGGCAGAGGTCGCGACAACTCTGACAGGATCGGTCGGCTTGATTGCGACGTCGAGGCTGGACATTGCGATGCTCCCTTCAAGTGCTCGGAGATGTGCATCCACACGGCGTAACCGGACTTGCTCTTCTTCCACGTCCCGTTCGATCTGAGCCTGGCGAAGCTGGAGCATTCCCCGGAGTTGCTCGACGGAGGGTTCGGCGTCGAGCACCTGCAGGATCTGGTCCAGCGTGAAGCCGAGGTCTCGAAGGGCAATCAGGCGGTGGAGGCGACCCAACTGCCCTACCTCGTAGGACCGATAGGCGGTCCGTGGATCGACGAAGTTGGGCTTGAGCAGGCCGATCTCGTCGTAATGGCGAAGCATCCGAGGCGAGACCTGCCCGATTCGTGCGAACTCCCCGATGTTCAACATGACCAATCCAATTCCTAGACCCTCACACCGTGTCAGGGTCAAGTACCGACGCACGTCGCCTCCACCAGAACGACCCATATCCCCTGGATGGATGGATGTCGAGTCCGGAGGGACTATCCCAGTACGCCGGGACGGGGTGCCACCATGCGGCACAACTGGGCTATCCCATCAGCTCCAATAGAGACAAGATTGTCCAGTGACCAGTGATGAGTTTGCTGCCCTGTCGGACTTCTCAATAGACGCCCTGACCGAGGTCGTGGACGCCGACTGGACAACCAGGGCCGGGGTGCTGGAATGGAGCTGTTGGCAGACGGTCGATCACATGGTCGACTGCCTCTTTTCGTACGCCTTGCAGATCGGTGCGCGAGCGGAAACCGGATACCTCCCGTTTGAGGAACTGCACGCCAAGCCCGATGCGACGCCACTCGACCTCGTTGCCGGTCTACGGTCGGTAACTGCCCTCCTCGTCGCGGTCGTGCGAGATTCACCTGGGACGGTGACGGCCTCAGACGGCGTCCTCGAGTTGAGCCTTTCTGACTGGTGCGCTCGGGCCGCATATGAGCTGGTCCTGCATACCCATGACGTTGTGTGGGGACTTGGCAGGGACCTCGATCCACCGTTGGAACTGTGCGCAGTGATCGTGGAATCCGATGCGCTGTGGATGCTGGACCGCGGGCAAGCAAAAGGGGGATCCGACCCTTGGGCGGCTCTCCTCTTGGGCTCAGGGAGGCCTGAGGTCTTAGCTGAGTAGGCCCGATAGCGGAACTGCCCCGATCCCGGACCTGGAGCACTCTTCCCCAAACTAAGCGAGGAACTGAGCAATAGGCTGATTTCAATGCCGGATCTGGTGTTGCTTGCACAGGGGCGAGAGGCGGAGGTCTTTCTCCGAAGCGACGGCTCCGTGCTGAAACTGCTTCGTGAATCAACCTACGGACCAAGGGCTGAACGTGAAGCGGCAGCGCTCCGCAGTTTGAACGCTGATGGGTACCCGGCGCCCAAACTGCTCAACCTTGTAACCGTCAACGGGCGTCGCGGAATCGTCACCGAGCGAATTGACGGCGAGAATCTGCTCGTCCTTCTCGGTCGCAACCCCCTATCCGTCTTTTGGGCTGGTCGAACGATGGGCCGAGCACATGCCGAAATGCACCAGGTTCAAGCACCGCACGACCTCCCCGATCTCAACGATGACCTCCGGCAGCGAATCGACATTGCACCTCATCTCCCCGACAATCTGCGGGACTTTGCATTGAGTGTCCTTGTGGATCTGCCGCACGGCGATCGTCTGTGCCATGGCGACTTTCACCTCGGCAATCTCTTGGGCTCATGGTCGACGCCATTCGTTATCGATTGGGGAGATGCATCACGGGGTGATCCGATTGCTGACGTGGCTCGGACGGATCTTCTGCAGCGTCTAGGCGACCTTCCTCCCGGAGCACCAGCCCATGTCAAGTTCCTGGCACCAGTGGGGCGGAGGCTCCTGGCCGACCGTTATCTCGCCGCCTACCGAAGGCGTCACTCCGTGGATCCGGAAGAACTTGAGCGCTGGAAGGTAGTTTGGGCTGCGGCCCGACTTCTAGAACCGATTCCCGCGGAGCATCCCAAACTCATCCGATTCCTTGAACAACGATCGTCACCGGTCACCAGGTGAAGGAGTAGCCCAATTCGCCGGGACGGGTGCGACCTGCGGCACCCTGGGCGCAGGCGGTTTTATGGTGGAGGGCCATCCGGTATCCGGCACTACCGGTCAGATCAGCGGCAGACTCAACGACATGGAATGGACGCCCCCTGAGCCTCAACTAAAGGCGGATGACCTAGCGCTCCGCCCGTTTGTGGCGAGCGATGCCCCTGCCGTTGCCGATGCCTGCCGGGACGCCGACATTCTCCGCTTCACATTCATGAAAGATGGCCTGACGGAAGCAGAAGCCGCAGAGTGGATAGTCACCGGCAACGAGCGGTGGTCCAACGGCGATCCCCGGTTCGCAGTCGTCGGCGCGGACGATGACCGTCTACTCGGACAGGTGGGCCTGAACTTCTATCCTCGACATCTGAGTGGCGAGGCGTACTACTGGGTGGCACCTACGGAGCGTGGACGAGGAGTTGCATCAAAGGCACTCAGCCTGGTCATCGACTGGGGATTCTCCAAAGGGATCGAACGAAACTTTCTAGTGATCCATCCCGAGAACGGAGCATCAAATAGGGTGGCGCTGAAACTGGGATTCACCAGGGAAGGGATACTCCGTTCCTACGAACCCATCAAAGGCCGTCGCCCGGACCTCGTATCGTGGTCGCTCCTGCCAGACGACCCGCGGCCCTGGCGGTAGTACAAGATGTCGGGGGGTTGTCTATAGAGCGCAATGTGCCGATACTGCGTGCCCCACTTCGCCGGGCTGGTGCGCATCAATCCCGATTGGCAACGGCTCCCGGTGAACCAGCGAACGGCAGCGGGGAGCGCGGTTCTCTGTCACCGCTGGTTCCGGGGGACGGCGGGGGTGCCACGTCGCCCAGGCCGACACTCACGGGCGTGTCTCGGTCGAACACGTCGCAGACCACGGTCGCCGAATCTGAGTCGATGCGCGTGATTGTGCCTACCTTTCCGGCAAACGGGCCGGCGAGGATGAGAGTCTTGTCCCCCTTATGGAGTGGTATTGCCATACCTACCAGTATTTCAAACGGGAGGTAGCCCAGTCCGCCGGTTATGCGAGCCACCTCGACCGGTACGGTTACGCCTTACTGGCCGTGGCCACCCAACCGAAGTCGTTCGTCTTGACCTGGACGCCTCGGAACCCGACTGACACCAGGCGGTCCGGCAGCTGATCCGGGTCGATCGGGTGGTAAGTATCGCCCTCGTGGTGCGCAGCAAGCTCGGGACTGGCCAAGCTGTCTCCGGCCACCAGGACGCCGCCCGGTCGGAGAACACGAAGCACCTCTGAGAGCAATCGGTCCTGCAACTGTTGGGTCGCCACATGGTGGAGCATGGTGAAGCAGGCTGCGGCACTGAACCGGCCGTCTGGGAAGTCGAGTGCCGTGGCGTCACCAATGACGATGGTCACGGCAGCATTGCCAGCGAACCTTTCCTTCAGCATGGCCGCGAGCTCTGCGTCGATTTCGACTGCCGTCAGACTCCGCAGCCGTTCACCCAAGACATCGGTAGTTGCCCCATAGCCGGGGCCCACCTCCAGCACGTCGTCGCCCAGGTCAACGTCGCCTAAAGCCCACGGGAGGATGGCGTTGCGCACCACCGCCCGCCACTCATCGCTCCCGCACTGCCTGTGGTTCTCGTTCACGGGGGTAAGTCTGCCCGACCCCACTCGATACGTTGCTGATGCGGTCTCTCAACGTGAAGGGGGGTGCCTCCAAGGCCCGCCGAGCCGGCCTCGATGTCGACTTCCAAACCGGGGTCATCGAGGACCTGCCCTTCCCCGATACAACGTTCGACGCGGTGACGAGCACCTTGATGATGCACCATCTACCCGAGGACCTGAAACGCCAAGGTCTGGCCGGGATCGTCCGGGTACTCCGACCCAAAGGGAGCATCGTGGTTGCCGACTTCGACTACCCCGACGGTCATCTGGGGACAACCGAGCCGGCCAAGGACGGTTACGGCGGAACCGGTGCGCTCCCCAGCCTGCTCCAAGACGCCGGGTTCACCGACATCAACACCGAGCGGATCACCTTCACCCGCCAACACCGCGGCTGGTCAGGCGCCAGCCTGATATCAGCCGCCAAACCCTGAATCTGGACCTGACCCGCATCGCCGAACCCATCTGACGCCAGCTACGCCCGCCGGTAGGTGTGGACTTGCACGCCGTCGGGCCCGACCGTCCTGGCCTCGATGAGGCGCAGCTTCCGCCGGTCGATCCCGTCGGGAAACAAGCGCTTGCCCCGCCCCAGGATCGTCGGGAAGACCATCAGCCTGAGCTCGTCCACCAGGTCGTGCTCGAGCAGCGTCCCCACCAGCGTGCCGCTGCCGGCCACAAGGATCACGCCGTTGGTGTCGGCCTTCAGCTTGGCGATCTGCCCAGGGACGTCGTCGGAGATCACCGTCGTGTTCTGCCACTTGGGATCGGTGAGGGTGGTCGAGACGACGACCTTCTTGCCGCTGTTGAGCCTGTCGGCGAACTCACCCTCGCGAGACGGCCATGCCGCGGCGAACCCCTCGTAGGTGACACGGCCAAGGAGATGCACCGCGGCCTCCATCAGCTCCTCCAGCTTGAACTTGTTCCCGTCGTCACCGCGGTCGTACTCGAAGGTCCAGGCGCCGTGCTCGTAGCCCTCGGACCCGCCGGGATCCTCGAATACACCGTCCACCGAAATGAACTCCGCCACCACCAACTTGCCCATCGTCCTTCTCCTCTTTTGAGAGCCGCCCGTGAGACTGCCGCGGGCCCGAGAACTCATTCGGTCTTCGTGGCGGGCAGGCTACCCAGGGACCGAATCGGTGTCTTGAAGGAAAACGACAACTACCCACCACGAGACGAGGGAGGGTCGACCGGGGAATCGATCGACCAATGGCCACCGTGGTTGACCACCTGGGCTGGTGTCTGTCCGATGAACCGCTTCAGTGACCGGGTGAGGTGGGCCTGGTCGGCGTAGCCGAGCAGCGTGGCAGCGTCTTGAGGCGACAGGCCACCTCCGAGCGCCTCGACGGCCTTCTTGGCCCGGGCGATCTGCCTGATCGTGCTGCGCGTGAGCCCCGTTGCCCGAGCCACGCGGCGCTGGAGCGTCCGCGTGGAGACCCCGTCGACGTCGGCCTGAAACGACTCGGCGACGACCGGGTCGCGGACGACCAGACCCTGGCTGACCAGACGATCGACGAACACGTCGGCGTTCCCGGGAGTGGGGATCTCACAGCGGGAGCCGTCGAACCAGACCGAGCTCGGCGTCGCGGCGGGCAGCGTCACCGCCCGGTCGACCAGGCCCGCAAGCGGGACGGCGGGCATGAACGTCCCGAGACTGAACACGATTCCGAAGAACTCGGCATCCGCGGGTATCGGCGTGACCGTCGCTCTCGTCTCGGGGCCCCGGACTGTGAGCTGCGTGACGTCGCGTTGGGTCGTGACCACGATCTGCCAGCGGCTCACAGCGATCGAGATGAAAGCCGGCTCCGGCTCGCTGCGGCTCGTCCACGCCTTCTCGACGAAACCGGAGTCCGAGCCCCACTCGTCGATGACGAACAACTCCGCAGCCCGCTTCATGTGACCAGGCCCCCTCCGCTCCACGCGGCGGTCGAACTACCCGCACAGACTGCTGGCCCTGGACGCGCCACCGCCCAGCCACTGGCCGGAAAGAACGACACGTATCGTCGCATCAGTCGTCGAGGAAGGGGACGACCATGGCCAGGATCCGTTCGGGGCTGCGGGTCATGTCCATGTGGGTCGTGCCGGGGAGCACGGCGAGCTGGCCGTGTGGCAGCAGCTCGGCCGCCTCGACGGCGTCGGACACGCGGATGAAGTCATCGTCGCCGACGAGCACCAACGTCGGGGTCTCCACCGCCCGCAGGTCGTCGGCGGTCCAGCCGACGTAGGCCTTGGTGACCATTGTCGCCACCTTCTCCTGCGAGGGCTGTCGAACTGGGAGGGATCGGGGGCGACGGCCTCGTAGGCGTCGCGCATGGCCTGGAAGTCGGCATCGGTCGGCATCGGCCCGGGGACCTCGTCGGGGGTGGCCTCCCGACTCCGGTAGTCGGCCGACGCCACGACGAGGCGGCGGACGACCTTGCGGGTGGCGCATGACGAGCGACCACCCGACCAACCCGCCGAGGCTGAAGCCGAAGACGTCGGCCTCCTCGATCCCGAGGTGGGCGAGGAGGGCGGCGACGTCGTCGGCCAGCTGGTCGATCGACATCGTTCGGTCGGCGTCGGCCGTGCGTCCGTGACCCTGCAGTTCGACGGCGATCACCTGGCGGCGCGCCGCCAGCGTGGGGAGCATCGGGCCGAACATGAAGTCGATCGTGAGCACCCCGCCGTGGAGCAGCACGAGCGGTCGCCCGCGTCCGTGGATCTCGTAGTACAGCCGCAGCCCGTTGATGTCGGCGAAGGCACGCGTGGGATCATCCATGCCGGTTGAGACGCTCGAGGCCGCGCCAACTCATCGGGAAGCTGATCGAAACGCGCGATCATCGAGCCGTACACGCCCACACCGACGAGTCGCATCGGGAAGACCCGCTGCCCGCTGCTTTCTGGGCACAACGAATCGCGTAGTCGACAGCCTGACCAAGTTCTTCCGTTGGCCCCTGTCCGTGTGAGCAATCATGAGAGGGCAAGAGGAATGACGGAGGAGTGAGAGCGAAGTCGCTGGTTCAAATCGCTGGCTAAACACGCCCGCGAGCGCTTTTCACGCCCACTTTTTGGCCTCTGACCTGCGTTGATGGCAGCCCCTGGCACAGGTGGCCTCGGCCCGATTTACGCGTCAACTGCGACCGAATCCGTCAGGGTACCAGTCGATGCCGTGGTGTGGCTTGATGATGAAAGTGCCGCCTGACCTGGGTCGGTCCTCTCCGACCTGCAGCTCGTTGCTGCGTACTGATCCACGCAAAACGCGCCCGGACGTTCGATAGGGGCCGCAATTCCGGGTGTTCGTGGGTTCACATCGGCGCAAATCGCTACGACCGGACCTTCGGGTTTGAGACCAAGGTCGCTAAGGGACCTCTGTCCAGATGTGGTTCAACGCGGTCAGTCGTTTCGGGCGACTTCGGGTCCCGTCATCCGGTTGATGAGCGGGAACGTCGAGGCGATGATCGCGAGCGACGCGGCGAGTCCGCCAACCACGGTCGCCCAGTATGCGATCCCGGGGAAGCGGAACGCGATGTCGACTTGGGAGTGAAGATAGAGCGCAGCGGACACGAGGCCGACCACGATCGACACGGCTGCGACAAGGAGGAGTGGAAGGGCACTCTCCAACGCGACGACGCGATGCAGGAGCTTGGTGGGGGCACCGGTGAGCCTGAGCAGGCTGAACGGGCGCCGACGCTCGCCCAAGCCGGCGACGATGTTCACAGCGAGACTGCAGGCGGCGATGATGAGGCTTGCCACGATGATGATGTCGGTCATGTCCTCGATCATCGTAAGAAGGCGCGCGTTCGAAGGATCGAGCGACTCGACTCCGAGCGGCTGTCCCTGGAAGGGAAACGCCCGTTCGAGCGTGGTCCGCACCCGTTCGAGCGATCTCGCCGACCCGTCGGTGGCGACCACAACAGCGTTGACTGGAAGACGCGCGACCTTCGCCGCGGAGAGGTGCGCGGACGGCCACGCCGTCGACGACGCGTGCGAGTTGTGCCCGAGTTCGTTCGAAAGGAAGTAGCCGATACTCGCCACCGTCGCTCCTCGAGCGCACGTGCCGATCGCCGGCGTGTTCTCCAGCTGGGTGCACGCGACGACCCCAGCCGGCCCGCCCCAGTTCGCCTGCTGACCATGCAGGACTTGGTGGACCACCGCCACCCCACGCACGCCCGGCGTGGCGTTGAGCTCGGCCAGCACCTGGCCTGGGACCGAAGGTACTTGCGCGGAAGCGGGACAGTTCGACGTCGAGAAGCTGCAGAACGGTTCGGCGAGGGTGTCCTTTCCGGCGGTTCCTCCTCCAGAGCTGCTGACGGTGGCGATGGAGGTAAGCGCCCCGATCAGGGCGCTCGCCACGAAAAGGGCGATCACGAGCCCACTGATGAACCGGAATGCCGCTTTGGGATTGTCGAGGAGCCGGCGGCCGGCGATGAGCGTCGCGGGGCGACTGGCCCGCCTCGTCATGAGTCGGGAACCAGCGGTCGTCAACCACGGTCCAGCCAGAACCAGCCCCACGACAAGGAGTACGAATCCCACGAGCAACTCGAGAAGCTGGCCACCATTGCTGCCCGGCTTGCCGTGCGCGTCGAAGTAGGCGAGTACCGCGATGCCGGCCACGAGCGGGATGATCCGTACCATCCGCGGTGGGCGTGACGACGCTCGCCGGTTCACGCTGAGCGGCGATATCTGGACCCGACGAAGTGCGACCAGCGCGGACACGACCGCGGCGACCGGGACGCCAATCACGACCAGTACGACGTCGATCCCGTGCAGTGAGAGGTCTCCTGGCGCGAAAGGCGCTCCCGTGAACGGCACGTGGTAGAGCAGCGGCCGGAAGGCGAAGAAGAGTGCGAAGCCGACGGCGACGCCCACGAGCGCCGCCACCACCGCCTCGACCGCGGAGACCACAGAAATCTGACGCGGCGTCGCGCCGACGAGCCGCATGGCGGCGAAGCGTTCCTCGCGCCGCGCCGCCGACAGCCGGCTCGCCGTGGCGATCAGGATGAGCACCGGCAGCAATAGGAACACGGCTCCGCCAGCCAGGATCCACTGCAGATCAGGTCCGCTCCCGACGGGGTTCTGGCAGGCGTAGCAGTTAGCGGGCGTGCGCTGGATGGTTCCCACCTCGACCGCACCAGGTGCCCGCGAGAGCTGGCTCGTGGTGTGGCCGATGACGATGATCAGCGAGTTCGGGGACGGAAGCGCCGCTGCGCCGATGGTCCCAATTTGGCGCCCCGGAAACCGCTCACGAAGCTCGTTCGCCGGCTGGGACGCGATGAGCGTCGTGAGTGCCGGCGAGGCGTAGTACTCGCCCGGTTCCGGCAGGTGGGTAATCCCCGGCGGGACCGCAGCCTTCGGTCCGGCCGCGGCAACGTCGACGCGATCGACCGCCTGGCTACCGAACTGATCGACGCTCGACAGCCACCACAGCCCGTCCGATGTCGACGTCGGTCGTGACGTTTGCGCCGCCGAGTCGAGCCACGCACCACGGTCGGTCTGAGCGTTCAGACCGTTGCCACCGGCCAGGGCAGCCAGCAGCAGTCCGACGCCGAGGGCGACGGCTGCCGCGGTGACGAAGACGCGGACCATGGCCTCTTTGCCCCCGTTCAGGCTGAGACGGAGCCCGAGTCGGATCATCCGAGCATCTCCTCGGTCGAGGTCACGACACCGTCGCGCAGTATCACTTCGCGGTCCGCGTAGGCGGCGACGCGTGCCTCGTGGGTGACGAGGACGACCGTGGTTCCCTCCTCCCGGGCCACCGAGGTCATCAGGTCCATGACGATCTCTCCGGTCATCGAATCGAGTGATCCCGTCGGTTCGTCGGCGAAGAGCACCTCAGGCTGGGCGACCATTCCACGCGCCAGCGCGACACGCTGCGCCTGCCCGCCGGACATCTCTCCGGCACGGTGACGTTCCAAGCCCTCGAGTTGAAGTCGTTCGAACCAGGTCCGAGCGACGCGCGAGAGCCTCCTGGCGGCGAGCTCCCCCGAGAAGGAGCGGTAGCGCGACGTTCTCTTCCGCAGTGAGCTCCGGCACGAGCTGGCCGAACTGGAAGACAAACCCGAAACGGTCTCGTCGCAGCGAACTCCGTTGCTTCTCGTTCATCGTGTCGAGGCGCTCACCGTCGACGTGAATCTGGCCCGACTTGGGAACGAGGATGCCCGCCAAGCAGTGGAGCAGCGTCGACTTGCCCGAGCCGCTCGGCCCCATCATGGCGAGGACCTCGCCCTTTTTCACCGCGAGGCTCGCCCCACGAAGCGCTGGCGTTTCCCCGAACGAGAGGACGAGGTTCCGGGCCTCAAGGACCGTACCGCGTACGAGCATCACATCGGAACCGCTCGCCGTACTCACGAGACCACCACCTCGGCCAATGCCGGCAGGCGAGCCGCCGTCATGTCGATCCACCGAAGATCGGCCTCGAGGTGGAAGAGGCCATGATCGGCCAAGAGTGCGTCGACGAGGTCACCCTCACGCTTGAGCGCGGTCAGCTCACGCATCCTGCGCAGATGTGCCGCCCGTTGCGTGTCGAGGTAGCGGTCGGCGGAACGGCCCAACATGAGTGCGAAGACCACCTTGACGAAGAGATCGGTCTGCAGATGCGGCGCCGGCTCAATTGGCTGGCTCAGCCACGTCTCGAATTCATGCTTCCCGCCGTCGGTGATGGCATAGAGCTTTCGATCGGGTCCCCCTCCTGCCTCCATCTCTCCTGGCGCGACCTTCCCGTCACGGGTGAGGCGGGCCAAGGTGGCATAGACCTGGCCAAAATCGAGTGGTTTGTCCCGGCCGAAGTAGGCGTCGTAGTCGCGTTTGAGGTCATAGCCATAGCTCGGTTCACGCTCGAGAAGGCCAAGGAGGGCAATGGGAACGCTCATGCCAACAACAGTACACTGAGACTATAGTTTGAGTCAATAGCTTGAGTCAATAGCTCAGCTCTTCTCGGATCCGGTCCTACGAAGGGCGATCGGAACCTTGTGCTGCACCAACCGAACGACACGGTCCCCGAAACAGTCACCAACACGGACTGCGTGAGGAGCGTTCGGCCAGAGTGGGCACTAAGGCCGCGGCAACTACCCGTCATCCACTCCATCGTCCCAGCTCAACGACCGGTTGCAACTACGAGATATCTATGGCCTGATACTCGCGCCAGCTACGACCGAGCCGCGATCGTACCGGTGAACGCCGTGCTGTGGCTGGATGACGAAAGTGTCGCCTGACCTGGGTCATCCTCCTCCGACCCGTCATTGGACCCGGCGCCGCACGCGATGGGGTAGACCGCGTTCCAAGAACTAGCGGCCGCGAATTCCGGGTGGTCGTAGGTTCATATGGGTGTCGTAACTACGACCGATCCTTCGGGTTCGTTACCCGAAGGTCTGAGGGATCTTGCCCAGTCAGACCGATGGGCGCCCGTGGGGTCCAACCCACCCTCAGTAGGGCACACCCCCGATCCGAGCGCGTCAAGGACGCCCTGCGCCGAGGACAATCCCGCCGAGTTCAACCTGGGGGTTGACAACCAGGCAACGGCGACATACCGTCGTATTCAACTAACGAGTTGAGGAGGATGGGTGGCTGGGCAGGCGATCGTGACTGTGTTCTCGGCGTTGGCCGACGAGACGAGGCTCGACATCTTCACCCGCCTCGCCACCGGCGACGCGACGTTGAGCGAGCTGGCCGAGCATTACGACATGTCCATTCAGGCGGTGTCCAAGCACCTCTCGGTGCTCGAGGACGCCGGGGATCGTGTCCCGCCGGCGCGAGGCACAGCGTCGACCGGTCCGATTGGAAGCGGAGGTGTTCGACCTCATGACCAAGTGGATCGAGCGATATCGCCAGAACGCCGAGGTCCGCTACCAGCGTCTCGACCAGTTGCTCGCCCGACTCGACGACCAGACCCCCGACAACGACAAAGGAGCAATGACATGACGACCACGACCAACCGAGAGGCCGAGATCACCATCGACGACAAGACGCCGTCGATCACGATCGTCCGGGAGTTCGACGCCCCGGCCAAGGCGGTCTACCGGGCACACACCGAACCGGAGCTGTTCGTGCAATGGGTAGGCCCCGACAGCCTCGATTCCAGCCGCGTCGACCGCTGGGACTGCCGCACCGGTGGCGAGTGGCGCTACGTCTCCACTCGAAATGACGAGGAGCACTGGTTCCGGGGTTGCTTCCACGAAGTCCGGCCCAACGAGCTCATCGTCCAAACCTTCACCTACGAGCCGATGGCAGACAGCGTGTCGCTCGGACGCTTCCTCTTCGAGGACCTACCGGGCGGGCGCTGCCGGCTCACCGCGACCTCGCTGGTCGACAGCTTCGAAGCCCGCGACGCGTTCGTCGCCAGCGGCATGGACGTCGGCGTCCAGGAGGGCTATCGCAAGCTCGACGGGCTCCTCGCTCGATGATGGCCGCAGCTGCGATCGACGAGCCGAGGAGTGCACCATGCGAGAGCTGATCGTCGACTTCATCACCTCCCTGGACGGGTACGCCTCCGCGCAGAGCTGGCCGGGATGGTGGGGCCTCGAAGGCTCCGAGTACTTCGACTGGCTCGACGAGCGACCCGAGGCCACGCTGCTCATGGGTGCGAACACGTACCGGCTGATGTCGGGCTTCGCCGCTGGCGCCGCCCCGGCGGGGACCGACGAGTTCTCCGCCGACGAGGACGCCTCGATCAGCGGGATCACCGGAGCGTCGAAAGTGGTGTTCTCGTCCACCCTCGAAGAACCGCTCTCATGGGCGAACACGACCCTCGTACATGACAACGCGGTCGAAGCGGTGCGGGCGATGAAGGCGGACGGGCCGGGCCTCCTGAGCACGATCGGCAGCCTCAGCCTGTCCCGGTCGCTGCTACAGGCCGGAATCGTCGACCGGTTCCGGGTCGTCATCTTCCCGGTCATCACCGGCGCCAGCGGCTCAGAACGCATCTACGACGGTTACCCCGACGTCGCGCTCGACATGATCACCAGCAGAACCTTCGACGGGCGGAGCCAACTCGTGGAGTACCGTCCACGCGTCCTCGAACACCCACCGCTCGACGCCACAGCGTGATAGGTACGAGGTCGACGCCCGTCGTCCGGGCGGTACTTGCTCTCCGGTGCGATTCGGTGCGGGCACTGCGGCAAGGCGATGTATGGAGACACCGCAAAGAACAAGTCGTATTACCGATGTGCCGCAACCCGAAATGACTGCGCCGAGCCATCGGTCCCCGGGACCCACCCACCTACATGGTCCGCGAAGAACGGATCCTCGCCGCAGTCGACAGCTGGCTCGGAATCCTGACTAACCCCGACCACCTCGACATCACCATCGCAACCATCCTGGCGGCAGACAAGAAAACGACTGCCGAACCAGCCGACGTCACCCAAGCACGTCATAGGGAACAGCGCCTCGGAGTGGAGCTGGATCGAGTACTCGCCGCCATCCGTGCTGGCATGGACCCTGTCCTCGCCGCAAGCCAGACCCGCAAGATCCAAGCCGAAGTTCTGGCCGCCAGATCAGCCATTGAGCGGTGGGGACGATCACACAAACGACCCGCACTGCTTGTGGAATCCGACGTGCGCGCCGTACTCACAGAAACCCGCGGTCTCGTCCAGCTCCTCGCCGCGGCCGATCGAACCGACACGGCCGCCCTCTACCGGGCGCTCGGCCTCAGGCTGCGATACGAAAAAGAAGCTCCAACCGGGCGGGAACTTGTCCGCGCCCGGTTGGAGCTATGTGGTGGCGGGGGTGGGATTTGAACCCACGACCTTCGGGTTATGAGCCCGACGAGCTACCAGACTGCTCCACCCCGCGGCGAAGGAAAGGAGTGTACACGGCCCTAAAAGGCCCGACCAGGGCGACACCCTTTTAGATGGTCTGGGCGGTGGGCGGTGGTGGGGGTGGCGACGAGGGGTCGACCGTGGAGGCCGGCGGCGGGGGCGGTGATGAAGGGCTGGCCGCGGTGGGCGGCGGCGTGACCGGGCTGGACGCCATGGGGGGACCGTCGGGAGACACCGTGGGGTTTCCGGCCGTCGACTCGGGCGCGAGCGTGAGGGCGCCGTGCTCGCTCTCGTGCGCCTGGAGGGTCGTCACCAGTCGCTCGATATCGGCCTCGGTGGTGGGGGTGGCCCGGCCCGTCCTGGTGGCGTAATAGGCCGCGCCGAGGTCCTTGAGCGTGGCGTCGGCCGACTTCTTGGACTGGACCTCGCCCAGCTTGGTCTGGCCTTTCTGGGCCGCATCCTTGGCCATGACCGAAGCGGCCGTCGCCTGTGCCTTCACCTTGTCCATCAGACCCATCGGCTCGTCCTTTCGTTGTCATGCAGATTCAATGAGATTCAATTCAGCTTTTCACGTCTGATCGGCGCGTGCCTCCGAATTGTCCCGCCGCCGCCGCCGCGGCCGGCGTCGAGGTGGTGGAGGACTTGGGTTGGGTACTGGTCGGGACCGTGCTGGTCGAGGTGGTCTTGGCCTTCTTGGCCGCTGGGGCGGTGGTCGTGGTGGTGCTCGTACTCGTTCCCACCTGCGCCTTCAGCGCCTGTTGGGCCAGGGCGATCTGCGCCTCCATGGCTTGGATATCGCTCTGGTAGGTGGCGAGGTCGCCGTTCTTCAGTGCCGCCAGGGCCGCTTGGTAGTCGCTCTGCGCCGTGTTCAGGTACTGCTGCACCTGGGTGGGTACCGTGCCCGGGCCGGTGCTGGTGCCCGTTCCGCTGCCACCACCCGTCGCGCTGTTGCCGGTCCCGCTCTGCGTCGTGACCGTGGTCTGCAAGATGTCACTCAAGGTCTGGGACAACGACGAGTCGATCACCACGCGCTGGCCGACCACGCCGATGACGTAGGTCAGCCGGGGCAGGGGGTTGGTGGACGACGCCACGTAGAGCGGGCGCAGGTAGACCACGGCGTTGCCGACCGGCACCATCAGCGTATTGCCGAGCAACACTTCCGATCCCTTCTGGTCCAGCAGGGTGATGTCCTTCGAGACCGTGCTGTCGGATTGGATATAGGAGTCCGCGTTGGCCGGTCCGGTCGTTCCCTGCGGGGTCTGGTACACCGTGAGCTGCCCGTAATGGCCCGGATCCGAATTGCCCATCATGAAGGCCCTCAGGTTCAGGTTGCCCGACGCCGACGTGTTGTTCTGGGTGGCCGGCACGAAGGCCTCGGTGATGGTGAACGCCTCCGACTGCGAGCCCGGATAGGCCAGGACCTGGTAGAGGGGTGCCATCCGGGCGGGGTTCGTCGAGACCAGCTGTCCCTGCGAGTTGAAGGTGTTCACCACCGAGAGGGCCTGGGACTGTGGTCCCGCCCCCGCCGTCGGGGACAGCTGCCAGGCCCCGTTGTCGTTGTAGAAGGCCGATGATGTGGTCAGGTGGTACCGACCGTAGACGGCCGACTGGATGGAGAAGATGTCCTCGGGGTACCGAAGGTGGGCCTGCAGGGTCGCGCTCATCTTCGACAGTGGCGTGAACATCTGGGGGAAGGCCGACGCATAGGCCTTCAGGATCGGATCGCTCGGATCGGCGTCGTAGAAGGTCATCTTGCCCGAGTAGGCATTGATCACCACCTTGACCGAGTTGCGCACGTAGTTGTAGCTCCCGGGCAGATTGCTCCCGACGGCGACCTGTTGCGTGCCGGCGTTCTCCGAGTACGGGTACTGATTCGTCGTGGTGTAGCCGTCGAGCACCCAGTCGATGTTCCCGTGGTCCACCACGGCATAGGGGTCGTGGTCGAACGAGAGGAAGGGGGCCGCCTTCTCCGCCATCTGCACCGGGTCCCGCACGAACATCAGGCGCGACTTGGAGGTGATCTGGTCGGAGATCAACAGGTTGAAGTCGCCCAGGCGCAGCGCGAAGGCCGCTCGCTTGAGCAGTGACGTCAGCTGCACACCGCCGGTCGCATCGGGGCCCGTGTAGTGGCTCTCCACGTTGTTGTTCTGGGCGTTCTGGTAGTCGACCTCCAGCTGCTTGCTGTTGGCCACCACGTACCCGCTGTCGCCCAGGGCGAAGTAGACGCCGGGTTGGTTGATGTTGGGCAGGCCCTTGGAGGAGCTGGGCGGGACATCGTTGATGCCGTAGACGGGACTGCCGTCGCTCTGCGTCTGGTTGGCCAGCCCCACCACGGCCCCGTTGCCGTGGGTGTAGACGAGGTGGGTGTTGGTCCACGTGGCGGAGGGCAGCCCCGAGTCGGCGATCGAACGGACCCCGATCAGGACCGGGGTGAGTTGTCCGTCCACGGTGTAACGGTCCACCCCCAGCTGCTGGAACGTGTAGTACGACGTGATGTCCTGGGCCCGTTGGAACGTCTGCAGCGAGATGCTGTTGTCGGGGTCCCAGAGCCTGATGTTGTTCAGGGTGGCGTTCGACTGGGCCACTTGGTCGGCCGTGACGCTGGTGGTGGCCTGGAAGCTCTGCGTCCTCACGTGATCCAAGTTGTAGGCGGCCCGGGTGGCGTCGATGTTCCGCTTTATGTACGGCGCCTCGAGTGAGGCCTGGGCCGGGTTGACCTTGAGGGTTTGCAGGAGAGCCGGGTAGATGACCCCGACTACCAGGGCCACGAAGGCCCAGATACCCACGGCCAGGATGGGCAGCGTCCAGCCCTGGCGGCGGATGTTGTAGAGGAGGATGGCCGCCGCAAAGATCGAAATGATGATGAGCAGGGTCTGCGCCGGCAGGCGGGCGTGCACGTCGGTGTAGCCGGCCCCGTTGACGTAGCCGTCCTGGGCGTTGACCTGTGACCAACGCTGCAGGATGTACCCGGCCGCCTTGGTGAGGGCGATGAGGGCCAGCAGCACGGAGAGATGGGCCTTGACCGCCGGTCCGACCCGGGGGATCCCGCGCTGGGGCCGAATGCCGCCGTTGAAGTAATGGAACACCGCGGAGACGGCCAGGGTCACGATCAGGATGGCCAGCACCCAGTCCACCACGAAGGTCAAGAACGGCAGCTTGAAGACGTAGAACCCGACGTTCTTGTGGAACTGCGGGTCGGTGGCCGCGAAATTGCCGCCGTGGCGGAAGAGAATCCAGTTCTGCCATTCGCCGATGGTGCCCGACGCCGCGATGAGGGCCAGCACGAAGGCCAGGGCGACGTACACCCGCCCCGAATACGGCCGCACGATCTGCTGGTAGCGGCGTACCACCTCGTCCTCGTGGGTGGCCGAGACGACCTCGTCGGACAGGCGATCGCAGATCACGAGGTTGACCCACAGGACGACGAAGAAGATGGCCCCGAAGCTGCCGAAGAGTCCGAGCTTGATCCACAGCAGCGTGGAGAAGACATTGTGGTATCCGACCGAAGAGAACCAGAGGCCGTCGGTATAGATACTGGCCAGTGAACTGACCGAGGCGATGAGCACCACCAGGACGATGGCAATCCCGATCAGCCACCGACGAAGCCGCCGCCGGGGGTGGGGCGGCCGGGCGTACGAGAGGTTGTCAGGGGTGCGCACGGAGGGATCCTAACGTCGACCTACCTGCAGAAACGGCGCGCGCCCGACGGCAGGGCTGGCCAAATGGCTTCTGATCAGGCCGACGTTGGTGCCACCAGGCACCGGCAGCCCGCGTGGGCGGGAGGGCCGGCGTGTCCTGTCGGGAAGCCTTCGGCTACCGTGACCGCTCCCGCCAGCGCGTTGTCATCGCAGTCCGAGCATCCATCCGTCGACGTCAAGACCCACCGCACCGTTCCCTTCTTGGTGACGGCGGCCAACACGCCGGCGGAGAAGGATTGCAGCGCGCAGTCACCCACGAGCCGTTCGATCCGCTCGCCTCGCCACTCCCGGTAGGCCGCACCCACGCGCGCACTCACATCCTCGCCCGCGTCCGTCCCTTCCTCGATGCGCCGTCGCACCATGGTCACCACCGAACGAGCCAGTCCGGTGGCGGACTTCTCGGCCGCCGCCTCGGTCGGGCCCTTCGCCGCCTTCCCGCCGGCGAACTTCGTGCCCGCGGTGAACGCCTCGGCCAGGTGCCCCGCCGCCGCCGCGGTGAAGGTGGCCAGGTGCGCGTCTTCGGGCCCGAGCAGTGCCTCCCCCTCCGTCGTCGGGGCCACCCTCAGCACGTCGAGCAGCCGATTCTGGTCGTCCCCCAGCGCTCGCTTGATGTGCCGCGAGAGCTGCACCGTGATGGGGGAGATCAGCTCGTTTCGCCGGCCGATGAGCGCTTGGTCGGGACCATCGCTGACCTCGCTGACCTCGGTGACCTCGACGACTTTGGATTCGGGCGCCACGACCTGCGTCGTTGCCTCCGGCGACCCCTTGGCCGGAGCCGGCGGAGCGGCGGCGGGCGCGGCGGGTTCCGCGGTCGCCGCTGGCGCAGCCGGGGTCGAGGGGGCTGGCTCCGGGACCCCCGCCGGCACCTCGGCACCGGTCCCGGCCCTGATGCGGGCGAAGAGCTCATCCACCGAGGGGGCGTCCCCGACCGGGACCGCGTCGCGGCTGTCCTCCTCGGAGAGGACGCCCGGTGGCACCGGCGGGGTCTCTTCCGTGGTCGGGTCTTCCGAGGTCGGGCCACCCGTGGCCGTGTCAACCGCCGGCGGACCTTCGGCCGCCGTGCCGGGCCTCGGTGCGGCCTCCTCGGTCCGGCCGTCAAACGGCCCCGCGGTCACCGGTCCACCGGTCAGCTCGTCGCTGAGCGGCTCATCATCGATCCCGCGCAGACGGGCTCCGTCCCCGGCGGCAGCGGCGGCGGAACGAGCGTCCTCGTCACTGCGCTGCAGATCCGTCAGGATCCCGTCCACCGAGTCCCGCACGCCGTGGATCGACGCCGCCATCTCATCGCGGGCCGCCCGCAGTTGCTCGATCTGAATGGACAGGGCGCGGCGGCGGGTGGACATGTCGGCCAGCACGCGTTTGCGGGCGGCCTGCACTTGCTCCAACAAGGCCCGGCCCTCGTCCTTGGCCCGGGCGATCATCTCGTCGGCCTCGGCCATGGCGTCGGCGTGTATGCGGGTGGCCTCCACCCTCGCCTCCTGCTCGGCCGTCGCCACCATGAGTTCGGCTTCCGCCACCCGTTCGGCCGTGTGGCCCTCGGCCTGCGCCTGAATCTCGTTGACCTGGCTCTGCGCCTCGCGCAACAACGTCGAGGAGCTCTCCTGGGCCTGGGCGACGATCCGGGCCGCTTCGTCGTGCGCGTGGCGCAGGAGTTGGGCGCTGTGCTGGCCCAGCGACGCCGTCAGGGTTGCTTCGTCAATGACCGGATGGGCCGCGCGCTCGTCCGCTTCCGCCGCCGCGGCCCGCAGCTCCTCCTGGCGCTGATCAAGCTCGGCGATATCGCGGGCGACCGCCTGGAGATAGGACCGGACCTCGTCGGTGTCATAGCCGCGGCGCACGACGGTGAACGCATGATGGGCCACATCGCCGGTGGCCACGCGAGACGAGGAAATGGGAGAGATGGAGGGTCGGCCTTCGGGCATGAGTCCAGACTACGGCGCCACCTGTGCCGAAACATGCCTTGTCGGCATGGTGCCGCCCATTCGCTGGAGGATCCGCAGGGCCTGAGTGAGCGAGGAGACCGCATAGACGTGCAGCTGGGGCGTGGCCGTGGACCGGGCCGCGGCCAATTCCTGAGGCGGCACGAAGAACACGGTGGCGCCGGCCCGCTCGACGGCGATCGTCTTCTGGGCCACGCCCCCCACGTCACCCACATCGCCCGCCGGATCGATGGTCCCGGTGGCCGCCACGATGCGCTTCCCGGTCAGGTCGCCCCCGGAGAGCTTGTCGATGATGCCCAACGTCATGGAGAGCCCGGCCGATGGTCCCCCGATATCGGCCGTGTGCACCGTGACCTTGACGGGGAAGGTCCAGGCCTGCTGGGTCTGCGACGAAAGCCCCAGATAGGCGGTGGGTGCGGTGGGCTTGGCGCTGCAGCCGGTCTCGACCAATCCCCGTGGCGGCTTGGTCGGGGTCACCTGCTTGGACACGATCGGGCCCGGCGCGACCGTGCCGGACGGGCTGATGGTCGACTGCTCGACGCTCAGCGTGACCGGGGTACCGGGCACCACGCCGTGCAACGAATTGACCAGCGCGCATTGGGTCAGGGTGGCCTTCCCGTTGACCGCGGTGATGACCTGCCCCACCCGGAGCGAGGCGGCAGCCGGGGATCCTGTGACCGTGCCGTAGACCAGTGTCCCGGCGTTGTGCGCGCTGACCGAGTAGCCCAGGTGGGTCAGGGCCGCCGCCGTGGCGTAGGACTGCGCCTGGTTCATGTCGAGGTAGCCCTGGTCGGTGAACTGGTCCGCCGGTGTCAATGGATCGAGGACGGCGCCGCTCGGGACCACCTGGCTGTCCGACGAGAGGAAGCGCTGCACCAGATAGGACTGCGCCGTCAGCGGCGTGACGTAGACGTCGGTCAAGAGGATGCTGCCGGTCAGCGGGCGATTGAGGCTGGCCGGGACCGTGATAAACGGCGCCACCGCAGTGGCGCTCCCGGGGGTGATGGCGTAGTAGTTGACGTTCCAGAACCCGAGCCCGAACCAGCCCGCCACCAGGACGGCCCCGACCACGGCCAGCACGGCGGGCCATCGCTTGGGCCGACGGGCGTGCGCGGCGCGACCCGCGTCGGAGGGGGTGGTGCCGGCTTCCCCGGTTCTGGTCGTCTCAGCGTCAGCCATACTCAATTCGATGACCGAGGATCCTGCCACGGAACCCGACCGCGAACGCCGCGCCGCGGCGCGCCGGCGCCGTCTGGTCATCGTGGCCGGGCACGCCGGCCAGGTCGATCGGGCCCGCCTCGCTCTGGCCGACCACAGCCCCGAGGTCCAGGCGGCGGCGGTCGTCGCCCTGGCCCGAGCGGGAGCGCTCACCGTGGCCGACGTCACCTGGGCGTTGGGCACCGGCTCGACCCAGCTGCGTCGGTCCGCCGTCGAGAGCGCGCTCGAGGTGCGCGGACCGGGCTCGCGCTCCACCCTCCCCGCGCTGATGGTCGAGGCCCTGGGCGACCCCGACCCCTTGGTGGTGGTCGGCGCCGCCTGGTTCCTGGCCGAACGCCGGGTGTCGTCCGCCGTGGCCCCTCTGGCCGTCGTGGTCGGCGTTCACGACGATGCCCGGTGTCGCGAAGCCGCCGTGGCGGCGTTGGGTGCCATCGGCGATCCGGCAGGACTACCGGCGGTCCTTGGTGCGCTCGATGACAAACCGACCATCCGACGTCGGGCCACCGTCGCCCTGGCCGCCTTCGACGACCCGCGGGTCGACATGGCCCTGCCGCGCCGCCGCGGCCGACCGGGACTGGCAGGTCCGTCAGGCGGCCGAGGAGCTGCTGGCCGGCGAGGAATGAACCATCAGTCGTCGTCGGCGAAGAGGCGCTTGAGGCGATCGAAGGATTCGAGGCACTGCCCGGCCCCCTGCACCACGCATTCGAGCGGCGTGTCGACCAGGTGGACCGGCACCGCCGTGGCATCGGCCAGGCGTTGCGTCATGCCGCGCAACAGTGCGCCGCCGCCGGTGAGATGGATGCCCTGGAAGATGATGTCCTGGGCCAATTCCGGGGGGGCGTCACCGAGGCAGTTGACCGCCGCCGCGATCACCTGGGACACGTTCTCGGCCAGGGCGGACCGGATGGCATCGGGCGTCAGCAGCACCGACTTGGGTCGGCCCGTCGCCACCTCGCGACCCCTGATCTCGGCCTCCTGCTCGCCCGGGTACTCATGGGCCGACCCGATGGCGTGCTTGAGCGCTTCGGCCGTGCGCTCCCCGATGGCCACCCCGTGCTCGTGGCGCACGAACGCCTGGATGGAGGCGTCGAAATCGAAGCCGCCGCAACGGATGGCGCGCACCGCCACCACCCCACCCAGCGAGATCACCGCCGTCTCGGACGTTCCGCCGCCGACGTCGACCACCATCGATCCCACCGGCTCGTGGATGGCCAGGCCGGCGCCGATGGCGGCGGCCATCGGCTGCTCAATGAGGAAGCTCGATGAGGCCCCGGCCCGGCGCGTGGCCTCCTTGACCGCACGGCGCTCCACCGCCGTGATGGCCGAGGGCACGCAGATGAGCACCTTGGGTCGGTTCAACCGGCTGATCCCGACCCGGTGCAGCAACACGCTGAGCATCCGTTCGGTCACTTCGAAGTCCGTGATGGCGCCGCCGCGCAGCGGACGCTCGGCCACGATGTAGCCGGGAGTCCGACCGATCATCTGCCAGGCATCGGTCCCGATGGCCAGGACCTCGCGCGTGCGCGAGTCGAGCGCGACCACCGTCGGTTCGTTGAGCACGAGACCCTTCCCCTTGGCGTACACGAGGGTGTTGGCCGTCCCGAGATCAATGGCCAGGTCGCGCGACATCGGGGCACATGGTACGGCCGATGGGGGGAGCGACCGTATTTCGGCCCGATCCGCATCTAGCCTCGGTACGTGACCCCCGCCCCCGACGAGCCCCCGACCGGGGGACCAGACGAGGAGGATGCGGACTGGCACGGGTGGATCGACCCCGACGACCGTCTGTGGCGCCACCCCAGTGAGGTGGCCGGTGCGTCGGCCGCCTCGGCCGCCTCGGCTGCCTCGGGCACCCCGGGCCCGCCGGGGCTCAGAGACCACCGCCGTACCCGCATCATGATGCTCGTGGGCGCCGTGGCTGCGGTGTCGGCCGCCGTGTCGGTCGGCATTCTGCTCGCCCAGGATGCGCCGCCCTCTGCGCCCACCGCCACCACGGATGCAGCGTCCGACGCCCCGCTGACCACCCTGGCCGGAAGCACCACCCTGATCCCCCGGGTGGCCAACGCCGCCGGTAACGCCATGGTGGAACTGCGGGCGGTGACCAGCCATGGGACGGTCACCCAGGTCGGCGTGGCCGTGGCCGAAGGGGGCCAGGTCGCCACCACGGCGGCGGACCTCTCGGGTCTGCGCCACATCGACATGGTGGGACCCGGCGGGCGTCTCCTGCCCGCGTCCGTCGTGGCCGTCGACCACAGCTCGGACATCGCGCTGGTTGCGGTGCCCGACGATGTCCCGGTGCCGCCGTTCTCCGATGACGTGTCGCTGCACAGCGGCGGCGCCGACATGATCCTGACCACCGCCATGGCCGGAGGCGGCGCGGTGACGCTGCGCTGCACGCCCGGATCCGTGACCGGCGTCGGCGGGGCCATCGCCGGTGGGCCGGCCAGTGGGATGCCGGGCATCACCGCCACCGCGCCGGGTGTCCCGGTGGGCGCCGGCGATCTTCTCCTCAACACCTCGGGCGCCGTGCTCGGCATCTACGACAGCGGCTCCACCCCGAGCGCGGGCGCACCGACCTTCCTTCCGACCCAGCTGGTGCTGGGCGTGACCGACGACCTCCGCTCCAGGGGCCGGGTCAACCAGGGTTGGCTCGGCATCACCGGGAATGATTCGGCGGGCCAGGCGGGCGTCGACGTGGCCCAGGTGACGCCGGGGAGCCCCGCCGCCGGGCGCCTGCAGGCCGGAGACGTGATCGCCGGTCTGGACTCGGTCCCGGTCCGGACCATGGCCGATCTGCGGGGTCGCCTCTACGTCCTGCCCCCTTCGACCCCGGTGACCCTGTCGATCCGGACCGGCAGCACCAGCGCGGACGTCGGTGTCACACTCAGCGCATCCCCGTAGCATGAGGGGGTGAGCATGTTCGGTGCCGGTGACCCCAACAACCCGATGGGCCGCCTCCTCGGTGACCTGATGAAGGTCCTCAGCCCCGGTCCGGGGAGCGGGGGCGGCGGCGACACCTGGTTCGAAGCCGCCCGGACGCTGGCCCACGGGGTGGCGACCGACGGCGGGCCCGAGGAGAACGCCGACCCGCTGGTCCGCATGGCCTTCGAGGAACTGGGCCGGGTGGCCGAGCTGCACGTGACCAACGCCACCGGCATCTCGCTGTCGAGCGGCGGCTCGCAGCTCTCGTTCGACACCGTCGGTCCGGGACAGTGGTCCTTCCTGGCCCTGGAGGCCTACCGGCCCACGCTCCAGCTCATGGTCGAGGCGCAGCAGCAGGCCGCGGCGGCCGCGCCGAGCCCGTCCACGGACCTGTCCGACCTCGATGACCCCACCGACGGCCTCGGCGGGTTCTTGAGCCAGTTCGCCGTCACGCTCGGGCCCGTGCTGCTCGGCATGCAGTTCGGCTCGGCGGCCGGCCACTTGGCCCGACGCGCCTTCGGGCAGTACGCCCTCCCGCTCCCGTGGCCCGAATCGAACACGCTGGTCCTGGTACCGGCCAACGTGGCCCAGTTCGCCGAGGATTGGAGCCTGCCCCTCCAGGAAGTCCAGCTCTGGGTCTGCGTCCGCGAGCTCACCATGCACGCCGTGGTCACCCGCCCCGGGGTGCGCGCTGCGCTGCTGCGGTTGCTGGGGGACGCGGCGGCCCACGCCGCCGCCTCGCAGCGGTCCTTCGTCGACCAGCTCGGCGACGGGCTGGGCGATCCGAACATGCTCGAGAACGTGCTCCAGGACCCCGAGTCCCTCCTGGCCGACCTGGTCAGCCCCGAACAGCGCAACATCTCCAACGCGCTGACCGCATTGACCACCGCCATCGGCGCCTACGTCGACCACGTGACGACGGGGATCGCCGCCTCGCTCACCTCCTCGTCGGCCGCCTTGAACGAGGCCTGGTACCGCTACCGGGTCGAGGACGCCAAGGGCGAGCAGGCCTTCACCGGGCTCTTCGGGCTCGACGTGGGCCAGGCCGAAGTCGATCGAGGTGCCGCCTTCATCAGCGGCGTGGTGGAGCGGGCCGGCGAGGACGCGCTGGCCCGTCTGTGGGCCGACGAACTGGACCTCCCGACCCCGGCCGAGGTCGATGCGCCCGGGCTCTGGCTGGCTCGCATCGGCCTGCTCGACTAGCCCGGCCGGCCCCGAACTACCTACCCGAACGACCTATTCGACGGCGTCCTCGGGGAAGCCGAGGTCCCACTCCAGCGCCAGGTTCTCCCGCTCGGCGTCTCGCACCACCCGCTCGCGATTGCGGCGGAACTGGGGATCGTGCGGCGGGAGCAGCACCAACCGGGCCTGGACCCGTTCCCGGAACGAGTCGATCACGTCGGGCGGCCCGAAGTCCGATTGCACGTCCCAGTGGGGCGCCACCGGGCCCAGGTAGACCACCCGGACGTGCCCGATGGGCTCGATCGGCTCCTCGGTCTCGGTCTGTGCTTCCTCCACGTCCGGGGACATGGCACCTCCTGGGTCTGGGTCGGCGGGCGAACCCGTCAGCGTACCGGAGCCCCGGCACCCGCCGTTCTCGCTGCCTGAGCCGCCCGAGTTCGTGCCTGAGTCGTCATATTCTTACGAAGTTCCTATATCCCGGACATTCAGTTCTACCCCCCCATTCACGTAGAATGGTGCGTGAAAAGGGAGATGTGAGATGAATACCAATTGGATGGCCCGGGGCAAGTGCCAGGAAGTTGCGCCGGACGTCTTCTTCCCCAGCGACGGGATGGGCGTGCAAGTGGCCCAGCGCATCTGCGCCGAGTGCCCGGTCGCCGAAGCCTGTCTGGAGTACGCGCTCGAGCACCACATTGACCACGGCGTGTGGGGCGGATGCTCCGAACGTGAGCGCCGTCGCATCCTGCGCCGTCGCCGCATCTCGTCGGCCGTCAGCGTCGGCTGACCCTTCCGGCTTCCGGGCCGCCCGAGTCACGGGCACCCCGGCGCAGATCCGTTGTGATCTTCGAATGCGTCGTCAACCTCAGCGAAGGCCGCGACGATGTCGTTCTGGCCGAGCTGGCCGCCGCAGCGTCCCCGTTGCTCCTCGATGTGCACCGGGACCCCCACCACCATCGCTCCGTCTTCACCCTGGCCGGCGAGGCCGAGCCGTTGGCCGCCGCCGCCCGACGCCTGGCCGAGGCCACGGTGGCCCGGCTGGAGCTGACCGGTCATGAGGGCGTCCATCCGCGTCTGGGGGTGCTCGACGTCGTGCCCTTCACCCCCTACCTCCCCGACGGCCGACCGCCGAGCGACCTGGGCGCGGCGGTGGCGCTCCGCGACGACTTCGCCCGCTGGCTGAGCCGGGATCTGGGCGTACCGAGCTTCCTCTACGGACCGCTCCCCGGCGGCTCCGATCGGACGTTGCCCCAGCTCAGGCGTGATGCCTTCGCGACCATGGCCCCCGATTTCGGTCCGCCGCGCCCCATCGCACGGCCGGGGCCACGGCCGTGGGCGCCCGGCCGGTCCTGGTGGCCTACAACGTCTGGGTCTCCCCGGCCGACGTGGCCGGGCCGGTGGCCCGCCAGATCAGGAGGCCGAACGTCCGGGCCCTCGGACTACGCCTCGGGGACCGGGCGCAGGTGTCGTGCAACCTCATCGACCCGGCCGTCCTCGGGCCGGTCGAGCTCTACGATGCCGTGGCCGAACTGGTGGCCGAGGCCGGTGGCGCCGTGCACGGAGGCGAGTTGGTGGGCCTGCTCCCCCGGGCCATCCTGCAAGTGATCCCGGCGGCGCGCTGGCCCGAGCTCGGATTGTCCGCCGAGGCCACCGTCGAGGCGCGGCTCGACGTTCGCTCCTTGTAGGGCTTCGCCGGCCGTTCGCCGGCTGGCAGCGGTGGTGCGGCGTGGTGCGGTGGTGGGCCTACGCGCTGACGTTGTCGCGGCGAGACAGGGCTCGAGCCCGACGCAGGCGGCGGCGCTCACGCTCGCTCATCCCACCCCAGATGCCGAACTTCTCGCCGTTGGCCAAGGCGTACTCGAGACAGTCCTCGCGCACGACGCAGCCCCGGCACACCTCTTTCGCTTCGCGAGTCGATGCCCCCCGCTCCGGGAAGAACAAATCTGGATCGACGCCCATGCAGTTGGCCTGAACCTGCCAGCTGCGCTCTTGGCGACCGTAGAGCGTTGAGACAATGTCCATCGGTTCGCCTCCCCTCGCCACTCAGTGGCACTCATGTAGTTACAACGGTGTGGTTATCATTCACCACGCCGTCACGAAACGCAAGGGGGATTTCGAATTTTCGTGCCTGGGGACACCCGGCCCGTGCCTGGCTCGGCCGCCGGTGGCCCGGCGCCGGGCATCGTGAGAGCGCCTGAGGCGGCTTGGCGGACCCGATGCCGGCAGGCCCGAGAGGGTGGGGGTCCGGCCGGGCGAGGGGTGCCAGAGGCGCGTGGGCGGCGGCGGGGACCCGGTGGGAGCGGCGATTCGGCTCAGCCGGCCGGACGGAGCACCCGCCGGTGCTTGAGGAAATCCACCAGGACGTAGCCGCCCAGCGCGTCCGGGGTTGTGTAGAAGGTGCGGCCCCCGTTGACGCGGGCGATCTGCTCGACGAAGGGGTAGTGCGTGCGCTCGAGGTCGAGGGCGAAGCAGTTGATGATGATGCCGGCCCGGGTGCAGCGGATGACCTCGGCCATGGTGCGCTGCAGCGTCTCGGGCACGGGCGGGTAGTTGAAGAAGACCTCGCCCCGGTCGTCGATGTGCGCCGTCGGCTCCCCGTCGGTGACCACGATGATCTGCTTGGTCCCGTGCTGGTGGGCCAGCATGCGCCGGGACAGGGCCAGGGCATGCTGCAGGTTGGTGCCGTAGACGTAGTCCCACATGGCGGTGGGCAGTTCGTCCGGCCGGATCTCGCGCGCCACCTCGGAGAAACCGACGATGCCCAGATAGTCCCGGGGGAACCGGCTGGAGATGAGGGTCTCGAGCGCCATGGCCATGCGCTTGGCCGGCACGAAGTTGTCCCGCATCGGCATCGACATCGACAGGTCGACCAGCAGCACGGTGGCCGACCGGGCCAGGGCCTCGGACTCCACCACTTCGAAGTCCTCGGGTAACAGGCGCACAGGGACGCCCGAGCCACCACGCCGCACCGCGTTGTGCACGGTGGTGGAGAGGTGGAGGTTCAGGGGGTCGCCGTATTCATAGGTCTTGGTCGTCTCCTCCCGGTCGTGGCCCGAACCGACCGACGTCTGGCTGTGATCACCGATGCGGTCCTTGTTGAGTTGGCCGAAGAGGTCGGCGAGCGCCTTCTGCCCGAGACGGCGCACGCCGCGGGGCGTGAGCTCGGTGCGGCCGCCGTGCTGCTCGATGAGACCCTGGTCGGCCAACGACTTGGTCAGCTTGGCCAACCGGTCCAGGGCCCGCGCCGCGTCCTCGCCCATGTGCGCCCGCACCTGGTCCAGGTCGATCTCGCTCAGGGCCGCCGGGGTCGAGGCGGACTGGAGGAGGTCCTCTATTGAGTCGAGTTGGCCCAGTTGCGAGGCCAGGTCGGTGGCCCGCGAGATGCTCATGGGTCCCTCGCCCTCGAATCCGTAGGAGCGACCCCAGCCGGCCTCGGGCGCGGCCAGCTGCAGGTTGCGGGCCAGCCGGTCCACCTGCCACCGCAGATCCATGTCCTCGAGCACCGCTTCCATCAGTCCCCGGAGCTGCGCACGCTGTTCGGGCGACATCGAATTCCAGACCGCCTGGGCCGCCGCCATGCGCTCGGCCAGCTGGGCCAGCAACTCGTCGAGGCGTCTGGGGATCGCCCGGGAACATGTCGCCGTACTGCTCCATGAAGTCCTCGAAGCTCGGGTCGATCTCCTCGCCGGCCTCGCGCTGCTCGAGCATCTGGTTGAGGGCGTCGTAGGCGTCGCGCATGCGCGCCATCGACTCGGGGCTCATGTTGGACAGCGCCTCGGACGCTCCCTCGAAGAAGGTGTCGGCCATCTCGCGGCGCAGTTCCTCGACCAGCTCCTCGAAACGCTCGCGCGCCTCGGACGAGACGAAGTCGTAGTGCTGCAGCGACTGAATCCGCCCGGCCGGGTCGCCGGGCTGGAGGTCGAGGGCCATGCGGCGCTCGGTGGCCACGTCGCCCGTCACCTCGGCCCGCCGCTCGTCGCCCGAGGTGCGCGCCTCGTCCTCGAGCTCGTCGATGGCGGCCCGCTCGTCGGACTCGATCTCGTCCAGCTTGGCCCCGATCTCGGCCATGCGGCCGTCGGGGTCACCCTCGGCCAGCATGTCGGCCCGGCGGCGGCGCAACTGTTCGAGCAGGTCGCGCAGCCCGGGAATCTGCTCCCCGTCGCTGGTGCGCATGCCCGAACGCAGGAGGCGGCGCAGCGCATCGTCGAGGTCGCCGCCGGCCAGCAGGTCGTCGGTCAGGCCGGCCAGCAGGTCGTCGGTATCGAGGTCGGTGAAGTCCTGGGTGCCGTCCCAGCCCGAGTAGTCGTAGCGGGCGGTCACCGGGTCCTACTTACGCCCCCGGTACAGGGCGCGGGCACCCGACGAGTCCTTGTTCAGCCGCTTGGTCAGGTGCAGCCCCTCCAGCAGGAACTCGAGCGCGCTGGCCATCAGCGCCGGCGACTCGGCCGCGTCGGGGCCGGCCAGGGCCCGGGTCGGGGGTTCGAGCTCGGGCAGATCGGCCAGGACGGCCAGGTAGGCCGCCGAGGGCAGGTCGTCGCCGGCGTGCACCACGACCTGTTCGGTGAAGGCCCCGACGATCGCCCCCGGGTCGTCCAGGGTGACCCGGCGCCGGAAGACCGAGAGCACGGCGGCCGACACCAGTTGGGCCACCACGATCTCCTCGTGCCCCTCCTCCATGGCCTCGACCTCGATCTTGCCCTGGGTGGAGGGGACCAGGGCGGACAGGTCGCTGATGCGCGGCACGGCCACCGGCTCGGAGGTGCGCAGGGCGCGGCGCACCGCGTTGGCCACCAGCGTCTCGTAGTTGGCGATGGAGAGGCGGACCGAGACGCCGCTGCGCTGGTTCAGGTGGGAGCTGCGGCGGGCCAGCTGGGAGATCTCGGCCACCACCTCTTTGAGGTAGGCCGGCACGGTGACCGGCACCCCGGCCGTCGGGCAGCTCGGCCTCGGATTCCATGATCTTGACCTCGGTCATGGTCTCGAAGGGGTAGTGCGTGCGGATCTGGGCCCCGAAGCGGTCCTTGAGCGGGGTGATGATGCGGCCGCGGTTGGTGTAGTCCTCGGGGTTGGCCGTGGCGACCAGGGTGATATCGAGCGGCAACCGGATGCGGTGACCGCGTATCTGCACGTCGCGCTCTTCGAGCACGTTCAGCAGCCCCACCTGGATCCGTTCGGAGAGGTCGGGCAGTTCGTTGATGGCGAAGATGCCCCGGTTGACCCGCGGGATCAGCCCGTAGTGCAGGGCCAGCTCGTCGCTCAGATACCGCCCCTCGGCGATCTTGATGGGGTCGACCTCGCCGATCAGGTCGGCGATGGACGTGTCGGGGGTGGCCAGCTTCTCGCCGTAGCGCTGGGAGCGGTGCACCCAGGTGATCGGGGTCTCGTCTCCGCCCTCGGCCACGGCGATGACGGCGGCCCGGGAGACCGGGCCGTAGGGATCGTCGTTGATCTCGGAACCGGCGACGATGGGCAGCCACTCGTCCAGCAGGCCGACCATGGACCGGATGACCCGGGTCTTGGCCTGACCCCGCTCCCCCAGCAAGATGATGTCGTGACCGGCCAGGATGGCGTTTTCCATCTGCGGCACCACGGTGTCGTCGAAGCCGAGCACGCCCGGGATGAGCGACTCCTCCGAGGCGATCCGGGCGGCGGTGTTGCGCCGCATCTCCTCGGCCACGGGAACCGATCTCCAGCCCGAGGCCCGCAGTTCGCCGAGGGTGCGGGCCAGATCGGCCGGCGGGTGGAGCGTCCCGGGCCCGGGGGTCGTTGAGGGGTCAGTGCGCGTGGGGCCGTCCATGGGGAAAGACTAAACGCCGGAGTCCGGTTGCGGTTCCGCCCCGCTCCGGCCACCCCTCCAATTGGTGTTCACGCTGGTTCGCTCGTGTGCGTGGGCACGGCGTCACAGCCCACTCCGATGGGTGATGGGTTTGGGCCGCACTCGGGAATTGGACGTGACGCAAGGTGCTTGACCTATGCCCAGCTCACAGTTATGTTCGTCCGGAAATGGCCCGAAACATGGCCGGTTGCAATCGACGGCCATCGCGCGGATTGACGCTATGGCGCGGGAGGAATTTCGGGTGATTCGTGAACTGTGGGGCCGGCGGAACCGGTTGGCGATTGCGGCCGTCGTCATGGCGACGGGAGCGGCTGGGGGACTAGTGGCCTCAGTTGCGGCGCCGTCAACGGCATCGGCTGCCGTCACGAACTACTCCTGTGTCGCCGGACCCGACGGCACGAACCAGAGCTTCACCGTTCCCGCCAACGTTTCAGCGGTCACCGTCACAGCGTCCGGAGCGCAGGGTGGGGCCGGGCAGACGAACGGGGACCCCGCAGGCGCGGGCGCCAACGGCGGCACGGCAACGGCGACCGTCTCGGTCACGCCGGGGCAGATTCTCACGGTCAATGTGGGCTGCCAGGGTGGAGCCGGGGTCGGGGAGGCTGCAGGCGCCGGCGGGACCGGGGGTGCACCGAACGGCTCAGGCGGCGACGCCAGCGGGGGTCCAGGAAATATCGGGTTTACTGCGAGCGGCGGCGGGGGCGGAGCGTCTGACGTCCGTCTCGGAGCCACCGTTCTGGCGATCGGTGGAGGAGGAGGCGGCGGTGGCGGCGGTGCTGCCAGCACCGGCGTGGGCGCGGCTGGCGCGGGCGGGGCCGGTGGTGGCTCCACCGGTGGTGCTGGTGGTCCCGGATCGGGGACACAGGCGTGCACTGGCGGAGGTGGAGGCACACAGGCGTCGAGTGGCACAGTTGGTGACTGCCTGCCTCCGTCCAACAATCCCGGAACGACCACAGGAAACAGCCGCGGGGGTACCGGCGGTTCCGGCAGCACCAGTGGCTCTGAGTCCGCGGGCGGCGGCGGCGGCGGCGGTTTCTTCGGTGGCGGAGGCGGTGGGGGGCAGAGCAATACTTCCCTGGCGTCCGGAGCCGGGGGTGGCGGCGGGTCCAGTTTCTTCGACCCGTCCAGTTCGAACGGGTCCGTGACTGCGGCCAATCAGTCTGGAGGCGGGCAGGTGACAATTACCTTTACGGCGGCGCGACGACCACCACGACCACGGTCCCCCCGGTCACGGGAGGATCTCCGGCGTCGGGCACCACAGTGACCACACCCCGCACCTTGGCGGTCACCGGCCTCAACCTGCTCCCGCTGCTCCTCGCCGGAGGCATGCTGGTCGCCGCCGGCGCGATCATGGTGGCGACGACACGGAACCCTCGCCGTCGCGGGCGCCATCAGCAGGCTTGATCACGGCTGGTCGCTGACCGTTCGCCGTCGTCGCAGCAGTTCGCAGCTTCGCAGTTCGCCGGTGGCGACCCTGACTCAGGAGCCAGAGCAGCGCCTGGAGGTTCGCCGGCGTCGCGTCACGAGGCGAGTCCCCCGTTGCGCGCGCCGTCCATCCACTGAGCGGAGTCCTCGCCGTGGAGTCGCGCCAGCTGGTCGGCCAGGGCGCGGGCCGGTCGGGGAAGTGGCCGGTCGTTGCGATGAGCGAGGGCCACGGTGCGACTTAACCCGGGGCGGGTGAATGGGATGGCGGTCAGGCTGCCGTCGGAAGGCATGGCGATGGCCGGCACCACGGCCGCTCCCAGCCCGGCCGCCACGAAAGCCAGGACGCCGTCCATCTCGCCGCCCTGGCTGACCAGGTGCGGGGAGACCCCGGCATCACGGCAGGCGTCGAGGGTGACCGAGCGGAGGTCGTAGCCCTCCCGGAACATGACGAGCGAGAGCCCGTCCAGGTCGGCCACCCGCACCCGGCGCCGCGCCGCCAGCGGGTGCTCGGGAGCGACGGCCAGGACGAGGGGGTCGTGGAAGAGGGGTGTGGTGGCCACCAGCGGGTCGGTCACCGGTTGGACGACCAGCGCGAGGTCGACCTCACCGCTGGCCAATTGGGGCACCAGCTGGTGGGATCCGGCCTCGACCACGAGGAGGTCGATCCCGGGATGGCTGGCCTGGAAATCGACCAGGGCCGGGGCCAGGACCCGGGTGATGAGGCTGGGCGTGGCGCCGATGGAGAGCCGTCCCCGGGCCATGCCCGTGAGGGCCCGGGCTTCGGCTCCCGTGGCCGCCACGTCGGCCAGGACGCGGCGGATGAACGGCAGCAGCGCCTCGCCGTCCGCCGTCAGGGTCACCAGGCTCTGGCCCGGCCCGCGATTGAACAGCTGGACGCCGAGCTCGCGCTCGAGGAGGCGGATCTGACGGCTCAGCGAGGGTTGGGCCAGGTGGAGTCGGGCCGCCGCCCGGGTGAAGTTCTCCTCCTCCGCCACCGCCACCGCGACCGCCAGCTGGTTCAGCTGCACTGGTTCATCGTTTCAACAGGGTCGTCGGTTCCACGGATTCACGGTCCAGGTTCATCGCTCGGATTCATCGCTCGGAGTCTCATCGTTCCTCCACAATTTCATAGCGTAGCGCTATCAATCTCATGTCATCTATGTCTTTGACGTTGTCGTGTCGACTGTTTAGGGTCAAGGCCATGGCCGCAGAAACGGGAGCATCGAACCCTCCTGGTCGAGGGCGCATGGTGAGGCGTCGGGTCTGGAATGATTGGCTCGCCGTGACCCGCCCGGCGCGGGCGCCGAGGAGGAACGCGTGACAGCGACATTGGAAAACCCCACGCCGACGCCGGTCGCCATCGGCGGGGCCAGGGGGGGCCCGGACCGGCCGACGCTGCGCGAGGACCGCTGGTGGGTGGAGCCGGTCGTCACCGTCACCGTCCTCACTGCCTTCGTGGTGTATTCGACCTGGGCCGCCTTCATCAACAAGGACTACTTCGTCGGCGCCGCCATGCACCGCAACCTGCTCTCGCCCTTCTACTCCCCCTGTCTGGCCGCCAGTTGCGTGGCCGGCAGCCACCCCCGGGTGGTGGCCGAATGGTGGTCGCTCTCCCCGGCCCTGCTCATCTTGATCTTCCCGCTGGGCTTCCGGCTCACCTGCTACTACTACCGCAAGGCGTACTACCGCTCCTTCTGGTGGTCGCCCCCGGCTTGCGCCGTGGCCGACGCGCACGGCAGCTACAGCGGCGAGTCGCGCTTTCCCCTCATCCTCCAGAACGTGCACCGCTACTTCTTCTGGATACTGCTCATCTTCAACGTCCTGTTGACCATCGACGCCGTCGAGGCGTTCAGCCAACCGGGTGTGGGTGACGGCTGGGGCATCAGCGTGGGCACCGTCGTGCTCCTGGCCAACGCCGTGTTCCTCTGGCTCTACAGCCTCTCGTGCCACGCCTGCCGCCATTTCTGCGGGGGCGCGGTGCGGTCGTTCGCCAAGCACCCGGTCCGGCACAAATTGTGGAAGCTGGTGACGCCGCTGAACGCGCACCACATGCTCTTCGCCTGGATCAGCCTCTTCGGGGTGGCCCTGTGCGACCTCTACGTGCGACTGGTCGCCAGCGGCACCATCCACGACCCCGGCTTCCACTTCTAGGCGCTCGAAAGCAACCGAAGGACATTCAGGACATGGCCGATCCCGAGTACGAAACCCACGAGTACGACGTCATCATCATCGGGGCGGGCGGCTCCGGCCTGCGCGCCGCCATCGAGGCCAAGGAGCGCGGCCTGCGGGTGGCGCTGGTCTGCAAGTCGTTGCTGGGCAAGGCGCACACCGTCATGGCCGAGGGCGGCATGGCCGCCGCCATGGGCCACGTCTGGCCCGAGGACAACTGGCAGGTCCACTTCCGCGACACCATGCGCGGCGGCAAGATGCTGAACAACTGGCGCATGGCGCAGATCCACGCCATGGAGGCACCCGACCGGGTCTTCGAGCTGGAGCGCTGGGGGGCGCTCTTCGACCGCACCACCGACGGCCGCATCACCCAGCGCGACTTCGGCGGCCACCGCTACGCGCGCCTGGCCCACGTGGGCGACCGCACCGGGCTCGAACTGATCCGCACCCTGCAGCAGAAGGTGGTCTCCATGGGGACCGACGTCTTCATGGAGTGCAAGATCCTGCGCCTGCTGCCCGACGCCGAGGGCCGCATCTCCGGAGCCGTCGGCTACATGCGCCCGACCGGTGAGATGGTGGTCTTCACCGCCAAGGCCTTCATTTTGGCCACCGGGTCGATCGGCAAGTCGTGGAAGTACACCTCCAACTCGTGGGAGTCGGTGGGCGACGGGCACGCCATGGCCATCTGGGCCGGGGCCGACGTCATCGACATGGAGTGCGTGCAGTTCCACCCGACCGGCATGGTGTGGCCGCTCAGCGTGCGCGGCATCCTGGTCACCGAGGGCGTGCGCGGCGACGGCGGCGTCCTGCGCAACTCCGAGGGCAAGCGCTTCATGTTCGACTACATCGCAGAGATGTTCGCGGCCGAGACAGCGAAGACCGAGGAGGAGGCCGACCGCTGGTACGACGACCACATCAACAACGGCCGCACCCCCGACCTCCTGCCCCGCGACGAGGTGGCCCGCGCCATCAACTCGGAGGTCAAGGCGGGCCGGGGCACGCCACACGGCGGGGTCTATCTCGATATCGCCTCACGCCGCACACCCGAGTACATCCGGCGACGCCTCCCGTCGATGTACCACCAGTTCATGGAGCTGGCCGGGGTGGACATCACCGCTGGCCCGATGGAGGTGGGCCCGACGTGCCACTACATGATGGGCGGGGTGCGGGTCGACGCCGAGACCCAGGCGGCCACGGTGCCCGGCCTCTTCGCCATCGGTGAGGTGTCGGGCGGCATGCACGGGGCGAACCGCCTGGGCGGCAACTCGCTCTCGGACCTCATCGTCTTCGGGCGCCGAGCCGGGATCGGTGCGGCGGACTTCGCCGAGGGCCGCGCCGGCTCGCCGAGCGTCGACGCGGCGGACATCGCCTCGGTGATCGACGAAGCCTTCGCGCCGTTCGGGCGCGAAGGCGGGGACAACCCCTACGGCGTCCACGAGGAGCTGCAGGAGACCATGCAGACGCTGGTCGGGATCATCCGCACCGGCCCCGAGCTCGAAGAGGCGCTGGCCCAGCTTGAGGACCTCAAGGGCCGGGTGGCCAAGCTCAGCGTCAAGGGCGGCCGGGCCTACAACCCGGGCTGGAACCTGGCCACCGACCTACCCTCCATGGTCACCACCTCCATCGCCGTGGCCCAGGGCGCACTCAACCGCAAGGAGTCGCGCGGTGGGCACACCCGGGAGGACTTCCCGGGCCCGGACCCCGAGTACGGCAAGATCAATTTCGTGCAGCACCAGATGGGCGAGAAGGGCTACCTGGCCCCCATCGCGATCACGCCCGAACCCCTGCCCGAGATGCCGGCCGAACTGCGCGAACTCCTCGAGGAGGGACACTGATGACCATCACCGACGATGCGGCAGTGGACGACGGCGGTCCGTCCCCGGCCCCGGCACCCACCGAGGCGGGTCCCCCGCCCAAGGTCACCCTGACGATCTGGCGGGGCGACCCCGAGGGCGGCGAGTTCACCGACTACGTCATGCCCGCCGTCGAGGGCGAGGTCGTGCTCGACGTCATCCACCGCATCCAGGCCACGGAGGCACCCGACCTGGCCTGCCGCTGGAACTGCAAGGCCGGCAAGTGCGGGTCGTGCTCGGCCGAGATCAACGGCAAGCCCCGCCTCATGTGCATGACCCGCATGGACACCCTGCCCGAGGGCGCGCCGGTCACCGTGGCCCCCATGAAGACCTTCCCGATCATCCGGGACCTGGTCACCGACGTGAGCTTCAACTACGAGGTGGCCAAGACGATCCCCGCCTTCCAACCCGGGCCCGAGCCCGAGGGCGGCTACCGCATGATGCAGGTCGACGTGGAGCGGGGCCAGGAGTTCCGCAAGTGCATCGAGTGCTTCATGTGCCAGGACGTCTGCCACGTCATCCGTGACCACGAGGACAACAAGCCCAAGTACGCCGGGCCGCGCTTCTTCATCCGCTTCGCCGAGCTCGAGATGCACCCGCTCGACGTCAACGACCGTCGCGAGCTGGCGCACGACCGCGGCCTGGGCATGTGCAACATCACCAAGTGCTGCACCGAGGTGTGCCCCGAGCACATCAAGATCACCGACAACGCCATCATCCCCATGAAGGAGCGGGTGGTCGATGCCCACTACGACCCGGTGGCGTGGTTGGGCCGCAAGATCCTCAAGCGCTCCAAGAAGTCGGCGGAAGAGGCGTCCGCCGGCTGAGCCGGAGGACCCTCTTTCGGCTTCCCGGACCCTCGGCACTCGATCACTCGATCACTCGGTCACTCGGACATGCCCCGCTACCTCTCACCCGAATGGGTGCAGGCGTTCAATGCCGCCCTCTCCGATCTCGACCTGACGGCCGCCATCGCGGCCGCCGGAGCGGACTCTCTCACCGCGTCGGACGGCGTCTTCGCCGTGGCCCAGGTGGTCACGAATGCACCCGACGACATCGGCGCGCCGGCGGGCGACGTGCGGACCGTGCTGTCGGTGAACCAGGACGGCGTCACCATGACGCTCGATCCGACCTCGTCCCTCGCGACCGACGTGACCATCGTGGTGGCCTACGCCGACGCCCTCGCCATCGCCCGGGGCGAGCTCGACGCGGCCGATGCGCTGGCCACCGGGCGGGTGCGCGTGCGCGGTGAGCTGGCCGTCCTGGTAGCGGGTCAGTCGGTGCTCAACGCCGCGTCCGCCCTCCTCGGGACCTCCCTGGTGGAGCTGACGGATTGATGCGACGGCCCGACCCCCGATGGCCAGACTCCAATGGCCAGACTCCCTGGTCAGACCCCCTCTGAGCAGAACGGAGGCGGTGAGGATAACGTTTCCCCACCGGCTCGTAACGAGCGGGCCGCAGTAGGGAGAACGACGTGCACCAGCCGATCGACGACCACTTCCTGTTGAAGTACCGAGCCCTCCTGGACGCTGAAGATGTGGCGTTCGACGAGCTCGAGCACGCGTGCGAGGAGGGCAACCGGGCCCAATTCGACAAGGACATGGTCGATTGGCAGTCAGCCCTCGAGCGCAAGATTCGCTTCTTGCACCACGCCGGCGTGGAGATGCGCCTCCCCGTTCCCACCTAGCGCAACGGCGCCTTTGACGGAGCAGCGGCAGTGCCTCAGGGGCACACGCCGGTGGACGACGCCAGGTGGCTGATCGTCGCTTCGAACAGGACCTCCGGCTCCAGCACCGTGTTGCGCCAATGGCCGAAGAGCTCGAGGCTGATGATCCCGATCAGGGTGGCAAAGGCTTCCAGTGCCCGCGCCACGGCCACGGTGGGGAGACCGGGAAGAAGGCCGTCGGCCACGGGCTGGACGGCCCGGGCCAGCGGGGCCGTCCCCGGTGACGCCGACGACGCAGACTGGCGCCAGCTCGCCGCAGCTCCCGTGCTGGTGGGCCTCGATGATCGGGCGGACCAGCGCTTGGGCCAGGCGGGTGTACGGGGTGATGGTCTCCGTCGGGGCCTCATAGCCCGGCACCGGTGAGCCGAAGATCAGGCCCCATTCGTGGGGATGGCCATAAGCCCACGACCGCATGGCCCGCGGTACGGCCACCCAACGCGCCATCGCTCCCTCCTCCCGTGCGTAGGCCGCCTCCGAGGCGTGCTCCGCCTGGTCGGCCAGCGACCCGTAGGCCCCGAGGATGAGCGCGCTGAGCAGCGCGTCACGGCTCGAGAAGTAGCGGTACAACGCGGAGGGGGCCATCCCCAGCTCTCGGGCGATGGAGCGCAGGGAGAGGGCCGCCGCGCCCTCACGGGCCAAATGGGCCCTGGCCGCGGCGAGGATCTCGCCGGTGACCTCGTCCTTGACCCGCTCCCGGGCGGTTCGTGGCGCCGACATGCCGTCAGTCTTGCCGTTCCGGAGCGAGAACACAAGTACTTGACAAGAACATTGTTCTCTATTATGATCATTGTTCTGAACGACTGGCCCACCCCCCGAGGAGGACGATGACCATCATGACGTCGAGCCCGACCGCCCACTACCGCCAACCCGACTGGTTCACCCGCAACGTGATGAACCGCTTCCTCAACCTGCTGACGCGCCTGGGGATCAGCGTCTGGGGATCCCGCACGCTCGAGCACGTGGGCCGCAGCACCGGCGAGGTGCACCGCACCCCGGTGAACCCCCTCACGCTCGAGGGCCACGAGTACCTGGTTTCGCCCCGGGGCGAGACCCAGTGGGTGCGCAACGTGAAGGCGGCCGACGGCAAGCTGGTGTTGATCCTCGGGCGCCGTCGCTTCGAGCGCACGGCCGTGGAGATCCCGGTGGCCGAGCGCACCCCCATCCTGCGGGCCTACCTGCAGCGCTGGAAGTTCGAGGTCGGCATGTTCTTCGACGGGGTGGGACCCGACTCGACCGACGCCCAGTTCGAGGCCATCGCGGCCAAGCACCCGGTGTTCATCCTTCGTTGAATGGCCGCACGGGTACCTCGGTGGGGCATCATGGCGGCATGGCCGATCACGATGCCCCACCGCCCCGCGCCGACGTGTCCACGGCGGACGAGGCCCGACTGGCCTACGCCAACCTCATCGCCTACAGCCGGGCCACCACGACGTGGTGCCGTCGGGGATCCTTCGAGGACGCCGAGTGCGTCCTGGCCTACGCCGGCGGATCGTGGATCCCCGTCAATTGGAACGGCGCCTTCCGTACCGACGAGTCGGTGCCGGCGGCCGAGCTGATCGGGCGGGCCGACACCTTCTTCGCCCGCCGCAAGCGGGGCTACACAGTCAAGGTCCGCGACACCGGCCAGGACGACGACCTGGAGGCGTTCTGCACCGCGGCGGGACTGGTCGCCTTCGGCGAGCCTTTCCCCGAGATGATCTGCCGGGAGCCGTTCGCCGACGTCACGCCGCCCGACGGCATCGAGCTCGGTCCGGTGACCGACGAGCGGGGCCTGTCGGATTTCATGGCCGTCAACGCCGACGCCTACTCGGTCTACGGGCTGCCCCCCGAGGTGTTCATCGACGGCTTCGATCTACCGGCCCAGGTGCTGGGCGACGACGACGCCGCCATCGTGGTGGCCTACCGGGGCGAGCAGCCCGTGTCCGCCGCGCTCACCTACTCGAGCGACGGCATCGCCAGCCTGCAGTGGGTGGGCACGGTGGCGGCAGCCCGTCAGAAAGGCCTGGGGCGGGCCATGACCCAGCGCGTCACCAACCTGGCCTTCGAGCGGGGCGCCGCCCGGGTCACCCTGCAGGCCTCGGAGATGGGAGAGCCGGTCTACACCAAGCTGGGCTACGAGACCCTCTACCGGTACCGGAATTACTGCCGTTGGGAGGCGCCGAAGTGTTGATCCGGCCCCGGGCTCATCGAAGCGCCACCGGACGCCCGCCCCGGTGGGCGGAACGGTAGGCCGCATCCACCAGGCGATGGGCCACCAGCGCCTGGTGCAGGCCCGGCTCGGGATTTCGTCCCTCGACCACGGCGTCGACGAAGGCACGATCCTCCTCGACGTAGGGCGCCACGCCCAGGCCGATCTCGTGGTTGCCGAACGGCAGCGCCGTCACCCATTTGGGGGACGGGCAGGGTCGAGACTCGGTGGTCTCGCTGGTCTGCACGTGCAGCGGACCGCGAAATTCGTCGTCCAGCCACACCAGGCCGTTCTCGAAGAAGACCTCGACGCGGCGGGTTGAACCACGGCTGAGGATGTTGTGCCACACGCTGGTCAGGTGGGCGGTGAGCCCCGAGGCGAACTGCATCGTCACCGTGGCGACGTCCTCGATGCCCGGGTGCCCCGAGAAGTTCGACGTCCGGCCCGTCACCGTCTCCACCTCACCGAAACAGAAACGGAGGATGTCCAGGTCATGGATGGAATGTTCAATCAGGCACCCGCCGCCGGCCTGGGTCACGTCGGCCCGCCACTTCGAGCCGTACCTCCCTTGAATCGGGAAGTACTGGTCGTCGCGGAAGACCGCGGCCATGGGCCGGCCCAGTTCGCCGGACTCCACCAGGTCGCGCAGGGCGCGGAACACCGGAGCGGACCGCAGCACCAGGCCCGCTTGGGCCGGCACGCCCGCGTCCGCCACGACGCCGGTCAGGGCGAGGGCACCGGCCAGGTCGGTGGCCAACGGCTTCTCGCAGAAGACGGCCCGACCGGCGGTGGCGGCGGCCTCGACCGCCTGGCGGTGGGCCGAGGTCGGCGTGCAGACCCAGACCGCATCACTGCCCTCGACCACGGCGGCGACGCTGTCCACCGTCGTGCCGCCGCAGGCGGAGGCGAACCCCTCGGCCCGCTTCTGACGAAGATCGTGCACCACCTCGAGCGAGGCGTCGATCGCCCCCCCGTCGATCATGGCCCGAAGACCCAGACCGTGGGCCCAGGCGATGAGTCCCGTCCCCACCATCCCGATACGCACCATGGCGGGACCTTAGGTGAGGGGGCTGCTCAATGGGACAGCTCGCGCACTCCGAGGGCGTCGATGAACCGGGCGGTGACCACCGCCAACATGGCGATCTCATGGCGCTCCCGGCGCCGGATGGCGCGCGACCGCCCGCCGCACACCGTGAAGTCCGTGTCGGCGATCGCCTCGACGAAGACACCCGAACCGGTGGTGTCGTTGGCCGGGTCACCGCCGCTGCGCGACCCCTCGGCAAAGGCCATCACCCACTGCACCGACGGAACGTCGCCGTGCACCTCGAGAAATCGCTCACGATCGAGATCGGCCAGGGCCATCCAGCTGAGATCGAAGAGGGTGAGGAGCTGGCCGAGCAATGCGTTGAGGGCGGCCGTGGGCGAGGCCGCCTGGAGAATGGCGACCGCCGCACCGAGCACGGTGTCCTCACGGTCCTGACCCACCACGGCCAGGTGCCGGACGTCCTCGACGCCGGCACCGGGAACCCGTCGGATCCCCTGGCACACCGAGTCGACTGCGCCCGCCCGATCGGGCAGCTCGACCACCAGTTCATCGATGGCCACCCCGGCCTCGCGCTCGAGCACTTCGAGGCCGATCACATTGCCCTCGACGGCGCCGATCTCGGCCGCCACCGCGCCGAGGACCCCCGGGGCATCGGGCAGCCAGATACGCAGGGCGGCCAACATGGTTCAGCGCGTCCGGGCGCGAGCGGCCCACCGCGGGCCGGACGATGGCGCTCGCCAACCAGTGAGCCGGTCACGCATGCCCATACCGTGACACCGTTGTGTTTCATCTCGGTTTCTTGCTCGCGAACGGCGAAAGACATTCGGGGACTAGGGCCACCCCGGAGGCAGTGAGCTCGGCCGGCGGGCTCGGCCGGCGGGCCGATGACACCGACCCGCTCTAGGCGGCCCGGCGCAGGGTGAGCGCACGACCGTTGTGGCGCATGATGGTGCGGATCTCGTCCTCGCCGAAATGGTGGCGTCGCAGGTCGAGCGCGAAGTCCCTGGGCTCGGGGAGCCCTTCGGCGTGGGGCCAGTCGGATCCGAAGAGCAGGTGCTCCACCCCCAGGACGTCCTTGAGGACGGCCAGGTTGTCCTCGTAGAAGGGCGCCACCCAGACGTGCTCCCGGAAGGCCTCCACCGGGTCGGAAGGAAAGGCCGTGGGCATCTGGCCGTGGACCTTGCTGAGCTTCTTCAGGAGGGGGGGCACCCAGTCGGCGCCGGACTCGATGGTGGCCACACGCACGTTGGGAAACCGGTCGAAGAGGCCTTGGCAGACCATGGCCGCCATGGTCTCGAAGGGCGGACGATCCGAGCTGATCACCGAGCGCAATGGGGAGTGGCGGAACGCTTCAAAGTCGCCGAAGGGCTCCCAGTCGTTGATGTAACGGCCGTAGCCGGCGTCACCGGAGTGGATGCCCACGGTCACGCCGGACTCGTTGACCAGCCCCCAGAACGGGTCGAAGCGGTGGTCGGCCGGGGAGATCAAGCCGATCGGCGAGTGCGCCGGGCCACCCTTGATGCACACGATGCGGGCGTCGGCCTCGAGCACTCGGGAGAGCTCGGCGACCGCGGCCTCCACGTCAACCAGCGTGATCATCGGCGCGGCGAAGATTCGATCCTGGTAGGCGTAGCCCCAGTCGTCCTCCAGCCAGCGGTTGAAGGCGGTGAACGCGGCCACCAGAGCGGGGGGGTCCTCGGCCAGTGCTTCCTCCATGCCAACGCCGAGGGTGGGGAAGAGGAAGCACCCGTCGAGCCCCTGACGGTCCATGACCGCCAGGCGGGCGTCGCGGTCGCGGTATTCGGGGCGGATGGGCTCCAGCTCACCGAACAGGGAGCGCATGTCCCGGGCCTCGGGGTTCCGGCCCCGGAAGTATTCGATGAGGCTGCCGGCGTGCGCGACGGGGTCAAAGGTGGGGTTCGGGATGAACCGGTTGATCTTTCCTCCGACCAGGAGCCGCACCCGACCGTCGACCTCGGCCCACTGCATCGCCCGCTTCGCCATGGCCGGGTCGATGTGGCGGGTGTAGGCATCGGTCGCCTCGTAGTAGTGGTTGTCGGCGTCAAAAGTGGTGTAGTCGACGGCGGGGACGCCGGCGACACCCGACCCGTCCGCTCTCTCAGCAATCGTGTCAGTCATTTGTGCTCCTTGACGTGCGGGTGCTGCGTGTCGCTCGGGTCGCCCGGGTCGCCCGGGTCGCTGATCATGGGCGAGGCGCCGTCCCTCACTCCGTCAGGCCTAGCACTCGCAAGGCGTTCGTGCGAAGGAACTTGGGCCACACGTCGTCCTTGAACCCCACGGTGGGCATTTCGGTCATGATCCGCTCGATGGAGAGGCCCATGGGGAAGTAGCCGGCGTAGATGATCTTGTCGGCACCCCGGGTGTTGGCGAAGTTGACGATGTCCTTCGGGTAGTACTTGGGGGCGAAGGCGCTGGTCGAGTAGTGCAGCCCGGGCCACTTGAGCATCAGCTTGACGGCCAGCTCGGTCCACGGTTCGCACCCGTGCCTGGTCACGAAGACGAGATCGGGGAAGTCGAACATGACCTCGTCGATGAGCTCGACGCGCTGAGGCTCGAACTTGAGGCGGGGGCCGGGGACGCCGGCGCAGCAGAAGATGGGGATCCCCAGCTCCACGCACTTGGCGTAGAGCGGATACATCTTCTTGTCGTTGATGGGCACCTGGGGGAAGGTGCCGGACGGGAAGACGCCCACCGCCCGGACGCCGTAGGTCTCGTACTCGCGGACGAGCTGGGTGATCCCCTTCATGCCCTGGTTGGGATCGCCGTTGGCCGAGGCGATGAACCGGTCGGGGTGGCGCTTGATCGCATCGGCCCCGACACCGCCCAGGTCCCCCACCCCGATGAGCCCCCGCTCGATGCCCCAGAGGTCCATCTCGCGCAGCGTCACGCCGATCGGGTCGTCAGAGCCCTCCAATGTTTTTTCGGGCACGTCCTTGAACATGTACTCGGCCGGGAACTTGAACTCCTCCTTGGACTGCGTGTCCTTGGTCTGCTGCGTGATGAACCGGTACACCTCTTTCATATCGGCGTGGGGGAACCCCAACATGGTGTCTACGATCCCGATGTCCGTTGGCATGCCCACGTGTTCTTCCCCTTCGAAATGACGTCGACAGCCGCCGCCTGGTCCCTCGCCGAAGCGCTCAGATCTTATAAAAAGATCACTGAATGTAGGGTGAGGACGTTGCCGTCCGGCTGACCCGAGGGAGGGTACCGCAATGGCTGGCCCACAAGCCAAGTACAAGCTGATCTCCGCCGACGGGCACCTCAATGAACCACGGGACGTGTGGACGTCCCGGGTGGCCACGAAGGACCGGGGTCGGGTGCCCCGAGTGGACCGCCTGGCCGAGGGGGACGGGTGGGTGTTCCCCGGCTACGACACGACCCTCCCCTTCAGCTGGGGTGCCACCGCCGGGCGCAAGGCCGAGGACCTGGGCCAGTGGTGTACGTACGAAGACATCAACCCGGGCAGCTACGACCCGGTGGCCCGGGTCAAGGAGATGCAGCAGGACGGGGTCGATGCCGAGCTGATTTTCGGGTCGAACAACCCGCGTACCTTCGTCGCCGGCCACGAGGACGCCGACCTCCACCACGAGATGATCCGGGCCTACAACGACTTCATGTCCGAGTTCTGCTCGACCGCTCCGGATCGGCTGGGCGGGACGGCGCTGCTGCCCAACCGGGGGGTGCAGGGTTGCCTGAAGGAGATCGAGCGTCTCTCGAACATGCCCGGTTTCGTGGCCTTCCTCATGCAGCGCTACCCGAGCGGAGAGCCGTCGATCACGCCCGAGGACGACGCGGTGTGGGAAGCCATCGAGGCGACCGGCATGCCGTTGACCATCCACGTCGGCCTGGTCCAAGGAAGGATGGGGCAACGTTCGGTCGCCACCAACCTCCCGGGTACCGGCCACTTCTATGACGCCCCCAAGCGGATGCTGGAGTTCATCTTCGCCGGGGTGCTCGACCGCTTCCCCAAGCTGCGTGTCCCGTTCATCGAGGTGGACTGCGGCTGGATCCCGTATTTCGAGAGTCAGTGCGACGACAACTTCCTGCGCCACCGGCGGGCGTCGCTGCGCGATTCCAAACTGACCCGCCTGCCCAGCGAGTACATGCAGGAGTTCTTTCCGGCCTCCTTCATCACCGACCCGTTCGCCGTCGACAACCGAGCCCGCATCGGGGTCGACCGTATGCTCTGGTCGAGCGACTACCCCCACATCACGACGGACTGGCCGCTGTCGTGGAAGACCATCAACGCAACCTTTACCGACGTCCCGCATGACGAGAAGCACGCCATTCTGTGTGGCAATTCCCTGAGGCTCTTCAAGTTCGACCGCATCGGGAGCGTCTGACCGTTGCCGGCCGGTCGTGCGAGCTCGATCGACCCGGCGCGCGCCAGCACCTTTGTCGTCAGCATCACGCCCTTCACCGAGGACGGCGTCTTGGACGAGGGCGCCCTGCGGGGCCATCTCCGACGCATGGCCGCCGCCGGCATCGGGGTGTATCTCGGCGGGGGCGGGAGTGGCGAAGGGTATGTGCTCTCCGACGACGAGACGCGGCGGTTGCTCCGGGTCGGGGTGGAGGAACTGAGGGGGAAGGTGCCGGTCCGGGCCATGGGCGTCGAGCCCCGCACCTCGGGCGACATGATCGACTACTTCGAAATGGTCAGCGGCCTCGGGGTCGACGCGGCGCAGATCTACTCGCTTGACCAAGGGCACGGCCACCGACCCACGCAGGCCGAGATCTCCCGCTACTTCGACGATGTCCTGCGGGCGACCACGCTCCCGGCGGTGCTCTCCACCCATCAATCAGTGGGCTACCAGGTGCCGGTGCCGATGCTGGTCGACATGGCTGACCGGTACGACCATCTGATCGGGATCAACGTCAGCCACCAGGACCTGGGCTATCTCACCTCCATCGTCGATGCGCTGGGCACCCGGCTGGAGATCCATGTCGGCGGCCCTCACCTGGCGCTGACCGCGCTCTCCCTCGGCGCCACCGGCTACCTCAGCTCAGAAGGCAACCTCGCCCCCCACCTCTGCGTCGGGGTGATCCAGGCCTACAAGGATGGCAGCGCCCACCACATGGGAGAGCTGTACGGATCGCTGCTCCGGCTCTCTGCCACGCTGTACGCGGCCGGCGGGATTCGCGCCACCAAGGCCGCCCTCAACGCGCTGGGCCTGCCCGGCGGCTATCCCCGGCTGCCCCAGCTGCCCGTGTTCGAATCGATGGTTCCCCCTCTCCTCAAAGCGATCGAGCACCTCGGCATCGCGGCGATCGAGGGCTGGGGGTAGACGTCGGCCCGGGCGTCCACACCACTCGGGGTCGCTCCCCTCGCTACTCCGCCCGCAGGAGCAGGGCCGTCGGAGTACGGGCGGCGATGCGGCCGGGAAAGAACGCGATGACGTTGGCCAGCACCAGGGCCCCTGCGGCGATGAGGGCGATGGACAGGGCCGGGACGCTGGGGGTGGGCACGGCGTTGATCTCGTTGGCGAAGAGCTGCCAGAGCGACCGGCCGACCACGATCCCGAGGGGGACCCCCACCACGGTCCCTATGGCCACCGCGACGCTCGACTGCCAGGCGACGACCGCCCCCAGCTGCCGCCGGCTGAGCCCGATGGTCTTGAGCAGCGCCAGGTCGCGTCGTCGTCGCCGGACCGAGGCCACCAGGGTCAGGGCCAGGGCCGCCGCCGCGCCAGCGCCGAGGGCGGCCCCCAGGATGGCCGGCGTGGTCCCGGTCGAGCGGTAGTTGACGATCTCGGCCGGGCGCAGCACCGGGGAGATGAACACCCCGAAGTTGAACTGGTTCGTGAGAGGACCGGTGATCTTCTGCAGGGACCGGCGGCCGGCGGCACCGGATCCGGGCTTGAGGTCGATGAAGATGACCGGCGGTCCCGCCACGGCGGCGGGGACATTGAACGGATTCTTGGCCGGGGCCGGAATGAGGGCGGCCGGAATGAGGGCCCCGGTTCCCATCTCGAGGTGCGGACCCAAGCCGTTTCCTATCGTCGGCATGGTGGCCGTCCCCACGATCGTGAGCGGCCTGGCCGCCCCGGCCCCCGAGGTCACCTCCACCGTGTCGCCGAGGCGCTTGTGCAGCCGGGCCAGGGTCACGGCTCCGAGGACGACCTGGTCGGGCCCCTGGAGGGTCTGCCCCGTCAGGGTGGCCGGCTGCACCGCCGCCCCCGGACGTTGGCCCATCACCGGCACGGTCTGGCCGTCGATGCTCAGATCGTCGAAGTAGGCGTCCGAGAAGGCCCGGACGTAGCGGTCGCTGGTCAAGAGCTCCGTGGCGTGATGCTCCGGGATCACCGCTCCCGCAGCCAGCGCGGTGCTCCAGTTCCAGCCGTAGAGATTGGGATGAGAGACCAGGGTGTCGAGGCTGTCCCCGAAGGTGACGGCCGTGACCACCACGATGACGGCGAGGGCGGTCCCGAGGATGGCGGAGCGCACCGGCACCGCGTTGCGCCCCGCACCAGGCTCGAGGGCGAAGCGGATGCCGACCACCGCCGGGACGGGCATCCCCGAATTGGCCGCCGCCCGGGCCGCGCCCGATCCCCGCGCCCCCGCCCGCGCCGGCCCACGAGCCGGTGAGGGCTCGCCCGGACGACCAGGGCGACCGCGACGGCGCCGAGGCCGACGACGAGTACGGCGACGCCGGCGCCGAGCACCGTCCAGTCGAAGGACACCCCCGGGTCCGGGTAGACCGGCCGCACCGGACCGATCGGGGCCAGGGGCGAGAGCGCCACGGCCACGCCGGCGCCGAGGATGGAGCCGGCCAACACCGCGCCCAGGATCCCGATCAGCGTTTCGGCCGACGTCATGGCCAGATCGGCGCCGAGGGCTCGGAGGGTCTCGGTGTCGTTGCTACCCATGCGGACCTGGCGCCCGATGACCTGGACGGCGATGAGCAGGGCAGCCAGCGCGGCGATGGCCCCGAACACCCCGAGGGCGATCGACTCGGGCTTGATGGAGCGCTGCGCCTTGCCGAGGGTGTCGGACGCTCCGCTGAAGGCGGGAAACGCCTTCGGGAGGACGGCCTTGACCTCACGCTCCACCGCGGCCACGTGGCGGCTGCCGCCGCGTACCTGGATGCCGGCCTCCGAGTAGTTGACACAGCAGGACAGGAACGGCCGGGTGAACGCCGGCGTGAAATAGGCCAGCGACTGGGAATTGTCGACGTCGTCTTCGATCAGCTGTCTCGGTTCGATCACGGTGCCCACCAGCGTCACGGTGATCCGTCGGATCGGGCGCACCTTGGAGGTGCCGAACGCGGGGAGATTCGTCTGGGCGTTGGTGTAGACACCGATGGGGATGCGCGCCCCAACGTGGAGACCCAGTTGTTGGGCCACCGTGGTCGCCATGACGATCTCACCGGCTCTTCGGGGGTCGGCCATCCGGCCCTGGACGACGGTGAAGCGGTCCTGGTTGAAGTTCAGCCCATCGGGCGTTCCCAGGCCATTGCCCGCGGCGGGCACGGCGGCCTGGTCAATGCGGGCGGCCAGCGGCCCGAGCGGCAGCACATCGAGGCCGGTGCCGCTCTCGACGTGCGCGACATAGGGCAAGCGGGCGATGGTGGAGATCAGCTTCGGGTCGTAGCCGGCGGTGCCGCCGATCGCCGGATTGAGCACGGACACGACGCCACCCAGGTCGGAGGGGTTGGTGCTGGCCGCATAGACGGGGAAGGAGGACTGAGTCCGCCGGGCACCGGCGATGGCCGCCATGGCCACGCCCCCCAGCAGGGCAATGAGCAGAACGATGGCCAGGTAGCCGCCCCACCGGAGGCGGAAGGTGGCCCGGAATCCGTACCACGCGACGCGGAGCGTCTGGCTGTTCACCGCATTGCACCAGTGGGCATTCGCTCGTTCAAGTCCCGGTCAACCCTCCTGCCGCACCCGCCTCGGTCCCCCACCACCTCAGTCTGACTCGGTCCCGGCACGAACCAAGGGCGCTAGCCCGTGCGCCACCCTCGTGCTAGCACCACTTGAGACGCTCAAGCACTACTCGGCGGCCAGGCGCCGGCGGATGTCGGCCCGAAGCTCCCCTTTCGCCACCTTGTCGCCGGACGAGCGAGGCAGCTCATCGAGCTGGACCAAGTGTTCGGGAAACCACTCCTGAGTGACCCCCCGGTCAGCGAGAAACGTCGTCACATCGCTGAGAGTCATTGCGACATTGCGCCGGGTCGCCACGTAGACGCAGACTCGCTCGCCAAGAATCTCGTCGGGCATCGACACGGCTGCGACCAGGTCCACGTCGGGATGTTCGGAGATCTCGGCCTCGAGAGCCGGGGCGCTGATGCTTTTGCCACCGCGGATGATGATGTCGGACGTGCGGCCGATGACCCGCAGGTAGCCGGCGTCGTCGATCTCGACCACGTCTCCCATCAGCATCCAGCCGTCTTCGGTGAACAGCTCGGCGTTGGCATCGCCGTCATCGAGGTACCCGATGCAGGTCGCCGGGCCCTTCCCCGCTGGTCTTCCCACGCGCGGCGCCGTGGTCACTTGATCTCCGTGGTCATCGAAGACTCGTACCTGCATGGCGTCGATGACCCTTCCGGCCGTCCCGAGCCGACGCTCTCGGGAATCGGTCAGTGCGGTCCCGCTGAGTGCCCCGGTTTCGTTGGAGCCATAGAATTGGAGGACCTTGGCTCCGGTCCGATCCTCGAAGGCCGCTGCTCGCTCGTACGGAACCGCCTCGCCTCCCGTGAACATGACGCGGAGCGACGTGAGGTCGACGTGTTCGAGCGCGGGGGAATTCAACATCATGATGAACTGCGTGCTGACGCAGGCCAGGACCGACACCCGGTGCTCGGCCATGGCCCGCAGTGCCTTCTCAGGCTCGAACCGAGGGGAGACAACGGTCGGACAGCCGAGCGCGCCGGGCGAGAAATGCGCGGTCCAGAGTCCGAAGCCGAATGGGGCGGGCACCGCACCGAAGAAGACGTCGTCGGGCGTGAGCTTTCCCGACTCCGTCGCCAATTGGTGGAAGTAGAACCAGCGGTTCTCCGTGTGCATCACGCATTTGGGCCATCCCGTCGTGCCCGAGGTCGAATTGAGCATGAAGAGGTCATCAGGGCCGAGGGCCCGGCCTTCGAGCAGCCGCTCCCGTGCAGCTCGTTCCGGTGCCTCCATGGAGTTCCCGTCGATCACGGTCGGTGACGCTGGGGCGAACGCGACGTCCGGCACGACGATGTGGCGCAGTCGGTTTGAGTCGCCGGCGCGCAACGACGCCACCAGCTCGCTGGACGGCTGACCGCGGTGGTGCGCGTGCGTCACGAGCGCCGTCGCCCGCATGCGTCCCAGGAGGTGACGGATCTCAGCCGGTCCGGCGCGGGCGCCGATCCCGGCCACCACGAGGCCGGCCTTCTCGGCGGCCAGGAACACGGTGTGCACGGTCGCTCCATCGGGCAGGATCACGCCGATCCTGGTGCCGGGATCGAGGCCGGCCTGCACGAAGGCAGCAGCCAACTCAGACGAGCGCTCGTGGTACTGCGCCCAGGTCAGTACGCCGTCGCCCGACTCGTCGGCCACGATGTAGGCCGGATCGTCGGGACGGGTAGCGGCGTGGCCCGCAACCAGGTCAGCCAGGACGTGGGTGCCCCACCAGCCCGCCTCGACATAGGCATCGATCACCGCCTGGGCGAAGCGGGCTCCGGGCACGGACGGTTCAGCCGATCAGGCCGAGGCTCCTGCACGTCGGCCCGCTCGCCCTCGAGCTCCTCGGTGGTGATGGCAACGCGCTCCCGGGCGAAGTCGTCGTGAGCGAATCCCTCCGCCACGGACCAGCCGCCCTGGCCATCGGCGATGACCGGGAGGCCGAACTGCAGGCCTTCGGGGGTGCCGTACTGCCCCGAGCTGGCCACGGCGACCGAGACGCAGTCGCCGGGTGCGGTCGGGGTGCGCAGTCCCACCACGGTGTCGATGGCGGCGGACGCGGCCGAGGCGGCCGACGACAGGCCGCGAGCGTCGATGATGGCGGCGCCCCGCTTCTGCACGGTCGAGATGAAGTCGCCCCGGAGCCATTCGTGGTCGGAGATCACATCGGTCACCGGCTTCCCGTCAATGGTGGCGTTGGCGAAGTCGGGGAATTGCGTGGCCGAGTGGTTGCCCCAGATGGCCAGGTTGCGCACCGAGGCCACCGGAACGCCGGCCTTGCGGGCCAACTGGGCCTTGGCCCGGTTCTCGTCCAGCCGGGTCATGGCGAACCAGCGCTCGGCCGGCACCTCGGGGGCGTTGGAGCGGGCGATGAGGCAGTTGGTGTTGCAGGGGTTGCCGACGACCAGGACCCGAATGTCGGCGGCGGCGTTCTCGGCGATGGCTCGGCCCTGGGGCTTGAAGATGCCGCCGTTGACGCTCAGCAGGTCTCCCCGCTCCATGCCCGCCTTGCGCGGAATGGAGCCGACCAGGAGGGCCCACGACGTCCCGTCGAATGCGGTCTTGAGATCGGAGGTGGCCACGATGTCGCTCACCAGCGGGAAGGCGCCGTCGTCGATCTCCATGACCACGCCGTCGAGGACCTTGAGGGCCGGCTCGATCTCGAGCAGGCGCAGCACGATGGGCTGGTCGGGGCCGAGCAACTGGCCCGAGGCGATGCGGAAGAGGATCGAGTAGCCGATCTGTCCGGCCGCGCCGGTGACGGTGACATGTACGGGGGGTTTCGTGGCCATCGGGCCACGTTATTCGGCCCGGACGCCACAACCGAAATCACCCGGCCCAAGGGCAGGACGTGAGCAAATCGAAGGGTGGTCGACCTCGCGTCGCTGCGGGCTCGGGGCGCCCCTCTTGGGGCGGCTTCGGACGCCGCTAGAGGCGGTCGACGATGGCGGCGGCGAACTCCGAGCACTTCACTTCGGTGGCTCCCGTCCATCAGGCGGGCGAAGTCATAGGTGACCACCTTGTCGGCGATGGTCGCTTCGAGCGCCCGCACGATATCGGCCGCCGAATCGGCCCACCCGATGTGCTCGAACATGAGCACGCCCGAGAGCAGGACCGAACCCGGATTGACCTTGTCCTGACCGGCGTACTTGGGCGCGGTGCCGTGGGTGGCCTCGAAGATGCCGTGACCGGTGACGTAGTTGATGTTGGCTCCGGGCGCGATGCCGATGCCCCCTACCTGGGCCGCCAGGGCGTCGGAGAGGTAGTCGCCGTTCAAGTTGGTGGTGGCGATGACGTCGAACTCAGCCGGTCGGGTCAACACCTGCTGCAGGGTGATGTCGGCAATCGAGTCCTTGACCAAGAGCTTGTCCCCCGGGTCGCCACCGCAGTCGTTCCACCCGACGGCCACGTCGGCGAACTCCTCGCGCACGAGCTCGTAGCCCCAGTCCAGGAAGGCACCCTCGGTGAACTTCTGGATGTTGCCCTTGTGCACCAGCGTGACCGACTCGCGGCCGTGCTCGAGGGCGTAGATGATGGAGGCTCGAATCAGGCGCTTGGAGCCCATTTCCGAAATCGGCTTGATCCCGATGCCCGACCCGTCGCGAATGGGCCAACCCATCTCCTGGCGCAAGAAGTCGATGAGTTTGCCGGCCTCGGGCGTGCCTTCCTTCACTTCGTAGCCGGCGTAGACGTCCTCGGTGTTCTCCCGGAAGATGACCATGTCCACCAACTCGGGGTGGAGTACCGGTGAGGGCACGCCGGTGAACCACCGCACCGGGCGCAGGCAGACATAGAGGTCGAGGATCTGACGCAGGGCCACGTTGAGCGAGCGGATACCGCCTCCGATGGGAGTGGTCAGCGGCCCCTTGATCCCGATGAGGTGCGAACGGAAGGTGTCCACCGTCTCGTCGGGCAGCCAGCTCCCGGTCTCATCGAAGGCCTTCTGGCCGGCCAACACCTCTTTCCAGGCCACCGAGCGGCCGTGCCGGGCGGCGGCGGCATCGAGCACGAGCTTGGCTGCGGGCCAGATGTCGACTCCTGTCCCGTCGCCCTCGATGAAGGGGATGATTGGCTCGTCGGGGACGACGAGCACGCCGTCGGCGCCCATGGTGATGCGTTCTGACATGGACGGGATGCTACGGGGAGGAAGGGGCCGCATCCCAATCGCCGAGGCGGGAGGGGGTGGCTCCGGGCGCCGGTCCCAAAAGGTCAGCCAGGCGGGCGTACTGGGGGGCATCGGGCCCGAGGATGTCGGCCACCCAACGCAGGGCCAGAGACGCGTCGATCTCGGTACCCCACCGGACCATCTCGTCGATATCGAGCCAGTCCTTGGGGCGGTCGAAGACGGCCTTGCACACGATCAGGTGCTCGGGGGCCAGAATCGGGATCTCGACCGGTCCGAACCGGACCAGGCGGGCCCGCTCGGCCATCTCGTCGTGCAGTTCGAAGGTGGCGAAGAACACGTCGAGGTACGACCCGCTCCAATCCAATCGGGCCTGCCCGTCCCGGGCGATGGTGGCCCGGTCGTCGGGGGTGACCGTCACGCCGAGCAGGGCCAGCGCGCCGAGGATGGGCTCCGCCGCCTCCGGCGGCACCGTCAGGTTCACGTCGATGTCGGTGGTCGCCCTCGGGTTCCGGTACCAGGCCAGGGCGATCGCCCCGCCGAACTGGTGCGGCACGCCGATCGATTCGAGCATCTCGTGGAGGGAGACGATCTTGGGGGTGAGGTTGCCGGCCTGTTCCGCCCTCCTCATCGATGGGACTCCACGCCCGATCGTTCGGCCCGAAGGCGGGCCAGCGGCGGGAACCGCAGCGGCTCCGGGGCGCGGGCGAGCCGGAACGGGGTGATCTGCGCCACGAAGCCGAGCAGGTCGATGAGGGCGTCGCCGGGATCCGGGCGTCCGGCCGCCGGGCGCGTTCGGAGCGACCGGGCCATCCGGCGAGAGGACGTCACGAACGCGCGCCTGGATCGCCCCGGCTCGTCACGCGGCCCGTTCGTCGTCGTCGTCGGAGCCCCCGTCGGCGTCGGCGCGCCGGCCCGCCGTGCGGCTCCGAGCACGGCCCCGGCATCGAAGGGCCGGGTGGCCCGTCCCGCCGCCCGGGCCAGGACGTCATCGGTGAGGAGTGAAAAGTTGGCCAACGAGCGCGCCCGCGGGCCTTTCTGGGTGTGCACGGACTCCCTGATCTCGAATCGTCCGTTCGGGCGGGCGACCACGTACGCCATACCCACTAGATTACCACTACATAAACCCACTACACGCGGGACATGCGGCGCCGGCGGGGCGGCTACTGCGCGGTCGGCCCCAGACCGAGCGAGGCGTAGATCTCCCTGGTGGCGCTCGAGGTGTTGAACGTATAGAAGTGCAGGCCGGGAACGCCGAAGCTGAGCAGTTGGGACGAGAGCTCGGTGGCCAGTTGCACCCCCTCCTTGCGCACGGCGTCGGTGCCACCCCTTTCGTCGGCCGCCCGCAGACGGTCCTGCATCCAGTCGGGAGCCGCCGCTCCCATGCCCCCGAGGCGCCCCATGGTGCCCAGTGAGGTGACGGGCAGGATGCCCGGCAGCACCGGGACCCGCACCCCCCGCTCATCGAGGTCGGCCACCAACTCCTCATATTCGGAGGCTTCGAAGAAGAACTGGGTCACCCCGAAGTCAGCCAGCTCCAGCTTGGCGGCCAGGAAGTCCCGGTCGCTGGCCCGGCTGAGCGAGCGTGGATGCCCGGCCGGATGGGCCGCCACGCCGACGGAGAAGCCGCCGATGGCCCGGGCCAGTTCCACCAGTTCGGTGGCGTAGGCCAGCTCGCCCTCGGCGGCATCGGGGTCGGCGGGCGGATCGCCCCCCAGGGCCATGAGGTTCTCCACCCCGGCCTTGCGCAGCGACACCAGGATGTCGGCCAGCTCGAGCCGGGAATGGGCCACGCAGATGAGGTGGGCCATGGGGTTGAGCGACGTGGTGTGCAGCATGCCCGTGACCAGATCGAAGGTGCGCTGTCGCGACGCGGCCCCACCTCGGTACGTCACCGAGACGAAGGAAGGCTCCAGCGGCTGCAGCTCGCTGATGGTGCGGGCCAGTCGTGAGAGCTCGGCGTCGTTCTTGGGCGGGAAGAACTCGAACGAGTACGTCTTGCCGGCCGCCAACAACTCGGAGATCTTGGTCACGCCGTGCTCCCGACGTCGGCCCGGCCGAAGTCGTCCTCCAACCGCACGATGTCGTCCTCGCCGAAGTACGAACCGTGTTGCACCTCAATGAAGACAACGTCGGTGTCCCCTTCGTTGGCGATGCGGTGGGCCGACTCCAGCGGGATGTCGATGGCCTGACCCGGGCCCAATTCGGTGATGGTGCCGTCCAGCGTGACCTTGGCGGTGCCCGACACGATGAACCAATGCTCGGCCCGCCGGTGGTGCAGCTGGTAGCTGAGTCGCTTCCCCGGGTGCACCACGAGGCGCTTGACCTTGTGGTCCGGGGCGGCGTCGTCGAGGACGGCGTAGTTCCCCCATGGTTTTTCGGCGAACTCGAGTTCACTCACGGAGCCTCCCCGGCCGGCCCGCAGGCCTTCACGTGCTCAGCTCGGCAGCTCGCACGGCGTTGCGCAAAAGCATGGCACGTGTCATGGGACCAACGCCCCCGAGCCGCGGCGTGAGCCATCCGGCCACCTCGGCCACCTCCTCTTGGACATCGGGCAGCAGCTTCTTGCCCTCCCAGGTGGTCCCGGCACTGACCACGGCCGCACCGGGCTTGATCATGTCGGGCGTCACCAGCCCGGCCCGTCCCGCCGCCGACACCACGATGTCGGCGGTGCGCACCAGGGAGGCCAGGTCGTGGTCGTCGACTCCGGTGTGGACGACCGTGACGGCCGCGTTGCACCCCGGACGCTTCATGGCCAGGAGGAGCGCGAGCGGCCGGCCGATGGTCAGGCCGCGACCGATGATCACCACGTGGCGTCCCTCCACCGGCACGTCGTAGGCCTGGAGCAGCTCGACAATTCCGGCCGGCGTGCAGGGCAGGGGCCCGGGCGTACCCATCACCAGGCGCCCGAGGTTGACCGGGTGCAACCCGTCGACGTCCTTGGCGGGGTCGACCGCCATCAGGGCGTGCTCCTCGTCCAGGCCGTCGGGCAGCGGGACCTGGACCAGGTAGGCGTTGATCTGGGGGTCGGCGTTGAAACGGCGGATGACGTCTTCCACTTCCACCTGCGTGGCGGTCTCGGGGAGGTGCTCGCCCACCGACACCATGCCCACCTTGGCGCAGTCCTCGTGCTTCAGGGCGACGTAGCGCTCACTGGGCCGGTCGTTGCCCACCAGGACGGTGCCCAGCCCCACACTGATCCCCTCGCCGCGGAGCCGGGCCACCCGCTCGGCCACCTCGGCCCGCACGCGGGCGGCGACGGCTTCCCCGTCGAGCCAGATGGCGGGCATCAGTGGCGGAAGTGCCGTTCGCCGGTGACCACCATGGCCAGGCCGGCCTCGTCGGCCGCGGCGATGACGTCAGCGTCCTTGACCGATCCACCCGGCTGGACCACGGCGGTGACGCCGGCGTCGGCCAGGACGAGCAACCCATCGGGGAAGGGGAAGAAGGCGTCGCTCGATCCGGCCCCGCCCTTGGCCCGCTCCCCCGCCTTGGCCACGGCGATCTCGGCGGCGACGACCCGGGACTGCTGACCGGCGCCGACGCCGACCGCCTGGCCGTCGTTCACGATGGCGATGGCGTTGGAGGTGGTGCGTCCACCGACCCGCCAGGCCAGGACCAGGTCGCGCCACTCGTCGTCGGTGGGTGCCCGGGTGGTCACGACCTGCCAGTGCGAGCGCGGCGAGACAAAGTCGTCGACATCCTGGACCAGCACGCTCGAACCGAGACTGCGCAGTTGGCGCGTCGCCCGTTCGGGAGCGGGACCGGACAGGAGGCGGGTGGCCTTGCGGCGAGCTGGTCAGCCGCTCCAGCGCGGCGGGAGTGTAGGACGACGCGATGATCACATCGGCCTGCGGTCCGGCCGCGATGGCTTCGGCCACCGCCTCGGTCACCGCACCACCGATGGCCACCACGCCACCGAAGGCGGATTGCACGTCGCCTTCGAGCGCCCGCTCGTAGGCCCGCACCAGGTTGTCGGCCACCGCCGCGCCGCACGGGTTGGCGTGCTTGATGATGGCCACCGCCGGCTGCCCGGCGTCGCTGGCCAGTTCATGGACCAGTCGCCATGCCGCATCACCGTCGAAGAGGTTGAGGTAGGAGAGCTCCTTGCCGCCGTGCTGGACGACGTCGTCCCACCAGCTCCGCGTCCCCGCCGTGCGGTAGCGCGAGCCCCGCTGGTGGGGGTTCTCGCCGTAGCGGAGCACCGCCGTGCGCTCCAAGGTGAGATGCAGTGTCGGCGGCAGCACGGCACCGAGGGCTTCCTCCTCGGCGTCGGCGCCATCGACGTGGGACGGTCCCCCCGCATCGAGCCAGGCCACGATGGCGGCGTCGTAGGCGGCGGTGTGGGCGAAGGCGACCCGGGCCAGGCGGCGCCGGGTGGCCGCCGACAGCGAGCCGGACCGTCGCAATTCCTCGAGCACCACGGGGTAGTCGCTCGGCGCGGTGACGATGCCCACGTGGTCGTGGTTCTTGGCGGCGGCGCGCACCATGGCCGGCCCGCCGATGTCGATGAGCTCGATGGAGGGGGCGGAGGAGAAGGGGTAGAGGTTGCTGACGACCAGGTCGATGGCCGCGATCCCGTTGGCCTCCAGGTCGGCCAGGTGGTCCGGCTCGTCGCGATCGGCCAGGATCCCGCCGTGGATCTTGGGGTGCAGGGTCTTGACCCGGCCGCCCAGCATCTCGGGGGACCCGGTGACCTCGGCCACCTGGAGATGGTCGATCCCGGCCCCGCCCAGCTCGGTCGACGTGTTGCCGCTGGCCACCAACTCCCAGCCCAGGTCCGAGAGACCCTGAGCCAAGTCGACCAGCCCCTCCTTGTCATAGACCGACAGCAGCGCTCTCACGTCGATACCTCCTCAGATGGCCCGCGCCAGAGGCGTGGGCGGTTCAATCGATCTTCCGGACTCCAGCTCACCCAGGGCCCAACCGATGGTGGCCGGGTAGAGCGCGCGCTCGGCCACCTTGATCCGTTCGTGCAGCGTCTCTTCGGTGTCACCGGGAAGCACCGGGACCACCCGTTGGGCCAGGATCGGACCGGCGTCCATCTCGAGGGTCGCCAGGTGGACGGTACACCCGGTCTCCGCCACCCCGGCCGCCAGGGCGTCGCGTACCGCGTGCCAGCCCGGGAAGGCCGGCAGCAGGGCCGGGTGCGTGTTGAGGACCCGGTGCGGGAAGGCGTCGTGGACGCTCTGGCTCATCACGGTGCCGAATCCTGCCATGGCCACCAGGTCGACCTGGTGAGCCACCAGGGTGGCGGCCACGGTGGCCGTGAAGCCCGGGCGGTCGAACCCGGGGCCGAACCCGCCGTAGACCCGACGGTCGACCAACTCGTCAGCGGCGCCGTGGGCGCGGGCCAGCGCCAGGGCCTCGCACGGTCGATCCGAGAGCACGGTGGTCACGGGCAGGCCGGCGTCGAACATGGCCCGCAGGATCGTCCCGGACCCCGAGACCAGAACGGCAAGGCGCACGGAGTCAGGCTACCAATGGGTTGCCTCGGGTCAGTGCCGTTTCAGACGGTGGGCTGACCGCCGGAGCAGGGCTGATCGCGCCGGGGTTCGACCGCACACCGCGGTGGCGATACCCGTCGGGCTCCTCCATCGGCTTAAGTGCACGGGTGCGCCGTTACCGCCGTCTGGGCGGGATCCTCGTGGTGGTGGCCCTCGCCGCAGCCGGCTGTTCGGCCATGGCCGACGACCAGGGCGCGCCCGCGGTGGCCCGGCAGTACAGCTCCCCGGCACGGATTGCTCATCCGCCCAAGGACTCCAGCCTCGCTCATGGGCAGCTGTCGGGGTTGGTGCGCGCTCCGGGCGGCCCCTACCTGAAGGACGCGCTGGGTCGGACCGTGTTCCTGCACGGCGTCAACGCCGTCTACAAGTACCCGCCGTTCTATCTGACCGAGGCGCCGGGCAAACCCTGGAACTTCTCCGCCGCCGACGCGGCCAACATCGCCCGCCTGGGGTTCACCGTCGTGCGGTTGGGGATCCTGTGGCAGGGACTGGAACCGGGCTCGGGGGGGCCCAACAACCCCGCCGTCTGCACACCGGGCCACAGCACGTCTTCCTCGATGTACAACGCCACTACCGCTCAACGGTACCTGCGGGCGGTGCAGCGCACGGTCGACCTGCTCGGCCGCTACGGGATCTACACGCTCCTCGACATGCACCAGGACGTCTACACCCAGGCGTTCCGGGGCGAGGGGATGCCGGCGTGGTCCGTCTGCTCGGGCACCGCGCCCATCGTCGCGCTGCCGGGCCGGTGGTCCCACAACTACCGCAATACGGCCCTCGATGTGGCCGTGCAGCACTTCTGGGAGAACGATGTCGTCGGCAATCTCCAAGGGCAGTTCGATCAATCGTGGGGGACGGTGGCCAGATTCTTCTCTCACGACCCCTGGATCCTGGGCTACGACCCCTACAACGAGCCGTTCGCCCCGGAGGTCACCCTCGACGAGACACTCAGTTTCGCCGTCCAGTTGGAGTGCTTCTACAACGGAACTCAAGACCCCGGACTCTTGAGGGGCGACACCCCCGTCTCGTGCCCGAAGGACGATCCGCGCCGCGGTGTGATCCCGACCATCCGAAAGGCCGACCCGCATCGTCTCATCTTCGTCGAGCCCGACATCTACTCGATCCACAACAACCCCAGCCTCCTGGGTCCCATGGACTTCCCGAACCTCGTCCTGAACTTCCACTCGTACTGCAGCACGCGCAGCCCGGTCACCGGCCAACCCACCAACGTCGACGCCTGTAGCGATCAGACCCTGCACACCATGCTGCGACGGCAGAGCGAACGGCCGGCCATGGCCTCGCACTTCCAGCGCGGCGGCCCGGCCTGGTTCATGAGCGAGTTCGGGGCCAATCAGAATCAGGACCTGTTGGCACAGGTGGCGGACTACGCCGACTCCCTCCAGGTCGGGTGGACCGAGTGGGCGTGGAAGTACTACAACGACCCGACCGGGAGCTCCGCCGAGGGCATGGTGAGCCCGAGCGGCGTGCTCCAACCGGCGGCGCTCGCCCTCTCCCGCCCCTATGCCCAAGCGGTCGCCGGGACGCCGATCTCATCCTCGGTCGCCCAGGACGGCACCTTTCAATTGGACTACACCCCGTCTGACCGCGTCGCCGGCCCGAGCATCATCTTCGTGCCGGGCCGGCTGCACTACCCCCACGGCTACTGCGCCTCCGTGAGCGGCGGGCTGATCCGGTCGGCTCCCGGCGCGGCGCACCTCGTGGTGTCCAACGATGGCGACGCCACCGAGGTCTCGGTGACGGTGACACCCGGTCGGTGCCGTTAGCGGAGCGCGGAAGGCAGAGGTCCTGGCCGGTCAACCCACCCGAGCGGCGTGGAGGGCTCGGTCGTTCAACTCAGCCCAGACCCTTCACGATGGCCACCATCTTCTCGCCGCACTCGGTGGGGTTCTGAGTCACGAACACGCCGGCCGCCGTCAGGGCCTCCATCTTGGCCTGCGCCGTGCCCTGCGAGCCCGAGATGATGGCGCCGGCGTGGCCCATCTTGCGACCGGGAGGGGCCGTGACCCCGGCCACGTAGGCGGCGACCGGCTTGGTCACGTGGTCGGCGATGAATTCGGCCGCCCGCTCTTCTTCGGAACCACCGATCTCGCCGATCATCATCACGGCCCTGGTCTCGGGGTCGGCCTCGAAGGCGGCCAGACAGTCGATGAAATTGGTGCCGGGGACCGGGTCGCCCCCGATGCCGACGCAGGTGGTCTGACCGATGCCCTGTTGGGAGAGCTCGTGCAGGGCCTGATAGGTCAGCGTGCCCGAACGGCTGACGATCCCCACCGGTCCACCGGCCAGGGCGATGTCGCCCGAGGTGATCCCGATATTGCACTTCCCGGGGGAGATGATCCCCGGGCAGTTCGGGCCCAGGAGCCGGGTACCGGGGAACTCCTGTACCAGCCGGTTGTAGGCCAGCGCCTCGTCCTGGGCCGGGATGCCCTCGGTGATGCAGACGATGAAGGCGATGCCGGCGGCGGCCGCCTCGATGATGGCATCGGCCGCGCCGCTCGGCGGCACCGAGATGAACGACGCCGTGGCGCCGGTCTCCTTCACCGCGTCGACCACCGATCCGAAGACCGGGATGCCCTTCGATGTCCTGACCGCCCCGTTTGGGGTTGGTGCCCCCGACGATCTTGGTGCCGTAGGCCTTGTTGCGCAGGCCGTGGTACAGCCCCTGGCTGGTCGGGCTGATGCCCTGGATGACGACCCTGGTCGTCTCGTCGACGAAGATGCTCATGTGCTTTCCTCTCGTTCCTTCCGCCCCTAGGCCTGGGCCAGGGCAACAGCGTGGCGGGCCGCGTCGAGCATGGTGGGCTCGGCGATCAGCCGGTCGGACAGGTGGTCGGCCAGGAGGGCCCGGCCCTCGGCGGCGTTGGTGCCGTCGAGCCGCATGACGACCGGCGAGCTCAGGTGCACCCGGCCCATCGCCTCGATGATGCCGTTGGCCACCTCGTCCACCCGGGTGATGCCACCGAAGATGTTGACGAAGATGGAGCGGACGGCCGGGTCCTGGTTGATCACCTCGAGCGCGGCGGCCATCACGTCGGCGTTGGCCCCGCCCCCGATATCGAGGAAGTTGGCGGCCGCGCCGCCGGCCTGGGTCACCACGTCGAGCGTGCTCATGGCCAACCCCGCGCCGTTGGCGATGATGCCCACCGAGCCGCTGAGCCCGATGTAGTTCAGGCCCCTCTCCTTGGCCATCTTCTCCCTCGGGTCGATGTCCGAGTCGTCGGCGAACTCCGCCCATTCGGGGTGCCGGTAGGTGGCGTTCTCGTCCAGGGTGACCTTGGCGTCGAGAGCGTGCACCTTGCCCTCGGGGGTGAGGATCAGGGGGTTGATCTCGGCCAGGTCGCAATCGCCCTCGACGTAGCAACGGTAGAGCCGGACCAGCAGCGAGGCCGTCTGCTCCCGGGCCTCGGGATCCAGGTTGGCCCGGTCCACCCACTCGCGGGCGACGGCCTCGTCGAGCCCGTCGATGGGATTGATGTGCAACATGGCGATGGCGTCGGGGTTGGTGACCGCCACCTCTTCGATCTCCACGCCGCCCTCGGCCGAGAGCATGCCCAGGTGCATCTTGTTGGGCCGGTCCAGGGTGAAGCTGGCGTAGTACTCCTTGGCGATGTCCGAGGCGTGCTCGACCCAGAGCCGCTTGACCACGTGGCCCTTGATGTCGAGCCCGAGGATGTTGCCGGCGTGCAGGCGGACCTCGTCGGCGTTGTCGGCCAGCTTCACGCCCCCCGCCTTGCCGCGGCCGCCCACCTTGACCTGCGCCTTGACCACCACCGGGTAGCCGGCGGCCTCGGCCTGGGTGACCGCCTCGTCCACCGTGTCGGCCACGCCGCCGGCCGACGTCGGGATGCCGAACCGGGCGAAGTACTGCTTGCCCTGGTACTCGTAGAGGTCCACTGCGGTTTCTTCTCCTTGTGTCGTGGGTGTGGCGTGGCTGGTGTCGTGGGGGACGGTGGTCGGGTTGCGTGGTCGGCTTGAGTCGTGGGCGGGGAACGATCGGGTGGTGCGGGACTCGGGGCCGACACGCCCGGGTCCGCGGCGACTGGGCCGCGGCGCCCGGCGCGGCGAGGGTCAGACTTCGAGCGCCTCCTCGCGCGCATCGAGGGCTTGGCCGAGCCACGTGCCGATGGAATCGAGGGAGGAGCCGGGAGGGAAGACGGCGGCCACTCCCTGTTCCTTCAGGGTGGGGATGTCGGCTTCGGGAATGATCCCGCCCACAATGACCAGCACGTCGTCGCGGCCCTCGGCGGCCAGGAGGTCGACGATCCGGGGGACCAGGGTCAGATGGGCGCCCGAGAGGAGGGACAGGCCCACGGCGTCGGCATCTTCTTGCACCACGGCCTGGACCACCTGTTCGGGGGTCTGGTGCAGGCCGGTGTAGACCACTTCGAACCCACTGTCGCGCAGGGCGCGGGCGATGACCTTGGCCCCCCGGTCGTGGCCGTCGAGCCCGGGCTTGGCGACGACCACCCTGTAGGGACGCTTCATGAGACCTCGATGATACGGACGCCCTCCCGCAGGCGCCAGACCAGCCTCACGCCCGCCGCAGCGGCGTGGCCGAGAGCAGCAGGGACTTCTTTCCGACCGAGGTGAAGTCGACCGTGGCCTGGGCCCTCGATCCTTCCCCCTTGGTATCGATGACCACGCCCTCCCCCCAGTGGTCGTGGACGACCGGGTCGCCGGCCACCAGCCCCAATTCCTCGGCGCCGCTGGTGGCCCGGGGCCCCGAGGGCCGTGGCGAGAGCGGGGCCGTGGCCAGGTAGCTCTGGCCCCGCCGCTCGTCGTTCGAGAGGTTCCTCTGCTCCCGGGTGGTGACCAGGCCCACATCGTTGACCAGGTCGGAGGGGATCTCGGTCAGGAAACGGCTGGGGATGTTGTGCTGGGTGCGACCGAAGATGGTCCGCACCCAGGCGTGGGAGACGGCCAGGTGCCGACGGGCCCGGGTGATCCCGACGTAGAAGAGACGGCGCTCCTCCTCCAGCTCGTCCGGCTCACCCAGCGAGCGGGAGTGGGGGAAGATCCCGTCCTCGAGGCCGACCACGAAGACGGCGGGGAACTCCAGGCCCTTGGCCGTGTGCAGGGTCATCAGCGAGACCCGGGTGCCGTCCCCCTCGATCTCGTCGGAGTCGGACACCAGGGCCACCGTCTCGAGGAAGCCCACCACATCGTCGAATTCGCCGGCCACGCCACCCAGCTCGGCGATGTTCTCGATCCGGCCGTCCGCCTCATGGGAGTGCTCGGCCACCAGCTCGGCCATGTAGCCCGACCGGTCGGCCACCAGTTGCAGGAAGTCGGCCGGGTTGACGGTCGAGACCAGCGGTCGCAGCTCGGCCAACATCGTGGACAATTGCTGGGCGCCGCGCAGCGCCGTGGCCGACAGGCCGGCCTCCTCGGCCCGGTCGATCGCCTCGGCGAACGACACCCGGTTGACCTGGGCCCAGGCCGCCAGACGGGCCACCGAGGCGTCACCGATCCCCCGCTTGGGCACGTTCACGATGCGCCGGGCCGAGACCTCGTCGTCCGGATTGGCCAGCACCCGGACGTAGGCCAGGATGTCCTTCACCTCGCGGCGGTCGTAGAACTTGGCCCCGCCGACCACCACGTACGGGATGCCCGTGAAGATGAAGGAGTCCTCGAGGGCGCGGCTCTGGGCGTTGGTGCGGTAGAAGATGGCGAAGTCGCCCCACTGCAGCGACTCGGCCGCCCGCAGGCGCAGGATCTCCCCCGACACCCACGAGGCTTCGTCCCGTTCGTCTTCGGCCCGGTACCGCAGGATCGGGTCACCGGTGTCGCCGACGGTGAAGAGCTCCTTGGGCGTGCGGCCCACGTTGTTGGCGATCACCGCGTTGGCCGCGTTGAGGATGGTCGCCGTGGAGCGGAAGTTCTGTTCCAACAAGATGGTGGTGGCGTCGGGGAACGCCCGCTCGAAATCCAAGATGTTGCGGATGTCGGCACCGCGCCACTTGTAGACCGACTGGTCGGAGTCGCCGACCACGCAGACATTGCCGTGGGCCTGGCCGAGGAGCTCGACGATCTCGTTCTGGGCCCGGTTGGTGTCCTGGAACTCGTCCACCAGGATGTGTTGGAAGCGCTCCTGGTACGCCGTCGCGGACGTCGTCGCAGGCTTGGAGCAGGTTGGCCGTCACCATCAACAGGTCGTCGAAGTCGAGGGCGTTGGCCGTCAACAGGCGCTGTTGGTACAGCGCGTAGACGTCGGCGATCCGGCGCCGGAACGGATCGGGTTCGGCGTGGGCCTGCTCGCGGAAGGTCTCGAAGTCGATCAGGTCGGCCTTGGCCTGACCGATGACGGCGGCCACGGCCCGGGAGGGGAGTCGCTTGGTATCGAGGCCGAGCTCGGAGATGATCATCTCGATGAGGCGGCGCGAGTCCGTGTCGTCGTAGATGGTGAAGGACCCTCGGTAGCCCAGCCGATCGGCGTGACTGCGCAGGATCCGCAAGCAGGAGGAGTGGAAGGTCGAGACCCACATCTTCTGGCCCCGGGGCCCCACCAGCTCGGAGACCCGGTGGCGCATCTCCCCGGCGGCCTTGTTGGTGAAGGTGATGGCCAGCACACCCCACGGCGGCGCGTCGCCGGTGGCCAGGAGGTGGGCGATCCGTCGGGTCAGCACGCGGGTCTTCCCCGAACCGGCCCCGGCCACCACCAGCAGCGGACCCCCCCGGTGCTCCACCGCGGCGCGCTGGGGCAGGGTCAGGTCGTCGACCAGCTCGGTGGGGCTGATGCCGATGCTCCAGCCGTGGCCCGGCGTGGGGTCGGCCGCGGGATCGTCGGCGGCCGCCGCAGCGGCGCCGTCGGCCGCGTCGTCACGGTAGGCGTCTCGGTAGTCGTCACGGACGAGGTCGCCACCGGGACCGAACAGCTGCGGGTGCTCGCCGCTCTCCGCCGAGGTGGTCATTCCCATTCGATGGTGCCCGGTGGCTTCGACGTCACGTCGAGGGCCACACGGTTCACACCGTCCACCTCGTTGATGATCCGCGAGGCGATGCGCTCCACCAGGTCGTACGGCAATCGGGCCCAATCGGCGGTCATGGCGTCGTCGCTGGTGACGGCCCGGATGACGATCGGATAGGCGTAGGTGCGCCCGTCCCCCATGACGCCGACCGTCCGCACGGCCGGCATGACGGCGAAGCTCTGCCACAACTCACGGTAGAGGCCGGCGCGCCGGATCTCCTCGACCAGCACGGCGTCGGCGTTGCGCAGGATCTCGGCCCGCTCGGGCGTGACGTCGCCGATGATGCGCACCCCGAGTCCCGGGCCCGGGAACGGTTGGCGCCACACGATGTCGTGGGGCAGGCCCAGCTCCTCACCGACGGCGCGCACCTCATCCTTGAAGAGGAGCCGGAGCGGCTCGATCAGATCGAAGGCGAGGTCGTCCGGCAGGCCACCCACGTTGTGGTGGGACTTGATGTTGGCCGCGGTGTCGCTCCCCGACTCGATCACGTCGGGATAGAGCGTGCCCTGCACCAAGAACTTCGGACCCTCGTCCCCCGACCCCTCGCCGGCGCCGAGATCGCGCGCCACCTCTTCGAAGATGCGGATGAACAGCTCGCCGATGATCTTGCGCTTGCGCTCGGGATCGGTCACGCCGGCCAGCGCCGTGAAATAGCGGTCGGCTGCCTTCACATGGATGAGGTCGATCTTGAACTGGCGCCGGAACGTGTCCTCCACCTGATCGGCTTCACCCGACCGCATGAGGCCGGTGTCGACGAAGACGCAGACCAGCTGGTCGCCGATGGCCTTGTGTACCAGCGCGGCCGCCACGGCCGAATCGACGCCGCCACTCAGGGCGCAGAGCACCCGCTGGTCACCGACCTGCTCCCGGACGGCGGCCACCTGCTGCTCGATGATCGACATGTGCGTCCACGAGGGGAGGCAGCCACAGACATCGAGCAGGAACCGCTCGAACACCTCGCTGCCCCGCTCGGTGTGGACGACTTCGGGGTGGAACTGGGTGGCGTAGAGGTGGCGGTCCGGATCGTGCATGGCGGCGATGGGAGCGTCGGGGCTGGAGGCGGTGGCCGTGAACCCCGGAGGGGGCTCGGTGATGGCGTCACCGTGGCTCATCCAGACCTCGGACGTCACCGGCCAGTCGACGCAGAGGGGTGACGAGCCGGTCAGGGTCAGCTCGGTGCGGCCGTACTCGCCCCGCCCGGTCCTGGTCACGGTCCCACCCAGCTGGAGGGCCATCAGTTGGGCGCCGTAGCAGAGCCCGAGGATGGGGACACCGAGGTCATAGACGGCGGGATCGATCGTGGGCGCCGGGGTGTCGTAGACCGACTTGGGGCCGCCGGAGAAGATGATGCCCTTGGGCCGGCGGGCCCTGATCTCCTCGACCGTGATGGAGGAGGAGACGATCTCGGAATAGACGTGCGCCTCGCGCACTCGACGGGCGATCAGCCGGGCGTACTGGGCTCCGAAGTCAACGACCAGGACGGTGTCGGTCACCGAGTCCGGCTCAATGGCCCATGCCCACTCCCTGCGACCGCTGGAAGAACTTGCCTTCGGTCTGCAGGGCGGGAGCGACCATCACTTCGGCCTTCTGGAACTCCTTGACCGACTCGTAGCCACAGGTGGCCATGGCCGTGCGCAGGGCGCCGAACAGGTTCATGCGCCCGTCGTTCTCGTGCGCCGGGCCGAGCAGGATCTCGCGCAGGCTCCCGCGCACCGAGGTGCGCACCCGGGCGCCGCGGGGGAGGGTGGGATGGAAGGTGGCCATGCCCCAGTGGAAGCCCCGGGCCGGCGCCTCGAAGGCGGACGACAGGGGTGAGCCCAACATGACGGCGTCCGCGCCGCAGGCGATGGCCTTGGCCACGTCGCCGCCCTTCGACATCCCCCCGTCGGCGATGACGTGGACGTAGACGCCGGTCTCGTCCAGGTGGCGCATGCGGGCCCCGGCCACATCGGCGATGGCCGTGGCCTGGGGAACCCCGAGGCCCAGTACGCCGCGAGTGGTGCAGGCGTTGCCCGGGCCGATGCCGACCAGCACGCCGACGGCACCGGTGCGCATCAGGTGCAGGCCGGCCTGGTACGAGGCGCAGCCCCCCACGATGACCGGGAGGTCGAACTCGCGGATGAAGCGCTTGAGGTTCAGCGGCTCTGAGGTCTTGGAGACGTGCTCGGCCGAGACGACCGTCCCTTGGATGACCAGGATGTCGAGCTCGGCGGCCAAGCAGGCCGGGGCCAGTGCCTCGGTCCGCTGCGGGGTGACCGAGCCGGCCGTCGTGATGCCGGCCTCCTTCATCTGGCGGATCCGCTCGGTGACCAGCTCGGGGATGATCGGCTCGCTGTACATCTGCTGCATACGGGCGGTGGCCTTCTCATCGTCCAGCTCGCGGATCTCGTCGAAGAGGTTGGTGGGGTCCTCGTAGCGGGTCCACAGGCCCTCGAGGTTGAGCACCCCCAAGCCACCCAGTTTCCCCAGCTCGATGGCCGTCGTCGGGCTCATGACGCCGTCCATGGCCGACCCGAGGAGCGGCAACTCGAACTGGTAGGCGTCGATCTGCCACGAGATGTCGACGTCTTCGGGATCCCGGGTGCGCCGGCTCGGCACGATGGCGATGTCGTCCAGCCCGTAGGCCTGTCGTCCGGACTTGAAAATGCCGATCTCGATCTCAGCCACTTGGTCGCCCTCCGGCATTCGTGGGGCCGGTACGGCTCACCACACCGGCATGTCAATAGCGAACGCCGGGCCGACACGCCGACGATCCCCCACTTTACTCGCTGGCGGTCGTGGCCACGGCCGATTTCAGCCCGAAAAGTCCCGCGCCGGGGATCGCCCCAGTGTACGGAGGCACGGCCCCGGCGCGAGACTCCGCCCATGCCCGAAGTCCAAGCCCAGTCGCCCGTCGGAGTGGAAGCCGGCATGCGAGCGCTGCTGGCCCGGCGGTCGGCCGAACTCAAAGGAGGGGCCTCCCCCGTCGGGTGGAAGATCGGCTTCAATACGCCGGCCATCCAGGCGCACTTCGGCATCTCCGGCGCCGTGGTCGGGTACCTCACCGACACCACCGTCTTGGACGCCGGCGGCCCGATCGACCTTTCCGGTTGGCAACGACCGGCGCTCGAGGTCGAGGTGGCCATAAGGGTCGGCGACAACGGCGGCGTCGGCGCGCTGGGTCCGGCTCTCGAGTTGGTCGATCTCAATCTGCCCTTCGATCGACTCGAGCCCATCCTGGCCGGCAATGTGTTCCACCGCGGCGTCGTCTTCGGTCCCGAATGGGAGAGCACAGACCTACCCGAGCTCGCCGTGGCCGTGGTCAAGGACGGCGAACAGGTGGCCGACGGCCGCCTCCTCGAACGACCGGAGGCGACGATCGGGGTGGTGCGATCGTTTCTCGACGCCCATGGGGCAAGGTTGCGTCCGGGCGAGCGGATCATCGCCGGCTCGCTCATCGCACCGATGGACATCGCCCCCGGTGACCGTCTGGATGTCTCCTTCGGGGTCCTGGGCTCGCTGAGCGTCGCCTTTTGTTGAGCGCCCCGTGCCGGCCGAAAGGGCGCGTGTTCAGGTCGGACCGAGCTCGAGGACGATGCTCAGGATCTCATGGACCATGCGGGCGGTCGCCCCCCAGATCATCTCCCCTTCGACCTCGAAGAACCACACGGCGAACGAGTTGTCGGCACTGCCGGGGATCACCCGCCCGGGGATGCTCCACCGCTCCTCGTGGAAGATGTCCGGGTCGGCCAGATCGCGCAGGGCCACGTCGAAGACCCGCTCCACCTCGGCCGGGCTGGCCACCAGGTGGGGTCGGGCGGCGACCGAACCGAGGATCGGCATGATGAGGGAGCCCGAGACCATGGTGAGCACGGGATGGATCCATCCCACCGTCGTCACATCAGACGGATTGAGCGCCACTTCCTCGTAGGCCTCGCGCAGGGCCGCCGTCGGGGGGTCTTCGCCCGCATCGAGGCGCCCCCCGGGGAAGCTGACCTCTCCACGATGTGAGCGCAGCGACGACGAGCGTCGGGTGAACACCAGGCGGGACTCCCCGGATTCCTCGAAGAGGAGGGCCAGGACGGCAGCATTGATGAAACGGACACCCGGCGCGTTCGTCTCGCTCACCATCATCCCGGGGCCGAGCACCCGCTCCTCGCCGATGTCATCGGGCAGCGGTCCCGCTTGATCTCGGGCGGCCAGGGCCCGGCTCACCCGGTCGAGGTCGATCCCTTGCCGCTCGGCGGCGTGGAGGTGGGCCCAGGGCGCCGGTTCTCCGGGACGCCAGGTGCTCGGACGCGGGATCACCTGAGGCGGCACGGGGCGGGACACGTCCTCATCATGCCGCGGCGCGCCCTCCCTGCAGACAGCGTCCCCCGAGACAGCATGCCCCGAGACAGCACGGTGGCCGGACCCTGAGGCCCGGCCACCGCACACAACCAATCGCACCAGGCGACAGGCGGGAGTTACATCATCCCGCCCATGCCGCCCATCCCGCCCATGCCACCCATGGCGGCAGCGGCGGCGGCGTCAGCGCCGGGGTTGGCCTTCTCGGGCTTGTCGGCCACGAGTGCTTCGGTGGTGAGCAGCAACGCCGCAATCGACGCCGCGTTCTGCAGGGCCGAGCGAGTCACCTTGGCCGGGTCGATGATCCCGGCCTTGACCAGGTCCTCGATCTCGCCGGTGGCGGCATTGAGACCGACGTCGCCCTTGGCGCTCTCGACCGTGCTCACCATGACCGCACCTTCGAGGCCGGCGTTGGACGCGATGCACCGCAAGGGTGATTCCAGCGAACGGGCCACGATGCGAGCACCGGTGGCCTCATCGCCCTCCAGGGTCTCGACCAGAGCGTTGACGGCCTTGCGGGTGCGCAGCAGCGCGGTCCCACCGCCGGACACGATGCCCTCCTCCACCGCGGCGCGGGTGGCGGAGAGTGCGTCCTCGATGCGGTGCTTCTTCTCCTTGAGCTCGACCTCGGTGGCCGCTCCGACCTTGACCACGGCTACGCCGCCGGCCAGCTTGGCCAGCCGCTCCTGTAGCTTCTCGCGGTCCCAGTCGGAGTCGGTGTCCTCGATCTCGCGCTTGATCTGGTTGACCCGGCCCTTGACGTCATCGGATTTCCCGCCACCTTCGACGATGGTGGTGTCGTCCTTGTTGACGATGATCCGTCGGGCGGTGCCCAGCAGGTCGAGGGTGGCGTTCTCGAGCTTGAGACCGATCTCCTCGCTGATGACCTGTCCGCCGGTGAGGACGGCCATGTCCTCGAGCATCGCCTTGCGGCGCTCCCCGAAGCCAGGGGCCTTGACGGCTACCGAGGTGAAGGTGCCCCGGATCTTGTTGACCACCAGGGTGGCCAGCGCCTCTCCGTCCACGTCCTCGGCGATGATCAGCAGCGGCTTGCCGGCCTGCATGACCTTCTCGAGCACCGGCACCAGGTCGTGTACCGCACTGACCTTGCCGTTGTAGAAGAGGATGAGCGGATCGTCGACCACTGCTTCCTGACGCTCGGCGTCGGTGACGAAGTACGGCGAGAGGAAGCCCTTGTCGAACTGCATTCCCTCGGTGAGCTCGAGCTCGATCCCGAAGGTGTTCGACTCTTCCACCGTGACGGTCCCGTCCTTGCCCACCTTGTCGATGGCCTCGGCCAGCACGTCGCCGATGGCCGGGTCGGCGGCCGAGATGGACGCCACCTGGGCGATCTCGGTCTTGCCGCCGACATCCTTGGACTGCTTGGCCAGGGACTCCACGGAGACCTTGACCGCCTTCTCGATCCCCCGCTTCAGCCCGGTCGGGCTGGCGCCGGCGGCCACGTTACGCAACCCCTCGCTGATCAGCGCCTGGGCCAGGACCGTGGCCGTCGTGGTGCCGTCTCCGGCCACGTCGTTGGTCTTGGTGGCCACTTCCTTGACCAGCTGGGCTCCCATGTTCTCGAAGACGTCGTCCAACTCGACCTCGCGGGCGATGGAGACGCCGTCGTTGGTGATGGTGGGGGCACCGAACTTCTTCTCGATCACCACGTTGCGACCTTTCGGTCCCAGGGTGACCTTGACGGTGTCGGCCAGCTTGTTGACGCCGGCCTCGAGGCCACGGCGGGCCGCTTCGTCGAACTTCAGAATCTTGGGCATGACTGTGTCGAACTCCTCTCGAGTCCTGTTACTTCAGGGATGGGTGGTGACACACCGATTGCAGCCCACCGGGGCGGGCCGACGGCGCGGGGAAGCGTGACTAGGCCAGCGTGGCCAGGACATCCCGGCTGGAGAGAATGAGGAGGTCCTCGCCCTCAACGGTGATCTCGGTGCCTCCGTACTTGGAGTACACGACGGTGTCGCCCACGGCGACATCGGTCGGAATCAATTCGCCGGAATCTTCTGAACGGCGTCCCGGGCCAACGGCGAGAACTTCACCCTGCTGGGGCTTCTCTTTGGCAGTATCGGGGATCACCAGGCCGGACGCGGTGGTCTCTTCAGACTCGCCGGGCCGGACGACGATCCGGTCTTCGAGCGGGTGAAGCTTCATCTGAACGGGCCTCCTTGGCACACTCGTTAGCACTCTCGGGTTGAGAGTGCCAAAGATAGCGGGCCTCGACGGGATGGGCAAGGGCAGGCACAGATTCGCCGCACCGATCCCGCTCTCGCCCTCGGCGCCGGCTGGCCGGCCGGCGAATCGAGCGGGGCCATCGGCGGCACAAGGAGACCCCTCCCGCAGATCAGTACGCTCCACTGGCACGCCCGGCCCCGACGGGGCTCCCGAGGTCTCGAAGGGAACGATCCATGGCGCCAGCACGCAGAACGAGCCCGACGGCCCCCCGGGTGACCAAGCGGCCCCGGACCTCGCCACGGGCCGGGACCCGGACCCCGACCTCGACGTCGGCCTCCCGGCGGGCGCCGCGGGCCGTGCGACGGCGCACCCACACCGACGGCGCGTCGTCGCCCGGGACCGCCGTCGTGGTCACCGGTGGCGCATCGGGTATCGGCCTGGCCACCGCCCTGGCTCTGGCCGAGGTCGGGCGGGCCGTGGCCATCTGGGATCGCGACGGCGCCGCCGCCCGCCGGGCCGCTCGACGCTGCACCGACGAATTCGGGGTGAAGGCCAGCGGGCTGAAGGTCGACGTCACCCAGAGCGGAGGGCTGAAGGCCGCGGTCAAGAAGTGCCGGGCCGAGCTCGGCACCATCGGGGGGCTGGTCCATGCGGCCGGGATCGCCGGCGCCGTGCCGGTCACCATGATCGATGACGACGCGTGGGACGAGGTCCTCGACGTGAACCTGCGAGCCGCGGCCATGCTGACCCGGGCACTGCACCCTTCGCTGGTCGAGGCCAACCCCGGATCGGCCATCGTCTACGTCTCCTCCATCGAGGCCTTCGTGGGCAACGCCTTCCTGCCCGCCTACGGCGCCTCGAAAGCGGGGCTGCTCGGACTGACCCGTTCGGCCTGCACGCTGCTGGGCCCGGACGGGATCCGGGTCAACGCCATCTGCCCCGGCACGGTGGACACTCCCCTCCTCGCCCCGCTCCTCGAGCTGCCCGGCGCCCGGGAGAGCCTGATCGCCCGCACCCCGCTCGGCCGGCTGGCCCAACCCGACGACATCGCCACGGTGATCCGGTTCCTCCTCTCCGACGAGGCGGCCTACATCACCGGGGCCAGCCTGACCGTCGATGGCGGCATGACCGCGCTGGGATCGGTCTGATGAGCACCGCTGACGCGGATCGCTGGTGGCACGAGGGCGTCTTCTACCAGATCTACCCGCGGTCGTTCGCCGACACCAACCATGACGGTGTGGGTGATCTTCCGGGCATCGTCGCCAAACTGGACTACCTGGCCGACCTCGGGATCTCGGGCATCTGGCTGTCACCCGTCACGGTGTCGCCCGACCGTGACTGGGGCTACGACGTGGCCGACTACTGCGACATCGATCCGGACTTCGGCACCTTGGCCGACCTCGACACCCTGGTCGGCGAGGCGGGCCACCGGGGCATCCGGATCCTGATGGATCTGGTGCCCAACCACACCAGCGACCAGCACTCGTGGTTCGTCGACGCCCGCTCGGGCCCCGACGCCGAGCACCGCGACTGGTACGTCTGGGCCGACCCGAAACCCGACGGCAGCCCCCCGAACAACTGGCTCAGCGTCTTCGGCGGTTCGGCCTGGGAGCTCGATGAGGCGAGCGGCCAGTACTACCTGCACAACTTCGAGGCCCAACAGCCCGACCTGAACTGGTGGAGCCAGGACGTGCGCGGCGCCTTCGATGACATCGTGCGGTTCTGGTGGGATCGCGGCGTCTCGGGCTTCCGGATCGACGTCTGCAACATGATGATCAAGGATGCCGAGCTGCGCGACAATCCGCCGGCCACCGACGACGACCCGTTGGACCAGCAGCTCATGGGGCTCCGGGCCGTCTACAACAGCGACCGGCCCGAAGCGCACGACATCCTGCAGCGCTGGCGGACGATCGCCGACGGGTACGAGACGCCGCCGCTCCTCATCGGCGAGACCAATGTGGAACAGCTGACCACCCTCATGGAGTTCTACGGCGACGGCCACAACGAGCTGCACGGCGGGTTCAACTTCGTCTTCATCAACGCCGCCCTCGAGGCCGAAGCGATGCGCCGCGTCGTCGAGGACACCGAGGCGCTCCTGCCCGAGGGGGCCTGGCCGATCTGGACCGGTTCGAACCACGACGTGTCCCGGCTGGCCACGCGCTGGGCCGGGGGCGATGTGGCCAAGATCCGCTGCGCCCTCCTGATCCTGTTGACCCTGCGCGGTACTCCGTTCCTCTACCAGGGTGACGAGATCGGGTTGACGGACGGCCCCATCGAGCAGTCGGACCTGCACGATGCCGTGGGCATCCGCTTCTGGCCGTACTACAAGGGCCGTGACCCCGAGCGCACGCCCATGCCGTGGTCGAACACGCCCGGCGGTGGGTTCACCTCCCCCGGCGTCACGCCCTGGCTGCCCATGGGCGATCCGGCGGCGTGCAACGTGGCCGACCAGGAGGCCGACGTCGACTCCGTCCTGGCCTTCACCCGGCGGGCCATCGCCGGCCGGAGGACCAGCGACGACCTGGCCGTGGGCTCCTACCGCTCGCTGCCCTCTCCCGCCGGCACCTGGGCCTACGCCCGGGGCGAGCGGACGGTGGTGGCCCTCAACATGTCGGGGCGGGCCCAACCGGTCGAGACCACCGGGACCGTCGCGCTGAGCACCGAACGGGGCCTGGAGGGCACGGTGGTCGAAGGCGCGCTCACGTTGGCCCCGTGGACCGGCGTCGTCATCACGTCGTGACCACCCGGCGGTTCCTGCTCTGCTCGACCCCGGCCCAGGGGCACACCGCACCCCTCCTGGCCGTGGCCCGCCGCCTGGTCGAGGGCGGCCACCACGTCACGTTCTTCACCACCGAGCACTACCGCCACCGGGTGAACCGCACCGGCGCGCTGTTCGCCCCGTTCGCCACCGGCTACGACGCCCACGACCTGATGGTGGCCAATCCCGAACGCGAAGCCTCCTCGGCCCGCGGCGTGCGGGGGGTCAAGGACGACCTGCGGCGGATCTTCGTCGGCCCGCTCGCCGGGCAGTACGCCGGACTCATGGGCATCCTCGACGCCTTTCCGGCCGACGTCATCGTGACCGACACCATGTTCTTCGGTGCGCTGCCCCTCGCCCTGGGGTCGCGGGGCGCCCGGCCCGCCCTGGCCACCATCGGGGTCATGCCCCTGGCCATCAGCAGTCGCGACACCGCGCCCTTCGGTGCGGCCATGCAGCCCGGGGCGAGCACGCTCTCTCGCCTGCGCAACCGCGCCCTGAACTGGGCCACCGAACACGTGGTGCTGCGCGACATCCAACAGCTGGCGCACCAACGCCTGGCCGAGTGCGGCGCGCCACCCTTCCGCGGCTCCCTCATCGACCTGCCACCCAAGGTGGTGGACGTCTACCTCCAGGCGACGGTGCCGGGATTCGAATACCCGCGTTCCGACCTGCCCGGGTCCATCCGCTTCGTCGGTCCCATCCTGTCGCCACCGTCGACCGCCTTCGACCCCCCGGGCTGGTGGGATGAGCTCGGGGACGGTCGACCGGTGGTCCATGTGACCCAGGGCACGCTGGACAATGCCGACCTGAGCCGAATTCTCGGGCCCACCATGGAGGCCTTGGCCGGCGACGACGTGCTGGTCGTCGCCACCACTGGGGGCCCGGATCCTGCGCCCCTGCGACCGACGCTCCCGGCCAATGTGCGACTGGAGCGGTTCATCCCGCACGACCTGCTGTTGCCCCAGGCCGACGTCATGGTGACCAACGGCGGCTACGGCGGGGTGCAGCAGGCGTTGGCCCACGGCGTCCCGCTGGTGGTGGCCGGCGACAGCGAGGACAAGCCCGAGGTGGCGGCGCGCGTCCGCTGGTCGGGGGCGGGCGTCGACCTACGGACCGGCCGGCCCACGCCGGTCCAGCTGGCGACCGCGGTGCGGCGGGTCCTCGAGCAGCCGTCGTTCCGGCAACGGGCCACCGCCCTGCAGATCGAGATCGCCCAGACCGATGCCGGTCAGACCATCGACGATGTCCTGGTCGAACTGGCCCGATCCGCCCGGGGTCAGCGGTTCAACGGCGACATGTCGGCGTAGCGATCGCCCCGGGCCGAGCCCAACGCATCCAACCGGCTCAGGTCCTGCCGCGCTCAACTCCACGTCGAGGGCGCCGACGTTGTCCTCGAGGTACCGGCGCCGCTTCGTTCCGGGAATCGGGGCCAGGTCCCTTCCCTGGGCATGGACCCAGGCCAGTGCCACCTGGGCCGACGTGCACCCATGGGCGCCGGCCATGGCGTCGATGACCTCGACCAGGGCCAGGTTGGCGTCGAGATTGTCGCCCATCAGGCGGGGCTGGGCCCGGCGGAAGTCACCCTCGTCGAGCTGATCGACCGAGCGCACGGTGCCGGTGAGGAACCCCCGGCCGAGCGGGCTGTAGGGGACGAAGCCGATACCGAGTTCGCGCAGGGTCGGCAGGATCTCCGCTTCGGGGTCACGCGACCACAGCGAGTACTCGGTCTGCAGGGCCGAGATCGGGTGCACCGCATGGGCCCGGCGGATCGTGGCCGGCGCCGCTTCGGAGAGGCCGAGGTAGCGCACCTTGCCGGCGGTGACCAGCTCGCCCATGGCGCCCACGGTCTCCTCGATCGGCGTGTCGGGGTCGACGCGGTGCTGGTAGTAGAGGTCGATGTGGTCGACGCCCAGCCGGGACAGCGAGGCGTCGCAGGCCTGCCGCACGTACTCGGGACGACCGTTGATGGAGCGCCGGGTCGGGTCGTCCGGATCGCGCACGATGGCGAACTTGGTGGCGACGATCGCCTCGTCCCGGCGGGCGCCGAGGGCGCTACCGAGCAGGATCTCGTTGGTGTAGGGGCCGTACATGTCGGCGGTGTCGAAGAAGGTGAGCCCCAGGTCGAGGGCGCGGTTGATGGTGGCGACCGATTCGGTGTCGTCGGTGGACCCGTAGAAGTCCGACATGCCCATGCAACCGAGACCCTGCCGCGACACGGTCAGCCCCTGGCTCCCGAGATTGATGTACTCCATGGATCCCACCCTAAGACGTCGAGCGCGCGCTCATTCCATGCGCTCGATCACATTGGAGACAGGCGGATCCGGTGCGCCCGCCTACACTCGCGCCTGGTCACCCGCTGGGAAGCGGCGCGATACACGTCTGGGGTCTCGTCATCAGAAAGGGCAGCCGATGGACTTCAAGCTCGAACTCGTTGCGATCCCGGTCACCGACATCGACCGGGCGAAATCGTTCTACGCGGACAAGGTCGGGTTCCACCCCGACCACGACTTCACCGTCAGCGACGAGATCCGGTTCGTGCAGCTCACGCCGCCCGGATCGGCCTGCTCGATTGCTCTCGGGAAAGGACTGGTCGAATCGGCGCCGGGTTCCCTCGAAGGTCTCCAGCTCGTCGTCTCCGACATCCACGCTGCCCGCAGCGAGCTGGTGGAGCGGGGCGTCGAAGCGAGCGAGGTCCAGGAGTTTCCGTGGGGCAAGTTTGTCTTCTTCAGTGATCCGGACGGCAATGGGTGGGCGGTCCAAGAGGTACCAGCTCGAAATTGAGTGACCACTGACGGACCCGCACAAACCATGAGGACCGGTTCGACTCCGCCTGGTGAGGCGGCCAACGGCAAGTCACGGAGGTAGTCGCGCGGCCACTCATCTCCCTTCGACTATTGATCCCAGGCACGGATTCCACGAACGAGTCGGGCGAAGGACTCCTTGCCGACTTGGACGGTAGAAGCCGGTTCCGAGATAAGGCATGACGCGAGCGTAGAAGTTCGACCTTCATCGCAGGACGGTTGCAATAAGGGTGCAGCGCCTATTTTGGCTGGCTTTTTGCCCTCAACCCGTATTATCTTTCTAGACACCGCCCGCCAGAGTACGACGCGCACATACGAACTCTCGTCGCCGAGACGTACTCAGACCCTACGGAGGATCCGCTCATTCAATTCTCATGACATCTGGCTGAACGTCGGTGATGGCCCACGCGGCATGTCGAGACTTCAGCGATGAGTTGCGGGCGTGGTGCGGTGGGGGCGACCCCATCGAATCCAGCTCGCACAAAAAAGGGAAGCTCCTTTCCGGAGTCCCTTGCAGTACGCGAGAACCCCCAGACCTTGGGTTCTGTGCCAAGGGCAACGCGCTAATCCTCAGGCTGCATTGGGTCGTCTCGCTTCACGGGAGCGATGGCCAAAGCCGACGCCCTAGACGAGTAACCCATCAAGCGACTCAACCTAAGGAGCAGTAGATAGATGAAGCGTTTCTTCACGAAAAAAGCTGTGACCATCGGCCTGGCCGTCGGTCTGTCCGTCGGGGCGGCCGGGGTGGCCTTCGCCTTCTTCACGTCGACCGGTGCCGGCAGCGGAGCGGCGTCAACCGGGAGCACCACGGCGATGACCATCACGCAGACCGGCTCAGTCACCGGTCTGTTGCCCGGCGGACCTTCGGCGACCATCAACTACACCGTGCACAACCCCGGGACCGGTGCTGAGCACGTCGGTTCGGTCACGGTGGCGCTCACGTCCGTCACCACGGGCGCGGTCGCGGGCGACCCGGTCTGTACCACGGCGAGTTACAGCATCACCCAGGGTCCGGCGATCAACGCCACTGTTGCTCCGGGCGGCAATGCCCTCGGCACGGCGACCATCGCCATGCTGGACAACGGCCTCAACCAGGACAACTGCCAAGCCGCCAACAGTGGCGGTGCGCTCGTCCTGGGCTTCACGTCTAACTAGTCAGGCGCTCAGTCGTCCCGGTCGGAACGGCCGGGCCGCGGAGGATGCTCTTCGTGGCCCGGCTGGCCGGCCAACCCGCTCGAATGACTTGATCGAGGATGAACCCCATGAGGCGCCGCGCCTTACTTTTGATTTTTGGTCTCCCGTTGGTTCTTGGCATCTCCGGCTTGGCCTATGCGTACTTCACGTCGCAAGGGGCTGGCGCCGGGACCTCGACCACGGGATCGCTAGCGAAACCGGTCATCGGCACGGCCACACCCGGAGCCGGGACGGTCGCGTTGACCTGGGGTGCCGTCCTGCCTCCGGCTACGGGGTCGGTGACGTACTTCGCGACCGCCAACGGTGCCACCCCTCCCGGTGGAACCTGCGGCACCTCGGGATCACCTATAGCCGCCGCGACATGTACCGTCACCGGTTTATCGGCGGGGAGCAACAGCTTCACGGTCACCGCGGTCTGGCAATCCTTCACGAGCACGAGTTCTCCGGCGACTCCAGTGACGCTTACCTCGGGAGCCGCAGCAAAACTGGTCTTCACCACCCAGCCGGTCGGCAACGTTCTTGAGGGGACAAACTTCACAACGTCGCCCAAGATCTCGGTCGAGGACTCGTCGGGCAACGTCGTGACCTCTGACTCCGGCACTGTGACCTTGGCCACGGCGACGGGGCCCGGAGGCACCCTCACGTGTTCGAACACGGGTTTCCCGACGATCGCCGCGGTGGCCGGGGTGGCCACCTTCACCAACTGCCAGATCAGCGGCGCGGCGGCGGCGGGGACCTACACGCTCCAGGCCACCCGAAGCGGACTCACCACGGCCCTCTCGGGCAACGTCGTGATCAACGCCGGCGCGGCCACCAAACTGGCCTTGAGCACCCAGCCGACGGTGGGTCAGAACATCCAAGCCAAAGGCACCGGCACCTTCTCGGCCTCGGTGAGCGTCCAAGACGCCAACGCCAACACCGTGACCACCGCCACCAACGCCGTCACCCTGGCCATCGGGACCAACCCGTCGGCCGGCGTCCTGGCGTGCACCAACACCGGTGGCCTGACCGTCAACGTCGGTGGCGGGCGTGGCCACCTTCACCGGCTGCTCCATCACCAAGGCCGGCAGCGGTTACACCCTGGCCGCCACCTCGAGCCCGGTCCTGACCCCACCGGTGAACGCCAACGCCTTCAACATCACCGCCGGCACGGCCACCAAGCTGGTCTTCACCACCCAGCCGACGGTGAGTCAGAACATCCAGGCCACCGGCACGGGCAGCTTCTCGGCCTCGGTGAGCGTCCAAGACGCCAACGCCAACACCGTGACCACCGCCACCAACGCCGTCACCCTGGCCATCGGGACCAACCCGTCGGCCGGCGTCCTGGCGTGCACCAACGCCGGTGGCCTGACCGTCAACGCGGTCTCGGGCGTGGCCACCTTCACCGGCTGCTCCATCACCAAGGCCGGCAGCGGTTACACCCTGGCCGCCACCTCGAGCCCGGTCCTGACCCCACCGGTGAACGCCAACGCCTTCAACATCACCGCCGGCACGGCCACCAAGCTGGTCTTCACCACCCAGCCCATCGGCGGTGTCCTGCCGGGTGCCAACTTCGCCACCCAACCCAAGGTCTCGGTCGAGGATGTCAATGGCAACGTCGTCACAACCGACATCGCTTCGGTGACCCTTTCCATCGCCTCCTACGCTGCCGGCAGTGGCGGGATCACCCAGGGCACCCTCGTGTGCACCACCAACCCGGTCAACGCGGCGGCCGGCGTGGCTACCTTCGCCGGCTGCAAGATTAATGGGATTACTTCCGCGGGCACCTACACCTTGAGTGCCGCCCGAAGCGGGATCGCCTCCGCTACTTCTTCGAACGTCGCGATCACCTGAGGAACTCTTCGCCCCAGGGTGCGTTGAGGTCAACGCCCTCCTCGAGAGTCCGTCGGACTGGTGGCCCAACGCCAATTGGAATCGACTGCGTGAGGCGCTGTACCCGCTATTGGCGGGGTCGACCGAGCTGCTCCAGTCTTCGGGCGTACGCCGGCGTGTCGATGTCGTGGACCCACATGACGATGGCGTCCTGCCCGGTGACCGGGTAGTAGTTCTCGCGCACGCCGACCGGCGCGAAGCCGAAGCGGCGGTAGAGGGCTTGCGCCGGCTCGTTGTTGGCCGCCACCTCGAGCGAGAGGTGTTTGACGCCCGAGAGCAGCAGGGTGCGGATGCCGTCGATGATGAGGGTGCTGGCCACCCCGGCGCGCTGATGGGTCGGGGCGACCGCGATGGTCGTGATGTGCGCCTCCTCCCCCACGATCAGGAAGCCGATGTAGCCGGCGAGCTGGTGCCCGTCCCAGGCCCCGCGGTAGAGGCGCCCGTGGCGCAGGGCCAGCTCGGAGTTGAAGACGGCCACACTCCACGGTTCGGGGAAGACGACCGACTCGATGGGGAGGACGTGGCGCAGGTCCCGTCGCTTGAGCTTCTCGATCCGCAGTTGCATCGTGGGCGCGGTCATGACGGCACGGCCTCGGGCCGGCCCCCGGCGCCGTCGAACCGGGCGAAATTGCTCCGGGCGTCGGCCTCTCGCATGTAGAGGGGAACGATCTCCTGCGGCGGAACCGGCGTGACCCCCTCGGCCAGGAGCGCCAGCGCCATGGTCAAGAGCGTGTCGGCCGGCGGCGAGCGCAACCCGCCCATGACGCAGGTGACGCCCGGCACCGCGCCCAGCACGTCGGCGTAACGCTGCGCCCCGTCCCCGACGGCCACCACCGGCACCCCGCCCAGATCCGACAAGGCGCTTGCCAACTCCACGGGGGCGAACAGCCCCGGCGCGATGACCTCGGTTGCGTCGCCGCCCTCCGCGTCGACCACCCGCAGCACGGCGAAGACTTCGCTGCGTCGGGCATCGACCACGGAGAGCACGTGACCCCGGTGCCCGAGACCGACGGCCGCGCCCTGCAGCACGTCGAGGCTGGACAGGCCTACCACGCCGATGTCGAGAGCCTGGGCCAGGCCCTTGGCCGTGGCCACGCCGACCCGCAGGCCGGTGAAGAGCCCGGGGCCCAGGTCGACCGCCACGGCATCGACCGCGCCGGGATCGAGCCCCACCTGATCGAGGAGATGGTGCAGCGCCGGCGCCAACGCCTCGACGTGCCGGCGGCGCCCGGCCAACGAGAACTCGGCCTGGACGCCGCCGGCCGTCCGCACCGCCACGGCGACGGTTTCGGTGGCCGTTTCGAGGGCCACGATGTTCACGTGGTCCCCGCCGTGCTCGTCTGCAGCACCCGGGCCACCTCGTCGGCGCGGGCCGCCCAGCCGCCCCGGCCCGTGATGCTGATCGTCCGTCCTTCGGCCGTCGGGGCCGACGGCGCCTCGGGTTGAGCCAGGGTCACCTCGAGGACGTCGTCGCCCAGGGCGGGGGCAGCCATGTCCCCCCATTCGACCAGGGCGACGGCCCGTTCCTCGACCAGCTCGGACAGGGCCAGCTCGACCACCTCGCCCAGGGATCCGGTGCGGTAGACGTCGGCGTGGATCAGGAGCTCGATCGGGCTGGCCCGGGCCGCACCGGTACTGGCGCACCAGCGCAAAGGTGGGGCTGGTCACCGGGCCCTCGACGCCCAGGGCGGCGGCGAAGCCCTGGGCGAAGGCGGTCTTGCCCGCGCCCAGATCGCCGACGAGCAGGATGGTGTCACCGGCGCGGCAACAGGTGGCCAGGCGGGCCGCCACGGCCTTGGTCGCCGCCGGCGAATCGACCTCGAGGACGAGCGGCCACCTCATGACGGTCGCCCCGCCACCAGTCGCTTGGCCCGGACCAGATCGGCCCGCATCTCGGCCATGGCCTCGCCCCCGGCGCGCAGCACGTAGGCCGGGTGGTAGGTCGGCACGAGATGGCCGGACCCGAAGGGATAGGCCGAGCCGCGCAATTTGCCGATGCCGTCGGCTCGGTCCATGAGCAGTTGCGTGGCGAAGTTCCCGAGCGTCACGACGACCGCCGGCACGATCAGCGCGATCTGCTCTTCGAGGTAGGGACGACAGGCCGCGATCTCGTCGGGGGCCGGATTGCGGTTGTTGGGCGGACGGCACTTGACCACGTTGGCGATGTAGCACTCGGCCCGGGTCAGGCCGATCTCCTCGGCCATGAGGCGATCGAGCAGCTTGCCCGAACGCCCGACGAACGGCTCACCGGCCAGATCCTCCTCCCGGCCCGGTCCTTCGCCCACGAAGAGCAGATCGGCCCGGGGGTTGCCGACGCCGAAGACGACCTGGGTGCGCCCCTGGGCCAACGGGCACCGGGTGCAGGTCAGCGCCACGTCGCGCAGCTGGTCGAGCCTGGTCGGACCACTCTCAGCCACGGCTCCGAGCGTACCGGGCACCACCGGGCCCCACCCGAACGGTGACGAACGCCTCAGGGGGCGGGCGGCGACGTGCCCGGTCCGGCCGGTCCGGCCGATCCGGCCCGCTCGGGCCCGTTGACCGTGAGCCGGGGCACCCGGGGCCCGATGCCGCAGAGCACCTCGTAGCTGATGGTCCCGAGCAACCGGGCCCACTCGTCGGCCGTGATCTCCTCGCCACCCTGGCGCCCGAGCAGCACGACCTCGTCCCCCGGCTGCACCGAGGGGTCGTCCCCGCAGTCGACCACGAGCTGGTCCATGGTGACCATGCCGGCCAGGGGCCGGCGCCGGCCGCCGATCAGCACGCCGAACCCGGCCGTGAACAGGGCGCGCGGCACGCCGTCGGCGTACCCGATGGGCACGGTGGCCACCACCGAAGGACCGGGCAGCGGACGCAGGCGGCCGTAGGAGGGACGGGCGCCGGCCGGCAGCGTGCGCACGGCGACCACCCGGGCCCGCAGCGACATGACCGGCCGCAGCGACTCAGGGGAGGCGGCGGCGAAGGCGTGCTGCACCGCCGGGCCGGGCAGGTAGCCGTAGAGGCCGATGCCGCAGCGGACCATGCCGTACCGGGCCGAGGGGAAGGCGATGGCGCCGGCCGTGTTGGCGGCGTGGACGATGTCGGCGTCGAATCCGGCCGCCAGCAGCTGGCGGGCCAGGCGGTCGAAGGTCGCCAGCTGCCCCAGGGTGAACTCGCGGTCCTCGGCGGTGTCGCCGTCGGCCACCGGCAGGTGGGTCCACATGCCCTCGAGCCGCAGGAACGGATCGTCGGCGATGGCCTGGATGAGCGCCGGAACCTCCTCGGGCGACGCGCCGACACGATGCATCCCGGTGTCGACCTTGACGTGCGCCGATGTGCGCTGCTCGAGCACCCGGGAGGCCCGGGCGAAGTGCTCGATCCCCTGGCGGCTGTAGAGCGTGGGGGTGAGCCGGTACGCCAGGGCGGTGTCCACCGCGTCGGCCCCGCACTCGCTCAGCAGGAGGATGGGGCCGGGCACGCCGTGCTGGCGCAATTCCACCCCCTCGTCGACCAGGGCCACGGCCAGTCCGGTGGCCCCGCCGGCCAGCGCCGCCTTGGCCACCGCGGGGGCGCCGTGGCCGTACCCGTGCGCCTTGACCACGGCACAGAGCACGGACGGCTGCACCACTCGCGAGAGCACCCGGGCGTTGTGGGTCACCGCGGCCAGGTCGATCTCGGCCCAGGCCGGACGCGAGCGTCCCTGGGCCATGGCCACCATCTCGTCCACCTCGGCCCGGCCCGGCTTGGGTGGGGTCGGCCCCGAGATGCCCGAGCGCAGGCGCCGGAAGGCGCCCTCAGCCACGGCGACTCCATTCGCCGAGGTAGGCCGCCACCAGGTCGGGCAGATCCCCGGCCACCAGGCCCTGCGGGCGACCCGACGCGGCGGCCCGCCCGTGGGCGTGGGCGGCCAGGGCCGCCGCGTGATGGATATTGACGCCCCGGGCCAGGAACGCCCCGATGATCCCGGAGAGCACGTCGCCGGTGCCGGCCGTGGCCAGGGCGGGCAGGCCGGCGGCCGACAGCAGCACATCGGGCACGGACTGGTCGGCGGCCGCCACGGCCGTCAGCGGGCCCTTGAGCAGAACGGTGACGCCGAGTTGGCGGGCCAGGTCCCGGGCCGCGGCCAGGCGGTCGTCGCCCGGCGGGGAGCCGGCCAAGCGGGCGTACTCGCCGTCGTGGGGGGTGAGCACCGTCGGGGCGGAGCGCAGGCCGAGGAGGAATTGGGCCGCGGCGAGGTCACCGAGGGCGGTGAGGCCATCGGCGTCGACCACCAGCGGCAGCGGGGACGAGGCGACCACGGCCTGGATCTCCTCCGTGGTGGCGTTGTCGGTGCCGAGGCCCGGCCCGATCACCAGGGCCCGGCACTTCGACGTGGCCGCCAGGAGGGCACCGGCCCACCGGTGCGTGGTGAGCGATGCCCGCACCGCTTCGACCGGCCAGGGCCCCACGGGATCCCCCGGCGTCCCCAGCCGGATCATCCCGGCGCCGGCGGCCATGGCCCCCCGGGTGCACAGCACGGCGGATCCCTCCATGCCGACCGAGCCGGCGGCGATGCCCAGGGCGGTGGTCCACTTGTGCGACGCCCGCGGCCGGGGTGGGAGCAGGGCCGCCGTGTCGCCGTCCTCCATCAGCGCGGCGGCCGGCGTGCCGGTGCCGATCCCGATGTCGGCCACCGTCACGTGGCCGCTGAGGCGTGGGCCCTGGCCCTGGAGGAGTCCCGGTTTCGGGGCGGCGAAGGTCACCGTGTGGGTGGCCCGCACCGCGCCGTCGGCGGCCGCACCGGTATCGGCGTCGAGGCCCGACGGCAGGTCGACCGACAGGACCGGAGTCCCGTCCGGCACCGACGGTGCGTCGTAGCGGCCGTGGAACCCGGTGCCGTAGGCGCCGTCGATCACCAGGTCGCAGGGTTCGAGCCGGCCGGGCTGGTCCGCCGCTTCGAGGACGCTCACCCGCACGCCCCGACGGGACAGGAGCGCGGCGGCCACGCGGGCGTCGGCCCCGTTGCTCCCCTTGCCCGCCACCACGGTGACCCGCCGGCCGTAGGAACCGCCCATGATGCGCAGGGCGGCGACCCCCACCGCCGTTCCGGCCCGGGCCACCAGGGTGTCGTGCGAGGTCCGGGCCAGCGCCGCCGCGTCGGCGGCACGCATCTCGCCGGTGGTGAGAACGGGCTTCACGCCGAGGGCTGTTCGGCCACCACGAAGGCGATGGCCACCTGGGCCGTATGGGTGAGCGACACATGCAACCGTGCCGCGTGCTTGCCGGCCAGGGCCGCCGCCGCGCCGTGCAGGACCAGGTAGGGAGCGCCGCCGGTGGCGCCCGGCCCGGGCGTGCACCGTACTTCGACGTCGGTCAGCGCGAACCCGCCCAGCCCGGTGCCGAGGGACTTCATCACGGCTTCCTTGGCGGCGAAGCGGGCGGCCAGGCTCTCGGTCGGATCACCCGACCGGCCGGCGTCGGCCTGCTCGGCGTCGGTGAAGTACCGGGCGGCGAACCCCGGACGTCGGGCCAGGATCCGGCGGAAGCGCTCCACGTCGACCGCATCGACACCGACGCCCACCACGCCGGCGGTGGGCGTCGGGGCGAGGTTCATTCGACCGTCACCGTCTTGGCCAGGTTGCGGGGCCGATCCACGTCGTGGCCGTGCAGGGTGGCCAGACGGTAGGCCAGCTGCTGCAGGGGAATGACACCGACGACCGGCGAGAGCAGCGGATCGGTCGGCGGGACCCACAGCACGTGGTCGCCCAGGGCGCCGACCTCGTCGTCACCGTCGTCGGCCACCAGCACCACGGTGGCGCCTCGGCTGTGCACCTCGGCGATGTTGGAGAGCAACTTCTCCGACAGCCGGTTGCGGGTGGCGATGCCGACGACGATGGTGCCGGGTTCGATCAGGGCGATCGGCCCGTGCTTGAGCTCGCCCGCCGCATACCCCTCGGCGCGCAGGTAGGCCAGCTCCTTGAGCTTGAGGGCGCCCTCGAGCGCCATCGGGAAGCCGACGTGACGGCCCAGGAAGAAGAAGTCGCGCGCGTCGGTCAGCTTGCTCGCCACCTCGTCGACGTCGGCCGCCCGGGAGAGGGCGACGGTCAGGAGACCCGGCAACGTGTCCATGGCGTCGAGTACCGCGGTGATCTCGGCCGGGGTGAGGGTGCCGTGGATCTGCGCCAGGGTGAGGCCGAGGATCTGGAGGGCCACGATCTGGGCCAGGTGGCACTTGGTGGAGGCGACGCCGATCTCGGGCCCGGCCCGGGTGTAGAGGACGCCGTCGGCCGCCCGGGCCATGGAGGAGTCCACCACGTTGGAGACGACCAGGACCTTGGCGCCGAGACGGGAGGCCTCCCGCATGGCTTCGGACGTATCGAGGGTCTCTCCCGACTGGGAGACGCCCACGCACAGGGTGCGCTCGGTCAGCACCGGGTCCCGATAGCGGAACTCGCTGGCGATGTCGACCTCGGTCGGCAGTTTCACCCATTGCTCGATGGCGTACTTGGCCACCAGGGCGGAGTGGTAGCTGCTGCCGCAGGCGACGATGAACACCTTGTCGATCCGGCGGAGCTCTTCGGGCCCGAGGCGCATCTCGTCGAGCACCAACTCGCCCGAGGGGCCGCGGCGGTCCAGCAGGGTGTTGGCTACTGCCGCCGGTTGCTCGTGCATCTCCTTGCTCATGAAGTCGTCGTAGCCGTCCTTCTGCGCCGCCTCGAGGTCCCAGTCGACGGTCAGTTGCTGGGGGGTGACGGGATCGCCGTCCAGGGTGGTCACGGCGATGTTGCCGGGGGTGAGCACGGCCACCTCGTCGTCGGCCAGGGCGTAGAGGTGGCGGGTGTGGCTCAACAGGGCCGGGATGTCGGAGGCCAGGAACGCCGCGCCGTCCTCGAGTCCGAGCACCAGCGGCGTGGACCGGCGGGCGGCCACGATGGTGTCGGGCTCGTCGGCGTGGACGACGGCGATGGAGAAGGCGCCCCGCACCGCGTGCAGCGCCGCCCGGGTCGCCTCGGTGAGGGTGAGCCCCCGGGCCAGGTGCCGCTCGATCAGGTGGGCCATGACCTCGGTGTCGGTGGCGGACGTCATGATGTGGCCGTCGGCCAGCAGGTCGGCCCTGAGGGCGGCGTGGTTCTCGATGATCCCGTTGTGGATGAGCGCCAGACGGCCGGTGCAGTCGAGGTGCGGGTGGGCGTTCTCGGGCGTCGGGTGGCCGTGGGTGGCCCAGCGGGTGTGCCCGATGGCGGCGGCGTGCCCGGTGGGCGCATCCTGGGTGAGGACGGCCAGGTCGGCCACGGAGTGGGTGCCGTCGGCGGCCCGGGCCCGCCAGATCTCCCCGTCGACCACCAGGGCCACCCCGGCCGAGTCGTAGCCCCGGTACTCCAACTGGTGGAGCGCTCCCAGGATGACCGGGAGCGCGTCAGCCTCCCCGGTGACGCCGATGATTCCGCACATGGGGCTTCAGGCTACTGGCGCTGCCTCGGTCGCTGGGTTGGCCGGGCGGGCCGGGCGGGCCGCGTCCCGTCCTTTCCCGTCCTTCAGCCCCCGACCAGACCCAGGGCGGCCTCGACGAAACCGGCCAACTGGGCCGCCACCGCATTGGCCTGGGCCTCGTCCCGGGCCTCGACCATGACCCGGACCAGCGGCTCGGTGCCGCTGGCGCGCAGGAGGACCCGGCCCTCGGTCCCGAGGGTGGCCTGGAGCTTGGCCACCTCGTCCCACACCTCGACACAGTCGGTCAGGCGCCCGGGCTGGGGAATGGGCACGTTGACCAGCACCTGGGGGACGCGCACCACCAGTCCGTGGGCCAGGTCGGCCAACGAGCGCCCCGAACGCCGCATCAGGTCGGCCAGGACGATGCCGGTCAGGGTGCCGTCGCCGGTGGTCGAACGGCTCCGGAAGATGATGTGCCCCGACTGCTCCCCACCCAATGAGAGGCCATCGGCGTCGAGGGCGGCCAGCACGTGACGGTCGCCCACGTCGGTCTCGCGGACCGCGATCCCCCGCCCCTCCATGGTCAGGCGGAACCCGAGGTTGGTCATGACCGTGACCACCACCGTGTTGCCGGCCAGCTGGCCGCGCTCGGCCAGGTCCAGCGCGAACAGGGCCAGCAGGACGTCGCCGTCCACGATGGCGCCGGTGTGGTCGACGGCGATGACCCGGTCGGCGTCGCCGTCGAGGGCGAGCCCGAGGTCGGCCCCGCGGTCCATCACCGTGCGGGAGAGCTCCCCCGGATCGGTCGAGCCGCACTTGTCGTTGATGTTGATGCCGTCGGGGTCGTCGTGCAACGTGGTGACGGTGGCGCCGAGCCCGGACAGTCCCTCGGGGGCGACGACGCTGGCGGCACCGTTGGCGCAGTCGACCACGATGTCCAGTCCGGCCAGGGTCCCGCCGTCGGTCGCCGTCAGCAGGTGGTCGCGATAGAGGTCGACGGCGTCGGGGTCGACGATGATCCGCCCCACCCCGCGCCCGGTGGGCCGGCGGGGGGGCCGATCGGGGTCTTCGAGAATCGATTCGAGCTCGCGCTCGACCTCGGCTTCGGCCTCGACCGCCAACTTCGTGCCCAGGGCACTGAAGAGCTTGATCCCGTTGTCGCCGAAGGGGTTGTGCGAGGCCGAGACCATGGCGCCCGGGACCCCCCGACGCTCGGCCAGGTGGGCCACCCCGGGCGTGGGCAGCACCCCGAGGTCGATGACGTCAGCCCCCTCGGTGGCCAGGCCGGCCGAGAGCGCCGCCTGCAGGAGGGGGCCCGAACGACGGGTATCGCGACCCACGACGAAGGCCACCGACGGCAGGACGCGGGCGGTGGCGCGTCCGAGGGCCAGGGCGAGGTCCGCCGTGAGTTCCTCGTTTGCGACTCCCCGGACCCCATCGGTACCGAAGCGTGCCGACCCCACCGTCTTACCGCTTGGAGTACTGGGGCGCCTTGCGGGCCTTCTTCAGGCCGTACTTCTTCGATTCCTTCTCACGGGCGTCGCGCGTGAGCAGGCCCGACCGCTTCAGCGCGGCCCGGTGCTCGGGGTCCAACTCGATCAGGCTGCGGGCGATGCCCAGGCGCATGGCGCCGGCCTGGCCCGAGATCCCGCCGCCGTCGATGGTGGCGTCGATGTCGTAGGACTCCGTGGTGTTGGTGATCCGCAGCGGCTCGGTCAGCAGCATCCGGTGGGTGGCCGAGGTGAAGTACGCCTCGATGGGCTGCTGGTTGACCTTGATCGCTCCGGCGCCGGGGCGAAAGCGCACGCGGGCCACCGCCTGCTTGCGGCGTCCGGTCGACTGGGTGAGGGGTGCGGTCATGTGGGCTCCTTGCCTGACGGTCTTCAGCTGGCCCGGCGGGCCGAGGGCAGCTCGAGGACCTCGGGGACCTGGGCTGCGTGGGGGTGGTCCGGGCCGGCGTAGACGTTGAGCTTGCCCAGCATCTGGCGCCCCAGGGTGTTCTTGGGCAACATGCCCCGGACGGAGCGCCTGATCATTTCGTCGGGGGTCCGGTCCAGGAGTTCGGCGTAGGTGGTGGAGCTCAGGCCGCCCGGGTACCCGCTGTGGCGGTAGGCCAGCTTGTCGGCGGCCTTGTTCGAGGTGAGGACCACCTTGTCGGCGTTGATCACGATGACGTGGTCACCGGTGTCGACGTGCGGCGCGAAGTAGGGGCGGTGCTTGCCGCGCAGGATGCGGGCCACTTCCGAGGCCAACCGGCCGAGCACCAGTCCGTCGGCGTCGACCACGTACCAGGCTCGCTGGATCTCGGTGACTTTCGGGGAAAAGGTGCGCAAGGGATCGATCTTTCGCTGCGGTGTGGTGCGGGGAGCGCACGCCGCAGGGGATGCGCTCAGGCTCTCGGGGGTCCCGAGAGCCGACGTACCAGGATAGGGCGCCCGGGCCGGGCGGGCAAGCCGCCCGCGGTCCGGCCGGTGATCACCGGTCAGGGGTAGGCCACCGAGACCAGGCACAGGCCCCGGGCCGGCGCCGGATCCGGGGCCCGATGGCGGTTGGCCAGGCGCAGGCGTTCCAGCAGGGTGGCGGCGTTGCCCTGCCCGCGCCCGACGTCGACCAGGCTCCCCACCAGCGATCGGACCATCTGGTGGCAGAAGGAATTGGCCACGATCTCGAAGCGCAGGAGCCGCCCCTCGTCCAGGCGGCGCACCTCGGAGTCGTGCTCCTCGCTCCAGGCGGCCCGGATCACCCGGCGCAGGATGGGCTCTTCGGCGTCGGTCCCGGGCTTGCGCCGGCAGAAGGAACGGAAGTCGTGGGTGCCCAGCACCACGTCGCTGGCCGATCGCATGGCCCGCAGGTCCAGCTCGTCCCGGACGTGCCAGGTGATGGGGGCCAGCAGCGGATCGGGCCACGGCCCGTTCCAGACCAGGTAGCGGTAGGTCCGGTCGGTGGCCGAGCGCCGGGCGTCGAAGTCGGGCTCGACCGCGGTGGCGGCCCGGATGACGACCGCGGGGGCCAGTTGGCGGTTGAGCGCCCGGGCCAGGCCGGCGCCGTCGAAGGGGATGGGCGGCAGGTCGACGTGGACCACCTGGCCCCGGGCGTGGACGCCGGCGTCGGTGCGCCCGGCGCAGGTCAGTGACGGGGGTTCGACCAGGCGGGCGGTCCGGCCCAGGGCCTCCCGCAGCGTGCCGGCCACGGTGGGCACCTGCGGCTGGTCGGCGAAACCCCGGAAGGCGGCACCGTCGTAGGCGATCAGGAGCCTCCAGCGCTGCCAGACAGCGCTGGTGGGCGCGCCCACCCTCAGACGAACTCAATCCGCGCCATCGGCGCGTTGTCGCCCGGGCGGGGGCCCAGCTTCAGGATACGGGTGTAGCCACCGGGGCGCTCGGCGTAGCGAGGCCCGATCTCCTCGAACAACTTGTGGGCCATGTCCTTGTCGCGGATCAGCGCCACCACCCGGCGGTGCTGGTGGATCCCACCCTTGCGGGCGGCCGTCACGCACTTTTCGGCCACCGGGCGCAGCGCCTTGGCCTTGGCCTCGGTGGTGACCAGGGACTCGGCCGCGATCAACGAGGCCACCAGGTTGCCCAGCATGGCCTTCTGGTGCGCCGAGGTGCCGCCCAGGCGCCGGCCGCGGGTCGGAGTGCCCTGCACGGCCGATCAGTCCCGGGTGCGCAGCGACAGCCCGCGCTCGTCCAGGCGCTGCACCACTTCGTCGGCCGACTTCTGCCCGAAGTTGGTGATGGCCAGCAGGTCGTCCATCGTGCGCTCGACCAGCTCACCGATGGTGTTGATCTGGGCCCGCTTGAGGCAGTTGCGGGGTCGCTCGGAGAGGTCGAGCTCCTCGATGCGCAGGTCCAGGTCGGGGGATCCGCTGGTGGTCGTGCCGGTGTCGCCCAGCTCGAGCCCCTGCGGTGCGTCCTCGAGATCGGCCACCAGGGAGACCAGGTTGCGCAGCGTGTCACCGGCCGAGGCCAGCGCCTCACGGGGGGAGATGGTGCCGTCGGTCTCGATGTCGAGCACCAGGCGGTCGTAGTTGGTGGACTGCTCCACCCGGACCGACTCGATGTCGAAGGTCACCCGGTGCACGGGCGAGAAGATGGAGTCGATCGGGATGACGCCGATGGTCGACGAGCGCTTGTTCTTGTCGGCCGACACGTAGCCCCGACCGCGCTCCACCGTCACGTCGACGGCCAGGCGGCCCTTGGCGTTGATGGAGGCGATGTGCAGCTCGGGGTTGAGGATCTCGACGTCGGAGGTGGCCTGCAGGTCGCCGGCCGTGGCGTCGGCCGGGCCGCGCACGTCGAGCCGCAACGTCACCGGCTCGTCGGTGTGGATCTGCACCAGCAGGTCCTTGAGGTTCAAGATGATGTCGGTGACGTCTTCCTTGACGCCGGGCAGCGTGGTGAACTCGTGCAGCGCCTCGTCGAAGCGCAGCTGGGTCACCGCCCCGCCGGGGATCGAGGAGAGCAGGGTGCGGCGCAGCGAATTGCCGAGCGTGGTGCCGAAGCCGGGATCGAGCGGGCCGACGGCGAAACGCTGTCGGTTGTCCTGCTCCTCGTCGACTGCTTCGACTGTCGGTCGTTGGATTATCAGCATGTGGGTGACTCCTGTAGCGGGGATGGGTGGTCGGTCGGGGGGCGGTCGGTCGGGTTCGGGGGTGTCCGGGGTCCTACGTGGTCCTACTTGGAGTACAGCTCGACGATGAGCTGCTCCTGCACGGGCTCATCGATGTGCTCGCGCAGCGGCGGGTTCAGCACGGCCACGCTGAACCCGGCGTCACGGGTCTCGAGCCAGGCCGGGGTGGTCCGCTCCAACGTGTCCATGTTGCGCCGCACCGAGAAGTTGGCCCGGGTGGCTTCCTTGAGCGTGACCTGGTCGCCCTGGCGGACCCGGTAGCTCGGGATGTCGGTCTTGCGCCCGTTGACCTGCACGTGGCCGTGGCGGACGAACTGGCGGGCCTGGCGCCGGCTGGCGCCCCATCCGGCCCGGAAGACAACGTTGTCGAGCCGGAGCTCCAGGTTGCGCAGCAGGTTCTCGCCGGTGATGCCGGGCTGGCGGCTGGACTCCTCGTAGAGGTTGCGGAACTGCTTCTCCAAGAGCCCGTAGATGCGGCGGGCCTTCTGCTTCTCACGCAGCTGGGTCAGGTACTCCGACCCCTGGCGCATGCGGTCGCGACCGTGCTCGCCGGGCGGGTAGGCGCGGCTGTGACGGTCGGTCACCGCCTCGGAGACGGGACACTTGAGCGAGTAGCAGCGCTCCCCCTTCAAGAAGAGCTTGGTCCGCTCGCGCCGGCAGAGTCGGCATACGGGTCCGGTGTATCTAGCCATGGATGTTCCTCTTAGACCCGACGCCGCTTCTTGGGGCGGCAGCCGTTGTGGGGGATGGGGGTGACGTCTTTGATGCCCACGACCTCGATGCCCACCGCGGCGAGCGACCGGATGGCGGTCTCACGGCCGGAACCAGGACCTCGCACCAGGACGTCGACCTTGCGCACGCCGTGCTCCATGGCCCGCTTGGCGCAGGCCTCGGCGGCCAGCTGGGCCGCGAAGGGGGTGGACTTGCGGGAGCCCTTGAACCCGACGTTGCCGGCCGAGGCCCAGGCCAACACGTTGCCCTCGGGATCGGCGATGGAGACGATGGTGTTGTTGAACGAGCTCTTGATGTGGGCCACGCCGTAGCTGATGTTCTTGCGCTCGCGCTTGCGCGGGCCGACGCGCCTGTTTGGTGGGCTTGGCCATCTACTTCTTCACCTTCTTCTTCCCGGCCACCGTCTTCTTCGGTCCCTTGCGGGTCCGGGCGTTGGTGTGCGTGCGCTGGCCGTGCACGGGCAGGCCCTTGCGGTGCCGTACGCCCTGGTAGCAGTTGATCTCCATCTTGCGCTTGATGTCCTGGGACACGTCGCGGCGCAGGTCACCCTCGACCCGGAAGTTGGTGTCGATGTAGCTGCGCAGGCGCGCCACCTCTTCGTCGGTGAGATCGCGGACACGGGTCGAGGGGTTGACCTCGACCGCCTGGCAGATCTGCTCCGACAGGGTGTTGCCGATGCCGAAAATGTAGGTCAGGGATATCTCGAGCCGCTTCTCGCGGGGGATATCGACTCCAGCTATACGGGCCATCTGTGTCCTCTCCTCAGCCCTGCCGCTGCTTGTGGCGCGGGTTGTCACAGATCACCCGGACCACACCGTGGCGCCGGATGACCTTGCACTTCTCACAGATCGGCTTCACGCTTGGCCGAACTTTCATCGCGTTCCTGTCCTTCTGGTTACTTGTAGCGGTGGTTACTTGTACCGGTAGGTGATACGGCCCCGGTTGAGGTCGTAGGGAGTGATCTCCACCTGCACCTTGTCCCCCGGAAGAATGCGGATGCGGTGCATCCTCATCTTTCCCGAGCTGTGCGCCAACACCTTGTGACCGTTCTCGAGCTCGACTCGGAACATGGCGTTGGGCAGTGGCTCGACCACCGTGCCTTCGAGCACGATGGCGTCTTCCTTGGGCTTGGGCAGGTGACTCTCCTCAATCGTTGCATCTGGTGATCTCCCGAGCCCGCCGGCGGCGCGGTGGCCGGAGCGGCGTTTCTCGGATGTGGCCCGGCGACAGGAGACCCCCGAAAGGGGCCTGGCCCAGAGCCAGCAGATGATTCTACCGTAACCAGCGGTGATTTCCAGCCGGAGCAGGGATGGGCCCCGATTCAGGGCAGCGTGAAGACCTCCGGGCCGTCGGGTGTCACGGCGATTGTGTGCTCGAAGTGGGCCGAGAGGCGCCCGTCGGCCGTGACCACGCTCCAGCCGTCGTCGAGCTGGCGGGTCCCGGCCGAGCCGGCGTTGACCATGGGCTCGACGGCGAAGACCATGCCCGTCTTGAGCGTCGGGCCCCGGTTCCCGGGCCAGTAATTCGGCACCTGGGGTTGCTCGTGCATGGCCGTGCCGATGGCGTGGCCGACGTACTCACGCACCACCGAGAACCCGCCGGCCTCGGCCACGGCCTGGACGGCCCGCCCCACCTCGTGCAGGGCATTGCCCTTCTTGAGCTGCTCGATGCCGGCCCACAGGCTGCGCTCGGTCACGTCCATGAGCTTCTGGGCTTCCGCCGAGACCTCCCCGATGCCCATGGTGAAGGCGGCGTCGCCGTGGTAGCCCTCGATGATGGCCCCGCAGTCGATGGAGAGGATGTCCCCCTCTTTCAGCGTGTAGGGACCGGGGATCCCGTGCACGATCATGTCGTTGGGCGAGGTGCAGATGACGGCCGGGAAACCGTGGTAGCCGAGAAAGTTCGACGTGGCGCCCCGGCGCTCGAGCACGGCGCGGGCCACGGCGTCCACCTCGAGGGTGGTCACCCCGGGCTTGGCGGCGGCGCGGGTGGCCGCGTGCATCTCGGCCACCACCTTGCCCGCCTTGCGCATCTTGTCCAGTTCTTCGTCGTTGCGCCGCACCGCTACTCCTTCCGCTCCTTCCGCTTCTGGCGCTGGGCGTCGATGGCCCCGACCACCCGGCGGGTCACCGCGTCGGGCGAGCCGGTCCCGTTGATGGTGACCAGCAGGTTGCGCTCGGTGTACCAGACGATCAGGGGCGCCGTCTGGGCTTCGTAGAGGTCCAAGCGGCGCTGGATCGCCTCCTCGGTGTCGTCCTCGCGCTGGACCACCTCGCCGCCGCAGACGTCGCAGGTCCAGTTGACCATGGGCGGGGCGGCCGTCGAGTAGTTGGAACCGCAATCGACGCAGACCCGCCGCGAGGCCAGCCGCTTCATGACCAGGGGGGTGGGGACCTGGAGGTCGACCACCAGGTCCATCCCGAACGGGAACATGATGTCGTCCAGGGCTTCGGCCTGGCCGGTGGTGCGGGGACACCCGTCGAGGACGAAGCCCCGGCCCCGGGTATCGCGTTCGGACAGCCGGCCCCGGACCATCTGCATCACCATGTCGTCGGGGATGAGCTCACCCTCGTCCATCAGCTTCTGGGCCCGCACGCCGAAGGGGGTCTGGGACTTGACCTCGCCGCGCAACATGTCACCGGTCGAGACGTGCGGCACGACGTAGTGATGTGACAAGCGAACGCACTGCGTTCCCTTGCCCGCCCCCTGTTTGCCGAGGACTACGAGCCTGACCCCGGGGATCACAATGCCCTACTTGAGGAAGCCTTCGTAGTTGCGCATCATCAGCTGGCTGTCGATCTGGCGCATCGTCTCGAGGGCGACGCCCACCGAGATCAGCAGGGTCGTCCCGTAGAAGGGGAACCGGTTGATGTGCCAGAGCGCCATGATCACCGAGGGCACCACGGCCACGCTGCCGAGGAACAGGGCACCCACCACGGTGATCCGGCTCAAGATGTGCGCGAAGTATCGCTCGGTCGGCGGACCGGGCCGGATGCCGGGGACGAACCCACCCTGCTTGCGGATGAGGTCGGCCTGTTGATGCGGGTCGAAGGCCACGTACACGTAGAAGAACGTGAACATGAAGATGAGGATGAAGTAGAGCCCGATGTAGAAGAAGCTGGTGGGCTGCAGGCTGTTGCGGACGAAGTTCTGGAACCAGTTGAACTGGACCACATTGGACAACAGGACCGGGATGTACAGGACCGACGAGGCGAAGATGATCGGGATCACCCCCGATTGGTTCACCTTCAGGGGGATGTACGTGCTGCTCCCCCCGTACATTCGTCGCCCCACCACCCGCCGGGCGAAGGTCACGGGTATTCGTCGCTGGCCCTGATCGAAGAACACGATGGTGACCAGCAGGGCGAGGGAGACGATCAGGATCACCGAGAACTTGATCTTCCCGCCCTCCTCGTAAATGGCCCGGAAGCCGGTCGGGATGGCGGCCACCACGTTGGCGAAGATCAAGATGGACATGCCCTGCCCGATGCCGCGCTGGGTGATGAGCTCGGCCAACCACATGACGAAGGCCGTCCCCGCCGTCAGGCACAGGACCATGAAGGCGGCCAGGCCCAGATTGAACCTCGGGATGAGGTCGATGCTGGTGCCCAGGAGAGCGGCGTCGTGGCCGTGGAAGGCGTAGACCAGGCCCGAGGACTGCATGAGGGCCAGCGCCACCGTCAGGTACCGCGTGGTCTGGGTGATCTTCTTCTGCCCCACCGCACCCTGGTCGCGCCACTCCTCCAACTTGGGGATGACCGTCGACAGCAGCTGGATGATGATCGAACTCGTGATGTAGGGCATGACGCCCAGGCCGAAGACGGCCAGGCGCACCAGCGCGCCACCGCTGAAGAGGTTCAGGAACCCGAGGACACCCGAAGCTGACGCCGTGCTCTGGAGCGACTGCAACTGGCCCCAGTTCACGCCCGGTACGGGGACGTTGGCCCCTATCTGGTAGAGGGCGATGATGGCCAGGGTGAAGATGACCTTGTTGCGAAGGTCGGGAACCCTGAAGATGTTGGCGAGCCGGGAGAGCATGGCCGATCTCCGTCAGTCGCGTCCGGGTGTGGTCACTACCGGTTCATCAAGGCATTGCCCGATGCCGGGGGACGCCCGTGGCCAAAGGGGAGGGGCACCCGCTCTACGCTACCGCCCGCGGACGAGATGGCGGCCTCGGCCGAAGCCGAGAAGGCATGGGCCGAGACCCGGATCGGTCGGGACAACGACCCCTGGCCCAGCACCTTGACCAGCGCCTTCGGCCGGCACAGCCCGGCGTCGACCATCGTCTGCACGGTGATCTCGTCGGCGTCCAGACCGGCCAGCACACCGATGTTGACCGGCGTGTAGGCGATCCGGAAGGGGTTCTTGAACCCCTTCAGCTTGGGAATGCGCTGCATGAGGGGAAGTTGGCCGCCCTCGAAGCCGACCGGCACGGTGTTGCGGGCCCGCTGGCCCTTCATGCCCCGGCCGGCCGTCTTGTGGCCCTTGCCCCCGGTGCCGCGGCCGACCCGCTGCTTGGCCTTGGTGGCACCCTTGGGCGGCGTCAGATCGTGGAGCTTCATGCCGGCACCTCCTCGACCTTGATCAGATGGGGGACGCGCGCCACCATGCCCCGGATCTCCGGCCGGTCCGGGAGGTTGTTGGACTGCCCGATCCCCCGCAGGCCGAGCGCCCGCAGCGTGCCGCGGTGCTTGGGCTTGCTCCCGATGGCCGAACGGACCTGGGTCACGACCAGGCGCGCGTCGTCCTTCGTGGCGGACTTCTTCGCGGTTTTCGTTGCGGTCTTCGCCGCCTGGGCCGCCATGATCAGCGAGCCTCGCCGGCGAACAGGTCGGTCTCACGCCGGCGCTCCCGGTAGGCACGCAGCACGCCGGCCGGCGTCACTTCGTCGGCCTGCTTGCCCCGCAGGGCAGCCACCTCATCGGGGCGGCGCAGCGCCTTGAGTCCGGCGATGGTGGCGTGGGCCACGTTGATGCCATTGGACGAGCCCAGGGACTTGGCCAGGATGTCGCGGATGCCGGCCATCTCGAGGATGGCCCGGGCGGCGCCGCCGGCGATGACCCCGGTCCCGGGGGCGGCCGGCTTGAGCATGACGCGCCCGGCACCGCTCTCGCCGATCACCGGGTGCACAATGGTGTTCCCGGCCAGTGGGACCTCAAAGAGGTTCTTGCGAGCCTCTTCGATGCCCTTTTGCACGGCCAGGCCGGCTTCCTTGGCCTTGCCGTAGCCCAGGCCGACCTTGCCGTTACCGTCGCCGACCACCATGAGGGCGGCAAAGGAGAACCGACGGCCACCCTTGACCACCTTGGCCACCCGGTTCACCTTGATGGTGCGCTCTTCGTACTGTGTGTCGACCACGCTCAGAACTCCAGTCCCTCGGCCCGTGCCGCGTCGGCCAGGACGGCGACACGCCCGTGGTAGACGAAGCCACCACGGTCAAAGACCACTTTGGTGATGCCGGCCGCTTTGGCCCGTGTACCCAGGAGGCGGCCCACCGCGGCGGCGCCGGTCACGTTACCGCCGCCACTCTGCCCCAATGACGCGCGCTGCTCCGGCTCCACCGACGACGCGGCGGCCAGGGTCCGCCCGGTGGTGTCGTCAATGACCTGGGCCGAGATGTGCCGGTTGGACCGGTGGACGGCCAGGCGCGGCACGTCGGCCGTCCCGGTGACCTTGGCCCGGACCCGGGTGTGACGCCGCGCCCTGAGGCGGGTTCGATCGTGCAGAGGTGCCATTACTTCGCTGCCTTTCCGGCCTTGCGGAGGACCCGCTCGCCGGCGTAGCGCACGCCCTTGCCCTTGTAGGGCTCGGGCTTGCGGAGTTTACGGATGTCGGCGGCCACCTGGCCCACCTTCTCCTTGTCGGTGCCCTTGACGATGATGCGGGTGGGCACGGGGACCTCGAAGGTGATGCCCTCGGGAGCGTCGACGAAGACGGGGTGCGAGAAGCCCAAAGCCAGCTCCAGCGCGCCCGGGCCCCGGGCCGTGCAGCGGTACCCGACGCCGACGATCTCGAGTTCCTTGGAGTACCCGTCCGTCACCCCGGTCACCATGTTGGCCACCAACGACCGGGACAGGCCGTGCAGGGCGCGGTGCCGTCGCTCGTCATCGGGTCGGCTGACCACCAGCACGTCGCCCTCCTGGGCCACGGTGATGCCGGTCGGCAAGGAACGCTCCAGCGTGCCTTGGGGTCCCTTGACGCTCACCTTCGCGCCCTCGAGGGTGACGGTGACGTTGGCCGGGACCGAGATGGGCGAACGCCCGATACGCGACATCAGCCATCACCCCGCGTCACGGTCGTGGAACTACCAGACATGGCAGAGCACCTCGCCACCGAGGTGGCGCTTCCGAGCTTCACGATCGGTCATCAACCCGTGGCTGGTCGAGACCACGGCCACGCCCATCCCGCCCAGGACGCGGGGGATGCCGTCGGCCCGGGCGTAGATACGCAGGCCGGGCTTGGAGATCCGCTTGATACCGGCGATGGTGCGGGTGCGGTCGGCCGAGTACTTGAGGGAGATCTCCAGCGTGGTGCCCGGCTTCTCGGAGTTGGGCTCCATGTGGTAGCCCGCGATGAAACCCTCACGCTCGAGGATGGAGGCCAGGGACTCCTTCAGCTTCGAGCCCGGCATCTTCACGGTGTCGAACATGGCGGAATTGGCGTTGCGGATACGCGTCAGCATGTCCGCGATGGGATCGGTCATGGTCATGGGCGGCCTACCAACTCGCCTTGGTGACGCCGGGAATCTCGCCCGCGTGCACCATCACGCGCAGGCAGATACGGCAGAGCCCGAACTTCTTGTACACGGCCTTGGGCCGGCCACATCGCTGGCAGCGGGTGTACCCGCGCACCTTGAATTTGGGTGTGCGCTGTTGCTTCTCAATCAGTGCTTTCTTCGCCATGATGCTTATCGAGTCTCCTGTCGGAACGGGAAGCCGAACGCCGCTAGGAGCGCTCGCCCTTCCTCGTTGTTGCGTGCGGTGGTGACGATCGTGATGTCCATGCCCCGGACCGAGTCGATCTTGTCGTAGTCGATCTCCGGGAAGATCAACTGCTCGGTGACCCCGAAGGTGTAGTTGCCCTTACCGTCGAATGAACGCGGTGACAGGCCACGGAAGTCACGGATACGCGGAATGGCCAGGCTGAGCAGGCGATCGAAGAACTCCCAGGCCCGATCGCCCCGCAGGGTGACCTTGGCCCCGATGGCCTGGCCCTCGCGGAGCTTGAAACCGGCGATGGACTGCTTGGCCCGGGTCACGATCGGTTTCTGCCCGGTGATGATCTCCAGGTCGCGCTGGGCCCCTTCGATCAGGGAAGCCTGCTGGGTGGCCCGGCCCACGCCCATGTTGATGACGATCTTCTCGAGCCGGGGGACCTCCATGATGTTGCCCAGTCCCAGTTCCTCCTGGAGGCGCGGGCGGACCTCGGCCAGGTAGCGCTCGAACAGCCGCGGCCGGGCCGGGGCGCCTGTGCTGGTGGTGGTAGCGGTGGTGGTGCCGGTATCGGTCACAGTTCGCCCCCGCACTTGCGGCAGACCCGCACCTTGCGGCCGTTCTTGTCGATCTTCATGCCCACCCGGGTCGGCTTGTCACAGCTCTTGCAGAGCAGGGCCACGGTCGAGACCTGCACCGGCATGAACTTGTCGATGACGCCACCCTGCTGGGTGGCCCGGGTCGGCTTGGCGTGACGCTTGGCCACGTTGACCCCCTCGAGGATCACCCGCCCCTCGGCCGGGAAGGCCCGGATGACTTCGGCCTTCTTGCCCTTGTCCTTGCCCGACCGCACGATCACCTGGTCACCCTTGTGGATCCGCATCACAACACCTCCGGAGCCAACGACACGATTCTCATGAACCTCTTGTCACGCAACTCGCGGCCCACCGGGCCGAAGATGCGTGTGCCTCGCGGTTGCTGCTGGTCGTTGATCAGCACCGCCGCGTTCTCGTCGAAGCGGATATAGCTGCCGTCGGGGCGACGCTTCTCCTTCTTGGTGCGCACCACCACGCACCTCACGACATCGCCCTTCTTCACGGCTGCACCCGGGATGGCGTCCTTGACCGTGGCCACGAAGACATCCCCGATGCTGGCGTAGCGACGGCGCGACCCACCGAGCACGCGGATGCACAGCACCTCGCGCGCGCCGGAATTGTCGGCCACCCGCAGCCGCGACTCCTGTTGAATCATCGGGCCCGCTCCACCACTTCGGTCAGGCGCCAGTGCTTCAGCTTGGACAGGGGGCGGGTCTCTTGGACCCGAACCCGATCGCCGACCTTGGCGCTGTCCTCGGCGTCGTGCACGTAGAGCTTCTTGGTCCGCTGCACCGTCTTGCCGTAGCGGGGGTGACGGACCCGCTCCACCACGGCCACCACGACGGTGGACTGCATGGCATCGGACACCACGACGCCCTCGCGTACCTTGCGGCGGTTGGGCCGCCCCTCGTCGTCGGCCGGTCCGGTGGTGGACTTGGCGGTGGACTTGGCGGTGGGCGCGGCCGCGGCCACCGTGGCTTGCTCGGGAGCCCCCGGCGTGACGTCGGCCTTCCCGGCGGGCACGGCCACGTCCTCGGCTTCGGCTTCGGTCACTTCTGTCGTCTCTTCGGTCTCGTCGGCCATCAGGCCTCTTCCTCTTCCTCTTCTAAGTCGTCATCGACGTCCAGTCCGTCATCGTCGACGGCCACGTGCTCGAGATCGTGCACGGCCTCGGCTTCAGCGGCCCGGGCGGCGGCATGCTCGGCCACGGCGGCATCCTCCGCCGCCAGCTTGGCCAGGGCGCCCTCGCGCTCCTCGGTCGTGGCGGCCACGTACGTGCCCTCGGCCTCGAGAATTTCCCGGGCCCGCAACACGGTCAGGATCCGGGCGATTTCGTGCCGGACCTGGCTCACCCGGGCCGGATTGTCCAGCTGGCCCGTGGCCAGTTGGAAGCGCAGGTTGAACAGCTCGCGCCGGCCCTCACCGAGACGGCCGGCCAGCTCATCGCCGTCGAGCAGCGCCAGGTCAGAAGCAGTCGCCATCAGATCGCCACCTCGGCGTGACCGTGTGTCCCCGGGCGCACCACGAACCGGGCCTTGAAGGGCAGCTTCTGGATGGCGCGCTCCATGGCGGCGCGGGCCAATTCCTCGTCGACACCGGAGAGCTCGAACAGGATCCGGCCCGGGTGCACCACGGCCACCCACAATTCGGGGTTGCCCTTGCCCGAGCCCATGCGGGTCTCGGCCGGCTTCTGGGTGACCGGCTTGTCCGGGAAGACGCGGATCCAGACCTTCCCACCACGCTTGACGTGACGGGTCATGGCGATACGGGCCGCCTCGATCTGGCGTGCCGTCAACCATCCGGGCTCCATGGCCTGAATCCCGAAGTCGCCGAATGAGACGGCGGCACCCCCCTTGGCCTGGCCGTTCAACCGGCCCCGCTGCGTCTTGCGGTGCTTGACCTTCTTGGGCATCAACATGTCAGTCCGACTCCTTGCGGAAGTGCGGAGCCTCATGGTGCTCGTGACGGTTCTGGCGCTCCATCTCCTCGTCCTTGGCCAGCTGGCGCTCCAGGTCGTCCGGCTCGGCCGGCGCGACGGGCAGGAGATCGGCCACCGGAGCCTCGGGCGCGTCGTCCGCCTCCTCGGCGTCGGCGTCGGCGTCGACGTCCTCGGTCACGGGGGCCGCATCGGTGGCGTCGACCGCGGTCGACTCGTCCTCGGGCAGCAGCTCCTCCAACAGCTCGTCGTCCGGTGCGGCGCCGTTGGTGGTCGCCGCGTCCTCGCCGGGGGCGCCGAAGTCGGCCTTGCGGCGCCCGCCACCGGCGGTGATGAGACGGCGCGGGCCGCTCTGTCCGGACGTCTCACCGACGGCCATGGCCGCCTCGCGGGTGATCTTGTCCTCGATGGAGACCTTGTAGGGCAGGATGTCGCCCTTGTAGATCCAGACCTTGACCCCGACCCGGCCCGACGTGGTCTTGGCCTCACGGAAGCCGTAGTCGATGTCGGCCCGCAGCGTGTGCAACGGCACCCGACCCTCGCGGTACTGCTCCTTGCGGGACATCTCGGACCCGCCGAGACGTCCCGAGCACTGCACCTTGATCCCGAGCGCTCCGGCCTTCTGGACCGTCTGGATGGCCCGCTTCATGGCCCGGCGGAAGGCCACCCGGCGCACCAGCTGGTCGCAGATGCCCTGGGCGATAAGAGCGGCGTCGAGCTCGGGCTGCTTGATCTCTTGGATGTTGAGCTGGATCCGGTTCTGCAGACCGGTGATCTCTTCGAGCTTCTTCTTGAGACGGTCGGCTTCGGACCCTCGGCGGCCGATCACGATGCCGGGCCGGGCGGTGTGGATGTCGACCCGGAGGCGGTCGCGCGTGCGCTCGACCTCGATCCGGCTCACCGCCGCCGCCTCGAGCTGCTTCATCAGGTAGTCGCGGATCTTCCAGTCCTCCACCACGAATTCGCGGTAGTGGCGCTCCTCGAACCAACGGGACTTCCAATCGGTAGTGATACCGAGGCGGAAGCCGTACGGATTGACCTTCTGGCCCATCTACTCGCCCTTCTCGTCGGCGTCGGCGGATGCCTCTGCCGTGTCATCTTCACTGTTGGCCTCGTCGACGACGATGGCCTCGGTCCCGCCCTCGGCGGCGAAGTCCTCTTCGGTTTCGATCTCGGGATTGGTCACGTCGGTGCCCTCCGGAGCCATCGCGTCGGCCTCGTCGCCGTCACGCTCGGCCGCCGCCGTCTCGGCCTCGGCTTCGGCCACGGCCTGGGCGGCCCGGCGCCGGGACAGGCGACCGGACAGGTCGGCCCGGCGCCGCGAGGCGTCGACCCGACGGGAACGATGGGCGCTGACCGCCTCCATCCGCTTGCGACGCAACTCCAACTTCGCCTCGGGGAGCCGGCTCACGATGATGGTGATGTGGCTGGTCCGCTTCCTGATCCGGGTGGCCCGGCCCCGGGCCCGGGGGCGCCAGCGCTTGGCCGTGGTGCCCTCGTCGGCGTAGCAGGCCGAGACGTACAACTCGTCGGGATTTTGCTGGTCGTTGTGGGCGGCGTTGGACACGGCCGAGTTGAGTACCTTGCCGATGACGTCGGCCGCGCCGCGCTCGGTCCCGATCAGGATCTCGGCCGCCCGGTCCACGTCCTGGCCCCGGATCAGGTCGAGGACCTGACGGGCCTTGGAGGCCGACAGGCCGCTGTGCCGCAGGACGGCACGGGTGCCCGGACGCTCGTTGGTCTTGGTCGCCGTCATGTCAGCGACGTGCTCCCCGCTCCTGGCCGGCGTGGTACCGGAAGGTGCGTGTCGGGGCGAACTCGCCCAGTTTGTGGCCGACCATCGACTCGGTCACGTAGACCGGGACGTGACGGCGACCGTCGTGGACGGCAATGGTGTGGCCGACCATGTCGGGGATGATGGTGGAGCGGCGGGACCAGGTCTTGATGACCTTCTTCTCCCCGCTCGAGTTGAGCACGTCGACCTTCTTCAACAGGTGGTCGTCGACGAATGGTCCCTTTTTCAAGCTACGCGGCATACGTGGTCAACCCTTCGCCTATCGCCGCGCGCCGCGGGTGCGGCGCCGACGGACGATCATCGAATCGGACTTCTTGTTGCGGGAGCGGGTACGGCCCTCGGGCTTGCCCCACGGGGAGACCGGGTGACGCCCACCCGAGGACTTCCCCTCACCCCCACCCAGGGGGTGGTCCACCGGGTTCATGGCTACACCCCGGGTCTGGGGGCGCTTGCCCTTCCAGCGGTTCCGTCCGGCCTTGCCGATCTTGATCAGCTCGGCCTCGGCGTTCCCCACCACGCCCAGAGTGGCCCGGCAGTCGATGGAGACGCGGCGCATCTCGGTCGACGGCAGCCGCAAGGTGGCGAAGACGCCTTCCTTGGCCACCAGCTGAATGCTCATGCCCGCCCCCCGGGCCATCTTCCCGCCACCGCCGGGGCGCAATTCGACGTTGTGCACGGTCGAGCCCACCGGGATGTAGCGCAGCGGCAACGCGTTGCCCGGGCGGATGTCGGCGCCTTGCCCACTCTGGATCCGGTCGCCCACCTTCACCCCGGCCGGGGCCAGGATGTACCGCTTCTCGCCGTCGGCGTAGTGCAGCAGGGCGATTCGCGAGTTGCGGTTGGGGTCGTACTCGATGGACGCCACCTTGGCCGGCACGCCGTCCTTGTTCCGACGGAAGTCGATGATGCGGTACTGCTGCTTGTGGCCGCCGCCGCGGTGGCGGGCCGTCTTGCGGCCGTGGTTGTTGCGCCCGCCCGAGCTCGGGCTGGGGGCGAGCAGCGACTTCTCCGGGCGATCGCGGGTGATCTCGGAGAAGTCGGACACCGTCTGGAAACGGCGGCCCGGGCTGGTTGGCTTGCGTGAACGAAGTGGCATCAGTGCGGTCCTGTGATCAACGATCGAAGAGGTCGATGGAGTCGTCGGGATGGATGGTGACAATGGCCCGCTTGGTGTTGGGGCGGTGGCCCTTGATGTTGGTGCGGCGGTTACGGGTCGACTTGCCCTTGCGGTTCAGGGTGTTGACGTTGAGCACCCGCACGCTGAAGGCCTGCTCGACGGCGTGGCGTACGTCGATCTTGGTGGCGCCGGGGTCGACGATGAAGACGTAGACGTTCTGGTCCATCAGGCCGTAGCTCTTCTCGGAGACCACCGGCCGGATCAGCACTGCCATGGCATCACGCATCGGTGGCAGCCTCCTCGGTCGTGTCGCCGGCCTGCGTCGGTCGTGCCGTCGGCCTGCTCGGTCGTGGCGCCGACGGCCCCGACGTCGTCAGCGGCGCCCTCGACCTCGGCCAGCCCGGTGGAGAAGTCCGCCGGGGAACCGGGCAGCGTGCGGTCGGAGAAGAGGATCCAGTCGCTGCGCAGCACGTCGTGGGCCGAGAGTTCCCCGAAGGAGGCCGTGTGGGCGTTGGGCAGGTTGGCGAAGGAACGCTGGGCCACGGTCTCCTCGTCGGCCAGGACCACCAGCACCCGGCCGCCGAGCTTCGAGCGCGTTCAGCGCAGCCACGGCGTCCTTGGTCCTCGGGTCTTCCCAGCCCCAGGTGTCGACCAGGGCCACGCGGCCGAGGGCGGCCCGGTCGCTCAGGGCGGACAGGAGGGCCAGGCGGATCATCTTCTTGGGGGTGTGCTGGCGGTAGCTGCGCGGCTTGGGGCCGAGGGCGACGCCCCCGCCGATCATCGACGGCGAGCGGCTCGAGCCCTGGCGGGCCCGTCCCGTGCCCTTCTGGGAGAACGGCTTGGCGCCACCGCCGCGCACCTCGGCCCGCGTCTTGGTCGACTGCGAGCCCGAGCGGGCGGCGGCCAGCTGGGCGGTGACGACCTGGTGCAGCACGGCCCGGTTGGGCTCGAGGCCGAAGATGGTGGGCTCGAGGTCGACCTGGCCCAGGTCCTGGCCGGCGACCGAGCGGCGGGTGACCGAGCGGGTGACCGGCGCGGCGCGCTCCTTCTTGACCGGTCCACGAAGCACGGCGTCGGCCATGGTCATCGGGACCCTCCGCGGACTGGTGGCCGTCTTGACCGAGTCGCGCAGCACCACCACGGTGCCCCGGGAGCCGGGCACGGCCCCCTTGACCAGGACCAGCTGACGATCGGGGTCGGCCGAGACGACCTGCAGGTTGAGGGCCGTCACCTGCTTGCCACCCATGCGACCGGCCATCTTGGTGCCCTTGAAGACGCGTGAGGGGGTGGCGCAGGCACCGATGGCACCGGGGACGCGGTGGCTCTTGTGGTTACCGTGCGAGGCGCCCTGGCCCTTGAAGTTGTGGCGCTTCATCCCGCCGGCGAAGCCCTTGCCCTTGCTGACGGCGATGGCGTCGACCCGGTCGCCGGCCGCCAGGACCTCGGCGGTCAGCTCCTGGCCGACGGCGTACTCGGCCACATCGTCGAGCCGGAGCTCGACCAGGCCGCGTCCCGGCTCCACGCTCGCCTTGGCGAAGTGGCCGATCTCCGGCTTGGTCAGCGTGGAGGCCCGGCGGAAGCCCCACGTCACCTGCAGGGCGGCGTAGCCGTCCGTCTCGGGCGTCTTGACCTGGACCACGCGCGCGGGCGCGACTCTGAGAACCGTCACCGGAATGGCGCGGTTCTGTTCGTCCCAGACCTGGGTCATGCCGACCTTCTCGCCGACGATCGCCTTGCTTGCCACGTGTCGAATCTCCCTGCGCTGCCCACGGCTTCCCGTGCGCACGCCAACGCTCCGCCCGGGAATCCCGAGCGGAGCGCTCGAATGGTTTGGCGTGAGGTACCGGACGCACCGGCGGTCACGCACTTCTGTTGTGATGGAGCAGCACCTGAGGTGCCGCTGGGGTGCCTAAATCGGCCTTGCGACGTTACACCACCTGGGCCGGCGCGTGCCAGGCGCCAGAGCCCGGATCAGGCGGTTTGAATCTTTATCTCGATATCGACGCCCGCCGGGAGGTCGAGTCGCTGGAGCGAATCGACCGTTTTGGGCGTGTGGTCGATGATGTCCACCAGGCGCTTGTGCACCCGCATCTCGAAGTGCTCGCGTGAGTCCTTGTACTTGTGGGGCGAGCGGATCACCGTGTAGCGGTGCTTGTCGGTCGGCAGCGGGATCGGTCCCAGCACCTTGGCCTGGGTGCGCAGCACCGTCTGGACGATCTTCTCGGTCGACTGATCGAGGATCTCGTGGTCGTAGGCCTTGAGCCTGATGCGGATCTTCTGCTTGGGGCCGTCGGCCATGGTGCCTGCTCTCGTTCCGTTGCGGTTCGGGGTCGTTACTTGAGGATCTTCGTAACCCGACCGGAAGCAACGGTGCGGCCACCCTCACGGATGGCGAAGCGGAGACCTTCAGTCATGGCGATGGGCTTGCCCAGCTCCACCGTCATGTCGGTGTGGTCCCCGGGCATGACCATCTCGGTGCCCTCGGGCAGCGCGATGGTGCCGGTCACATCGGTGGTGCGGAAGTAGAACTGGGGCCGGTAGTTGGTGAAGAACGGCTTGTGACGGCCACCCTCCTCCTTGGTCAGCACCACGACGGTGGCCTCGAACTGGGTGTGCGGGGTGATGGAACCGGGCTTGCAGAGGACCTGGCCCCGCTCGACCTCTTCCTTCTTGGTGCCCCGAAGCAGGGCGCCGACGTTGTCGCCGGCCCGGCCCTCGTCGAGCAGCTTGCGGAACATCTCGATGCCGGTGACGGTGGTCTTCTGCGTGTCGCGCAGGCCGACGATCTCCACCTCTTCGCCCACCTTGACCACGCCCTGCTCCACCTTGCCGGTGACCACGGTGCCCCGACCGGTGATGGACATGACGTCCTCGATCGGCATGAGGAACGGCTTGTCGACGTCGCGCTCGGGCTCGGGGATGAAGGAGTCGACCTGCTCCATCAGCTCGAGGATCTTCTCGCTCCACTCGGGGTCGCCCTCGAGGGCCTTGAGGGCGCTGACCGGGACGATCGGGGTGTCGTCGCCCGGGAAGTCGTAGGCGGTCAGGAGCTCGCGCACCTCCATCTCGACCAGCTCGATCAGCTCGGGGTCGTCCACCATGTCGGCCTTGTTGAGGGCCACCACGATGTAGGGCACGCCCACCTGGCGGGCCAGGAGCACGTGCTCACGGGTCTGGGGCATGGGGCCGTCGGCCGCCGAGACCACCAGGATGGCGCCATCGATCTGGGCCGCTCCGGTGATCATGTTCTTGATGTAGTCGGCGTGGCCGGGCATGTCGACGTGGGCGTAGTGACGGTTCTCCGTCTCGTACTCGACGTGGGCGATGGTGATGGTGATCCCGCGCTGCTTCTCTTCGGGGGCCTTGTCGATCTGGTCGAACGAGGTGAACTGGGTGTTGGGGTTCTTCTCCGACAGGACCTTGGTGATCGCCGCCGTGAGCGTGGTCTTCCCGTGGTCGATGTGTCCCATCGTTCCCACATTGACGTGAGGCTTTGTGCGCTCGAACTTCTGCTTGGCCATCGCCGTAGCTACTCCCTGATATCGGACGGGACCCCCTTGGGCCCGCCGCGGCGACTGCACGCCGCTTTCATTTTCCTTTTGTGCGACCTGTCCCGGAGGCCGTTGGCCCCGGCTACTCCCCGTGGGCCCGGGCGATGATCTCCTTGGAGATCGACTCGGGCACCTCGTTGTAAGAGTGAAACTGCATCGTGTACGTGGCGCGACCCTGGGTGCGCGAACGCAGGTCAGTAGCGTAGCCGAACATGTCGGCCAGCGGTACCTGCGCGTTGATCACGTGGCTGCTGCCCTGCTGGTCCATCCCCTCCACCCTGCCCCGGCGGGAGGAGAGGTCACCGATGACGTCACCCATGTAGTCGTCGGGCGTGGTCACCGTGACGGCCATCACGGGCTCGAGCAGGACGGGGCTGGCCGCCCGCAGGGCCTTCTTCACCGCCATGGAGCCGGCGATCTTGAAGGCCATCTCCGACGAGTCGACGTCGTGGTACGAGCCGTAGGTCAACAGGATGCGCACGTCGACGGTGGGATAGCCGGCCAGAATGCCCGACGTCAGCGCCTCTTGGATCCCGGCGTCCACCGAGGGGATGTACTCCTTGGGGATGACGCCGCCACTGATCTTGTCGACGAATTCGTAGCCCCCGCCCGGGCCCGGTGGGCTCGGCGCTGATGACCACATGGCCGTACTGGCCCCGGCCGCCGGTCTGGCGGACGTACTTCTCCTCGATCTTCTCCACCGACCGGCGGATGGTCTCGCGGTAGGCCACCTGGGGCTTGCCGACGTTGGCGTCGACGCTGAATTCCCGCAGCATGCGGTCCACCAGGACTTCGAGGTGGAGCTCGCCCATGCCCGAGATCACGGTCTGGCCGGTCTCCTCGTCGGAGCGCACCCGGAAGGTCGGGTCCTCCTCACTGAGCGAGTAGAGCGCCTTGGAGAGTTTGTCCTGGTCAGCCTTGGTCTTGGGCTCGACGGCGACATGGATCACGGGCTCGGGGAACTCCAGCGCCTCGAGCACGATCGGGTGGCCCGGGTCGCACAGGGTGTCGCCGGTCGTGGTGTTCTTCATCCCGACCACGGCCATGATGTCGCCGGCGAAGATGGCGTTCTTGTCCTCGCGGTGGTTGGCGTGCATCTGGAGGATGCGGCCCACCCGCTCCTTCTTGTCCTTGGTGGAGTTCAGGACCGAGGAGCCCTTGGTCAACGTGCCCGAGTAGACCCGGATATAGGTCAGCTTGCCGACGAAGGGGTCGGTCATGATCTTGAAGGCCAGGGCCGAGAAGGCCTCGCCGTCGTCGGCCTTGCGCTCCAGGACATCCTCGAGATGGTTGGGGCGGGTGCCCTGGGTGGGCGGCAGGTCGAGGGGGCTGGGCAGGTAGTCGATCACGGCGTCGAGCATGGGCTGCACGCCCTTGTTCTTGAAGGCCGACCCGCACAGCACCGGCACCACCTCGGCGGCCAGGGTGGCCGTGCGCAGGGCCCGGCGCAGGTCGTCGGCCGTGATGAACTCCTCGGCCAGGTACTTCTCCATGATGATGTCGTCGAAGTTGGAGACCACGTCGATGAGCTGGTGGCGAGCGTCCTCGGCGTCGCTGGCCATGGCCTCGGGGATGTCCTCGACCTCCCACTCCTCGCCCATGTCGTTGGCCCAGACCAGGGCCTTCCGCTCCAGGAGGTCGACCACGCCCAGGAACTCGGACTCCGAACCGATGGGCAGCTGGGTGACCGCCGGCAGCGCGTCGAGGCGGTCACGGATCATCTCGACCGTGCGCTCGAAGTCGGCGCCGATGCGGTCCATCTTGTTGACGAAGCAGAGGCGCGGGACGTGGTACTTGTTGGCCTGGCGCCACACCGTCTCGGTCTGAGGCTCCACACCGGCCACGGCGTCGAAGACGGCCACCGCGCCGTCGAGCACGCGCAGGGAGCGCTCGACCTCCACCGTGAAGTCCACGTGTCCCGGGGTGTCGATGATGTTGATCCAATTGTCCTTCCAGCTGCAGGTGGTGGCGGCCGAGGTGATGGTGATGCCGCGCTCCTGCTCCTGGACCATCCAGTCCATGGTGGCGGCGCCCTCGTGCACCTCACCGATCTTGTAGTTGCGGCCGGTGTAGTAGAGGATCCGCTCGGTGGTGGTGGTCTTGCCCGCGTCGATGTGGGCCATGATCCCGATGTTTCGGGTCTTGGCCAGGGGGAAATCGCGAGTCGGGGGGGCGTCAGCCATGGTGCGGAATGTTCCTTATGAAGAAGAAGGGGTGGTCCACTACCAGCGGTAGTGGGCGAATGCTTTGTTGGACTCTGCCATCTTGTGCATGTCCTCACGGCGCTTGACGGCAGCACCGATGTTGTTGGAGGCGTCGAGGATCTCCCCGGCCAGGCGCTCGGCCATGGTCTTCTCCCGACGCTGACGCGAGTAGGTGGTCAACCAGCGGATGGCCAGCGTGGTGGCCCGGCGGGGGCGCACCTCCACCGGCACCTGGTAGGTGGCGCCACCGACCCGACGGCTCTTGACTTCCAACTCGGGGCGGGTGTTCTCCACCGCCCGCTTGAGGGCGGCCACGGGGTCGCCACCGGAGCGCTCCTCGACCAGGGTGAGGGCGCCGTAGACGATGCGCTCGGCCAGCGTGCGCTTGCCGCGCGACAGCACCTTGTTGACCACCTGGGTCACCAGCACCGACCGGTAGACGGGGTCCGGCGCCAGTTCACGGCGGGTTGCGGGTCCGTTCCGGGGCATTAGGACTCCTTCTTGGCGCCGTAGCGGCTGCGGGCCTGGCTGCGCTCACGGACACCCGAGGTGTCCAGGGCGCCGCGGACCACCTTGTAGCGAACGCCGGGCAGGTCCTTCACCCGGCCGCCACGGACCAGGACGATGGAGTGCTCCTGCAGATTGTGCCCCACCCCGGGGATGTAGGCCGTGATCTCGACCCCGCTGGACAGGCGCACGCGGGCCACCTTGCGCAGGGCGGAGTTCGGCTTCTTGGGCGTGGTCGTGTACACGCGGGTGCAGACACCCCGACGCTGGGGGGCGCCCTTGAGGGCCGGGGTCTTGGTCTTCGTCACCTTGGCCTGCCGTCCCTTGCGGACGAGCTGGGCGATTGTGGGCACGCGCTACCTCTCGATACTGAAAATGGTGAATCCATGTGCACGCGGGAACCGCGCAGGCCGAAACCTCACATGGCAGACATACGATTATAGCCCCTGCCTCGGGGTTCGACAATCGCGGGCGCACCCGACCGGGCGCCCCGGCGACGGCTCGGGGGGCGCCTGGGCGAGAGTACCCCGGCGAGGCCCGATCGTCGCTCCCCCGGTCGCGCCGGGCGGGCCCGGATGAGCTCTGGAGGCGCCGGACCGCTCGGGTGGCCGCGTGCGATCCATGCGGTGCTCCGCCCCGGGAGCGTTAGCCTGCCCGTATGGAACATTCGATGGCTGAACGCCTGGCCCAACTGGCCGAGCGCAAGGAGCAGGCGTTGCACGCCGGCAGTGAGAAATCGGTCGAGCGCCAGCACGCCAAGGGCAAGATGACCGCCCGGGAACGCATCGACTACCTCCTCGACGAGGGCTCGTTCCAGGAGCTGGACATGCTGGCCCGCCACCGGGCCCACGGCATGGGCCTGGAGGACAACCGCCCCTACACCGATGGGGTGGTCACCGGTTTCGGCACCGTCGAGGGCCGGCGCGTCTGCGTGTTCAGCCAGGACTTCACCGTCTTCGGCGGTGCGCTGGGCGAGGTGTTCGCCGAGAAGATCCACAAGGTGATGGACCTGGCCGCCTCGACCGGCGTGCCGATGATCGGGCTCAACGACGGCGCCGGGGCGCGCATTCAAGAGGGGGTGGTCTCCCTCCATTCCTACGGTGGGATCTTCCACCGCAACGTGGCCTCGTCGGGGGTCATTCCCCAGATCAGCGTCATCCTCGGGCCGTGCGCCGGTGGCGCCGTCTACTCCCCGGCCATGACGGACTTCATCTTCATGGTCCAGGGCACGTCGCACATGTTCATCACCGGGCCCGACGTCGTGAAGACGGTCACCGGAGAGGACGTCACGCTCGAAGAGCTCGGGGGCGCCATGAGCCATGCCACCAAGTCAGGGGTGGCCACCTTCGTCGCCCCCGACGAGAAGGCCTGCCTCGATGACGTGCGCCACCTCCTCTCCTTCCTGCCCTCCAACAACCTGGAGGAGCCTCCGATGGAAGTGACCGGCGATGATCCCGAACGCCAGGTGCCCGAGCTGATCAGCCTCATGCCGTCCTCGCCCAATCAGCCCTATGACATGAAGCGGGTCATTGCGGCCGTGGTCGACGACGGCGACTACTTCGAAGTCCACCGCCACTGGGCCATGTCGATCACGTGCGGATTCGCCCGGATGGGCGGACGGGTGGTGGGCATCGTGGGCAACCAGCCCGCCGTGCTGGCCGGCGTGCTCGACATCGACTCGTCGGAGAAGGCTTCCCGCTTCGTCCGGGTCTGCGACGCTTTCAACGTCCCCTTGCTCACCTTCGTCGACGTGCCGGGCTTCATGCCGGGCACCGACCAGGAGTACGGCGGCATCATCCGCCACGGGGCCAAGCTCCTCTACGCCTACTGCGAGTCCACCGTGCCGCGCATCCAGATCATCACCCGCAAGGCGTACGGCGGCGCCTACGTCGTCATGAACTCCAAGTCCATCGGGGCCGACCTGGCCTTCGCCTGGCCGTCGGCCGAGTTGGCCGTGATGGGGCCCAACGGCGCCGTCGAAATCGTCTACCGCCGCGAATTGGCGGAGGCCACCGACCCGGCCAGCCGGCGGGCGGAGCTGATCGACGACTACACCGAGCGCTACGCCAACCCCTACATCGCGGCGGAGCGGGGCTACGTCGACGACGTCATCTCCCCGGCCGACACCCGGGCCGTCATCTGCCGCAGCTTGGAGATCCTCTCGACCAAGCGCGAGGAGCTCCCCCGCCGCAAGCACGGCAACGTACCCCTGTGAGCGCGACGGACCAGGCCCGGGTCGAGAACGGGGTCGAGGCCAGGCACCTCGGGCTCGCTCCGCCACCGGTGCCCGGGCCCGACGTGATGGCCGCCATCACCGCGGCGGCGCAGCTGGTGTGGCCCCGGCCGGCGGCACCCGACGAACAGGATCCGGTGCACCAGACCTGGCGGTTCAGCGGGCGCTGGTGGAACAAGCCCACGCCGCTGCGACGCGACCGACCCTGGGCCCGCCACTGACCGTCTACCTGGACGACTGGCGGCAACGGGCCACCATCGGCCAGCGCGAGGATCGCTGGTCCCACCTCCTGGCCGACGACGAGCGGGAGCTCCACGCCCTAGCCGGTCGGCTGGGGATCCCCCGGCGTGGTTTCCAGCGCCACCGTCGCTCCGCCGCCCTCAACCACTACGACCTGCCCGAGAGCTACCGGCACCGGGCGATTGCGCTGGGTGCGGTACCGGTGACCTGGCGGGAGATGGCCCGCCTCACCCGGACATGGCGTCGCGCTGGCGCTCGGCCAGCGCCACCAGGTCCTCCATGATCTCCTTGAACTCGAAGTCCTTGGGCGTGTACACCGCCGCCACGCCCTTGCCCAGGAGGATCTCGGCGTCATCGGGCGGGATGATGCCGCCCACCACCACCGCGGCCGTCACGCCGGCGGCCCGCAGGCGGTCGACCACGTCGGGCACCAGTTCCATGTGGGAGCCCGACAGGATGGACAGGCCGACGATGTCCACGTCCTCGTCGCGCGCCGCCGCCACGATCTGCGCCGGGGTCAGCCGGATGCCCTGGTAGATGACTTCGAAACCGGCGTCCCGGGCCGCCACGGCGATCTGTTCCGCCCCGTTGGAGTGACCGTCCAACCCGGGCTTGGCCACCAGCAGCCGGGGTGGCCCCCCGGTGCGCTCGGCCAGGGCCCTGGTGCGGGCCACGATCGGCGCCAGGTCGTCACCGCGGTGGCCGACCCCCCCGCTGATACCGGTCGGGGCGCGGAATTCTCCGAAGACCTCGCGCAGCGCCGAGGCCCATTCACCGGTCGTCCCGCCGGCGTGGGCCAGGGCGATGGTGGCGTCCATGATGTTGCCGCTCGGGCCGTCGTCTTCGGCGACGCGCCGCAACCGGTCAAGGGCCTTGACGACCGACGGCTGGTCGCGCTCGGCTCGCCAGCGCACCACGTCGGCGGCCAGCTCGGCCTCGAGGTGCGGGTCCACCTTCAAGATGGATTCGATCCCGGCGCCGTCGGTCAGGGGCGAGGCGGCCGTTTCGGTGAAGGCGTTCACGCCGATGACCCGCTGCTCACCGGTCTCGATGCGCCGCACCCGCTCGGCCTGGCTCCGTACCAGCCGGGTCTTGAGTTCGTCGATGGCCCCGAAGGCCCCACCCAGTGCCTCGACATCGGTCAGCTCGGCCGTGGCCGAGGCCACCAACTCCTCCGTCTTGGCCGCGATCACCGTGGAGCCCTCGAAGATGTCCTCGTACTCGAGCAGGTCGGACTCGAAGGCCAGTATCTGCTGCATGCGCAGCGACCACTGCTGATCCCAGGGGCGGGGCAGGCCCAGCGCCTCGTTCCAGGCCGGCAGCTGCAGGGCCCGGGCCCGGGCCTGCTTGGACAAGGTGACGCCGAGCATCTCGAGGACGATGCGGGGCACGTTGTTCTCGGGCTGCTGCTCGGTCAGTCCCAGCGAGTTGACCTGCACCCCGTAGCGGAAGCGCCGGAGCTTCGGGTCTTCGACGCCGTAGCGCTCGGCGCAGATCCGGTCCCACATGGCGGTGAAGGCCCGCATCTTGCAGGTCTCCTCGACGAAGCGGACGCCCGAATTCACGAAGAAACTGATGCGCCCCACCACGGCCGGAAGTTCCGACGGCTCGATCTTGCCCGAGGCCAGCACGCCGTCGAGCACGCCGATGGCGGTGGCCAGCGCGTAGGCGATCTCCTGGGTCGGCGTGGCTCCGGCTTCTTGGAGGTGGTAGCTGCAGACGTTGATGGGGTTCCATTTCGGCGCCTGGCGCACCGTGTAGGCGATGGTGTCGACGGTGAGGCGCAGGCTGGGCCCGGGCGGGAAGATGAACGTGCCGCGACTCAGGTATTCCTTGATGATGTCGTTCTGCGTGGTCCCCGACAGCCGGCCCGGATCCACGCCCCGGTCCTGGGCGTGCGCCACGTAGAGCCCGAGCAGCCAGGCCGCGGGGGCGTTGATGGTCATCGAGGTGTTCATCTCGGCCACCGGGATGCCGGCCATCAGTTCTTCCATGTGGCCCCGGTGGGCCACGGGCACGCCGACCTTGCCCACCTCGCCGGCCGCCTCGGGCGAGTCCGGGTCGTACCCGGTCTGGGTGGGGAGGTCGAAGGCGATCGACAGGCCGGTCTGGCCCTTGGCCAGGTTGGCCCGGTAGAGCGCGTTGGAGGCCTTCGCCGTGGAATGCCCCGAGTAGGTGCGCATCACCCAGGGGGCGTCTCGTGGGTGTTCGGTGCTCATGCGGTGCACCTCCTCGTACGCAGGGCCGCTCCCTCCATTGTGCCGCGCCGCAGCCGCCGGGCGGGCCAGGCTCAGCGGCTGTACTCGTAAAAGCCGCGCTTGGTCTTGCGGCCGAGCTGGCCCGAGGTGACCAGACGGCGCAACAGGGGCACGGCGGCATAGTTCGGATCGCGGAACTCGGCGTAGAGCGCATCGAGGATGGCCAGCGAGGTGTCCAGGCCGACCAGGTCGAGGAGGGCGAACGGTCCCATGGGGAACCCGCACCCCCCCTTCATGGCGGCGTCGATGCCTTCACGGGTGGCCACGCCCTGCTCGAGGAGGCGGATGGCGTTGTTCAGGTACGGGAAGAGCAGCGCGTTGACGATGAACCCGGCCTGGTCCTTGACCTCGACGGGATCCTTGCCGCAGGCGGCGGCGAACTCGGTGGCGGCGGTGACCGTGGTGTCGTCGGCGGTGATCGGGCGCACCACCTCGACCAGAGCCATGGCCGGAGCCGGGTTGAAGAAGTGGATCCCGCAGACCAGCTGGGGCCGCCCCGTGGCCATGGCCAGCTCGACGACCGGCAGGGTCGAGGTGTTGGTGGCCAGGATGGCCCCTTCCTGGCACACGGTGTCGAGCTCGGCGAACAGGGCCTTCTTGATCTCCAGGTCTTCGATCACGGACTCGATGACCAGGTCGGCGTCGGCCAATGCACCCAGGTGGGTGGTGGCGGACACGCGAGCGGTGATCTCCCCGGCCTCCGCCTCGGTGCGCTTGCCTTTTTCCACCTGCTTGGCCAACGACTTCTTCAGCCCGGCCACCATGGCGTCCGCCGCGGCCTGGCTGCGACTGCGCAACACGACCTCGTAACCGGCGGCGGCCGCCACCTCGGCGATGCCCGATCCCATGATCCCGGACCCAACGATTCCAACCCTCTTAATGGACATGGGGCCGAATGCTACCGGTCGGTAACCTCGGCGGTCGAGGTCGGGGCCGCGTGCGGAGCGTGCAAGAGTGGCCCGTGGACAAAAACGGCGTGCTGGCCCTGGTCGGGGGGAACGAATGGACCCCCGGATGCTCCTTTGACGCGAAGCTGCTGGCCGCGTCGGGAGGGAAGGACGTGCTCGTGCTCCCCACGGCCGCCGCCTACCAACACCCCGAGCGGGTGGTGCTCCAGGCGGCCGAATGGTTCGCCGACTTGGGTGGCCAGGTGGAGGGCCTGATGGTGGTCGACCGGGCGTCGGCCGGGGACCCGGGGATGGCGGCGGTGGTGCGGGGCGCCCGCTTCATCTACCTGTCCGGTGGCTCGCCCCTGCATCTCAAATCGGTCCTCAAGGGGTCGGCCACCTTCGACGCCTTGCGTGGGGCGTGGGCGGACGGAGCGGTGGTGGCCGGATCGGCCGCCGGGGCGATGGTGCTGACCGATCCGATGGTCGACCCGCGCGGCGGCGCCCTCACCGTGGGCCTGGGGCTCATCGATCAGCTCGCCGTGGTCCCCCAATTCGGCGACGAGCACGAGGACGTGCACGGCCAGAAGCTCGAGCGAACGGTGGCGTTGGCCTACGACGGGCTCCCCGTCGTCGGCATCCCCGAACGCACGGCGCTCATCAGGGACGTCGACGGTGCCTGGAGCTCCGAGGGTGCCGCCGCCCCGGTGGTGTTCCGCAACGGCACGCGGACCGACGGCCTCGAGGCCCTCACGGCCTGAGATCGCTCAGTCGAGATCGCTCAGTCGGTCTCCGCGATGGTGACCGACTCGATCACCACCCGCTCCTTCGGCTTGCCGGAGGGGGTGCCCACGGCGTTGATGGTCGTCACCACGTCGCCGCCGCTCACCACCGCGCCGAAGAGGGAGTACAGCGGGGGCAGGCCCGCCCCGTCCGGGCCGCTGATGACGAAGAACTGGCTGCCGTTGGTATTGGGCCCCGCGTTGGCCATGGCCAGGGAGCCGACCTGGTACTTCCCGGCCGACGGCAGCTCATCGGCGTACTTGTAGCCGGGGCCCCCGGTGCCGGTCCCCGTCGGGTCCCCGCCCTGGAGGACGAAGCCCGGGATGATGCGGTGGAAGATGACCCCGTCGTAGTAGTGGTACCGAGCCAGGAAGACGAAGCTGTTCACCGTCTTGGGGGCGGCCAGGGCGTCCAGGGCGATGACCATGGTCCCGTGCGACGTCACCATGGTGGCCACGTAGCGCTTGGCCGGGTCGATCACCATGGGTGGCTCCTGGTCGAACTTCCGCTGTTGCGGGCTCGAGCCGTCGGCGGCGGGTGGGTCGGGAATGGCCATGGCGATACGTCCTTTATGACTCGTGAATGGTGACGGAGAGGATGCGCTGGGTGACGGCGGGCGGCGTGCCGTTGGACGACGCGCTGGCGTTGCCCTGGGCGTTGATGGTCTGGACCACGTCCAAGCCCGAGGTCACGGTGCCGAACAAGGCGTACGTATTGGGCAACGACTGGCCTTCGGCCCCGGTCACGATGAAGAACTGGCTGCCCCCAGAGTTGGGCGCACCGGTGTTGGCCATGGCCACCGAGCCGATGGGGTACTGGTCAGCGGGGTTGGCCGTCTTGGCCGGGTCCTCGGACTTGATGGTGTAACCCGGGCCGCCGGTGCCCGTGCCGGTCGGATCGCCCGTCTGGTCCATGAAGTTGGGGATGACCCGGTGGAAGATCACGCAGTGGTAGTAGCCCTTGTTGGCCAAGAAGACGAAGTTGTTCACCGTGACCGGCGTGGTCTTCGCATTCAGCGCCATGGTGAAGGTGCCGGCCGTGGTCACCACGGTGGCCGTGTAGTTCTTGGTCGGATCGATGGTCATGGCCGGCGCCGCGGTGTACTTCTGCGTGTTCACGGTGGTACTGGGACTGCTCGGGCATCCGGCCTTCACCGCCACCGTGTTGGCCGCGGCCTGGGCGGCGGCGTTGGCGGACGAGGTGGTGCTGGTGGGCGTCGTGCTGCTGGTCGTGGTCGACGAGGTTGCCGCGGCGTTGGCTGGCTTTTTCTTGTTGTTTCCCGAGACCAGGGCCACGATGCCGATGACGACCGCCGCCGCGACCACCACGATGATGACGTTGCGCGTCGTCTTGCGTCGCTTGTCGTGCTTGGCCTGCGCCGCCAGACGGGCTTCCCGGCCGGCCCGCTGACGGGCCCTCTTCTCGCTCGGCATGGCCCGAGACCCTATCTGGCCCGCGGCAACGTTTTGGATCGGGTCCGGAATGGCGCAGACCCGGGGAGGACGGTTCAGGCCATTAGCGTTGAGGGATGCCGTTGGTCGTCCAGAAATTCGGCGGGACCTCGGTCGGCGACGCCGACCGCATCCGGGCCGTCGCCGATCACATCGCCCGGACCCGGCGCGAGGGCAGTGACGTGGTGGCCGTGGTCAGTGCCATGGGCCGGACGACCGACGATTTGATCCGCCTGGCCGATTCGGTGAGCTCGGAGCAACCCCCTCGTGAGTACGACATGCTGGTCAGCGCCGGTGAGCGCATCACGGCGCCCGCACTCTGCATGGCCCTCTTCGGGCTGGGCGTCGAGGCCACGTCGTTCACCGGGAGCCAAGCCGGGATCATCACCGACACCGACCACACCCGGGCCAAGATCCTCGAGATCCGGCCTGACCGTCTGCGCGAGGCACTGGCCGCCGGCATCGTCCCGGTGGTGGCCGGATTCCAGGGCATGTCGACGGAGCGAGATGTCACCACGCTCGGCCGGGGCGGGTCGGACACCACCGCCGTCGCTCTGGCCGCCGTGCTGGGCGCGGATGCCTGCGAGATCTACACCGACGTGACCGGGGTGTTCACCGCCGACCCCAGGGTGGTGCCGACGGCGCACCGGATCAATCGGATCTCCTTCGAAGAGATGCTCGAGATCGCGGCCACCGGGGGCCGCGTCCTGAACCTGCGCTCGGTGGAGTTCGCCCGCAATCACAACGTGCCGCTGCACGTCCGCAGCAGCTTCACCTGGGAACCTGGAACCTGGGTGGTCGAGGAGGAGGCCGACATGGAAGCAGCCGTCGTCACTGCCGTGACCCATGACACATCGGAGGCCAAGGTCACCGTCAGTGGTGTGCCGGACCGGCCGGGCGTGGCGGCCCAATTGTTCCGGGCCCTGGCCGATCGGTCGATCAACGTCGACATGATCGTCCAGAACACCTCGGCCCACGGCACCACCGACATCTCCTTCACCGTGCCCAAGACCGACTTGGCCACATCGGTCGAGACCGCGCAATCCCACTCCGACGAACTGGGCGCCTCCGGCGTGAGCTCGGACCGTGACGTGTCGCGCGTCTCGCTCATCGGCGCCGGCATGAAATCCCACCCGGGCATCGCCGCCACCATGTTCGAGACCCTGGCCCATGAGAAGATCAACATCGACATGATCTCGACGTCGACCATCCGGACCTCGTGCATCGTGGCCACCGACGACATCGAGCGGGCCGTGCGGTGCCTTCACGCCGCCTTCGCCCTGGATTGATGCCGCCCAAGTACCGCTACCTCTGGCTGCTCAGGCACGCCAAGACGGTCACCGATCCGCCCGACGGCGGCACGGACTTCGATCGCGTCCTGGCCCCGCGGGGCCGGCGCGATGCTTCGGCCCTGGGACACCTGCTCAAGGCCGACCGGGCCCGATTCGGCCCGAAGAGGGACCCCTTCCCCCAGGTGGCGCTGGTCTCTCCGGCCGCCCGGACGGCGGCGACGGCCGAGCTGGTGCTGCACGACCTGGACGAACCGCCGCCCCAGGTCTTCGTGGCCGACTTCTACGGCGCCGAGCCCGACGACGTGCTCAAGCACCTCCGCACGCTGAGCGACGACCTCCGATCGGTCATGGTGGTGGGGCACAACCCGACCGCCCACGCACTGGCCACTGGGCTCATCGGCACCGCCGACAAGAAGGGCCGCGAGCTCGTGGAGCGACGGGGCTTTCCCACCTGCGCGCTCGGGATCTACCGCTTCACCATCGACCACTGGACCGAGATGGCCGGCGGAACGGCCCGCTTGATGGGGCTCTTTACCCCACCCTTCCACCAGAAGTGACGGGGCTCCTCAGCCAAACGCGCTGAGAATGGCCGCGTCGCCCTGGCCGCCCCCGCCGCACAGGGCGACGGCCGCCGTCGCCGCGCCGCGACGACGCAACTCGAGCAACGCCGTGAGAGCCAGCCGGGTGCCCGACATCCCCACCGGGTGGCCCAGGGCAATGGCCCCGCCGTTGACGTTGATCTTGCCCTCGGGCAGTCCCAGGTCATCGGTCGAGGCCAATCCGACCGCCGCAAAGGCCTCGTTGATCTCGAACAGGTCGATCGAATCCACCGCGACGCCGGCCTTCTGCGCCGCCTTGGCGATGGCCCGCGAGGGCTGGGTCAACAACGAGGTGTCCGGTCCCGCCACCATGCCGTAACTGACGATCTGCCCCAGGGGTGCGATGCCGAGCTCCTTGGCCTTCTCCGCCGACATCACGACGACGGCCGCGCCACCGTCGGAGATCTGTGAGGCGTTGCCGGCGGTGATCGTCCCGTTCTTGTCGAAGGCGGGTCGCAGCTTCCCGAGCGACTCCGCCGTGGTCTCCGGTCGTACCCCTTCGTCGGTATCGACCAGGAGTGGGTCACCCTTGCGCTGGGGCACGCGCACCGCGACGATCTCCTCGGCCAGGCGTCCGTCCTTGGCCGCCGTGGCGGCCTTCTCGTGGCTGGCGGCCGCAAAGGCGTCCTGGCGCTCCCGCGAGATACCGGCCTTCGCGTTGTACTGCTCGGTGGACAGGCCCATGGCGATGTGGTCGAAGGCATCGGTCAACCCGTCGAACATCATGGAGTCGACCAGCGTCGCGTCGCCGATGCGATACCCGGCCCGGGCTCCAGGCAACAGGTAGGGCGCCTGGGTCATCGACTCCATCCCGCCGGCCACCACGATCTCGGCGTCGCCGGAGCGGATCATCTGGTCCGCCAGGTAGATGGTGTTGAGGCCGGAGAGGCACACCTTGTTGATGGTGTTGGCCGGGACCGTCATGGGAATGCCGCCGTGCACGGCGGCCTGGCGGGCGGTGATCTGCCCCTGCCCGGCCTGGAGGACCTGGCCCATCAGCACGTAGTCGACCTGGTCGGGGGCCACGCCGGCCCGGGCCAGCGCCTCGGCGATGGCGAAGCCGCCCAACTCCATGGCGGAGAAGCTGGCCAGCGCTCCGGAGAGCTTTCCAATCGGGGTTCGTGCCCCAGCGACGATGACGGCCTCAGCCATGACCACAACCTCCGAGTCTCTACCGGCCAAGTTACCGGTCGGAAACCACATCCTATGGGCCAACTATCGTCGGGAGCCATGAGTGACATTCTGAGTGCTGTTCTCGCTGGTGCAACGGCCGAGGAGCTGGCTGCGCTGCCCCTCCCCGAGGTCTATCGGGCCGCCGTGGTGCGCCGCGACGAGGTGGCCATGTTCGACGGCATGGAGTCCTCCGAGAAGGACCCCCGCAAGTCCCTGCACGTGCAGGAGGTCCCGCTGCCCGAGCTGGCCCCCGACGAGGCCTACCTCGCCGTCATGGCTTCCTCCATCAACTTCAACACCGTGTGGACCTCCATCTTCGAGCCCCTCCCCACCTTCGGCTTCCTGGACCGGCTGGCCAAGGAGGGCCCGTGGGCGGCCCGGCACGCGCTCGACTACCACGTGGTCGGCTCGGACGCCGCCGGTGTCGTGCTCCGGACCGGCTCGGCGGTGCGCAACTGGAAAGTGGGCGACAAGGTCACCGTCCACTGCAACTACGTGGACGACCAGGACCCGTCGGCCCACGACGACTCGATGCTGGCGTCCAACCAGCGCATCTGGGGCTTCGAGTCCAACTTCGGTGGCCTGGCCGATGTGGCCGTGGTCAAGGCCAACCAGCTCATGCCCAAGCCGACCCACCTCACGTGGGAGGAAGCGGCCATCAACGCGCTCTGCAACTCCACCGCCTACCGCATGCTGGTGTCGCACAACGGGGCCCGCATGACCCAGGGCGACAAGGTGCTCGTGTGGGGAGCCAGCGGCGGCCTGGGCAGCTTCGCCGTGCAGCACGTCCTCAACGGCGGCGGCACCCCCGTCGGCGTCGTGTCATCGCCCGAGAAGGTGTCCCTGCTCAACGATCTCGGCGTCGAGGCGGTCATCGACCGCCGCGCCGCCGGCTACAAATTCTGGAAGGACGAGCACACCCAGGACGAGTCGGAGTGGCGCCGCCTCGGCAAGGACATCCGCGGCCTGGTCGGCGGTGAGCCCGAGATCGTCTTCGAGCATCCCGGGCGCCAGACGATGGGGGCGTCGGTCTTCGCCTGCAAACGGGGGGGCACCATCGTGACCTGCGCCGCCACCTCGGGCTTCATGATCGAGTACGACAATCGCCATCTCTGGATGAAGCTCAAGACCATCAAGGGTTCCCACTTCGCCAACTACCGCGAGGCGTGGGACGCCAATCAACTGGTCTGTGACGGCAAGGTGCTCCCGCCGCTCTCCGCCGTCTACACGCTGGAGGATGTGGGCGAAGCGGCCTACCAGGTGCACCACAACCTCCACGAGGGAAAGATCGGCGTGCTCTGCCTGGCGCCGGAGGAGGGCCTGGGCATCGACGACCACGCCCTGCGACAGCGGGTCGGCGAAGACCGCATCACGCTCTTCCGGCGGCACGGGGCATGAGCCCGACCGGCATGTTCACCGAGATCGACCACGTGGCCATCGCCGTCAACGATCTCGAGGCGGCCATCGCCTGGTACGGGGACGTCTTCGGGGCCACGGTGGCGCACCGCGAGCGGGTCGAGTCCGACGGGGTCGAGGAAGCCCTGCTCGCCGTGGCCGACTCGTTCATCCAGCTGCTCACTCCGACCAGGGACGACTCGCCGGTGGCGAAGTACCTGGCCAACAAGGGCGAGGGCCTGCACCACGTCGGCTACCGGGTGGCGGACTGCGCCCAGGCGCTCCAGTCGGTCAAGGATGCCGGCGGACGGGTGATCGACGAGGCTCCCCGGCCCGGCTCCCGCGGCACGACGGTGGCCTTCGTGCACCCCAAGACGTCGTTCGGCACGCTGATCGAGCTGGTGCAGGAGTAGCGCGGTCACCGCCAACGAGCGGCCGCACAAGCGGCCCTAGAGACTCAAGAAGGTACTTGACTGTAGTGCTCCCAGGTCCCTACACTCAAGTACATGCTTGACCAAACGATCGACCTGGATCGGACCTTCCAGGCCCTGGCCGACAAGAGCCGGCGCACCATGGTGGAACGACTCACCCTGGGACCCGCCTCGGTCAGTGAACTGGCCGAACCCCTGGCCATGTCCCTGGCCGCTGTCCTCCAGCACGTCCAGGTCCTCGAGTCGTGCGGGCTCGTCAAGACCGAGAAGGTCGGGAGGACGCGCCGGTGCCGGATCGAACGCGCGGCGATGACCGCCGCCGAAGAGTGGATCACCGACCGACGCCGGAGCTGGGAAACCCGACTGGACCGACTGGGCGACATCCTGAACGAGGGAGCCCCCACGGAGGAGAACCCATGACCCTGTCCACCGTTGCCCATGACACGTTCGTCATCGAGCGGATCTACCCCGTTCCGGTCACTCAGGTCTTCGGGGCCTGGGCGGACCCCATGCTCAAGGCCCGCTGGTTCGCCGGCTCCGCTGATGCCCTCGGGGCCGGCTACGAACTCGACTTCCGGGTCGGAGGCCGTGAGGTCAATCGGGCCGGGCCTCCGGGCGGGCCCGTCTATACGTACCAATCGGAGTTCCACGACATCGTTCCCGAGCAGCGGATCATCTACACGTACGAGATGTACGCCGACGAGACTCGCATCTCCGTGTCCGTCGCCACGGTCCAATTCCGCAGCCGAGACGCCGCGACACTCCTGGTCCTGACGGAGCAGGGGGTGTTCCTCGATGGCCACGACACCGCAGAGCAGAGAGAAGAGGGAACCCGGGTCCTTCTGGACTCGCTGGCTGCCATCTTGAACGGAGGCGGATCGTGAAGAAGCTGTGTCTGCCGATTCTGCGCCTGGGTGCTTCGCCGGACGGCAACCTCGATGGGTCCACGACGGGGAGGAACAACCGATGAGAACCCTGGCCTCATTCATCTTCACCAGCCTGGACGGCTTCTACGAAGGCCCGAACGGCGAGCTCGACTGGTCGATCGTGGACGAGGAATTCAAGGACTTCGCCATTCGCCAGCTCGACGAGGCGGACACCCTTGGCTTCGGGCGGGCGACCTACGAACACATGGCCGCCTACTGGCCAACCGACCAGGCCCAGGCCAACGACCCCGCCATCGCTTCCCGCATGAACACCAAACCCAAGCTGGTCTTCTCGACCGCGCTCGAACACGCCAGCTGGTCCAGCAGCACCATCATCGACGGCCGGGCCGCCGAGCGGATAGGAGCGATCAAGACGGCCCCCGGCGGCGAGCTGCTCGTGATCGGCAGCGCCCACCTCACCGCCTCCTTCGCAGCCGCGGGCGTCCTCGACGAACTGCGCATCCTGGTCTGCCCGATCGCCCTTGGTCAGGGCCGCTCCCTGTTCGAGGATCTGAAGGACCGCGTCGCGCTCAGGTTGGCCCACGTGAGACAGTTCGACTCCGGCAACGTGCTGCTGACCTACCGCCCGTCGCCGCAGGGATAGTCGGTTTCCAAGCGACCGGAAGGAGCGACTCCCGAGGCTCTCGGGCGGGCATCTCGGGCGGGCATCGTCGGCCCTCGGGCCTGGTCGCCTTGGCTGCCCGAGACCGCGGTGGGCTAGGGATCTACCCGGGCGGATCCGGCGCAGGCGATGCAGCGCACGGCGGCAGGCCGTGCCGCCAGGCGTTCGGGGGCAATCTCTCCCCCACACCGTTGGCATTCCCAGTAGGTGCCGCCATGCAGGCGCGCCAGGGCTTCATCGAGCGCTTCGAGAGAGGCGCGTGCCGATGCGAGGAGGGCGGAGACCTGTGCCCGCTCGAAGGCGATGGTCGACCCTTCGGGATCGTGCTCATCATCGGAGTTGGCGCCATCGGTATTCGAGACGATGTCGGTCAATGAGCCGGCCAAGGTCTGCACCCGCCCGAGGGTGGCCGCTCGTTCGTCATGGAGAAGGTCGCTGGCGGTCGACTCGTCCATCGTTCAATTCGTACACCTCCGGCCGGGACCCGGTGTCGGGACGGCAGCGCCGGGGGCCGAGCTCGGGCGGCCAGGCCCTTCAGGCCGGGCCACCTCGGGGATCACCAGTACCTCCGTATACCTAAGTCCGCGATGTCGATCTGGGCCTGTCGCTTTCGTAGACACCTGTAGAAGGTCGGTACAGTGCCGATCACTCGGGAGAGGAGAGTCCCATGAGGCAATACCTGTTGTCAGTGCATCTGGTCGACGGCGAGGCGCCGCCCGCGCCCGAGGTGATGGAGCAGACGTACGCCGACGTCAACACGTTCAACGCCGAGCTCCAGGCCAAAGGGGCCTGGGTCTTTGCCGGCGGGCTGCACCCGGTGGACACCGCCACGGTGGTGCGCGTCACCGACGGCGAAGTCGTCACCACCGACGGGCCGTTCGCCGAGACCAAGGAGCACCTGGGCGGGGTCTGGATCATCGAGGCCAGCGACCTCGATGCGGCCCTGGCCTGGGCGGCCAAGGGGTCAGCAGCCTGCGGGGGGGCCGTCGAAGTCCGACCGTTCCAGGAGCTACCCGAGGACTAGCGAGGTCTCGTTAGGACTCGTTAGGACTCGTTAGGACTCGTCGTGGCTCAACCCACACCTGTGGCGCGCGTTGAACAGACGTTCCGGCTCGAGTTCGGCCGGGCAGTCGCCACCCTGATCCGCCTCTTCGGTGACATCGACCTCGCCGAAGAGGCGGTGCAGCAGGCCTTCGTCGTGGCCCTCGAGCGCTGGCCGGTGACCGGTGTGCCGCCGAATCCGGGCGGTTGGATCGTCACGACCGCTCGCAACAAGGCCATCGACCGGCTCCGGCGGGAGTCGTCGCGCCACGACCGCCAGGCGCAAGCGGCCCTCATCCACCATCGTGACCAACCGACAGAGGAGGGACCTGTGCCGGACGACCGCCTCCGCCTCATCTTCACCTGTTGCCATCCGGCCCTTCGGCCCAGCGCGCAGGTGGCTCTCACCCTCCGCCTCCTGGGCGGGCTCACCACCGACGAGATCGCTCGTTCCTTCCTCGTACCCGAGGCGACCATGGCCCAGCGCCTCGTACGGGCCAAACGCAAGATCGCCGCGGCCGGCATTCCCTACCGGGTGCCCGACGAGGCGGAACTGCCCGACCGCCTCCGTCCGGTGCTCTCCGTGGTCTACCTGATCTTCAACGAGGGCTACACCGCCACCAGCGGCGACGACCTGTTACGGGCCGACTTGAGCGCCGAGGCCATCCGATTGGCCAGCATGCTGGTCCGGTTGATGCCCGATGAGCCCGAGGTGCACGGGCTCCTGGCGCTCCTGCTGTTGATCGAGGCCCGCCGGGCGGCGCGCACGGCTGGCGACGGTTCGCTCGTCCTGCTGGCCGATCAGGACCGAAGCCGATGGGATGCGGAGATGATCGCCCAGGGTCACGACATGGTCACCACCCTCATCCGCCGCAACCAGCCCGGTCCCTACCAGCTCCAGGCCGCCATCAATGCCGTGCACACCGACGCGCCGTCAGCGATCGACACCGACTGGGAACAGATCCTGGAGCTCTACGACCAGCTCCTCGCCGTAGCGCCGACCCCGATCGTCGCCCTCAATCGAGCCGTGGCGCTGGCCGAGGTGCAGGGCGCGTCGGACGGCCTCGCCGCGGTCGACGGCCTCGACCTCGACGACTACTTCCTCTTCCATTCCACCCGGGCCGAGCTCCTCCGCCGGCTCGGTCGAGACGCCGAGGCCGCCGACGCCTACGATCGGGCGCTGGGCCTCGTCGCCAACGCGGCGGAGAGCCGCTTCTTGGAGCAGCGCCGGCAGTCCCTGAACTGAGCGCCCGCGGCGTGGCGGCACTGCTCGCCGTTACGGCACCGACGTGGTAGGAAGCCGCCGTGGGAACGCAGACCGAAGCGGTGTTCACCGAGCTTCTGGCCGAGCTGGCCGCCCAACAGCGCCGATTGGTCGACCAGCTGTCGGGACCCGGCGACGAGCAGAGCCTCCTCGAAGCGCACAAGTGGCTGCTCACGATCCTCCAGGTGGCCACCGACACGCAGGTGTGGGCGGACACGGCGCGTCCCCGCTTCACCGAGATCGTCGGGCCCTACAAGAAGTGGGGCGGGGACAACGCCGACGCCTTCTATCTCTTCGCCCCGGTCGACCCGGCGCGGACGTACCGCGTGCGGGTCAGGCGCGGCGACGCCGTCTATCTCTCCTTGTCCGTCTACGGCGGGCCGAACGACGGCCGTTACTCCGAGCGCATCGTCGGCAGCCTCAACGACCGTCAGGCGCCCCCCGATCCCGACGGGGTCATCGACATGGTCCTCTCGCCCGACGACCCGGCCGACGGCACCCCGTGGATCAGGCTCGACCCAGACGCCGTCGCCGTCATCACGCGTGACTACCTGGCCGACCCGGGGCAGGACACCCGGGCGATCTGGGAGATCTCCGCCGACGACCCGCCGACGACCTACCGAGAGGACGACGCCGAGCTGGCCCGCCGTTTTCGCGCCGCGCTGACCTGGGTGCGGGACCAGGCGGCCATGGTGCCCCTGGCCATGGGCGAGCCGAACCAGGTGGATCCCCCCTACCCGGTCCCCACCACGACCTTCGGGTGGGCCGCCGGGGACGCCGCCTACGCCATGGGCAGCTACCTCCTCGACGATGACCAGGCGCTCGTGCTTCGGGGCCGCTCGCCCGACTGCGCCTTCTGGAACCTGTGCCTGTGGAACCCCTTCCTCCACACCTACAACTACGACTACGAGCGCGTCACCATCAACGGGGCGCAGGTGCGGTACGAAGCGGACGGCTCCTGGGAGATCTGGATCGCCCCGCGCGACCCCGGGCATCCGAACTGGGTCTCCACGGCCGGACACCACCAGGGCCGGATCTGGTTCCGCTGGTTCCTGCCCGAGCGCACGCCCGAGCCCATCGAAGCCGACGTCGTGTCGCGCCCGGTCCCGGCATGAGCGCGCCGGTCCGGCCACCACCGATCGTCCTCGACGACCTGGCCCGACCCCGGTTCTCCGAGGAGGCCCGGAGCATCCTCGACCTGATGTCCGAGGCCGGTGCCGCCACGTCGCTCGAACCGGACGCGCTGATGGGTGCGGCGGTGGCCGAGACCGGATTGGCCGACTTCGGGCCCGACGACTTCGTCCCCCGCCTCGATGTCCTCTGTCGCTCGTTGCGAGAAGAGGCCAGGCTCAACGACGCCGGCGTGCTGGCGCAGGCCGTGCTGGTGACCGGCCTGTTGCGCAACCGCCTTCTCCTGGAGGATCTGGTGGGTCGACATCCCGAGATCCTGGACCAGCGGGTCGAGAAACCCATCGTCATCTGCGGGCTGCCCCGCACCGGCACCACGCATCTGCACAACCTGATGTCCTCGGACCCCGCGCTCCGGTCCCTGCCCTACTGGGAGAGCATGGAGCCGGTCCTGGCCGAACGGGAACGCCCGGCGGCGGGCGACCCGGACCCGAGGTGGGAACGAACGGAGATGGCTCTGTCCTTTCTGGACGTGGCCATGCCCGAGTTCAAGCGCATGCACGAGATGACGGTGGACCATGTCCACGAGGAGATCCAGCTCCTGGCCATCGACTTCTCCACCATGCTGTTCGAGACGATCGCCCCGATCCCGTCCTGGCGCGACGACTACCTGGCCCGCGACCAGCGCCCCAGCTACGCCTACTTGAAGAAGATCCTGCAGGCCCTTCAGTGGCTGCGCGGCGGGACGCGCTGGGTCCTCAAGTCACCCCAGCACCTCGAGCAGTTCCCGGCCTTGCGCGACACCTTCCCCGACGCAACCTTCGTGGTCACCCACCGCGACCCGGTGTCGGTGACGGCCTCGATGCTCACCATGCTCGCCTACTCCCTCCGGCTGGGGCACGACCAGGTCGATCTGCCCTGGGTCGGCGACTACTGGAGTGAGCGGCTGCGGACCATGCTGCAGGCCTGCGTGGACGAACGCGACGTGCTGCCGGCCACCCGCAGCATCGACGTGCATTTCGACGAGTTCATGGCGGACGACGTGGCCATGGTGCGTCGCATCTACGACCTGGCCGATCAGCCGTACACCGACGAGGCCGACGCGGCGATGGCGTCGTTCATGGAGCAGAATCCCCGGGGGCGTCACGGAGCGGTGCTCTACGACCTGAGCCAATTCGGGACCGATCGCGCTCGGCTGCGGGAGGCCCTGAGCTTCTACGTCGATCACTTCGGCGTCTCGGAGGAGGGCGGCTGAGGAACGCCTCCGGTGCCTCGAACGGTCCCCGGCCTCAGATGGGGCGACCGGTGACCAGCGAGATGACCAGGCCCGCCTGTTCGGCCACCGTGCCCGACGTCGGAGTGAGCACCAGTTCGGCCCGCTCGGGTGCTTCGTACGGGGCATCGATGCCGGTGAAACCAGGAAGCTGTCCGGCCCGGGCCCGGGCGTAGAGACCCTTGACGTCCCGGCGCTCGCACTCGTCCAGGGGCGTGTCGAGGAACACCTCGAAGAAGGGCAGTCCGGCCTCTTCGTGCAGGGCGCGGATGAGCAGACGGTCGGAGGCGTACGGGCTGATCAGCGAAATCAGGGCCACGCAGCCCGATTCGGCGAACATCTTGGCCACCTCGCCGGCCCGCCGCACGTTCTCGGTCCGATCCTGGTCGGAGAAGCCCAGGTCACCGTTGATGCCGTGGCGCAGGTTGTCGCCGTCGAGCATGAACGCCGGCTGGCCCCGGTTGACCAGCTCCTCTTCCACGGCGGCGGCGATGGTCGACTTCCCCGAGCCCGAGAGCCCGGTGAGGAGGACCGTGGCCCCGGCCGTGCCGAGCGCGGCGTAGCGGCGGTCCCGGGTGAGCTTGCCCACCTGGAGCACCACGTTGGGGCTGGCGTGTGTGGCGGCGATGACGCGGATCACGCCGGCCCCGACCGTCCCGTTGGTCACCGGGTCGATCAGGATGAAGCTCCCGGTCGATCGGTTCGTGCCGTAGTCGTCGACCGAGAGGGGTTCGGTGCAACGGAGGCGGATCCGTCCGACTTCGTTGAGGGCGAGGGTCTCGGCGGCGTCGTCCCGGTGCAGACCGTTGATCTCGAGTCGGTACTGCAGGCTCTCGACCAGGGCCCGGACCGTCCGGGTGGTGTGCTTGACCAGGTAGGAACCGCCGACGTTCAAGCTCGATCGCTCGTCCATCCAGCACACCGTGGCCTCGAGGTCGGTCGTGACGTTCGGCCGGTTGTTCGGACGGCAGAGCACGTCGCCCCGCGACACCGCCACGTCGTCCTCGAGGGTGATGACCACGGCCATGGGCGGGAACGCTTCGGTCACCTCGCCGTCGGCCGTGGCGATCGACGCGATGTGCGTGGTCGTGCCCGACGGCAGGACCAGGACCTCGTCGCCCGGGCGCAGCACACCGCTGGCCACCGTGCCGGCGTAGCCCCGAAAATCCGGGTTCTCCGCATTTTGCGGACGGATCACGTACTGGACCGGGAAGCGGGGGTCGATGAGGTTCTCGTCGCTGCCGATGTAGACCGATTCGAGATGCGACAGCAGCGGGGAGCCGTCGTACCACCACAGATTCTCGGAACGGTGCACCACGTTGTCGCCCTTGAGTGCGGACACGGGGATGAACGAAATGTCGCGGACGCTGAGGCGGGCGGCGAACTCCATGAAGTCGGCCTTGATCGCTTCGAAGCGGGGCTCGTCCCAGTCGACCAGATCCATCTTGTTGACGCACACCACCATGTGCGGGATGCCCAACATGGAGGAGAGGAAGGCGTGACGACGGGTCTGCTCGACCACGCCGTTGCGGGCGTCGATCAGGATCAGGGCCAGGTGCGCGCTGGAGGCTCCGGTGACCATGTTGCGGGTGTACTCGGTGTGCCCCGGGGTGTCGGCGATGATGAACCGGCGCTTGGGCGTGGCGAAATAGCGGTAGGCCACATCGATGGTGATGCCCTGCTCGCGCTCGGCCCGCAGCCCGTCGGTCAGGAGCGCCAGGTCGGTCTCGGGATTGCCCCGCTGCTCGCTGGTCAGCCGGATGGCTTCGAGCTGGTCCTCGAAGATGGCCTTGGCGTCGTAGAGCAGACGGCCGATGAGGGTCGATTTGCCGTCGTCGACCGAGCCGGCGGTGGCCAGGCGGAGCAGTTCGGCCACGTTAGAAGTACCCCTCGCGCTTGCGATCTTCCATCCCGGCCTCTGAGATCCGATCGTCGGCTCGGGTGGCGCCACGCTCGGTCAGCCTGGTCACCGCCACTTCGTTGATGATGGCGGCCACCGAGTCGCGCGGTCGATTCGACGCACCCGGTGCAGTCGGCATCACCGACCGTGCGAAAGCGCACCAACGCCTCGAAGATCTCCTCGCCCGCCCGGGGCGAGAGGTGTTCGGTGACCGCCATGAGCATGGCGTCACGCTGGAACACGGGGCGGCGGTGGGAGAAGTAGATGGACGGGACCTCGATGCTCTCGGCGGCGATGTACTGCCACACATCGAGCTCGGTCCAGTTCGAGAGGGGGAAGACCCGGATGTGCTCGCCCGCATGATGTCGCCCGTTGTAGAGGTTCCACAGTTCGGGTCGCTGTTTCTTGGGGTCCCACTGGCCGAACTCGTCGCGGAAGCTGAAGATCCGTTCCTTGGCCCGCGCCTTCTCCTCGTCCCGGCGGGCCCCGCCGAAGACCGCATCGAACTTCCCGTCGGCGATGGCCCGCAGGAGGGTCGGCGTCTGGAGGCGATTGCGGGTGGCCTGCGTCCCGGGCGCCTCGGTGGTGCGGCCGGCGTCGATGTCCTCCTGGACGCTGGCCACCAGCAACTTGACCCCCAGATCGGCCACGTGCCGGTCCCTGAACTCCAACACCTCGGCGAAGTTCCTCCCGGTGTCGATGTGCAGGACCGGGAAGGGGATCGGACCGGGCCAGAAGGCCTTCTTGGCCACATGGAGCATCACGGCGGAGTCCTTGCCACCCGAGAAGAGCAGGACCGGCCGTGCGAACTCGGCCGCCACCTCCCGGAAGATGTGGATGGCTTGCGCCTCGAGTGCACGAAGGTGCGAGAGCCGGTAGGCGCCCGATGCCCGCGGTGCTGCCCCCGCTTCGGGGCCAGCCACGGCTTCGGGTGCGCTCATCGGACCCCTCCCTCCCAAGAGTGACCCACCAGGCTACGTCCCGCCGCGCTCGGCCGACAACATCCGGACCCACATCCATGCGGGCACGCCTCGATGGACGGGCCCGCATGGATGGCAGAGCAGAGGGTTAGGCCCCCGCCTCGGCCGCGCCTTCGGGCGGGTCGGTGGTGGTCTCGACCACCGGATTGCCGAACGCATCCTCGGCCGTCGGGGTGGCGCCGAGCCAGCTGGCGTCGATGGACGGGTCGAACGGGTCGTCGCCCACGCTCTCCCCGCTCATGTCACGCAGCCAGGCCGCCAGGTCCTCGGTGTCCGAATCGCCGGAGCCGAGCGCCCAGAACGGCATGGCCTCGGCGTCGGGCATCTCCAGCTTGATGTGGCGGTAGTGCTCCATGCCCGACCCGGCCGGGATGAGCTTGCCGATGATGATGTTCTCCTTGAGGCCGAAGAGCTGGTCGCTCTTGCCCTCGATGGCCGCCTCGGTCAGCACCCGCGTCGTCTCCTGGAAGGAGGCGGCGGACAGCCAGCTCTCGGTGGCCAGCGAGGCCTTGGTGATCCCCATCAATTCGGGGCGGCCCTCGGCGGGAACTTGTCCCTCCTCGACCAGCGTGCGGTTGACCTCGGCGTAGATCTGATTGTCGACGCGCTCACCGGGCAGGAACGGTGCGTCCCCCGGCTCGGCCACCAGCACCCGTCGGAGCATCTGGCGCACGATCAGCTCGATGTGCTTGTCGTGAATCGACACTCCCTGGTCGCGGTACACCTTCTGCACTTCTTCGACCAGGTACTGCTGGGTCTCCCGGATGCCCTTGACCTCGAGGAGCTCCTTGGGGTCCTTGGGGCCTTCGACCAGGGCGTCGCCCGCCGACACCTCCTGGCCGTCGACGACCTCGAGGTGGGCCCGCGGGGCCACGATGGTCGAGACTTCCTCGCCGTCGTCGGCGACCACGGTGACGTGGCGACCGGTCTCGTCGTCGGCGATACGGACGACACCACCGTGATGGGCCAACACCGCAGCACCCTTGGGGGTGCGAGCCTCGAACAGCTCGACCACTCGGGGCAGGCCGTGCGTGATGTCCTCTCCGACCACACCACCGGTGTGGAAGGTACGCATCGTCAGCTGCGTGCCCGGCTCACCGATCGACTGGGCGGCAATGACACCCACCGCTTCACCGAGCTCGATCATGATGCCGGTGGCCAGCGACAGTCCGTAGCACGACGCGCACACCCCGTGCGGTGACTCGCAGGTCAGCACCGAGCGGGTCCGGATGCGGTCGATCTTGGGGTCGTCGCGGATCTGGGCGATGTTCACGTCGTCCAGCAGCGTGCCGGCATCGAAAGTGGTGCCGTCGACCAGGGTGACCGGTTCGGTCAGCAGGCGTCCGAAGGCGCGCGTCTCGAGGTAGTTGCGGTGGCCGGGGCCATCGGGTGCGACGCCCTCGATCCAGATGCCGCGGGTCGAACCACAGTCGTCGATCCGGATGATGAGCTCCTGGGCCACGTCGACCAGTCGCCGGGTCAGGTAGCCCGAGTCGGCTGTCCGCAGGGCGGTGTCGGCCAGACCCTTGCGGGCGCCGTGGGTGGAGATGAAGTACTCCAGCACCGACAGGCCCTCACGGAACGACGACTTGATGGGTCGGGGGATCATCTCGCCGCGGGGATTGGACACCAATCCCTTCATGCCGGCGATCTGTCGGATCTGCTGGGAGTTACCCCGGGCACCCGAGTCCACCATCATGTCCAACGGGTTGAAGGCAATGGTGGCCAACTGCGACTCCATGGCCCGTCCCACTTCGGAGTTGGCCGAGGTCCAGATCTCAATTTCCTTCTGGCGGCGCTCGTCGTCGGTGATGATGCCCCGCTTGAACTGGGTCTCGGCCTTCTCCGCTTCCTTCTCGTAGCGGTCGAGGATGGCCTGCTTGTCCGGCGGGGTCTGGACGTCGTTGATGGAGATGGTCAACCCGGACTGGGCGGCGAAGCGGAAGCCCAGTGCCTTGATGCGGTCCAGGCTGGCGGCCACGATGTGCTTGGGGTAGCTGGCGGCCAGTTCCTCGACGATGGTGCCGATCGGGATGTGCTTCTTGCCCACCACCTCGTTGACGTAGGCGAAGCCCACCGGGAGCGCCTCGTTGAAGAAGAGGCGTCCGGCCGTCGTGGTGAACGTCAGCGCCTCGCCCTCGGCCGCGGTCACGCCGGCCGCAGCCAGTCGCCCGGCCAGGGTGGAGTGAAGCCCCGGACGCAGCACGATCGGGACCTGCAGATCGAGGTCGCCGGCATCGAAGGCGGCTTCGACCTCGTGGATGTGCCGGAAGGCACGGCCCCCGCCCTTGCCACCCTCCACCAGCAAGGTGAGGTAGTAGGCGCCGAACACCATGTCCTGGGTCGGCACCGTGATGGGACGACCGGTGGCCGGGGACAGGATGTTGTTGGCCGACAGCATGAGGACGCGCGCCTCGGCCTGGGCCTCCGCCGACAGGGGGAGGTGGACGGCCATCTGGTCGCCGTCGAAGTCGGCGTTGAACGCCGTGCAGACCAGGGGATGGACCTGGATGGCCTTGCCTTCGACCAGGACCGGCTCGAAGGCCTGGATGCCCAGACGGTGGAGCGTGGGCGCACGGTTCAACAACACCGGGTGCTCACGGATCACGCCTTCGAGGACGTCCCACACCTGGGGACGGCGCCGCTCGACCATGCGCTTGGCCGACTTGATGTTCTGGGCCAGCTCGGCGTCGACCAACCGCTTCATGACGAAGGGCTTGAAGAGCTCGAGCGCCATCAACTTGGGCAGGCCGCACTGGTGCAGCTTGAGGTTCGGCCCGATCACGATGACCGAACGGCCCGAGTAGTCGACTCGCTTGCCCAGCAGGTTCTGACGGAACCGGCCCTGCTTCCCCTTCAACATGTCGGAGAGCGACTTGAGCGGGCGGTTGCCCGGACCGGTCACCGGACGGCCACGACGTCCGTTGTCGAAGAGGGCGTCGACGGCCTCTTGGAGCATCCGCTTCTCGTTGTTGATGATGATCTCGGGCGCGCCGAGGTCCAGTAGGCGCTTCAGCCGGTTGTTGCGGTTGATGACCCGGCGGTAGAGGTCATTGAGGTCAGAGGTGGCGAACCGACCACCGTCGAGCTGCACCATGGGGCGCAGGTCGGGGGGGATGACCGGGACGGCCTCGAGGATCATGGCCCGGGGGTCGTTGATCCGGCGGCCGTGGTCGTCGCGGCGGTTGAAGGCCGTGACGATCTTCAGCCGCTTGATGGTCTTCTGGCGCCGCTGGGCCGACAGGGGACGACGGCCGTCCTTGGCGTCGATCATGTCGCGCAGCTTGATCTCTTCCGCGTCGAGGTCGATGCGGTCGATCAACTTGAGGATGTACTCGGCCCCCATGCCGCCTTCGAAGTACTCGTCGTAGCGCAGGCGCAGCTCGCGCCACAGCATCTCGTCTTCGATGATCTTGCGGCCGTGCAGGTTGCGGAACTCGTCGAGCGACCGCTGGGCGATCTCGGCGTCGTCCTGGGCCCGCTCGCGAACCGAGGCGATCTCCTTTTCGACCACCCGCTGGCGCGCCTTGATCTCGGCGTCCTTGGCCTTGTCGGTCTCGAGCTGCTTCAGGTCCTCCTCGAGCGCCTTGAAACGACGGTCGATGTCGAGGTCGCGCCGCTTCTCGATGTCGCTGATCTCCTCGGCCATCTCGGCTTCGAGCGTGGGCAGGTCCTGGTGGCGCTTGTCGTCGTCGACCCAGGTGACCAGGTTGGCGGCGAAGTAGATGACCTTCTCCAGCTGCTTGGCCTTGAGCTCTTCCCTGGGCTCGGTGCCCATGAGCAGGTAGGCCAGCCAACTGCGGGTCCCCCGCAGGTACCAGATGTGCACGACGGGCGCGGCCAGCTCGATGTGGCCCATGCGGTCACGGCGGACCTTGGACCGGGTGACCTCGACGCCGCAGCGCTCGCAGATGATGCCCTTGAAGCGCACCCGCTTGTACTTCCCGCAGTAGCACTCCCAGTCCTTGGTCGGACCGAAGATCTTCTCGCAGAACAGGCCGTCCTTCTCGGGGCGGAGCGTCCGGTAGTTGATGGTCTCGGGCTTCTTGACCTCGCCGTTGGACCAACCCCGGATGGAGTCGCCGGTGGCCAGGCCGATCCGAAGCTGATCGAAGGTATTCACGTCGAGAGCCATTAGGAGAAGCTCCTCTCTGCGGCACGCCGCTCATCCTCTTCATCAGAACCACGCTCGTTTCGACTGATGTCGATACCGAGTTCCTCCGCCGTCCGGAACACGTCCTCATCGAGTTCGTGCATTTCGATTTCACGGCCGTCGACGGCCAGCACTTCGACGTCCAGGCAGAGAGACTGCATTTCCTTGATCAGCACCTTGAAGCTCTCGGGAATTCCCGGTTCGGGAATGTTCTCGCCCTTGACGATGGCCTCATAGACCTTGACCCGGCCCAGGACGTCGTCCGACTTGATGGTGAGCAGCTCCTGCAGCGCGTAGGCCGCACCGAAGGCTTCGAGCGCCCACACTTCCATCTCGCCGAAACGCTGGCCACCGAACTGCGCCTTCCCGCCCAGCGGCTGCTGGGTGATCATGGAGTACGGGCCGGTCGAGCGGGCGTGGATCTTGTCGTCCACCAGGTGGGCCAGTTTCAGGATGTAGACGAAGCCGACGGAGATCGGGTTGTCGTAGACATCGCCGGTCCGGCCGTTGAAGAGCGTGACCTTCCCATCCGACTGCATCTGGACGTCGCCGTTGGCCGAGTCCGAATTCAGGGTCCCGAAGATCTTTTGGATCGTCGGGTGCTTCCCGGCATCGTCGATCTCGTCCCAGTGGGCGCCGTCGAAGACGGGCGTGGCCACCCAGGCGGCCGGCTCGGTGCGGGGGCGCGTCTTGCGCACCGCACCATCGCCCTTGGCGCTGGTCCCCACCTCGTCGTTGACCGTGACGCCTTCCCAGCCGTGGCGGGCGGCGTAGCCCAGGTGTGACTCGAGCACCTGGCCCACGTTCATCCGGCTGGGCACGCCCAGCGGGTTCAAGATGATGTCGACGGGCGTTCCATCGGACATGAAGGGCATGTCCTCGACCGGGAGGATCTTCGAGATGACGCCCTTGTTGCCGTGTCGTCCGGCCAGCTTGTCGCCCTCGGAGATCTTGCGCTTCTGGGCCACATAGACCCGCACCAGCTGGTTGACCCCGGGGGGCAACTCGTGCGACTCCTCCCGGGAGAAGACGCGGACATCGATCACCTTGCCGTACTCACCGTGGGGCACCTTGAGGCTGGTGTCGCGCACCTCGCGGGCCTTCTCACCGAAGATGGCCCGCAGCAACCGCTCTTCGGGCGTCTGCTCGGTCTCACCCTTGGGAGTCACCTTGCCGACCAGGACGTCACCGGGCGCCACCTCGGCGCCGACGCGGATGATGCCGCGGTCGTCGAGGTCGGCCAGGATCTCCTCGGAGAGGTTGGGGATGTCCCGGGTGATCTCCTCGGCTCCGAGCTTGGTGTCACGGGCGTCGACTTCGTGCTCTTCGATGTGGATGGAGGTCAGCACGTCGTCGCGCACGAGGCGCTCGGAGAGGATGATGGCGTCCTCGTAGTTGTAGCCCTCCCACGGCATGAAGGCCACGAGGAGGTTCTTGCCCAGCGCCAGCTCGCCGTTGTGGGTGGAAGGGCCGTCGGCAATGAGATCGCCGGCGACCACTTTCTGCCCCTCTTCCACCAGGGTGCGGTGGTTGATGCAGGTGTTCTGGTTGGAGCGGCGGAACTTGGACAGGCGGTAGGCCTTGCGTCCCAGCGTTGTGCCGAGGCGGTCTTTCTGGCCGGCCCGGTATTCGACCGTGACGGTGTCGCCGCTGATCTCGGTGACGGTGCCCTCGCCTTCGGCGATCAGCACATCACCGGCGTCGCGGGCGGCGCGGGCTTCGACGCCGGTGCCGATGTAGGGAGCTTCGGGCACCACCAGGGGCACCGCTTGCTTCTGCATGTTGGCGCCCATGAGGGCACGGTTGGCGTCGTCGTGCTCGACGAAGGGGATCAGAGCGGTCGAGACCGACACGATCTGCTTCGGGGAGACGTCCATCAGGTCGACCTCTGAGGGTGGGACGAAGTCGATCTCACTGGTCGTGCCGTAGGAGGTGTTGACCGCGCCCATGCGCACGCCGGTGCCCTGTGGGCCCCGTCGCACGAGCACGCGATCCTCGCTCAGGTTGCCCCGGTCGTCCACGGCCGCGTTGGCCTGGGCGATGACGTGCTCCTCCTCCTCGTCGGCCGCCAGGTAGCTGACCTCGGCGGTCACCTTCCCGTCGACCACGGTGCGGTAGGGCGTCTCGATGAAGCCGTACTCGTTGACCCGGGCGTAGGTGGCCAGGGCACCGATCAGACCGATGTTCGGGCCCTCGGGGGTCTCGATCGGGCACATGCGGCCGTAGTGGGACGTGTGGACGTCGCGCACCTCGAAGCCGGCGCGCTCACGGGACAGACCGCCCGGTCCGAGGGCCGAGAGGCGGCGCTTGTGCGCCAGGCCCGACAGCGGGTTGTTCTGGTCCATGAACTGGCTCAGCTGGCTGGTGCCGAAGAATTCCTTGACGGCAGCGACCACCGGACGGATGTTGATGAGGGTCTGGGGCGTGATGGCCTCGACGTCCTGGGTGGTCATGCGCTCGCGCACGACCCGCTCCATCCGGGAGAGCCCGACCCGGACCTGGTTCTGGATCAATTCTCCGACCGAACGGATCCGGCGGTTGGCGAAGTGGTCCTGGTCGTCGATGCGGTAGGTGGACTCCCCGTCGGCCATGTGCAGGGCCAGGTGGAGCATGTAGGTGGCCGAGGCCAGGATCTCGGACGGGCTGAGCACGCTCTGGTTGGGGGCGGGCTTCTCGATCTCGACGCCGAACAGATCCGAGAGGCGGTCGATTTCCGGTCCGAGCTTGCGGTTCAACTTGTAACGCCCGACCCGGGTCAGGTCGTAGCGCTTGGGGTTGAAGAAGGCATTCTCGAAGTACACCCGGGCGGCCTCGGCCGAGAGGGGCTCGCCGGGACGGGCGCGCTTGTAGATCTCGAGTAGGGCTTCCTCCCGGGTGGGGGCGAGGTTCCGCTCCTTCTCCCATTGCCCCTCGAGGAAGTCGAAGTGGCGGACGAATCGATCCAGGAAGGCCTCGTCGCCGTAGCCCAGGGCTCGCAGCAGGACGAAGAGGGACAGGCGGCGCTTGCGGGCGACGCGGCAACCGGCGGTCACGTCCTTGCCGGGCTTGGCCTCGATGTCGAGCTCGATCCACTCACCCCGGTAGGGGTGGATGGTGCCGGTGAAGACCGTCTTGGCGTCGCGTCCGGGCTGGAAGATGACGCCCGGCGAACGGACGAGCTGACTCACCACGACCCGCTCGGTCCCGTTGACGATGAACGTGCCGCGGTTGGTCATCATCGGGAAGTCGCCCATGAAGACCGTCTGTTCCTTGATCTCACCCGTGGTGGCGTTGAGGAAGCGGGCCCGGACGAACACCGGAGCGGCGTACGTCATGTCCTTTTCCTTGCACTCTTCCACCGAGAACTTCGGTGGCGGGCGCAGGTCGGGGTCTTTCGGGTCGAACTCGAGCTCGAGGCTCAGCTGACCGGTGAAGTCCTCAATCGGGCTGATGTCGTGATAGGCCTCGGCCAATCCTTTGTCGAGGAACCATTGAAATGAGTCGCGCTGGATGGCGATCAGATCTGGAAGCTGCAAAGCCTCATTGATGTTGGCGAATGAAACACGTTCGGGACTGCGGGACCGTGAGGGCAACGGTCAACTCCTCCCAGGTGGGATTGCGGCGGGTGGGTGCGGTACTGCTCTGCTAGACGGGTGGGCTAATTACGGACCTGATCAGGGTCTTTGGGCTGCCAGGGCGCGTGTTATCGCCGCGGAATTACGGGGACAACCAACACAAGGGCGCACGGCAACCCTGCATCTTAACCACGGGCGTGCCTGAACACAACCCCTAGGCCGCAGAAGCCGCACGAGCCGACGCTCGGAGGTGGCTGCAACGCTAGAAGCAGCCATCCCGGACGTCAAGGACCCTGGGCTCCGGACCGGGCATGGGGCCCGGCCGGAGCCTCGGACTACTTGACCTCGACCGTGGCCCCCGCCGCCTCGAGGGCGGCCTTGGCCTTGTCGGCGTCGTCCTTGTTGACCTTCTCGAGGACCGGCGCCGGGGCATCCGCCGCGCTCTCGACCAGGTCCTTGGCTTCCTTCAGCCCCAGGCTGGTCAGGGCCCGGACTTCCTTGATCACCTGGATCTTCTTGTCGCCGGCGCCGGTCAGGACGACGTCGAACTCCGACTTCTCCTCCTCGGCGCCAGCTCCGGCGTCTCCGCCTGCGACGGGTGCCGCTGCAGCAACGGCAACCGGTGCCGCGGCCGTCACGCCGAAGCGCTCCTCAAAATCCTTCAACAGCTCGCTCAACTGGATCACCGAGAGCTCGGCGATCCCATCGAGGATCTGGTCCTTTGTCAGGGTCCCTGCCATCTGAATGGCCTTCCTTTCTTTCCTTCGGTCTTGTCTGGTCGATCGTGTTGCTGGCTATTCGGAAGTTTCGGCGTCAGCGGGCGCTTCGGCTGATGGTTCGGCTTCTGCAGGCGCTTCTGCCTCGGCCGCTGGTTCGGCTTCGGCTGCTGTCGCCGCTGGTTCCGTGGCGGCTTCGGCCGCCGCCGCTGCTTCAGCCGCTGCTTCTGGCTCGGCCGGAGCCTCGGCTTCGGCCTCAGCCTCCGGGGAGCTTCTCGCCACCGGCCTCACGCTGCTCGATCAAGGCCGAGAAGCCGTAGGCCAGGTTGCGAGGGAGGGCCTGGAGGAGGCCGGCCATCTGCTGCATGGGGGCGGCCAGGGCTCCGGCCAGTCGGGCCAACAGCACGTCCCGGGGAGGCAGCTCGGCCAGGGCAGCCAGGTCGGAGGAGGTGAGCAGCGAGCCGTCGGCCAGCCCACCCTTGATGACCAGGAGGGGATTGCCCCGGGAGAAGTCCCGCAGGGCCTTGGCCACCGCGCTGACGTCGCCGTCGACGAAGGTCAGGGCCGTGGGACCACTGAGGTAGTCGGCCAGCGGCTGGTACTCCCCACCGTCAATGGCCCGCTTGACCAGGGTGTTCTTGAAGATCTTGTAGTCGCCGCCCACGGCGGCCAGGGCGTGGCGGAGCTCGGCCAGTTCGGCAACCGTCAATCCTCGATACTCGCTCACGATCGACGCGGTGGCCCCGTTGATGCGCGCCCGTACCTCGTCGACCACGAGGGCCTTGTGTGTCCTGGCTGCGTTCGGCATGGGTCTCTGTCGTCCTCCACCGGGATCAACCGCCCGGCGACGGGTCAGGATCTCCGATGTGCGACGAAGCGCTCACCGCCATGGTGGCCGGTGCTCGCGTGAGTCGCCTCGTCAGGCGGGCCCGTCCGGGCCCCTTCCGCACCCGAGGGTGCACCGGAGGTCTGTGGCGTCTTGGTTCAGTGCTCGTCCGCCGGAGCGGTGAGCTGTGGGGTGCAGCGTAGTACGGCGATCGGCGGGTGTCCGACCGATCAGGCGGTGGCGGCCAGCTCCTCGTCCACCAAGCGGGCCCGGGCCGGGTCGATGTGCACGCCGGGGCCCATGGAGGTCGACACGGTCACCGACAACATGTAGCGACCCTTGGCCGAGGCCGGCTTGGCCCGCTGGATCTCTTCCACGACGGCGTGCACATTGGCCACCAGCTGCTCGCGGGTGAACGATGCCTTGCCCACCCGGATATGCACATTGCCGACCTTGTCGGTCCGGTACTCGACGCGGCCGCCCTTGAATTCGGTGACGGCCTTGCCCACCTCCATGGTGACGGTGCCCGTCTTGGGGTTGGGCATCAGGCCTCGGGGGCCGAGGACACGCCCGAGCGCTCCCACCTGGCCCATGAGTTCGGGCGTGGCAATGGCCACGTCGAAGTCCAGGAAGCCTCCGTTGACCCGGGCCACCAGGTCGTCGGCCCCCACCACGTCGGCGCCGGCGGCTCGCGCCTCTGCCGCCTGCTCGCCCGACGCGAACACGGCCACCCGCTCGGTCCGCCCGGTGCCCGAGGGCAGCGACAGTGTGCCACGCACGATCTGATCGGCCTTGCGAGGGTCCACGCCCAGGCGGAAGGCCAGCTCGACCGTCTCGTCAAAGGTGGTCCGGGACAACCCTTTGACGAGGTCAACCGCCTCGGCCACGCCGTAGAGCGCCTCGCGATCGACCTTCCCCAAGGCGTCCCGGTATTTCTTTCCGTGCTGGGCCATCGTCTGTCTCCTGTCGCGTTCGTGTGGGGCCGCTCAGCCGGCGACCGTGATCCCCATGGATCGAGCGGTTCCGGCGACCTGCTTCTTCGCTGCCTCGAGGTCGTCGGTGTTGAGGTCCTTGAGCTTCACGTTGGCGATCTCGGCCAGTTGGGCGTCGGTAATCGTCCCGACCTGCTCACGTCCCGATGTCGCCGAGCCCTTGGCCAACCCGGCGGCGGTCCGCAGAAGAACCGGCGTCGGCGAGGTCTTGAGCACGAAGCTGAACGAGCGGTCCTCGTAAATGGTGATGTCGACCGGAATGACCGAACCACGCATGGACTCCGTCGCCGCGTTGTACTGCTTGCAGAATTCCATTGTCTGGACCCCGTGGGGTCCGAGCGCCGTACCCACCGGGGGGGCGGGGGTGGCCGATCCGGCTTCCAGCTGGATCTTCACCACGGCGAGGACACGCTTCTTGGGTGCCATCGTCTCTTGTCTCCTTCTTCTTCCTGATGCCTTGCTCTACAGCTTGGCGACTTGACTGAATTCGAGCTCCACCGGAGTCTCCCGTCCGAAGATGTTGACCAGCACCTTCAACTTGAGCTGGTCCTCGTTGATCTCGGCGATCTGGCCGGAGAAGTCGGCGAACGGGCCTTCCTTCACCCGTACCGTCTCGTCGACCTCGTACTCCAGACGGGGCCGGCTGCGCTTGGTCGGTGCGTCGGCGCCCTCGGCCTTGACCTGCAAGATGTTCTCCACCTCACGCCTCGAGAGTGGCGTCGGCTTCGTCCCCGGCCCGACGAACCCGGTCACGCCCGGGGTGTTGCGAATGGCCCCCCAGGTGTCATCGTCGAGGTCGCAACGGACCAGCAGATACCCGGGGAACACCTTCTTCTGGACGGTGACCTTCTTGCCGCCCTTGAATTCGACGACGTCCTCCATCGGAATGACCACCTCGAAGACCCGGTCCTCGATTCCCCGCGAAGCCACCACGTTGCCCATGTTGGAGCGCACCTTGTTCTCGTAGCCAGAATACGTGTGCACGACGTACCAGCGACCGGGGCGGTCGTAGGGGCTCTCGACGGGGATGACCTCCTCCTCGAGCGCCCAGCCACCGAGCTCGGTCTCCGCCGGGGCGTCCGGCTCGACCGGCTCGGCCGTGGCGTCGAGCACCAGGTCCGGCTCGCCGGGGCCGGTCGAGCTCTCGACGGTCTCTTCGCTGGTCACAGCTGCATCCTCCGCGTCAGTGTCAGTCATCTCGGCCACCTGACTATTTGGTGAACATGAGGGTGATGAGCTTCCCGAACGCCAAGTTCAAGAAGAAAATGAGGGTGATCATGATGATCAGGGTGGTCAGCACCACCGAGGTGTAGTTGATGAGCTCGGTTCGGGAGGGCCATTGCACCAGGCGCATCTCGTCCCGGACCTCGCGGCTGAACTGCAGGGGTGTCGTCCGCTTGCGGCCCGACGGCCCTTTTTGCGCCCGCGATCCGGCGGCCTGCTTGCCCGCGGGCGCGCGCCGAGTGGCCGGGGACCCATCGGCCTCCGTCTGGCCCTGTCGCTGCATCATGCGCTTGGTTTCGCGGTTCACGGGTTCTGCCTCACATCATTGATAGTCGGTCACAGCGTTTTGCGGGCTGCGAGCAGGGCAGGAGGGACTCGAACCCCCAACCGCCGGTTTTGGAGACCGGTGCTCTACCAGTTGAGCTACTGCCCTCGGTGGGTGGCCATCTGTGTCGGTGGCGGAAGGTTCTCCCCCCTGACCTGGGGAACGACCCGCCAGAGTAGCACCGGCCGGGCGAAGATGGCTCAGCGGGTCTCCTTGTGCACCGTATGCTGGCGATCCCACCGGCAGAACTTCTTCATCTCGATCCGCTCGCGATCGTTCAGCTTGTTCTTGGTGGTGATGTAGTTCCGTCGCTTGCAGACCTCGCACGCCAGCGTGACCTGCACCCTTTTCTCGTTCTTCGCCATGCTCGATCCTTCTTTCTCACTGCCCGGGAGACCGCCCCGGCCTGGTAGCGGCGGCGGGACTCGAACCCGCGACAACACGATTATGAGCCGTGTGCTCTGACCAACTGAGCTACGCCGCCAAGGGCGAGCCTCCTGTCAGAATTGAACTGACGACCCCAGCCTTACCATGGCTGTGCTCTACCGACTGAGCTAAGGAGGCACCACGACCGTTGAGCCGCGAACCGTCAATGATAGCCAGAGCCAGGCCAACGACGCCGACCGGCATCGGCGAAACGTCACGGCGACGGTACCATCCGCCTGTGCATCCGCCCGTGCGTACGCGCTTGGCCGCCCCTGGTGACGCCGACGCCATCAGGGCGATCTACAACGTGGAGGTACTCGGCAGCACCAACACGTTCGACATGGTGCCGCGGACGGCGGACGAACAGGCGTCCTGGCTGGACGAGCACCGGGGCGTGCACCCGGCCATCGTGGCGGTCGAGGGGGCGGGGGTCACTCGGGGCCACGTGGGCGCCGACGGCGAGATCGTGCTCGGTTTCGGGTCCCTCTCGGTCTACCGCGAGCGCCCGGGCTATGCCGCCACGGCCGAGAACTCGCTCTACGTCGACCGCGACCACCGCGGCAAGGGCATCGGTCGTGCCCTCCTCGATGAGCTCCTGACCCTGGCCCGGCGGCACGGGTTCCACTCGCTCATCGCTCGAATCGCCGGTCACAACGAGACGTCGATCGGGCTCCACCGCGCCGCCGGATTCGAGTTGGTGGGCGTGGAACGCGAAGTGGGCCGCAAGCACCGCCAATGGCTGGACGTGGTCGAACTCCAGCGCGTTTTGTAGATCAGCCCAAGACTACGGACTGGTAGGTCAGCCCGGACTATCAGCCCGGGCTGGAGGGTTGGCTCGAGGCCAGCCGGGCGCTCGGAGGCACCAGGGAGGTGTCGATCATGCGCCATGAGGTGGTCCACTTGCCCAGCGGGAACATGGCGACGCCCCACAGGACCACGACGGCCGCCACCATGCTGGCCGGGTTGGTGAGCACCAGCTGATGCAGCAGCGACGCGCCGCCGGTGAGCCCGATGAAGGGCGCCACGACGGAAAGCGCCAACACCAGGGTCAGCATCCGCCCGGTGACGACGGGCGCCATCAAGATGATGCCCCAGGTCAGGTACCAGGGCTGCACCACCGGTCCGAGTAGGACGAACATCAACAAGGAGATCCCCAGCGCGTTCAAGATGCCCAGCCGTTGACTGTGTTTGAGGCAGTAGACGGCGACGCCGACGGCCGACAGGAGCCCGAGCAGCCGGGTGACGGTGAGGACACCGCCGAGGCCGACGCCGACGCCCAGCACATGGAGGCCCCCGCTGATCACCAGGCCGACGGCGGTGGCCGGGGCCATCCAGGAGCGCACGGTGCCCGGAGTGCCCAAGTTGGCGATCCAGCCGTAGCCGAGGCCGGAGATCAGGGAGAACACCGTCATCACCGCCAGGGCGATCAGCGCCGCCTTGACCAGGGGCCGCACCCGCTCCTGCCAGGTCACGCCGGACCCGGTCCAGCCCCAGGCGACGTAGATGATGCCCATGGCCGCCGGCACCTTGATGGCCGCCGCCATGGTGCACAGGATGACGCCCCACACCGGGTGTTTGAGCTTGGCCGCCGTGATGCCGGCGACCAGCAACCCGACCATGATGGCGTCGTTGTGCACCCCGCCAATGAGTGCCAGCAGGGTCAGGGGGTTGAGCACGGCCAGCACGAAGGCCGAGGCCGGGTCGCGTCCGTAGGCCTGGGCCAGCTTGGGGATGCAGTAGGCGATGAGGCCCACGCCCACCACCGAGAGCAGGCGCAGGAAGAGCACGGTGACCATGGCGTTGTGCCCACTGGCCGAGGCGAACCAGCCGTCCACCATCAAGAACAGCGGACCGTACGGAGCTGGAGTGTTCTTCCACAGGGCATCGACCGGGTTCACGAATTGGCCCGAGCCAATGGTCCCGGGGCCGTAGAGGTAGGGATTGATGTGGTGGCTCATCATCTCGCCCTGGGCGGCGTAGGAGAAAACGTCGCGGCTGAAGAGCGGCGCCACCATGAGGAGGGGGACGATCCAGGCCGCCAGCATCCAGGCCAACGGGCGGATCGGGACACCGGGGCGGTGGCGCAGGGTCTGGAACAGGCCGTACCAGACTCGGACGAAAAGGAGCATCCCGCCGTAGACGGCCACCAAGCCGGGGAGCAGGAGGAGGACCTGCTCGGGGTTGAAGACCGAGGGCTCTCCGAAGAACCAGGTTCCCGCCATCTCGAGCTTGAAGGGCGAGCCGGGCAGCGACGCCCCGATGCTCACGGACAAGATGGCGAGAAAGCCGAGGATCGCCGGTCGGCGGAGCACGCGCCCATCGAACCTGGCGCCGTCTTCAGATTCGACGCGATCGGAGAGAGCCAGGCGGGGGGCGACACGCAGACGCATCCCGTCGGCCACCATGCCCAAGCGCTGCGCCCGTGACTGCACCCGGTCCATGACTGCGGTTGCAGCTGTGGCTATCCGTTGGTCCACTTGGTCGTCCGTCTCGCTTTTCGCTTGCCGCACGCACCGGGCCGACGGGCCGGTAGGCGGAGGGGGGGCATGCCGACACACAGGCGTCCGCAACCAATCCGAAATCTCATTGTAACGACCTCAGGTGGTCGCGCAAGAGTATGGGCTCAGCACCTCCTGGCAGCTTGCATTGCGTGGGCCGGGGAGGATTCGAACCTCCGTAGGCGTTAACCGACAGGTTTACAGCCTGTTTCCTTTGGCCACTCGGACACCGACCCGCAGCGGGCGAGGATAGCCCGACCGGGAGCCCTGGCGGCCCACGGCAGGCCGGTACGCTGGCGCCCATGCCTACCTTCGACATTGTCTCCGAGGTCGATATGCAAGAAGTGCGCAACGCGGTGGACCAGGCCAACCGCGAAGCAGCCACGCGATTCGACTTCAAGAACACCGACTCCTCCGTTGCCTGGAGCGAGGAGGAACTGGTGCTCGCCTCCTCGACCGAGGATCGTCTGCGGGCGCTGCACCAGGTCCTCGATGAGAAGCTGGTCAAGCGTCATGTCTCGCTCAAGGCCTTTGAGGACGCCAAGATCGAAGAGGCCCACAAGGGCACCTCCCGCCAGAAGATCGCCATTCGGGCCGGCATCTCCCAGGATCACGCCAAGAAGCTGAACAAATTCATCAAGGAATTGGGGCTCAAAGGGGTGTCGTCACAGACCCAGGGCGATCAACTCCGGGTCACGGGCAAGAAGCGCGATGACCTCCAAGCTGTCATCACCGCCTGCAAGGAAGCTGACTTCGGTATCCCCCTGCAGTTCAACAATTTCCGCGACTAAGCGGCGCCGCCGGACCCCGGCCCCGGCGAGACCGAGGGCGAGGCCGAGGGGATCGCGGTGTGCTCCACGGCCTCTTCCACCGCTTCCTCGGCCTTCAGGTGCTCATCGAATTCCGACAATTCAACCTTGAACATCTTGTTGAACACCACCAGCTTGGCCACCCAGAAGACGGCGAAGGAGATCACGTTGGCCGCGAGGACGACCACCGTCAATTCGGAGTGGCTGAGGCCGTACTTGACGCCGATGTGATGAGCCACCCCGGCCCCGATGATGGAAAAGGCGATGCCGAGCGCCGCCATCGTCCAGAACGGGACGATTTCCTTCATGATGTGGGATCGGCCGGACTTGCCCCAGGCCCATCGACGGTTGAGCCAATAGGACGGGATGGTGGCGACCGCGTTGCCGAAGACGGTCGCCTTCACCTCGGAGGACCAGACGTGGAAGACGCCGAAGACCAGTGCGATGACGACCAGCGACACCATCGTCGAGATGACCGACACCATCGAGTAGCGGAAGACCTTGCGACCTTCGTGGGTGTGCAACCAGGCGTTCAGAGCGTGGAGCCGGTCGAGCACGAGGCAACATTAGCCCGGGGATCATTTGGTCTCCTGGGGGCCGACTAGGGGCGCCCTGTGACCAACCCGTTGGCCCTCGCCACCTGCCCGAACCAGTAGGCGCTCGGCTTGGGGCGGCGCTCGAACGTACCCGGGGCCACCGACACCATCCCGAACTGCGGCCCGTAGCCCAGGTGCCATTCGAAGTTGTCGAGCAGGCTCCAGACGAAATAGCCCCGGAGGTCGATGCCCTCGGTCAGGCAGCGGTGCGCGCTCTCGATGGCCTCGCTCAAGAAGGCGATGCGGTCGGCGTCATCGGCCGTGGCGATGCCGTTCTCGGTGACCACGACCGGTCGACCACTGATCGCGGCGGCGCGTCGCACGCAGAACTCGACCGCCTGGGGCCAGCGTTCGTCGTCCATCTGCGTCACCGGCACGCTCGGATCGTTCGGCGCCTGGCCGTCGGGGCCGAAGTGCATGCGGGTGTAGCACTGGACCCCTACGAAGTCGTCACCGGCGGTGGCCCGCAGGAAGGTGTTCTCCAGTACCTCCTCGGCCGCGTCGCGCAGCGACTCGCCACCTGCTTCCGCCGTGATCTCCGCCATGGAGAGGGTGAGCCCGACCGGGTAGTCCCCGGGCCCAGACCGCAAGGCCTCGACGGCCAGGCGATGGGCCCGGACCATGGCCTCGTTGACCGCAGAGAAACGGAAGAAGTCGTCCTTAACCCCGGGCGGGTACTGGCCCTGGAAGTAGCCCATCACCCCGACCACGTTGGGCTCGTTGATGGTGCAGGCCCAGCCGATGAGATCGCCCAGGTACGCCGCAGCCCTGGTCACGAAGCGAGCGAAGCATTCGGGGGCGTCGGGTGCCTCCCAGCCCCCGCGCCCGGTCAGCCACAGCGGCGTGGTGAAGTGGTGGAAGGTGACCACTGGCAGCACCCCTCGTCCGTGGCAGGCGGCACACATCCGCCGGTAGTGCTCCAGGGCGGCCAGGGAGAACTCCCCTTCGGCCGGCTCGATCCGGCTCCATTCGAGCGAAAATCGGTAGGCCGTCAACCCCAGGTCGCCGACCAGGTCGACGTCCTCGCGCCACCGGTGGAACGAGTCGCAGGCATCGCCGCTGGACGCCACGGTCCCCGAGTCCGGATCGTGCTCCCAGGCCCACCAGTCGTTGTTGACGTTGCCGCCCTCGATCTGATGGGCCGCCGTGGCCACGCCCCAAGTGAACCCTTCGGGGAAGTCGAGGCGCTCCTCGCCGGTGGTGTCGCGTGCTGTGCTCATGGTGGCGCACGGTAGCGGGAACGATGTTCCCGCGCCGGGCGTCGGTGGTGACGCCGGCCTGCGAACATGGGCGCATGAGCGCTTCCCTCGAGTTCCTCGTCAACCTGCTGGATCTCGAGCCCATCGAGGTGAATATCTTCCGCGGCATCCAACCCCACGAAGAGCGCCAGCGCGTCTTCGGTGGCCAGGTGGCGGGGCAGGCCCTCATGGCGGCCGGGCGCACGGTCGAGCACGGCCGGGTGCACTCGTTGCACGCCTACTTCCTGCGCCCCGGTGATCCCAACGTGCCCATCCTCTACGAGGTGGACCGGATCCGCGATGGGCGCTCCTTCACCACCCGGCGGGTGGTGGCGGTGCAGCACGGTCGGGCCATCTTCAACATGTCCGCCTCCTTCCACGATCAAGAGGAGGGCCTGGACCATCAGTTCCCCATGCCCGTCGTGCCCGACCCCGAGACCCTGGCCCCGCTCTTCGAGCGCCTCGAACCGTGGAAGGCGGAACTGGCGGACTGGTTCGACCGTCCCCATCCCATCGATCAGCGCCACATCGGCAGCCTGCCGTGGCACCGCGAGGGTGTCGGCGAGCCCTACCAGCGGCTGTGGATCAGGGCCGACGGGACACTCCCCGACGACCCTCTCCTGCACGCCTGTGTGGCGGCGTACGCCTCGGATATGTCGCTCTTCGACACCATCCTGGCCCCGCACGACGTGCGGTGGGACGACGTCACGTTCATGGGGGCCAGCCTGGACCACTGCATGTGGTTCCATCGACCGTTCCGGGCCGACGAATGGCTGCTCTACGACACCGACTCTCCGGTCGCCGCCCAGGGCCGGGGCCTCGCCCGCGGCTTCCTCTTCGACCGTTCGGGCAAGCTCTGCGTGTCGCTGGTCCAAGAGGGCCTCGTCCGGGTGGTCCTCCCGGACTAGCGGGCCGCGATGGGGGTGTAGTCCCTCGCCTCGGCTCCGATGTAGAGCTGGCGCGGCCGGGCGATCTTGGAGTCCTGGTCCAGCATCTCCTGCCAATGGGCCAACCACCCGCTCGTGCGCGGAATGGCGAAGAGGACGGGGAACATCTCGAGGGGGAAGCCCATGGCCTGGTAGATCAGGCCGGAGTAGAAGTCGACATTGGGATAGAGCTTGCGGGAGGTGAAGTACTCGTCGTTCAACGCGATCTCCTCGAGCTTGAGGGCGATGTCGAGCAGCGGGTTCTTGCCGGTCACCGTGAACACCTCGTCGGCCACCCGCTTGATGATGGTGGCCCGGGGGTCGTAGCTCTTGTACACCCGGTGGCCGAAGCCCTGCAGTCGTTGCGCACCGTGCCCCGCCTTGACCGCGTCGATGAAGGCAGGCACGTTCTCGATGCTGCCGATCTCCGTCAACATGCGGATGACGGCCTCGTTGGCCCCACCGTGCCGGGGACCGTACAGCGCCGCCGCCGCGGCGGCGGTGGCCGAATAGGGATCCGAGTGCGACGAACCGACCACGCGCATGGCCGTGGTCGAGCAGTTCTGCTCATGGTCGGCGTGGAGGATGAAGAGGACATCGAGGGCCCGAGCCAGGATCGGGTCCGCCTCGTACCGGGGCTCGGCCACCTTCCACAGCATGGAGAGGAAGTTGCCGGCGAAGTCCAGTGAATTGTCGGGGTAGACGAAGGGCATCCCCACGCTGAAGCGGTGCGCGGCCGCGGCCAGGGTGGGCATCTTGGCAATCAGGCGGATGATCTGCTTGTCGCGGGATTCGGGATCGAAGATGTCCTTGGCGTCGAGGTAGAAGGTCGAGAGGGCGGCGACGGCCGACACCAACATCCCCATGGGGTGGGCGTCGTAGTGGAAACCGTCGAGGAAGCGCTTGCGCACGTTCTCGTGGATGAACGTGTGGTAAGTGACGTCGTGACGCCAGACTTCGAATTGCTCCGATGTCGGGAGCTCCCCGTTCAGCAGCAGGTAGGCCACCTCGAGGTAGGTGGAGCTTTCGGCCAGTTGTTCAATGGGATAGCCGCGGTAGCGCAGGATGCCGGCTTCGCCGTCGAGATACGTGATCGCGCTTTCGCAGGCGGCCGTGGACATGAACGCCGGATCGAAGAACCAGACGCCGGGAAGGAGCTTCGACCATTCGGTGGCCGAGACTCCGCCGTTGACAATCGGGATCTCTAGGGTTTCGCCGTTCCTGTTGTCGGTGATGGTGATGCTCTCGGCCACGTGAGCGACCCCTCCAATTCCTTCTGGGTGGTTTCGTTGTCGATCCTATGACCAGGACCGGACCGAGGGCGACACGGCCGTCGACGGCCTCACCGCCTTCACTTGGCCACGGTGGTGGGCGGCGTGGTCGGGGCGACCTGCAGCACCTCGGCGATGGTGGTGCCGGTCGTGTTCGTCTGGGCCGCGGGGAGGGCAATGGCGATGTTGAGCTGGTAGCTCTGCCCGGGCGTGACCCCGAAGAACGCCGGGGCGAGGGTGACCGAGCGGGAGGCGCCTACGGCGGCGACCCGGGTCACCGCGCTGGTGCGGCCACCGACCTGGGCCGCCAGCGTGATGTGCACCGTGGCCCGCGGCTCGTCCGCCGTACCCAGGTTGGAGAGGACCACGCTGACCGTCACATTGGTGGTGGGCGTCAGGGTCGACACGCCCGGCGTGGCGACGCCCGTGGGCGACGGCAGCGCGGGCGGGGAAAGCCGCACGGAGGTCAGGACGAGTTGATGCGCGGCCGCCAGGGTCGACGAAGACTCCACCTGGTCGATCTGCGTGGCCAGGGCACCGACCTGCCAGAGCTGGCGGTTGGTGATCCACGTCGACGCGGGCACGGTGACATGCCCGGCGGATCGGGACAGCTCACCGCGCATGGTGGCATAGTTCCGGTCGGATCGGGCGAGGAGGGCCCCGGCCGCGGCAATGCGGTTGGTCGCCTCGGTGGAGGACAGCAACGTGGGCGTGGACACCACGGTCCCGTTGTTCGTCAGCGCCCCGGCGACGGCCAGGGGATGCATCCCCAAGAGTCCGTCGATGGCCGCCCGCATCTGGCTCATGGCCTGGGCGCGGTCACTGAACACGGTGCCGAAGTGCCGTGCGGTCTGGCCGGGAGGAGCCGGCACGGCCAAGGTGGCGGCCCGGGTTTGCTGCTGGGTCGTCTGCTGCACCGCGCCGTCCAACTCGGCCTGCAGCGTCTGACGATCCTGGGTCGACAGCGTCCCCATGAAGTGGCGAACCGACGATGCGGTGACGTTCGACGCATCGGCCAGCACGGTCACCTGGGCGGCGAAGGATCGGTCCATCTGCGCGGTGTAGGGCCCCGAATTGCGGGAGACCTGGGTCAGGCCGCCGATGAGGAGAAGCGTCACCAGCGTCGCACCGCCAAGGACGTAGACCCGCCGATTGAACGATCTGCGACGAGCGCGACGGCGGGAGGTAAGCGGCAACATCGCCGGGTCAGGCTACTGCCGGTGTTCTGAGATGTTCGGGCGTCGCCCTCGGGCCCGGCCGGCCAGAGCCGTTCGCGCCGACCGAGGCCCGGGCCACGGGATGGCTGATCGCGGCCCGCAGGGCGGCCTCGCTGGCCACGACGGTCAACCGCTCTTTCTCCCTGGTCACGGGCGTAGAGAGCAGTTCTCGCGTTCAGGATGGGCGAGCTCCCGGTGGGCAGCGCGAGGACGACGGCGTGGGGCGTAGGGCTCTCGGGAACCTCTCGCGACCGTCTCTTGTCCTTCTCTTGTCCTTCTCTTGTCCTTGTCGTTGGACGTGCCCTTCTAGACGTGTCCTTCTAATTGGATCACCGAGGGGTGACTGGGCAATTGGATCATCGGGCGTGACCGGGCCAGGAAGAGCGCGAACAACGATGGCCTACGATCCGATTCCGTGAGCGTCGACATTCGGTGGGTGCGCTACGGCCGACCGGCGGCCGAGGCGTTGCGCTCGGCGATCAGCCAAGCGAAGGGCGACGAACCGCTCGCGCCGGTGAGCGTCGTGGTCCCGTCGAACTACGTCGGAGTGGCCACCCGCCGGCTCCTGGCATCGGGCGCCCTCGGTCCGGTCTGTCAGCGCGGTATCGGCGTGGCAGCCGTGTCCTTCGTCACCGTGTACCGCCTGGCCGAGCTTCTCGGGTCTACTCGTTTGGCTGCCGCTGGTCGCCGGCCGGTGTCCACGCCGGTCATCGCCGCCGCGCTGCGAGCGGCCCTGGCCGAGCGACCCGGGATTTTCGCCCCGGTCGCCGACCATGCCGCCACGGAAACGGCCTTGATTGCCACCTATCGGGAGCTGCGGGACCTCTCCACGGGGGCGCTCGATGCCTTGGCTCGCACGAGCGATCGTGCCGCCGACGTTGTCCGCCTCCATCGGACGGCTCGGGCCACGCTGGAATCGGCGTTCTACGACGAAGAGGACCTGCTCGATTCGGCCGCCGACACCCTGCGCGCCGACCGTCTCGCCGCTGAGCGTCTCGGCACCGTCATCGTCTATTTGCCTGAGCGGCTGTCTCGCCACGGCGGTGCGCTGCTCGCCACCGTGGCGGCCACGAGTGGGCTCGTGGTGCTCGCCGGAACCACCGGTGATGCAAAAGCCGACGCCGAGGTCGACCGCTCGGTACGGCGCATCGAGGACACTGGCTGCTGGCACCGACCCCGGCGACGACGACCCCATGGACGTGGTCGATCTCGATCGGACGCGGATCGTGACCGTGTCCGATTGCGATGAGGAGGTGCGAGCGGCGGTGCGCTCCATTGTCGATGCGTCCCGGGCGGGGACTCCGCTCGATCGCATGGCCATTCTGCACACCAGCCCCGAGCCCTACGCCCGATTGGCCCACGAGCAGTTGGCGGCGGCCGGCATCGCCCTGAACGGTGCCGCCGTCATGCCGTTGACGGCTCGGGTGGTCGGCCGCACGTTGCTGGGCCTTCTGGTTCTGCCCGAGCGCGAATTTCGGCGTGAGGACGTCTTCGCCTGGCTGGCCGGCGGACGCTTGCGCTACGACGGACGACCGGTACCCGTGACGAGCTGGGAACGGCTGTCGCGCGACGCCGGTGTCGTGTCAGGGCGCAGTGACTGGGATGATCGCTTGGCTGCCTTCGCCACCAAGCGAGACGACGAAGCGGCGCTGGCCGAGTCCGATCCTGATGCTCCGTCGTGGCGGGCCGAGAGACTGCGCGAGGCTGCCGACCGGGCCCGGGCCCTACGGGGATTCGTCGTGAACCTGATCGATGACCTCGCGCAAGCCGGCGGCGAGCCTCGGCCATGGTCACAGCGAGCCGACTGGGCCCGTCGCCATCTGCGCGCGTTGTTCGGCGGCGAAGGCCGCCGGGCCGCCTGGCCGGTAGCCGAGCAGAAGGCGGCCGAACGCGTTGATCGGGCCTTGGATCGCCTGTCCGGTCTGGATGCGGTCGAAGAGTCGGTCGACCTCGAGGTGTTTGCCCGCTCGTTGGAACTCGAGCTCGAGGCGGACCTCGGTCGGGTCGGGCGCATGGGCGAAGGGGTGCTGGTCGGATCGGTCAGCATGGGAGTGGGGCTCGACCTCGACCTGGTCGTGGTCCTCGGCTTGGCCGAAGGGTTGTTCCCTTCACCGACCCACGATGATTCGCTCCTCCCCGATCACGAACGGGCGTCGACCGGCAACGAACTGCCTCTCCGCTCCCAGCGCGTCGAGCGCCAGCACCGCCACCTCCTCGCCGTACTCGCCAGCGCATCGCACCAGGTGCTGTGCGTCCCGCGTGGTGACCTGCGCCGCAACATCGAGCGGGTCCCCTCCCGCTGGATCCTGCAGATTGCCAGCGCCATCGCCGGCGAACGGTGGTGGTCGGACGAGCTCCTGGCCGCCAAGCGGGACTGGCTCACCCACGTGGCCTCGTTCGATGCCGGCCTCCGACACATGGCCTTCCCCGCGACCGAGCAGGAGCACCGGCTGCGCGCTCTCATGGCCCAGGGGTCGACCCGGCTGTCTCTCCCGGTGCTGACCGCCACCCGAGATGCGACTCTGGGGGCGGGAGCCGAGGTGGTCACGGCCCGGCGCAGCGACCGCTTCACCCGCTTTGACGGCAACTTGGCCGGCCTCCACCCGCCGTCGCCGGCCGAGCGGGTCACCTCGGCCACCCGGCTGGAGGGGTGGGCGGCGTGTCCATTCGCCTACCTCCTGCGCAACGTGCTGGGGGTCGACGAGGTCGAGAACCCCGAAGATGAGCTCCAGATCACGCCGCGGGACAAGGGGTCGCTGGTCCACCAAGTCCTCGAAGACTTCATCGGCGAGGTGCTCAACCGCCCGTCAGCCGCCCAACCGGGCCCGAACGAGCCCTGGTCGGCGTCCGATCGGGCCCGCATGGTCGAGATCGGCGAGCGGGTGTGTGACGAGTACGAGGTTCAAGGTCTCACCGGGCGGCCCATCTTCTGGCGCCAGGACAAGAAGCGAATCCTCGCCGACCTGCTGCGGTTCCTCCGGGAGGACTCCGACGCCCGCCGGAAGGACGGCACCCGGCCTCTGGCCGCCGAGCTGGCCTTCGGGCTGCCCGGCGCAGACCTCGGCACCGTCGCGCTCGACCTGCCCGATGGGCGCAGCGTGCAATTCCGAGGCAAAGCCGACCGAGTCGACGTGGTCAGCGATGGCACGCTCAGCGTCGTCGACTACAAGACGGGCAAGGCCGATGACTTCAGGGGATTGAACGAGGACAATCCCGATGCGCAGGGCCGACGGCTGCAGTTGCCGGTCTACGGCCAGGCCGCTCGCCTCTTCCGAGGAGCACTCCGGACGCGGCCGTGCGGGCCGAGTACTGGTTCGTCTCGGCGCGGGGAGGCTTCGAGCGCAGTCGGGTACTCGGTCACGCCCGCCGTGCTGGCGCACGTCGGGGAGACCCTCGGGACCGTCGTGAACGGCATCGAGGCTGGCGTCTTTCCCCCTCACCCGACGGCATCGAGCACGACGCCCTGGGTCGAGTGCGCGTTCTGCGATCCCGACGGCATGGGAGTGGCCGAGCTGCGCCGACAGTTCGAGCGCAAGCAGGCCGATCCGGCCATGGCCACCTTCGTGGACCTCGTCGACCCACTCGAGGAGGATCCGTCCTCGACGACGAGTCCGAGCGGTCGCCCCGATGCCTGAGCAGGTCACCGCCCCCGAGAACGCTGCGGCCCCCGATCAAGCGGCGCGCGATCGGATCACCGAGGACCTCGACACCACGCTGTTCGTCGAAGCCGGGGCGGGGTCCGGGCAAGACCTCCGCCCTCGTCGGGCGGGTGCTGGCCCTGGTGAAAGGTGGACAGGTCGAGCTCCGCCGTGTAGCGGCCATTACGTTTACCGAAAAGGCCGGAGCCGAGCTGCGCGATCGCATCCGGGCGGGACTCGAGAAGGCGGCCGAGGCCGATCCCCAAGGCGAGGTCGGGAAGCGCTGCCGGGTGGCCCTGGACCAGCTCGACGGGGCGGCCATCGGCACGCTGCACTCCTTTGCCCAGCGCCTGCTCTCCGAACACCCGGTGGAGGCCGGCCTCCCGCCCCGGGTCGAGGTACTCGACGAGGTCAGTTCGACGGTCGCCTTCGACGCCCGCTGGTCGTCATTTCGCGATCAACTCCTGGCCGACCCCTCAGCTCGAGCGGACCGTGCTGCTCCTCTTCGCCGCCGGCGTCCGGCCCACGCGCCCTGCAGTCGCTGGCCGAGGCCTTCGACGACAACTGGGACCTGGTCCAGGAGCGGGTACCCGAGGCAGCCCCCGAACCCCCAGCCGGTTCGTGACCTCTTCGCTCTCCGCCGTGGCGGCCATTCGCGCATGTCTGTGGCGAGCCGTGCGGCGACCCTGGCGACAAACTACGGGAGCGGCTCGACGAGATCGCCACCCGGATGGGCGAGTTGGCGGCCATCGAAGATGAGCTCGACCTGCTCGAGGCCCTCGGACCGCAGGCCGATCCCGAAGTTGCCCAGCTTCAAGGTCGGAGGCATAGGGAAGAAGGCCTCCTGGGACTGCGACCTGGATGATCTCAGGGCCCGCATCGGCGAAGCGGGTGAGGGGCTGGAAGCCGTGCGGGCCGAGGTCTCCAATGCGTGCGCACGTCGACTCGGCAGCGCCATCCGCCGATTCACCTTGTCGAGCGCGGCGGCCCGGCAGGGTGCGGGCCAGTTGGAATTCCACGATCTGCTCGTCCTGGCCCGGGCCTTGTTGCGTGACGCCGTTCACGGCCCGGCCGTGCGGGCTGCCCTGCACGAGCGCTATGACCGGCTGCTGCTCGATGAGTTCCAGGACACCGACCCGATCCAGATCGAACTGGCTGTGCGCATCGCCGCGGCCGACCCGCGCGAGCCCGTCGGCGGGCAGCGAACCGTGGGACCGGGTGGACGTCGCCCCCGGTCACCTCTTCGTCGTGGGCGATCCCAAGCAATCGATCTACCGCTTCCGCCGGGCCGACATCTCCACGTTCCTCAGGGCGGCCGAACGCTTCGGGTCCGATGGCGGCGGCGTGGTCGAGCTCACGGCCAACTTCCGGACCGTGAAACCGATCATCGACTGGGTCAACCACACCTTCGCCGCCCTCATGAGCGAGCCGACCGACGTCACCATGCCGGTCGACTCGCAGCCCGCGTACCTGGCCCTGGAGGCGACCCGGCCCGCTCCCCGCACCGGGCCCGCGCTGGCGGTCCTCGGCCGCCACGAACACCCTCAGGGCACCACGGCGGACGACCTCCGTACGGCCGAAGCGCGGCGAGGTCGCCGCCGCGGTCACCCGCGTGATGGACGAAGGGTGGGAGGTGAGCAACGACCAACGACCAACACCGACGGCGCCTGGCGGCCGGCCCGACTCGGGGACATCACCGTGTTGGTGCCGGCGCGCACCTCCCTCCCCTTCCTCGAGGACGCCTTCGACCAGGCCGGTATCGCCTTTCGGGCTGAGACCAGTTCGCTGGTCTACGCCAGCCGGGCGGTACGCGACCTGCTCATGGTGCTCCGGGCCGTCGACGATCCGACCAACTCCCTCCACACCGTCTCCGCGTTGCGCACGCCGCTGCTGGGGTGCGGCGACGACGACCTGTTCCGGTTCAAGTGGGAGCGCAAGGGGCGCTGGAGTTACCTGGCCGACCAGCCCGACACCGTGCCCACCGATGACCCGGTTCGGGCCGGCCTGAGCTACCTGCGCGCCCTGTACGACCAACGCACCTGGTTGGCCCCCTCCGAGTTGCTCGGATCCATCGTCCGTGATCGCCGGGCCATGGAACTCGGGCTTCGCCGAGGGGCGGCCCCGCGACGTGTGGCGGCGACTTCGCTTCGTGACCGACCAGGCTCGGGCCTGGAGCGAGGCCACCGGTGGCAACCTGCGCCAGTACCTGCAGTGGGTGACGGCGCAAACAGCCGAAGGCGCTCGGGTGACCGAGTCGATCCTGCCCGAGAGTGACGACGATGCCGTGCGCATCCTGACCATCCACGGAGCCAAGGGCCTGGAGTTCCCGATCACGATCGTGTCGGGGATGTCGACGGCACCATCGGGACGACGCGCACCCGCCGAGGTGGTCTTTCCCGCCACCGGGGGCGTCGGCTACAGGTTCGGCAACAAGGTCCGCACGGACGACTACGTGGACTGGGCGCCGATCGACGAACAGATGGGTCTCCACGAGCGGATCCGCCTGATGTACGTGGCGTGCACCCGGGCGCGTGACCACCTGATCGTGTCCCTGCACCGCAAGGCCCGAGCCAAGCCGCCGAGCCCCAGGTCGCGCACCAATGCCGAGCTGCTGCTCGATGGCATGGGCGACGTGGTCGACGACCTCCCGGACGGCGGCGGCGACCCTGGACGTGCTTCGTCCGGCCGTCGTGACGTCTCCTTTGCCCCCGCCGCCCTTCGCCCAATGGGCGGCGGAGCGAACGGATGCGCTCTTGGCGGGCCGCTCGTCCCACCACGGTGGCCGCCACCGCGCTGACCGATGAGGGGTCGCCCGACAGCGAGGGAGAGCCCGACCCCGGCCTGCGCAAGCGACCCCGGGATCTCGACCTCCCCCCGTGGCTCAAGGGCCGCTACGGAACGGCCGTGGGGCGGGCCGTGCACGGGGTGCTGCAGACCATCGACCTGGCCAGCGGGGCCGGTCTCGACGAGGCGCGTCGCGGCCCAGTGCGAGGCTGAGGCCGTACCGGACCGGGCCGGTGACGTGCGCAGACTCGTCCTCCAGGCGCTGGGGTCACCGTCGGTGGTGGCGGCTGCCGGTTCGCCGCACTGGCGGGAGATCTACGCCTGCACCCCCGTCGACGGACGACTGCTCGAGGGGTACATCGACCTTCTGTACCGTGGCCCCGACGGTCTGGTCGTGGTGGACTACAAGACGGCGGCCACCTCTGATCCCGATGCGCTCGACCGTCGGGTCGAGGGGTACCGGCATCCAGGGGGCTTCGTACGCCCTGACCGTCAGCGCCTCAACCGCAGAGCCGGTCACCCGGGTGACGTTCCTGTTTCTCACCCCGGATGGCGCCATCGAGCGCCATCTCACCGACCTTGCGGCGTCGGTGGGAGAGGTACGCCGTTTGGTGACCGCCGGTGAAGAGGCCGTCACCGACTGAGTTCAGAAGGCCGGCTGACGTCGGAGGTCGGCGGGCAGGCCTCTCACTTGCGCCCCGCCATCACTACGGCCAGGGCGGCCGATTCGCCCTACGGAAATGACCGCGCGAAGAACTCGACCGGTGGTTCTTCGTCGTCCTCGTCCGCCGAGAGCTCCACGGCCTGGAGCAGACGCGGAGCCGTCTCAATGGGTGTGAGCTCGGCGAATCCTTCAGCTTCGTTGCCGACCACGCCGAGCTCGGGGAACTTGCGGGCCGTGACGAGCACCCGCGACTCCAGCGATCCGATGGCCTTGTTGTAGGCCCCCACGCTGGAGGTCAGGCTGCGCTGCAGTGTCTGCAGGTGCGTGGTCATCATGCGCAACCGGTCGTAGAGCTCGGCACCCAACGCCTGCACTTGCCGCGCGTTGTCGGCCAGGGTCTCCTGGCGCCACCCGAAGGCGGCGGCGCGCAGCACGGCGATGAGGAGTGTGGGCGTGGTCAGGAGCACGTTGTTGGCCATGGCGTGTTCCTGCAAGGTGGGATCGGACTCGTAGGCGGCCGACAGCAGTTGGTCACCGGGTATGAAGGCCACCACCTGTTGGGGAGCCTGACCGAACTGCTTCCAGTACTCCTTCTTCGACAGTTGATCGACGTGGGTCCGCAGTTGCCGGGCGTGGGCCATCTGGTGGGTGCGACGCTCCTCGTCGTCGTCGGCGTCGATGAGTTTGAGAAAGGCATCGAGGGGAACCTTGGCGTCGACCACGATCTCCCCGCCCCCCGGAAGGTGGACGATCATGTCCGGGCGCAGACGACCATCGTCGGAGTTGGTCGACACCTGCTCGTCGAAGTCGCAGTGCTCCAGCATCCCGGCCATCTCCACGACCCGGCGGAGCTGGATCTCCCCCCAACGACCCCTCGTCTGTGGTGACCGAAGGGCCGTGACCAGATTGCGTGTCTCCTTCTGCAACTGCTCGTTGCCCACGGTCAGCTGGGCCACTTTCTCTTTCAGCCCCTCGTAGGCGCCCTTGCGCTCCACCTCGATCTCTTTGAGGCCCAGTTCGTAGCGGGCCAAGGTCTCGCTCAACGGGTCGAGGAGTTGCGCAATGGCCTGCTGGCGCTGGGTCAGATCCCCTTGGGCCGCCGTCTGCGCCTGGCCGAGTTTGGTCTCGGCCAGGGCGAGAAACTGCTCGTTGTTCTTCTGCAGCGCCTCGGCCGAGAGTTCGGCGAACGTTCCGGCCAGGCGCTGGCGCTCCTGCTCGGTCCGGGTGCGGTCGTCCTCGGCCGATCGGCGCAGAAAGTCCAGTTCAGACGCCACAACGGCCCGGGCGGTCTCGGCCGCGGCAGCAGCGCAGGTGGCCACCTGCAGCTGCGAACTCAACTCGGCGGCGGCGGCCTGCGCGTCGCCCAATCGGGCCTCGGCCGTCCTGGCCTGGGCGTTGACCCTGGCCAGGCGGACCACGTGCACGGCGAGGCCCAGCACCAACCCCGCCACGACTCCAATGGCAATTCCGATGATCACGAGCCCAGCGTAACTGGGGGGTGTATCGCGAACGGGGACGTGTCGCGGCCCGCTGAAATCCCCCGCGGGCGAGCCGGTAGCGTGGCATTGATGGCGTTTCGCATTGGTGGGACCACCCAGCGTGTGTGGGGCAACGAGGAGGACTCGGACTCCCGACCCGTGTCCGGGCCCTTGGTGATGGAGCAGCCCCTGTGGCCCACCATCCCCCAGCCCCATGAGGTGGACCGGTTGTTCGCCCAGGTGTTCGCCCTGGTCGGGGAGGGCATCGCCGGCGCCACCCATGCCCTGCTGGCTGGCGATCGACAGGCGGCCAAAGAACTGGTCCAGCGCGATGAGGTGATCGACCGCATCATCAGCGAGATCTCCCAAACGGTGCAGCATGAGCTGGTCCACGGCGAGACCACGGCCGAAGACCGGCGGGAGCTGGTGGCCATCTTGCGCATGCTCCCCGATATGGAGCGCAACGGGGACCTGGCCGAGCACATCGCCCGGCGGGCCGCCCGTGGATTGGGTGCCGAGATGTCCGCCCGGAGCCGTGGCTTGGTCGAGCGCATGGGAGAGGTGGCGACGACCATCTGGCGCAGCACGGCCGATGCCTTTGCCGAGCGCTCCGCCTCAGCGGCCAATCAGGTGGACGATCTCGACGATGAGTTGGATGACCTCCACGTCACGCTCACCGCCGAGCTCGTGGCCGGGACCATGCCGTTGCCGGTGGCCATCGAGCTGGCCATGGTGGCCCGGTTCTATGAGCGTTTCGGCGATCATGCCGTGAACCTGGCCCGGCGCATGTCCGCGTTGGTCATCGGCGGTCCGGAGCCCGCGACGTCAGGAGCGGACTGACGCGCTCAGGCGCGCCCGGCCGCCATGAGCTCGGCGATCTGTACCACGTTGAGGGCCGCGCCCTTGCGGAGATTGTCCCCGGCGACGAAGAAGGCCAGCGAGTGGGGTGCCCCCTGGGCCCGCCGTAGCCGCCCCACGTAGGCCACATCACCCCCGGCCGCCATGAGCGGGGTCGGGAGTTCAGCGAGCACGACGCCGGGCGCGGCCGACAGGACCTCGGTGGCCCGCTCCACCGAGAGCTCCCGGTCGAACTCGGCCACAATGGCCGCCGAGTGGCCGGTGAAGACCGGCACCCGCACGCAGGTGCAGGTCACCGCCAGGTCGGGAAGGCCGAGGATCTTCCGGCTCTCGTTGCGGTATTTCTGTTCCTCGTCCGTTTCGAGCGACCCGTCGTCGACGATGGTGAATTGCAGTGGGAGCACGTTGTGGGCGATGGGCGCCTGATAGACCGAATACGGCGGGTAGTCCACCGCCGCTCCGTCGAACGTGAGGTCCGACGCCCGGTCGACGGTCTTGGCCAGCTGCTCGGCCAGCTCGCGCACCGCCTCCACCCCGCCGCCCGAGACCGCTTGATAGGTGGAGATGATGAGGCGGTTGAGCCCGGCCGCGTCATGAAGCGGCTTGAGCACCGGTATGGCCACCATCGTCGTGCAGTTCGGGTTGGCCACGATGCCCTTGGGGATGGAGGCCAAGGCATCGGCGTTGGCCTCGGGCACCACGAGCGGCACCTCGGGATCCATACGCCAGGCCGATGAATTGTCGATCACGAGCGCCCCGGCTTCGGCCAGGCGGGGCGCCAGGACCCGGGACACCGCAGCCGGGGCGGAGCACAGAGCCAGGTCGATCCCGGAGAGGTCGGCCTCCGCGGCGTCCTCAACGAGGATGTCGCGATCGCCCCAGGGCAGCATGGTCCCGGCCGAGCGGGCGGAGGCCAGATAGCGCATCTCGTCGACCGGGAAGTTGCGCTCGGCCAGGATCGCGCGCAGGACTACGCCCACCTGCCCGGTGGCACCGACAATGGCGACTCTCATCTCGACAGTTTACGAGCCGGCCGGACGGTGGCCGGCATGCACCGATGGAGAGCACCATCGGGAGGCAGTGGTGATGAGCACGTTCATCTGCAGTCCTGTCCTCCGAATTCGGGGGCCACCGTTCAGGGACCTGGCCACGGCGGCAGCTTCTCGAACTGGCAAGATGGAACGGATGATCACCACGCCGGGCTGCGCGCGCGCCCTCATCGTCGGCCCGGTCTTGGCCATCATGGTGGCCGGCTGCACATCCGGACACGGTGGGGCGTCGACCACGTCCACGACGCGCAAGGCGCCGGCCACTACCACCACTACCGTCGCTCTTCCGGCGGCGCCCCAACCCAGTGCAGAAGCGGCGGCGTCCGCACTGGTCTCGAGCTGGGCCTCGGGCAACCGGCCCCAGGCCCTCTCAGTGGCCACACCAGCGGTCGTGGCAACCCTCTTTGCCGCGCCGTACACCGCCGGCCTGGCCATCGACCGAGGGTGCAACTCCAACGTTCCCATCGTGTGCACGTTCGGGCCGCCGGGTGGGAGCCCTCCGACCGACCCGCTGTACGAGCTCGGCGCCACGGCTCTCCCCAACGGGTGGTACATCAGCTCCGTCCAGATCGACAATTGACGGACCACCGGACGAGATCACCCGCACGTCATCCTTCCTTCACGTTCTGATCACCTCAACGTCACACGGCCGGGCAATTCTGCCGTTTTCACCGGCGCGCCGACCGGTGCGCCCATAGGGTTGGGCGGAAGACGCTCTCGTCTTCCGCTGCGAATCGGGTCCGTATCCAAAGGAGGAGGGAACCGCAATGACGTCGACGCCGGACGGTTGGTTCCAGGACCCATTCGCCCTCCACGAGGCGCGCTACATCTCTCACGGCAAGGCCACCAAACTGGTGCGCGACGGAACCAGCGAGTCGTACGACCCGCCACCCACCGAAGTGATCGCCGCTGACGTGCTGCAGGCGGCTCCATCCCATGCCAGTGCCGAAGATCGCCCCCAATGGGTTTCTCAGGGCCAGGAATTCGAGCGGCAATGGCAAGGGGGCGACGGGGACGGCGGCGGGTCCCCCGTGCCCGAAGAGAACATGGTCGACCAGTTGATCATCCCGGTGCTGACGCCCCTGCCTTCCCAGCGCAATCCCGGGCGCGGAGCCCCGAGACGGATCCTCCCCACGTTGGTCTTCCTGCTGGTCGTGGGCGGCATCGGCGCCTTGTTCGCCTTTGGAGCTCTCTGAGGGAATGGTGTGGAACCCGTTGAACAGATCGAAGGTTGGTACACGGACCCTTACCAGCGACACCAAGCCCGATGGATGTCGCAGGGAAAGCCGACCCATTTGGTCCGCGACGACGGGGTTGAGGGCAGCGATCCTGTTACCGACGAACCGTTTGGCGTCGACCCCGAGCCGATCAGGGGCGACGAGAGTTCGCCCCACGACGGCTCCGACCTGCTCAGGGCCGACGACCAGCAACGAGAGGCCCCGTACACGGCCGATGACGCCGCCCGCGGGGCCTGGGACGCCTTCGACCAGAGCAATCCCTAGACGCACTCAGCGCCCCGACCACGACCGCGTTCAACTCTGTCGGGCGGGTGGGACGGGCCCCGTTCAAATGGATGGGGGCAGTAATGACGTCAGGGACTGGAACAGCAGGTAGAGGCCAGCCGCCCAGACCGGCACCAGGATGAGCCACCGGCCGGAGCCCCCGTACCAGCCGCGGAAGCGACGGTTGCCAACCCCCAGGAGCGACAGGAGCCCGACCTCCAGCAGGACAATCGGGAGTAGGGCCCAATTCCAACTGGCCGTGTCCGGGTTCACCACGTGGTAGGCCACCGTCTGGGTCTTCGCGGCCGAATGGGATCGCTGTCGCAGTTCTCCCACCACGATGAGACGCTGCGTCGCCGAGTACTCGGGATTGCACGTGGTCAGGGTGACCCGGTTGTCTCCGAAGTCATTGAGTACCGCCACATCGCTCGGCGACACCGCGACAGGGTTCTGTGACACGACGTAGCGCAGGACCCGACCAGACGTAGTGGTCAGGACGATGACATCACCATGGGCCATCTGACCAAGCCGGTTGAATGGTGCGCCCTGGGTTGTGCGATGGCCGGCGATCGCCACGTTGCCGGCCTGCCCGGGCAATGCGGTACCGATGTAGTGGCCGGGGCCCTTGTCGAGATCACCTTCGGCTGTTCCCATGACCACGTACTGGTCAAGACCGATTTTGGGGATCTGCAGCCTCGCGATCACCGAACCCTCGGCGGGCTGGGGCAGGTTCGCCGTCGCGGCAATGAGACTCGGACCGGACTTGGGTGGCGTCACGTGATGATGGGCCGCCACTTCGGCCTGGAATTGACTCTGCAGGGTGGCTTGCGCGTGGTGCTGGGCGATGGCCGTACCCCACAGCTGCCAGCCCACGAAGAGCAGGATGATCACCCCGATATTCCTGATCCACGTGAACACCGTCGCCAATCGGGGACGGTGTCGACGCACCCGCTTGGGTTTCTCTCCCGGTGCCGATGAGTCGACGGGCGGCGCGAGCTCTTGACCCGCCTCTTGCTCTGGGGCTGAGACCGTTGGAACATGAAGTTGCGTCGCGGTGCCATCGGACACTGACTGCTCGTCTACCCACACCACCTGCGTACGCACTTGGCCGGCATTCACGTCAGCCGGTGATGGTGGCGGGGGTGGTGGTGGTTCGGCGACCGGTTGCGGCCGCACGGTCTCGACGGGAGGTGCGGAAACGGGCGCCTCGTCGACGGGAACCACTGGTGGCGGCGGGGGTGGCGGTTCGGCGATCGGTTGCGGCCGGACGGTCTCGACGGGAGGTGAGGAAACGGGCGCCTCGTCGACGGGAACTGCTGCGGGTGGGGGCGGCGGTGGCCGATAGATCGGCTCGGCAGTGGGTGCCTGGGTCGGTGGCGCGGGCTCGATGATGGGCCCGATGCTGCGGCGTTCAGGCCTCTGACCAGGAGGGATGCGTTCCAATACGGAAGCATCGGCCATCAGATCGGCGCCGTCGGGCAACGCCATCGGAGCAGCGCCGAGACCGCGCATCTCGACCAGCGCGGCCGTGATCATGGACCCGATCCGCTCATGCGAGGGGGTGCCCTCCCCCGCCTGCCGAATGACGTCCCAGTCGACGTCCGGTACGTCATTTCCCGACTGGTGCCGGGCGACAGCCCGCACATGCGCCACTAGGAGCTCGACAAAGCGACGCGACAGGTCCACTGGCTGCAGGCGCGAGACATCCTCGGGGCCCGGCGACCGGTGGGCGCCGGTCGCGGCATCACCGTTCTGTGTCACAGACATGGAATCATTGCGGGCCGACGCACTCAGACCGTGCGGTGATCAAGCAGCTTGGCGCTCTTGGCGGCTTGGTCGTGAATCAATTCGCGCGCATAGGCCACCAGGAAATCGCGGTTCTCGAGCAATGTCAGCTCTTGTGGATTTGATGAACTGAGATTCCCGGCGAGACTCCTGATCCCCGCCTGTTGACCCTCGGTTGCCGGCGCGATGAGTCCGTGCTGGTTTTGGACGTAGAGCACGACTCGCTCATAGGTCGTGCCGGTTTGGGACTTCACCGGCAGGATCCAATAGACGATCGACCAGCTGCCGTACTGCTGGGACGTGTAGGCCAAGGTTTGACCGGTCAATCCGCCACCGAGACTCACCAGGGAGACATTCGCCAGTGAGTAGCCATGGAACGTATAGCACTGTTCAACCCCGAAGGCGGAGAACGTCTGAAGGTCCGGGGTATTGATCACATCGGCCACCACCTCGGTCGTCGCGTGAAGGTCACCGCCGGTGCGCGGGTAGAAGGTGTAGCGGTTCCATTGGGAAAGATCTCCGAACAGCGGTTTGGCCCATCCGAAGGTCGCCTCGTATTGGCTCTGCCATCCGACCGGTGTCACTGGGAGGTTGATAAACGAGACCACCTTGCTCTGCCCTGCCACATCGGCCACCAAATTGTACGAACGCAATCCGAGGTTGTTCACGCCGATGAATATGCTCAGCACGAGAACCACCACCACCGCGGCGTAGACCCTCGGCACAGCGATCGTGGGCGTGCGGTTGGATTTCGCTGTCGCCGGCATCGCGTCGGACGAGACCGAATCGCGTGAGGAAGCCATTCCCCCAAGGCCGATGTGCATCCCCAATGGCTTGATGCACAAGATCATGATGCACACCCCGAAGGAGAAGGTCAGGAGACCAATGAACGGGTGCAGGACATTGATGGCGATTTTCTCGCCGAAGTGTTCGCCGGCCCAGAAGATGAAGGTGATCCGACCCAGATTGATGATCCACAGCAAGAGCATGCCGCCAAGGAGCCAGAGACATTTGCGCAACCATGGGCCGCGCACGATTGCCGCAAAAGCCGCTCCGACCAGGAGAAATCCAACCACGCTGCTCACTCCCGAGCACGCCGACACCACGCTGAGAGTGAACCGATGGCCGTGGTGGACGATGGCGTACACGGTGTTGTCGAGACTCGGGACCGGCTTGGCCACCGGGATGAAGCGGAGGATGTGGGCGATACCAAACAAGGTGGCGGACGTGAACGCATTGAGGAGGCGCAGCAGCACCGAGGTGTAGGGGTAGGGCCACGCCAAGAAGAGAAAACAGACGGCCAGCTTTTGTCGCCAGAGCACGCGGAGTCCGAAGATGACCGCCACCGCCCCGGCCACAAAGAACGGAAGCGTGAGCAAGTCAATCCGCCACACCCAGAACATGGCGGACAGCTTGGCCGGCAGAAGGTAGTTCACCATGAGGGCGGCGCCCATCAACGGAATGCCCACGATGTAGTCGGTCTGGCGGTCATGGATCTCTGGCTCCGGCCGCACCGGCTGACCGTGCACCGCGGCCAGGGCGAGCGAGATCAACGGGACCAGGCCCACGTACGCCAGTGGGGTGTTCAACCCAGCCAACTGCCAGAGTGTGGTGAGCGAGTAGTTGTAGGCCACCACCACCGCGCCCAGCAGGACGGTCATTTGCACGATCGTTCGGACTCTCGACGGCGCGTCGCTCCACCACTTTTGGGGTACCGCCATCAGGTTGAACAATGAGCTCCGGACCGATCGTGGCGGCAGTGCGGTCGGGGGTGGCTGATGGCTCATCGGCTCGTGCCTCCCATTGGTGGTGCCGTCGAAGGTCCGTGCGACGGGCCGGTGTGCCGGGTCATCTCAGCTAACCGAAGACGCCGTGGACGTAGTCGGACGTACGAGGGTCGATCGGATCGTTGAAGACCCGCTCCGTGGGACCCGCTTCGACGATGTGGCCCGGCTCACCCTCCCCGTCGACGAGGAAGAGCGCGCAATTGTGGGACACCCGCTGGGCCTGTTGCATGTTGTGCGTGACGATGACAATGGTGACGTCCTCGCAGAGCTCCTTGATGGTGCCCTCGATCACACTGGTCGAAATGGGGTCCAGTGCCGAGCACGGCTCGTCCATCAGGAGGACCCGAGGTCGCACCGCCAGGGATCGCGCGATGCACAATCGCTGCAACTGGCCCCCGGAGAGCGCGGCCCCTGACTCGTTGAGTCGATTGCGCGTTTCGCGCCAGAGCCCGGCCCGCTCGAGGCACTCCCGGACGAGCGCGTCCGGATTGGCGACCTTGGTGCCCGACAATCGCAGTCCCGACAGGACGTTCTGTGCAATCGTCATTGAGGGAAACGGATTCGGTCGCTGGAAGACCATGCCGATGCGCAGGCGGGTCTCGGTGACTCGGAGCGCCGACCCGTAGACATCGATGTCATCGAGATGCACCGACCCGGCGAGGGCCGCACTGGGAATCAGCTCGTGCATCCGGTTGAGGATGCGCAGGAAGGTGGACTTACCGCAGCCGGAGGGGCCGATCAGAGCGGTCACCTTACGAGGCTCCATGGTGAGGGTGACGCGTTCGAGCACCTTGTTGCTCCCGAACCAGGCGCTGACGTTGGTCGCCTGCAGCGAGGACGGACTGCGCCGCGGTGCTGCCCCTGCCACACCCTCCGGCGCCGGTGGCGGCCCAGCCGTGGCCAGCTGCGTCATCGGAGCACCGGCACGTTGTCGACAAGTCTCACGATCCCTCCCAGGAGCATGTGCCAGGGCGGGATGCCGCTGGGTCCTTCCACTGATACGGCTGTCATGTGGCGGGTCGGTGACGTCATCGCGCTGCCCGCCGCCGCAGCAGACGCCGGGCTCCTTCGCCAAGGACCAGGAGGGCGACACCCAATCCGGCCAAGGGCAGCGGATCCGAGCCGGTGACGGCCAGGGCGCCGCCGGACGACCCGCTCCCGCTGCCGCCACCCGAACCGCCCGTGCCGGTGGCGTTCGAGGCGGTGCCCGCCGTGCCGGCGGTGGGCGCCGGCGTCGTGGCGCCGACCGCCGGATCGGCGGCCGCTTCGACGTTGAGCTGCCCAGCCACCTTTAGTCCAGCGCTCACCATGGCCGTGGTGGCCGGCGCTGACTCCAGCGAGGCAATGTCCTTCTGGCCCGTCCCCCCGAGGGCAAAGCGGATGAACTGGGCCAGGGCCGTCGCCTTGGCCGCCGAGAGGCCATTGGTGGGCACGACCAGGTAGCTCTGCAACATGAGGGCGCTGTTGTACGCCGCCGCGTCCGTGGCGCTGGAGGTGAAGGTGACCAGGTTGTTGGTGGTCGGGTCCGCGGTGGCCGCCAGCGTGGCGTCGGCCTCCGAGGCCGCTGCCGCTGCCGCAGTCGGAGCCACGAACGAGCCCTGGTCGTTCTGGATCGCCGCGGTGGGGAGGTCCCAGGTCACCCCGAGCGGAGCCCCGGTCCAGTCGGCGGACACCGGGACGGCCGCCCCCAGCGCAAGGAGGGACGCCTGGGTGCTCGGGGCATTGGTCTGCGAGTTGATGGCGATGACTTTTCCGAGCAGCGATTCGTCCCCACCGGGGATGGTCGGTTTCGAATAGGGCCAGACCTGGCTCGGGGTGGGGTCGACCGTCAGGGCGGTGCCGTTGGTCTTCGCGTTTTGGAGACCGGCCAGAAACGTCGCCTTGGACGCTGTCGTGCTGTCGAGGTAGGACATCATTTGGAAGTTCTCCATGGTCGGGTCGAGATTGGCCCAAAGAGAAATCGGGACGGCATCAGCGGACGTTCCCGGGGTGGAGCACTGGATCCGTGCATCTCCCCAGCTGAGCAGCGGGCTCGAGGCGTCGAATCCGAAGATGTCGCTCAATTGCGTCAGCGTCAGCGGAATGTGCTGGCAGTACTGGGTCGAATTGATGGTGGGGCTGCCCGAGTAGGTGTTATTCGGGACGAGGGTCACCACCGCCACCGGCGCGGCGGCAAACGGCACGTAGGCAAAGGAGCGCCCGTTGGCCTTCGCCGTGGCCGCCTCGGCGTCGGTCAGCTTCCGCTCGGTGACGGCGAAGTCGGCGCCGAAGGTGTTCGGTGCGGTGCCGATGAAATCCGCGATGGCGGCATCGTTGTCCACGTCGGTGTACGAACCGAATTCAGGAGCCAGTGCCGCGCCGTCGTCTTTGAGCAATTTGTCCATGACGGGCACCATGGCGCCTCCACCCTCCCCGAGGACGGTGTCGGCGGGCGGGGACGCAGCGTGCGCCGGAGCCGACGGAGCGGCCAGTCCACCCGATGCCACGAGGACCAATCCCCCGACGGCCAACGCCATCCGGCGCGCCCGGGTTGGGTTGCTCATCGGGTCGACCTCGGTCGAGTGTGGAGGAAGATGCGTCGTCCGATCCACCCCACCGCCACCAACAGGAGGCCGAAGAGGGTGAGCGGCAGCGGGTCGCCACCGGTATTGGGCAGTCCGGACGCTCCGGACAGCGAGACCCCCGGGTCAGCCCCGGTTCCCGACCCGTTCGCCGCCAAGGAACTGCCCGATCCGCCGGCCCCGGTGGCCGTGCCCGAGTTCGGCTTCGGTGGCGCGGCGGTCTGGTTGACGATGCCACAAGTCGGTGTGGTCTGCCCGGCGGCAACCTCTGACGGTGTGAGGTCTCCGCAAGCGTAGGCGGCCTTCTCGGCCGCCGTGGGGGCGACCGAGCCGGGCACGTTGGTCGTCACGGCGTTGATGCCGTACTGCTCCAGTGAGAGACCCAGGCTGGCGTAGCCGAAGGTCGGCGCCGCCTGTTGGCCCAGGGTGAGCACGAAGTTGACGAACTCGCTCATGGTCTGCCCCTTGGCCGCCGACCACCCGGTCGTCGGCGTCAGGAGGTAGCTGTAGGTCGAGGGGTTGTACACGTGGGGACCTTGGCCGTTGAAGTTCAACACGTGGGTGCCGTTGGCCTGCTGGGTGGCGTAGGCCAGCGCGGATGACACGTCCACCGGCGTCGGAGCGGTGAATTGCCCGCTGGTATTTTTCACCAGGGCCACTCCCTTGCTCGGGTCGCTCCCGTTGAAGCCGGCCTCGTCGTTGGCGTACTTGACCTGGACCGCCCCCATCGCACCGTTTGTGGTGGCCACATCGCCCGCCACCGCCGTCGTGTTCTGGTCATCGAGCCCACCCTGGATGCCGGGCCAGTTCGAGTTGGGAGATGTCGCAGAGATGGCCACCCCGTCGGTCGGTCCACCGGATTGCGAGTGCTGTTGGGCCGAGAAGGCAGCCCACAGTTGCGGTTGCTCGTCGATGCACCATTCCTCGAGCACGTAGTTGGTCCCGGCCGAGTCGCTCTCGGTGACGGGAACCACGGCCAGGTTCGGGAGCGATGCCCCGGGGTTGTCGCCGGCCAGGGCCGGATCGTTCCAATTCTTGATGCCGCCCGTCAGCAAGGCGCAAGCCGTGAAGCTGGTCAGTTGCAACGGCTTGTTCAAACCGGGCACGTGGTACATGAAGGCGATCCCACCGGCGGTGATCGGAATGAAGTTGAACGGGAAGCTGGGAGGAGTGGTATCGGTGTTGCCCACGTAGCCGATGTCGCTCACGGCGTAGTCGGTCGTCTGGTTGGTGAACTCGAAGCGTCCCTGGCCCGAGTTGGAACTGGCGTACCCGACACCCAGATTGTAGGGAGACTGTCCCACGTCGTTGACCCACGAGGAGATGGCGGGTGCGGCAAAGGAGGAGCCGGTGCCGTTGATCGTCGCGCCCGTGGCGAGCAGGCCGTTGCTCGTGATCAATGGGTTCGCCCCGGCACCCTTGGTGGAGTAGGTGGACCGACCGGAGGTGGGCGGGCTCGTCGCCGGGGCGGTGGCCGACGTCGTGCTGGTCGAGTTGGGCGTCGACGTCATGGGATCGGCTGACGCGGCAGTGACGCCAGCGAAGAGCAGGACCGCGACACCGAAGGCCGATGCACCGGCGCGCTTCCACATTCCTCTCGGCGACATGTTCCGACGGTTGGGGCTGACGACCTTCATGTGCGACATCTCCTTTTCCTTGGTGACTGACAATGACGATGGTTTTCCACCGGTGGGCTCACGCTTCGATCTCCTGCTTCTTGCGTCGCAAGACGTGCCACGGGATCCGCCTCGAGCCCGGGCCTCTCGATCCGATCATCCGGGCCAGGAGGAACAGGGCCAGCACGACCAGGACGAGCACGAACGACACACCCCAGGCGTCCCTGGTGGCGTTGACACCGGGCTGAAAGATCATTTCGTAGATCCGTAGCGGGAGGTCGTCCTGTTTGCCGCTGAACGGATTGAAGTTGTACTTCGCGTTGCCCCCGGCGGTGAACAGCACCGGTGCCGTCTCGCCGGCCACGCGGGCGATGCCCAGGATGACTGCGGTCACCAGCCCGACCCGGGCGGTAGGCAGGATCACTCTGAGCGTCTGGCGCCATTGCGGAGATCCCAGGGCATACGCCGCCTCTTTCAGTGATCCGGGGACGATGGAGATCACTTCTTGCGCGGCCCGTGTCACGATCGGCAGCATCATGACGGAGAGGGACAACGCCGCCGCGAAGCCGGTTTGGCCTGCCTCCTTCTGCGGGACGACCCACAGGAGGTAGATGAAGAGGCCGGCGATGATGGCCGGGGACCCCGACATGGCATCAACGACGTTGCTCACCACCGTGGCGAACACATTGCGGTTGTTGACCAGGTATGTCGCAGTGAGCACGCCCAGGGGCACCGTGAAGAGCGTGGCCAGTCCCACCTGTTCGACGGTGCCCACGATCGCCGCCCCGGCACCGACCGCGGTGACGGGCGCGGTGGCCGTGTAGCCGGAGAAGTCCGCCACGAAGAAGTGCGGGAAATCAGCCAGTGCGACGGCTGCGCCCTTGATGATCACATAGCCGATCACGCCGATGAGCGGGACGAAGGCCACCAGTGCCCCGATCCAGATGGCGGTGGTGGCCAACCGGTCCTTCATCACCAGCACCCCGTGGAGGCGCCAGCAGAGAAGTCCGTAGATGACGAAGAAGGCGGCCGCGATGCACACACCCATTCCGAGAGGACCCGAGATGCCGGCGATGCTGAAGACCAGCCAGACGATGGCGCTCGCCGACAGGGCTGAACCGACCATCTCGGCCACGACATTCTGGGAAATCGATCGGGTGCGCCGCGGTCGGTCGCTGGTCGGTCGCTCCTCCGGGAGCGCGACCTCTGGCCGTTCGAGAGTTTGCGTCATCAGTGCTCCACCTGCGACCTCTGGACGATCAGGCGGGCGATGATGTTGATGCCAAGGGTGGTGGCGAACAGGATCAGTCCGAGCAGAATCAGCGCGCTCTTGACAATTTCAGACGAGGCCACGAAGTTCTCGGTGATCTCCGCGGCGATCGACCCCAGCCCGCCCGGTCCGAGCAGGGCCGAGGTGAGGTGATTGCCCTGCGAGAGGACGAGGACGACGATCATCGTCTCGCCCAGGCCTCGGCCGATCCCGAGTAGCACCGCACCGAGGATCCCGTTGCGCGAGAACGGGAGGATGACGTCGGTCACCATCCCCCAGCGGGTCCCCCCCAACCCGAGAGAGGCTTCGCAGACGTCGCGAGGTGCCTGGGCCATGACCTCCCGGCTGATCGAGGTGATGATCGGAATGATCGTGACGGCGCAGATCAGGCTGCAGGCGAAGATCGACTTGACGAATTGCTCCGGACTGGGCGTGCGCAGGATCGGAATGAACCCGAGGTACTTGCTCATCCACTTCGCCGGCGCCGCTTGCAGATTCGAGATGAGGAGCAGTCCCCAGAACCCGTACACAATGCTCGGGACGGTGGCCAACATGTCGATGACACCGGTCAGGACGGCCTTCAACCGCCGGGGCGCGTACTCGTTGATCATGAGAGCCGTGGCCAACGAGACCGGTGTGGCGATGGCCACTCCGACCAGGGCGATGGCGATCGAACCCATCAGCAATGGCAACATGCCGAAATGGCCGGTGTCGGGGGACCAGGTCAGATCGGTCACCAAGCCGAATCCGGCCAGGCGGAAGGCGTGGAACCCGTAGTAACAGAGGAAGGCGACCATGGCGGCCAGAATGACCAGGACGGTCCCGCTGCTCCCCGCCAGTATCCCGTTGAACACCCGGTCCGGTCCGCTCGGCTTGACGAGCAGGTTGACCGGGGTATCGGGCCGGTTCGGGCGCTCAGCGACCCCTGGTGCGGCGCGGGTGGTCATTTGGGCACCCTGAGTGAAAGGCGACGACCCACTGAACCGATGATCAGTAGCACCGTCCCGATGGCGAAGGTCCACGGCAGCTGATTGGGCATTCCGGTGTTCGCCAGCGAGCCCGACGAGTTCGCGGCGTTCGCACCAGACGAGCTGGCGGCGACCGGCGCGCTTCCCGCGTGGCTCGCGGCCGATCCGGCACTGCCGCTCGGCGTGGACGGGTTGGAGCCGCCGGCCGAGGCCGACGGCGCCGGTGCGGCGGGCGCCCCGGACGCTGGGCCGACGGAGAATGCGGCCGAGAAGATCTTCGGTGCGGTGAAATCGTTCTGGTCCTGTCCGATGTAGAGCACACACGGATTGGAGGCGTTGCACACCGGCTGGAAGTTCGCCAGCTCACCCAGCGCGGTACTTGGGAGCAGGTACACGGTGTAGCCGGCCACGGAAAAGCTTCCGTCCGCGCCGACCAGCACGGTGTTGGCCTGAATCGAGTTCCCATCGCATGTGCTGAGGTCAATCGGAAGGTTGGCCGCAGTGCCATGAGGATCGGCGCACTCAAGGACATTGACCCACGCGTGCGGGGTGAAGACGGTGTTGGGACCGACCGAGAGGTCGATCGTCTGACCGTCGTGCAGCGATCCACCCGGGGTCACGGTCAGTACGGGTGAGGCGGCCTCCGCCTGGCCGGTTTCGCCCAGCATCGTTCCGGCGGCCACGGTCAGACAACACCCGAAGAGCGCCACTCGGCCGAGATCGGGAGCATTCGTATCTCGACCGAACATCACGAATTCTTGGCGGACGGCTGAATGGTGAAGGGCGCGGAGAATTCCTTCGGCGCGGTGAAATGGATCTGGTCCTGCCCGACGTACAGGACGCACGACTTCTTCTGGTTGCATACGGGTTGCCCGTTCGGCAGTTCCCCCAGCGTCGGCACATTGGGTAGGGCGAACAGTTGGAAACCGTGTTCCGAAAAGCTGCCGTTCTTCTTGACCAGGATGGTGTTGCCTTGGATGGTGTTCCCGTCGCACGTGCTCACGCTGGTCGGCAGGTTCGCCTTCTTGCCACCCGGGTCAGCGCACTCGAGGACATTGACCCGCGAGTACGGCGCGAAAAAGTGGTTCGGACCGACAGAGATGCTGATCATCTGCCCGTCGTGGAACGGCCCCGTCGACATCTGGAGCGCGGGAGGGGTGGCCGCCCCCACCGGCAGGGCCAAGCCGATCACGGCGATCAGAAGGCCCAGAAGCGCTCCAGCGGCGGCTGTCGTCGATTTCATGCTGCCCTCTTCGTGAAGAGACGGCGTCCGATCGTGCCGACGCACATGAAGAGGAGGCCCAGACCGATGAGCCAGGGGAGGAAGGCCGGCGCGCCGGTCACGGCCAGCGAGGATCCCGAACCGCCGCTCGAGGACGTACCCCCCGATCCGCCCGATGAACCCGAGTCGCTGCCGCCGCTCGACGCCACGGACGCCCCTCCACCCGATGATGGCGTCGTCGCGGGAGGCGTGGTGGCCGTCACCGCGGTGAAGGTCACGACCGCCGTCACGCCGGTGAGGACCACCTTGTCCGTGGTATCGGTCGCCGTGTAGGTCACCGACTCGGGCGTGGCGTCAGTGACGCTAAACGTCGCCGTGCCCGTGTTCCCCGTGGTGCCACTCACCGCCGTTACCTTCGAACTGCCCGCCGATGCGGTCAGGGTGACCACCTTGCCCGGGACGGCCTGGCCGTTCCCGTCATTGAGCAGCACCGTGATCATCGCCGCCGTACTGCCGTCGGCGGGGTCGCTGGTCGGTTTGGCCACCACCGATGAGTCCGCCGGCACGGGCGGTGGCGCCGGTGGGCTGCCGAAGGTGACCACACCTTGAGCCGTCAGCGGCAGAGAGTCGGTGGAGTCGGTGGCCGAGTACGTCACCACTTCGGCTGTGGAGTCCGTCGCCGTGAAGGTCGCCTGCCCGCTCTGGTTGGTGGTGCCGGCGATGGTCGTGAGCACGGAGCTCCCGTTCAGGGCCTTGACCGTGACCGACTTGCCCACAATGTGGTTGCCGAAGTGGTCGTTGATCGTGACCGTGATGGTCGAGGCCGTGGTCCCGTCGGACGGTACCGAGGTCGGGTTGCTCGTCACGGTGGAAAGGTTGGCGTCGGGCGCGCCGCCGGTGAAGGTGATCGCGACATTGCCACTGACCTGGAAGGAGTCGGTGGTGTCGGTCGCCGTGAAGGTGACGGCTTCGGCGACGGTGTCGTCGACTTCGAATTCAGCCGTACCGGTGGGGTCCGTCACGCCCGGCGTGGCGCTCCCGACGGCGATCGGCCGGAACTGCACCGACCCGGTGGGGGTGGCCGCCAGTTGCACCGTCTTGCCCGAAAGAGGCGTGCTGAACTGGTCCTTGATCACCACCGTGATCAAGGTCTGGGTCGTCCCGTCTGCCGGTGAAGTGGCCGTCGCCGGGCTGATGGTCGACGAGGTGGCGGAGGGCGCCGACTGCTGGAAGACCACCTGCGGCATCTGGGTCAGGGGGAGAGAGTCGGTGGAATCGGTGGCGGTCAGCGTGACCGTCTCGGGCGCGCTGTCGGTGACCGAGAACATGGCCTGCCCACTGGCGTTGGTGGCAACCGCTGGACCGACCGCTGCCGTGGGCGACGACGCCGCCAGGCTCACCATCTTCCCCGGCACGGGGCTGCTGCCGGTGGTGGTCAGCAAGGTCACCACGGCCGTCGTTCCCACCAGTCCCACTTGGGCGGGGGATGGGGCCGTGACGGTCGACGTGGCCGGATCCACCGTCAGGGACCCGAAGGTGACGGAGGCCTTCGACGAGAGGACGAGCGTATCGGTCGCGTCGGTCGCCGTGAAGGTGGCGGTCTCGGCCGTGTTGTCGGTGACCGTGAACGTGGCCACACCGAGGGCATTGGTCACATTCGGGGTTGCCGCCGGGACGATCACCGCACTCCCGGTGCCGATCAACGTCACCGTCTTGTTGGCGACCGGTTGTGACGACGCCGCCTGGTCGCGCAGGGTGACGGTGATGGTGGACGGGGTGCCGGGGCCGGTGGCCACCGCGGTCGGGTTGGCTACCACCGAGGAGCGGCCATCGGTCACCACGGGCGCCGCATAGGTCACCATCGCCGTCGGAGTCACGGCCACGTTGTCGGTGGTGTCGGTGGCGCTGTAGGTGACCGGCTCGGCCGTGGTGTCGGTCACCGTGAAGGTCGCCTGGCCGTTGGTATCGGTGACATTGGGCGTCGCATGTGGGGTGATGACCGAGTGTCCGCTCCCCTGGGCCAGAGTCACGGTTCGGGCGGCCACCGGCAACGGGCCGGTGGCCAGCAGGGTCACCGTGACCGTCGAGACGTCCGTCCCGTCGGCCGTGGCCGTGGCCGGGGAGGCGACCACCGTCGAGAGGGTCGCCGAGGGCTGCGTGGCCGCCACCGGGGCAGAACCGTCTCCCGGATTGGCCCCGCTGTCGGTGGCATTGGGTGTCACAAAGAACGCCTGCGACCAGACGTGGGGTTGGGTGAAGTCTCCCTGGTCCTGCCCGATGTAGAGGACACAGCTGTTCGACAGGTTGCAGGTGACTCCCCCGGTTTCACCCAGGTTGGCATCCGGCAGGGCGAAGAGTTGGTAGAGGCTGCTGGTCTTGGTCTGGAAGTTGATCGAGCCGTCGGCGTTCGGTTTCAGGGTGGGCCCGTTGATCGTATTGCCGTCACAGTTGGCTGGGTCGGTCGGGACCACACCGCCGGGGGCGGCGCACTCGACGATGTTGATGTTCAGGTTTGGGTTAAAGAGGCTGCCGGCCGGGACGACCACATTGATGTTCTGCCCGCTCGAGAAAGGGGTGTTCGCCGTGAACGGCGTCACGGCGGCCGCCGCGCCCGGCACCGTGTCGCCGCTATTTGGGCCCGCGGCACCCGCCACTTCGACCAGGCCGAAGGTGGTGGCCGAGGTCACCAGGAGCACCATTCCGGCCAGTTGCAGCCGCGCCCAACTCGAGCGGGACGTTGAGCCAGAGCGTGGCTTGAACCGGTGGGTCACCTTCATCTTCACGTATTGACCTCTGTCCTTTCTGGTGTTTCCTGATGTTCGAGACCACCGGCCCTTGGACGCCCGAGGCCCGGGGACCGGCGATTTCTCGCCGGACCCCGGGCCGGGGCACTGCTTCTGACGTGTGCCTGGCTACTGCACACTCAACCTTTCGGCTCAGTTCTGCGTACTGGCAACTGTTTGCACTGCGGGCACTCCCGCGAACACGGTGGCCACACCGGTACCGGTGGCCGTGGCGTTGTTGCTCAGGGTCAGTGTGCTCGTTCCGGCGCCGGAGACCACCGTGGTCCCGGCTGGGAAGTTGGCGCCGCTCACGCCGACGTTGAGCCCACCGACCAGGCCACCGGCATTCACGATGTCGGCGGGGAAGTTACCCCCGGCCGTCAGGGTGATGGTGTTCGACCCCGAAGACGTCGTGACCGGGAGGCTGGCCGCACATGAGTTGTTGGGCGCCGCGATGGCGTCGGCCGGAGTGGCGATGGCCGGTGCCGGGGTGTTGTCGTTCAGGCGAGGGAATCCGAACGTGGCCGAGATGCTGCTCGTCAACTCGGTGTCGAAGTTCTTCCCGGTGCTGTTGTCCAGACCCTTGGAGAAGTTGACGTTCGAGTCACACACCCAGTTCAAGAATCCGCCGGCCGAGGCACGGATCGTGTCGGTACGGTAGATGTTGAAGAGGGTCCGGGCCGTCGGGTACTTGTTGCCCAACAGGTTTGGGGTCGAGGTTGACTGCTCGTTCTCCTGCACCTTGTTACCCGAGAACGACGTGCCGTTGATGGTTGCGGCAGCCGCAAAGGCGTTGGTGTTGAACACGCCGTTGGACTCGATGTAGAGCGACGTCGAAATCTCGATCGCCTGGTCGACGAAGTCGGGTGACGGGAAGTCCTGCGCCGCGAACTGGTCCAGCTGGTCCGAGTTGTTCTCCAAGGCGATGTGGGCTGCATTGGGGGTCGGCGCCGTGGCCGGGTTCGGGTCATTGGCCGCGTTGGTGTTCATGCTCGAGGCGCACCCGCCCGAGGCCACGCCGCTCTCGGCGTAACTGGCGTAGGTGGCTTCGGTACCCGACGCCGTGTTGATGCCGACGATGCGGATCGGAACCCCAATCGGCGAGCCCTGCCCGACCGCCAGATTGCTGGCGGTGGTGAAGGTCAAGTTCGGGGTGCCGGTTGAGGTGGCGTTGCCCGAGAGGGTCGCCGTGCCGCCGGACACCGACGAAACCGTGGTGCCCGCCGGGATGCCGGGTCCCGAGACCGCGTCACCGGCCGCCACCGTGCTCGGGAAGCTTCCGCTCACCGTGACCGTTGAAGAACCCGACGTGGTGGAGACGCCCTGCACCTGCAGGGCCGGTCCCAGGTTGGTCAGCTGGCCCCAGTCGGTGATCCGGGTGGCATTGGAGGCACACCACAGGCGGTACGCCGTGCTGTTTGCCGCACCACCGTTGTCCGCGTTGGAGATGTCGCTGAGCGCGGTACCGGTGAAAGGTCCGCCCACGGCGTTACCGGGAAGCCATCCTGAGGCCACCGGCCCGACCACTCCACCGTTGATGGAACTGTACGGCGCCGTGGTCGAGGTCCCGAAGGTCGCTGGCGAGACCGGGTAGTCGATGATCGGCACACCGTCCTTGGCGTAACCGGTCTGAGCCAATGTGCCGCAGGCCGTGCCGGCCGGCTTGGATGACCGGGCGAAGTCCACGGGCAACGGGGTCGAAGCGGCGTTGCAGAGCTGGTTCTGGCCGGCTCCGGACCCGACGCTGTCCACACCTTCGGTGACTTCGGTGCGGTCCCAGTTGTCGTTGATGTCCGTCGTCGCCACGTTGGCGCCCGACTGGCAGAAGAAGCTCAGGTTGGACGAGGCGGACGCCGGGTCCAATGAGTTGAAGAGCGGCTGACCGGCACTCGAGTTGATGGAGCAGCCGTAGAGCCCGGCGCCGGTGAACAGGTCACCGAGGCGCTGCATCATGAAGAACGTGGTGTCCGAGCCGGTGTCCCGGATCCCTTCCACGTTCCCGTTGTAGAAGTGGGGCGCCACCGGTACGGCCCCTCCTTGAGGGTCGGGCGGGGCGGCCGAGGCCACCCCCGCTCCGACGGTCAGGGCGGCCGTGATCGCCACTGTGCCGATTCCGGCTGCTCGGGCCATATGGCTGCGCAGCTTGTGCTTGTGCATTGTCCGGGTTACTCCTTCTTGAGTGAGGTGTTGAGTGAGGTGTTGTGTCTTGGTGATGGTGTTGGCCGGCTGGTCAGGCCGCCGACTTGGCGGTCCGACGCCGGTGGATGAGGACGCTCCCACCGACCAAGCCCAGGGCGGCCAGCGGGAGGATGACAGCCATCGGGACTTCCGGCGTACCGTCACCGGGGCTGGCACCGCTGTCGGTCGGGTCGGGCTTGATCACGAAGGCTTGGGACCAGACGTGGGGCTTGGTGAAGTCGGTTTGGTCGTTCCCGATGTAGAGGACACATTGGTGTGCCAGGTCACAGGTGACCCCACCAGCCGACTCGCCCAGCGAGATGCTGTCCGGCAGGGCGAAGAGTTGGTACAGCGAGCCGGTCTTGGTCTGGAAGTTGATCGATCCGTCGGCGTTGGGCTTCAGGGTCGGACCGTTGATCGTGTTGCCATCACAGTTGCCCGGATCGGTCGGCACCACACCGCCTGGGGCGGCGCACTCGACGACGTTGATGTTGAGGCTCGGGTTGAAGAGGCTGCCGGCCGGGACGACCACGTTGATGTTCTGCCCACTCGAGAACGGGGTGCCGGGGGTGAACGGCGTCACCGGAGTCGCCGCGGTCGGTACCGTGTCCCCGCTGGCCGGTCCAGCCGCACCGGCCGGACCGGCCAGTGCGATGACGGAGAACGTGCCGGCTACAGCCGCTGCGGCGACCGAAATGCCGACCGTCCGTGCGACGTGTCGAATGAACATGGAGTGGCTCCTTCTGGTGACTTTGGGGATGATTGGAGTTGAACGAATGGCCCAGCAGGTCAGTTCTGCCATACAAGGAAGGCCTCCTCAAGACAAAATCCCTTGTGACACGTAGAAAACATCTCCCCGTCGAATTCCGTTTTCCCTACCGTCACGATGGGGGTTTTCGAGTTGCGCGGCTCGACGTTCGGCCCTACCATGCCCCCCGAATTCTCTCCCGGGTGCATGGCCGGGCTGGCCAACCTGGGCCCCACCGAGAGCGCCACATCAACAGCCGATCGGTTCCAGTTGGCGTGTGGAAGCGAGAACGAACCGAATCACAGACGCACTACGCTTTGGGGCATGGCGGTCACCGAGCAGGAGCTTCTCGGCGAGATCACTGACGTGCTCGTCTGGTTGACGAGAGGCGAGACGTTGCTCGTGCGTTGCCTGCGGGAAATCCGCCTCGATGTGCAGTCGGTGGAAGCCCGAACCGCCGGCTTCGCGCCGCTGATCAACCCACCAGTGATCAGCCCACCCGCACTCAGCCCACCAACCAACGCGACGACTCCGACGTCAGCGAAGGCTGACATCGAGCTGGTACCGACCCTGCAAGTTCTCTTCGAACCCCCATCGGTCGAGCCGGTCGATCTCCCCGCCCAGGAGATGCCCTCTCCTGGAGCCAAACGTGACTACGACTTCTTCGCGGAACTCGATCGGAAGCTGGCTCGCCTCACGGTGGCGGACCAGGGACCGCACGACAACAACTGAACAAGAGCCTCGCCACGACACCGAGGCGCCACCTCAAGACCGTTGCGGCGGGTAGCTCGGAGCTTGTGGCTACGATCCCGTGACCTTCACGACCCAGACGCAACTCGCCGATGTCTGCACCACCAGGGTCTGCTGCCCGAGGCTTGATTGAGGGGTCACCGATTGGCCGGAACTTGCGGTCTGGCTGACGGCGGCCGTTCCGGTGGGTTTCCCGCCTACCGGTGTAACGAAGATCTGGAAGGCCGGGCCTCCCGCGGGTGGCGGGGTGCATCGGAAGGCCCAACCGATGCTCCAACTGGCCGCCGTCGTGGTGAAGGCGGTGCTGGTCCAGTTACCTGACATCTGAGCCGAACTGAGCAGCACTCGAGCCGGGCCGGCGGCCGCCGTGGTCGTGGTCGATGAGCCGGGGGTCGTGGTGGTGGTCCCGCCGGCGGCGGAGGTAGTGGTCGTGACGGCGCCGTGCGAGCCCGCCGTCGTGGGCGCGACGGTGGTGGCGGTCGTCGAACCCGATTTCGCCGGCGGCGGCAGGCTATAGGCCTTGGCCGTCGAAGCCTGTGAACTTCCCACGGTGTGGTAGTTGAGGAACATGCCGACCAGAATGGCCACCACCGCCACCACCGCGACCTGCCAGGTCCTCCAGCTTCTCTTCTCTTTGATGTGTAGCTCGCCGGGTGCGGGCATGTACTCGGTCGAGTCCGGCGGCGGAGTTCCCTCTGGATTGACGGGCCACGAACCGCGGTCACCCTCGGTTGGTGGAGGGAAGTTCAGCGACATTCCCCCACGGTGGCCGCGAATGTCATGTCAGTCAAGGCAGGCGGGTATGTCGGACCGATTGTGTGGCCTCACCGCCTCCACGAGATGAACTCCAGCCTCGACTTCGCGAACAACAGGCAAACTCGTGGCCGAGGCAACCGCCGTCGTTCGGTCTCCTCAGACGTCCAAGGTTCGCCGACCCTCCAGCGCGCGCCCGAGTGTCAGCTCGTCGGCGTACTCCAAGTCACCGCCGACGGGCAGTCCGCTGGCCAGCTTGGACACCACCACGCCGAGCGGGGTGAGGAGGCGAGCGACGTACATGGCCGTGGCCTCGCCCTCGAGATTGGGGTTGGTGCACACGATGACTTCTTTGATCAGCCCCTCGTCGATCCGGGCCAAGAGCTCACGCACCCTGAGTTGTTCCGGCCCGACGCCTTCCAGCGGGTTCAACGCGCCGCCCAGGACGTGGTAGCGACCATTGAATTGGGACGTGCGCTCCACGGCCACGATGTCCCGGGGGTCTTCGACCACGCAGAGAAGTGCGCCATCGCGTTGCTCGTCTGCGCACACCGAGCAGAGCGCCCCGCCCTCGGCGACGTTGAAGCACTGCTCACAGAGCGTGGTGCGCTCCTTTACCGCCACGATGGCGTCGGTGAGGCGATAAGCGTCGTCGGTCGACACCTTCAAGAGATGGAAGGCGATGCGCTGCGCCGACTTGGGTCCGATGCCCGGGAGCCGGCCCAGCTCCTCGATCAGAGCCCGCAACGGTCCGGTGTACACCTAGGTCCCCACCTCGCTGGTGCCCGGGAAGGCCTCTAGCAGGCGCGCCTCGGCGGCCGACGCCTGATCGGTGTCGGTGGAGGTGGCGGCCCGGATGTCTTCCAGGTCGACCTCCTCGGGGTCTTCCGGCGATGGTAGGCGCGTCGAGCCACCGGCCGGGGCGCCGGCAGGCGCAGGTGGAACCTCGACCCCGCCGTCGACCACGAGAACCAGATGGATCGGGGTCCCGAAATGCTGGGTCAGGGCCCCTTCCACCAATGGGGCGAGCTCGGCGCACCGGTCGCGGTGGGCGGCGTTGGGCAGGGCGAAACTCACCCCGGCCGAGTCAACCGCCACAAAGCGACCTCCGCTGTAGAGCGCCTTGGCCCGGGCCGAGAGATTGCGCAAGATCCCATCACCCCAGGCTTGGGTCACTGCGTCGCGGTCGACCGTGGCGCCTGGCTCGTCGGTGGGCGACGGCGTGGTCGGTGGGTCGGGGACCCCGGGGGCGGGGGGCGCCATGGCCTCTGCTCCCGCTGCTCCCGCTGCTCCCGCTGTTCCCGCGCCGGGTGTTTCCTCATCGGGCGTTCCCGGATCGGCCGTTCCCCCTTCGGTTCCCGTCTCGGTCGCGGACGCCGTGTCCTGGCGTCGCCTGATCGCCCCCACCGAGGGCCGCCGGCCCACACCCTCCGGCGAGGGGGATGTCTGGACCGGGGTCATCGGCGCGCCGGACTCGGGTCGAGGGGCCGCTGGGGCCGGAGGGGCCGGGCGCTCCCCTTGGCCGCCGGGTGCGAGCGCCCGCTCCAGGGCGGCGACGCGCTCGGTCAGGGCCTCGATCCCGGCGTCGAGGTCGGGGCGGGCGCTGCGCACGAGGGCAATCTCCAGCACGACCTGGGGGTCGGGAGCATCTCGCATGTCGATGAGGGCCTGCCCGAGCACCTCCATGGCTCGTACCAGGCGGGGCATTCCCATCGATTCGGCCAAGGCGGTGAAGGCGGCCCGCCCGGCCCCCGAGATTGAGCACAACTCGGGAGCGAGGGCGGCCAAGAAGGACTGGCGCAGATCGTCCACCAGCTCGGTGGCCAGTTGTGGCGGTCCCCAGCCTCTGGCCAGGAGCCCGCCCAGCGACACCAGCACCGTGACGGCATCACTGTCGGCCACAGCGGTCAGCACCGTGCCCAATTCGGGCCGGGCCGAGTCGGCGCTTCCCGACGCAGCCACCTGGTCCAGGGCCGACAGCGCGTCTCGGGCCGAACCTCGACCGCGGCGCACCGCGGCCTGCACCGACTCCTCGTCCATGGCCAGTCCGGCCTGCCGGTTGACCGAGTCCAACAGGTCATGGAGGACCTCGGCCCCGAGCAGGCGGAACTCGAGATGCTGGGTGCGGCTGCGGATGGTCGGGGGAACCTTTTGGGGGTCGGTGGTGGCCAACACGAAAACCACGTGGCCCGGCGGCTCCTCCAACGTCTTGAGCAGCGCGTTGGCCGCGGCGGTGGACAGCATGTGGACCTCGTCGACGATGTAGACCTTCCACCGCCCCGGGGTGCCGAGCGCGGCGTGGGCCACCAGATCGCGCATGGCGTCGACGCCGTTGTTGGAGGCGGCGTCCAACTCATGGACGTCGAGTGAGGTGCCCTGGGTGATCTCCTTGCACGAGGTGCACACGCCACAGGGCTCACCATCGACGGGGGCGGCGCAGTTGAGGGCCTTGGCCAATATCCGGGCCGACGAGGTCTTCCCGGTACCGCGGGGGCCGCTGAAGAGGTACGCGTGCGAGACCCGGTCGTCACGCACGGCGTTACGCAGGGCTTGGACCACGTGGTCCTGGCCGCGTAGTTCGTCGAATCGCCCCGGGCGGAAGCGCCGGTACAGCGAGACAAAGGGGACGTCAGCCATGGGGGCTGAGCCTACCGGTGCCCTCCGAGGGCGCCGCCGGCGTTCGGTGCGGTGGCCAGGTTGGCTACGGCACCCGGCCATACCCGCTGAGAGCTGCTGCCTTCCGACCCTGACTCGATTCACGAGCGGCCGTTGCGCAGGACCCGGCCACCGCACCCAACGACGGCGCAGCGCGTCGGACCAGGTTAGTGGGCTGATAGGTGGGGAGTGGCCTCGGGTAGCCTGACCTGGCTGCAAGCCCGGAGGCGTGCGAGAGCGGCCGAATCGGCACGATTGGAAATCGTGTGTTGTGAAAGCAACCGTGGGTTCAAATCCCACCGCCTCCGCTCATTGACGTCCTTCCGGTGACGCCAAGGTTGCCCGTCTTGCCTCAGAGTGAACGCAGAACGAATCTTGCGAAATCCCCTTGGCGGGCCCCTGGCCCGGCTGATAAGAACGGTGCGCTATGTGGAGAAGCCCCAGGTTGTCAGATGTCAGCGACGTCCGCTCCGAGCCAGAGAGCCAGACTTTCTTCCCCCCAGCATCGTCGTTCGACCCTGAACGGGCGGGAGAAACGGCCGCCGCCGCATCCCCGCCGCCTCCGCCGCCCGAGGGTACGGCCGGAACCGGGCCCGCCGCAGCCACTGCACCCTCGCCGGGCCCTGAGCGCACGGACGGAACGGTGGCCACCGAATCCGCGGCCGTGGAATCGGCCAGTGCGGAAATAGAGTTCGTCACCAGTGCCATTGAGGACCTGCAAAGCCGATTGGAGCGGGCCAACTCCCAGATGAACCAGGTGACGGCCGTGCGGGCGACCGAACGGGAGATCGGTCTCCTGTTCGTCGAGGCCCAGAAGTTCACCGAGGCGGCGCTGGCCAAGCTCGAAGGTCAAATTCACCAGATTCTGGACCAGGCCGAGGCCAAAGCCGCAGAGATCGTCCGCGAAGCTCAGGAAGAAGCCGAGGAAGTGCGACGCCAGGCTCAGAACGCCTCTGTGCTTCCCGCCGAGAAGGCTCACGAGTTGCAGGCGGCCATCCGGGGCTTCTCGTCCATCAACGGCGAGTTGGTCAAGGAGCTGAGCGCGCTGAACACCATGCTGAGCCCCCCGAGCGAACGGGGCATCCACGCCGCCCCTTCGACCAATGGGACGGGCAGCCCGTCATAGTCGAGCTCCTCGACGTCGAGGCCCGGTGCAGCGAGATCCCAATCCCGGCCAATCGACAAGGCCCTCATGGACGCCAACGACCACGCTGAGCATTCCACGCCTGAGGTGGGTAGACATGCGAGTCATGGGAATGATCCGGTGACCGACCCGAACCGCCGTGACCAGGCCGACCCCGCCTCGGCCTCGGCTGAATCCGGCACTCGTCCCTTCGATCTCGCCGGTCGATTCATCGCCGACCTCTTGGACCGCAGGGCACAAGGGGACGGCATCGAAACGCCTCACCTGGGCACCGGCCCGATTGACTGGACGGCAATCGAACCAGCGGTCGACGGTTCGGACGACCTGGCCCACGCCATTGGCCATGCGATTGTGGTAGCGAAACTGGGGGTTCCCACAGCCCTGCCCCACGCCGAGGGTGGAACCGTCGTGGAGGCGTGGCCGGCCGGGCATCGGCCCGTCGTGTCCGCGCCGAGACGGCTCGTGCACCTCCCTGTCGCCGGCGCCCTGGCCATCCGCCGGCACGCCGAGCACGCCGGCCGGGCGGTTGGGACGGCCGTCAGCGGGATCGGGGCCAAGGACACCAAGCGTGTCGTCCTGGCGTCGTTGCTGATCCTTCTGGCGGTCGGAGGCACGGTCGGTCTCTTGACCAATTTCGGCCGTACACCGAGGGCCGCGTACGGCCAGGATCGGAGCGGCGGCAATTCCCAGACGAATGCCGCCGCTGTCTCACTCTCCGGCACCGGCCCGGCGGTTAAATTGCTGCCGGCGACGTCCCCTCCGGCACCGGCGCCACCGACCTTGGCCAACGCCGCACCCCTGCGGCCCCATGAGGTGTTCGGGTTCGCGCCGTATTGGACGTTGTCCCAGAGTGGCGGATTCAACGTGTCCGGCATCTCGACCCTGGCGTACTTCAGCATCGACGTGAACGCCGACGGCACCCTGGACAAGTCCGGCGCGGGATGGGACGGATACCAGAGCCAGGACCTGGCCAATCTGATCACCCGGGCCCATGGAGCGGGAGACCGGGTGGTGCTGACCGTCAATTGCTTCGATCAGCACTCATTGGACCAGGTCACCTCCTCGCCCACGGCCGGGTCAACCTTGTCCACGGCGCTCATCGCCGCCATGAAGGCGAAGAATCTGGACGGGGTCAATCTCGACTTCGAGGGGGACGGGAGCGCCGACCAGGCCGGGCTCACCCGATTGGTCACGCAGGTCTCGACCGCCATTCACGCTGTCAATCCCCACTACCAGGTCACGATGGACACCTACGCCAGTTCGGCCGGGGATCCCAGCGGCTTCTACAACATCCCCGCCCTGGCCCCCGCGGTCGACGGGTTCTTCGTGATGGAGTATCAGCTGAACCTTCAATCGGGCGCCTCGCCCGTGTCGCCGCTCACCAGCTCGATGTTCAGCGACAAGACCACCATTGACCAGTACGCGGCCGCCGCACCGGCGGCCAAGGTCATCCTCGGCATGCCGTATTTCGGCATCGATTGGCCCACCACCAACGGCACCCTCTCGGCCACCGCAACCGGCCCGGCGACGGACGTGACCTACGGCCAGGTCATGGCGAGTGGCCACCCGGTGTACTGGGACGCCACCACCGACACCGCGTGGACCTCGTACCAGGTCGGCAACCAGTGGCATGAGACCTTCTTCGAAGATCCGACATCGCTCTATGACGCCGCCCAGTTGGCTGACGCCAGCAACCTCGGCGGCATGGGCGTGTGGGCACTGGGCATGGACGGGAACGACCCCAAACTGTTGGCCGCCCTGGCCGGATTCGCTCCGGCCGTCAAGGACGGCGTCGCCGGGCCGTCGGCCACCACACCGTCAGGGCCGACTGCGCCCATAACGACGACGACCGCTCCCCGCGCTCCCGGAACGACGACCACCGCGTCGCCGCCGGCGACCACGACGACCCACCCGACCACAACGACGACGACGACGACCAGTCCCCCCCTCACGTACACCGGAACCTGGCAGGCCCAATCGGTCACCCTCACACTGGCGCCGACCTCCCAGGAGCCTCTCGTCCCGCCCGGACCCGCTCTGGGCAAGCTCACGGGCTTTGCCACCAACGACCCCGCCACCTCGTGTCTCGGTTCTGAGGCCTTCCTCAACGTGTGGTTGATGAGCGGTACCTCGAACGAGTATCTCGTGGTCGCCCAGTCGCCCGGTGATTGCGTCAATGCCGAGTTCACCTTCCTGTACCCGTAGTTGCGATGGACATCCGGCCCCACGGGTTTCCGGCGAACGGGCCGAATACATGAACGGTCGCGCCGACAGAGCCGCCGGAGATAGCCGCGACCCTGGCCAGATGGGCCTTGGACAGGCCGTCGACTCACATTCTTCGAGGGGCCTCACCACCAAAGGAGTGATCCGGGACTCGCGCAGGAACCCCGTGGCTGCACCGTCTCGAGTTTTGGGCGGAGAGGACCCATGAGCATCGTTGCCGAGCGCACCTCGTCTGCGTCCGACACTCCCCCCCTCCACCCCGATGCGAGAGTGCAGGTGCAGGGTGGATCGACCCCACGCGCCGGACACCGGGGTGGAATCAAAGGACGTCTCTTCTCTGAAGGTGGTGTCGTGGTGGTCGTCACCTCGACGTTGTACCTCACGGTTGCCTCCCTGATGGCCTTCCGGTATCACCTTGTTGCGGGAGACGCCGTGGCCCGTATGGCCAACGGCTTCTATGTCTTGTATTCCCGCGATCCCCACTTGGCGGCGGTCGGCTTTGTCTGGGAGCCACTGCAGTCCATCGCCGACATGGTATTTCTGCTTCCGAACCACCTCTGGCCGGCCCTGTCTCACCGAGATATGGCGGGAGCATTCGTCAGCGTCATCGGAATGGTTGGTGCCGTGCACCAGTTGCGGGCCGCCCTGCGTGAATGGGGCGTGCAGCGCGCGCCACGGTTGGTCCTTACCGCCCTCTTCGCGCTGGATCCGATGATCCTCTTCTACAGCGGGAACGGGATGAGCGAGGGTCTCTATCTCTTTACCCTCGTTGCCGCGGCCAGGTATCTCCTTCGTTGGATACGCACGAAGAGCCTCTCGTCTCTGGCCTACGCCGGAGTTTGGCTAGGTCTCTGCTATCTCACCCGAAACGAAGCGATTGGAGCAGCGGTAGCTGGCCTCTTCGCGGTAGTGCTCGTCAGTTATTCGGACAACTCCGATGCCGAGAGCGGTCGCCTTGCTGCAGCATTGCACGATGGTGTCATTTTCTTCTTGCCCTGCCTCATCGCCGTGGCGGGATGGGCCATCGCGAGCTACGTGATCGTGGGCGAATTCTTCGCTCAGTTCTCATCGGTCTACGGCAACTCTTCCCAGGAAGCCTTTCTCACGCACAAGAAGCTCGGCGCCCGGCTGTCCTACGAAATTCATACGATCACTTCTCTGGCCCCGCTGCTTGTACTCATCCTTCTGGTCGCCATCGAGGTAGCCATACGCCGAAACGATTTCTCGATTCTCGGACCGGTCAGCGTCGTCGGCGGTGCCTTGGCCTTTGACGCTGCGGCGTACTTGAACAACAGCATCCAAGATTTCTACCGATACTTCATCACAACCGTCCCGCTGGAGGTGTTGCTCGTCGGAAGCCTGTTCGCCATCCCAGCCGCTCGAGCGGTCAGTGCACAGCAAGAGGATGGCCCCAGACCGCCGGGCCCGGGCCGTCGAAGAACGATGGCGGCCCTCGTGGCCGTGGTGGTTTCGCTGGCCCTCTTGATACCGGCACTCGTCACGACCGGCGCGGCAATGCTCAACCCCAAGATCGCGCCGGAAGAACTGAAACTGCTAGGCCCGATACTTCATAGCCATCCGAACGCGACCGACAAGGTGTACGGCGACAGCTACGCCGCCATTGTCAATGACGCCAACGTCCTCTCGCGCCTTCACCTTCCAAATGGCTCGATTGTCTTTGACAATTTCGTCATCTGCGCTCCAGACATCATCACCAACATCAGCCAGCCGAAGGTATTCGTGATCCCAAACGATCGGGATTTCAAGAAAATCCTCTTTGATCCCAAGGCATTTCACGCCCGGTACATACTCGAGGCAAATCCGAATCCGTACAACATCCAGGCGACCAATATCCAGTACCCCACCCTGTGGAGCACCGGAGACGGCTTCGCCAAGCAGGTGCTGCAGATTCCGGCCCGTTCGATCTGCCCGGAGTTCCGGCTCTTCCGTGTCACGAGGCACACGAGCACCCCGGCCGGGTGAACAGACGATGCCGGGACTGAACCGCCAACCGGTCACAACCTCCCCTGAAATGGACAAGCCCGGTGGCACCGCGCCGGATGCCATCGAACGCCCGGTCAACTGGTCGGAGGAGCTGGAGGAGTTTCACGAGGAGTCCACGCGAAACCACCCGCTCGAAAGGCTCACCCGGGGCGCGATGCTTGGACATCTCGGCCCTCTGCCCGACGGAGCCACCATCGTCGAGGTCGGGTGCTCGACTGGCTATCTCCTCGAAGACCTGCGGGCTGCCCATCCGACCGCTCGTCTCATCGGCTTCGACCTCATCGTGTCGGGTCTGCGCAAGGCGCGCCTGGCCATGCCGGACGTGGTGCTCGCCCAGGCCGACGCCTGCCAACTACCCCTGCCCGATGCCTGCGCCGACGCCGTGCTGAGCGTCAACCTGCTCGAACACGTGGCCGACGACGTGGGAGCCCTGGAGCAGATCCATCGCGTCCTGCGCCCCGGCGGCACCGCCGTCCTCGTTGTGCCGACGGCGCCGAACCTCTATGACTATTACGACCGGTTCCTCCATCATGAGCGGCGATACGCTCGCGGCGAGATGGCCCGCAAGGCCGCCCGGGCGGGTCTGGCCGTCGATGCCGATCTCCACCTCGGATTCGTGGTCTACCCGGCCTTCTGGATGGTGAAGAAGCGCAATCGCCGCCGATTCGACCATCTCGATGGGGTGGAGCTCGAGGAGAGGGTGCGACGGGACTACGGGGGCACCGACGAGTCATCCATCTTCGGGGCGGCCTGCCGGGTCGAGCGCACGCTCCTTACGCATCATGCGAGGGTGCCGTTCGGCATCCGGGGTCTCACGGTGGTGCGGCGCCCGACCACACCGTGAAGGGCCGATTCTAGGGAATGGGAGTGTCGCTCCGTCGCCCCGAACGAAGGTGCATGCGGTAGGCCAGCGCCCGCAGGAGGATCAACCGGACCAGCGAGGCCGCCACGATACCGGCCAGGATCGCCAGGACTTCGTTCATGGCCGACGTCGAACCGGTCCAGGCTTCGATCCCCAAGGCCAGAGTGGTCGCCGTCACGGCGGTGGCAAAGGCCGCGAGCCCGGCCAGGGCGATTTGACGCACCCCCATGCCGCTCTTTGGTCCGAACGTGAAACGAGCATGGGCGATGGTGCCGACCACGCTGCTGATCGCCAGCGCGATCACATTGGAACCGAAGACTCCGAACACGTTGCGCAGCAGGAAGAAGAGGACGAGATAGGCGATGGTACTGAGCAGGCCCACCCCGGCGTAGCGGGTTGCCCGGCCGGCCTGCGGACGCAACGTGAGGGCGTCGGATGACGCCACGATCTCTCTTCCCGCCGCCCGGCGGCGCACCAATCGAGCGATCCCTCGCAGATCGTCCCGGGCCACGCTGTGCACGTTCACCCGGGAGTCACCGTCGTCCACCCAGTCGACCGGTACCTCGTGGATCCGGAATCCGTTGCGCTCGGCCAGAACGAGCAGTTCGGTGTCGAAGAACCAATGATCGTCGCTCACCAAGGGGAGGAGTCCCGCGACGGCTTCCCGGCGCGCCGCCTTGAATCCACACGTGGCATCGGAGAAGCGGTTCTGCAAGGCCATGCGGAGGATGAGGTTGTACCCACGGGAGAAGACTTCCCGCTTGGCACCCCTGAGAACGTGCGCCCCCGGGGCGAACCTGCTCCCGATGGCTATTTCACTGTGACCCGAAAAGAGCGGAGCGACCAGGGGCAGAAACGCCCCCAGGTCGGTCGACAGGTCCACGTCCATGTAGGCGACGATCTCGGCACTGCTGGCCGACCAGGCCGCCCGGATGGCTCGCCCCTTACCCTTCTCTTCGAGCAACATGGCCGACACCCCGGGGATGGTTGCGGCGAGCCGTGACGCCACCTCCCAGGTGCTGTCTGTGCTGGCGTTGTCGACGATGACGATGGTTGCGTCGAACGGGAAGCGCTGGTCGAGATAGGCACGTAGCCGAAGGATGCTCGATTCGAGAATGGACTCCTCGTTGTAGACCGGCACAGCCAGTTCCACGACGGGAGGTCGCTCACTCTCCCGTGGTGACAAGGTGCCGACAGCACCGGGGATCATGACCGCGTGGTCCGAACGGTCCCGCCGTGGACCGACGCCAAGGAGTGAGCTCAGCTCGGGGGCGAGTTGGCCTTGGGTGAGGCTCTCTTCGATCGGGGGGATCGTTTGGGTCATCACCATGGATTGTGCCGATCCGCGACCGGAACCCACAAGCCAAAACCCGCCCTGACGCGTAGAAATAACCTCGTGATCGCAGGGAGTTCGCCCTCGGCCCGCAAAGGGCCGACGAGCCATCGTTCCGGCAATTCCGGCCGGCCGGGTCAGACAGAAACGGCGCCGACCGTTTCCACTGGGACGGCGTCTTCTTCCGCTGGGACAGCGTCTTCGGTCGGGACAGCCTCGCCGGCGGCAACACTGGCAGCGGCAGCCGCAGCGGGACCGAGGCCGTGTGCCGTCTTTTCCCACAACGAAGGCGTCACGACGAGTTGCCAGGCCGCCTTGATTGCGGCCACCGACATCATGACCCAATAGAGGGGGACCAACAGGGCCGCCGACAGCAGGAACCCCTTGTTGGTGGACCGGGCGCTGAGGATCGTCAGGTAGTAGAAGAGGAAATTGCCGAAGACCCAGGAGAGCAGGCTCGCGTAGTACACCGGAGCGGGGAAGATCTGCTGTACGAACACCGGATGGAAGACGAACCACATGATCGTCAGCGCCCAGAAGACGGGATTCAACATCGCCAGAATCGGCGTGGCACCGATGAAGGCGCAGAGGTGCATCACGCTGCGAAACCCCATCTCGCGGGTGAGCTCGACGGGCGAGCGAAGGTGGATCAGGAACGTCTGCAGGTACCCCTTGTACCAACGTGAGCGCTGTTTCACCCAGTTCACAAAGTCACTGTTGGCTTCTTCGAGCGTGATCGACTCGAGCACCTTGATGCCGTAGCCCTCCCGGTGCATCCGCACGCCCAGGTCGCAGTCTTCGGTGACGTTGTAGGGGTCCCATCCCCCCAGGTGGCGAAGCGTGGCTCGACGGAAATGGTTCGAGGTGCCCCCCAACGGAATCGGGGCGTTCAGTGAGGCCAGACCGGGCAGGAAGAAGGAGAACCACATCGCGTATTCGATGGTGAACCACTTGGTGATCAGGTTCTGTGGGGCATTTGAGTACGACAGCTTCGCTTGCATGCAGGCCACTTCGGGCCCGTAGCGCCCGAGAGCGACCGCGGCACGGCGAAGTTGGAGTGGCTCGGGATGGTCCTCGGCGTCGAAGACGGCGACCAGGTCGCCTTTGGCCAGAGTCAGGCCGAAGTTGAGCGCCTTGGGCTTCGTCCGCGGTTGGGCGGCCGGGACGACCACCAGCTTGAACTGTGGGCCGGGATCGGCGTCGACCAGTGCGCCCAGGGTCTCCTCATCGTCCTCTTCAACCAACAAGAGGACCTCGAGCCGACTCACAGGGTAGTCGAGGCGGGCAATGTGCTCGACCAGGTTGTTGATGACCGAGGCCTCCCGGTAGGCCGGGATCAAGACGGTGTAGAGCGGCAGGTCCTCCTCGCTGACCGCGAGCGCCTCTTCGTCGGAGACGATCTCCACCACGTCACGTCGCGTCGACCGCATGAACAGATAGACGCGATAGAGGACCGCACCGACGTAGGCCAACGTGATGAGCCCGATGACGACGCTCACCGTGGCGCTGATATTCACCACCAGACCGACGATCAGCAGCACCGCGAGCGAAAGGAGGACGTTCCGCTGTCCCTTCGACACGAGGCTGCGAGCAGACAGCAGCGGCACCCGGTCAGCCAGGCCCGACGTGCTTGCCTCCAGACGGAGCGAAGACTCGGCCTCATCCATGAGGGTCCGGTCCATGCATGGAGTGTACCAACGGTCATTCACGGCTCCCCAGCGCCTCGCCCGGGTCGGTGCGCACGGCGGGCGTTGTTCCCACCTCGGTAACACGCACGCGACCGTTTCGCTAACTTCGCGTGACGCGGCCCTCGCGCCGGGGCGCTCTGGAAATGCATCGGGTAATGGGGCACCATCTTGAACCGTGAGCCGGACCCGCAGGCCGTCGATGGAGCGTGGTCCCCGATGACCCATCCCGAAGGTCAGGGCGGGGAGTTGAGCGGAGAGCCCAAGGGCGGGTCAGAGGAGGCCGCCGCCTCAGCCGCGGATGGTTCCGTCGAGCGTCGCCTGGCCGCGCTGACCGACGCAATCCGTGCAAGGGACTGGCGGGCCCCGAAGGACAGGGCGGGACTGCCAACCGCCACTCCAGAGGTGGCGGCCACCGAAGCTCTCGTCACGGCCGACTTGGGTCCCGACGGAGGCGCGGCGGCGGACCCGAAGGAGGCCGACGCGCCATCCGACGCCCCGATCGCCCCCGAGAGCTCCCCGACGGAGCCGACCCCGCCGATCCCCCCGACGGAGTCGCCGACGCCGACGACCGGAGCCCGATCGACCGGGAGGCGCCGCCACGCCGCGCCAAAGACTCGGCGCGGCCGGTTCTGGGGCGTGGCGTAGCTTGTAGCCGTGGGAATGGCCCGGTCACGCCAGTGGTGACCCCCGACCCCGCGGCACTGGCTCCCTTGAGCGACGACGCCGCCATGGGCCTCGCCTTGACGGAGGCCAATGGCGCCCTGGCCCACGGCGATGTGCCGGTGGGCGCGGTGGCGCTGGTCGATGGTCGCGTCGTGGCCGCTCGCCACAACGAGCGCCATCGGCTGGGCGATCCCACCGCCCACGCCGAGATCCTGGCCCTCCGCGACACGGCGACTGCCCTGGGCGGTTGGAGGCTCTCGGCGGTGACCCTGGTGGTGACCCTCGAACCGTGCCCCATGTGCGCCGGAGCGCTGGTGGCGGCCCGCCTGGGGCGCCTGGTCTTCGGGGCCACCGACCCGCGGGCGGGCGCCTGCGGCACCCTCTACAACCTGTGCCAGGACCCCCGGCTCAACCACGAGGTGCCGATTCGAGCCGGCGTGCGGGCCGAGGCCTGCGCCACGCTCCTGACCTCCTTCTTTGCTGAGAAACGGGCATAATCGGCAGGTCGGCCAACCTTTGCGGAAGGGCCGACCCGCTAGGATCTCCCCTGGAGGGATGCGAGAGTGGCCGAATCGGACGGTCTCGAAAACCGTTGTGCCTCATGGGTACCGTGGGTTCGAATCCCACTCCCTCCGCCACCGGGTCGGATGGCCCGTCGCATCCCTGGCGAGTGATTTTGCGGCTGAGCAGGTGCTCGGCCGGCAGTACCTGGTCGTTCCCGCGACCGGAAAGGAGTGAACCATGGCACGCGCACGATCGACATTCGGAAAATTGCAGCGCGACCAGGCCAAGAAGGACCGGGCCCGGGCGAAAATGGACGACCGGCAGTCCCGTCGCGAGGACAAGGCGGCCGGCGAACTAGAGGGCGCCGCCACGGAGACCGGGGAAGTGGTCGACCAGACCCGCCTGCTCGAGCAGTTCGCCGCCCTCCACGAGGACCTGGCCGATGGCCGCATCTCCCTGGACGATTTCGAGGTCCGCCAGGAGGAGCTGCGCGCCAAGATGGTGGTGGAGTAAGGCTCACGCCTTGGCGTCGCGCCCTTCCAGCCATCGGCGGAATCCGGCCGCGTTGGAGTGCACACCGTTCATGATGTCCAGCTTCTCCTTGTGCGCCGGATCGATGTCACCGAGCAACGGGTCGAAGCGCGCCGCCAGGGCGTTCGGCGATATCGACCCCGTCGCGGTAGGCCTGCTCGGCCGTCTCGGCCCATTGGCGCAGGGTCGCATCGGCCTCGGCCAGGAGCTGGTCTGGATCCGGCAACAGCCCGTAGTGGGCCAGGGCGATGGCCGACGGGCGGCGGGCGGCGAACCGGCCCAGTGACCCGAGGGCCTGGTGCAGGTCGAAGTCGGGTGGCGGGGTCGAGGGTCGCAACACGCCGCCGTCGGGCAGCTTGACCCCGACGGCGTCGCCGGCGAAGAGCACCCCGCTCAACGAGTCGTGCAGCCCCACGTGGTGCTTGGCGTGCCCCGGTGAGTCCACCGCCACCAGGACCCGGTCCGGGCCGACCACGATCTCCTCCCCGTCGGTCAACACGTGCAACCGCTCGGGCGGGGTGGGATCGAGTCGGCCGTAGAGCGAGTCGAGCAGGGGGCCGTACACCCGCGAGGCCGAGTCGATCAGCCGGGTCGGATCGGCCAGGTGACGCGCCCCTTTCTCGTGGACGTACACCGTGGCGGACGGGAAAGCCCGCGCCACATCGCCCACGCCACCGGCGTGGTCGAGGTGGATGTGCGTCACCGCCACCCCGGCCAGCTCCCCCGGCCCGACTCCGATCTTCGCCAGCGCGGCCAGGAGCACCGGCACCGACGACTGGCTGCCCGTCTCCACCAGCACCGGGGCCGATCCCTCCATCAGATACCCGGCCGTGACCCGCTCCCAACCGCCCAGCAGGGTGTCGATCTCGAGCACCCCCGGAGCGATGGTCCGCGGCATGGGCACGTCGACCGGGTCCACCTTGGTCCGGGGTGCCGGGACAGGGCCGTGGCCATGCGGGTGCGGATGCGGGTGGTTCCCGCTCACTCGGCCGTCCCGGCCCGACGCGGTATCGCCGTAAGTGCCTTCATGGGCGACCTTCCTGCCTCGCTTGGGTGATGTCACGATGACGCCCCACCCACGAGCGCCTCCTTCGGGCCCTCGGGGAGGGCAGGGGCATCGGCAGGGTCTGCTCGACGAGACGCCGGGCGCCGAGCCCATCGTCCATCAGCGTGGCCAGCGCATCGTGCCCGGTCAGTCGGCACGCCGTGTTCACCAGCGACACATGGGAAAAGGCCTGGGGGAAGTTGCCCACCAGTCGTTTCGCCACCGGGTCGTACTCCTCGGACAGGAGACCCAGGTCGTTGCGCAGGGCCAACAGGCGCTCGAAGAGGGCCTCGGCATCGTCGGTCCGCCCGATCATGTGCAGGCAGTCCACCAGCCAGAACGAGCAGGCCAAGAACGCGCCCTCTCGGCCCACGAGCCCGTCGACCGCGCCGTCCGGCGCGGTGCGGTAGCGCAGCACGAGGCCCTCGTCCATCAGGGTCTTCTCAATGGCCTCGACGGTGCTGACCACCCGGGGATCGGACGCGGGCAGGAACCCGACCAGGGGGATCATGAGGACGCTGGCATCGAGCTCGTCGGAGCCGTAGTACTGGGTGAAGGCGCCGATCTTCGTGTTGAACCCCTTCTCGCACACCTCGGTGAAGATCTCGTGGCGCAGCACCCGCCACTCCTCCAGCGGCCCCCCCAGGTCCGGCCATTCCTCCAGGGTGCGCACGGCCCGGTCGATGGCCACCCAGGCCATCACCTTGGAGTGGGTGAAGTGGCGACGCGGCCCGCGCACTTCCCAGATGCCGTCGTCCGGTTCGGTCCATCCCTTCTCCAGGAACGCCGCCAGCTGTGTCTGCAGGCCCCAGGCGGCGTGGCTGTGGACGCCCGTGGCGTGGGCCGAGGCGTAGAGGGCCGACATGACCTCTCCGTACACATCGAGCTGGTACTGCCCCGACGCGGCGTTGCCGATGCGCACCGGCACCGAGCCCTCGTACCCGGGCAGCCACGAGGCTTCCCACTCGTCCAGCCGGCGCTCACCGGCCGGCCCGTACATGATCTGCAGACGCGTCACGTCCCCGGCCACGGCTCGCAAGAGCCAGTCGCGCCAATCCATGGCCTCCTCGAAATAGCCCCCGCGCATGAGCGACTCGAGGGTGAGGGTGGCGTCGCGCAGCCAGCAGTAGCGGTAGTCCCAGTTCCGGCCGCCGCCCAGCGTCTCGGGCAGCGACGTCGTGGCGGCCGCCACGATTCCTCCGGTGGGCTCATAGGTCAGTGCCTTGAGGGTGATGAGCGAGCGCACCACCGCGTCCCGCCAGGGACCCTCGTAGGTGCAGCGCGAAGCCCACTCCTTCCAATAGTTGGCCGTCAGAGAGATGGCGTAGTACGCGGAGAGGGGCGGTGGGGGCTCCTCGTGGGAGGGATACCAGACAAAGGTGAAGGGGTAGCGCTGGCCCTCGCTCACCGTGAAGTCCGCCACGGTGTGCATGTCCTTGCCGACCGCTTCGACCCGGTGCCACAGCGCCACGGCGTCGGGGCCTGCCGTCAGGCGGATGAGACCGTCGCTCGAGGTGACCCACGGCACCACATCGCCGTAATCGAATCGCACGGCCAGGTCCATGTGCATGTCGACGGTGCCGGACATACCTTCCACCAACCGCACGACATGGGGGTGCGAGTCGCGGATGGGCATGCAGTCGGTGATGCGGACCGTGCCGGTGGGGGTGTCGAACTCGGTCTCGAGGACCAATGAGTCCTGGACGTATTTCCGTCGACGGGCAGTGATGGTACCGTCCCCGCCCACCGGGGCGAATTGCCAGAAGCCATGGTCGGCGTCACCGAGCAGGCGGGCGAAACACGCCGGTGAATCGAAGTGGGGCAGGCACAGCCAGTCGATTGATCCGTTGGTGCCCACGATGGCGGCTGCGTGCAGATCACCGATGATGGCGTAGTCCTCGATGGGCAGTGTCATGTCCTCATCATGCCTGTTTCAACTGGGAACTCCACGTCTATCCCGCCGTGCACTGCCCGGTCCCGACCGGGGCGAACCGGCCATCGGCCGTCTGCACCCGGGCCAGGACGCCCGGTGAGGCGAGGGCATAGCCCACGGTGCCGTACACGGTCGAACGGGAGAACACCACGCCGATGACCTGCCCTCCGGCGGCCACGAGGGGGCCACCCGAATTCCCGGGTCGCACGTCGGCATCGACGGCGTACACGCCGCGTGTCACCAGGCCGTTGTTGTAGATGTCGCGCCCGACGGCGGTGATCTCGGCCGTGACGCCGGCCGGGTCGACGGTCAACGGCCCGTCCTCGGGATAGCCCAGGATGGCGGCCTGGGTGCCGCGACCCACCAGATTGGGACTGATGGGCAGGACCGGGCCGAGCGGCGCCCGGGTGCGCAGGATGGCCAGGTCGAAGGACGGGTCGAACAGCACCGCCGTCGCCTTGTACGAGCTGCCGTTCACGACCACCACGGTGTCGGGCTCCCCGGCGATCACGTGGGCGTTGGTGGCCACCATGCCCGGGCCGACCACGAAGGCCGACCCCTCCTGCTCGTTGCCGCACGCCGTGCCGAGGACCTTGACGACCGACGTCATGGCCGGGTTGGCCAGCGCCTGCGTCTGGGCATTGGTTGGCGTTGCCACCGAGCTCGCCGTCGGCGGGATCAAGTTGGAGAAGACCTGTGGGAAGCCCCGGGTGTTGAGGAAGTTCTGGAGGTCGCCGTACACCGACGGCACCTGAGGGAGGACCTCGTCGATCGAGTGGAGAATGTCCGAACGGGCCACCGCGCTGCTCAGCCAGGTGTAGCGGCTGTTGGGCGACGAGATCACGCTGGCCACCAGCCACGACGACAGCAGCACGGCCACCACGGCCACCAGCACCCCGAAGACCGAGTCGACGCGGCCGAGGTGATGGCGCCGCAGGCTGACGTTGCTCCATGTCCCCAGTACCCGGCCGGCGGCGCCCAGACCGGTGGCCGTGACGAGGACGGCGCCGATCGTCACCACACCACGGGCGGTCTGATTGTGCATGAAGGAAAACAGCGGGACAAAGATGAAAATGCCCAAGAGGAAGCCCAGCCAGAAGCCCCCAAAGGTCAGGAGTTGGACCAGGGCCCCGAGGCGCAGGCCGTGCACCGCCGCCAGGAGCATGAGGCCAACGAGTACGAAATCGACCCAGTCCACGCGAGCGAGGGTAGCCAACAGTGCACCTACGTTCGCCGTCGTCACCACTATTGTCCTCCCGCGGTGCCCCTCCGCTCGACGTCGCCCTCCCATTCTGCCCACCGTCCCGGCCGGGGATGGGTGCCGGCCCTCCTGGTCACGGTGGCGGTGATCGGCGCGTCGTGTTCACTCGGCGCCCGAACGACCGGGCGCAGCGCGCCACCCGTCCTCGGGCAACCATCACGAACCTCGGTTGCGGTGGGACAGCCCGCGCCGGCCGGCACGGGCGAGCTGAGCTCGGTGTCCTGCGCCGACGCCCAGCACTGCTGGGCGGTGGGGGTGCCGGGCCCCAACGCGCCCGCGACGACCGGCACGACCACCGCCGGCACGACCGCGACGCCGGTGACCGGAACCACCGTGATCGCGGCGACGGTCAACGGGGGACGCACCTGGACCACCCAGCCGTTGGCCCCGGGCACGGCGCCGCCGGCCCTGACCGGGGTCTCGTGCCCGGGTGCCAAGGTGTGCATGGCGGTGGGATCGACCGGCGCCAATCCGGGCACGGGCGTGGTGCTGACCACACAAAACGGGGGGAAGACCTGGACCCCGTCCGTCCCACCGGCCGGATCCATCGCCGTCACCTCGGTGAAATGCACCACGGCCGCAGACTGCACCGTCGTGGCCAGCGACGGGACGGCGGACTGGTCGGCCCTCACATCCAATTTCGGCCAGACCTGGCTGCGGCAGGGCACCCTCCCCGCCGGCATGGGTGGCGGGCTCACCCTCTCGTGCGCTCCCGCCGGTACCTGCCTGGTGGCCGGATTCACCCCGACCACGGCCGGCCACGGGCAGGGGGCCATGGCCCTCAGCACCAACGGCGGCATGACCTGGGTCTCCGCCACGGTGCCCCCCGGGGTGGGCCTGTTGCGCAGTGCCGCCTGCACCAGCTCGACCAGTTGCCTGGCCGCCGGCACGACGTCGACCACGGTGAGCGACGTGGTGCCGGCCAAGGGACTCCTCCTGAACAGCACCAACGGCGGTATGACGTGGAGCGCCTCGCCCCATGCCCCGTCGGTGGACGACGTGTTCGGCGTGGCCTGTCCCACCAAGACGTCCTGCGCCCTGGTCGGGACCAACTGGGTCGGGACGCCGGTGATCGGCACCGGCGCGGTGGCGGAGAGCAGGGACGCCGGTGCCACCTTCACCCCGTCCACCACCGCGTACACGCCGCTCACCCTGACTGCCGTGGCGTGCCCGACCGCCAGGGCCTGCGTGGCGGTCGGCGGCGACACGGTGGCCCGCATCACCCTGCCCCCGCCCCGCGGCGCTACGTCAACGTAGCCGCCCGCCGGCACTCAGCACTCGGCGCCGAAGCGCGTCGGGGCAGCGGCGCGTCGGCGCGTCGCGTCAGCGGCGGAGGGCGGCCAGCAGCAACCCGGGGATCTTGCCCGCGCCGGGGTCCGCCTCGAAGGCGAGGAACCGGCGCATGACCTCATATTGGCCGGGTGCCGTGGCGAACCAGGATGGCTTCGGCCGAGATCGGAACGGGCCGCGCACGACCGACTTCTGGGGTCGGTCGAACATCAGGGCATTCGCCACCACACCCGAGCCCGACTGAATGTCGGTCCGCGAATGGCCCGGGTAGGCCCCCCAGCTGGTGGTGCCCAGGACAAAAGCCAGGGCGTGCCAGACATTGACGCCGATGGCGCCGTAGCGCAGATCGGCAATAGCCCGTTCCACCGCGTCGGCCACCTGCGGATCGCGCAACGAGGCCGGGCTGACCAACACAGTGGCCGAGAGGGTGCCCCACACGACGTCGTTGCAGAACGAGGTGGCGGCGTCGATGAAGGCCTCCACCGTGGGCGCCGTCAGTGCCGTCTCGGCACACTCGCCGAAAAACGATTCCACGTTGAAGCAGATGTCGTCGGTTCGGCCGGGCGGCACACCCCGAATGAAGGTCCACGGCAAGGCATCGGGCGGGCCCCCGGCGCCCAGCTCCTCCGCTTCGGGATGAGCGGCCACGAACGCGTCACGGCGCTCGGCGGCTCCGGGGTAGTAGGCCCGCCGGGTGGTGATCTCGGCCAACGCCTGGGTCAGGGCGCCCAGGAACGCCTCGCGCTGGGGCCACTCACTACTGGTCACGATGACCCGCGCCGCCAGGCAGTTGAAGCCGGCATTGTTCACCAGCATGGTGGCCACATGCTCGGCTTGATACAACAGCTCGCCCACCGACCACTTCCCAGGAACGATGATGACCGGCGATACGTTGCCGAGCTCGGCCGTCACCGGCTTGTCCAGCACCGGATGGTCCTCCGCCTTGCGAGCCGCCCCCGCCGCTCCGGGGCCGAAGACCACGGCGTCATACGTCTTGTCCGAGCCGGTGATGTGCACGTGACCGATCTGCGGGTGCGCGGTCAGGTGCCGGCCGACGCCCGCCCCTCCGGTCACGATGCGGAGCACGCCGGCTCGCACCAGGGCGCCCAGGGCCCGGTCCCAGTGCGGCACGAGATACTCGTTGACCGGATTGGCCTTCATCACGACCACCTTGCCGTCGACGAAGAGCTTGGAGAGCGCGTCTCGCGGCCCGAGCGACGCCACGTTGCCGGCGGCCAGCACCAGTGACACGCCGGCGTGGGCCGCCGGGTCGGCATACGCCGCGGCCTGACCCGACTCGAGATTCTCCCGGGTGACGCCCGGCTGGATCCAGACTTCGGCGGTCGTCTGAGGGAAGAGCACGCGGTCATAGATCGTGTCCGGGAAGACCCGAACCCGCAGCCGACCGTCGACCGCCTGCGACACCGGTCCGGCAAAGGCCGGCCGGCCGTCCCGGGCGATCTGCCGCAACGAGTCCCGGAGGACTCTGGTCAGGCGCACCAGGGTCCCGATGCCGGCGAAGAGTTCCTCGCCGGCCTCCGGTGACGCCCACTCGAGGCCCTTGGCGGCGCAGGCAACCCGCAACCAGTCGTCTTGCGCCGCCATGGTGTCCCGCAGGACCTGGTCGAGCAGGTCGGCCCGGGCCGCGGCCGGCGTGGCCGCCCACGCGGCGGCGTGACCCGCCACCTCGTCGACCGCGGCGTCGATCCCCGCGGTGTCGACGACCTCGTCGGCGCCGCCCTCGGCCACCGGGGCGGTGGTGGGGTCGGCGGATCCCCGGTTCGTCACGGCCATGTCGTCCTCCTGGTTCCCAACCTCATGCGGCGTCCCCGGATCCGTCCCGACCCGGTTCTCTCCTCTTACCCGAGGTGCGCCGCCACCTACCCGTTACCCGAGGTGGGGCACCACCTGTTCACTGAGCAGGTGGATGTGGTCGAGGTCGTCCAGGTCGAGCACCTGCAGGTACACGGTGCCCGCGCCGGCCGCCCCGAAGGACCGGAGTCGTTCCACCACCTCGTCGGGCGTCCCCGCCGCACCGTTCGCCCGCAACTCCTCCGGCTGACGGCCGATCGACTTGGCCCGTCGGGTCACCTCTGCTTCGTCGATCCCGCAGCAGACGACCTGCGCTGCCGACAGTCCCAACGTGGCCGGGTCCCGGTCGCGGCTCTCGCAGGCGGCGCGCACCCGGGCGTACTGCGCCTTGGTGTCGTCGAGCGAGGAGAAGGGCAGGTTGAACTCGTCGGCGAAGGTGGCGGCCAACCGGGGCGTGCGCTTGGGTCCGCCCCCGCCCACGATCAGCGGTGGGTGGGGGCGTTGGTTCGGCTTGGGCAAGGCCGGGCTGTCCGTGAGTTGATAGTGGGCGCCGTCGAAGGAGAAGGTCTCGCCGTCGGGTGTGGCCCACAGGCCGGTGAGGATGTTCAGCTGTTCTTCCAATCGCTCGAAGCGCTGGCCCACCGGCGGGAAGGGGATGCCGTAGGCCGTGTGTTCGCCGTCGTACCAGCCGGCGCCCAGTCCGAGCTCCACCCGTCCCCCGCTCATGGCGTCCACCTGGGCCACCGAGATGGCGAGCACCCCGGGCCAACGGAAGGTGGCCGAGGTGACGAGGGTGCCCAACCTGATGCGGCTGGTCTCGCGGGCCAGACCGGCCAGGGTGACCCAGGCGTCGGTCGGTCCGGGCAGGCCGTCACCGCCCATGGTCAAGTAGTGGTCCGACCGGAACAGGGCGTCGAAGCTGCCCGCCTCCGTGGCCCGAGCCACCTCGAGCAGCTGCTGGTAGGTGGCGCCCTGCTGGGGCTCGACGAATATACGTACCCTCACGACACCAAGTTAGACCCGGTCACCGCGGCGACGCCCGGCGACGCGGGCGACGTCGATGTCGCCGGGGCAGACTGGCCCGATGGACATAGGAGTCATCTTTCCGCAGACCGAGATAGGCGGCGATCTGGGCGCAGTGCGCGCCTACGGGCAGGCCGCCTCGGATCTGGGCTACCAGCACCTGGCGGCGTACGACCACGTCCTGGGGGCCGACACCGCGGTGCACGGCGACATCGGTGGCCCCTACGACATCCACACCACCTTCCATGAGCCGCTGGTCCTCTTCGCCTACCTGGCCGGCATCACCGGGCTTAGTTTCGCCACCTCCATCCTCATCGGACCCCAGCGCCAGACCGCCCTCTTGGCCAAACAGGCGGCCGAGCTCGACCTCGTCTGCGACGGCCGCTTCCGTCTGGGGCTGGGCATCGGCTGGAACGCCGTCGAGTACGAGGCCCTGGGGTACGACTTCGCCACCCGGGGCGAGCGCCTCGAAGAACAGGTGGCCGTGTTGCGCCAGCTCTGGACCCAGGAGAGCGTCACCGTCGACAGCCGATTCCACCACATCACGGCGGCCGGTCTGGCTCCCCGCCCGTCCCGAGCCATCCCGATCTGGATCGGGGGCTTCGCACCCGCCGCCCTACGCCGGATCGGCCGGGTCGCCGATGGCTGGTTCCCGCGCGTCAACCCGGGCGGCGCTCTCAGCGAGGCGCTCGAGACCATCGCCGAAGGAGCGCGTCAGGCCGGCCGCGACCCGGAGGCCATTCTTCTCGAGGGTCGGGTCGACTACGGCAGCCGCGATCTGGATCGGATCGCCACCTTCGCCGAGCGCTGGAGGGCGGCCGGAGCCAGTCATCTCTCGGTCAACACGATGGCCGCCGGTTGCGCCAGCGTCGACGACCACGTCGCCGGCCTGGCCGCCATCGCCGAGGTGCTGTTCTGACCTCACCGTTGGCGTCGCCCGTGTCGTCGCCCGTCCGGTCGCCGGTTCCGTCGCCAGTTCCGTCACAGGTGACGTCGGCGGCGCGATCCGCCTGGCAGGATTGACGAGATGAGTGACGAAGTGACCGGGTATCCGGGCGCACCCCCGGACTGGTATCCCGACCCGGCCGGAGGACCCGGGAAGCGTTGGTGGGATGGGTATGCCTGGACCGACGGCGTCGTCCTGCCGACCCATCCGCCGGCCCCTCCCACCGGCGCGTCGGCGCCGGGTAACGACGACCGGCTACGGGACGACCCCGTACGCCACGCCCACGCCGGGTAACGCCCTCGGTGCTGCTGGACGGCGAGCTCAGGATCTCGCAGCTGGCCCGGGCGGCCGTGGTCATCATCGGGATCTACTACCTGTGGGAGTTCATCTACCTCCAACTCGATTCGTCGCTGTATCGCTCGATCGGACACCAGTACCACCGCATGATCATCGCCAGCGAGAACAATCAGCCGGCGCCTCATCTCGACTTCTCCAACCATGCCAACGGCGGCCTGGTGGCGATCGGGGGCTTGTTGGGCCTGGCCACCATCGGGGCGGTGGTCGTCGCCTGCATGTGGCAATACCGGGCGGCCTCGACCGCCCGTGCCTTGGGCTACGCGGCCAAGCATTCGCCTGGATGGGGCGTCGGGTGCTGGTTCGTCCCCATCGTCGCCCTCTGGATGCCCTATCAGGCCCTTCGCGATTGCCTGCCCCCCGACGATCCAAACCGCAAGCTGGTCAGGACCTTCTGGGCCTTCTTCATCGGCCAAGCCGTGTTCGCCTTGGCGGCCGTCGTGGCCGCGTTTTCCTCCACGTCGCTCTCGCTGGTCTTCTCGGTGCCCGGAGCGTTGCTCTGCCTCGGGATGCTGTCCATCGCTCCCCGTTTCGTCTCCGCCATCGCCGTGGCCCACCGGCACGCCCTCGGTCGTCCGGCCTGACAACCCCCGTGTCGGGTTAACCGACCAAAACCCAGGGGTTACCCAGGGGTTAATGGACAAAAACCCAACTGTTCACCCGAATGTTTCTTTCGCGTTACGGTGAGTTCATCTCGCCTCTGTACGGTCCTGGTAGTGCCAGGACCCGAATTCACCGGAGTGCGCCGCGACCCCACGGGACTGGCCAAGCCGGCCACCCCTGAGATCGATGCGGCCCTGCAGTCGCTCGATCCCGACGCCGCCCGCCCGCCCCACGTCATGCACGCGGCCGGTCTGACCCTCGGGTTCAGCGGCCGCATGGTCATGCACGACGTCAACGTCTCCTTGGACCGCGGCTCCATCACCGCCCTCATCGGGCCGACCGGCTCGGGCAAGTCCACCTTCCTGCGCACGCTGAATCGCATGAACGACCGGGTCTCGGGGTTCGAGCGCGCCGGGGACGTCACCCTGGACGAGGTGAGCCTGTGGGCCCCGTCGGTGGACCTGCTCACCCTGCGGCGCCGGGTCGGGATGCTCTTCCAGCGCCCGAACCCCTTCCCGATGTCCATCCGCGACAACGTGGTGGCCGGTGTCAAGGCCCACCGCATCGCCAAGGGCAAGCAACTCGACGTGGTGGCCGAGCGGCGGCTGACCGAGGTGGGGTTGTGGGACGCCGTCAAGGATCGCCTCAACGATTCGCCCTTCCGCCTCTCCGGTGGCCAACAGCAACTGCTCTGCCTGGCCCGCGCTCTGGCGGTCGGTCCCGAAGTCCTCCTTCTGGATGAGCCGACTTCATCGCTCGACCCGCTCTCGACTGAATCGATCGAGAACCTGATGCGCGAGCTGGCGCCGGCGCTCACGCTGATCGTCGTCACGCACAATCTGGGCCAGGCGCACCGGGTGTCGCACAACACGATGTTCTTCTACCAGGGCCGACTGGTGGAGTACGGGCCCACCGAGGCGCTCTTCACATCGCCGAAAGAGACCGACACCGACAGGTACGTCAACGGCCACATGGGCTAGCACGCCAGTGGCCGTTGGACCCTGCAGCGGATCCTGGCGCCGGACACCACATCACCCATAGACCAACCATCCAACAATAAGGAGAAATGCTGTGAAGCGAATGTTTGGAGCAACGCGCCGACGAACGGCAATGGTCGTGGCCAGCGCCCTCGGCCTGGCCCTGAGTTCGACCGTGATGGCCACCTCGGCGTCGGCCGCCGCGAAGGTGCCGGCCAACGGCGTCGAGACCCCCCCGACCGAATCGCTGATCGAGACCGGGAGCACCCTGCTCTACCCGCTCTTCAACCTCTGGGTGCCGGGCTACAACCAGACCTACCCCGGCGTCACCATCCAGACGGGTGGGACGGGCTCGGGCACGGGCATCTCCGACGCCACCAACGGCACCGCCGACATCGGCGCCTCGGACGCCTACCTGGCGCCGAGCAATGTGACGGCCAGCCCCGGATTGAAGAACATCCCCTTGGCCATCTCCTCGCAGCTGGTGACCTACAACATCCCCGGCGTGCTGACCCACCTGAAGCTGAGCGGGTCGGTGCTCTCGCAGATCTACCAGGGCAAGGTCACCAACTGGAACAACTCGGCCATCACCGCGCTCAATACGGGCGTGACCCTGCCCAACCTGCCCATCGTGACCCTGCACCGGGCCGACAGCAGTGGTGACACCTTCTTGTTCACCCAGTTCCTGTCCAAGACCGACCCGTCGGGCTGGGGCGCCACGGTGGCGTTCAACACCACCGTGCAGTGGCCCAACGCCCCCGGGGCGCTCGGTGAGACCGGCAACTCGGGCATGGTCACCGGCTGCAAGGCCACGCCGGGCTGCATCGCCTACGTGGGCATCAGCTACCAGACCCAGGCCCTGCAGGCCGGCCTCGGCTACGCCTCGCTGGAGAACGCCAAGAGCCAGTTCGTGGCGCCGACCGCGGCGTCGATCGCCGCCGAAGCGGCCGCGTTCACCAAGAAGACGCCGGCCAGCGGCACCATCTCGCTGATCTACGGGCCGGCCAAGGATGGCTACCCGATCGTGAACTACGAGTACGCCATCGTCGAGACCCACCAGGCCAGCACGAACAAGGCCAAGGCCATCCGCTCGTTGCTCGAGTGGGCCATCAACGTCAAGGACGGGAACGCGGCCAGCTACCTCAACCAGGTGGATTTCCAGCCACTCCCTCCGGCCATCTACAAGGGGTCACTCAAGCAGATCCTCACCATTAGCTAGTGACGTCCAGCGGCGGCTCGGCGGGGCATCCCCCCGTCCAGCCGCCCGGGCAGGCCATACGCCGGGCCTCCGTGGCCCGACGTATGGCTGACGCCGCTCGGGCCGGCGAGGAGAAGGTGTGGCGCGGCAGCGCCCGCGTCGCCGTAATCCTGCCCCTCGGCGCGCTCCTCTTTGCCGTCACCGTGCTGGCCATCAAGGCGTGGCCAGCGGTCAAGGTGAACGGCTTCAGCTTCCTCACCGGGTCGCAGTGGAACTACGGCAGCGCCTACGGGGCCACCGTCCACACCGATGGCGTGGCCCACCCCATGGGGTCCAAATTCGGGGCGTGGCCCATCATTCTCGGGACGATCCAGTCCTCCGCCATCGCCCTGATCTTCGCCCTGCCGATTTCGATCGGTGCTGCGTTTGCCTTGACCGAACGGCTGCCGGGGTGGATCACCCGCCCCCTGGGCTTCGCCATCGAGATCCTGGCCGGTATCCCCAGCGTGGTCATCGGCCTGTGGGGGCTGCTCGCCCTGGGGCCCTTCCTGGCCAAGCACGTCTACCCGATCATCGCCGACCACGCCCCGAACGTGCCGGTCCTGCGCTACTTCCGCAACCCGGTGGGCGAGGGAGAGGGTCTCCTCACGGCCGGCATCGTGCTCGGCCTCATGATCGTGCCCATCATCGCCTCGACCACGCGCGACCTCTTCTTGCAGGTCCCGAACCTGCCCAAGGAGGGCGGCTCGGCCCTGGGGATGACCGACTGGGAAGTGGCCCAGAAGGTGACCCTGCCCTGGGTGCGCTCGGGCATCATCGGGGCCACCGTGCTCGGCCTGGGCCGTGCCCTGGGCGAGACCGTCGCCATGGTCCTCATCGGCGGCTCGGTGCTGCGCATCGCGCCCAACATCTACTCGCCCTTCACCACCATCGCCGCCACCATCTTGAGCCAGCTCGACGGCGCCCAGACCGACGGCACCGGATTCGTGGTGGCCACCCTGGCCGAGCTCGGGCTGGTCCTGGCCGTGATCTCGGTGGCCGTGAACATGCTGGCCCGCGTCATCATCAACCGATCGTCCCGCATCGGCGCCCCCGTCGGGCGCGGGGCCTGAGGAGAGATCGTGACGCAGGCGGCCATGCCCAGCACCCGGCGGCGGCGCATCTCGGGCGTCGGCTTCCGCATCTACACCTACCTGTCGCTGCTCCTCATCCTCGCCCCGGCGGCGTGGCTGTTGATCTCGGTGGTGACCCACGCCGCGCCGCACTGGAAATGGGGCGTGCTGACCCAGCCTCTGAAGGGCCAGACCGGAGGCCTGCGCGACCAGATACTCGGCACGCTGATCATCATGGCCGGCGTGCTGGTCATGGCCGGCACCGTCGGGGTGCTGGCCGGCATCCACCTGTCCGAGCTGGCCAAGACCCGCAAGAGCGGAAAGGGCAGCGGCGGCGTGCTGCGGCTCGCCTCGGACATCCTCTCGGGCTTCCCCTCCATCGTGCTGGGCTATGTGGGCTACGTCGCCCTGGTGATCGGGTTGCATTGGGGGCTCTCCTTGCTGCCGGCCCTGATCATCCTCTCCATCATGGTGGTGCCCTACATCGCCAAGACGACCGAGAACTCACTGCGCCAGGTCCCCACCGGCTACCGGGAGGGGGCCGACGCCCTGGGCATGTCGATGGGGTACTCGCTGCGGCATGTGGTGCTCAAGAGCGCGTTCCCGGGCATCGTCACCGGGCTGCTGCTGGCGCTGGCCATCGCCTGCGGGGAGACGGCCCCCCTGATCTACACGGCCGGCTTCAGCGACAAGTTGCCCCACGCCATCGTGGGTGCGGGGGCCCAGTTCCCCTACCTCACCTACGTGACCTTCACCTTCTACAACTCGGCCCAGACCTCGGCCCACTACCTGGCCTATGACGCCGCCTTGATCCTGGTGGTGATCGTCCTCCTCCTGCTGGTGGCCAGTCGGATCATCGTGACCCGCACGCAGCGTTACGCCGAGGGCACGCGGCAACGTCGGCGGCGGCCACTCAAGCCGCAGACCACTCCCCCGGCCCCGCCGACCCCGCCGGCCCCGCCGACCCCACCCGCCAACCTGAGCCCGGATCTGAACGCCCTGCCACGGTCGTAGGGTTGGCGCCGTCGATCCGGCGAGGACGGCGTGTTCTCGTACCAGGAAAACTCGTCCTCGAGCACTGCCGGCTGCGGAACACCTGGCCCACAACGACGGCAACACGTTGCGGCGGATCGCCGAGGCCTGAACCGACCCGGTAGGGTCGGCGGATCGGTAGGGAGGTTGGCCATGTTCGAATGGTCGGAAGAGCAGCTGGCGATTCGGGACGCCGTTCGGCGTTTCGTGGAAGAAGAGATCAAGTCGAACATCGACGACCTCGAACACGGCGATACCCCGCCCTACGAGGTGATCCGCAAGCTGTACGTCACCTTCGGCCTCGATGCCCTGGCCCGGGACTCCTTCAAGCGCCAGCTCGAACGCAAGCAGTCGGATGCGCCGTCGGCCGGGCGCCAGGAGGGCGGTGGGGGCAACGCCGCCTTGACCCTCATACCGATCATCGAGCTGTGCCACTACTGCCCGGGGATCGTCACCGCGCTCGGGGTGAGCACCGGCTTGGCCGGCGGCACCATCATGAAGCAGGGTACGCCGGCGCAGATGGAGCGCTGGGGTCTCGACCTGTTGACGCTGGACAAGATCGGCGCCTGGGCCATCACCGAGCCGAACTCGGGATCCGACGCCCTGGGCGGGATGCAGTCGACCGCCCGGCGTGACGGCGACGAGTACATCCTCAACGGGAACAAGACCTTCATCACCAATGGCCCCTACGCCGACACGATCGTCTTCTACGCCAAGCTCGACGACGGCAGCGAGACCCCGTTGCGCCAGCGGCCCGTGCTCACCTTCGTCCTCGACCGGGGCACTGCCCGGCTTGGAGCAGTCCAAGCCCTTCCGCAAGATGGGGCTGCACTCCTCGCCCACCGGCGAGCTGTTCCTGACCGACGTCCGGGTGGGGAGGGACCGGTTGCTCGGGGAGACCGAGGGACGACCCGGTGGGAGCGAGGGCCGGGAGAGCGCCAAGGGCAATTTCGTGACCGAGCGGGCCGGGGTGGCCGCCATGTCGCTCGGCCTCATCGAGGAATGCCTCAAGCTCTCCATCCAGTACGCCAAGGACCGCCTGCTGTGGGAGCGCCCGATCTCGGAATTCCAGCTCATCCAGTTGAAGCTGGCCCGCATGGAGATCGCCCGGCTCAACGTGGAGAACCTGGTGTTCCGGCACATCGAGATGTCGTCGGCCGGCCAGAGCCTCACCTTGGCCGAGGCCTCGGCCATGAAGCTCTACTCGGCCCAGGCGGCCTCCGAAGTGGCCATGGAAGCGGTGCAGCTTTTCGGCGGCAACGGGTACATGGCCGAGTTCCGGGTGGAGCAACTGGCCCGGGACGCCAAGGTCTTCCAGATCTACGCCGGGACCGACGAGATCCAAGTCACCCACATCGCCCGCGACCTGCTCAGCCGCTGACCGGGTTGCACGTCCATGGCTGACTCCCCCGATGCGACTGCCATCGACGCCGTCTTCGACGACATGGTCGACCGCCGCCGAGCGATCCACCGTCGACCCGAGCTGTCCTTCGCCGAGTACGCCACCACCGCCCTGATCCGCGACCACATGGCCGCGCTCGACATCGGCGAGGCCGACCGCGTCACGGAGACCGGCGGCATCTTCGTCATGGACGGTGGCCGGCCCGGCCGCTCGGTGGTCATGCGGGCCGACATTGATGCGCTGCCCATTCACGAGAGCACGGCGAATCCGTATCCCTCGGAGGTGGACGGCACCATGCACGCCTGCGGCCACGACGTGCACGTGGCCGCCCTGCTCGGCGTGGCCAGTGCCCTGGCCACCCGTCGTGAAGATCTGGCCGGGCGCTTCATCTTCCTCTTCCAGCCGGCCGAAGAGGCGCTCTGCGGCGCCAAGTCGATGATCGACGCCGGGGCGCTGGACGTCATGAGGGATGCCCGGTTGGTGGGCTTCCATGTGACGTCGCAGGCCCCGACCGGGCTGGTGGCCCTGCGTGAGGGCATCGCCATGTCCGAAGCGCACTCCCTGCGCATCACGCTCACCGGCCCGGGCGGGCACGGCGCCATGCCGACCGACAAGGGTGACGTCATCCGGGCCACGGCGGCGTTGGTGTCGCGCCTCAGCACCGTGGCCGACGGATTGGCCTACCAAGGAGCCAACTGCGTCTGCAGCGCCGGCATGCTCATCGGCCGGCACGGCGGTCAACGTGGTGCCCACCACGGCCGAGGTCTCGGGCACGATGCGGACCTTCACGGGCGAGCAGCGGGTCGAGGTCTTCGCCCGACTCGATGCGCTGTGTGCCGACATCGGCGACGCCCACGGGGTCGAGGTCCACCTCGAGGTACCGGAGAGCACGCCGGCGGTGGTCAATGACGGGGCGGTGACCGACGTCGTTGAAGCAGCGGCCCGGGACACGCTCGGTCCCGAGGGGGTCTTCCGCATGCCCCCGTCGGCCCCCAGCGACGACGTCAGCGAATTCCTCAACCGCCTCCCCGGGTGCTACTTCTTCGTCGGCGGCGCCGGTACCGACGGGACCAGCGGCATGCACCACAGTCCCTCCTTCTCAGTGGAGGATGAGTCGCTCCGGGTCGGGGCCACCGTGGTGCTGCGCAGTGCGATCGCGTTGGCCGCCCCGTGAGCAGCCGGGCCACAATGGCGCCATGAGCGCCAACGACCTCTTCTCCATCGCCGGCGAGACCGCCCTGGTCACCGGAGGCACCCGCGGCATCGGCAAGATGATCGCCGAGGGGTTCGTCGAAGCCGGAGCCACCGTCTTCATCTCCTCGCGCAAGGCCAAGGCGTGTGAGGAGGTGGCCGCCGAGCTCTCGGCCAAGGGCACCTGCATCGGGATGCCGGCCGACCTGTCGACCGAAGCCGGGTGCCGCGGCCTGGCCGACGAGATGGCGTCACGGGTCGAGGCGCTCGACATCCTGGTCAACAACGCCGGGGCCACCTGGGGCGCCCCCCTGGCCGACTTCGACGAAGCCGCCTTCGAAAAGGTCTTGGCCCTCAACGTGAAGGGGGTCTTCCACCTGACCAAGTTCCTGGTCCCGCTGCTCGAGGCCTCCGGAACCCAAGAGGCGCCGGCGCGGGTCATCAACATCGGGTCCATCGACGGGATTCAGGTGCCCGCCCTTGAGACGTATTCGTACTCGGCCTCGAAGGCCGCGGTGCACCAGCTGACCCGGCACCTGGCCAAGCGCCTGGCTCCGACCATCACGGTGAACGCCATCGCGCCCGGACCGTTCGAATCGAAGATGATGGCCGCCACCCTCGAGGCCTTCGGCCCGCAGATCGCCGCCTCGGCGCCGCTCAAGCGCATCGGGCGGCCCGACGACATGGCGGGCACGGCTATTTTCCTGGCCAGCCGGGCCGGGGCCTATCTCACCGGCGCCATCATTCCGGTCGACGGTGGCATCGCCACCACGCACTAACCGCACAAGGGAGAGTCATCACATGTTGCTGCTGCACGAAGTGCACAAGGTGGCGGGGAAGCAGGAGGAGGCCTTCGATGCCGCCTACCGCGACGAGTTCCTGCCCACCCTGGGCAAGACCGATGACACCCGTCTGCTGTGGTACCTGCGCCTGGCCCATGGCAGCGGCGCCGCCTACACGGTCGTCTCCATCACCGGCTGCCGTGATGCGGCCGCCTGGTCGACGCTGGCCGACCGGGTCCGCACCGGTGACCTGCAGGAGTGGTCCACCCGGGTGGACGCGATGCGTCACGAGTGCGTGTCCAAGATCATCACGCCGGTGTCGTGGTCGCCCCGTCAGGAGATCGACCTGACCACGGTGCCGACCACCGCCGAGGAGCACGGGCTGGCCCTCTTCATGGAAGACACGGCCTGGCCCTATGCCGGCGGCCTGCAGGCCTACATCCAAAAAGCCGGCACGCAGTACGCCCCATCGTTGGACGAATCCAAGGAACGCCACCAGAACATCATCGAGCTCGAGGCGGCCTACCAGCCGGTGTACGGATCCCACAAGACCACCGAGGTGATCCTGTGGCAGCGGATCACCAACCACAAGGCGCTGTTGTGGCTGCTGGCCAACGACCTGCCGGTCGGGGCCACCGATCCGGGCACCTGGATGCACGATGCCCTCGAAGTGCGGGACCAGTGGGAGAGCCGCATTCTGCGCTCGGCCAGCTGGTCCCCACTCCATTGAGGCCGACGAGAACGTGGACACGGGTGAGGACCGGGCCATGGGCGCCTTCGACCTGAGCCAGACCTTCGTCCATCTCGGGCTGGGGAGCCGGGCCGTGCCCATCGCCGACTTCGAGTGGTCGGCCGCCTTCATGGACCGCTACGCCGCGTCCACCGCTCCGGACGGGGACGAGGGCCGCCTGGTCTGCATCGTCGAGCAGGGCGCGACCTGGGACACCTGGGAGCGCCACCCGGCGGGAGAAGAGGTGGTGGTCCTGCTGTCCGGACGGATCGATGTGGTGCAGGACCTCGACGCGGGCGAGAACGTCGTCCCACTCCATCCCGGCGAAGCGATGATCAACCCGCCGAACGTGTGGCACACCGCCCGCGTCCATGATCCGGGACGGGCGCTGTTCATCACCCCCGGCCGCGGGACCGAACACCGGCCGGTGTGACCCGCGGCCCGGTGACGGCAACAACCGATGTCGTGTCGGGGCGGCGGCGGCACAAGCGCCACCTCTCCGTTCATCCGGATTCTCTGTTCACCCGGATTCGCGTCGCCCAGATTCCCGTCACCGGGATTCGCCTCGCCCAGATTCCCCTCGCCCGGATTCGTGTCGACGGGCCAGGTCGTGCGGGCCCTGGGGTGGATACCCGCCGGCTTCCCGGATCATCCGGCCCCAGGGCTTGAGCAGGCCGATCAGCTCGGCCATGTCATCTCCGAGGGACTTCTCGATGACCTCGCATTGTCCGTCGGTGGCCACCTCGATCGACTCCCGCAGCTCGCGGCCGCGGGCGGAGAATGAGTCTTCGGCGATCAGGCCGCGATTGAACAGGTGCTCGTGCGCTTCGTCGAGCTGCCGGTCCGACCAGGCCCGGGTCCGCACGTACGTCTTCATCGGGAGTCCCCAGTAGAGCTCGCTCAGCAGCCCGATCTCCGGCGCCGTGAGCCCGGTTGACGCCCAGGCGGCCGTGTGGGAATCGCCCCGGTATTCGCGCAACAGGTCGGCCAGGCGCCACATGTCGCCCATCGGGTCACCGGGGAGCCCCAGGCTCACGAGCCCGGCGTAGAGCGGTCGCCCGGCGGGCGTCAGGTCGGGCGTGGCCCGGGCCAGCAACTCGGTGGCGCGGGCCAGTCCGGTCGGTCGGTCACCCAGGATACGAATGAGTTGGGCCCGGGCGCCCTCGGTCCGGGCGTCGCAAATGGTGGCGGCGTCAGTGCGGGTCCACCCCGACGTGACAGCGGGGATCACCGCTTGGGGGTTGAAGACGGCGAAGGCGGCAGCCACGACTTCGCCGGGTACCTGCCCCATGACCGAACCCCGGCTGGTGAAGTAGGCCGCGCCGTCGGGCATCTGGACCCCGTTGGCCAACGTCCCGGGGCTGGGCGAGAAGCCCAGTGCTTCGTAGTTCTTGTGGCACTCGGGGGCGAAATACACCTGCCCGGCCACGGGTTCAAGGGCCTGGGCCAGTTCACGAGAGGTGGGTGTGGGCATGACGCTTACCTTAGGACTGGCGGGACTCGATGTTCCTGGCCGAGCCCCGTCGTCGCCGGGTCGTGATGGATGTCGATGCCCGCCCGCGTGGTCGTCTCGACCCGTGGGCACCGACCCCGGGAAAAGCGCCACGTCACGAGCGGTCACAATGGTGATGATGACGAATGGCATGGCCGTCCCCAACGGGACCAGAGCGACGGACCCTCCCGAGCCGGACTGGCATGTCCCATCGGTGGGACTCTGGAACATGCGACGGGCCCAGGTCAGCGTGGTCGCGTTGGTCCTCGCCGGCCTCACCGGTCTGAGTTTCGGCATCAAACACGGCGACCTGGCCGGTGCCATCAGCTCCCTGGTGGTCGTGGCGCTGGGCCTGGCCTTCTTGTGGTTCGTCTTTCGGCGTTACCGGGCCTGGACCTATCAGGAACGACATGAAGACCTCGTCGTGGCGCGGGGTGTCCTAGTGCGGCGGCTGTCGGTCGTCCCTTACGGGCGCATGCAATTCGTCGAGCTGACGGCCGGTCCGTTCGAGCGGGTGTTCAAGCTGTCGACGGTGAAACTCCACACGGCGGCGGCAGCCAGTGATGCCCGCATTCCCGGACTGGAACGAACAGAAGCGACTCGATTGCGCGACCGGCTCACCGAACTGGGTGAGTCACGGGCGGCCGGATTGTGAGTTCGGAGGTGACCAGCGAAGAGGGTTGGCATCGTCTGCACCCACTCTCCCCGGTCGCCCGCATCGGCCGGCTCCTCCCGGTCGTCGTGGTGACCTTCGTGCTGTCGCCTCACGGTCGAGGAGGAGGAGGCTCCCACAGCCCGATCGGGCTGTACTTCACCATCGCCATCGCCATCGCCGCCTCGATCTTCGGCCTGGTGCACTGGCTGGTCACCCGCTGGAGGTTTGATGGCGACACCATGCGGATCGAAACCGGCCTCATCCGGCGTGATTCCCGCCAGCTCCCCTTGGCCCGCGTACAGGCGGTCGACATGGTTCGGCCGCTCTTCGCCCGGATCCTCGGCCTGTCCGAACTCCGGATCCGCTTGGCCGGATCGGGTTCAACCGACGGCAAGTTGGCGTACCTGAGCGAGCAGCACGCCCTCGCCCTCCGACACGTGCTCCTGGCCGGCCATCGCGAGTCCGACCCGGTGGCGACGGCCGTTCCGGATCGTCCCATGGCCACCGTGCCCACCGGGCGTCTGGCCGCCTCGATCCTCTTTTCAGGAATGAGCGCGGTGCTCATTGCCGCCGTGGTGACCCTGCTGGTGTGGGAAGATCTCTCACCCAAGAAGGCCGCCGCGGCGGCGGGGATCCTGCTGGTGTACCTCATCTCCCTGGCCTCCGCGCTGTGGCGACGACTCTCGAATGGCTATCGCTTCGAGGCGACCGAAGTCCCGGAGGGTCTGCGCATCAGTCGGGGCCTGCTGCAGACGGTCTCCGAGACGATTCCGCTCGGAAGGATCCAGGCGGTGCGCCAGATCGAGCCGCTGCTGTGGCGACCCTTCGGCTGGTGCCGGCTCGAAGTCGACATTGCCGGGAGCGGGACCCGGAACCAGCGGGGCGAGGGTTCGCACACCTCCCGCAAATCCCTCCTCCCGGTCGGGAGCCGCCAGGACGCCTGGCACCTGGTGCACCGGGTCCTCGGCGGTCCCGCTCCCACCTTGTCCCGCCCACCCCGTCAGGCCCGGTACAAGGCCCCGTTCAGCTACCACTTCCTCGCCGCCGGTCACGACACGAACCACGGTGTCTGCGTCACCGGCCGGTTCCGCAAGGTGACGGCCTGGGTGCCACTGCAGAAGTCCCAGAGCATCCGTCGGGTCCAGGGCCCGATCCAGCGCCGATTGGGGTTGGCCTCGGTCCACATCGACGTGGCCGGCCGCCGGGTCCGGGGGGAGTTCCGCGATCGCTCGGTGGCCGAGGCTGATCTCCTGGTGGACCAACTCACCGAGCTCAGCCGGGCCGCCCGGCTCCGCCACGGGGACGCCGCGGCCGTGCGCTTCACCCGAGAGGAGGGTGCCGCACCGGCCGGCTGGTACGCCGACCCGTCCGGTCGCCACCAGATGCGCTACTGGGACGAGCGGCAGTGGACCGAACAGGTCGGGGACGGCGGCGCCACCGCCGTGGACCGCCTGTAGCGACCCGATCAGGCCTTTGCCGCGGTAAAGCGCATCGGGAAATGGTCAATGGAGCGGATGCCGCCGGTGTAGACCAGCGTGTGATCCGGCTCAACGGAGTACTCAGGAATGCGGCGGTGCCACTCACGCAGGGCGACCCGCAGCTCGAGTCGAGCCAGGTGCGAGCCCAGGCACCGGTGAATGCCGCCGCCGAAGGCAATGTGGCGATTGGCCTCCCGGTCGAAGCGCACCGTGCCGGCATCCTCGAATTCGGCTTCGTCGGTGTTGGCTGAGCCGATCATGAGCATGACCTGGTCGCCCTTCTTGACCGGGCAGCCGCCCAGACTGGTGTCCTCGAGCGAGGCCCGGACCACACCCATGACCGGCGTCTCCCAGCGCAGGAGCTCCTCGATGGCGGAGGGGATCATGCCGGGATCGTCCACCAGTTGCTGGCGGTGCTCGGGGTGCTGGGCCAAGAAGGCGAACATGCAGTCCAACGTGGCCGTGACCGTGTCCAGGCCGGCGATGAGAAAGAGGAAGCAGATGTCCAAGATGTCATTGCGCGTGAGCCGCTGCCCGTCGACCTCGGCATCGAGGAAGAGGGAGAGCAGGTCGTCCTGGCGGGTCACCTCCCGAGCGTCGAGGACTTCGTTGAAGTACTCGTAGACCGAGTCGGCCACCTTCTGTTGGAAGTCGTTGACGGCCCGGCTGCCGTAGGGCTTCCCGGTGACATGGTCCGGACGGATGATCCCATCCTTCATGGCCAGGAAGCGATCGAGTTCACCGAGGGGCAGGCCGAGCAGGGTGAGGAAGACCTCCGAAGGAAACGGGACGGAGAAGGCCTGGGCGAAATCGACTTCTCCCTGGTCGATGAAGCCGTCGATCAGGTTGTTCACGATGCGCGACACGGAGTCGTCCATCGCCGCCATCCGTCGGGGAGCAAAGATCGGATCGAGCAATTTGCGGTACTTCTTGTGCTCGGGCGGATCGATCTGGAGCGGGATCATCGGCCGGGCGTTCTTGAGGTCGACCGCATCCATGTTCGACGTGAAGATCTCGGGATGCCGGAGGGCCTCGTCAATCTCGACCTTGCGGGTCAGGACCACCCCGGTCCCCTCGATGGCCATGACCGGGCATTCGTCGCGAAGGGCCTTGAACATGACCTGCGGGTGAGCCGCCATGTCCGGGTCCATCGAGGCAAAGGGACTCCCTGCCGTCGTCTCGTCAATGACCTCGTCCATGTGACCTCCCTGTTGTCATGGCCACAGCGGCCAAACCCTCCCCGAGCGCGACATCCCACTTCGTCTTCGTCATTCGTGCACCCCTAGGCCGCCACGAGGATGGCATTGATGGATTGCACCAGGGCTCGATCGTCGGGTTCCGGCATGATCAGGCTCGAAACGAAGAGACGCACGACGACGTCGGCCAGTTGGCCGCGGCTGAGACTTCCCGATGCGACGGCGGGCACGGAGTCGAACGCTTCTCCGAGTTGTTCCAGCAGCGCGTCGCGAAGTTTCGGCAGGTGTTGAAAGAGGTAACCGAGGACGAACTCGGGTTCGGAGGCGAAGAGCGACCGCGCCGGGTGCAGCCGGATGTAATCGAAGGCATAGGCCACCAAGGTGTGGATCCGCTCGGCCGGCCCGTCGACCGGCGCCAGCGCGGCGGCCAGACCGACGGTGAACCTGGCTTCGTCGTAGCCCGCCACCGCGTCGAGGAGGTGGTCCTTGCTCGGGAAGTAGCGGTACAACGTGCCACGCGAGACCCCGGCGGCCTCACTGACCTCTTGCATGCCGAGTCGCTTCACCCCCCGCCGACCGACCAGGCCCAGGGCTGCGCTGAGAATCCGCTCCTCGGTGGCGCCGTAGACCGCCCCGGCCGGGGCTTTCTCTACCGCGGCGCCGGGAACCGGGTGAAACGAAACCGTCATCTGCAACAGATTAGACGTTTTTCGTATGGTTTGTCTCATCGGTCCCGTTCAAGCCAGCGTTGGTTGGGGAATACCCTACGGCCGGGCAAGGGCCCGCGCACGTCGTCGGCTCGCCCCATCGTCGGTGCCTCCGGTCCGGGCACCGCCGGCGCTCACTCGGGCTACCGTGTGCCACAACCCCCATCTTGATCGTGACTGAACCGGCCAACGACAGCGTTCCTCTCTCGAGAATCGCGTGGGAGTGGGGGCGCATCGGCGTCATCGGGTTCGGTGGCCCGCCGGCCCACATCGCCTTGCTTCGCCAGCTCTGCGTCGAGGACCACCATTGGCTCACCGCCCCGGAATTCGAGGACGGGATCTCGGCCACCAACCTCCTGCCCGGGCCGGCGTCGACCCAGCTGGCCATCTTCTGCGCCTGGCGCTTGCGGGGACGACTCGGAGGGCTGATCGGCGGTGTCTGTTTCATTGCCCCCGGGCTCGCCATCATCCTGGCCCTCTCGGCGTTGTTCTTGTCCGCTCACCCCCCGCTGTGGGTACAGGGTGCGGCGGCGGGCGCCGGCGCGGCCGTTCCGGCCGTCGCGCTCAATGCCGCCCTCGTCCTCCTGCCGGCCAGCTGGCGGCGGGCGGGCGGCGCCAGGCCCCCAAGGATCCGGTGGGTCCTCTACTTCCTCGCCGGAGCCGTGTCCGCGTCGATCGTCGGTGCGTACATCGTCCTGGTCCTCATCACGTGCGGGCTGGTGGAGATTGCGGCCCGCGGCGGCGCCTCCGAGAGCCGGGGCCGAAGAACCGTCGCGCTGTTTCCGGCCGGCGCGATGCCGGTGGCCGTGGGCGGCCTCGCCGCGCTCAGCTGGGTGGCCTTCAAGGTCGGGGCGCTGTCCTATGGCGGCGGCTTCGTGATCATTCCGCTCATGCAGCACGACGCCGTGGTGACCTATCACTGGATGTCCGGCGGTCAGTTCCTCAATGCCGTGGCCCTGGGGCAGGTCACGCCCGGTCCCGTCGTCCAGACGGTCGCCGTGGTGGGCTATGCCGCCGGCGGGCTCGGTGGTGGCCTCCTGGCCGCCCTGGTTGCCTTCGCCCCGTCATTCGCCTTCGTCATGGGCGGCGCACCCCACTTTGATCGGCTGCGAGCCAACCTCCGGGCCCAGGCGTTCCTGATCGGCGCGGGGGCGGCCGTCATCGGGGCCATTGCCGGATCGGCCATCCCACTCGGTCGTGAGCTGGCGCATCTGTGGCAGGTCGGTGTCCTCGGCCTCGCCGCGATCTGGCTTCTCGCCTTGCGCCGAGGGGTCGTGCCGGCGCTGGTGGGTGCAGGCGTGCTCGGCGTCGTTGCCGTCGTGGCCGGGGCGCCCTCATGACCCTGGCCGAGGTCGGTACGCCCTCGTAGGGCGGCGCACAGGACAACCCCGGCGTACGCTGAGCCCTCGGAGCCCTAGATCTTGGACATGGATGTGATCACACGGCGACATGAGCTCAAAACTCGACCCGTCGATGGCGGCGGAGACCTGTCCGCGCCCGCTGACGGTCGAGGAGTGAGGGTAACGTCACTGCTTCGACGGTGCGGAAAGATCGTCGCGGTGGTCGCCCACCGGAGCGCCACGGTCGGTTGGCATTCAGCAGCAGGCAAGCTTCGCCATCAGAACGTCGACGGGGCCGGATTGTTCCCGCGTCAGCTCCGACTAGCCCTCGAAGATCTCGGACCGACGTTCGTGAAGCTCGGACAGATCCTCTCGGGCCGATCCGACATCACCCCCCCACTGGTGCAGCAGGAACTCTCGAAGTTACAGGATCACGCACCGAGCATCCCCGAGGCAAAGCTCAGGGCAGAACTGGAGCGCAGCCTCGGATCACCGTCGACTGGTGTGTTTGCAACATTCGAGATGGCGCCCGTCGCGTGCGTGTCGATTGGTCAGGTGCACCGGGCCACTTTGCACAGCGGTCTTCGGGTCGCAGTGAAGGTACGGCGTCCGGGGGTTCTTACCGATATCGACGAGGATTTCTGGGTGCTCGATAAATTCGCCCGCCTGGTCGCGCGCCTTTCGTCCCGAGTACGAGCCTACGACCCGGTTGCGATCGTGAACGAGTTCGCCGTCTTGCTGCGTGCCGAGACCAACTTCAAAACAGAAGCCGACAACCTCGAAGCCGTCCGTCGTACATTCGTAGTGAGCGACGCCGTCACGGTCCCTCGGGTGATGACCGACATGAGTGACGAATCTGTCCTGGTCATGGACTGGATCGAGGGCATTCCCCTTAGCAATCGGGAACGTTTGGAAGCGGTAGGGGCTGATCGAGCTGGGCTCGCTCGGGGGATATTGCAGGCCTATGCAGTGATGATCTTCCAGTCCGACCTCTTCCACGCTGACCCGCATCCTGGCAATATCATCGCCCTCAAGGGCGGGCGCCTCGGCCTGATCGACTTCGGCGAGGTCGGTTCGGTCACGTCTGCCGAGCGCTCCACTCTCCTGCGGATGATGAGCGCGGTGCTGGGCCGGGACGGCGATGCCCTCGCGGAGGCCGTGCTGTCGGTCAGTCGTACCACACGTGCCGTCGACCGCGCCGACTTCGGAGCCCAGCTGACGGCGCTCCTCCACCCGGTGGCCGACGCGAACCTGAAGGACGTGCGGCTCGGCGACGTGTTGGGTCCACTACTCCACCTTCTGCGCACCTCAGGGATCGTGCTCCCTTCTGACATGGCCATCTTGATCAAGACGATGATCGAATGCGAAGCAACGACCGGTGAGCTCGACCCGACCCTGTCCATGCTCAACCTCGTGGGCGAACTTGCATCCTTCGCGCCCGCTCCGACCGGGACCGACGGCACATGAAGCGACCCTCGGCGAGTCCCGGAACCCTGGGACGGTCCTCGCTCACCTAACCTGAGACACTCTCTCCGACCGGGGAGGGCGGACGCAGCACCTTGATTGGGGGATGGATGCGCAACACGATGGCCCAGCTGGCGCTCGCCGGATCGGTGCTGGCCGCACTGCTGGTCCTTCCGGCGACGACGACCGCCGCCGGCGCCGGGACCACATCCTCTCCGAGTTACTACGTGTCGATCGGTGACTCCTATGCCATCGGGTACCAACCGGATCCCACCGTGTCCCTCCGCTTCGGCTACACCCGCGGCGTCATCTCGGCCGAGAGGAAGCGGGGGACGAACCTGACCCTGGCGAATTTCGGGTGCGGCGGGGCCACCACCACGTCACTGCTCACGACCCCCGGTTGTACGGATCCCGCGCCGCCTTCACTGAACGGCGTTCCCTACCCCACTGTCCCGCAGGCGACGGCCGCTACCGCTTTCATTGCCGCGCACCGCGGTCACGTGGCCTTGATCACCATCTCCATCGGTGGCAATGACGTCACAAAATGCGCCTTGTCTCCGAACCCGACCGGCTGCGTCGTCAGCGCGGTACCCGCCGTGGCCAGCAACGTCGCCACCCTGCTGGTGCAGGTGCGGGCGGCGGCCGGGATCACGACGCCTATCGTCGGGCTGACCTATCCCGACGTCATTCTCGGGGCGTGGGTGCATCCACCGGTCTCCCAGTCCCTGGCCAGCCTCTCGGTGGCTGCGTTCCGGCTGGCGCTCAACCCCTCGCTCAAAACAGCGTACGGAGCCAACGGCGGGACCTTCGTGGACGTGACGAAGGCGACCGGCGCGTACACCCCCCTGACCAAGACGACTGTCTCTCGCCCCTACGGCAGGGTCCCGGTGGCGGTCGCCCTCGCCTGCACCTACACCTGGTACTGCGCCAAGGGGGACATCCACCCTCACACCGTGGGCTACCAGCTCATCGCCAATCTGATCGTGGCGGCGCTGCCCAGGCGACTGCGCTGAACCCTGCCCGGCGCTCCCGCCCGGCCTCTGCTCACGTCCCGAGTGCGGAGCTCTTAGCCTTGGTTCTCGCTCGAAGCTTCGGCCACCCGACCAGACCGATGAGCGCCAACACTCCGATCACGGTGGCGGCCTCCCCGAGCTGATTGACCGGTGTGGTCCCGTACGTAAGGGTCACGTGGTGAGCGGTGGGGACGACGACCATCAAATTGGGTGTCACCCGGTAGGGCCCATCGGCTCCTGTGGCGTGCCAGTTGGGGAAGTAGGAGATCTTCACCAGCACGGGTGTCCCGACGTGCGACACGTCGAAGCTCACCGACGAATCGGTGAGGCGGGTATGGGTGACCGTGGTCGCAGGGACAGTCACGGTTGTGGGGTGGGCGGCTCCCACGGACTGTCGGGGCCACGACGACGGCCCACTCTGAGCGAGTTCGACGTTCCAATTCCGGGGGTCGGCGTACCAGTTCAGTGAGGGCGTCAGCCAGCTCGACGGGGCGGGCGTGATGCCCTTGAGGACCGCCGGCAGGTTGGACAAGGGGGAGACGAGCGGAGCGTCCTTCACTTGGTAGACCTGCCAGGTGGTCTTGACCGCTCCATTGGTCCAGGGGCCAGTCGAGGCGATCAGTTTCAGACTGGGGTCTGCGTTGGCCTCGGCCTCGACCTGGGCGCTTTCGGCCATGAAGTACCTGACCCCGAGGAGCTGAAGGTGCTGGACGCCCAGGGCGACATCGAGCGGCCCGTAGAATTTTTGAATGGTGGCGTCCGGGTCGGACGGGGCCGTCGAGAGTTCCGCCTGGTCGATGAAGTGATACGGAGTGGTCGCCGATGATTCGAAGAGCAACCCCTCCATCGACCCGACGCACCCGCCGGTCCAGTACGGCAGGAGCATGAGGGCCTCGGGCGTCCCGAATCGATTTTCGTCGGCGTTGTACTCCCACATGGCGCGCCCGCATCCATGGTCCTTACCGACCTGCTTCATGGTGTCGATCACCGAGTGGTATTCGGGATAGGACGGCAGGCTCTGGTAGCCGCCGTAGTTGTAGTTCGACCAGTTGGTCACTTGGTTGGCCCCGACGGTGACCGGGAGGTCCGAAGCCGGGACGAAGAAGGGCGGTATGACGATGGCCAGTATCCCCACGAACGCGATCAGCGAACCCCCGACGGCCGCCGGAGGCCATCCCCATGAAGGGGCCCGGCGATGGGCGCCCGTTCGCACGCCTCTGGGCGGTACCTGACCATCGACCCCGGTCTCCACTGTCGTGGCCGCGATCCAGTGCGCCCTTCGCGCTCGCCGCCACCACCGTGCCACCACAATCATCGTCACGCCGATCGCCCAGCCGGCCATGAGGTAGGCGCAGATGAACCACAGCGGAAGAAGTCGGACGTTGTAGAGCTTGCCCTGGGGATCGAACACAAGCCCGAGGGCCGAGACGGCGCCCAGAGCGGACATGACCAGGCCGAAGCGGCTCTTCAGAACCACGGTGAGCAGGACGGCGACGCCGGCGAAGGCCAAGACCCACGCGTCCGCCTCGGGGAACAGCAGCCCCAAGAAGGTGGTGACGTTGGCGTAGCCCATGGACGTGGCGTACGACTGGCGCAGGCCGAACGGAACCAGCCACCAACCCGACAGCAGGAGCCCGATGGCCACGGTCGACCCGGCTCGCCACAGCATCGGCCCCCGCCCCGTCACCCGCGGTCTCGGAGTCGCGTCCCAGAAGGGCTCCACCTGGTCGTCAGAGAACCCCCAACCGGAGGGGAGAAGCTCGACGAGAACGAGCAGGACGGCCCCGGCGAGCGCCAGCATGCCCGGGATGATGTGCGACAGGATGCACACGGCCAGCACGATGCTGGCCCATCCGCGACAGGTGCCGCCCCGAACCACCCGGGAGAAGAGCCCGAGGAACAGGATGGCCAGCGAAAGGCTGAATGAGTAGGCGTACTCACCGGCCAGGGTGGAGAAGAGATTCCCTCCGTAGATGGTGAAGGTGTAGTCGAAGAGGAAGGGAAGCGTCAGCGCAGCCATCACCGTTGGTATGGGCGGACGCAGCCGGAACAACCGCCCACAGGCCCAGGCGCAGATGGGAAGGAGCACCGATCCGAGGGCGGTGATCAACTTGAAGGCAATGTCGTACGGGATGATCCATCCACCGACGGCGGCGAAGAGATCCGGGAGGGCGAAGTAGAAGGTGTAGAGGGAATAGCCGTCATACCAGCCCGGGTCCCAGCCCGAAATGTGGCCATGCGACAGCAGGGTTTGCAGATACGCCGGGAGGGCGACGTGGGCCCCGGTGTCCCCGCCCGTCGTGGTGGTCTCGGTGAAGAGCAGGTTGAAGTGAAGCTGCCACAGCGTGACGGCGATCACACCGAGGATCACCAGGACGGTGGCGGCTCCGGGAACCCACCAGAATTGACGCCGCACGGTCGGCTCTGGTGGGTCCGGTGGCGGGACCGGATCCCGCATCGTCCCCGGGTCCGCGATCATCACCGCCGTCTCGAAACCCGGGCTGGGCGAGCCCGACCCGAGCGCTCGTTCATCGTGAGTGGTCATGCGTCCGGGATGTTCAGATCACCTGGTCAGACCGGCGCGGCACGCCACGACACCCCTTGGATCGACCGGTCGCGTCAGGAATCGACCTGACGGATCCCTCTTGACGTGCAGCCACATCGGGTTCACGTTATCGGCCCCCGGGTTGCTCGGGGGAGCGCCTCTCCCCACGCGTGGACCGAGGAGGCGGACTGGTTCCCGGGATCGAGGTGGGGGTGCTCTGACAAAGTAGAAGCGTGCAGAGGCAGGAGATCCAACCGGATTCGCCCCAGGGCCTGAGTTTCTCGAGTGCCCGAGGGAGATGGGTCTTGTTCGCCATGGTGCTCGGCTCGGGCGTCGTCTTTCTCGACTCCACCGCGGTGAACGTCGCCCTCCCATCCATCGGCCGGAACTTCGGAGTCGGGCTGGCCGATCTGCAATGGATCATCACCGCCTACACCCTCACGCTTTCTGCTTTCCTCTTGTTGGGTGGTGCACTCGGAGATCGCTTCGGCCGCCGGCGCGTCTTTCTCATCGGACTGATCTGGTTCACCGTGGCCTCAATGGTCTGTGGGGTGGCGCCATCGCCCCAGTTGCTCATCGCGGCGCGGGCTGCGCAGGGCATAGGCGGTGCCCTGCTCACCCCAGGCAGTCTGGCGATCATCGAGGCGAGCTTTCGTCCCGACGAGAGGGGGCGGGCCATCGGAGCCTGGTCCGGTTTGGGTGGCGTGTTCGGAGCGGTTGGGCCGTTGCTGGGAGGTCTCCTCGTCCAATCGGTGTCGTGGCGACTGGTCTTCTTCATCAATGTGCCCATCGCCGCCTTGACCATCTGGGTCGTGGTCCGGCATGTACCCGAATCCCGTCAACCGGGAGACCTCGGACCCCTTGACCTCCGCGGCCCGATCCTGGCGGCATTCGGATTTGGCGGCGTGATCTATGCCCTCATTGAAGGACCGAGCCGTGGGTGGACCACCGCCCCGATTGTCGCGTCGTTGGCCGTCGGGATCGTTCTCCTGGGGGCGTTCTTCCTCAATGAAAAGCGCCATCCCGCGCCGGTACTCCCGCTCTCCCTGTTCCGCACCCGCCAATTTGTGGGCGCAAACGGGGCCACCTTCGTCATCTACGCCGCGTTGGGGGCGGTCACGTTCCTCCTCGTGCTGCAACTCCAAGACGCGCTGAACTACTCCCCCCTCGAGGCGGGCGTCGCCCTCATGCCGCTCACGCTCATCCTCCTGGCCCTCTCATCGACAGCCGGAAAACTGTCCGACCGGATCGGACCACGGATCCCGATGACGGTCGGTCCGCTCATTGCCGCCACCGGCATGGCCCTGTTTGTCCTGGTGGTGCCTGGGGCGAGCTACCTGTCGGGTGTCCTGCCCGGCGCCCTGGTCTTTGGCCTGGGCATGGTGCTCACGGTACCGGCGCTGACCACCACCGCCATGGGCTCGGTCGAGCCGGCGCGGGCCGGGGTGGCGTCCGCCGTCAACAACGATGTGGCCCGCATCGGTTCACTGATTGCCGTGGCCGTGGTCCCCACCGTGGCGGCGCTGCTCGCCAAGCATTCGGGCGCCTCCGCACACCACAGTTCGGCCGGATTTCAAGCAGCGATGCTGATCAGTGCGGCCATGTGCGCGCTCGGAGGCGTGGTCTCATTTTTCACCATACGGTCGATCCGCCCCGCTGTTGTCCCGGAGGATGTCCCGTTCTCATGCTCGCTGATCGGCCCACCGCAGGGCGCCCTGGCGCGGGTCACCCAAGGCCCGGACGTCGCTCGATAGGTCAGCCCTGGGCTGGCGCGACCGGGGTCGCCACGGCCGGAGCCGCCGCGGTCTCCGCACCCTTCGCCGAAGGGGTGAGCCAGGCCGAGGCGACATAGGCGACAGTGACGGCCACAATCACCAACGGCATGACCGCCGCGGCATCCTTGGCCACCAAAAGGCTGCCCAGAAGGACCGATGTCAGGGGTAGTTTCAGCATCGCCACACACATGGCACCGATGCCCATGGCCACGGCGGGAACGAGCGGCAGCCCGCCAACGTGCGACAGGGCCATGCCACCGGCAGCGCCGATGAAGAGCGAGGGAAAGACGGGGCCACCCCTGAAGCTGCTCATCGAGGCCCCGTAGGCCACCGCTTTGCACAGGACGAGCAGAACGAGGGCCCCCGCCGTCCAACCGGCTGCGTGTTGCACCAACGAGGGAAGGGCGGATTGCCCGGAGAACAACACGGTTGAAGAGCCACGACCGGTTGCGCCCTCGAATCCCATGGCGACGAGGGCGATGGCGGCTCCGACCAGAGGTGTGAGGATCAGCATGTGCACGGTGACCCGCGCCCGAAGAAACAGGGCCAGCCGGTAAACGGCCACGCCCACGACTGCGGCGCTGAGACCGATGACCAGGGCCCATCCGAATTCGGCTACGTCGGGTGTCGAAAACGTCGGCAAGTTCGGGATGGCGAGGGAGAACGCGCCGAGACCGGTCCAGGCGTTCAGGCCGTCAAAGATCAGAAATCCGATGCCGGCCGAAAGGAGGCCCGGGACCAGGATGAGGCCCATCAGTGGTCCTCCGAGTCCCGACGCCTCCATCAGGAGGAAGGCACCGAGAATGGGCGACCCGAACAACGTGCTGATGGCGGCAAAGCTGCCGGCGGCGGCCATGACGACACCGGCGGCCGGGGCGCATCGCGTTCGGCCAGGCGAACAGCGATCACCCCGAGACCACCGCCGATGGCAATCAGCGGCGCTTCGGGACCGAGCACGACCCCGAGAGAAAGAGTCGCCAGGGCAGCCAGCACGACGCCCGGGAGTTCCGCCGCGCTCGGCGCTCCTCCCCCAAACTGAAAGCCGTCGGCCGGTGAGTGACCGCTCGTGCCGGGAAGGTACTTGATGCAAGAGGCCACCAGCAGGCCACAGACCATCAGGATGGGGAGCGGCCACCACACCGGCTCACCCTTGAAGCCGACGTCGACCGGCAGCTGCACAAATATGAGCTTTTGCAGGTAGGAGACAAAGTACAGAAAGAAATAGGCGAGGGCCGAGACCGGCACGCCGATGGCCGCGGCCAAAGCCAGCAAGGTCATGTAGTTACGGCTCTTGAGTTGTTCCATCGGATCCGCTGGCATGGTCATTGCGGGGCCATTGGATCAATTCGCAACGCCTCGCGCCAGTCCCCCGTGTGGCTCGATCCCAGGTAGCCCACGACGAGGGTCACGTCGAGGTGGCGGGCTACGGGCGTGATGCGGGGCAACCGCGGCTTTTCAACAAGGTCTCTCGGTTCTTCGTGTCTCGCGACTGTGCTCCCACGCTAACGCTGACCCGGGGCCCAACCGGTGGACCACGAGGGCCAGAGCTGGCAGGGGGCGGTCGCATCCCTGGGTCGGAGCCTCACGGTTGGCAAGACTACGAGTCGGCGTTTCCGGTCGTCGACGACCATTGTCGGGGTCACGTCGGGCTCAGGTCGGGGTCACGTCGGGCTCAGAATCGGGTGTCGATTGGTAGCCTGAGTGGGTGCGCATCGTTTCCCTTCTGCCCTCGGCGACCGAGATCCTGTTCGCTGTGGGTGCGGGTGAACACGTTGTCGGGGTCACCTTCGAATGTGACTTCCCGCCCGAGGCCCGAAACCGCCAGATCGTGTCAAACACGAGCCTGCCAAGCGGTCTCACTCCATCGCAGATCGACGCCGAGGTTCGGGCCCGCCTGGCCGCCGGGCAGGATCTCTACACGCTCGACGCCGATGCGTTGCGCGCCATCGACCCGGATCTCGTCGTGACCCAAGATCTCTGCGCGGTGTGCGCGGTCGATGTATCCGAGGTTGACCAGGCGCTCGACTACCTGGGGTGTCGGGCCGCGGTGGTCACGCTCGATCCGATGACCTTGACCGAGGTTCTGGCGTCGATTGGCGCGGTGGGGCGGGCCACTGACAGACCGGAGCCGGCCGCCGCCCTGGTGGATGAATTGCAGGGCCGACTCCAGCGGATCGCGGCGGCAGTCGCCGGAAGGCCGCGCCCGCGACTCGCGGTGCTCGAGTGGACCGATCCCCCGTTTTCCGCCGGCCACTGGGTGCCCGACATGGTTACCGCGGCGGGTGCGGAATCCGTCCTTGGTGTCGCCGGTCAGCGATCGCAACAGGTCGAGTGGCCCGCGGTCGAAGCGGCCCAACCCGATGTGATCGTGGTCGCGCCGTGTGGCTACCGACTCGACGGGGCTCGCCAACTGGCCGAAGAGATGGTCGAGCGTGGGGTTGTGCCCCGAGATGTGCCCGTGTGGGCGGTCGATGCCGACGCCGCGTTCGTGCGACCGGGCCCCCGATTGGTCGACGGGGTCGAGGCGCTGGCGCATATCGCGCACCCTGACGTGGTGAACGCACCCGACGGGATGATGGTCCGGGTCCGAGGCGGGGTCGCGGCTTAGCGGGCAATCCTCAGCCCGTCGCCACCGGTCGGGCCGTGAGGCCCATTCGCCGGCGGATCAGGCGCCGGCGACGCGGTGACGGTGCGGGTGGGCTTCTCATCGACCGCCCTGGCACTGGCGATCATCTGCTTGCCGCGCCGGAGGTATTCCAGCGCCTGGTGGCGGCGCGCCGCGCCGTGCTCGGGATCCAAGAAGTACGCCGTCGAGAATCCGATGACGGAGAACATCAGCCTCACACCGGTTCGCTCGGCGTGCCGGGCCCGTTGCCCCGCCGCGCTGTAGGTCTCACGTGGGTTGAACATGGCCACTCCCTTCATCCGTCTCGAGCCGACTCGTCAGTATCGGCAGCCAGTGTCACAGATGGACACCCACCGGGGTTGACGGCAACTCGCCACCTGCTTGTACCCGGTGCCCCCTCTTGGGAAACCGGCACGGTCCCCACCAGGGTTTGTCCGTGGCTCACCGCCCATCCTCGAAGATCGAATCGCCGATCATCCGGTGGGGGACGCCGTACCCTCTGGTGAGCGGTCGACCGCCATCATGCTCCGCATCGAGAAAGAGCCCCGTCCATGAATTCCACCATCATGCAGGTCTGGAAGACCATTGTCCCGCCACCGGGTGACAAGCACGGCCCGCTCCGCCCGATGCTCATCGGACTCACGGTGGTATCCGGAATTGTCGACGCCTTCAGCTTTCTCCTCTTGGGGCGCATCTTCGTGGCCAATGTGACGGGGGATGTCCTGTTCGTCGCTTTCGGGTTGGCCGGAGCCCACGGATTCTCGGTCCCCGCGGCCTTGATCACGCTGGGCGTGTTCTTCCTTGGCGCATTTCTGGGTGGTCGCCTCTTCGCACTCTTCGGAGTGCATCGCGGTCACCTGCTCACGGTGAGCAGCCTGATCGAAGCGGTGCTGTTCGGAATCGCGACGGTCATCGCTTCCACGATGAACGGGTCCCCCGCGGGTGGCGTCAAGTACAGCCTCATCGTGGTACTCGGACTGGCCATGGGCCTGCAGAACGCCCTCGCGTTCAAGCTGGCCATACCGGGAATGACGACGTCGGTGGTGACCCAGGCCATTACCGGGATATCAGCCGAGAGCCAGATAGCCGGCGGTTCAGGCTCCAACGTGGGGGCACGTATCACCTCGACGCTCGCCCTTTTCCTCGGCGCCCTCGTTGGAGCTCTTCTCGTCCTCAGGGTCGACGCCTGGAGCGAACTTTTCCTCGGGGCGTTGATCCTGACCGGCGTCGGCCTGGTCTCCGCATCGTTGTCCCGGTCCAACCCAACCTGGGCGCATCCCGCCTGATGAAGGCTTGCTCAACTTTCATCCCAGCAATTGGCTCCATTCCCGCGTACTCTTCGCAACGGAGGTTTCAACATCCACGTGTGCACTTCTGGGGGGCGCACTTTCAAATAGGGGGTCCTATGACCACAGGCGACGTGATTCCGGCTGCGGAGACGACGGAGCAGGCGGATGTCCGACGACTCCATCAGATGGGCTATGCCCAGGAGTTGCGGCGGCGCATGAGTGGGTTCTCCAACTTCGCCGTGTCGTTCACCATCATTTCGATCCTCTCCGGGTGCCTCACGCTCTACGGGTTCGGCATGTCCACCGGAGGACCCATCGTCATGACCATCGGGTGGCCCATTGTCGGCGGCTTCGTCATTCTGGTCGGGTTGTCGATGGCGGAGGTCTGCTCGAGCTTTCCCACAGCGGGTGGCCTGTACTACTGGGCCGCCAAACTGGCCCCGCAGTCTGATCGCAATCCCGCCGCGTGGAGCTGGTTCTGCGGCTGGTTCAATCTGCTCGGACAAGTGGCGGTGACGGCAGGCATCGACTTCGGAGCGGCGCTGTTCATCACGGCATTTTTGAATCTCACGACGGGCCTTTCCTTCACTCCCCACTGGCATGTCGTGGCGATTTACTTCGGCGTCCTCCTCCTCCACGGGATTCTCAACTCCTTCGGCGTGCGGGTGGTGGCGTTCCTGTCCGACGTGAGCGTGTGGTGGCACCTCGTCGGGGTCCTCGTCATCGTCGGCGCCCTCGCCATCGTCCCGGCTCACCACCAATCGGCCTCGTTCGTCTTTACCCATTTCGTCAACAACACCGGCTTCACCTTCTGGGGTTCGGCGGTGTACGTCTTCTTCATCGGTCTGTTGGTGGCCCAATACACCTTCACCGGCTATGACGCGTCGGCCCACATGACCGAAGAGACCCACAATGCGGCCATCGCCGGACCGCGCGGCATTGTCATGTCCATCGTGGTCTCGCTCATCGCAGGATGGATACTGCTGATCGGCGTGACGTTCGCCATTCAGCATTACGCCGCCGAGGTGGCGACCCCCACCGGCGTTCCCCCGGCGCAGATATTCATCGACGCCGTCGGACGCACGGGTGGTGAGTTGCTGCTGCTCATCGCCATCGTGGCCCAGCTGTTCTGCGGCATGGCTTCGGTGACCGCCAACAGCCGGATGATCTACGCCTTCTCGAGGGACGGAGCCGTGCCCGGATCCGACTTCTGGCACCGCATCAACAAGCACACGGGAACGCCTACCAACTCCATCTGGTTCGCCGTTGTCTTCGCCTTCATTCTCGGCGTGCCCTACATCTGGAGCCCCGTAGCCTACGCGGCCGTGACGTCGATCGCCGTGATCGGCCTCTACATCGCCTACATCATGCCGATCTTCTTGCGCCTCAAGGCCAAGGACCGATTTGAAGTTGGGCCCTGGAACCTCGGCCGCAAGACCTACGTCATTGGATGGATCGCCGTCGCCTGGGTGGTCCTGATCTGTATCTTGTTCATCCTGCCCACCGTCCATCCGATCACTAAGGACAGCTTCAACTACTCGATTGTGGCGGTTGGGGTCGTGTTCCTCTTCGCCGGAATATATTGGCTGACTTCGGCCAAGAACTGGTTCCAGGGTCCGAAGGTCCAGGGCTCCACCGAAGAACTGATGCAGATCGAGGCCGAGCTGGCCGAGGTGTAACTCCCCCATCGTCGGGACATCGACAGTCGCTCGTTGCGAACCCGGACTCTCGCGCTTGCTGCCGTGGAAGCTCAGAGTTCGGCGAAGTTGGCGTCGACGCTGATGAGCCAGTCGGCGAAGGTCGGGCCAACCAAGGTGGTCGTTGGTGTGGCCAGCAGCTGACCGCCACGCATCGCCCGACCCCCTCTACCCGGCACGAAAATAGGCAAGACGGCGATGCGCCGGTCCAGCGTCCTCACGAGTCGACGGGCCATGGTCACTAGATCCTCGGGCTGAGGACCAGCGACTTCGATCATCTGATCTTCTGGTGGTTCGACCGCAGCCTCCATCAGGCATTGGCCGACGGCACGGGCCGCCACCGGCTGGACTCGCATGACCGGCATGGCGGCCAACGGCCCGAACCGAGCCCGGCCGAGGATTTGGGCGGGGAATTCGTGGAACTGGGTGGCCCGGACGATGGTCACCGGTACCGGACCCGCCGTTGCCGCTGCTTCTTGGGCCAACTTGGCGCGGTAGTAGCCGTAACCGGGGACGCGATCGATCCCAACGATGGACAGTGTCACCAGGCGCGACACGCCTTGGGCGGAGCCGACCGACTGGAGGCGAGTGGTCACATCGGTGAAGAAGGCGGTGGCCTTGGCCCCGGTGATGGAATCGGGATTGGCCGCATCGATGATCACCTCCACCCCGTCAAGGGCCTGCGTCAGGCCCGCATCCGTGCGAAGGTCCACGCCGCGGGACCGGCTCAACACGACCGCGTCATGGCCAGCACCCGTGATCGCCTCGACGACGTACTGCCCAACCATGCCCGTTCCACCCGCCACGGCAATTCTCATGGCAACCTCCCCGTAACTCGGATATCTGAATTGGAATACACGACTATCGCCGACATCGCCCTCCAGGTGCTGGTCCAGGCGCCGCAGGGCGGCCATCACCAGAGGCGGCGTCTGTCTCACCGGTGTGGTGCAGTATCGGAGCCCGCTCGGATCCTGGGGGGTCGTCTGGTCTGCTCCGAGTCTGCTCCGAGTCCGCTCCGAGTCCCCTCCGTGCGTGGGGACCTTCACGCGCCTCATCCCCCGTCCCGGGAGAATTTCGTCCGGGAAAGACGGCGACCAGCCAGTACTGTGGGTCTCGACTGGGAGGCGCACAATGGCGCGAGGTGGCGGGCAAAACCGAAACATGATTCTGGCCGCAATGATCTTCGCGGTGTCGATGTCGTTCATCGACCAGACGATCGTCTCCATCGCCGTGCCGAGTATCCAACATGAGCTCGGCCTATCCTCTACGGGAGTCCAGTGGGTGGTGAACGCCTACATCCTCTCCCTGGCCGCGCTCTTCGCCCTCGGTGGTCGCCTATCGGACATCTTTGGCCATCGGCGCATGTGCGTCATCGGCGTCATCGTCTTCGCCGCCGCATCGATGATGTGCGGCCTCACCCCTAAAGGAAGTTACGCCGAAGCATGGATCGTGGGCTTCCGGGTCGTGCAGGGTGCCGGCGGTGCCATCATGTTCCCAGCAGCTCTGGCCATCGTGGTGCAGACGTTTCCGTTGCGCGAGCGGGGCAAGGCCCTGGCCATCTTCTTCGGCATCGCGGGCGGCCTGACGGCCATCGGCCCCATCCTCGGCGGCTACCTGACCCAGTGGACCTGGCGGGCCATCTTCTTTGTGAACATACCGGTGGCGATCATCGCTCTGGCGTTGATCGCTATTTCGAAACCCCAAACCGAGTACAAGAGGGTACCGATCGACTATTGGGGAGCGCTCCTCATCGGACTGGGGATCGGGTTGAGCGTGTTCGGATTTCAGCAGTCGGTGTTGTGGGGGTGGAGCAATCCGGGAACCTGGGCCTGCATCTTCGGTGGCCTCGTGGTCATCGCCGTTTTCGTGCTGGTCGAGCGGAAGACCGCCATCCCCCTCGTCCAGGTGAGGATCTTCCGGATCCGGGCCTTTTCAAGCGAGAACATCGTTCTGCTGATCTCCATGATGACCTTCATCCCCATCTTCTTCTTCGCCAGTGAATACGCCCAGATCTCACTGAACGATTCCGCCAACAAGGCGGGGATCTTTCTCCTCTTCTTCTTCCTCGGCTTCGTGGTCTCGTCCCAGATCGGAGGACGGATACTGGACCGGGAGGGAGCGAAACGAGCTGTCGTGCTGGGGTGCGCAATCGCGGCAGTTGGGTTTGGACTGTGGGCTTCCAAGGTGACCACGCTCAGTTTTGCGGATCAGCGCTGGTGGATCATCGTGGCCGGGGCCGGGATGGGCATGATGTTGGGTCCGGCCAATACCGATGCCGTCAACCGGGCATCGACGTTGTCCTACGGCGAGGCCACCGGGATTACCCAGACCATCCGTAACTACGGGGCGAGTCTCGGATTGGCCATCCTTGGAACCATCCTTCTCTCAGTGCAGCGTTCCCAGCTGACGGCGTCGCTCCGGAAGCTCTACCCGGGTCTTCAAGATCCGGCCCAAGTGGCGGCCAGCAGGTCGCAGAGCCAGGCCGGCACGTCGACCAGGCACATTCCGCAGTACTTCCGCATGGATTTCGCCCATGCCATCGAAGTGGTGCTGTTCGTCATGTGCGGCATCATGGCCCTGGCGGCCGTCGTGGCGTTCATCGGACTCGAGCGGGGCTTGCAGGAGCTGCCCCCGGAGCCCGGCGAAGATGCCGGGCCTCCGGAATCATCCGCCGATCCCGCCCTGTCCGCCGAACCGGCATGACCTTCGCCCGTTAGCCACGTCCTTCAGCTGTCGTTTCGTTCACAATCCAGGGGACCGGTCCAGAATCATTAGGATCCGGTCACACGAGGAAGGAACACATGTCTGAGCCAACGCAATTCACGATCGGGACCGAGGTCTCCTGCACCGATGGACCTTGCGGAGCAGTGACCAAGGTGGTCGTGAATCCCGTCGCGCAGACGGTCACCCACCTGGTGGTCGAGCCGAAGCACCGAGCCGGGCTGGGTCGATTGGTTCCTCTCCACCTGGTCACGGCGTCAACCGGCGAGGTCCGTCTCAGCTGCACGACGGCCGAGTTCGAACTGCTCGAGATCGCCGAGGAGATCCAGTTCCTGCCCGGGACAGGTTACGCCGGATACCCGGCCGATCAGACGATGTCGATGCCCTACTACGCCAACCGCGACATCATCGGCCCCGGCAACACCACACCGGCTGTGACGCAGGACACGCTCCCTCTGGGCGAGGTGGCGGTGCGCCGCGGTGAGCAGGTGCACGCGTTGGACGGGGAGATCGGGCACGTACAGGGCCTGGTCATCGCACCGCACAATCATCATGTGACCCACGTCCTCCTGCAGGAGGGTCACCTCTGGGGCCGCAAGGAAGTAGCCATTCCGATCGGCGCAGTGAGCGGGGTCGAAGACGGCATCCGACTCACCCTCACCAAGCAGGAAGTGGAGGATCTGCCGTCCGTCAATGTCGATGGCTTCAGCGCATAGGAAGACGCAGCATCAGGAATGACGATATGCGGGTGGAGGTCGGCCCTCCGCTCTTAAGCCAGAACAGCTTTGTTCCGAAGAGCCACTCGAGGCTCGGGAGGACCGACCCGGGGTGACGCCAACGCCCCGAACCGGCCTCCACCACGAGACTGCAAGCCGGGCGGCAATGAGACCCGCCCTATCCGTTCGCTGCCACCCCGACCTTGTGGCCCTGTGCGTCGGCGATGACTCCAAAGGTCGTCCCAGGCACCTTTTGGGCAGGCTGAATGATCGTTCCACCCAGTTCCTCGGCCTTCTTCATGGTGGCGTCGACGTCTTCTACTCCGACAAAGAACAGCACCTCGTCGTCGGCGCCCTGGCGGGGACTGATCGCGACATGGGTTCCGCCCTCGACGCCAGTGTCGATGAAGGTGTAACCGGGGAATGCGCCGTCGGAAGCAACCTTCCAACCGAACAGGCCGGCAAAGAACTGCCTGGTGGCGTCAGGGTCCTGCGAGCGGATCTCTGCGTGGATGACGGGATGCGGCATGGGATTCTCCTTTGATAGAGGTGGAGCGCTGGATGTCGTCTGAATGACGAATCGCCACGGCGAAATCGACAGGATCGCACGGAAAACTTTGGATCAGGGCCATTCGTTCCTCGGGTGTTTCTTCGAACAGTGCCTCTGGGTCGGCGTTCAGTCCAGTCAGTACACCTCTTAGGCCTTCACCGAGAACGTGCGACGCTTGGGCCTCATCAGCTCCTTGGGCACCGTCTGCGACTGCTACGACAACGCCCCTATGGAGTCGTTCTGGGGTTCCATGCAAATTGAGCTTCTCAATCGACAAAGTTGGCGCACAAACCTCCAACTGGCCGTCGGCATGGCCGACTACATCGAGAACTTCTACAACACAGCCCGGCGCCACAGCGCTCTGAACTACCTGACCCCGATCGAATTCGAGGATCTACACTCCACATCAACCAGGCCGCATTGTCATAAGCGCGGTCCACCGAATGGGGTCAAGCCCACAGCGCGCGGATCACAGGGCGCGCTCGGAGGGATTCGAACCCCCAACCTTCTGATCCGTAGGCCGCTGTAGCCGACGCGGCGCAAAGGGGCGTGGTGGCCTTGGTGCGGTGAAGTTTGGTCGGAAGTCCATCGTGGTGGGGTCCCGTTGGGTCGCCTGAAGCGCGGAAGGGCCGAGTTACGTTGACAATCCGGTTGACATCATTGGGCGGCAAGGTCGGGACCACTGAGGCCGGGTGAACCGCTGTCTACCCCAGCGGTGCAGATGGTGCCCATAGACGGGGAAATAGGGGCCTCTGCCGCCGGATTCAGCCCTTCCAGGGCGTCCGCCTCCCGGTCCAACCTGGCTATGGCCGCATCGATGTCCTCTTCGGTGATGACCGCCTGCCGCACCCTGATCGGGGCGTCCAGGCCGTTCAGTGCAGCCCGGCGGGCCATGATGTTGAGGCAGCGATCGACGGCACGGTGGTCACCATTCAGCGCCTTCACGTACATGGGTCCCCAGAGCCGATCTAGCCGTTCGTTCTCGATCCGGCGCACTTCATCGATGAGTTCCAGGGGCACAGTGTCCCGAAGCGCCCGTGTGACGGCATCGGTCGCAGAAGAGCGATTCCCGTACCCCAAGGCGTCAGCTATGGCCTGGAACGTGGCCCCGGCCATGCGCAGTTCCAGTGCCTTTCGTTGGCGCTCAGCGGCCGCGATCTTGGCCGGTGTGGCGCGCTCCACGCATCCGGGGGTACGACTTCCCATGCCTAAATCCTACGGCCCCACGGGGCCGTGTTCGGTGCGCTTTACCGAAGTCCCAACGGCGACCCGCGTGGGCTGGCTCGGAGCTTGAGCCTCTCCAGACTCCTCCGGCTGAAGAGCGATTAGCTGGCGCGGTCGCGACGATTGCCTGTCACATACCGGCACCATGGGGATAGGCGTGGAGCCATGGAAATCCCGGTCGGTAACCGGTCTCGCCGCTCCGGTTCGAGGACATGGAATGGCCGAGGTAAGGGCGCGAGGATTCGAAGTGGCGAACGTTAGCGAAGTCGGGAGCTTGAAATCAAGACTGGGCGCGGCGTTCTCTGGATCGCAGCGGCGGGACGATGGCAACGCTGGGAGAAAGGGGGGTGTTTCGCTCGTGGTCCTGCTAGTCGACCAAACCAGCGGCCGGCTTAACCCCTGTCGTGGGGGGCTCTGGAAACACATTCGGGCACTGCTGACTGCGGGCCGCCTGGACCGCGCCCTGGCGCGAGGGGTTCAACCGGAGGCGTCAGTCGAGTTGGCGCTGCGATCTCAGCGCCTGGTGCGACCGTCGGTCCGGCGCAAACTCGCCAGGGACCTGCGACTGCTCCTCGCTGCGGCTGACCGGTCACACTCAGCGCCCAGGGTCGCCGTCCCCCTCTGTCGGGACAGGGTTGCGGAGGCAGCGGCGGACGTGCGCGCTCTCATCGACGGCCTGGTTGGGTCCGGGCCCGTGGCCGCGCAGGGCGTCGCGCAGGTCCGGGTCTTGCTCGGCGAGGGGTGTGGTCCCCTCTACAGCCGTGCCAGTGGCGACAGCGTTCGTCGAAGGGTCCAAGAGGCGATCGTGGGGTTGGACCCCCTAACGGACGTATAGCCGGCGGGCTTTGCGGGGGCCCGGTGACTCGCCCACCGCCGGCGAAAGAGGTAGACCGGTGCTGTGCCGGGGGTGGACACGACCAGCCAGCAGGAGACGGTCCGCCCGGTTCACGAGCTGACGCGATCGCCCGCCCGGACCGACACCACCCTGGCGGCCCTTCTCCCGGAGAGCCTCCGTTACCGCGTCAAGCGGGCACTCCTGGGGCCGCCTCTGGTCAGCGACGAGCTCCACGGCCAGCGGCTGGGCAAGCCCACGGCGCTCGGCGGTGCTGTCCTCGGACGTCATGTCCTCCTCGGCGTACGCCAGCGAGGAGATGCTGCGGATTCTCGTCCCGATCGCGGGGTTGGCGGCCTTCTCGATCGTCACGCCGATGACCGCCGCCATCCTGGCCGTCCTCGCCGTCGTGACGATCTGCTACCGGGACGTGGTCCGCTCGTACCCCAAGGCCGGCGGTTCCTACGTGGTGAGCCGTGACAACTTCGGTCCCAACCTGGCCCAGATCGCCGGCGCCGCCCTGCTCATCAGCTACACGATCACGGTCGCCGTGTCGGTGGCGGCCGGGGCCGACGCCATCATCTCGGCGGCACCCTGCCTCGGGAGCTACGCCGTCCCCTGTCGATCGCCTTCGTCGTGATCCTGGCCTTCGGCAACCTCCGCGGGATCCGCGAGGCCGGGCGCGTGTTCGCCATCCCCACCTACTTCTTCATCGCCAACATGGCCGTGCTGATCCTCTTCGGTCTCGGCCGCGAGGCGGCTGGGACGCTTCCCAAGGCGGCACCGAGGCCACGGTACGCTGCCCCTCGGGCATGCCAGCGGCGGGCTCATCCTCGGGCGTCTCGGCCTTCTTCCTGTTGCGAGCGTTCGCCAACGGGAGCTCGGCCATGACCGGCACCGAGGCCATCTCCAACGGGGTGAGCATCTTCCGGGAGCCACAAGCCCGCAACGCTCGCACCACCTTGGTGCTCATGAGCACGATTCTCGGGTGCGATGTTCCTCGGCGTGTCCGTGCTGGCCGCACTCACCCACTCGGTGCCGTTCGTCTCCGGCACGCCGACGGTGGTCTCGGAGATCGGCAAGCTCGTGTACGGCTCGAGTCCCGCCGGCCACGTCCTCTTCTACTCCCTCCAGGCGGCGACCGCCCTCATTCTGATCCTGGCGGCAAACACCAGCTTCACCGGGTTTCCCGTTCCTCGTGAGCTTCGTGGCCGAGGACTCGTTCCTGCCGCGCAAGCTGACGGTACGAGGACACCGGTTGGTGTTCTCCAACGGGATCCTGCTGTCTGGCCGGGGCGTCGATCGCCCTCTTGCTGGCCACGGGCGCCAAGGTCGCGGCGCTCATCCCGATGTACGCCATCGGCGTGTTCACCGGCTTCACCATGGCCGGGGCGGGGATGGTCACCCACCACTGGCGACACCGGGACCAGCACTGGCGCAAGGGCGTCGCCGTCAACGCCATCGCCGCGGTGGTCTGCGCCATCGTCGTCGTGGTCTTCGCGGTAGCCGAGTTCACCCAGGGGGCCTGGGTCGTCGTCGTGGTCATGCCTCTCATCGTCTTCGCCCTGGTCCGCACGAACCGCGAGTACCGGGAAGAGGACGCCGTCTTGGAGGAGGGAGCCGCCGTGGAGGCCTGCGAGGCCAAGGTCCTGCGCCGACACGTGGTCGTCGTGCTGGTGGACAGGATCGACCTGGCCACCGCCCGGGCCATCCAGTACGCCCGGACGCTCACACCGGACGACCTACGGGCCGTGCACTTCAACATCGACCAGAAGCGCGCGGAGCTGCTCATCGCCCGCTGGCAGCAGCTCGGCCTGGCTCGGCTGCCCGCTCGACGTTATCGACTGCCCGGATCGCCGCCTCGGGCGGGCCGCGTTGGAGTTGGCGGCCGAGCTGGCCGACGGGGAGACCGAGGTCAGCCTGCTTCTGCCACGGCGCAGCTACGGCAAGGCATGGCGGCGGATCCTCCACGACCAAACGGCGGACCATATCGTCGACATCGTGAGCCAGCTTCCGCACGTCAACGCCACGATCGTCCCCTTCCACGTGGCACCCGGTCTCAAAGAGACACCGTTGGTCGTCGAGACAGTGCTCAAGCAGAAGGCACCCGTTAACAGGCGGGCGTCAGTTCCCGGCACGGAACTGCCGTCTGGCCCGATCCTGCCGGGCGGCCAGCCGATCTCCGCGCTGCAGTGGCGCACACGCGCCAAGGTCGTCGGACGGGTGAAGTCCATCAGGGTCCAGCCGTTGGCCGATGTCGCCAACCCTCGAGTGCGTGCTCGTCGACGGGAGCGGCGAGGCGATCACGCTCGTCTTCCTCGGACGACGTTCCATCGCCGGGCTGCACAGCGGGACGAAGCTGGTGGCCGAAGGCATGGTCGGGAAGCACAAGAGCAAGCTGGCCATGATCAATCCCGCCTTCGAACTGCTCTCGGTGTCCGAGTCGGCCGGGACGTCCCTAGCTGTGACCAGACGGACCGCGCCGTGACAAGAAGGCGCTTGGGTCGACTCGGGTCCCGGACGCGTGGATCTGGATCGCCGCGGTGACCGTTCCCATCGCCGTCGCAGCACTGCTCATGCCGAGCCGGGGCCATCTCAGTGCCGCCGACGACGCACTGGTACTGGTGGTGGTGACCGTCGCCGTCGCGTCATGGGGCCAGCGGGGTGCCGCCGCGCTCGCCGCCGTAGTGGCGGCGGCCTCATTCGACTTCCTCCTGACTCGCCCCTACGGCTCGTTCCGGATCAGCCGCCAGGCCGACATCACGACGGAGATCCTCTTCGTCGCCGTGGGCCTGCTCGTTGGGGAGCTTGGCGGCCCGCGGACGCAAGCACCAACGAGCGGCCGCCCGTGGACGGCTGGAGCTCTCCCGCATCCACGACCTGGGCGAGCGCATCGCCGGCGGCGAGGACCCGGACTTCGTGTTGATCGCCGTGGCCAGCGAGCTTCGAGAGTTGCTCAGCCTGCAGGACTGCCGCTTCGTCCGCGACCAGCCGTCTGGCAAGGGAGCCTGGATCGCCAACGACGGCACGGTGCGGCTGAACCCCCTACGCTGGCCCTCCGCCACAGTCGGGCTGCCGACGAAACAGGTCGAGCTCCCGGTTCGGGGCGGGGGACGGGTGGTGGGCACGTTCATCTTGACGCCGACTCCGGCCGCGCCGATCAGCCAGGAGCAGTGCGTCGTGGCTGTCGCCCTCGTCGACCAACTCGGCGCGACGCTGGCCGCGCACGAGGACAACTGAACCTCCCCCGGAGCCTCGGAGCCAGGCCGAAGAGCGCCCCATTCCGTTCAAGGGCATCCGCAAATGTGCCATACGGGCGGGTTCTGGGTATCCCATACCGCCGGGACGGGGTGCCACCATGCGAATCCTCTTTGAGTCAAGACCCCAATTTCAGGCGGTTGATGACGCGATGAATGGGTCCGTCATGGAAAGTCACGACGGCATAGGGTCTCTATGGGTTCGGGAGTGACTTCGCCGAAGAGCCGGTCGCGCAGGGTGAAGAGCCGGTCACGCTGGCACTGAGTCGTCCCTGAGTGTCCTCCCGGACCCCCTATCGGGAGTCGAGAACAAGCTGGCGATAAACGGCGTTGGAGATCTGGCGTTTGAGGGACCGGAGCGCTTCCTTCTTGGTCTTGCCCTCGGCCACCTTGCGTTCAAAGTAGATGCGCCCCTCCGTGCCGGGGTTGCGGATCTGGGTCACAGCGGCCATGTGCAAGGTGTTGTTCAGCCGGCGACTTCCTCGCATGGAGAGTCGATGCACCGTCCGCCCACCAGACGAGAACTCGAGTGGCGCCGTGCCGTTATAAGAGGCGTAGGCGTCCCGGTTGGCGAAGCGACGGATGTCACCGGAGTATCCGATCAGCGAAGCGGCGTGGATTGGCCCCACTCCGTAGACCTTGGTGAGCGACGTTCCGGATGCCTTGACGGCCAGGCGGATCCGCCGATGCGACTCTTTGGTCTGGGTATCGAGTCGGCGCACATCGTCGAGCAGCTCGAGGATCAGGTCGACGCGCATCTGCTGGGCCGGTGACTCCGGGTTCACGTTCGCCAGGAGTGCCTCGGCGTCAGAAACGTACATTTCCTTGGCAATTCCGCCTGGAGCGAGCTCGGAGCACAGCGAATGTAGCCGGCAAACGACCCGAGCTCGCTGGCGACCCAGATCCCAGTTCCGTTTTGAAAGGAGACGGAGGACCTCGGCGTGATCGGCCGGCTCGACCTGGCGAAGTGCCGGGGCCCGCAGGGCGGCAATGGCGATCGAGTGGGCATCGTTGGGATCGTTCTTGCTCGACCGCGTGGTGGCTAACACCCGAATGCGCGCGGCCAGGGTGGCCGGCACATCGAGGACGTCCTCCCCACGGGCCACCAACTGTTGGGCTAGCAAGTAACCCATTCCGCCCACCGACTCGATGGCCCACGTGCGTTTCTCGAAAGGTTCAGCCCAGGTCAAGAGCTGGTCGACCTGGCGCATCGTGGCCCGGACTTTGACGCTGCCGATCTGGTCTTCGTCCTTCCCAATGGCCACCGCAGTGTGCGATGCCTTGTGGGGATCGACCCCGATCATCACATTCATGAATACCTCCTTGGCTTGATGGAAACCACGGGGGCACTCCTGCTTATGGACTGTTCGTGCTCGATCCTCTTTTGAGCCACACCGTGGCGAAGCCCGAGCGGAAGACCTTTCGTTTATAGGCCAACTGGCACTCGCCAGCGGCAGGCACTTTTGAGTCAGTTCCGCACGGACCTCTAAATGCTACGAATCAGCCGCAGCATCTGCCATCAGTCTCAAGCAGGCACCATGGGGGCTCGTCCCAACCACGCAAACCCGACCGGTATTCGGTGCGACAGTGAGTGGTCGAGTCGGACGGTATTCGAACTGCCCAGTACCCTGTCGGGGTGCCCGTCAGCCCCAGGACCCGCTACGCCAAGTGCGGCGACGTGGACATCGCCTATCAGGTGCTCGGTCAAGGTCCGGTCGATCTGCTCCTTTACACAGGGTGGAGTATCCCTATCGACTGCATGGACGAGGAACCGTCCATTGCCCGATTTCAGCGGCGACTGGCCTCATTCACACGACTCCTTCGTTTCGATGTCCGAGGTTTGGGATTGTCCGATCGTGGATCGGCGTCGGACCCTCCCACTCATGAGAACTGGGTCCAAGACGCTCTGGCTGTGTTGGACGCTGTCGGATCAGAGCAAGCAGTCGTCCTCGCCCCCTTTGGGAACGCTGCCGACGGGCTCATGCTGGCGGCGATGCGTCCCGACCGCGTCAGCAGTCTCGTGATCGTAAACGGCGCAGCCAGAATCACATGGTCACCGGACTACCCTGCAGGCATCCCTCAGAATCTGCTCGATTCGCGCAGGCTCCTGACCCGCGATCCTGATGCAGTCGAGCAAGGCCTCGATATCCTGGAAGTGGTCGCGCCAAGCGTGGCCCAGGACCCCTCGTTTCGTGCCTGGTGGGATCGATCGGGCAACCTCGGGACATCGCCCGCCATGGCCAGAGCCGTTTGGACCACGATCTTCGAAACCGACGTTCGCTCGTTCCTCAGCCAGATTCAAGTTCCGACCCTGATCATCCAGCGATCCAACTGCCAACTCTTCGGTTCCGGCCATGGTCGATACCTGGCCGATCACATCGCGAAGTCCACCCTCGTCGAGCTTCCAGGGGCCGACATTGTTCACTGGGTGGGCGACACCGGGCCGATGCTCGACGAGATCGAGGAGTTCGTGACCGGAGTAAGAGGCGGGTCCGGCACAGAGCGAGTTCTGGCCACCGTGTTGTTCACCGACATCGTGGGTTCCACGGATAGGGCCGCTCACCTCGGGGACGGACGCTGGCGCGACTTGCTGGACCGGCACGACCAGAGTGTGCGCACCCAGATCGAGCGGTATCGCGGTCGTGAGGTGAAGACCGTGGGCGACGGCTTCGTGGTCACTTTCGACAGCCCCGGTCGAGCCATCGAGTGCGCCGTGGCCATCCGAGAGAACCTGAAGAGGTTCGACATCGAGGTGCGGGCCGGGATCCACACTGGCGAGATCGAAGTCCGGGGCGACGATGTTGCGGGGATGGCGGTCCATATCGGTGCCCGCGTCTCGGCCTTCGCCGGCCCCGGTGAGATTTTCGTTTCTAGTGCCGTGCCACCGTTGGTCGTGGGGTCGGACTTCGAGTTTGCGGATCGCGGCGAACGCGAGCTGAAGGGCGTCCCCGGGAGTTGGCGCCTGTTCCGCGTCGAGTGTTGACTCGGCTCGCAAGTGCCCCCGCCGGACGGCTTGGGTGTCCCACTTCGCCGGGACGGGGTGCCACCAGCCGGCACTTCGGGGATACCTATTGGCTCCTACAGCCGTGCGCGATAACGGAGGTTCACGAGAGTGAGCACGCAGCCATTCTCAGCGCCCTTGGGCGATCCTGGATGTGGCAATACTGGACGACTAGGTTTCGGAGATGGAACCTGCTGGCGATTCGGCAGGGCTGCATCGTAGTGAGATTCAGTCCGACGGCACAGTGGGCGTGGTGTGGGAGCCAGACGGGAGTTCAGACACCTTCGTAGTGGTTCTCGGCGGTTCTGGGGGCGGGATCCCCGAACCGTTCGCGCGCCGGTTGGCCGAGCACGGGATGACCTCGTTCGCTCTTGGCTATTTCGGTGCGCCCGGTTTGCCGTCTGCGCTCATCGAGATCCCGCTCGAATCGCTCGCGCGAGGTGTGGAGCTGTTCCGTGATCGTTACGCCGCGGGACAGCGAGTGGGGGTGATGGGCATCTCCAAGGGCGGAGAGCTCGCGCTCTTGCTTGCCTCGCGGTGCCTTGAGACCATCGGTCGTACCGTTGCCATCGTGCCGTCTTGCGTGACCTGGTATGGGCTCAACATGAGCGACCCGGCATCGGTGAAGCAGCCGAGTTCGACCGAGCTCGGGATGCCGGTTCCGTTCTTGCCCTTCCCGGAGGGTGGCACGGCGTCGTTCAGCGAGGACGGTATGCGTGTCGACGACTGTTACGACTTGACTAACTACCCATCGGAGCAGGTCGACGCGGCTCGCATCACTGTCGAACGGGCATGTGGTCCGATCCTGGCGGCGTCGCTGCCGCGAATGCCGGGCATGGCTGAAGACGCCGGTGCGGCGCTAAGCGCCTCACTCCTTGGATGAGGGCCGTTATAGCGATGTGGGGAATACCAACCTGACACTTGGTGTGTTACCTACCGAACAATCGCATGGTGCGACTTCGACTCCCGTTCGTGCGCTGATTGCCAACGCCCCGGTCCGGCACGAGTGGGGCAGTCAGAATCAGCGGCACGAAGGGGCTTGACCTTGGACCTGACTCCAAGGTCTACCGTGGCAGTGCGTGACGATGACAACCATTTCCGAGTTGGCCGGGACACTCGGCCTAAGGGCCGACACTCTGCGTTATTACGAGCGGCTCGGCTTATTGCAGCCCACCGGACGCAGCACAGCTGGCTACCGGCTCTATGACGACGCCTCCGCAGAGCGGCTCCGGTTTATCAAGGGCCTCCAACGGATGGGGCTACGCCTCGGAGACATCAAAGAACTGCTTGACGTGCGGGAGCGAGGCCTGTGCCCCTGCGGGCACACCGAGGTCCTCGTCGAACGGCGTCTGGCCGAGGTGCAAGCTGACATCGAAGAACTAGAAGCGGTACGAGCGCAACTCCACGTCCTCAAGGAGCGCAATACCGAGTGCATGGACGCCACCACGGCGGATTGGTCGTGCGCAATCAACGTCGAGAAAGGAGCTACAACATGACACCTTGCCCACACTGTGGCTGCACCTGCGGTTGCCATCCCTGCTGCTGCTGCGGGGGTCGATAGACCCAAGCTGACGAAAGGAGCCGCCCGGGCGGTCCTTCGTCGGTCTGAAATAGGGTCACCAAATGGGTGCCCTTGACGGTGACGTAGACCCGGCCAGGCACCGGCTCTTAGTGCGAGCATTGAGGCTCTCGTACTTCTCGGTCGCGTGGGGTCTGGTCGCTGGTGCGTCGGCGATAACCGCGGGACTGCTTGCGGGAAGCCTTGGGGTCTTAGGGTTGGGCCTCAATGTCCTCGCGGACGTCGCTGGGTCGATCGGTCTCGTCTGGCGCTTCGGAGTGGAACGAGGCGATCCAACAAGAGGTCTTCAGGCAGAGGCTCGAGCCTCGATCGTCGTCGCCACCGCCCTGGGACTGGTGGCTATCACTCTGACGGTCGCAGCAATCAACGACCTTCTCTCGCGCTCGGTGCCTGAGCACTCTCTCTTCGCAATGGTCTCAGCCGGGGTCTCCGCCGTTGTGCTGGCCCCCCTCGGATGGGCGAAGTACCGAACGGGAAGGCGACTTGGGAGTCACGCTTTGATGGGCGACGGGACGTTGAGCGGCATCGGAGCCGCTTTGGGGGTGTTGGCCGTTCTCGGACTCTTGGCCGAGCAAGCCCTCGGGTGGTGGTGGGCGGATCGGGTTACTGCCCTCTGCGTCGCGCTGGTTGCCTCAACAGAGGCACTTCGGGTGATACGGATGCGCCCAGATTGAGTCCGTGAGCGTCGCCGCAGTCCCCCGATGCGTGAGAACTTCGACGCGACGGGGATACCAGTAGTAGGCGGTTCTCAGTGACTCAGAGACTGACGAGCCTCCCGGAGGGCGTAGTAGAGCAGCAAGTATCCGGCCAACGGATCGGCCCACCACCACCCGGCCAAGGCATTCAGCACCAGGCCAATAAGAACCGCTGTCGCCAAGATGCCGTCAATCATGGTGATTGTGCCTTCGGCCCGAAGGACTGGATTGTTCAAGTCCGCACCAGTCCTGGCCTTGCCGAATGCGAGTCCGAACATGACGGCTGCGGTGACTCCCGTCCAGGCGATACCAAGCGGACTGTGACGCGGGTGGAAACCGATAAGGAGAATGATCGTGCTCTGTATGGCCAGGTAGACGGCCAGACAGACGAATGCCAACCCGATCAAACGCGTAGCACTGCGCTGTCGTTCTTGACTTATATCCGCCAGCTCCCAGAGCACAACGATGGATGCACCAATCTCAATGAGGCTGTCGAGACCGAACCCCGCAAGCGCAACGGACCGCGCCAGCGCAGCAGCGAACGCCAGTACGAACACGCCGACGATGTTCCAGCCGAGCGTCGCCGCTTCCAGCTTGCGACCTCGGCTCAGAAGCCGAGCATGACGAGTCTGGTTGGCAATCTCGGTCACCAGACCAATTTCTCAGACTGCACCGCTGATACGGGACGGGGTATCCCAGTTCGCCGGGCTGGGGGTACGAAGTGCACACCTGGACCTATGGCTTTTCAATGTGAGTGTCGATGAGGAAGGTGGCCAGCCCGAATGCCATGTTGACTGACAGTCGGGCGTGTCTCGGTGCTGGGCGCACCTCTTCTTTCCCTCGTCCGTGGGCATCGCTCAGCGCGTTTCGCAGCCCAGCCAAACCATCCACAACCGTTGCGGCACCTGAGAGGATCTGTTTGACGACCCGTTCAGCGTGTTGGTCGGGAGCGAGTTTTAGAGACCTCGCAGCGGCCTTGTAAAGGCGCGAGAGGTCACCTCCGTCTGGGTAAGGCTCATTCCGTTCTTCGCAGATGTGCTTGCAGACACTCTCCAACGCGGTTCGTGCCGCCCTGATAGCCCCCTCGGGATTCTTGGAAACGAGGTCGATCGCGTCTTTCCAGTTTCGGTCAACCGCTGACCAGTCAAGTCGGGCCAAGCGATCCCCCAGCTGCTGGGAGGCGTGGCGCGCCCCTCCAGCCAAGTGCTGGCGTAGCTGGTCCACGGCGTCAGGCTCAAGGCCTGGCCATTCCCGGTCGAGCAGATCGACAAGGAGACTGCGCTGATCGTCCTCGTCGAGGGCCTCCATGCCTCGCTGAAAGATCATCCACCGGGAGGGCCTGTCTGCCAGTGGATACGTACCAAGGACATTCGTGTAGGGGGCGAAGGCTCGGTGGATTTCCGGGCCGGACAGTCCGTACTGCCGAGCGAACAAGTCCGTGGCGAGTTCAAGCGCCGCCAAAGATAGCGTTTGTTGGTCGTGAGGCATTTTCGACGGCTCCGTTGACAAATGGTTGACAAGCGGAAGGCCGACAAGCTTGGTTCGAAGGCCAAATGCACTTCCACCGGGACTTCTGTGGCGCGCTCGGAGGGATTCGAACCCCCAACCTTCTGATCCGTAGTCAGATGCTCTAGTCCGTTGAGCTACGAGCGCTGGTTTACGGACTTTACCAGGGCATTTTTCAGCGCAAGAATCCGGGGTCCGGGGCTCGGCGTTCGAACGGCGTCACTCGACGCCCGAATGACCCCTTCAGCCTTCGGCTCCTGGTGTTTCGCAGACGGCACGTCGTCCAGGCCTCGGTAACCCCTACGATTCGGATCATCACGAACGTCGAAACGGCACCCCTGGGGGAAAAGCGGTGGCCCATGGCCCTGGTCATCCTCGTGGCCATGGTGTTGCCGTTCCTGCTCCCAGATCACCCGAGGTTCCTACCCACGTGGCTCTTCCCGGCGTTCGAAGGACTGTTCCTGGTAGCCGTGGTCATTGCCGACCCCGGTCGGATTGACCGCCGGTCCACTGCGGTACGCGCTCTGTCGGTCGGGCTGGTGATCATTCTGGTGCTCGGGGCGGCCGGCGTCACGATCCATCTCGTCTACGAGATCATCCGCGGTGGTCCCGAGACCAACTCGGCCGGCCGGATCCTCCTGGACGGTTCGGCCGTCTGGATCTACACCATCATCAGCTTCACCTTCGTGTACTGGGAGTTCGACAACGGTGGTCCCGAGGCGCGCCTGGTCGCGCCACGAGAGTTCCCGGACCTTGCCTTTCCCCAACACCTGAGCCCGCACCTGGCCGAGCCGACCTGGCGCCCCACGTTCTTCGACTACCTCTATCTCGGCACCACCAATGCCACCGCCTTCAGCCCCACCGACGTGATGCCGCTGAAGCATTGGGCCAAGTTGGCCATGGGCGTCCAATCGATGACCTCGCTGGCCATCCTGGGCCTGGTCATCGCCCGCGCCGTAAACATCTTGCGCTAATGGCGTCGACCGCAGTCAGAACGTGATGGGCAGCTCGGTGTACCCCCGCACGGTGCTGGTGTGGAGGGGGACGGCCCGGTCCAGGTCCACCGACCACTGGGGGAAGCGGCGCAGCGTCTCCTCCAGGGCGACGCGCCCTTCGAGGCGGGCCAGGGCGGCGCCCAGGCAGAAGTGGACCCCGTAGCCGAAGGACAGATGGTGGTCCATGACCCGATGGATGTCGAAGCGGTCGGCGTCGGGAAACGCGCGTTCGTCGCGCCCGGCCGAGCCGTCGATCAGGAGCACCTTGGAGTTGGCGGGGACGACCTCGCCGTGGAACTCGGTTTCGGCCGTCGTCCAGCGTCCCTGCACCGGCGAGGGGGCTTCGAAGCGCAGCAGCTCCTCCACCGTGTTGGGCAGGAGTGAGGAGTCGGCCACCAGCTCGGCCCGTTGGTCCGGGTGGTCGGCCAGGACCACGCCGGCCCACCCGATCAGGCGAGCCACGGTCTCGGTGCCGGCACTGGCCAGCAACAGGGAGAACATCGTGGCTTCCTCGAGGGTGAGACGGCGGAGCTGACCGTCTTCCTCGACGATTTCGCCCTGGAGGAGATCGGTGAACATGTCGGGGCGCGGCACCCGTTGCCGCTCCTTCAGTTGGGCTTCCACATACGCGTGCAGCTCTCCCATGGCCGCGGCGGAGACGTCGTTGAACATCCCCGTCACCGGGTCGAGGTGGAAGGTCCCGTCGATGAGCTCGCGCATCTCGTCCCGGTGGCCCGGCGCCACACCGAGCAGGGCGGCGATGACGGTCGCCGGCACCAGGGCGCCGAAGTCAGCCACGTAGTCGAAGCCATCCGAGCCGACGTGCGGAGCGAGCAGGTCGGCGCACAAGGTGCGGATCTCTTCCTCGAGCACGGCGATACGGCGCGGCGTGAAGGCCTTCGAGACCAGCCGGCGGAGGCGGGTGTGGTCCGGCGGATCGAGGAAGATCATGAGGCCGCCCTCCATGAGTTCGGGCGTCATCATCTCCAGCACGGTGCCGTGGGCCGAACTGAACGTCTTGGCGTCGCGGTGGGCCGCGTCGGTGTCGGCGAAACGGCTCAAGGCGTAGAAGTCGAGCTCCGCGTTGTGATAGAGGGGCGCTTCGTCGCGCAGGCGGCGCCAGATCGAATGGGGATCGGACTTGTACCGCTTGTCCAGCGGGTCCCAGGCCAGCAGCCCGTCGGATGTCGGGGCCGAGGTCACCCCGCCGCGGCGAATCTGGGGAGCCAGGGGGCGGTGGCCACCAAGAGCTCATCGGTCATGGCCACCACGCCCTGGTACGGCAGGCGACTGACCATCTGATCGGCCAGCATGGCCTCGAGCACGGTGGTGCGGTTGCCACTCAGCGCGGCATCGACGGTCAGCTCCTGGGAGGCATGGATCCGGCGCAGGTACTCACCCAGGATCGAGGGCACCGCCACCCGGTCACGGGCGTGGACGCCGTCGGCGTCGGCGATCCCCATGCACTCGGTGATGGCGCCGTCGGGCAAGGTGGTCACCTGGCCCGTGTTGGGGAGGTTCATCGGCAGGGCCCGGGGTTTGCCGGTCACCACGGCGCCGATGAGATCGGCCGCCAACTCACCCGAGCCCCAGACGGGAATCTTGTCGGATCCCATGAGGCGCCCGACCGAGGCGTCGTCGTCGTCCTTGTCGGCTCTATGCCCGGCGATGCCGTAGTGGTGCACGCCCCAGGTGCGACCGAAGTCGGATTCCGGGGTAACGAAGCCGGGGAAGAATTCGACCACGTGGGTGTCGGAGGCTCCGGGCAGGACGCCGAAACGCTGAAAGAGTTCCAACTTCACCGCGTTGTTGAGGACCACGTCGGACTTGGTCCACTTCTCCCCGTCGGAATGCTTGTGCCAATGGCTGTTGGGGGGCGGCGGGTTCATCCAGATGGGGTCGTTCGCCCGACCGCCGGGATTCTCCAGGAAGTCGCGCAGCAGGCTGAAGCCGTCGTCGTCGCCGATGGTGAAGCTGGTGACCAGGGGCAGGTGATTGACGCCGGCCACGGTCGGCTTGACCTCGTGCATGCCGCATTCGAAGATCAGGCTCATGGCGAACTGGAAGCCGACCATCTCGTTGCAGAGCCCGACCGTGGTGACGGTGGTCTCCTTGCTCATGGCCCGGCACAGCGCCGAGAGCGGGTTGGACACGTTGAGGAGCATGGCGTCGGGCGCGTGCTCCTCGACGGCCCGGGCGATGTCCACCATGACCGGGATGCTGCGCAGGGCGCGCATGATCCCGCCCGGCCCCACGCTGTCGCCGACCGGCTGGCGCAGGCCGTAGGTCGCGGGGATCTCGATGTCGTGCGCCATGGAGGCGAAGCCGCCGACCGACAGCGTGGTCAGGACGAACTCGGCGCCCTGCAGCGCGGAGGGGAGGTCGGGAGCGGCCCTGGCGGTGAGTCCGATCTCGCGGGAACGGGCGATGTGGGCGGCCAGCTCGAGCATCGGCGGCAGGCTCTTGGGGTCGATGTCGTACAGCGTGACCTCGGCCTCGGCCAGGGCCGGGGTGTTGGCGAAGTCGACCAGCAGGGTGGGCGTCCAGTGGGTGCTGCCGCCTCCGACCAGGGTGATGCGTGGCCGTGTCATACGCCGAGGTGCTGCCCTTCCCAGAGCTTGATCCCGCCCAGGATCCCCGCCGTGTTGTCCACCACGGTGATGCGCTCGAGGACGTCGCCCAGTTCGTCCCGGTCGATCCGGCGGGCGTTGCCGCCGCCGATGTAGAGATGGTCGAAGAAGAAAAGCGCATCGAGGCAGCCGATGGCTTCGCGCACCCGGTGGTTCCAGCGTTTGTCGCCCACCTTCTTGCGGGCCAACTCGCCCACCTGCTCGTTGTACGTCTCGTCCTTGCGGAACGGGTGGTGAGCCAGTTCGATGTGCGGGAGCAGGCTCCCGTCCATGAAGACTGCGCTGCCGAAGCCGGTGCCGAGCGTGATGACCACCTCGAGTCCCTTGCCCTCGACCACGGCGGCACCCTGCACGTCGGCGTCGTTGGCCACCCTGGTGGGGATCTTGAGCGCCCCGGCCAGGGCGGAGGCCAGATCGAAGTCCGACCATGCGGCGAAGAGGTCGCTGTCGACCGACGAGCCCGGTCCCTTCTTCAGCACGAAGTGCGGAGCACTCAGCACGTGGCCGCGGCGCACCATGCCGGGGAAGCCACACGAGACCCGGTCGGCCGGCGGGAGCGGCTGGACCAGCGTCGCCAGCGCAGCCACCAGCCCATGGTCGCCGTCGGGTGGCAGCGGGTAGGTGGTGGCGATCTTGACCCGGTCGGCCACCATGGTGCCGTCCCGGCTGAGCACCGACGCCTTCAGCCCGGTCCCCCCGACGTCGATGGCCAGCGTGAAGGGGTGCTCGGGAGTCGTCCCGGGCTGGGCCTCGGACGGGACAGCGGACGGGGTAGCGGACACGACCGCACTGTACCTGGGCCGGTCCCGCTCGGGCTCGGGACGCGCCGACGGCCGACGGCCGACCGGCCCGGCGGGCCGTGACGCCCGGCGCACAAGCAAGTGCAGGCAGTAAGGAGCCCCTGCGTCGGGGCGGGGGACCGATCGAGCCGGTAGCGTCCTGGCCCATGACCGAGCAACCATGGATGGAAGACGCCTGCTCGCTGGTCGACGCGTTCCGGGCCGGCACCCTCTCCCCGACCGAGGCCCTCGACGCGTCACTGGCCGCCATCGCCGACTCGTCGCTCAACGCGGTGTCCTTCGTGGACGAGGAGCAGGCGCGGAAGACTGCCGCAGCGGCCGATGTGTCGCAGCCTTTCGGGGGGGTCCCCATCGGGGTCAAGGAACTCGATCCGGTCCAAGGGTGGCCCCGGACCGAGGCGTCATTGGTCCTGAAGGACAGGATCGCCGACTACGACGGGACCATGACGTCCCGCTTGCGCCAGGCCGGGGCCGTCCTGGTCGGACAGACCACGGCCAGTGAGTTCGGGGGCATCAACTGCACCTACACCCGGCTGCACGGGGCCACCTCGAACCCCTATGACCTCGAGCGCACGCCCGGTGGCTCGTCCGGCGGCTCGGCGGCGTCGGTCTCCGGGGGGCTGCTACCCATCTGCACCGGTGGGGATGGGCGGGATCGATCCGCATCCCGGCCGGGTTCACCGGGCTGTTCGGCCTCAAGGCGACGTTCGGGCGCATTCCCAAGGGTCCGCGTGCCGAGATCGAGCCATTGACCGCGGTGATCGGCTGTCTGTCGCGCTCGGTGCGCGACGCCGCCCGCTGGTACGACGTCTGCAACGGAGCCAGTGAGTACGACCCCTTCAGCCTCCCCCGCGTCGAAGGGTGGGAGGCTGGGCTGGGCACCTTGGATCTGGCGGGCATGAAGGTGGCGGTCTCGACGGATCTGGGGGCCGCCTTCGTGGCCTCGGCGGTCAAGGAGCGCGTGGAGCACGCGGCCGCCGACCTCATCGCCGACGCCGGATTGAAGGGGGTGGACATCCCGGTCAGCCTGCCCCGGGGCGGGTTGGAGTGGGCCCTGGCCGGCACGGCGTCACTGCTGGTCGACCTGGGCGATCGCTACCCAGCCTGTGAATCGGAGCTCACCCCCGAGATCATGTTGGCCGCCAACATCGCCACCAACCACTACGGCCTGGAGACGGCCAAGGACATCGAGATCTTCCGGCGCGACATGATCGTGAAACTGGCCACGCTCTTCGACCAAGTCGACTTCATCATCTGCGCCACCAACCCCGACGTCGCCTTCCCGGCCAAAGGACCCATGCCGACGGTGGTGGACGGGGTCGATCTGGTCAGCGAGGTCGGCTTCGAGGCCGCGGTGGGGAACAACGGCGCCCTGACCATTCCGGGCGACACGACCGGCAACCCTGCCGTGGCCATACCGGCCGGCCTGGTCGACGGGCTCCCGGTCAGCATGCAGATCATCGGCCGCCACCACGCCGAGCCGCTCCTGCTGGAGCTGGCCGGGGTGGTCGAACGCGAGCGGCCGTGGCCATTGGTGGCGCCGGGCGCCCCGGTCTGAACGGCGCCGCGTACGCGAACGGTCTGGGTTTGGATCACCGGCGCGGGCCTAATCTTCAAGTGGTATGGCTCCCACCGTCGTCCACGTGGCCCCGCACCCCGATGACCGTCGGCTGCCCCGGAGCTCTCCTGCACCTGCGCGATCGGGGATGGCAGGTCGTCAGTGTGATTGCCAGCCTGGGCTTCCCCGAGCAGCGGGACCGGCGGCGGGCCAAAGCTGAAGAGGCGCTGCCTGCCGGGCCGGCTTCGTGCCCGTCTTCCTGGACCCGCCACTCGACATCTCCGTGGGCGACGACCTGGCGCTGGCGACCGTCAGAGTGGCGACCGAAGTGCCGGGGATCGCGGCCGAGTATGACGCCAGCATCGTCGTGTCACCCTCACCCCACGACGTGCACCACGGGCACGAGGTGGTGGGTGGCGCGCAGCAGTCCATGGCCACCCTCCCTTCGGGCCTGCGCTGGTGGATGTGGGGGGTGTGGGGTGACCTGCCCGCCCCCAATGTTCTACGCCTTCGGCGAAGAGGATCTCGCCCGCATGCTGCACATCCTCGAGGCGTACCAGGGCGAGCTCGAGCGCAACTACTTCCGCCGGCCCTCGCCGGCCGCGCCACGGCCAACGCGTGCTCGGCTCCGAGCGTGTGTTCGGTTTCGGCTCGCCCGCCGCCAGCACCCTCCCCTACGCCGAGGTGCTGACCGAAGTGAAGTACGTGGGAGAACGCTTCTTGGCTTCGGAACCCCACCTGCTCGATGAGGGCTCGTCCGAGGCCGACTTCACGGTTGACCTGTCGCTCTGGGTGGAATCGCACAGCGTGCACGAGCTGGTGGGCTATATCCATGAAGTGCACGGCGAGCACGGCGAGACCGGGAGCATCTAACGGCGTCGCACCACGGTGCCGGCGCCCGGTGCGGCGTTGGGGTGGGTCCCGTCATGGCTGAGGAGATCCTGCGGCTCCGCCGGCTGGCCCGTGGGCGTCGGCCCACCAGGGTCTCAGCCGGAGACGGGCCGGCGGCAGCGTGCCGTAGACCAAGACAGCATCGCCGCTGTCCGAGGCACCGCAGGTCTTCGGGCGGGAGTAGGCGGCGGGGACCACGGCTCTGCGTGGTGGACCGACCACCCTTGGGGTCGCGGGTGACCGAGGGCAGCGTGGCCTCCTCGTCACCGATCAGACGACTGGCCCATTCCAAGGTGTCGGGATCGGTGATACCGGGCAGGAAGAGCTTGGCCCGGTGGTTGTTCAGC
>CAWGEX010000005.1:0-1112495 GCA_963821755.1 uncultured Acidimicrobiaceae bacterium
GGGCGGAGAGGTCGAGTACGACCAGCGGAGCGGAAAGGTCCAGGTCCGATGTCGTCGGACCATCGAACATCCCGCACAGATCCCCGTGCACGAGACGTCGAAGCTCGAGTGCCACGTCGCGGCCATCTTCCAACAGCTCGTGCAGCTCGGTACGCAATGACGCCGCCGACGCAGCGGTGGGGGCGAGCAGCTCCTCGACGACCGAGGGCACGGTCGGCACGTCGGCCCGTTCGGTCGCCGACACCAACGCCACACCCAATGCGGCGCGCTCACGCGGCAGCAGGCTGCGTCCGAGACAGGCACTGGCCAGGGAAGAGAGCAACTCCATCTGTCGGCGCGCCGTGCTTCCCTCGCTGTCCACTCCGCTGCCGTGACTGGGCCCCGGGTCGAGTGGGTTGAGCCGGACGGCGCCCCCCGGCCGCAGCGCCACCGGGCGCACGCCCCAGGCGGCGGCCAGGTCGCTGTACTCGCCCTTGGGATCGACCACCCAGGCCTTTCGCCCGAACACCGCTTGGCGCCACAGGAACGTCTTGACGAAGGCGCTCTTACCTCGGCCGATCTGGCCGAAGACCACCATGTTGGGGTTGGACACCACCCCCTGGGCGTAGAGCTCGAAGGGGTCGAAGACAAATGACCCACCCAACAGATCGTCCCCGATGACGACGCCGCGCTGACCGAGACCGGCCTCGGCGATGAAGGGGTAGGCGGCGCCGAGATTCCGGGTGGTGATCTGGTGGGCGGGGATGCGGGGGCCCTTACGCCGATCATGCAAGAGAACGGTCGGGCTCGGTTCGGACCTATCACAGCAACGGTACGTTCAGGTGGAGAATGGCCGAACGCACCTGTGGATGCCGCGAACTCCTTCCACATCGTCAAACTGGATCATGTTGGCCCGCCGCTCGATCAGGATTGACCGGCGCACACGATGTCGCCTTCCGGAGACACGGGTCTCGTTCGAGCTACTGGTGGGCGGCTCGCCGGCGGTGAGATCCTCCCACGCCTTCTGCGACGCCCTGACCTTGTGAGACGGACGATACGCCGAAGGGACGGCTACTCGCTACCCGAGTCGCGGGCTACACAGTCCGGGCATAGTCCGCGGAAGATCACCTCGGCGTGACCGAGGCATGAACCCGTGTCGTTCTGCTGCGGTTAAGGCGAGGAGACCAAGGTCCAGGTCGATATTTTCGATCCGGCCACAGGTCGAGCACACCAGATGGTGGTGATGATGGATATCGGGGTCGAAATGCTGATATTAATGGGTGGATCCGGTGCCCAGATCGAGCTGGTGGATCTGTCCCAAGGCGGCCAAGCTGTGCAGTATCTCATAGACGGTCTTCAAGGAGATGGTCGGCACCCGCCGCTTAGCGATGACGTAGATCGCCTCCGCGGTGGAGTGTGCGGGGTTGGCGTAGAGGATTTCAAAGATGCATTGCCGCTGTCGGGTGACCTTTAGGCCGTGCCGGCGAAAGAGCGCGGTCAGGGTATCGGGGTCTTCCACGGTCACGTCCTTCGAAGGGGCCCCATCCAGACACAACGACCATCTTCGCTGCTGCTTTCAAAGACCTGAATGCCCTGGATCCCAGCGTCCGCCGGCACGAACTTTGGCCAAACCCTGAGGCGTAATGCCTCAGTCAGGACACGGATCGAGACCTTTTCCTTCAGGGCCGATATTGGCTTCCCACGTAGGGTTTGGTGACCGGCTCGACCAGAACCGGTCACCGAACCCAGGGATGGCATCAGGCGAGGTCGAAGCGATCGAGGTTCATGACCTTGTTCCACGCAGCCACGAAGTCACGCACGAACTTCTCCTTCGCGTCGTCAGATGCGTAGACCTCCGAGATGGCTCGGAGCTGGGAGTTCGAACCGAAGACGAGGTCGACGGCGGTGCCGGTCCACTTGACCTCGCCCGTCGCCCGGTCGCGACCCTCGTACACGTTCTCAGCCGAGGCGGATGCCTTCCACTCCGTGCCCATGTCGAGCAGGTTCACGAAGAAGTCGTTGGTCAACGTCTCGGGCCGGTCGGTGAAGACGCCGTGTGCAGAGTGGTCGAAGTTGGTGTTCAGGGCACGCATGCCGCCGACGAGAACCGTCATCTCGGGGGCGGTCAACGTCAACAGGTTGGCCCGCTCCACCAGCGCGTGCTCCGCCGGCAACTTCTCTCCGGCTCGCAGGTAGTTGCGGAACCCGTCGGCGGTCGGTTCGAGCACGGCGAACGACTCCACGTCGGTTTGCTCCTGCGAGGCGTCCGTGCGCCCCGGCGTGAAGGGAACCGTTACGTCGTGCCCGGCGTTCTTCGCCGCTTGCTCGACGGCCGCGCATCCGCCCAGGACGATCAGGTCAGCGAGCGAGACCTTCTTTCCGCCGGACTGTGAGCTGTTGAAGTCCTGCTGGATCTGCTCGAGGGTCTGCAGCACCTTGGCCAGTTCCGCCGGATTGTTGACCTCCCAGTCCTTTTGCGGCGCAAGGCGAATCCGTGCCCCGTTCGCCCCGCCACGCATGTCGGTGCCGCGGAAGGTTGCCGCCGACGCCCATGCGGTGGAGACCAGCTGGGAAATGGACAGGCCGGAGGCGAGGATCTTGCCCTTGAGGGCAGCGATGTCCTTCTCCCCGATCAGTTCATGATCGACCTCCGGGACGGGGTCCTGCCACAGCTGCGGCTCGGGAACCCACGGGCCGAGGTAGCGCGAGACGGGTCCCATGTCGCGGTGCAGCAGCTTGTACCACGCCTTGGCGAACGCGTCTGCCAGCTGGTCCGGGTTCTCGTGGAAGCGCTTGGCGATCGGCGCGTAGATCGGATCCATCTTCAGCGCAAGGTCCGTCGTCAGCATCATCGGGGCGTGCCGCTTCGACGGATCATGAGCATCGGGCACGGTGCCCTGTGCCGCGGGATCCTTGGGAGTCCACTGATTCGCACCGGCGGGGCTCGTCGTCAGCTCCCAGTCGTAGTTGAACAGGTTGTCGAGGTACCCGTTGTCCCACTTCGTCGGCTCGTTGGTCCACGCGCCCTCGAGCCCGCTGGTGATCGCGTCGTCGCCCTTGCCGCTGCCGAAGGTGTTCCTCCAGCCGAGGCCTTGCGCCTCGAGAGGGCAGCCCTCGGGTTCCGGACCGACGTACTCCGCACCGGCTGCACCGTGGCACTTGCCGAACGTGTGGCCGCCGACGATGAGCGCAACGGTCTCCTCGTCGTTCATCGCCATACGACGGAAGGTCTCTCGAATGTCCCTGGCGGCAGCCAGCGGATCGGGGTTGCCGTTGGGTCCCTCCGGATTCACGTAGATGAGGCCCATCTGCACCGCGCCGAAAGGATCGGCGAGCTCCCTGTCGCCGCTGTAGCGCTCGTCTCCGAGCCAGGTGTCCTCAGGCCCCCAGTAGATGTCGTCCTCGGGCGCCCAGATGTCCTCTCGCCCGAAGCCGAAGCCGAACGTCTTGAACCCCATCGATTCTAGGGCACAGTTGCCGGCGAAGATGAGCAGATCGGCCCAGGAGATCTTCCGGCCGTACTTCTGCTTGACCGGCCAGAGCAAGCGGCGCGCCTTGTCGAGGCTGGCGTTGTCGGGCCAACTGTTGAGGGGGGCAAAGCGCTGAGCGCCGGTGCCGCCACCGCCCCGGCCATCGTGGATGCGGTACGTGCCTGCGGCATGCCACGTCATCCGGATGAAGAGCGGCCCGTAGTGGCCGTAGTCGGCCGGCCACCACTCCTGCGACGTCGTCATCACCTCGATGACGTCCCGCTTCAGCGCGTCGAGGTCGAGGGTCTTGAACTCTTCTGCGTAGTTGAAGTCCTCGCCCATCGGATTGGACTGGGGCGAGTGCTGGTGGAGAACCTCCAGGTCCAGCTGATTGGGCCACCAGTCCTGGTTCGACCTGGGCCACTCGGCTCGGGAGTCGGGGCGGGGATTACTGGGTTCTCGCTTTCGCTGCCGCTGTCAGACACGTCGGTCCTTCTCCTTCTTGTTGTTTCCTTCTGATGGCTGTTGCTCTAGACGTTGGTTGCTCTGGATCCAAGGCTGTGTAGCTCAGCTCGTGTCGCACGCTGCGTGTCCGCTTTGAGCCGTCGGATGAAGCCGAACTCGCCGGACACACTCGGGACATCGGCCCCAGTCGATGACCGCGGCGTGGTCGATCTCATAGCCCGAGTCGTCGGCGGCCGTCGGCGCCGGAGTGTCGCCGACCGCACCGTCGGGGCCGAGGAGTGCGGCTGACCCAGGACAAGCGACCGTACGCTACCTACAGGGTTAGAATGAGTCAAGAGCAAGAACACGTCCAGTGCTCGGCTCAGGTGTGGCCTACGGAGCGCGAGGAGGCAACCATCAGCGAGTTGGTCCAGCGGTTGAGGGACCGGGGGTGGCGGCTCACGGCCCAGCGAAGAGTGGTGGCTGAGGTCCTGGCCGGCGAGCACGTCCACCTGACCGCGGACGCGGTGTACAGCCGGGCCCAGCGACTTCTCCCGGAGATCAGCCTGGCCACCGTGTACAACACCTTGAACGAGCTGGTGGACATGGGCGAGGTGCTGGAGATCTCCACCGGTGACGGCCCGAAGCGTTACGACCCCAACACCACGGCCGCCCATCACCATCTGTACTGCGTCGGATGCGGTGCCCTGCGCGACGTCAACCCCGAAGGCACCGACCGGTTGACGCTGCCAGCCAGCCAGCAGCACGGCTTCGAGCTGCTCGACGTGGACATCGTCTTCCGAGGCCGCTGCCCCGACTGTCGCACCATCCAAACCGCCGTGACCTGAAGCCCCGCTCGATCGCAGCGTGAGACAGCGAACCTACCCCTACGCCGCGGTGAGCCGGCCGTCGAAGTAGTCCGCCAGGGCGGCGAGTTGGGCTGCACTGTCGCCAGTGAAGGTAGGGCCGTGCATCAGGGCGAGCCGCTGAGGCTCGAGATCGGCCAGGCGGCGAAGCGTCGGACCGGTGGCCGGTGTGTAGGCGTGACTGTGCATGAGCTGGTCGTGCGCGATGGCGGCGTCGGCGATGCCCTCGGTGGTCATGGACGGTGCCGGGCCGGTACGTGCGAACAGGTCCCCGCAGAACAGTGTCTTGGTGGTCTCGTCGAAGAGCACGCCCGCCTCCCACGGCCCGGGAACGTGCGGCGTATCGATCCAGCGCAGGAGATGGCCGCCGATGTCGATCACCTCGCCGTCGACCAACGGGCGGGGAGGGCGGCTCGACATATCCGAGAGGCAGAGAAAGCAGCCAGACATGCCATGGGTCGCCACCGCTGAGGGTGCCAGTGACTCCCATTCGTTGAGCGAGCCGTACTCGTCGGGTCGCTACGCGTGACCCGAGCTGATCCAGCGGATCGACGCTGGGTCCAGGACCGTGGCCACGGCTTCGTGCACCGCCGGGAACAGCCGCCGTGTGCCGGTGTGGAAGAGCAAGGGCTCGTCGCCCGTGATGACGAACTGGTTGAACGTGATCCCGCCGGGCGGCCCGTCGGGGAGATAGGTCGAGATGCGATGGATCCCTTCCGCGATCTCGGCGGTGGTGGTGTCGGTGTCGGTGGTCATATGTCGACTGTGACAGGGCCTCGGTCCGGTCACCATCCCAACAACTTGGGATGGGCGTAGCCTCGGGGTCGTGTCAAACCCGGTACCCGATCGCACGGTGCGGGGCGTGGTTCGTGCCTGCTATGCCGAGGGCAAGGATCTCGACGCGGTGCGTGGCCGCCTCTTGCCGGCGCTGCAGCGGGTGGTTCCGTTCGACGCCGCCTTCATGGCGGGCGCCGACCCCGACACGCTGCTGTTCACCAGCGTCTACGCCGAAAACCCGTTGGCGACGTCGGCTCCGCTCTTCCTGGACAACGAGTTCGGTCCCAACGCCGACGTCAATCGCTTCGTCGATCTCGCACGGGCCAGCGACCCGGTGGCAACCCTTGACGACGCCACGAGCGGGGAGCGCGTCGCCAGTGCCAGGTGGCGCGAGATCATGGGTCCACTCGGGCTGGGGGACGAACTGAGGGTGGCACTGCGGGTCGAGGGGACCACGTGGGGTTTCCTGTGCCTTCACCGTTCTGGCGCCACGGGCTTCACTGGAAGCGAATCGGCCGCGTTGCGCAAGATCGCACCCCACGCCGCCGAATCGATCCGCCGGGTCGCCGCCGCCAGCAACGCACGGGCCGGGAACACCGAGGCCTCAGAGGCGGTGATCCTCGTCGCCGATCACGTCGTGCTGGCCGTCGGCGGCGCGGTCGACGAGATCGAGGGTGGCCCGCTCATCGTCGGTGGGCGACTGCCCGTACCCCTCGCCGCGGTGGTGCGACGTCTCGAAGCCATCGAAATCGGCGATGCCGGTGGCGACGCGGCACCCGCCTCCATCCGGATGACGACACGGCGCGGTGCGCTCGCCACCGTGCACGCGGCGCGCTTGGACGACGCATCCGGCCGCGGTCCCATCGTGCTCACCATCGCCCCGGCTGCACCAGCGGAGCGCTCGTCACTGCTCCTGGTGGCCCATGGCCTCACGCCAGCCCAGTGCGGTGTGGCACGACTCGTGCTGCAGGGACGAACGACCGGCCAGATCGTCATCGACCTGTGCATCAGTGCCCATACAGTGCAGGATCACCTCAAGGTGGTCTTCGACAAGGTGGGCGTCCGTAGCCGGCGTGAGCTCGTCAGCGCCTTGATGCACCCCTCCCACTGAGCGCCGGAGACACGCGACTGCTCCTACGAGATTCGTTGTTCGTCACGTGACTACCAGCATCGGTCGCCGGGTGCCGGACCTCCGGCGCATCATCGGACGGGGCCCAGTCGTCGTATGGCAAGCCCCGACGACGCCAGGTCAACGAACCGGGATTGTCCGGTCGCGCTCAGGCGGACCCCAGCACTGGGATCGCACCACGCACGTCCTGCGGGAATGATCTGCGGAGCTGCTTGTGTGTCCGGGCACGACTGGGGTCCGCCGATCTCCAATGAGTTGGTGTTGCCGTTGAGCACAACGTCCATGTCCCCCCGAAGCACTTGGAGAGGGGCACGGGGGGCGAAGACGAGGTTTCCACCTTTGGTGAGGTGGGCGTCAAACGAGCGGGCCCATATGGCTCGCTCGCCATCTGTCATTCGGGCCGTGTAGTAACTGGTGTGACGGATATCCAAGACCGGGACGACCCATGGCCCAAACGTGAAGACCAGGTAGTCGTATCCCGGTTCGTAATAGTTTTGCAATTTCACCTGTGCACCTGAGTAGTAGCGGACCTTGGTGCCGCGCACCCCGCGGTAGATGGCCAACGGCTTTCCCGCGAAGATCGACGCGACCGTTCCGTAGTAGGGCGCTGCGGCCTCGCTGCAGCACGCATAGCGCCCAGAGGTAACCGGCCAGTTGACCTGGCCGGCAGCGGTCATGTGGAAACGGGCCAGGTCGAGGGATCGGGGGTAGCTGAGGGCGAACCCCCGGCCGTCAGGCAGTCGAATGGCCATCGTGGTGCGGCCGTTCCGGGTCGTCGTGGGGGGCACGAATCGAGGAGAGGGCGTGCTCTTGGTTGTCGCAGGCGTGGGATGGCCATTTCCGAATTGCAGGGTGGCTGTTGCCCCGAGTCCGACCACGAGAAGGGCGACGCCCGCACCGACCCAACGCTGTCGTCGCCGGTGTCGACGACGAGCCTCCTTGATCAAGGCTGCAGCTGGCTGCTCGGCCGGCCGAGCTCGCGGAGGCTCGACGAGCGTCGTCACCGGACGCCTTCGATGATGCGTATCAGCTCGTCCCGCCGGTATCCGTTGCGCCGGGCCAGGTGCACGAGCTCTCTCGCTTGGCCGACGACCAGGCTTCTCTGGGGAGCCCCTCCAGCAACCGTGATGCCGCGACCACGGCGGAATTCGAGAAGTCCTTCGTCGCGGAATTGGCGCAGCGCGCGGAGCACGGTGTTGGAGTTCACCCCGAGCACCGCGGCCAGATCCCGGGCCGGCGGGAGCCGCTCCCCCGGATTGGCCTCGCCGTCGGCGATGGACCGCCTGATCTCACCGGCCACCTGCACATGCAGAGGCGTGGGGTCTTCCAAGTCGATTTGGAAGGATTCCATAGTGCTAATTATACTATTACTATTCTTCAGGAATCGCAACGGCGTGACGATGACACGGCCCTCCGCCTGGCTGGTCGTCACGACCGACCGGTGGCACGCCCACGAGGGCCTCCGATATACCGGGCGGGAGTCAGCGGGACAGCGGGACAGTCATGTCAGACCCCGAGCCAGTGGCAGCGTGCACGTGTACCCGCTGGCTTGATCCCCGTACAGGCGACGGAGGAGGAGTCGTGATTGTCCGGCGGCGTGCTCGACGGCGTCGCAGGCCACTGACAGTTCCGCCTCGCTGGTGGCCGAGACGGTGACGTACCCGGCATACCGGAACGAGGCGTGCCCGTCGGCCAGCTCCGCTTCGCGTCGGGCCAGCACTTCGCTCTCGCGGGCATGGCGGGCCGTGGCAACGAATCCGCTCCGACGACGCAGCTCGGCGTCGGCCATGTCCGCGGTCCGCGAGGCCTCCACCCGGCGCAACGCCTTCTCCGGACCGAGCGGTTCCATGACCATCGACAACGTGGCCCGGGCCGGCGAGAGGAGGAGCGGCGCCAAGAAGTCGCTGTGCACCTCGGTGCGGGGCCACTCGGCCACCCAAAAGGTGGCGTGCACCATGCCGTCGACGCGGAGGGTGGCCCATTCCTCCGACATGGCCATGGGCCATGGGTCCACCGTCGAACGAGAGCACGCGCCGCCGGCCTGCGCCCCGCGTGGAACCGGCCCTCGATGCGGCTCGTACGTGCGAAGCAGCAGGTCGGCTACGTCGTCGACCGTCGACACGGCGTTGACCCCGATGTCGGCATCGCCCAGTTGGCGGACCATCTGGGCGACCTCGCGTTGCAACGACTCACAGCCGCGTTCGAGCGATTTGCCCATGCGCACCTGCACGGCCAGTGTCACATCGTGGGTGCTGGCGTCGGCATCGATGTCGCACAGCAAGGACTCGTACGAGCTCACACAGGCAGAAGCCGGGTCCGCCGCTCGCCGGTCGCCCAGGTAGGCGTGAACGCCGTGCCCTTCGTCGGGGAAGGACGCGGCCAACCACTGCACCCGCTCGACGGGCGACCCTTCCCGGGCCAGCGAGGCCAGGACGGCGGACCAGCCGGCGACCCGGCGGTCCTGATCGTCCGGACCGAGGAGCGCAAAAGACTGGCCCCGAAGGGACAGCACCGCGGTCAGCGTGCGCCCTCGCACATCGTGCACGACGCCCATGTCGCGCTGACCGACGCTCAGCAGCCGGAGCCCCGACAGCGAGTCCATCCGCCGCCGGCCCCGACGTGGGCCCCGCCATGGGCCTCGCCCTCCGACCCGGCGGGTGCTCCAGCGCACCACCACGGGGATCCACTGGTCGCCCGTGCGCCCCGCCAGGGGCCAGGTGGCCAGCGCAGCACACAGCACCAACATGAGGAGCGCCACTCCGACGCTCGTGGCGTCGGGCCGCCGGCGTAAGACCAGCACCCCCGCGACGAGTCCAAGCGCCACAGTGAGAATCTGACCGGCTCTGAATCCCGCCAGCGCACCCGCCCGTTCACGGGGGCCGAATCGATAGCGGGCGCTGCCGTCCCCCACTACGTCGCGCCCCCGGGTCGATGCGTCGTCGCAGGTGGTCGGTCACCGTCATCCTCTCGTAGGTAGGTAAGGACCGGCCCGATGTGGTCTCGGCCGATGGCGTGTTGCAGACCGTTGAATCCTCGGGGCCCGACCGGAACCAGCGCGCCGACGGCACCGGCACCACCCGACCCCGGCGTCGACTGACCCGATGCACCCGGAGCCGGTGTGATCGGCTTGGGGCCGACCGGGTGCGGGACGTACGGCGGGAGATCCCGGTCTTCCGGATCGCCGGCATCGGTCGGGGGGATCCCCACCATGCGCCCGCTGGAATCGGGCAGGCATCCGCCGTTGTCGGAATTGGCCCTGGCCCGGATCTCCTCGTCGCCCACTGCCGCAGCGCCGCCTGCGCTCACGTCTGCCTCCATTCGGCCGGTCCCCGGAGGGCCGGTCACCGCGGCCAGGCGCGCCGCACCCCTGGCGCTGCGCTGCGCCGCCGTCGCTTCCCTGAGTGCGTACGACGCCGCGGTTCGGGGCATGGCGGTCAGGGGCGCCATGCCGCGTTGGCGGGCCCCTTCGAGATGCCCGACGGCCCCGGCTTCGACCATCGGGATGAGGCGCAGGATGGCGAAGGGGACGAAGGTGGACAGCACCAGGAGCGCTCCCCCGGCCAGCACGGAGGCAAACCCGGAACCGGACCCACCGCCCCCACCACCGCTCCCACTGCCGCCAGCGGTGCCCGACGACACGGCGCTCGCGGCCAGGCTCAGCGTGGCCACGATGACGAATTTGGAGAGGATCAGCGCCGCCAGCGTCTCGACCAGCCGGCGGCACCAATGGGACACCGAAGGCCAGACCAACGTGGCCAGGGCCAGCGGAAGGAACAACACGGCCACATAGACCGCGGCCGCCCGCACCAGGAGCTCGAGCCAGAGCACGAACGCCGCCACGGCCACCAGCAGCCCCACCAACAACAGCACGAAGGTGGCCATGGTCGGGTCGCCCAGCGCGGCGACCATCCCATTGGACACGCCGGACAGGAGGGCGGTGACGTCGGAGCCGCTCCCCCCGGCCACGCCGGTGCACATGGCGTCGGTGGCCGTGAGGCACAGCACCACGATCTGAATGGCCACCACACCGAGCAGCAGGGCCAACGGCAGCTGGACGAAGAAGGCCCGGATCAGCTGGCCGGCGTTCTGCCGGTAGACCGCCTGCATCGTCGATACCAGCAGGAGCGGCAGCACCACAGCTCCCGCCAACACCGTCATCTCGGCGTAGTGCTGGTGGAACCAGCTGGCGCCGATGTCGATGGTGGTCGTACTGATCAGCACGTGGCCGATCTGCGAGAGCAACCACTCGGCGCCGCTCGCCACCCACTGGCTCAGCCCGTTCAGCACGGCGTTGATGCCGCTGCCGGCCACGGAACCCGCCGCGTTGCCGGCTTGGCAGAGCGGGTTCAACGCGTCGAGGCCCGGGCATCCCGCCGACGGCGCGATCGGGAGGGTCGGCGCGGTGGTGACCGGCTCGGTCGCGGTCGCGGTCCCGGTCGCGCCCGCGCCGGCCGCGACATGCGACATCAGCAGAAGGGCGGCGAGCATTGGGGGGTATCGCTATCGATGAGCGGGATACGGCGAAGGCGCCCGGGACATACGGCCGCGCGATTTCAATGGACCTTGAGTCCGGCGCCGTAGAAGAAGTTGATGATGGCCGGGCCGGCGCCGATGAGCAGAGCGGCCAGCCCCGAGACCAGGACGGCCCGCCGTCCGACCAGCGATTGCTGGAAATTCTGCGAGTGCACACCCAGCGCCCAGGCGGCGGCCCCGACCACCAGTCCGACCAGGGCGGCCACTAGCGCCCAGGCGCCCAGCCCGTTGACCAGACCCTGGAGGGTGTCGCCGCCGGGCAACTGGCTCATCGAAGGACTCATCGACACGTCGGCCCAACGCCACACCATCATGGTCACCCTCCATCACGTACGGTGCCGCCGGAGTCTCCGGGCATCGCCGATCGTCAGAGAACGGTTCATGTAGTTTCAATGTTTTCCACAATCGCCCCCGGCCTCCGCCGGCCGATCTCACGCCCGCTGGGGCGATGTGTTCGCCGCGCCCCTGTCCCGCCTGTCATATTGGGAGCGTGTTCGGGAGCGGCGTCGTGATCAGGTGGACCACCACCGAGGAGGTCATTTACCCCGTCGTCCTGGTCGTCGCCTTCGTCCTGGCCATCGTCATCGCCCGGGCCGTGGGCCGCCGCTCCGGCCGCAGGGCCATCTCCCAGCGCCTGACCGCGCTGGGCAGCCGGCTGGGCCTCGACCCACCCGAGGACGAGACCAACATCGAGACGTCGCTGGCCTATCTCGAGCAGGTCACCAGCGGTGCGGCCCAGGCCGTCACCGAGTCCAGCTCGGACGCCATCCGACTCCGGCGCTCGCTGGACACGCTGACCCAGGGCGTCGTCCTGTGCGACGAGAACGGCACCGTCATCTATCGCAACGGTCGGGCCAACGCGCTGATGGTGAGCCGGCACGGTGACGCGCTGGCCGCCCAGGCGGTGACCGAGCTCCTCCAAGATGCATGGCACGAGGGCTCGGCCGAGCGCACCCTCGACCTCTACGGGCCGCCTCGCCGCACCCTCCAGGTCCGCGCTCGCCAGATCGACGACGGTCGCCGCCCGCTCGGTGTCATCGCCCTGATTGAGGACATCTCCGAACGGCGGCGACTCGAGGAGATCCGCCGCGACTTCGTGGCCAACGTGAGCCACGAGTTGAAGACGCCCATGGGCGCCCTCGGGCTGCTGGCCGAGACGTTGGTCAGCGAGCCCGACCCCGACGTGGCCCAACGGCTGGCCGGTCGCATCCACAACGAGGCCTTCCGGGTGAGCCGGATCATCGATGACCTGCTCGACCTCTCGCGCATCGAATCGGAGGAGGCTCCGGCCCGGGAGCCCGTCCTGGTCAACCTGGTCATGGCCGATGCCATCGAGCGGGTGCGGGCCACGGCCGATCAGCGGGGCATCGAGCTCGTCCTGCACGAGCCCTCGCCCCCGGTGGCCGTGCTGGGCGAGCGCCGCCAGCTCGTCTCGGCCATGCACGCCCTGCTCGAGAACGCCATCACCTACTCGTACGACAACTCCAAGGTGGTCATCTCGGGCAGCGTCCGGCGCGCCACCGACGGAGCGGCCGCCTCCTTCACCACGGGCTCGACGCCGATCGTCACCTCGAGCACCCCTACGGCCAAGGCCGCCGATGATGACACCGCCTCGGCTCCCTTTGACGCCGAGGAGGCGGCCCTCAGCACCGCGGAGATCGACAGCTTCACCTCCGTGGCCGCCCCCACATCGAACCCGACGCCGGCCACCTTCCCCGAGACCACGTTCTCCGATGTGGCCACCAGTTCGACCGCGCCGACGTCCCCCGATGGAGAGCCCTCGACCACCGAGGGAGGCGACGACACGTCCGCCAATCGGTCCGAGTGGAACACCGAGGACCGTGACACGGTGCGCCTGGCCGTGCAGGACCACGGGATCGGGATCCCCGCCCGTGACCTGGACCGCATTTTCGAGCGCTTCTACCGGGTCGACCACGGGCGCAGCCGCGACACCGGCGGCACAGGACTGGGTCTGTCGATCGTGCGCCACGTGGCCAACAACCATCAGGGTTGGGTCGATGTCGAATCACGCGAGGGTGAGGGTTCCACCTTCAGTCTCGTGCTCCCGGTCCAAGCCGAACGGGTGGCATGAGCAAGACCACGACCAACCACAAGTCAAAGAAATCGGCGTCTCGCACCACTGGAAACGACGGACCGATAAAGGTACTGCTGGCGGAGGACGAGGAGTCCTTCATCGAGGCCCTGGTGATCGGCCTGACCAACGAGGGCTTTCGGGTCACCGTGGCCCGTGACGGCGCCGAAGCGCTGCGTCTCTACGACGAGACCGATCCCGACATTCTCCTGCTCGACCTCATGCTGCCCAAGCTGTCGGGCATTGATGTCTGCCGGAACATCCGGACGCGCTCGACCGTGCCCATCATCATGGTGACGGCCAAGGGCACCGAGATCGACACCGTCGTGGCGCTCGAGGTGGGAGCCGACGACTACGTGACCAAGCCCTACCGCCTGCGCGAACTGGTGGCCCGCATGCGGGCAGTCCTGCGACGAGCCCCCGGCGGTCTTGACGCCAACGACCACGGGGACAGCATCGACCTCGGTACAGAAGGAGTGTGGGAATCGAGCGACATCAAGGTGGACTTCGACCAGCGCCGCGTCTTCGTGCGGGGCGAGGAGGTCCACCTCCGCCGCAAGGAGTTCGAGCTCCTCCGTCTGCTGGTGGAGAACGCCGGACGGGTCCTCACCCGCGATGTGCTCATCGACCGGGTCTGGGGCACCGACTACATCGGGGACACCAAGACGCTCGATGTGCATATCAAGCGGCTGCGGTCACGCATCGAAGCCGATCCGTCCGTGCCGGTGCTCATCACCACCGTGCGCGGGGTGGGCTACCGCTTCGCCTCACTGGCCATCTGAGCGATCGACCATCTATCCCGGCGCCTGCGGCAGGCCGATGCGTCAGGTCGGGACGATAAGTCCCTCGGTTGAGCGGTGAATTTCACGACTCGGTATTCACGGATCGGACTGGTGCTCGCCTGCGGGCTGATCGCTGCGAGTTGTGGCGCAGGATCGTCAACAGTTCATGTGGCCAAGGTGGATCCGCCGCCCCATGAGGTGATCGCCGACGGGGGCACCGGTTGGCCTCTGCCCGGTCATGACTATTCCAACTCGCGCGATGCCGTCGGCTCGACCCTTCGTGCGTCGACGATCAGCCGCATCGCTCTGGCCTGGTCCATTCCGACCGCTGGCGCCTTGACGACCGTAACCCTCATCGTCGGCAACACCGTCTACGCGGAGGACGACCACGGCGTCGTCGTCGCCGCGGACAAGACGACAGGTCGAACCTTGTGGCAGTCCGACTCGACCGGGTTCACCGTGGGCCCCGAAGGCGTGGCCGTCGGGTGGGGGAAGGTGTTTGCCGCCACCGCCGATGGCATCGAGGCGCTCGACGGCAGATCAGGCCAGGTGCTCTGGACGAGACGGTTGACCCAGAGTGCCACGGCTGGCGTCGACATGCAGCCGACCGTGATCGGCCATCGGGTCCTCATCGCGACGGTGCCGGTGAGTGCTGCCGTCCAGTTCCAGGGTGGCGACCGGGGCCATCTGTTCGCGGTCGACGCATCTTCAGGGAAGGTCGACTGGTCATTCGACACGGTCGCTTCCAAGGACCTCTGGGGACATCCTGGCGTCAACTCCGGTGGCGGCGCCTGGTACCCGCCGGCGATCGATACGAGAACCGGAATCGCCTACTGGGGCACCGCCAATCCGGCCCCGTTTCCTGGCACACCCCAATATCCCAACGGATCGAGTCGGGCCGGCCCGAACTTGTACACCGACTCGACAGTGGCGCTCAGCCTCGCCACCGGCCGATTGATTTGGTACCGCCAAGCCGTGCCGCACGACCTCTTTGATCAGGATTTCGTTCATGCTCTCCTGGTCAAGGTGAACAGTGGCGCCACCTCCAGTCAGATCGTCGTTGGCACCGGGAAGGGCGGACAACTGTTAGGCATGAACCGGGCAACCGGACACTTGCTGTGGCAGACCTCAGTGGGAATCCACCAGAATCATTCCCTCTCGGCACTGCCAGGCCCGACGTCGGTGTTGCCCGGCACCTACGGCGGGGTACTCACACCGCCTGCCTCGGCCGGCGGCGACGTCTATGTGGCCACGCTCAATGCCGCGTCCGTCTTGTCCCCCGACAAGACCGCCTATTTCGGAGGCAAGGTCGGCACGATGAACGGTGAGGTCGTGGCCGTTGACGCAGCGACGGGGCGGCATCTCTGGGACACCTCCATTCCGGGTGATCCAACCGGGGGCGCCACCGTGGTCAATGACCTGGTGATCACCGGGACGATTCAGGGGAATCTCGTGGCCATCGACCGCAAGACGGGAAAGATCGTGTGGACCCACAGCGTCGGGTACCCGATCAGCGGGTGGCCATCGGTCGCTGGTGACCTCCTGGTGGTCCCCACAGGAATGGTTGCGTCAAGTGGCCATCTCGTGGCCTTCCGAATGCCGGCAGGTTGAGGAGCGCGATGGAAGGTACAGGGTCAACCACGACCACCGGCGATGAGCGTGCCCGTCGTCACCCGGAAGGCGTGAGGAGGTCGTCCAGAAGTCCCCGCACCCGACGGTCGATCTCATCGATGATCGGTCGGACCTGTTCGACCGGCAGTCCGGCCGGGTCCTCGAGGTCCCAATCCAGGTATCGCTTCCCCGGATAGACGGGGCAGGCGTCGCCGCATCCCATGGTGACGATGACGTCGGCTTCCCGGCCGAGAGCGTCGGTCAACGGTTTGGGGAATTCTCGGGACGGGTCCAGACCGCGCTCGGTGAGGATGCTCACCACGGCGGGGTTCAACGCACCGCTGGGTTCGGACCCAGCGGACTCGACGCGGATTCGGTCACGCGCGTAGTGATCAAGCAGGACTCGGGCGGCCAGGCTGCGCCCCGCGTTGTGGATACACAGGAACAGCACCACCGGGGGGTCGGTCACGGGCCTTGAGTCACGGGCGCAGCGGGTGCAGGGGCAGGAGTGCCGCCCGGCGGCACCGCGGAGGTCAGGCCCGGACCGTGGTGCGGCACCATGATGTCGGCTGCCTCTTCATCGGTCAGGTCAGGGTAGAGAACCTTGATCACCACGATGGCGGCGATCCCCCCGGTCACCTCAGCGACCACGAAGATGGGTACCGACGCCGGGGCGATGCCGGCAAATGTGTTGCTGAACATGCGTCCGACGGCAATGGCCGGGTTGGCGAAGCTGGTCGAGCTGGTGAAGAAGTACGCCGCTCCGATGTAGGCGCCAACAGCCGCCGGCGTGATGTTGCTTCGTCTGGTTCGAGCCAGTGCGAAGATCACCAACAACAATCCGAGTGTGGCCACGATCTCGGAGAGAAAGTGAGGGCCGCTCGAGCGATGCTTGGTCGAGATGCTCACCGCAGGCAGGGCGAACATCACATTGGCCAGGACGGCCCCGCCGATGCACCCGGCCACCTGCACCGGGAGATAGGCGAAGGCATCGCGCCACCTCAACCCGCCGAAGACCGCGTCGACGAAGGACACGACCGGATTGAAGTGGGCCCCTGACACTCCGCCGAACATCAGGATGATGGCATAGAGGCCGGCGGCCGTGGCCGCCGCGTTCTCCAAGAGTTCCAGCCCGGTGGCGCCGGGCGAGAGTTGCTGCGCCGCGATTCCCGATCCCACCACGATGGCGCCCAGGAACACGCAACCCAGTCCCTCGGCGATGAGGCGTCGCCACAGCGGTGGCTCGCTCATCCCCATGTCGTCGGCGCCGCCGTCAGGCCGGTCAGCAACAGGTCGGCGGCGGCACCGGGGACGACCCGGATGGTGCCGCCGCGCCATTGGGCACACCGGCGCAACTCGCCGGTGAACCGGGCTCGCCGCCGCGGGGACTGTCGCCCATAGAATCGGCGTCGGCCAGCACGGTATAGAGCTCCCACGGCACACCTTCGGGCGACGAGACCCACACCTTGTCCTGGATGGCGAAGCAGCAGGTGACCTCGTCCTCAACGGCGGTGACCAGGCCTTGACTGGCCAGACGAGTCTGGGCCGCGGCAACGGCTTCGGTCGATTCGAGCTCGACGCCGAGATGGTTGAGCGCTCCAGGTTCTTGGGCCGTGTCTTCGATCAGCACCAACTTCAGCGGCGGATCGGCGATGACGAAGTTGGCGTAGCCCGGCCGGTGCTTGGCCGGCTCGGTGGCGAACAGCTTCCGGTAGAAGTCGACGGCGTCATCGAGGCTCTCGACGTTCAGTGCCAGTTGGACTCGGGACATCTGGACCTCCATCGGTATTCACATCTGTCGATGCATCGAGTATCCTCGATACATTCACAACTGTCAATAGGAGGCACCATGGCGAGAACTGCAAGCAGGGTGGCCCTCGACGTCGACGAACGAACGTCCGGGTCGACCGCCCAGCCCTGCTGCCCCTCGGTCCTGACCTCGCCGCTTGATGCGTCGGACGCCGCCGAGCTGGCGACCGCGTTCACCGCGCTGGCTGACCCGGTCCGCCTGCAGGTGCTCAGCATCCTGGCGGCCGCCACCGGGGGCGAGGTCTGTGTCTGCGATTTCGTCGAGCCACTGGGCAAGAGCCAGCCCACCGTGTCCCATCACCTCAAGATCCTGGCCGGAGCCGGACTGGTCCACGGAGACCGCCGGGGCAAGTGGGTCTACTACTCGCTGGATCGTGACCGCCTGGCCTCCCTTCGAGCGGCCATCGATTCCTGACCGGCACCCGCATTGGTAATCGGTACGGCGGATCAGGGAGCCCAAGTCAGGAAAGCCCGGTCAGGGAAGCCCGGCCTGGGTGACGGCTTCGAGCTGGCTCGAGGCATAGTTGGTCACCAAGAGGAGTCTGCCGTCCGGGCTGGTCGCCATGTCTCGGGGAGACCTCCCCGATCGTATGGAGCCGGTCAGGGCCATCCGGCCACGTTGGTCGACCGCCACGACCGCCAGGCCCGAGGCGTTCCTCTTGGCGCCGGAGCGAATGGAGTCGGCGACGACGAGGCCGCCATCGTGATTGACCAGCGCCAACCCGACGGGTGCTTCGCCTACCGATAATTCCTGTAGGAGGGCTCTCGCGGGATGAGTGATCAGTGCCTTGGCCGAGAAGGCCAGCAGGGCATCGCTCTCTCGAGCCGTGACGTACACCGTCGAGGCGGTGGCCACCACACGGCTGGGGTTGCACCCGGCCAGTACCACCGAGACGGCGGCGTGCCGAGCAGCATGCTCGGCTTTCCCCACGTCGATGGTGGTCAGGGCCCCATTGCTCGTCGTCGCCGAGCTTCCTTCGCTGGTCACGTAGAGGAAGCGACCGCTGGGGGAGATCGCAATACCCACGGGCGTGCTGGCCAGAGCAACTGTGCCCACCAGGTGCGACCGATGAAACCCTCGGGTCAGCGCGCGTTGCAGGTTGAAGACCGCCAGTTCATTGGAGTCTGCGAGCGTCACGAAGACGTAGTGGCCGTCGGGCGAGACCACGGCCCCGGCGGCACCGGTACCGCTGCTGCTCAGCGTGCCGACGAGCCCGTCCGTCCGCGGCGGCGGCGGCCGCTCGAGTCGAGACACGTCGAACACTTCTGCCCCACTACCGATCGCACCGACCAAGTAGCGACCATCCGGGGTGAGGGCAAGACCGACCAGCCTCGGTCCTTTCACTGTCTCGGAGCTCACAAGGGTTGGGGTCGCCGAGGCCAGCGAGTACGTGCGGAGGAAGCCGTAGGCCTCGGCGACAAACGCGTACTTGTTGTCCTTGCTGACGGCCACACCAGAAGGTGAGCCTTCGGGTGCCGAGACGAACGTCGTCGTGATACCGGGCAGCTTCGGCGCCCTGGTCGGTGCGGTCGAACATATCGGGACGGCGACGGACGGTCGGATAAGGCCGGCACCCGCGTCAGAGGCGCCGGACAGCGCGATTCCGGCGCCGACGGTGACGGTTGCCAGGGCTCCGGCAACCAGTCTTGCGAAGGGACGCACGCCCACAGGTTCGCGCAAGGCCAGCAGTGAGGTCAGGGCCCCTTGATGAGGAGCTCCCCTCCCAGGTACGGGGCCAAGCACTCAGGCAGCAATACCGTGCCGTCTTCCTGGCGGCCGTTCTCCACCAGCGCGGCCCACATCCTGGGCCAGGCCAGAGCCGAGCCATTCACCGTATGGACCAGCTGCGGTGCCCCACCAGCCGAGGGGCGGTAGCGCACCTGGGCCCGCCGGGCCTGGTAGTCGCGGAACCAGCTGGTCGAACTGACCTCCAGCCACTTGTCGACGCCCGGCGCATACACCTCGAGGTCGAAGGTGCGGGCCGACGAACCACCCAGATCGCCGGTGCACAGATCCATGACCCGGTAGCGCAATTCGAGTTCCTGCAGCATGGACTCGGCGCGGGTGAGGATGTCGGCCATGGCCTCGAGTGCCTGGTCGGGTGTGGTGTAGGCAAAGAGCTCGACCTTGTCGAACTCGTGCACGCGGCAGGAGACCGCGGGTATCACGTCCGGCCGAACCCGCCTCACGGCGGTAGCAGGCGGTGGCCGCGGTGAAACGCAAAGGCAGCACGGACTCCTCGAGAATCTCGCCCCGGTGCATGGACGTCAGCGGAACCTCGGCGGTCGGGATGGCCCAGAGGTCGTCGCGTTCGAGGTGATAGGCATCGTCGGCGAACTTCGGCAGGTGACCGGTGGCCGTCATCGTCTCGGTCAGCACCACCGTCGGGGGACGGATCTCCTCGTAGACCGGAACGTGGCGGTCCAGCGCGAATCCGGTCAGCGCGCGCAGCAGGCGGGCGCCGGCGCCCCGGTAGAGGGGGAACATGGAACCCGAGAGGCGGGCACCCGCTTCCATATCGAGCAATTGCATGGCCTGGCCGATCTCCCAGTGCGGGACGTGCTGGTGGTCAGCTCGCCCCGGTTCGGGCGCACCCGACTCTTTGCCCGGCCACCAGCGGCGAATCTCGACGTTGTCGGCGTCGCTCTCCCCGTCGGGCACCTCGGGCATCGGGATGTTGGGCAGGTAGAGGAGTCCCAGCCGGACCTTCTCCCACTCGACGTCGGCTTCCGCCGCCGCGGACCGTTCGTCCTCGCCCAGCCGGCGGCTCTGCTCGCTGAGCTCGGTAGCCCGGGCCTCATCGCCGGCCTTCTTCGCCGCCCCCACCTCACGGCTGAGTGCCTTGACCTCGGCCCGTAGCGATTCGGAGTGGGACAGTCGGGCGCGATGGGCCACGTCGGCCGCGATGATCTCGTCGATCTCCGATGCGGCCACGCCACGTCGGGCCAGTGCCGCCTTGACGCTGTCGGGATCGTCCCGCAACAGCCGAATATCGATCATGCATGCTCAAAGTAGCCTGCGACGACATGCCAGCCGGACACGTGCCAGCCGTCGAAGTGACGGACCTCACCGTGCGCTACGGCTCCGAGGGTGAGGTCACCGCGGTGGACGGGCTGGACCTGTCGGCCGAAGCCGGAGAGGTCTTGGTCGTTCTCGGGCCCAATGGGGCAGGCAAGACGTCGACCATCGAGTCGATGGAGGGATACCGTCGCCCGGCTGGTGGCCGCATCTCGGTGTTGGGACTCGATCCCATTGCCGATCACCGTCAGCTGACCGAACTCATGGGCGTCATGTTGCAGAAGGGCGGCGTCTACCCGATGCTGCCGCCCCGCCATGTCCTCGACCTCTTCTCCCGCTTCTATGCGGCGCCACTGGCCACCGACGACCTATTGGACCTGGTCTCCCTGCGGGGCGTCGCCACCACACCGTGGCGCCACCTTTCCGGTGGCGAACAACAACGGCTCTCGCTCGCCTTGGCCCTCATCGGCCGGCCCCGGGTGGCCTTTCTCGATGAGCCGACGGCCGGTGTCGACCCCGAGGGCCGCCTGGCCATCAGGGCCGTGGTGGCTGACCTGCGCACCCAGGGCGTGTGCGTGGTGCTCACCACCCACGAGCTGGTCGAAGCCGAGAAGATGGCCGACCGCATCGTTATCGTCTCATCGGGCCGGGTCGTCCTGGCCGGGACGCCGACTGAGCTCTCGGGCGGAGTGGGATCGAACCGTGTCTCCTTCGGCGCGCCGCCTGGTTTGGACACGGTGGCGCTGGCTCTCCAACTCGGCCCGGGGGTCTCGGTGCAGGAGACCGCGCCCGGTCGTTACCGGATTGAGGGTGCGTCGGGGCCAGCAGCCACCGCCACCCTGGCCACCTGGCTGGCGGCGCGCGATGCCACCCTCTCCGATCTAGTGACCGGCCGCACGCTCGAAGACGTCTATTTCGATGCCGTCGGTGCGGCGGCCCTGCAACAGACCGAGTCGAGCACCGACGACCCCGATGACGGCGAGGGTGACGCCCCACCCGGCCGAGGTCGGCGCCGCGGCGGTCGGCGCCGGGGTCGGGGGGATCAGCAATGAGGGCGTTGCTGGCCCAGACCCGGGCCGAGGTGTTCATGACCCTTCGGCGGGGCGAGACCCTCCTCTTGACCGTCGGTATCCCGGTCCTCTTCCTGGTGTTCTTCTCCACGGTCGATGTGGTGTCGACGCCGACGGCCAAGTCGGTGGACTTCTTTGTCCCCGGCATCCTGGCCCTGGCCGTGATGTCGACCGCCATGGTGTCGCTCGGCATCGCCACCGGATTCGAACGGGGCTACGGCGTCCTCAAGCGGCTCGGTTCGACCCCGCTGGGCCGACCGCGCCTGCTGGGGGCCAAGATCATCACGATCCTGGCGGTGGAGATCGTCCAGGCCGCCATCGTGATTCCCGTCGGGCTGCTGCTCGGATGGAACCCGGGCGGGAGCGGCTGGTGCTTCCTCAGCGCCGTCGGGATCGTGCTGCTGGCCACGGTGGGCTTCGCCGGTATCGGCTTGCTCATGGCCGGCGTGCTGAAAGCGGAGGTGAACCTGGCCGCGGCCAATGGGCTGTATCTCGTGTTCCTGCTCCTGGGGGGCATGATCGTCCCGATCACCAAGCTGCCCAGCGGTGTGGCGTCGGTGGCCAAGCTCCTGCCGCCCGAGGCCCTGTCAGCCGGGCTGCACGCGTCGCTCGGTGCCGGCTCGGCCGTGCCCCCGCTCAGCTGGGCCGTCCTGGCCGTGTGGGCGGTGGCCGCCCCCCTGGCGGCGGCGCTTACGTTCCATTGGGAATGAGTGCCCGCTCGTCGGCCGTGAAACCGGCCGCCGTGAGCTGGTCGCCCACCACGATCTTGTTAATTGTCCCGTCGGCGTTGACGAAGACGGCGTTGGGATCGCCCCGGAAGTAGAAAGCTCCGCTGGTGATGTTCAGGCTCGGGTCGTAGGCCACCGGGAACGACACACCGGTGCTGTGGATGAACCCCTTGGCGCTGGCGGTGGTGTCCTCGCTGTCCACGCCGATGACCTTGACGTGAGCCAGCGCTCCGCCCCGCGACTGCTGGGTGCGCACGGCGGTGGCCAGGGGTGGCAGCTCGGTGTGGCACGCCACGCACCAGTTGCCGAAGAAGAGCACCACTCCGGGGGTCCCGTGCCCGATGCCGTCGGAGGAGACGACCGCCTGGCCCGACCCGTTGAGATCGGTGCCGCTGAAGGCGGGAAGCGGGCCACCCTCGTGGGGGGCACCGGACGACTTGGCGTTGGTGCCCACCGAGGTGAAGAGGCCGATGCCCAGCGCGGTGGCGACGACCAGACCGGCCAGCAAGAAGATCTTGCGGGGCTTGCGGGGGGTGGTGGCCTCGGGGGCGGGCTCCGGAGCGTCGGCCGTCATGGGGCCCACAATTTAGTGAACGTGGTTCATGATCAACACGTCACCGGCCATGGCCACGAACAGCACCGTCAGGTAGGTGATGGAGTAACTGAAGACCCGCATGGCCTCGCGCCCGGTGGCCCGGTCGCTCCGGGCCAGTCGCCACAGCCTTGTGGTCATGAACAAGAACCCGGCGCCGAGCACGGCGGCGACCACGGTGTAGATGGCGCCCAGATGGGCGACGGGCCCAAAGAGGAGGGAGACGGCGACGAGGGCCACGGTGTAGAGGACGATCTCGCGCGTGGTGCGCTTCATGGAGGCGACGACGGGCAGCATGGGCACGTCGGCCGCGGCGTAGTCCTCCTTGTAGCGCACGGCCAGCGACCAGAAGTGCGGCGGGGTCCAGATGAAGATGATGGCGAAGAGCACGACGGGGGCTAACGACAGCGAGTTCGTCACGGCCGCCCAGCCGACCAGGACGGGCACCGCGCCGGCGGCCCCGCCGATCACGATGTTCTGCGACGAGCGCCGCTTGAGCCACAGGGTGTAGACGAAGACGTAGAAGAGGGTGGCCGAGACGGCTAGGACGGCCGAGAGCAGGTTCACGGCCAGGGCCAGCTCGACGAACGCCGCCACCTCGAGGGTGAGGGCGAAGACGAGGGCCGCCCTCGGCGTCATGGCCCCGGTGACCAACGGGCGCGCCTTGGTGCGCTTCATCAGCTTGTCGATGTCGCGGTCGACCACCATGTTGATGGCGTTGGCCCCGCCGGCCGCCAGGGCCCCGCCGACCAGGGTGGCCAGCATCAGCCACAGCGACGGCAGGCCGCGCTTGGCCACCACCATGGTGGGCAGGGTGGTGACCAGCAACAACTCGATGATCCGCGGCTTGGTCAGGGCGACATAGGCGCCGATGGTCGACCACCCCGCTCGCTGACCCGCCAGGGCAGGGGCTTGGGAGGACATTTCACTCAGCCTACGACCAGGGAGTCGCTCATGACCAAGCGGGGGACGCCGGTACGCTTGATCGAAGTGCCTGCCCGCCGCCGTGTCACAGTCTCCCCTTCGCTGGGCCATCGCCTCAATGTCCTGGCCCTGGTCCTGGTGGCCCTCATTGTGGTGACCGGAGGGGCGGTGCGACTGACCGGCAGTGGCCTCGGATGCGCCGACTGGCCCGCCTGCTCGGTGGGCCACCTGACCCCTCAACTCCATTTCCACGGGCTGGTGGAGTTCGGCAACCGCCTGGTCACCGTCGTAGTCACCATTGCCGTGGCGGCGTCGTTCTTGGGGACGGTCTTCCGGAGGCCGTGGCGTCGGGACCTGGTGTACCTCAGCGGGGGCCTGGTCGTCGGCGTACTGGCCCAGGCCGTGTTGGGCGGGATCGTCGTCTACACCAAGTTGAATCCCTATCTGGTGATGGTGCACTTCTTCGCCACCATGCTGTTGCTGGTCGACGCCGTCGTGCTGGTGCACCGTGACCGGCTCGACTACGGGCCGGGATCTGCTCGACCGCTCGTTCCCCGTCCACTGCTGCGGCTGCACTACGGGGTACTCGTAGTGTTGGCCTTCGTCATTGCCGCCGGCACGGCGACGACCGGGGCCGGCCCGCATGCCGGCGATGCCTCGGGGCAGCTGGTGGCCAAGCGCATCCCGATCGCGCTGCGCGACATGGCGGAGCTGCATTCGAGTCTGGCCCTCCTGTTGGTGGGGCTGACCATTGGCCTCGTGGTCTGCCTCCACATGGGCGATGTGCCCGAGCGCGTGCGACGGGCCGGTCGGGTCCTCCTGGTGGTGATGGTGGCCCAAGCGGCGGTGGGCTACACCCAGTACTTCACCCACCTCCCCGCCCTTCTGGTCGAGGTCCACCTGCTGGGAGTCACCGTCCTCGTGATCGGGGCCGTGCAGTGCTTTCTGGCCTGTACCTTCCATCCGGCCGAGGTCGAGGTCGGTACCCGGCCCGACTCCGGGGTCAGGTCCGAGGCCCAGCCGGCGGCGGCGGGCACCCCAATTGGCGCCCGGTAGGATCTCCTTCTCACCCGGGCACGGACCGCTCTCTGTCGTCCGGTGCCCGATCTGCCCCCATCGTCCAGCGGCCTAGGACGCCACCCTTTCAAGGTGGTAACACGGGTTCGAATCCCGTTGGGGGTGCTCGCTGGCCTGTACCCCGTTTGGTGGACGGCGACCATGACAATGCGCCTCGTAGCTTGCTGCCCAAGTGATTCCTGTATGGCGCAGGTCATGGCGACCAAGATCAGCGCGGTTGATTTCATCCCACGCAGTAGCCCACACATCGCTATGTTGCGCTTCGTTCATCCTCTGCCCGAAGCCGGTCCCAGAGAATTGCCGCGGACCCAGCTGAGGTTGGACTCCTTGACCTGTGCGCGGGCGCGATGACAGAGAGGGTTGAAGAGTTCATCGCCGCTATCAAACGTTTGTCTGACGAGGAACCCGGGAACTGGCCACCACACCGGAGTCGGCGTACTTCATGCACCGCTTGTACAAGCTCCTTCCGGGTGACCCGTTGACGCTCGAGCGCGTAGAGATGGACACACAGATCTGCCGACAGTTTCCGTGCTCGACCCGAGCGACTCGCTAAAGCAAGGGTGTACTTACTCGAGACTCAGGGTTACACCTGTTACACAGACCCAGAAACTGGTGCCGATTTGATTGGCAACACATTGACTGGCGGGGTCGAATCAGTGCCGCTCCGACAGCGATGTGACAGTCATGCGAACGATATCCAGATTGCTTCCACGCGCCTCGTGTCATCCATCCCACGCTTATTCTCACCAGCGTGGCGTCGTGATCCGCCGATGGGGCATCTGGCTTGCCCTCGTCGCTGCGTCATTTCTGCCGACGGCGAGTGGGTCTGCTGCTGCTGACGAAGGCGCCGTGGCTCCCAGCGTCATCTCCATGCCGTCCAGCATCAAAGCTGACTGCTCGGTGGCCGACAGCGCTGGCATCCTGACCAACTGGCTCAACAGTCTCCCGGCCAACTCGACGGTCAATTTCCCCGCCAACGGGTGCTTCTTGATCAACTCGACCCTCTGGGTACATAACACGACCGGGCTGACCATCAACGCCAATAACAGTTGGCTGGTTCAATCGGTAGCCCCAGCGGTGCCTGCGCCCTTCATCTTCTTGACCCAAGACACAAACCTGGCGATGAGCAACGCGGTGGTGGTGGGCGCCTACAACGGCTCCAATGGTGGAGCGGATCAAGAAGGCGACTACGGGTTCCTGTTAGAGGCCGACCACGGGGTAACGCTCACTCACCTGAACGTCAACGACATCCAGGGCGACTTCATCAACCTCAACGCGCCTGACAGCGGCGACACGGGCAACGACATCTCGCTCAACACGAACATCACCATCCAGAGCTCGAGCTTCACCAACGCCGGCTTCCACGGGCTGACCGTTGAGTCGGTCAACGGATTGAAGGTCAACCAATCCACCTTTACCAACATGGGCGTGGACGCAATGGACTTCGAGTACGACGTGTTTTCGACCACGTTCGACGCTCAGGGCAATCCACAAGAAGCAGCTCAGGACAACGTGTGCATCACCAACGACACATGGACGAACTTCAAGGACGACTGGTTCGCGTCCATGCAGGGCCAGTTACCCGGCGTCCAGCAGGACAATGTGGTGCTGTACAACAACGTCATCAACGCCGCTTCGCCCCTCATCGTGATCACCGGGACGAACCCCTACCTCACGCCGAGCCAGTTTTGGAACAAAGGGCTCCTCATCGCACTGAACAAGGACCTCCAACCGGCCATCTCGACCACGGGCGGTTCTATTGCCGACCCACCAGGCAATGTGGCTGCTATGTCCATTCAGGGGGTGGTGAACGCCACCATCGCCGGCAACTCCTTCCCGCTCTTCGACGGCATGCCCGACTACTTCGCCAACACCCCCTACATCGCCGTCATGCAGGTCTACGAAGACCAGAACCTGATCGTTAAGGACAACGATTTCTCGGGGGCGTACGACATCTTGCAGGCGGGATCGAGTGGAAACACAATCGCCGAATGCAACAACTTCTTCGGGGTCAATGACGCCACGAACGATGGAACGTGCTGAAATGTCTGATGACAAAGAGTCGCACTCCTACGGACGCGGAACGAGAGGGCCGAAGCCCTCCCATTTTGCGGATGGTGGGCAACCTGGTGCTATTAAATCTCTTCCCGTGTCACATCGAGGTTGCGAAAGATTGGAGGACCGTCGCAAATCTTCGCAAGTTGCGCCGCGAAGTCTCCTGTCTCGGGACGATTCGAGTTCTCCATTGCGGCCTCGTAAGACGGAAACTCCACAATTGAGAAGTATGTGCGATCGTTATCTCGATCACGGCCCTGCATCGCCCTGCTTGACGTTCGAGCACCCTCCGTTTTTGCAAGCCATTCATCGAGGGTGCGATTGAATGCCTCAATATCGCCGGTCTTGAACTCAATGAGCTGTACGAACTTCATGCTTATACCTCCAATGTGTTTATCCCACGGGGCGGAGCTTAACGAGCGCAGCCTGGTGGTGTTGAGTCAGTTCGGCATTCCACCCTCTGCCGCTCCGAGCGACATCAACCTGTAACGCATTTCCAAGGTTCCCCTCAACTGCCGGCGTTACTCTGACTCAAGCGCGGTGCGGCATTGTCCCGCGTCGGTCCCGCACGGGTCCGTGGGGAGCCCGAGAACAGGGGCGAGAGTTGCGCATCCATATCTGCATCCTATGCAAGGCCGCCGGAAAACGTCCCTAGATCTGCTCGTGTTCGAATTCCTCCAAACCATTCGGCACGGTACAAGTGAGGTCGCAGGTATGCCCATGGGCCTGCGCCAATACTGACCCTCTTTGGGCGAAGCGCTCCGGAGCCACCTGGCCGACGGTGCCGCGAGGGTCTGTGCTGTCGTAGATCGAGCGTGTGCAGCGGCCCGGCGGTAGCGCCGGGAGGTTCAAACGAACGTTGATGACTGAACGTTGATGACTACTTCAGGCGCACTCCCCGTCTCAACGAAGCAATGACCGTACGGAGTGAGCGCACGTTTCGCGGGGACCTCGATCCCCGAGGCATGTGCGAGGCAACCTCGAGCTCGTGCGCCCGCTCCTGCTGGATGACCTGAGCCAGGGCGTAGTTCAAGGTCTGCATGGCGTTCTCCTTCCTCTAGTGCGTTGCCACGTTGGTGAAGCGTTCCATGGGGGTGTGACGGGCCGGCCACCTCAGACTCATCGCGGAGAGGAGAATTGATCCCTGAGCTGCTGAAACATTTGGTCCACCGGCTGCAAAGTCCCACTCCGCTGACCTCGCCGGGGTCTGGTAAACCCTTCGACCATGCGTGTGCTCGTCACCGGAAGCTCGGGGCATCTAGGACGAGCTCTCGTCCGAGTCCTGAAGTCTGAGGGCTACGAGGTCATCGGTCTCGACCTACTCGCCTCGGCAGATACGGACGCGGTCGGATCGATCACCGACCGCTTGCTCGTCCGGCGCTGCATGGCCGCCGTGGAAGCGGTCATCCACACGGCTACCCTCCACAAACCCCACGTCGGCATTCACAGCCGCCACGACTTCGTCGACACGAATGTCACGGGCACGCTCTCTCTCCTGGAAGAGGCAGCACAAGCCGGGGTCGGCTGTTTCGTCCTGACCAGCACGACGAGCACCTTCGGGCGGTCGCTCGTCCCGCCGCCCGGCGCGCCGGCATCGTGGATCACCGAGGATGTCGTCCCGGTGTCCAAGAACATCTATGGCGCGACCAAGATTGCCGCCGAGGAGCTCGGCGAACTCGTCCATCTCGATCACGGCCTGCCCTGCATGATCTTGCGGACCTCCCGCTTCTTCCCTGAGGCCGACGACGATCCCGAAGTGCGTGACACCTACGTCGACGCCAATATCAAGGTCAACGAGCTCCTCTACCGCAGGGTCGACATCGAGGACGTGGTCAGCGCCCATCTCCTCGCTCTGCGCCAAGGGAGCTTGATCGGGTTCGGTCGATACATCATCAGCGCCACGACGCCGTTCGCCCGGGGCGACCTGGCTGAGCTGCGGTCAGACGCGCCGTTGGTGGTACGCCGGTTGTTCCCGGAATGCGAGGACATCTACGCCCGCCGCGGCTGGCGGCTCTTCCCGAGCATCGAGCGTGTCTACGTGAACACACATGCACGAGACGAGCTCGGCTGGTCACCTCGCTACGACTTCGGACGTGCCTTGGCCTGCCTCCAGGCTGACACGGACCCGAGAAGCCCCTTGGCGGTGGAGATCGGGGGCAAGGGCTACCGCTAAAGTTCGGGAGGACTTCGAGCCGGTCCATCCCGGATGGTCGGTTTCGGCAGAATAAGGGAGTCGTTGATCCAGAAGGAGAAGGCGATGCGATTCAACCACATGGAGTTGACCTTTCCGATCGGTAGCCTCACCAAAGAGTTTCGTGAGGAAATTGACGCTTTCTATTCCTCGATCTTCGGATGGACTGCGCTGGACACCGAGGTGGTCGGGCAGTCGTGTCATTTGCTACTCCCCGACCCCGACCAGTTCATCCTCCTGGCCGAGAGCAACAAGCCCATGAACTCGCCCGGCTACGACCACCTCGGATTGTTGCAGGACACCCGCGAGGAGGTCGATGACCTGCTCGTTGCGTGCGAGCGTTACGCCGACAAGGACGACCGAGTCAAGATTGTGCGCTACGACGATCTCGTCTATCCCGAATTGACGGTTCACGCCTTCTACGTCAAGTACCTGTTGCCGATCTACTTTGACGTGCAAAGCATGGAGCGGCCGCCCACCGAGGACTGACCATCCCTTCTCGGAGCGACCCGCCATCGGGGTGCTCGCTCTTGCAGATCCCTCATCGCAGGGTTGAAATTCTTCGCCGGATGTCGATCGTGCTCGACGTGGCGCATGGGTTCGAGCCCGGGTGGGTGCTCCCGCCACGGCGGCCCCAAACCTCAGGATTTGCCGCCTTCGTACACCTCGGTGAAGAGGCCACCTTGGGCCGCCTCGGCGCCGGACCTCCCGCCGCCTCGACCGCGGAGCACAAAGGCGATACCGACGGCGAGCACGGCTCCGGCGATCGGACCGGCCACATAGACCCAGTACCCGGTGAAGGTGGTGGAGACCAGGTCGGGCCCGAAGGTGCGGGCCGGGTTCATGGAAGCCCCCGAGATGGGGCTGGCCCACAGACCGGCCAGGGCGATGTAGCCCCCGACCCCGAAGGCACCGATAATGCCGATGTTCTGGGCCCCGGAGGCCGTGCCCAGGATCACGCTGACCAGTCCCACGGTCAAGATCAGCTCCATCCAGAAGGCGGCCAGATTGGAGTAGCCGTGGGCGGGATAGTTGGAGCCGTAGGTGGCCGATACGTTGACGACGGCGTGCAGGAAGAGCGCGGCCAAAGTGGCGCCGATCAGCTGCACCACGACGTAACCGGGCACCCGCCGCCAGGGGAAGTCGCGGCGCAGGGCGAAGGCAATGCTGACGGCAGGGTTCAGATGCGCGCCCGACACCTTGCCCATGAACAAGATGATGGCCATGACCATCAGTCCCGGCGCCACCACGGCGGCCTGGCGGCTGATCACGCCCGGAAAGGCGTGGCCCATCATGCCGGCACCGGCGGCCACCAGGACGAGGAAGAACGTGCCGAGCAGCTCGGAGGACAAGCGCCGCCACCCCTGACGTGGATCGTTGAAGTTGTTGATGCGCTCGATGACGCCCTGCTCGTAGCGGGTCAGCACGCCTTCGGTCGGGAGGTCCTGCTCGCGGCTCATGGTCACCTCACCCTGGGCCGATCGTCAGAAGGGGTAGCCGAACAGATCGAACCGACTAACCCTCGGTCCAACCGGAAGGATTCACCGACTGGCGGCCGTGAGCCGGGTGTCGTGGTCATCGGACTGGGCGAGCAGGGCCTGGGCGCCGTCGCCGAAAAACACGAGCCGTGTATGACCGCGATGGTCGGCCCCGGCGGCCCCGGAAGGCCGTCGAAGGTCGTGAACCTGAGGTTGGATGCGGCGCTCCGGCCCACGGGTCGTCCGGCGTCCCGGTCATAGGCCGGGGCTGCTCTGCATGATGCCCCCGTCGGCGAAGATCGTGGTGGCGGTGATGTAGCTCGCTCCGTCTCCGGCCAGGAAGGCCACGACGCTGCCGATCTCCGACGGCTCGGCCATACGCCCGATCGGGATCGCCGCGTCCAGCTTGGCCAGCAGGGTCGGGTCGGCCGCCGTAGACGCGTTGATCGGGGTGTCGACCGCGCCCGGCCCCACGCCGGTCACCGTGATCCCGTGCGGAGCCAGCTCGACGCCTGCGCAACGCGTCAGCATGCGCATCCCACCCTTGGATAAGCAGTAGGCCGTGTTGCCCGGCATCGGCCAGTCCTCATGGACCGAGGTCATGTTGATGATCCGACCTCCGCCACCCTGTGCGATCATCTGCTTGGCCGCCACCTGTGTACCGAAGAAGGCGCTCTTGAGGTTCACCCCGAGGACGAACTCGTATTCCTTCTCCGTGGTGTCGAGCACCGAGGTCCGGGTCTCGACGCCGGCATTGTTCACCATGATGTCGAGCCGACCGAAGGTCTTGACGGCCGAGTCCACCAGGCGTTGCAGGTCCTCGACCTTGCTCACGTCAGCATCGACGCCGATGGCCTGGTCGCCGAGGGCCTCGACCTGGCGCTCCAGGTCCTCCGTGGCGGCGGGATTGCTCACGTAGTCGATAACCACGTTCGCCCCGTCCCCGGCCAGCGCCAGAACGACGGCTTTGCCGATGCCGCTGTTGCCGCCGGTGACGATGGCCACCTTTCCTTTGAGTGCATCCGTGGCCATAGGGCCACCTCCTCTTCTCTCTCTTTGTTCTCGCTCTGTGACGAGGGTTCGGCCATACTGGCCGCCGACTCACCTCATGGGATCTACCTCTGATACGCCGTGCTGCTTGTCGCCGTCCTAGGGAGTTGCCTCCTCCGCCTCGATGAGGCGCGAGACCGCTTCGATCAGGGCGAGGTGGGTGAAAGCCTGAGGAAAGTTCCCGAGGTGCTCACCGGTCGCCGCGTCGATCTCCTCGGCGTAGAGCTGCAAAGGGCTGGCGAATGACAACAGCTTCTTGCACAAAGCCCTGGCGCGATCCAGCTCGCCGATCATGGCCAGGGCGGTGACGAGCCAGAACGAGCAGATGGTGAAGGTGCCCTCCTTGCCATCAAATCCCGTGTCGGTGCTGTCCACCTTGTAGCGCAGCACGAGGTCGTCTTCGGTCAGTTCGTCGGCGATGGCCAGAACGGTGTTCCGCACCCGCTCGTCGTCGGGGGGCAGGAAGCCCATGATCGGGATGAGGAGCAATGACGCGTCGAGTTCGTCGTTGCCGTAGTGCTGCCGGAACCGGCCTCGCTCGTCCACCCCCTTGTCGAGGATGTCCGCCTTGAGATCGTCGGCCGCCTGCTGCCACTTCTGCGCCCGATCGTCATGTCCCCGCTGAGCCGCCAGGTCTGACCCCCGGTCCATGGCCACCCAGCACAGCACCTTGGACGCCGTGAAGTGCTCGGGATCGCCACGGATCTCCCAGATGCCCTGGTCCGGATCTCCCTGGTGCTCGATGGCGGCCTCGACCAGACTGGCGAGCCCCTCCCAGGTGGTCGGGGCGATCTGGGCCGCGCCCTGACGAAGCTGCGTGTCCACCGCGTCGAGCACCATGCCCCACACGTCGTTCTGCTTCTGGTCCCACGCACCGTTGCCGACCCGCACCGGAGCGGCACCGTCGTATCCGGTCAGATGGTCGAGCGTGTGCTCGGTGAGATCACGCTCGCCGCCGATGCCGTACATGATCTGCAATCCCCATCCCGCGCCCGGGCTGGGCCCGCCCACCGCCTCCAGGATGAAGGCGAAGTACTCGAGGGCCTCCCATTCGAAGCCGAGCCGGTACAGCGAACGCAGCATGAAGGCGGAGTCCCGGATCCAGGTGAATCTGTAGTCCCAGTTCCGGGCTCCTCCGGGCGTCTCGGGCAATGACGTCGTCGACGCCGCCATGATGGCGCCCGTCGGCGCGTAGCTGAGCCCCTTCAAGGTCAAGGCGCTGCGTTCGAGGTAGGGCCGCCATGGATGATCCGGGAACTTGCCGGCACCGAGCCAATCCCGCCAGAAGGCGACGGTGGATGCCAACTCGCCCACGGCTTGGTCCTGGGTGGTCGGGCCGGTTCCCTCCCACGAGAGCGCCACGAAGCAGGACTCCCCCGCCTCCAAGGTGGTCCGGCCGTAGCTACGAGCGCCCACCGTGCCGAGCGTGATCGAACTCGTCAGGGTCAGTGAGGGTCCCTCGCCGGTGGTACGTGAGCTCATCGACTGATATTCAGCCTCGTCGTACTCCCACGTCACCATGGTGGTCCCGTAGTCGAGCAGGGGTATGCAATTCGTGACGACCTCGACTCTTCCTCCGATGCAGGTTGCGAGGCGGACCAGGTTGCCGATCGCCGCAGAGTCGCTGGGAGCGCGCCGATATTGAGCGCGCCGCCCCCCTGGCGCGCCGGTCCGATCGAAAGGAAGTCCTGGACCAGGAGCCATCCGTTGGGGGTGTGCCACGTGGTCTCCATGACCATCGTCCCCGGGAGGTACCTTCGCTGGTGCGGAACGTGCGTGTTCGATGGCCCGAGTCGGAAGCTCCCCGCCGTGCGGTCCAGCAGCGCTCCGAAGATGCTGGGCGCATCGGGCCGGGGCAGGCACATCCATTCGATCGAACCGTCCGGCGCGATCAGACAACTGTTCTCACAATCCGAGATGAACCCGTAGTCCGCGATCGGTGGGAATGAACTCATCTGCTCTCCGTTCCGAGTCGCACCCTCATGGGCACGCTCTTGACTGTGACCGCACTGGTCTTCATGAGGGTCTTTGCTCGATCGGGCGCTCAGGTGGTGCGACCGCCTCGTACACCGGGAACTGACTGGGTTGGACCACCCGGAGGACCGAATCGGGCAGGCTCAGGTCGCCGCCGGTGTGGGAAACGCTGAACTCCCGTTCGGCTCGACCCCGCCCGATCATGGACCGGAGCCAGTGCATCAGGGTGCTCAGCCGATTGCCGAAGCCGGTCAGGAAGGCCAGGTGGACGAACATCCAGACCACCCAGCCGGGGAAGCCGCTCAGTCGGATGCCCTTCACACTGACGACGGCCCGGAACCGGCCGATGGTGGCCACACTGCCGAGGTCCCGGTAGATGAACGGCTTGGTGTCCTTGCCCTTGAGTCGCCTCAGCACGGTATTGGCCGAATGCAGGCCGCCCTGCATGGCCACTTCGGCCACCCCGGGCAAATCGTTGAGGCTGGCCATGTCTCCCACGGCGAAGACCTCGGCATGCCCGGGGAGGGTCAGATCGGGCAACACGCTGATGCGCCCGGCCCGGTCCACCTCGGCCCCGCAGGCCTCGGCCAGCAGGCCGGCCAAGGGCGAAGCCTGCACCCCGGCCGCCCAGATGGTGGTGTGAGCCTCGATGCGCGTCATGGCCTCCTTGCCTTGGACGTCGACCCCGAAACCGTCGACGCCCACCACCCGGGCTTCCATTCGCATCTCGACTCCCAGATGTTCGAGGGTTTTGGCTGTCTTGATCGACAGCTTGTTCCCGAAGGTTGCCAAGGGTTCGGTACCGCCATCGACCAGGACCACCCGGACGGACGACGCATCGAAGGTGCGGAATTCGCGACGCAGGCTCCGGGTGGCCAGCTCGCGTATCTGGCCCGCCAACTCCACCCCGGTCGGGCCAGCGCCGACCACCACGATGGTGAGCCAGTGCTCCTTCTCGGTGGGATCGGTGATCATCTCGGCCACCTCGAAGGCGCCCAGAATGCGTCGACGCAATTCCAGGGCATCGTCCAGAGTCTTCATGCCGGGGGCGTACAACGCGAACTGATCGTTGCCGAAGTAGGACTGCTTGACCCCGGCGGCCACGATCAGGCTGTCGTACGGATACTCGACCGGTTGATGTCCGAAAGCGTTGGCATGCACAACCTTGCCCTCGAGATCGAAACCGGTCACCTCGGCCAACTGCACCCGCACGTTCTTGTGCTTTCGCACGATGTGCCGCAGAGCGGGCGCGATCTGGCCGGGCGAGAGCAGCCCGGTGGCCGTCTGGTAGAGCAACGGCTGGAAGAGATGGTGGTTTCGCCGGTCGATCAGGGTGACATCAACATCCTCCCCGCCGAGCAGCCGGGTGGCGGGCAGGCCGCCGAAACCGCCACCGACGATGACGACCCGGTGGCGCGAACCAGGCCCGCTGGGTGCCTCCGAGGCTTCGTCCCTGGTCGTCACGCCGGATGCCGTACCCCCGACGGCCCAAAGACCAGCGGTCCGGGCCGTCCTAAGCCATTCCGCTCGTGTGCCGACATCACCGTGCCGTCGTCCACAGGCAGTCTGACGGCGGGGGCCGGGGCGGCCTCGATCTCGCTCCGGTTCACTCTATGAACATAAGAAAACAGCGCCACATCTGCATCACCCACAACGGATGACATTGCTGTGCCCGGGTCGGTCACCGTCAGGGCTGTCACGTCTCTGCCTGGGCCGACTGGGGCGTCGGTTCGGTTCGGTCCGAGACGGCTGGGCCGGCCGGCGACTGCAGCCGGGCCCTGAAGACATGGAAGGTCCAACCCTGGTAGACGAGCACGAGGGGGAAGAACACAACAGCGACCACCGTCATCACCTGCAGGGAATAGGAACCGGCGGCGGAGTTGGCGATGGTGAGGTTGTAGGCCGTGTTCGTCGAGGACACGAAGACCCGAGGGGCCAGGTCGAAGAAGAGGGATCCCATCACGCTGGCCATACCCAGCGAAGCGGCGGCGAAGGTCCAGCCCTGGTAGCCCGCCTCGGCCGCCCAGGCGGCGGCGATGACGGCCAGGACGGCCAGGGCGTCCAAGGGATTGGGCACGAAGCCGCCGCCCAGGGTGGCGTGGCTCCAGATGACGAAGCCGACGGTGACGACCGCAGCCAGCCAGCCCAGTCGGCCGGCCAACCGGGTCACCCGCTCGTTCAGGTCGCCCGTCGTCTTGAGGCTCAAGAAGGAGGCTCCGAGCAGCAGGGCGATGACCGTGATGGTCAGCCCGGTGTAGAGAGCGAAGGGCTGCAAGAGCTGGACAAAGGTCCCGGTGTAGTTGTGGGACTGGTTGATCGGCAGTCCGTGCAGCATGTCGCCAAACGCGGTGCCGAGAAGGAACGGGACCAGCAGGCTGCCCACTGTCAGCGACCAGCGCCACAGCGTGCGCCAGCGAGGATTGGCGATCTTGCGGCTGTACTCGAAGGAGACGCCCCGGACCATGAGGGCCAACAACACCACCAGCATGACCAGATAGAAGGTGGAGAACGTGGTGGCGTACCAGGCCGGGAAGGCGGCGAACATGGCGGCGCCCGCCACGATGAGCCACACCTCGTTGCCGTCCCAGTGGGGACCGATGGAATTCACCGTGATGCGACGCTCGACGTCGGACCGGGACACGAATGAGTGCAGCATCCCGACCCCGAAGTCGAATCCCTCCAGCACGAAGAACCCGACCCAGAAGACAGCGATGACGAAGAACCACAGATTGTTCAGATGCATGCCAGCCTCCTAGTACACGAGAGCCGTGACACGTTCGCCAGCCGGTTCGTCCGATGAGCCGTCGGTGGTGCCACCTTGTTCGCCCGAGGTGCCGCCACCCAGATACGGGGGAGGACGTGGGTGCCCTTCGTCATCCGATTCGAGCTCCTGGCGGCCGAAGTGGATCATGAGATAGACGTCGGCGATGCCCAGGCCGATGTAGATGAGGACGAAGGCGATCAGGCTGATGGTGATGTCGGTGGTGGTGACCGACGGTGAGGCGGCATTGGCCGTCTTCAAGAGACCCTGCACGATCCAGGGTTGGCGCCCGCTCTCGGTCAGGAGCCAACCGGCCGTGTTCATGAGGAACGGCACCACGGCCACCCAGGGCGCGACGCGTAGGAACCACTTGCCCTTGTCCAACTTCTTTATCCGCAGCAGCCAGGCTCCCCACAGGGCGAACAGCATGACGGCCGCCCCCAGGTACGCCATGACCCGCATCGACCAGTACTGAATGAAGACGTTGGGCACATAATTCCCCGGCCCGTACTGTTTGGTGTACTGGGCCTGCAGTTGGTTCATGCCCTGGACTTCCCCGTCGACGTGATTGGTGGCCAGGATGGAGAGCAGGTCCGGCACCTCCAGGATCTGGGTCGGCGTCATGTCGTTGTTGCCGCCTCCGATCTGGAAGAGCGAGAACGAGCAGTGGGACGGACAGGTGTTCCACAGCGCCTCGGCGGCGGCGATCTTCATGGGCTGGTACTTGCCCTCTTGGACGCCGAGCTCGCTGCCCACGAAGAGGTTCAACATGATGGCCGGGAGGAGCACCACGAGGGCGATGATGGCAGTGCGGCGGAAGGCGTCGACCGAATTCTTGCGCTTGAGGTGCCACGCCGAGAAGGCCAGCATGACCACGGAGCCCGTGACCAATGACGCCAACACGACGTGGGTGTAGCCCCATAGGAACACCGGGTTGGTGAAGAGGGCCCAGATGTTGGTCAGCTGAGGTTTGCCGTGGGAGTCGAGGGTGTACCCCACGGGGTGCTGCATCCAGGAGTTGGCCGCCATGATGAACATGGCCGAGAGCATGGTGGCTCCCGCCACCACCCAGATGCAGGCTAAATGGACCTTCTTCGAGAGCCGGTCCCACCCGAAGATCCAAAGTCCGAGGAACGTGGACTCCAAGAAGAAGGCGGCCAGACCCTCCATGGCGAGAGGGCCACCGAAGATGTTGCCGACGTATTGGGAGTACGTGGACCAGTTCATGCCGAACTCGAATTCCTGCACCAAGCCGGTCACCACCCCGATGGCCACATTGATCAGCAACAGGGTCCCGAAGAATTTGGTCAGACGTTTGAAGATCGGGTTCTGATTTCGGTAGAAGCTGGTTTGGAGCAAGGCCACCAGAAATGCCAGGCCGATGGTGAGCGGCACGAAGAGGAAGTGGTAGATGCTGGTGGTGGCGAACTGCCACCGGGCCAGGTCGGTACTCATGAAATGCCTCTCTCGCTCTCGCGCCGCGACGGTGGGAACAGGGACACGACAGACCCTGAGCTGTCGCCGCCGGTCTGCTCGTCGGCCAGCACGTCCACCCTCAGCTCCTCCCACCACAGTTTCGAGTAGTGACCGCCCTCGGCCAGCAGCGCGTGGTGCGTGCCCCGCTCGACGATGCGGCCCGCGTCCATCACCACGATCTCGTCAACTGACTCCAGTCCGGTGAGTCGATGCGTGATGAACAGGAGGGAACGCCCCGCCGTCACCGCCAGCAGGTCGACGGTCAGCGCGGCGGCCGCCTCGGGGTCCAGGTGCTCGGCCGGTTCGTCGAGGAGCAGGACCGGGAAATCGGCCAGCAGGGCCCGGGCTACCGCCACCCGTTGACTCTGGCCGCCCGAGAGGCGGGACCCGAACCGCCCCACCTCGGTGGCCATCCCCAGCGGCAGGTCGTCCAACCAGGGCTCCAGGCCGACCCGATGGAGCACCTGGCGCAACTCTTTGTCCGTCGCCTCCCGCCGCCCGACCCGGAGGTTCTCGGCGATGGTCGTCTCGAAGAGGTGGGCGTCCTGATCCACCAGACCCACCACGGTGCGCAGCTCGTCGCCGTCGAAGCGGTCGAATGCGGTCCCGTTCAGGGTCACCTCGCCGGATTCGGTGGCCAGGAAACGAAGGAGCACGGCGGCCAGGGTGGACTTGCCCGACCCGCTCGGTCCCACCACCGCCACCCGCCGGCCGGGTGGCAGGTCGAGGTCGACCCCGCGCAGGGCTGACGTGAAGGCGTCGGGATAACTGGCCCAGACCGATCGCAAGGCGATGGAGGGCGGGCCGGAGGGAAGGAGCGCGGGCCGGAGGGGTTCGACCACCGGGACGGGGGCCTCGGTCACGGCGAAGACCCGGGCCGCCGCTTGGCGAACTTTGGCCAGGGCCTGTGTGGCCGCCGGCAGGCCCACGACCAACTCGAAGGCGGCCAGCGGGATGAGGACGATCACCGCCAACAGGACGCCACTCAATGCGCCCGAGCGCACCGAGGGGATTCCCACCATCAGACAGCCCCAACAGGCCAGGCCCGACAACAGGGTGGTGAGGGCCAGCCCGATGCCGGCCGTGTCGGCCGAGGCGGTGGCGATGGAGGCCAGGTCGGCGTCATGTCCCTGCACGGTTGCCAGCTGGGCCTCGGCGGCACCGAAGGCCACCAGTTCGGGGGCACCCTCGATGAGATCGACCACGGACACGCTGAGCTCTCCCCGCACGTGGGAGAACCTCGATTCCCGCCGTTGCGCCAGGGCTCCGGTGAGCCACGGCACGACAGTGGCCGCGAACAACAGGGCCAGAGCCAGCACCAGGCCGGCGGCCGGGAGCATCCACCACATGACGGCTACCGTGCCGACCCCCACCGTCAGGGCGATGGCGAACGGCGGTATCACCCGCAAGATCACGTCTTGGAGGGAGTCGACGTCGCGCACCATCCGGGCCAGGAGGTCGCCTCGCCGGAAGGCGGGCAGCCCGCCCGGCGCGACCCGCTCGAGCCGGCGGAACACCCGTACCCGCCAAGCGGCCAGGATCCGGAAGGCGGCATCGTGGCCGACCAACCGCTCCTCGTAGCGCAGGAAGCCGCGGGACAGGCCGAAGAACTGGACGCCGACGATGGCGAGGGCCAGCACGGACTCGTTCGGATGTTGAGCCGCCCGAGAGATGAGCCAGGCGGCGCAGCCCATCAGCCCGATGTCGGCCGCGATGGCACCGGCCCCGAGCAGGCAGGCCAGAGCAGTCCGCCGTCCGCTGGGCCGGGCGACGCCCAGCGTGCGCCCGATCGGCGCCTGCTCTCCCTGGCTCGTCACTGCCGGACCGGTCACGGCTGCGCCGCCCCGACGGGCTCCAGCGAGATGACCCGGTCGGCCAGATTCAGCAAGGAGGGGCGGTGGGCGGCGATGATCACGGTGCGACCGACCATCAGGGTCCGCACGGCGGTCAGGACGGCTTCTTCGGTCTGCCCGTCCAGATTCGCCGTCGGCTCGTCCAGCAACAGGACGGGGGCGTCGCGCAGAAGGGCGCGGGCCAGGGCCACCCGTTGGCGCTCACCGGTTGACAGACCGGTCCCCCCGGTCCCGAGGACGGTGGCCAGGCCCTGCGGCAGTTGTTCCACGACCTGGCTGAGACCGACCCGGGCGATGGCGGCGCGTACGTCCCCGTCGCTGGCGTCGGGCCGGCTCAGACGGACGTTCTCGGCGATGGTGCGGGCAAAGAGATGGGGCCGTTGCGGGACCCACGACACCTGGGCCCGCCAGAGGTCAGGGTCCAGGTCGGCCAGGTCCATCTCACCGATGCGCACCGAGCCGGCCGAAGCCGTGGTGAGACAGAGCAGCACGCTCAGCAAAGTGGACTTGCCGCACCCGCTCGGCCCAGCGACGGCCACCACCTCACCGGGTTCGATGCGCAGGGTGGGCAACCGCAGTGCCGGCACCTGGCGCCCGGGGTAAACCACCTCGAGACCCTCGATCCGCAGCACCGACCGGGCCACGTCGGGGACGTCCGGGCTGTGGCCCCGCTCCGGGAACGGCTGCTCCAAGACGGCGAACACATCGTCGGCCGCCTTCATCCCTTCGGCGCTGGCATGGAAATTGGTCCCCAGCAATCGGAGGGGGAGGTACGCCTCGGGAGCCAGGATGAGGACGAAGAGCGCCGTGGAGAACCCGAGGTGGCCACCCAGCAGACGCAAGCCGACGGCCACGGCCACCAGGGCCACCGAGATGGTGGCCAAGAGCTCGAGGATGAGTGAGGACAAGAACGCCACCTTGAGGGTGTCCATGGTGGCCACGCGGTACTGGTCGGTCATGTCGGCGATGGCTTGGGCCTGCGCCTTGGCTCGTCCGAACACCTTGAGGGTGGGTAGGCCGGCCACCACATCGAGGAAGTGCCCGGCCAGCCGCTGCAGGTGTCGGGCCTGGCGGCCCATCTTCTCCTTGGTGGTCTGCCCGACCAGGGCCATGAAGAGGGGGATCAGAGGCACCGTGACGGCGATGATCACGGCCGAGATCCAGTCGGCCCCCAGGGCCACGATGATCACCGTGACGGGCACGATCACGGCCAGGAAGACCTGGGGCAGGTAGCGGGCGAAGTAGGCGTCGAGGGCGTCGATGCCGCTGGTGGCGAGCACCGACAGCCCACCCGACCGCTGGCGGTCCAATCCGGACGGGCCCAATCGGGCGACACGCTCCATCAGGGCCTGGCGGAGCTCCGACTTGGCCCGGGCCGACGCCCGGTCGGCCATCCGTTCCGAGAGCCATCCCACCAGAGCCCGCCCCAACACGGCCAAGAAGAGCAGCCCCACCGGCACCTTGAGTTGGGTCAACCCCTTGTGGTCGATGAAGGCGCCTGAGACGGCCGTGGCCAACAGCCACGCCTGGGCGACGACGAGGAACGCGGTGCATCCGCCCAGCACGACGGTCAGGACCAGATAGCGGCGGGTGCTGTGGGCGTAGCGCAACAACCGGGGGTCGATCGGCTTGGGCCGGCTCCGTACCTTTGGGGCGGGGGCGCGCGCCGTGGTACTCCAAAGCTTCACCGGCACGAACTCCACGCCCGGTCGGGATGGCTACCGGTCACGGCCGCCTCGGGCGCCGACACCGCCAAGCCCAGCTCTGGTTTCGGGTTCGGTTTCGCCATTGTCAATGAACATCACTCCCGAGGAATTCCTGCCAAAGGTCACACCGACCACTCGTCACTGCATGGTGGCCAGCGCGGGCCGAAAACTGCATCACCCACACTGAATGAGATTTGGGAGCCGAGCGTCTGCTCCGACCGGCCTTCTTTGCGCTGCAATGGGGGGTGAGAGTCCGGTGATCCGCTCAGCTGTCAACCGTGAGCGGCTGCACGGCGGCCGGGGGCGCGGGCGAGGTTTCGGTGGTCGCGGTGGCCAATGGCGCCGTCGGGGTGGCGGTGGCGTTCGTGCACGCTCGGTCCTGCTCCCAGCTGGCGACGGCGTCGGTGGCGGCCGCTCCCGTCAAGGGTTGGGGGAGGTCATTGACGATGACGGCGGGCCGCCAGGTGACCTGGCCGATGTGCCGGCCCGTGGCCGTGATGACGAGGGACCCACTGGCGTTCTCCGGCGGGGTGTTGTCGTAGAAGGCGAAGTTACCCAATCCGTAGTCGACGAAGGCCGACCCGAGATAACCGGCACCGAGCAGGACGTGCGCGTGCGTGCCCACGATGATGTCCGCCCCGGCCTTGACCAGAAGTTGGGCCAGCGGCTCTTGGACCGTGTTGGGACAGGCATCGAGTTCGGTGCCCCAGTGGAGATAGACCACGACGGTGTCTGCCGTCCTTCGAGCCGCTTGCACGGCCGCGATCAGGTCGTTGACGTCGTAGGCCGACGCCAGACCGGGTTGGGTGGCGGTGGCGGTCCACGCTGTCTGCAGATTCGAGTCGATGACCTGGGTGGCCGCGACGATGGCGATGTGCTGCCCGTTGATCGTTGTCTGATACGGCGTGAACGCCTGCGCCGCGTTCTGGCCGATGCCGAGAATGGTGTACCCGCTCTGCTGCTTGGTGGTCAGGGCCATCTGCAGCCCGGCGGCGCCGCAATCCTCCCCGTGATTGTTGGCCTCGGTGATCAACGAGATGCCGGCTCCCTGGAACGCGGTGACGGCCGACGAAGGTGCATAGAACACGTACTGCTTCGATTGCGTATCGGGACACGTCCCATCGGTGAGGGCCGATTCAAAGTTGGTCATGGAGAGGTTGGCTCCGTCGAGCAGCTGGGGGACGGTCGGGCCCAATGCGCTCGTCGGATCGCTGGCCAAGCTGTCACCCAAGGTGGTGGAGACGGGAAAGTTCACGTCGCCCCCGAAGGCCAGGGTGACCGACCGGCCGTCACCCTGCCAATCGGGTTCGAGCCTCGGGTTGTGCACCGGCGGGACGCTGGCCTTGGCCTGTTTCGCCGGCAGGCGCGCCGGCGGCGAGCCCCCACCTTTGTGGCCCCCTCCCCCGGACAGGAGCAGCGCGAGCAGCAGCGCCAGGAGCAACAACCCGGCACCCCAAATTCGCCGGATGCGCCGGACCCGACGAGAGGTCAGCGTGGGATGGCCCGGCGGTGAACCATCGCGTCGGGCCCGAACCGGTCTCCTCGCCGCGGGGACGTCCACCAACGTGGAGTCGGCGTGGCCAGCGCCCGGTGGAAGGAGGTCGGTCGTCGACGTGCGGCGCAGCTTACGGCTTGACCGGGTGGACCGGCTTGGCCGAGTGGACCGAGTGGACCGAGTGGACTGGGTGGGCCGGGTGGCCCCTCACGGTCGCTGGCAGAAGATGTGCCAACCCGCGACCGCCCAGAGGGTCAAGATGGCGATCCGGGACAACCACGAACTCAGCAGCCAGCGGACGACCAGTCTGGAGCCGAGCCACAGCTCCCGGTGGCGCGCCAGGACCGCGGACCACAGGGCGATGCCGGCAAGCAGGATCAGCCAGACCGTGGCTCCGGCCACGATCGCCAGGGTCACGGTTCACGTGCCTTGGCGCGGCCCCCCGAGACGAGATAGGCACCGATCACCAGCCACACGGCAAAGAGCACGCCTCGCCCGGCCCTGTAGCGCGAGACGCGGCCGATGAAATAGCTCAAGGTCGGGAGGGAGTGGGACTGGACGATGAAATTCGCCAGATCCCAGCCCACGACCGCCACCACGAGAGCCGTCCACACGATGACGGCAACCCGAAAGGACGTCGGCTGGGTGCGCCGGTGCTGTACCCAATGGGCGCTCTGGACGATCCACGCACCGCTGGACCGGCGCTGACGTCCTCGTCCCAGCACGACGGTCATCACCAGGGCGACAACCACCAGCAGCGCCACGCTCCAGCGAGCACCTGGAGAGTGTCGTGTCAGTCCGGCCTGCCAGACACACAAGCAAATGGCGGCGACTGTGAGCAACGCCGGTCGAACCAGGGCACCAACGCCCGCTCGTGGCCACCCTGCCCCGCCCGGCCCACCTGGTCGTATTCGAAATGGGGTTACCGCCGCAGCCTAGTGGTGGGTGTCTCAGGACAGCAGAAGGGCGGGCAGAGGATCGGCGTGCACGATGCTCAGGTGCTGGATCGGCCGGGTCATGGCGACGTAGAGCAGCCGAAGACCTCGGGCGTCATCGCCCGCGATGGCGGCCGGCTCGACGACGACCACCGCGTCGAACTCCAATCCCTTCACTGCGGTGGCGGTCACCACCGTGACCCGTCTCTCCATGCCGTCCCGTTCGAGCAGACCGATATCGCTCAGCCCCCGCGTCAGTTTGGTGATCGAGGCCAGCACCCTGCTCGGCACCACCAGCCCGACCAGAAAGTCCTCGCCGGCCAAGCTGATCGCCTCCGCCAAACTCTCGGCCGCGAGACGATCACGGTCCACCTTGACAATGTTCGGTACCCGCGTCCCCCGACGGATCGACTGGGTGGGCCGCACCGTCGGCGCGGCCACGGGCAGCAGCTTCGAAGCCAGATCGAGCACCTGTCCCGGGGCGCGGTACCCCAGCGTCAGTTCGTCGCTTCGGACGGTGCCGATGGCCGGCAGGTGTCGGAGGATCTCGTCCCAACTTCCGTAGTTCCAGGCACCGGTCGCCTGGGCCAGGTCCCCCAGAATGGTCAGCGATCCCTTCGGGGCCCGGCGAGCCACCATCTTGAACTGCATGGGCGTGAGATCCTGCCCCTCGTCAACCACGACATGCCCATAGGTGCGGGAGCGACCGTTGACCAGATACGTCGCCTCGTCGAGCAGGGCCAGGTCGTCGATCGTCCAGCCCTGGCGACCCGATGTGCGACCCGACGAGCGGAGAAGGCAGCGCCATTCCGAGTCGCTCAGGATTCCTTCGGCACTGGCCCCGAGCCGGTCGGTGCTGGTCAAGAGGTCGGTGACCAGGGCCACCGGAGAGACGGACGGCCAGAGGTGATCGAGGAGATCCCGGAAGCCCTCCGAGGCGGTCAGTTCGCTCTCGTACCAGGACTGGTCGGCGTCCAATCGCCCCGATGCCCTGACCTTTTGACGGGCCAAACTGACCAGCTGGGCCCGCAGGGCCAGCCTTCCCGCCTTGTACGGCGCCGACGCGCCGGCAATGACCGCACAGAGGTCGTTCACCTCCTGGCGGAAGAGGGTGCAGCGGGCCGCACGAGCTCGCAACACGACATCCTCTTCGATGGGGCGACGCCGTTGCTCCAGGGCCCGAGCGAGGACGTGCGCCATCCTCGGATCCCCCTTGACGCGGCGGACGTCCAACGGTTCCTCGGCCCGCACCTTCGACCGGGGCGCGATATCGGCCACCGTCGATTGCAGGACGGCCTCCTCACCGAGTGACGGGAGGACCTGGGCGATGTAACGGAGGAAGGCGCGGCTCGGGCCGAGCACCAGGACACCGTCCCGCGCCAACTCCGGATGGTTGTAGAGGAGGAACGCCGCTCGATGCAACCCGACCGCCGTCTTGCCGGTGCCGGGACCACCCTGGACGGTGAGGAGGAGGTCGAGTGGGGCCCGAATGATCTCGTCCTGCTCGGCCTGGATTGTGGCCACGATGTCGAGCATCTCGCCCGTCCTGGCCCGCTCGAGCTCGGCCAACAAGGCGTCACCGCCGCGGAGACGGGTGCGAGAGGGATCGCCGTCGGTTCGACCGAACAGGTCGTCGGCGACGGCAATCACCTTGGCCCGGTCCACCATCACCTGACGTCGACGGGCGAGACCGAGCGCGTTCTCGGCGCGGGCTTGGTAGAAGGGCATGGCAACGGGGGCGCGCCAGTCGACCACGACAGGATCACCCTCCGTGTCCTCGACGTGGCGGCGACCGATATGCCACGACGGACCGGCCTCCTCGTCGATACGTCCGAAGAGAAGGGGGCGCCGACTCTCCGCCAGTACGGCGATCCGGTGCATCAGGGCGGCCTGATAATCGAGGTCAGGATGCCCGGCGTCGCGCAAGTCGTCCAGCAACGCCTTCGCTCTCCGGTGCATGGCGGCCAGGGCGGCATGAGCCCGGTCGAGGTAGTCCTGCTCCAGGCGCAGTTCAGGATCCTCATCGAGCGGCGCGTCGATCACCACCGCACGCCACCGCCATGACACGCTTCAGCTGCTGGATCGCCTGCCGCTGCTGCATCCGCGACGCCCAACCCGGGCCGGTGCGCCATTCCCGGAGGGGGATGCGCCGCTTGTATCCGCCCGGAATACGCGTGTATGGGCGCGCAGAAAGTCCCGAACATCTCAGGGAATATATCCGCAATTCTGATGCGCTACAACACATCTACCTGCGGATTCAGCTTCTCCACCTCTCTCACTTTGACGATTTATCAAAGGGGAGTCAGCGCCTGTCATTGTAGGCAAAAATTCATCGGATTACAAGGGGGATCCGGGAGGAATTCATTGCCGAACGCCACTCGATTGACCGGCCCGGTCCGGGACATCTCGCCGTACCGAACGTGCACCGGCAGCCGAGCCCGGCGGCGGGTCCATGTAGTTTGGAGGGTCTATGGATGTAGAGGAACACGGGCTTCCTTTCCCGATCGAGCGCCGTCGCCTGTCCGGTTGGGGACGCACCCCGGCGTCGTTGTGCGACGTGGCCACCCCGCGCAACAGCGACGAGGTCGTGCAACTCCTGGCGCGCGCCGAGGGTCGGGGCGTGATCCCACGTGGCCTCGGGCGGAGCTACGGCGACGCGGGGCAGCGGGCGGGCGGCCTGGTCCTCGACATGACGCGCCTCGACTCGATCGGTCCGGTGGACCGCGACAGCGGGCTCGTGACCGTGGGCGCTGGCGTGAGCATCGACCAACTCCTGAGAGTTGTCCTGCCACAAGGGGGATTCGTCCCGGTCACCCCCGGGACTCGCAATGTGACCATTGGCGGTGCCATCGCGGCGGACATCCACGGAAAGAACCATCACCGCGACGGCAGCTTCTGCCGGCACGTCACGTCGATGACGCTGGTGACACCCACCGGAGCGCACGAGGTCACTCCGGACAACGACCCGGACCTCTTCTGGGCCACGGCGGGCGGGATGGGTCTCACCGGGATTGTCGTGAGCGCGACCATCCGCTTGCTCCCGGTTGAGAGCTCGTGGGTGACGGTCGATACCCACCGCTTCGCCCGCCTCGATGAGCTCATGCACGAGATGGAGGCGCACGACCACGACTACCACTACTCGGTGGCGTGGGTGGACTGTAACGCCGGCGGATCCCGGCTGGGCCGGTCGATCCTGACCCGCGGGGATCACGCCGCCCGGGAACAGGTGGCCCGCTCCTCGTCACGCCAGTGCCACCAGGAACTCGCCAGCCCCCGCGTGAAAATCCCCCGACAATTGCCGAAAGGTCTCTTGAACGTGGCCAGTGTGACCGCCTTCAACGAGTTGTGGTTCCGCAAGGCACCGAAGGTGCGATTGGGCGAGCTCCAGCACGTCGGTGCGTTCTTCCATCCTCTCGACGGAGTGAGTGACTGGAACCTGCTGTACGGACCGAACGGATTTCTCCAGTATCAGTTCGCCGTCAGTGACATGCACGGCGATGTCGTGCGGGAGGCCATCGACCTGGTCTGCGCGGCCCGGGTACCGTCGTTTGTCTCCGTACTGAAGCGCTTCGGTCCCGGCGATGACGGTCCCCTGTCATTTCCCATCGCCGGTTGGACGCTGGCTCTCGATTTTCCGGCCGGACCGGCGGCCCTACCGACTCTGGTCGACGCCCTCGATGAAGTCGTGCTCAACGCCGGAGGCCGCGTCTACCTGGCCAAGGACTCAAGGGCCCGCCCCGAAGACGTGCACAAGATGTACCCACGCATCCCTGAACTTCAGTCGGTGCGTGATCGGATCGATCCCGACCGGGTCCTGCAATCAGACCTGTCGCGTCGACTCGATATCTGAGAGGAAGGATTCCCTTGCAAGACGCCTTTGGACGTCCCCAGTCAGCCGTGATCTTTGGGGGAACCTCCGATATCGCCCGGGCCATCGTCGAGCGGCTCATCCCCCTGGGGTGCCGCACCGTCGTCCTGGCCGGGCGCGACGCGACGGCGCTCACCAAGTCGGCGGAGGAGGCCCGGGCCACCGGAGCCACCCAGGTCGGTGAGGTGATCTTTGACGCGCGCAATGTTGCCGACGTCTCGACCGTCGTATCCGACTGTTTCGCGGCGGCCGGAGGTGACGTCGATCTCGTCCTCATGGCCGTCGGGGTCCTGGGGAACCAAGAGCGAGACGAGGTTGACGCCGCGGCCACGGCCGATGTCCTGACCGCGTCCACCGTCTGGCCGGCCGCTGCCCTGGCCGCGTCGTTCGAGAAGTTGAAGAAGCAAGGACAGGGGAAGATCGTCGTGCTCTCCTCGGTGGCCGGCGTCCGCGTGCGCCGAGCCAACTACGTCTACGGTGCGGCCAAGTCCGGACTCGATGCCTACGCCATTGGCCTCTCCGAGGCCGCCCGGGGCACCGGGGTCGACGTCTATGTCGTCCGTCCGGGCTTTGTGAAGACCAAGATGACCGAAGGCCTTCCCGCCGCCCCATTCTCCACCGACCGGGCCGCCGTCGCCGACGCCGTCATCCGAGGCATGGAACAGGGACAGACCGTCATTTGGGCCCCCGCCCCCTTGCGGTATCTCTTCAACGGGTTCCGCCTGCTACCCCAATTCGTCTGGCGTCGGCTTCCCGGTTAGCCCAGCGGTAGGTCACCTCGCGCCCGGGCCACCTACTGGACATGGCCGAGCATCCGGCCCATGATCAAGCCATGGGATCACCGTCGCTGATGACCACAGTGGCTCGGTTACCAGGGACGCTGCTTCGACTTCCCGACACCTCGCTCCGTGCGCTCAATGCCCTCATCACGATGGCCGAACGCCTGGACGACCTGATGATCCTGCTGGAGAGGATGGACACCGGCCTGGCCCGCGCCGGCGGCGGTGTCGACCTGGCGGCGACCGGCATCTCGCAGGCCGTGTCCGGTCTGGAGCGAGCAGTCGGCATGTTGGATGGATCCCTTCCCAGCCTTTCTCAATCGGCGTCGTCGCTGCGCGTACTCACCGAGCGTCTCAGTGCGGTGGCGGTGGAGTTGGTGACCGAGCTGCCCCGGGCCACGGCCACGTTGCAGGACATCTCTCCTGAGCTGGCCAAAGTGGTCGGGACGCTCGATGACCGATTCGGTCACCTCGACAGCGTCGTGACCGACCTGGCCAAACTGGTGGAAGCGGTGATTGGAACAATCCCCGGGATGCGCCGCGTGCTGCGTACCAGTGCGGTCTGAGGGGGTCCGTTGCGTACCAATGAGCAGGACGGCGCACTGGCGGTTGTGAAATCGACGTCGGTACCGATCCACGACATCGGGACGGCGATCTACCTCAGTCCCGATGTCTTTGGCTGGGCCGCCGAATGGGGCTGGCCGAACCCATTCTCCTTCTACTTCGCCGGACGAGGGGGCATGCTGGGCGACGTCGGCTCCGACGTTGTCTGCTCGGCCATGGGGTGGTTCGAGCCCGGCGCCGTCAAGTCGATGTACGAAGAAGGCGTTGCCGTGGCCGGTGCCACCGTCGTGGCCCAACGAATGGCCGAAGCCACCGACCTGTGGGGACAGAAGTATCTCGCCGACGTGGACGGACTCGACGACTTCGTCGCCCTGACCGATGCCGCCGTGGGCGAGCTCGAGGGTTCCGCGCTCCCGCTCTTCGTAGGCTGGCGCGCCGCGGCCAAGGCGAAGGGGTCGGCTGGGCGAGCGGCGCAGCTCATGCAGATCCTGCGGGAGTGGCGGGGCGGGGTGCACCTGGTGGCCACCACGGCCGCCGGCCTCTCGCCCGTCGAGGCCATCTTGACCAACGAGGGTGAAGGCCAAGCCAAGTTCTTCGGCTGGTCCGAGCCTTTCCCGAACTATGAGGCCAACAGCCCAGAGCACCGTCAGGCCGAGGATCTGACCGATCATCTGTGCGCGTCGTCGTTGGGTCAGGCCCTCCGTCCCGAGCAGTACGCGGCCTTCGAAGCCGGAGTCACCGCCCTCCGGGCTGCCCTGCCCTGACGGCCGGACCAGGGCCAACGGCGCAAGAAGCCGCTCGGTCATGGTCGGCTACAGTGAAGGGCTGCTCAAAGGGGAGACAACGTCGAACCAGCGGGCGACACGGCTCACGCCGTTACGGACCTGTGGTGCAGTCTGGAGTGCACGCCGCCCTGTCAAGGCGGAGGTCGCGGGTTCAAATCCCGTCAGGTCCGCTGCCAGATCCGAGCGTCAACAGGACAATCGAATTTGGTCGCCCGGTCGGGTAGCTCAGTTGGTAGAGCGCGCGCCTGAAAAGCGTGAGGTCCGCGGATCGATCCCGCGCCCGACCACCAGAAGCGGCCTGACCAGCGCATACTTCACTTGGAACGTGGCATCAGCCCGGCGGCGATCGCTCTCTCGTGAAGCGTGAGGTCGGTATGTCGACACGTCCGGTCGCGAGACGAACGCCCTCGTCAGAGCACCGACCAGCATCTCGACGTAACCCTTGGCCAGGGCGTGCCCCCTACGTGCCCTGAGGAACAGGAACGGGATCCAAGTCGACCACCACCTCTACCCCCGCGCGCGACTGCCTCGAGCTATTCGTCGGCGAAGTCCCTTCGAGGTCGGCCTCATCAACGAACCTGGATATTATTGGTCCTTCAGCAACGGCGGCGGAACGACCCACGCATCTGTGTTCTTCTGCACCTAGGACGCTGGAGAGTGGCGCACGAAGCTTCGCCGAGGAAGAACTCCTGCATTGAGCTGGAGCGTAGGTCAGACTGCTTGTCCGATGAGCCGTCCGGACACCAAGTACGTGGCCGTCGGGGATGCTGACGTTGCCTACCAGGTCCTCGGAGAGGGACCCTCCGACCTCCTCTTCTTCAACGGACTGGGCAGCAACGTCGAGATGGCGTGGGAGGACCCAGACATTGCCGACTTCCTCAGACGGCTGGCGTCGTTACGCCGCTTGATCTTTCTCGATCGACGAGGCACGGGGGCATCTGACGGTGTGCCACGTAACGCCATACCAACATGGGAGGAGTGGACAGAAGACATCGAGAGCGTCCTCAACGCGGTCGGGTCCGAGCAGACATCGATTCTCGCGACGGTCGATGCCGGCCCGATCGCCATCCTCTACGCCGCCGCACATCCCGAACGGGTCGATTCCCTGGTGCTGTGCAATACCACTGCCCGTTATCTGATCGCTGACGACTATCCGATCGGTTTCACACCTGAGGCGCTCGAGTTCGTCATCGAGTTCCTCCGAACCCACTGGGGCACGCCGGAGTTCCTCTCGCTTGCTGGTGCAGCTGGCCCAGAAGACCCAGTTCGCCGCGATGCTCTTGCTCGGCTCTTCCGGTCGTCGGTCACCCCGAGAACCGCGGCCGCACAGTACGACTACCTGCTTCGGAACCTCGATGTCCGCCCGGTGCTCCCGCTCCTCGGGGCGCCCACGCTGGTCCTGAGCGCCGACAATCCAAGCTTCCTGCCCATGGCTCATGGGCGCTATGTGGCCGAGCACATTGAGGGATCCAAGTTCGTCGCGCTGCCGGGCAACGACATGTTGATCTTCAGCCAGCAAGACGTGATCTTCGACGAAGTGGCCGAGTTCTTGACCGGTACGAGACCGGTAACCGATATCGACCGAGTGCTGGTCTCTGTCCTTTTCACCGATATCGTCGGATCAACTGAGCGAGCAGCGTCGCTGGGTGATCAACGGTGGCGGTCCTTGTTGGATCGCCATGATCAAATTGTCCGCGAACAGCTTCGGATCTTCCGAGGTCGGGAGGTCAACACGACGGGAGACGGTTTCGTCGCTTCATTCGATGGTCCGGCTCGAGCCATCCGTTGTGGCCAAATGATCATCGACGCCACCCGAGCCCTCGATATCGAGCTGCGCATCGGTCTCCACACCGGTGAGTGCGAGGTGAGAGGCAACGATCTGGGCGGCCTCGCCGTTCACATCGCCGCTCGGATCGGTTCTTTGGCGTCACCGGACGAGGTTCTTGTCTCGAGCACCGTCAAGGACCTCGTGGTTGGCTCGGGCATCGAGTTTCGGGATCGCGGCGAACACCAGCTGAAGGGCGTCCCTGGGATTTGGCGCCTGTTCCGCGTCGAGAACTGACTTGATCAGTGACAACGGTCGGGCAATGCTTTTGGTTCACTCAAGTTCCGTGCCCTTGGCGTGCCCTAGTTGATGCGAACCAGCGCGCAATAGCATGGCCCAACGAGAGCGATGAAGTGCTCAGATTCCAGCCTCTGACCGGGAAAGCCGTACAGAGTCCATGGTCAGCCAACCCTTCCACATGAGGCCAGATCCGATCTAAAAGCGTGAGGTCCGCGGATCGATCCCGCGCCCGACCGCCGAGTAACGGTGACTTTCGTGACCGAGTTTCCGTGCACCGCCGATACTCATCCGCTCTCTGCCGCGGACTCGAGGGTGGCCCGAACCAACGTCTGGGCGATCCAGCCGGTTACGTGCTGGGCAGCGTCGGGGTCGAGTCCGCAGACGTCGGTAAGGGCAATGGTGGCTTGTGTGCCCATCACCACGGCCAACGAATTGCGCAACCGGACGACGAGTTCGGGATCGAGGCCGGAGAGAGGAACGAGGGCCTCGTCGATGTAGGACAGTCGCCGGGCCGGACGCTCAGCCGACTCGGGACCGTGATCGAGCCAGCGCTGCAGCGTCGAGCGTTCGAAGGCACGAGTACCGACAGGGTCGCTCAGTAGGAAGCCGTTTATTACTTCTTCACAGCGTTCCACTCGACGAGCCACATCGTTGCCGCATCCGGCGAATGTGTCCGTGACTGAGGTGATGGTGCGCTCAATGAAGGCTTGCCACAGCAGGTCGTCGATGCCGGGAAAATGCCGGTAGGCAGTCGCGCGGGACACTGCCGCCCTTGCAGCCACCTCCTCAATAGTGGGTTGGCGCCCGTCGTCGAGCAGGGCGGTGGTGGCATCGACCAGGGCTTTGCGAGTTCCTGCTCGGCGTTCGGCCTGTGTTGGCATCCTCCCAATATACAAGATTTGAGTCTTGCGACTTGAGTCTCACTTCTGTTAGGTTCGTCCCCGACACTCGGGAAGTGAGGTGGGCTCCACATGGACGAACGGGCAATGCGAGTCCTGGTGAAACGCCACATTGAGGCGGAGGGAGCGGGCGATGTGGACGCCGCGATTGCGGTGTACACCGATGATGTTGAGCACGACGTGGTCGGCTGGCCGACGGGGGTCCTGCAAGGCAAGGACGAGGCGCGGGGCTTCTATGACCATCTCACCGCAAACTTCCGGACCACCAACGATGTCGTCGTCCGGTCCTTCTCGACCAATGACGCACTCGTCCTCGAGCAGTCAATGACCGGAGTTGTCACCGGCGAGATGCTCGGATTGCCTGGCCATGGGCGAACGATCACCTTCCGGATTCTGCATGTATTCGAATTCCGCGACGAGCTCATACGACGAGAGAACGTCTGGCTTGATGGTGGCTCAATTCAGCAACAGCTCGCCTGACCAGTGTCGATCGGATCGCCCGATCAACAACGACGCGCCAAAGGGAGGACAGCTTTGAAACGCTCTGACGTAAATCCATGGGAATGGTCCAAGGCATTTGGATATTCACAGGCGGTCCAGGTCTCGGACCACACACAGGTGCTGTTTTGCGCCGGCCAGACCGCAGCCGGTCCAGACGGCGCGCCGCCTGCGAGCGGGGACATGGGCGAACAGGTGGCCACGGCCTTTGCGAACCTGCAGTCAGTCCTGCAGGGCGCCGACATGACGACGGCCGATATCGTCCGACTGACTGTGTACACGACCGATGTGGACGCGCTGTTGGCCACGTACGGTGCGGTGAGCGAGGCCTTGGCACCGAACATGCCGGCAATGACCCTGATCGGTGTCACGCGTCTGGCCTTCCCGGAGCTGAAAGTCGAAATCGAGGCGACCGCAGTGCGCTGACCCGGCTTAAGCGGGCCGCGTATATATCACCTCGCCAGGGTATATACTTAGGTCATGAGCAAGAGGCTGGTCGACATTGACGACAACGCGTTGGACGCGGCGAAAGAGCGTTTGGGTACAGGCACAATCAAGGACACCGTCAATGAAGCCCTTCGGCGTGCCGGTGGCTCGCGGCAAGAAGCGGTTGACCGAGCGTTGGATTCGTTGACCCAGGTTCCGTTAGCTGATCGATCCGAAGCATGGCGCTGACCCACCTCGTCGACACGAGTGTCCTCACGAGGGTTGCCCAACCAGAGGTTCGCTCCGTACTCGAGCCCCTCTTGCTGGACCGTGCTGCTGCTCGCACCGGCATGTCTGACCTCGAGATCGGCTTCTCCGCCCGAAATGGCGCGGAGTGGGATCGGTTGGCCGACGCCATCAGTTCTTTTGCGCTCGTCGAGACCACGGAACGTCACTTCCGTAGAGCGCGACAGGTCCAGCGGCTATTGGCTGAACACGGGCATAAAGGTCGCAAGGTTCCAGATCTGCTCGTTGCTGCAGCGGCCGAGGATCGTGGTCTCGTCGTCCTGCACTACGACAGCGACTTTGATCACATCTCCCGGGCAACCGGGCAGGCGTGTGCGTGGGTGGTACCCGCCGGGAAGATCGACTAAAAGCGAATAACGCGTGCCTCGGCCGAATGCGTTGAGAGAGCGATACGACCAGAATCCACCCAGCAAGGGGATACCGACAGAACCGGGGCGCCCTTGTCGACCAAACCTCCGTCGAGGCAGCCACCTTCCAGTTGTGAGCGGGCCGAACCCTCGTTCAGAGGAAGTCGCTAGGTGAAGGCCGGGACCCCCGATCCCTTCGACGACAGGGCAGAGGGAAGCCAAACGGTCTCGAGAATGGGGGCCACGATCTGATCCGAGCGAACCGTGCGTCTACCACTTAAGGACTGTGAGCGATACGACTGCCCAGGCTGCTCCGGGCGCGCATCGAGGGTGTACTCGCATGCTCGGGCATGTGTCCGAGGAGGGTGCGGGCAAATGATCCATACCGGGCTGCCAACGGCGACGCCGAGAGCCCATGAGCGAGGACGCTCAAGGTAATCGTCACCGTGACCACTGAAAGGACATGGGCAGCTTCGGTCGGAGCGAGGCTGTCGTATGCGATCAGACCGAACACCACCGACGCCAGTCCCCGTGGCCCAAACCATCCGACAAATCCCACGGTGAATCGGTCGAGCCCAGAGCCCAGCAGCGACAGGGCCACTGGCACCATCCGCACGACCGTCAGGGCGAGGAGCGCGAACAGATAGTCCGACCAGGTCGCATGCGTGAAGCCGGGGACGACCATTGCCGCACCGAAAATGAGCCAAACCACCAGAGAGAGCAAACCACCGGTCTCCTCGGTAAATGACACCGTGGATTCGAGATCGGGTCGCACCACGCTGCCGAAGGCCATCCCCCCGATGAACGCAGCGATGAAGCCGTTACCGTGTGCCTCAATCGCCGAGCTGTAAGCGAAGAATGCCAGGCCCAGCGCGGCCAGCGGACGGAATCCCGGTGCGCTCCATTTCCCAGCTGCGGCACGGGTCAGCACCCACCCACCAACCAGTCCGACACCAGCGCCGATCCCAGCGCCGATCAGGAGGTCACCGGCGGCAGTGAGCACAGATGTCGAATGGGTGACTTCGGTGGCGACCGCACCAGCCAGGAAAACGTTGACGAAAGGGGTAGCGATCCCATCGTTGAGCCCACTCTCGACGTTCAGGAGACGCCGGATTCGGTTCGGTATTCGCGTATCACCGATGATCGAAGCACCCAGCGCGGCATCTGTTGGGGCAACGATTGCGCCGATGGTGGCGGCCACCCACCAGGACACACCTGGAACGATTGCAAATGCCGTGGCCGTGCCGACGCCGATGGTGAGCGGCAAGCCGAGGGCCAGAAGTCTGACGGGCAGGCCGATGTCGCGCCGGAGTTCGTTGATGTTGACCCGTGACGCATCGGTGAACAGCACGAGCGCGAGGGTGACCTCGGCGAGCGAACGGACCGTCGATGAGTGTGGGTTGAAGTGGATGATTGCCAGCGGGCCGTGGGTGGCAACCAACCCCATCACCAAAAGGGCGATCGGTGCACTGATGTAGAGCCGTTCGAGTCGGGCCGAAAGGACCGACCAGAGAACGATGCAGGCTGCTGCGGTCGCAAGTGCCGCGGTGTCCAGACTGTGGGTCATGGGAAGTGCGGCGCTCCTAGTCCGTGGCCATCCCATGCCCGTTTCACAAGGATCCGATCACCGCTCTGAGATTGCACGACCGCTGCGCAATCGGTTCACGCCGGCGGCAGTCCCGACGCTGAGAGGTACCGATCGGAGGGAAGTGATGGACGCCACCTCAGAGACATCGATCGGCCGACCGATCTCGTTTCCATCGCTCCCGTTCCTCACGAACCACGAGAACCGGACATGTTGCAGTCGACACGCAGTATCCACTCACCGATCCGAGCAGCATGCCGACGAGACAACCTAGCCGGCGGAATGATGATCGCTGGCATCGTCACGCGCTCTCAGGACTCGCTTGAGCGGGATTCTGCTTTGGAAGAAAGGCCGTCGCGCCCAAACCGACGAGCCCAATGATCGCCACCGCGATCATTGCGAGGGCGTAGGACTTCGTCGGGGTGGTAAGACCTGAGACCAGTATGGTGCCGGCGATCGCTGTGCCGAGGCACGATCCGAGATTGGACACACTCCGAGAGAGGCCGGAGATCTCTCCTTGCTGTGTCTCCGGAAAGGCGGACTGCACCATGTTGACCGACGGCGTCAGCATCACACCAAGGCCCAACCCGATAAGCAACAATCCAGGGGCAAAGGACCAGGCACTGGGGGAATGTTTCACGATCGCAAGGAGGAAAGCGACGCCTGCGATAGTCGTCACGAACCCAGTGAAAATGAGCGCTCGCTGTCGGAACCGTTTGGCCAGACGGCCAGCGACGAGCGACGAGGCAAGGATGCCAAGGGTAGCTGCGGTGAAGATCACACCGGTTTGAATCGCGTTGTACCCCCTGATGACCTGGAGGTAGGCGGACACAACAAACGAAGTTCCCATGAGCATCAGCCACTGCACGTTTTGGGTCACGAGGCCGAGGTTCGATATGCGGTTGTGGAAGAGCTTGGTCGACAACAGTGGTTCCATTCCGCGACGCTCCCGAGCGCGGACCCAAACAAAGAACCCACCGATGACGGACGCGCCCAATGCGAGAAGGAGTACCGCAACCGCGACGTTCTTGTCGGCCGCCAGGATTCCCATGACAAGTACCACCAGGCCTGTGGCAGAGAGGATCGCACCCACGATGTCGAAGGGGCGCGTGGGATCCGGCGGCAACGGATCTCGAATGCTGCGGCTGAGAACCACGATGATTGCAACGACGACGGCCTGGAAGAGAAAGGACACTCGCCAGCTGATCGCCGTTGTAATGAGACCTCCAATCAGCGGTCCGGTGGCTGCGCCCACTCCACCCATCCCACTGATCACACCGAAAGCCTGAGCCCGCGACTTGAGATCGTGGAACAGCATGGTCGTAAGGATGTAGACGGGCGGTATCAACAACGCCGTCCCCACACCTTCGAGAATCGAGTTCCCCAGGATCAGGACGGCAAGGTTCGGAGAGACTGCGCTGAGCAGTGCACCGACGGCATAGATTGAGAGTCCCAGCGTGAAGCACCGCTTCCGACCCCAACGATCGGTCAGCTTGCCCCCGGGAATCATGAGAGCCGCCATGACCAAAAGGAACAGCGTGATTGCCACCTGAACTCCCTCGACCGTGGTGTTCAGGTCGTGGCTGATGTCATTGATCATGACGTTCATGTTCGACCCGGCGAAGCTGCAGATGAACTGCGCCAGTGCCAATGGAATGAGCATCCGCCGCAATGACGGTGCCTCGGTCCTCGTTTGCGACGGTGGCATAGCTTCGCCCTTTACCCTACGTCCTCGTCGTCGGCGATTGGGGACTCCGTGGCGCTCTTGGCGTGCCCGACCTCCGCCTCCACGGCTCGGTAGACATTTCCGTGGATCCTGTCGTCACCGATGCAATCGATGACCCCGTCGCGCCTGAGCAGCTCCAATACGGTTGGCTTTACGCGAGCAAGGTGCAGCGTCACACCAGCGTGTTGTGTGAGACCGAAAATCTCGCGCATCTTCGCCGACCCCTGCGAGTCGATGAAGTCGATTCCCTCACAGTCGAGCACGATTCCGGTGATGTCAGGTGTTGACATCGCGACTTCCCGGACTCGGTCCTCAAGTGCGTCGGAAGTGGCAAAGAACAAACCACCGTCCAGCCGCAGGACAACGACCCCTCGGAACTGTTCGTCGGCTGGATACTCGTCGAGTTCCCGGAAGACCTGCGTACCCGACTGTCTTCCGAGCAAGGGCATCGGGGGACGGGTCGCAACCGAGATGAGCCAAAGAAGCGAGAGTCCGATCCCGATCAGCACCCCAGCAAGAACACCAAACAGGAGTGTTCCCATGATGGCTGCGATTGCGATCCAAAAATCGAAGCGCTGTACCTTGGCGAGGCGGCGCATCTCCGGCACGTCCATCATTCCCATCACCACCGCTTCGATGATCAATGCGGCCAGCACGGGCTTGGGCAACGAAGAAAAAAGTGGGGCGAGCACAAGAAGCGTGAGGAGCACGATGACCCCGGAGGTAAGCGAGGCGAGGCCTGAGCGAGCACCCGTGTGATCATTCAAGGAGCTCGCCGACAAGCTGGTTGAGACTGGCATCCCCTGGAACACGCCGGCACCTACGTTCGCCATCCCCTGAGCCACCGATTCTTGGTTGATGTCGATGTGATAGTGGTGCTTGGCTGCAAAGGACCTCGAATCGCCGGCGGTCTGCGAGAACCCGATAAGCACCAGCGCCACCGCCGCTAGCGAGATCGTGCTCGCATGGTTTGTGATCAGTTGCCAACTTGGGAGCGCAGGAGTCGGCAAACCCCTCGGCACGTGGCCCACCAAGGCGACCCCGTGGGCACCGAGGTCAAATATCTTCGAGGCCAAAAGACCCCCGACAACCAGCACCAGCGCTCCAGGGATGCGAGGTGCGACCTTGCGCAATCCGAAGACCACCAAGAGTGACACTGCCCCGACGAGCAAGGTTGTCAAACTGACGTCAGCGAGCGAACCGAACCACGATCGCAGTTCTTGGATCGGGTTGGAGCCTGAGGTGTCCGTCCCAGTGAGCTTCGGGAGCTCCCCGATGACCACGTCGATAGCCGCACCAAAGAGGAAGCCGGTCACGACGGCGCGGGACAGGAACTGCGCAATCCATCCCATCTTCAAAACGGCGAGCAACAGAAAAAGCACTCCGGATGCAAGCGTGATGGTGGCCACGAAGGTCGCCGCGTTCGTGGTCCCGGTGAGCTTCGCCGCCACAACAGCACTCGCGGCCACGGCGGCCAATCCAGAGCTCGGCCCTGTCGAGATCTGACGACTCGTCCCGAACACCGCGTAGAGGATCGCCCCGGCAGCAGCGGCGTAGAGACCATTCTGCAACGGGATGCCGGCGATTCCGGCGTAGCCGAGATTCTTCGGAACGATCAGGGCAGCGACGGCGATCCCTGCGATGAGGTCCCCCCGGAGCCAGCGACGATCGTACGATCGGATCCATCCGACAATCGGGACGAGGTGCCAACGGTTCTGGCTCGCCGTACCAACTCCAGCCATCAGCCCCTCACATCACCGATCGAGGTTGAGTCGTCGCTCCCAGGAGCTCAGAGATTCGGATCGGCTCGATTCTGAAGTGATCGAGCACGAACTGATTCCTTGATTGATTGGTGTCAGACGATTCGTACCGACGGAGCCGGCAGTGCCAGCGCAGTCCGTTCGAATCAGACCCGTCGAAACGCAGGATCAGGTGTGACACCTCTGCTACCGCACGCCGGGCAGTCCCGAATCGCCCGCATGTGATCCATCGGTGCCTCCCTTCTCGACTCTGGCCGCCTCCCAGACGTTCGCGGCTCATGGCTGGGTCGAATCGAACACTTGGTGCTCTCGTGACCAAGGCACTCCGATCCACCGGGTCATCGCAGTATCAGAGCGGCAACCCTGCACGTCACGGTTGTCCGCAACCAGGTCGACACCATCAAGAGTCGTCAGAGAGCGACACCGCATTCGCCTCAAGACGACTTCCAGTTCACCGCCATAGAGTATGCGACGAGCCAGGAACCAGGCGAGTAGCGAAACGGCGTCACGGCTCTCGCGCCAATGTCGGAATGGGCAAGGATGAATCGAAGGGAGTAGGGGTGGCAACAACGGGCGAGATGGGTGGCCCCTTGGCCGCAAATGACGAGCTCTGGTATTCGTTCGGCGCCAGCGAGATTGCCGGCCGTTTGGCCGTCGATGTCGAGTCGGGGCTCACCAGCCAGGAGGCGGCGGCCCGACTCGAACGAGATGGCCCGAATTCGTTGCCTGTCGAGACGCCACCCTCAGCCCTCCACCGCTTGCTGAGCCAGTACACGAGTTTCATGCAGCTGATCCTGGTCGGCGCGTCGATCGTGTCGCTGGCGATCAAGCAATGGAGCACGGCCATCGTGCTCATCGTGATCTCGCTCTTCAACGCTCTGGTCGGCTTGCGCCAAGCAGGGAAGGCCGAGAGCGCCATGAACGCACTGCAGTCGATGATGAAGTCGACAGCGCGAGTCCGTCGCGACGGGACAGAGGCAGTCATTCCAGCGGAGGACGTCGTCGTCGGTGACATCCTCCTCATCTCGGCGGGTGACGAAGTTCCGGCTGATGGGCGGATCTGCAATGCGAGCGCGCTGCAGATCGACGAGTCGGCGTTGACGGGGGAGAGCGTCCCTGCTGCGAAGGAGGCAACGACTCTCTCCGGCGACCTAGGGCCGGGGGAACAATCGAACATGGCGTTCATGCACACCCCAGTCACCCACGGAAGCGGGATCGTGATCGTGACCGGGGCGGGCAGCGACTCGCAGGTGGGCAAGATCGCTCACATGCTGTCAGCCACCGCCCAGGAGGAGACGCCGCTCACAAAGCAGATGAACACCCTGACCCTGTGGATCGTGAGCGCGGCAGGCTTCACGATGCTGGTGATGTTCGCCCTGGGGCTCAGCCGGGGGCAGTCCTGGACCACACTCTTCGACACCGCCGTGGCGCTGGCGATCGCAGCCATTCCACTCGCTCTGCCGATGGTTGTTCAAGTCGTGCTCTCGCTGGGCAGCGTCGAATTGGCCAAGCGGAAGGCGATCGTCAAGGACCTCCCCTCGGTCGAGACGCTCGGATTCACCTCGGCGATCAACTCGGACAAGACCGGCACGCTCACCATGAACCAGATGACGGCGGTCGAGGTCGTCGACCCGACCGACAGATACGAGATCAGCGGGACCGGCTACAGCCTCGAAGGAAGGGTCAGCCATCCCGCCGGGAAGACGGACACGATTGACGATGCGATCCTCCCCTACGTGATCGCTAACGACGCGAACCTGGTTGACGGTCGGGTGGTCGGCGATCCGACGGAAGGGGCGCTGCTCGTACTGGCCCACAAGGCAGGCATGTCAATCGAAGCCACACGTGAGGAGTTCCCCCGCCTTGCCACGCTGCCGTTCGACCCGAGTTACAAGCTGATGGCCACCTTCCATCGGGCCAAGGACACATCCGGCAACGACATCGTGCGTTGTTTCGTCAAGGGTGCAGCGCCGGCAGTCACGGCGCTGGCGGCAACCGCACTCGCCAACGGAGAGACCATCGCCTGGGACGAAACGCTCAAGGCTGCAGCCGATCGCCACGCGACGCGCATGGGTGAGGCGGGTCTCCGGGTGATGGCGGGTGCTTTTCGGGATCTGCACGCTGCAGCGTTCGACCCGGACCGCGACCTGCTCTCATATATCCAGGACCTGCAGATGACCAGCCTGGTCGGGATGGTCGACCCACCCCGGGCAGAGTCGAAGGCGGCCGTGGCCAACGCCAAGGCAGCGCACATCCGGGTTCGGATGGTGACGGGTGACGACGTGGTCACGGGGGCCGCGATCGCCCGGCAGCTCGACATCCCGGGCGACGCGATCCTCGGGGCCGACTTCGCCGCCCTTTCCGACCTGCAGCGACTCGACAAGATCGACCAGATCGGCGTCGTCGGGCGAGTGGCTCCCGAGCACAAGGTGCTACTCGCCGAGACTCTCAAGAAGAAGGGCCACGTCGTCGCCATGACCGGTGACGGCGTGAATGATGCGCCCGCCATCAAGGCGGCGGACATCGGTGTGGCCATGGGAAGCGGTACGGAGGTGGCGAAGAATGCCGGCCGCATGGTGCTCTCCGACGACAACTTCTCCACCATCGTCTACGCAGTTCAACAGGGACGAAAGCTGTATGACAATCTGAACAAGTACATCCGGTTCGTGCTGCTCGAGCTCGTCGCGTTCGTCCTTACATTCTTGGGCGCGACGTTGCTCAACATCGCGGGTGGCGAACCGTTCACGCCGCCCCAGATCCTGTGGATCAATTTCCTCGTCAACGCCCCCTTCGGCGTCGCCCTCGGATTCGACGAGGAGAGCCCAGGCCTGATGCAGCGGCGGCCGCGAGCCCGGGGACAATCGATTCTCACCCCCGGAGTCATGGTCACCTGTGGACTGGTCGGACTGTTCGTCGCCAGCGCGAACCTCGGGATGATCGTGGTCGGCACCAACCTCTTGGACAGCACGGTCAAGGGCCAATCGATCGGCCTGGTCGCGTTCTCGTTGATGCTGGTGGTCGCCGCCTTCGAGGCCCGCAGCGAGACGGACTCGGTCTTCTCCATGGACACCTTCAACAGCCCGAGGATGAACCTCATCGCGGTCGCCGAGGTGGCCGGCGCATTTCTCGTCACCCAAGCGGATTTCCTGCAGCGTGTGCTGGGGACCACCCAATTGACGGCGGGCCAATGGGGACTGGGCCTTCTCATGGCCCTCGCGGTGCTGGTCAGCTGGGAGGCGGGCAAGTGGATCGCACGTCGACGAGGGGCACTCGGGCGGACGGCCCGGAGTCGAGATCAACCTAAGGGGGGATGACCGTTATGGCGAAGAAGAAGCACAGCGCAGGGACGGACCCGACACCCGGGTACCGGCCGGAGGACATCGCAGAGGGGCATGCGGAGGGGCATGCGGAGGGCGCGCCTGGGAAGATGAAGAAGAAGGAGTACGAGGAACACATGAGGTCACTCCACGCCGAACTGGTGGCGATGCAGGAGTGGGTCAAGAAGTCCGGGGCGAAGATCTGCATCGTGTTCGAGGGCCGGGACACCGCCGGCAAGGGAGGCACGATCAAGCGGATCACCGAGCGCGTCAGCCCCCGCGTGTTCCGCGTCGTGGCCCTCCCGACCCCCACCGAGCGCGAGCGCTCTCAGATGTACATTCAGCGGTACATGGCACATCTACCCGCGGCAGGAGAGGTCGTGATCTTCGACCGCAGCTGGTACAACCGCGCCGGTGTCGAACCGGTCATGGGCTTCTGCACGCCCGAGGAGTCGCGACGCTTCCTCGATCTGGTCCCGATCGTCGAGAAGGCCATGGTCGATTCGGGGATCCTGCTGCTCAAGTATTGGCTCGAGGTCAGCGCCGACGAGCAGACCCGCCGGCTGGAGAGCCGCATCCACGATCCCCGCAAGATCTGGAAGCTGTCCGACATGGACTTGAAGTCTTACAGCCGGTGGGACGACTACTCCAGGGCCAGGGACGCCATGTTCGCCTCCACCGACACGGCCTGGGCACCGTGGTTCATCGCACACACCGACGACAAGAAGCGGGGACGGCTGAACATCATCAGCCACCTCCTCGGCCAGATCGACTACGAGTCGCTCGAGCCGCCCGCCGTCACCTTGCCGAAGCGAACGGTCTCATCCGACCACGTCGCTTCGCATCTGCCACTGCGCTACATACCGACTCCGTTCTGATTGCGTGCAACCGGTTGACGCTAGTTGGCTGCAGCGCGGTGAGGGGACGCTGGCGTAGAGGGTGGGCGGAGCAGAACCACCCGTTCGAGCAGAACGGTGAGTCCTCCTACGGCGCACCCGATGCCCATGCCGGCGACGACGTCGAGCGGGTAGTGCACGCCGAGGTAGATCCGAGACCACCCGAGCACGACGGCATAGGCGATCGCCACGACGGCCCCCCAACGCGGGAGGAACGCCACTAGAGCGATAGTGACCGCCAGTGCCACCGTGGTATGACTCGAGGGAAAGCTGGAGCCATGTGCAGGCTGTTGACGCAAGACGGCGTCCGCGACGACTGTGTACGGCCGGGGACGGCTGGCGGCGTGCTTGGCCAGGTTTGCCAGGGCCCAGGCGATCGCCGCCGCGCCGGCACTGAACGCGATCGGCCACAGGCTGCGCGTCCGAACAAAGCTGAAGAGCGCGGCGATCGCCGCCGCCACGGCAATGCCGGCCGGTAAGAACAGCTTGGTGATCGGTGTCAGCCACGCGGCAAGCCCTGGGCTGACAGCGTTGAGAGCCCGGAACGCCTGGGTGTCCCACGCCGGTGCGCCACCATGCACGAGTAGCGCAGCACTGGCGAAGAGGGCGAGGCCGATCCCGGCCACCAGCAGTGCGGTGCGCGCCGCCCACACATGGAGGCGCTCGACCGGTCTCGCTAGCAAGAAATGTCTCACTGCCTTGCGTATCGTACGCTGCTGGGTGCGGACGTGAGAGGGCAGAGCAAGCCGGTGACGGCGTGAACCTCGAATGGGTCACAACACGCGTTCCCGGTCTGGATCTGATCCGCACATACGAGCACCGTTGGCTGCCGAAGGACCTCGTCGCCGGCCTTGTGCTCACTGCCCTCCTCGTCCCGCAGGGGATGGCGTACGCCGAGCTGGCCGGACTGCCGGCCATCACCGGCCTCTACACCACCATCCTCTGCCTTGCCGGGTACGCCGTCTTGGGACCATCCCGGATCCTCGTGCTCGGCCCCGACTCCTCACTCGGACCGATGATCGCCGCCACGATCCTCCCCCTGGTCGGAGCCGGTGGCAGTCCCGAGCGAGCCATCGCACTGGCCTCGATGCTCGCCATCCTGGTCGGCGTGATCATGGTCCTGGCCGGGCTGGCCCGGCTGGGGTTCGTGGCCGACCTACTCTCGAAGCCGACCCAGATCGGGTATATGACCGGGCTTGCGCTCACCATCGTCGTGGGCCAGCTGCCGAAGCTCTTCGGGTTTTCGGTCAGCTCCGACAACCTGATCGGGGACATCCGGGGATTCGTTCACGGTGTCACGTCCGGCGAGACGGTCGTCGACGCCCTGCTCGTCGGGTCATCAGGCCTGGTGGTGATCCTCGTGCTCCAGCGGTGGCTGCCGAAGATACCCGGGGTCCTGGTCGCCGTGGTCCTGTCGATTAGTGCTGCCGTGGCGTTCGATCTCCAGAGTCGAGGCGTCTCGCTCGTGGGAACCCTGCCGAAGGGTTTCCCGCCCTTCACCATCCCGAGCTTCCCGATTTCGGACTTCCCCCTCCTCGTCGGGGGTGCATTCGGCATCGCTCTCGTCGCTCTCACCGATACCATCTCCACCGCCTCGGCCTTTGCGGCCCGCAGCGGCGACGAGGTCCGGGCGAATCAGGAGATGATCGGGATCGGCGGTGCCAACATCGCAGCCGGGCTGTTCCAAGGATTCGCCGTGAGCACCAGCGGGTCCCGGACCGCCGTCGCCGAGCAGTCGGGGGCGAAGACCCAGGTGGCCGGTCTGGTGGGCGCGGGTGCCATCATCGTGATGCTGCTCGCCGTCCCGGGGCTGCTTCGTAACCTACCCCAGCCCACTCTGGCGGCGGTGGTGATCGCGGCCGCTCTTTCGCTGGCCGATGTGGCCGGCATGAGACGACTCTGGCTGGTGCGCCGGACCGAGTTCGCCCTCTCCATAGCAGCCTTCCTCGGCGTTGCCATCCTCGGCGTGCTTCCCGGCATCGCCCTGGCCGTCCTGCTGTCCATCCTCAACGTCTTCCGGCGGGCGTGGTGGCCCTACAGCACGACGCTCGGGCAGGTCGACGTGCTTCCCGGGTACCACGACACCCGCATGCACCACGGGGCGAGGACGATCGAAGGCCTGAGGATCCTTCGCTTCGACGCTCCGCTGCTGTTTGCGAACGCTCGATCCTTTCGTGAGCAGGTCCGCGCGCTGGCTGCCGAGGATCCACCGCCCCGCTGGATCGTGGTGGCGGCCGAGCCGATCACAGATGTCGACACGACGGCAGCCGACATGCTTGAGGAGCTGGACAGGGATCTCAACGGCCGAGGTATTTCCTTGGTGTTTGCCGAGCTGAAGGACCCCGTCAGGGAGAAGATCCAACGGTACGAGCTCACCCGGACGATCGATCCTGGCCACTTCTATCCAACCATCGAATCGGCGGTGGAGGCCTTCGTCCGGTTGGCGGATGATGCCGACGGCCGGCGCCCATCACCCGAGAAGTGAGACTGAGGGATGGGTCTGGACCCCTCCGCACCGGTCCTCGACTGGCCACGGCTGGGTCCGGTGGGCGGTCGACGGCTCCACCTGGTGACGTCTGCGCTCCGGGCTGCCGAGTACAGCCCGTCATGGCCGGTGGCGACCGAGCCATGATGAGAGCGCCGGACGATTTGCGAAGGGAAGGGTTCCGCCATGAAGGACGCTCCATCTCCACTCGGCTCAGGCGGGCCGGTGCGACCGGCCGGATCGGCCGGTCGGGCCGGCCTCGGGGTATCCGGTCGCGCCCGGATCTTGGCGGTCGCTGCCCTCCTCGCCCTGTGCGCCCTGGTGGCCGCGGTCATCGTCTTCCTGCTCCGGAGCGCGGGCTACGTCTTCCTCGGACTGGCCGGTGCCGCCATCTCGATCGGCGGCGCGTGGTGGTTCCTGACCGGCCGGAGACACCGACGGGTGGCTGGGGCAGCCGGGTTGGTCGCCGGCATCGGTGTGATGGCCGCCGCCCTCGTGTGGGCGGGCGTCGGCGGAGAACAAGTGCTCGTTCGGTTGATCGTGGTCGCGGGCATATTGGCCGTCGGTGTGTCGGCCGGACGGGCCGCCATGCTTGCAACCATTCGCACCACGGCGGCGGTGCCGTTCCGCCGACGCCCGCCCCCGTCGCGCCCGGTGCTCATCTGCAATCCGTGGTCCGGCGGCGGCAAGGTCGAGAAGTTCGGGCTGGTCGATCTGGCGACGTCGCTGGGCGTCGAGACGGTGCTCCTGGACCGGGGCCTCGACCTCGAGCAGCTCGCCCGGGACGCCATCGAGCGGGGAGCCGATTGCCTGGGCATGGCGGGCGGCGACGGCTCCCAGGCGCTCGTGGCGTCGATTGCGATCGAATACGACATCCCGTTCGTGTGCGTCTCGGCCGGAACCCGGAACCACTTCGCTCTCGACCTCGGCCTCGAGCGCGACGACCCGCGGAAGAGCATGGACTCCTTCCGGGACGGCCTGGAGCGGCGGGTCGACTTCGCAACGGTGAACGGCCGCCTCTTCGTCAACAACGTGTCGCTCGGGGTCTACGCCACCATCGTCCAACAAGAGGGGTACCGAGAGGCGAAGCTCGAAACGTCGAGCACCCTGCTGCCGGAGCTGCTGGGGCAGTCGGACAAACCATTCGACTTGCAGTTCACGGCTCCGGACGGCTCGGAGGTCGACGGATCGCTCGTCATCCAGGTGTCGAACAATCAATACGTGCTCGGGCCCTCTCCCGATGTCTCACAACGCCTGCGCCTCGACAGTGGTCAGCTCGGGGTGTTCGCGGTGGCTGCCGGCTCGGGAACCGAAGCGACGGCCGTCGTCACCGCCATGCTGGCAGGCCGTCAGGGGCGGAGTCGCCATGCCTTGCGCTTCGCGACCGAGCGGTTCGAGGTCCGCTCGCGATCGGGGCAGGCCTTCGTCGGTGTCGACGGCGAAGCCCTCGAGCTGGCCACACCGCTCGACTTCGCCATCCACCCGTTGGGCCTGCGCCTCCTCGTCCCCGAGGGCAACCTCGAGGAGGCGACACGCCGCCGGGCTCGAGAGGTGCACGTGGGCGACCTGGTCGGTATAGCCAGCGGCCGGGCCGGCCAGCGCAAAAGCATCGAGGGCAGTAACGCCGGGGACGAGTAGGAGATCGATGAGCCCGGGAGACAGAGGGAGAAGGGATCAACCATGGCCGCAATGAAGATCCGGCACCTGAGTGTGGACGAGCGTCGGGCCAAGGGCAAGAACGCCCGTGAACGATCGCCGCTGATCGGCCACAGCGGCTGGGTACCGGCCGTTGACCGCTCCGACCCGGTGGGGTTGCTCGAGGCGCAGAACCTCACCCGAGAGCCGGATCTCGTGCCCGTACGTCACGGTCGGATGATGGCCTCACCGTTCACCTTCTACCGGGGTGCGGCCAAGATCATGGCCTCCGACCTGCGAGATTCCCCCACGGCCGGCCTCGACGTCCAGCTCTGCGGCGACGCGCACCTCTCGAACTTCGGCGGGTTCGCTTCACCCGAACGAACTCTGTTGTTTGACCTGAACGACTTCGATGAGACACTGCCCGGGCCCTTTGAATACGACGTGAAGCGCATGGCCGCGAGCTTCACCATCGCGGCCCGCAACAACGGGTTCAGCGCCGCCGATTCTACCGCGGCGACGCTTGCCGCGGTGAAGGCCTACCGAGAAGCCGTGTTCGAGTTCGCCCAGATGGGCAACATGGACATCTGGTACGCCCGGTTGACCGAACGAGGAATTCATGGACGCGATCGGCACCCTGACCAAGGGAGCAAAAACCAAGCAGGCCGCCGCCCAGGTCAAGAAGGGCGCGCAAAGGGCTCAGAAGGCCGCGACCAAGGCCCACACACGCGACAGCCTCCAGGCCTTGTCGAAGCTGGCCGAGGTCGTCGATGGCCGGTACCGGATCGTGAGCCAGCCACCGGTGGTCATCCCGGCGCGCGACCTCGAGGCCATGTACGGGTACTCAGGCGACGAGCTCCAAGAGATACTCCACAACCAGTTCCGTGCCTATCGGGCCACCCTCCAGGAGGATCGCCGTCACCTCCTGGAGCGCTTCGAGATCGTCGACATGGCCCGCAAGGTGGTGGGAGTGGGCAGTGTCGGCACCCGGGCGTTCATCGTGTTGCTCCAGGGCCGTGACGAGCAGGATCCGCTGTTCCTCCAGGTCAAGGAGGCGACGGCCTCGGTGCTCGAGGACCACCTGCCCAAGAGCAAGTTCAAAGAGCCCGGCGAACGCGTGGTCCAGGGGCAGCGCCTCATACAGGCGGCCAGCGACATCTACCTGGGTTGGAGCAAAGGGGCCGAGGCCAATCGCCACCTCTACTGGCGCCAGCTGCGTGACATGAAGGGCTCGGCCGTGGTGGAGACGATGACCCCGTTCATGCTCGAGTTCTACGCCGGCATCTGCGGCTGGACCCTGGCCCGGGCCCACGCCCGCTCGGGGGACGCAGTGGCACTGGCGGCCTACCTCGGCAAGAGCGACAAGTTCGACCGCTCGATCACGGACTTCTCACTGCGCTACGCCGACCAGAACGAGCGCGACTACCAGGCCTTCGTCGGCGCCGTGAAGTCCGGTCGCCTGGAGGCAATCGAAGGCATTTGATCCCTGGTGAGCATTCCTGGTGCGTCTTCGCCCTTGATCCAGCGAGGCGGAGTTGCCAGAGAGCCAGGCGGTGATCCACGCGCCCTGAATGGTTGTGCTTTACAATTTCGCCGGCACAGTATTTGCGACTCGCCACGACAGTATTGGTGCTTCATGACAGGAGTGTGAATCATGAACGAAAGCGGCAACGGTTGGACAATATTCGCAGGAATAGCGCTTTTGGTAGCCGGGGTGATGCGAATCTTCGACTCGATCTGGGCCTTCAGATACCACGGGGTGCTTCCTTCCAACTTGGAGGCGGCCCTCTTCGGCCACACCTTGAAGACCTACGCCTGGGTGTATCTCGCTGTTGGCATCATCTTGATTCTGGCTGGCTTCGGCGTCATGGTGCAGTCACAGGTATCCCGCTGGATCGGCATTTTTGCCGCCGCCATTTTGGGTATCAGTGCCATCTGGTGGATGCCGTACTACCCGATCTGGTCGCTCACCTACATCGGGATCTGCTTCTTCGTCATTTACGCCCTGGCGGCTTATGGCCAGCGGGAAGAGGTGGCGGCGTAAGCGCACCGTCGATGGTGCCGGCGACTCCGTGGGTGAGGTCGCCGGCACCTCCGGCTTCTTCGTCAGCGGTCAGCAACCGCTCGAGCGTACGACCTCACCACGCTGGGCCATGCGTAAGGACCCGGTCGGACGCAGGGTGAGCATTCCGCCGCGCCAGTGTCCAATGGGTCGGCGAGCCAGCAGGACGACTCTCACTCGGAGCTCCAAAAAACCCAGTCCAAATGCTGGGAAAAAGCTGGGACATAGCGGAATAAATGCCCGTAGCGTGTGCCGTAGTTGGAGTAACTTTTGATGAGAGATCGCGCAAAACAAGGAGGATGAATGCTTCTCGCCACCTACCGATACCCGATTCTCGATTTCTTCCTGACGATGTTGTACTTCTTCCTCTTCATCATCTGGATCTGGCTGCTGATCATGGTGTTCATGGACATCTTCCGCAGCCACGACCTGGGCGGTTGGGCCAAGGCGCTGTGGGTGATCTTCATCATCATCCTGCCCTTCCTCGGTGTCTTCGTGTACCTGATCGCACGGGGCGGCAAGATGCGGGATCGAGCGGCGCGTGACGCGGCGCAGCAGCAGCAGGCATTCGACCAGTACGTGCAGCAGACGGCGGGGACATCCGGGAGCACGACCGCCGACCAACTCAGCAAGCTTGCCGACCTCAAGTCCCAGGGCGTCCTGAGCGAAGACGAGTTCCAGGCGCAGAAGGCCAAGATCCTGGCGAGCTGAGCAACCAGCGGAGCGGGTGAGGTGACAGGCGGTCTCAGGGTCAGGGTACGAGCCGCGATCCAACCGGGAGGGAAAGCGAATCCCTGGGCGCGGTGACCTGCGCATCGGGCGGCCATAGAGTGCGAACCGATGGTCCGAAGCGACCTGCCTGGCGAACGACGACGTCTTGCTCATGCCCGACGGCACGGGTTCAGCCGGGCCACTGAGGAGCGCCTGGCTGAGATTGGGCGCCAACTCCCACCGCCGAGCGAGGCGGACCGCAAGATCATGGCTGCCGATCGCGCCGCGCGCCTCAAACGTCGCCTCATTGTGGGCTTCGTGGTCCTCTTCGTCGTTGCCCTCGTGGTCGGGGGGGCGGTGCAATGGCTTCGGCCTGTGTCCCCGCCTGCCCTGACAGCACTGACGACGCCCGTGCGCATACCAGGGACAGCTCCTTCGTTGCCATGGCCCCCCACCGGCGAGGCGGCGCTGAGCGTGCAGGGTCTGGGCCCATTGGGGCATGTCCGAGAAACCGAGCCCGCACCCATCGCCGGGCTCGCCGGAGTGCTCACGGCCTACGTCGTCTTGAAGGATCACCCCATCTCCACCGGCGGCGACTCCGGGCCCACCATCTCGGTGACGCCCCAGACGCTGTCCGCATACCAGTCCGGCAGCGTGGCGGGCGAGCCCGAGGTCACCGTGACCTCCGGCGAGACCCTGACCGAACTCGACGCGCTGGAAGGGCTCCTCGTCGGCTCGGGCAACGACATGGCCACGCTCCTCGCCTACTGGGACGCGGGGACCACGTCGGCCTTCGTCGCCAAGATGGACCTCACCGCCGGCGCCCTCGGCCTCGGCCACACCCACGTCACGGATCCGAGCGGGGCGGATCCCGGCACCGTCAGCACCCCGAGCGACCTCATTCGCCTCGGCGAGGCGGCCATGGAGATCCCGGTCTTCAAACAGATCGTGGCGCTCGGCGAGACGACCCTGCCGGTAGCCGGGATCCGCTACAACCCCAATTTCGATTTGGGCCGGGACGGCATCGTCGGGATCGCGGCCGGATCGGACACGGCCACGAACGGCTGCTACCTCTTCGCCGCCCAGAAGACGGTGAACGGGCAGACCGTCACCCTCTATGGGGCGGTGCTCGGCCAGTCCGGGCCGAATGGCCCCAATACCGCTGCGGTGGACGCGGGCGACGCACTGGTGAGGGCTGCGATGCTGGCGGTCAACGCCGTTCCGGTCTTCCCGGCCCGACACGTTGTCGGAGAGCTGTCCGCACCGTGGGGTGCGTCGGCTCCGGTCACGGTGGCCGGGCCGCTGACCGTGATCGGCTGGCCCGGCCTGAGCGTTCCCGTCACGGCCCGGCTCAACACATTCAGCGTGCCGCTCGTGGGCGGCGCCGAGATCGGGGTTCTTCAGGTACGCCAAGGTTCACATGTGACGACCGGGACACTGAAGAGTGCCGCAGCGCTCTCGGGACCCTCTGCGTCCTGGCGCCTCACACGCTGATTGGACGCCGTGGCCTCACGCCGTCGGTCAGGCGCCATCCCCGGGCAACGACCGCCGCATCGCCGCGTGCAGACGTTCGAACGTGAGCATCCCCAGGTAGCGATTGCCGTTGAACACGGGAATGGCCGGCGCGTCATGCTGGAGCAGTTCGGCCAGGGCCACGCGCAGCGAGGTGCCGAGGGGAATGCGGGCGGGGAAGGGCCGGAGGTGCTCACCGACGGTCCCTTCGTAGGGGGGTTCAGGCTTGACCCATCCCTGGACCACGCCGTCGCTGAGGGTGATGGCCCAGTCCTGGGCGGTGCCATGCACCATCTCGGCCACGTCGGCCATTGATTGACTGGGCCGACAGATCGGCGGATTGACGAGATCGTCTTCCTTGACATCGACCACGGCCAGACGCTTGACGCCGCGATCCTCGCCGACGAACTCAGCCACGAACGGAGTGCCTGGTTGGCCGAGGATCTCGGGCGGGGTGGCGTACTGCTCCAAGTGGCCACCCACCGACAGCACCGCGATCCGATCGGCCAGCTTGGCCGCCTCGTCGATGTCGTGGGTGACCATGACGATGGTCTTCTTGATCTCCTTCTGCAGATCGAGCAACAGGTTCTGCAGGCGTTGGCGCGTCACGGGGTCTACCGCGCCGAATGGCTCGTCCATGAGGAGCACCGGCGGATCGGCCCCCAGGGCGCGGGCAACGCCGACGCGCTGCCGCTCACCGCCGGAGAGCTCGTGCGGATAGCGCCGGGCGTACTGATCGTGATCGAGCCCGACCAGGTCCAGCAGCTCCCTCACCCGGTCTCTGACCTTCTGCTTGTCCCACCCCAACAGCCGGGGCACGACCGCCACGTTGTCCTCGACCCGGCGGTGCGGGAAGAGCCCCCCCTGCTGGATCACGTACCCGATGCCACGACGGAGCTCCACCGCATTCATCCCGAGCACGTCGCGCCCGTCAATGAAGATGTGCCCGCCGGAAGGCTCGATGAGGCGATTGATCATCCGCAGGGTGGTGGTCTTGCCACACCCCGACGGCCCGACCAGGACGCAGAGCTCGCCGTCGACCACCTCGAGGGTGAGTCCGTCAACGGCCGCTGGCCCGTTGTCGTAGCGCTTGGTCACCGCATCGAGCGAGATCATGCGCCATAACGCTACTGGCAAGGGGTGGGTCTGGCCCGGGGGCGGACGGTGCGCCACGGGCACCGGGACCGGTAACGTCGCCGGAATGATGCTGGGCAACGTGATCCAGTGGAGCTTCATCACGCAACAGTGGTCCGAGATCCAGGCCGACCTCGTGCAGCACATCGAGCTCACCCTCATTGCGGTGGCTATCGGGCTCTGCCTGTCGGTCCCGCTGGCGCTGGTGGCCTGGCGCTTCCCGATCACCCGGGCACCCCTGGTCGGCTTCGCCAGCCTGCTGTACATCATCCCGTCGGTGGCGCTCTTCGCCATCGTGGGCGCCTACACCGGCTACATCGCCTCGTACACCACGGCCGAGATCGCGCTGGTGGGCTACACCATGCTCATCTTGATGTGGAACACGCTGGCCGGGTTGGCCGCCGTGCCGGAAGAAGCCCGCGAAGCGTCGGTGGCCCTGGGCAACACGCGCTCGGCCACGCTCTGGCGGGTCGAGCTCCCTCTGGCCCTGCCTTACATCTTCGCCGGATTGCGCGTGGCCACCTCCACCGTGGTGGGCCTGGTGACGGTGACGGTCTTCATCGGGCTGGGTGGGCTGGGCCAGCTCATCCAGTACGGCTTCAACACCGCCTTCACCACACCCATCATCGTGGCGCTGGTGCTGGCGGTCGCCCTGGCGGCCGTCTTCGATCTCTGCCTGGTCCTGCATCGAACGGGTGGTCGTCCCGTGGAGCCGATCGACCCGGCGCGTCGCGGCGCGGGCCTGACATGAACTTCTTCCATCAGGTGGTGAACTACTTCGGCGACGGGGCCAACTGGACCGGACCGACCGGCATCCCGACGCTCTTCTACCGCCAGTTCATCCTCTCGGCCTCGGTCATCGTGGTCGCCATCGTGCTGGGTGGGGGAGCCGGAGTGGTCTTGGGCCATACCGGCCGCGGTTCGTTGGTGGCGGTGAACGCGGCCAACGCCTTCCGGGCCGTGCCCAGCCTGGCCCTGCTGACCCTCTTGGCCATCAGTCCGCAGATCTCGCTGAAGTGGGGCGGCTTCCTGGCCTCGTTCATCGCGCTGACGGTGCTGGCCGTGCCGCCCATCCTGACCAACACCTACGTCGGGATCCGGGAAGTGGACGCCGACGTCACCGACGCCGCCCGGGCCATGGGGCTCAGGGGTTGGCAGATCATGGGCCGGGTGGAGTTGCCGCTGGCGCTGCCCTTCATCGTGGCCGGCATCCGCACGGCGGCCATCGAGGTGGTGGCCACGTCCACCCTGGCGGCCTACGTCAGCTACTCGGACCTGGGGACGCCGCTGTTGGCCGGCCTCAGCAGCAATAACAGCGTCGAGGCATTCTGCGCCTCGCTCCTGGTCATCCTGCTGGCCGCCCTCTTCGCCGTGGCTCTTGGTCTGCTCCAACGAGCGGTCACCCCGGCCGGGCTGCGCCATCACCGTCGAGCGGGGAACATGTTGGCCCCGGCGCCGGCCGTCGAGGGGGCCGCGGCGGCCTGACCTGCCACGTTGACCTGCCACCTTGACAATCCTGAGTGACCTACTCATGATTAGGTCGTCGTTACAGTCGTGTGACGAAACAGGGTTTGCCGAAATTGCAATACGGGTACCGGTAGCACCACTCCAATTCCCTCGACGAAAAGGACCGCTCATGCGCTTGACCCGCCTTCTCATGGGAGCAGTTGCGCTGACCATGCTGGTCACCCTCAGCACCTCGGCCGTCGCTTCGGCGGCCTCGAAACCGACCATCATCATCGGCTCGACCAACTTCGAAGAGCAGGCCATCGTGGCCAACCTCTACGGCGACGTCCTCAAGAAGGCCGGGTACCCGGTGACGGTGGAGCCGGCCGCCGGCACCCGGGCCATCGTGGTGCCCGCCATCAAGAGCGGGCAGATCGATCTCGAGGCCGACTACGCCGGCTCGCTGGTCAACTTCTTGAACAACGGCGTCTCCACCCCGGTGGCCGACAGCCTGTCCACGGCCGTGCCGAGCCTGAAGAAGAGCCTGAACCCCTCCGGTGTCACCGTGCTCACGCCCGCCCCGGCCCTCGACACCAACGTCTTCGTGGTGACCAAGGCCACGGCCAGCAAGTACCACCTGACCACCATCTCGAGCCTGAAGCCGGTCGCCTCCAAGCTGGTGCTCGGCGGCCCGCCCGAATGCCCGACCAACGCCGGCTGCCTGCCGGGCCTGGAGAAGACCTACGGCTTGAAGTTCTCCAGTTTCAAGGCCACCGACGAGGCCGGCCCGATCAGCGTGGCCGCGCTCAAGAACGGCGAGGTCCAGGTGGTCGAGCTGTTCTCCAGTGACGGCAATGTGGTCTCCAACAACTTCGTCGCCCTCAAGGACAACAAGAACCTGGAGGCGGCCGACTACATCACCCCGGTCATCCGCACCTCGGTGGACTCGACCCAGGTGGCCAGCGCCATCAACAAGGTGTCGGCCAAGCTCACGACGGCACAGATCTCCAAGTTGAACCTCCTGGTGACCGGTCCCCAGAAAGAGGCGCCGGCCGCCGTGGCCCAGACCTGGTTGCAGCAACAGGGTCTGGGTTGACGCGCTGACTTTCTGACGCGCTGACTCGATCGATGGATGACCAAGGGGCCGGCCCGCCTGCGCCTGGCTGATTGAGCCCGGCGATTGAGACGGCGTCGCGCGAACGAACGCCGTCCCGCTAGGGCGTTGCGGGCGGACGCGTCGGAAGCCCCGCCGCCTTCCAGGCCGCGAACCCACCATCGAGATCGGTGGTGTGCGGCCGGCCCAGGCTGATCAGGCTGGCCGCGGCCAAGCTGGAGGCGTAGCCCTCCTGGCACATGATCACCACCGTGCGGTCGGCATCATCGGCTTCGGGTAGCCGGTGTGAGCCCAGCGGGTCGAGCCGCCACTCCAGGTCGTTGCGCTCGACGATGAGGGCACCGGGCACCTCACCGAACGCCGCCCGTTGGGCGGCCGGGCGGATGTCGATCAACAGGCCACCGTCGTCCAGGATCTGGCGGGCCCGCTCGGCATCGACCCGGCGCAACAGCTGCCGGGCGTCGGCCAGCAGCCGATCGACCCCGCTCACGGGGCCCACGCCGGATCGGCCCGGTATTCGGCCCGTTCGACCACCAGTCTCGGTCCCTCCTGGCGGTAGAAGGTCATCGACGCCATGGGCGGAGAGTAGACGTGGACACTGGTGGCCGGCACGTCACCGATGTTCACGACGTCGTGGATGTGGCTGGGGCCGAACGCGGATCCTCCCCCGACTTCCAACGTGCGGTGGATCAAGCCGTCACCTCGGCCGAGCGAGTGTTCCTCCAACGCACCGTCGACCACCCACAGCGCGCCCGATGACCCTCCGTGGTCGTGCAATTCGAGCCCCTGGTCCCTCGGCCAATGGATGGCCCAGATCTCAAGGTCGTCGGTGAGTTCCAACAGCTCGTAGGAACGGGCCGACAGGTCGTGGCTCGCCCGCGGCAACACGTCGGCGAGCGATTCGACGTAGTGCTGCACCAGGCCGAGGAGCTCCAAGGGGCCCACCTTGAAGTCAGTCCCGGCCCGACCACCGGAACGCTCGCTGGACGGGGTGAGGTGGGAGCCGGTGGATCCGGGTGCGGCGGCCTGCGTGATCGTCATCGGGCGTGTCTTCTCTCGGGTGCTTGCGGCTTGGGGCTAAACCTTTATTCCCGATCAGTTTAGTCGTCTTTATCCCCCGATCAACTGCAGACCCCATCTCGGCCCGGCTCGGCGGGCCCGCGTGCATCACGTGGTCCGGTGGGCCAAGGTAAGGCGGGCGCCACCAGATCCAAGGCCGGCGCTACCGAGAGGGAGTCCCAGCCATGCCCGCAGCCGGTCGATCGAGACCAGGTCCACCCAAGGTCTTCGCCTCCGCCACCCTGGGTCCGGTCACCCTCCGGAACCGCATCATCAAAGCCGCCACCTTCGAAGGCGTCATGCCGGGGGGCGAGGTCAGCGACCAACTCATCGAGTTCCATCGCCAGGTCGCCCAGGGTGGCGCCGCCATGAGCACCGTGGCCTACCTGGCCGTCTCTCCCGAGGGCCGCACCGATCGCCACTGCCTCCTCCTCGACCAGGCGACCCTGCCCGGACTGCGCCGCCTCACCGATGCGGTGCACGCGGAGGGCGCCGCGGCCGCGGCGCAGGTCGGGCACGCCGGCCCGGTGGCCAATGCGCGCTCCAACCGTGCGCCGTCGCTCTCGCCCTCCGGCGGCTGGACCCCGCTGGGCACGCGCCTGCGCGCCGCCACGGGGACCGACGTCGACCGCATCACCGAGGACTATCGACGCGCCGCCCTCGTCGCCGTCGAAGCCGGATTCGACAGCATCGAGGTGCACGTCGGGCACAACTATCTGCTCAGTGCCTTTTTGAGCCCCAAGCTCAACCGCCGCGACGACACCTACGGCGGGAGCGTGGAGAACCGGGCCCGCTTCCCCCGCCGGGTCCTCCGGGCCGTGCGCGACGCCGTCGGCGACCGTGTCGCCGTCACGGCCAAGCTCAACATGGCCGACGGCGTGCCGGGCGGCCTCTGGCTCGAGGACAGCCTCGCCGTGGCCGCCCTCATGGAGTCCGACGGCGTGCTCGATGCGATCGAGCTCACCGGCGGTAGCTCGCTGTCCAACCCGATGTACCTCTTCCGGGGCGAAGCACCGTTGCGCGAGTTCGGCGCCACCCTGCCCGGGCCGGCGCGACTCGGATTCAAACTCGTCGGCCGCCGCTTCCTGCGTTCCTACCCCTACGAGGAGGCGTTCTTCCTGCCCTACGCCCGGCAGTTTCTCGACGCCCTCTCCCTTCCCCTCATCCTCCTGGGCGGGATCACCCGCCTCGAGACGATCGAGTCGGCACTGGGCGAGGGCTTCGCCTTCGTGGCCATGGCCCGGGCCCTCCTGCGCGAGCCCGACCTCATCACCCGCATGCAGGCGGGGTCGGCCACATCGTCTCTGTGCATCCACTGCAACCAGTGCATGCCGACCATCTACTCGGGAACGCGCTGCGTCCTGGTCAAGGGCGGCGCCGGGGCGGGATCGAGGGCGAGCGCCCCCCTATCATCGGACGGCGGGTAGGGAGGAGGAAGGGCCATGGGATCAGCCCTCGCTGTGCTTGCCGCGTTCGCCTTCGCTTTCGGTACGGTGCTCCAGCAGAAGGGCACGCTCACCACCACTCAACAGAGCGGCGACGCGCCTTGGCTGATCCAGATCCTGCGGAAGCCGGTCTGGCTGGCGGGCATGGTCATGCAGGCCTCGGGGTGGATCCTCCAGGCGGTGGCCCTGGACAAGGCCCCCCTCATGGTGGTCCAGGCCATCACGTCTCTCAGCCTGGTCATCGCTCTCCCCATCGGGATATGGCTCACCGGTCAGCAGGTCGACCGAAAAGTGGTGGCCGGCGCGGTGGCCGTGGTCGCCGGCATCATCGTGTTCCTCTCGGTCGGGTCCCCTCACGGTGGGACGACCAATCCGAGCGCCGCGACGTGGTGGACCGCCTGTCTGGTCATCGCCGCGCTCGTTCTGGTCTTCGCCGCACTGGGCCGGAGCCGACAGGGTGCAACCAGAGCACTCCTGTTCGGCTCCGCCGCCGGATTCGGCTACGGCCTCCAGACCGCGGTGACGAAGGACTTCGACCTCGAAGTTGGCCACGGTGTGCTGGCCCTCCTGGCCGACTGGTCCATCTACGTGCTCGTCGCCTCGGCTGTGGTCGGATTCATCCTGCAGCAGTCCGCCCTCAAGACCGGCGTGCTGGCCCCCGCCATGGCGTCGAGCAACGCCGTAACCCTCTTCGTCGGAGTCATCCTCGGCAGTGTCATCTTCGGCGAGATGCTGGGTCACGGGGGAGGCCACGTGGCGCCCGCCATCTTGGGGCTGGTCCTGGCCGTCGCCGGAGTCGTGCTGCTGGCCCGGGCCGAAGGACCAACCGCGGACCCGGCCCATGGTGAACACGTCCCCTTCCCGGCCCCGACGTCGTGACGGACGACGGCGACCACGAAACCCGTGACCATCCACCCGGTGACCACGAACCCGGTGACCACGAACCCGGCCACCCGACGCTCACGCGCTGACCGGCGGCCTCCGGCCGGCCCACGGCAGCGCTTCTTCGAGCTGGCCGGCCAGCGAGAGCAACGTCTCCTCGTCGCCGAAACGGCCGACGAATTGCACGCCGATGGGCAGACCCTCGCCGTTCCAATGCAGGGGCAGCGAGATCCCAGGCTGACCGGTCACGTTGAACGGCGGCGTAAAGGGCACGTAGGCGGCAGCACGGAACAGCCCGTGCAGCGGTTCTCCCGGCGGTGAGTCGAACGTCCCCAACGGCGCTGGAGGCTCACCCAGGGTGGGCGTGATGAGCACGTCGATCCCTTCGAAGTAGGCGGCGATGTGGCGGCTGAGCTGTTGGAGCGCCTGCACGGACATCAGAAAGCGATCCGAACTGATGGAGCGACCGAGCTGGATCAGCGCCCACGTCAGTGGCTCCACGTCCTCCTCGGTGGCCGTCCGACCGATCCGCTTCTCCCAGTCCAACAGCACCCAGGCATTTCCGGCGGCCCACATGTTGACGAAGTGCTCGGTGAACGCATCGCCGTCGACCTCGAGCGCGCCGACCTCGACCCGGTGGCCCATCCGTTCGCACAGCGCGGCCGCCTCCTCGGTGGCCCTGACACAGTCCTGGTGCACCGCGGTCCCGGTGGGCGACGCGGTCATGACCGCCATGCGCAGCGGTTGCTTCTCCCCCGTCACGGCGGCGGCGAACGAGGCACCCCGCAAGGGTGGGGCCCAGTAGGGATCACCGGGCACCGGGCCGGCCACCGCGTCCAACACTGCGGCGCAGTCGCGCACCGAGCGCGTCACCACGTGCTCGGCCACCAGCCCGCCCATCACGTCGCCGTACTGCGGCGCGGCCGACACCCGGGCCCGGGAGGGCTTGAGGCCGACCAGCCCGCAACAGGCGGCCGGAATGCGGATGGACCCACCGCCATCGTTGGCGTGCGCCACCGGCACCATGCCCGAGGCCACCGCGGCGGCCGAGCCACCCGACGAGCCGCCGGTCGAGTGGTTGAGGTTCCACGGGTTGCGCGACGGCCCGAACCGACGGGGCTCGGTGGTGGGCAGGATGCCGAACTCGGGTGTGTTGGTCTTGCCACAGATGGCGAAGCCGGCCCGTTCGAAGCGCTTCGCCAGCTCCTGGTCGACGGTCGAGTGGTAGTCGCCGGCCAGGTCCGACCCCTCGCAGAACGGCGTCCCGGCCAGCTCGGCCCCCAGGTCCTTCAACAACAGGGGCACGCCGCGGAACGGACCCTCTCCCAAGCCCGATGGGCCGGCTGCCAGCTCCCGGGCCCGATCGAACAACGGGTGGATGACGGCGTTCAACTCTGGATTGAGCTTCTCGATGCGGGCGATGGCCCCTTCAACCAGTTCGAGCGGCGAAACCTCTCCCCTCCGGACCAGGTCCGCCTGCGCGGTCGCGTCCAACCATGCCGTGTCATCGCTCATGAGCGCCACGGTACTCAGACCGCGTCGCGCCCGCGCCGGGAAGGCCGCGCCGAGAATCAAGTGGCGACGACGGTCTCCTCGGGCAGCCGGCGGGCGCCGGTCCAGATGGCGATGGCGTCGCTCACCTCGACGTCGACCCCGCACACGACGCAGCGTCGGCGGTCGTCGAGCTCGCCCCCGCAGTCGCGGTGCTGCAGGATCATCGGCCGCTCGCCCTCGATGGCGTACTTGTCGCCCCACTTGAGGAGGGAGACCAGCACCGGCCACAGGTCGGCGCCCTTCTCGGTCAGCCGGTACTCGTGGCGCAGCGGTCGCTCCTGGTACGGGCGCTTGCGCACGATCCCGGCTTCGACCAGGCGTTCCAGCCGGGTCTGCAGGATGTTGCGGGCCACGCCCAGGTGGCGTTGGAGCTCATCGAAGCGCCGGATGCCCATGAAGACATCACGCAGGATCAAGATGGTCCAGCGCTCCCCGATGATCTCGAGGGTCGAGGCGACCGAGCAGTACTGGGTGGGGTAGTCCCGCTTCAACATTCGCACCAGCATAATCCTTTTTCCGCCCATTTAGTTGCATAGTGCTACGTCAGTGGTATAGTCAGTCCTATGAAACAACCCACTGAGTTGCAGGACGGCACCCCGAGGGAGTCCGCGTCGCATCCGACCTTGACCGCCCTGGTGGTGCTCACCGGGGTGTTCCTCTCCTCGCTGGATCTCTTCATCGTCAACATCGCCTTTCCCAGCATCTCGCTGAATTTCCACGGCGAGAGCCTGAGCTCGCTGTCGTGGGTGCTCAGCGCCTACACCATCGTGTTCGCCGCCCTGCTCGTCCCGGCCGGTCGCTGGGCCGACCGGGCCGGTCGCAAGCGGGCCTTCCTCATCGGGTTGGGCATCTTCACCGCGTCGTCCGCCCTCTCCGCGCTGAGCCCGACCCTCGGCCTGCTCATCGCCGCCCGCATTCTCCAGGCCAGCGGCGGGGCCCTCATGCTGCCCACCTCGCTCGGCCTGCTCCTCCCCGCCTTCGGGCCCGAGCGCAAGGGTGCGGCCATCGGCCTGTGGTCGGCCGTCGGTGGCGCGGCGGCCGCCCTGGGCCCGCCCATCGGCGGCCTCCTGGTCCAGGTCAGCTGGCGCTGGGTCTTCCTGGTGAACCTCCCCTTCGCCCTCCTCGCGCTCGTCGTCGGGTTCCGCGTGCTGAGAGAGGTGAAGGACCCCGACGCCCACAAGGCGGACCTGGTCGGGGCCGGACTGCTGTCGCTCGCCGTGGCCAGCCTGGTGGCCGCCATCGTGAAGGGGTCCGACTGGGGCTGGGTGAGCCCGTCCATCCTGATCGCCTTTGCCGTGGCCATCGGCTCGACGGCGGGGCTGGTGATGCGCTCGCGCACGCACCCCCACCCGATCATCGAGCCGGCGGTGATCCGGCACCGCGCCGTGGCCCTGGCCGATGTGAGCTCGTTGATCTTCTTCGCCGGCTTCGGCGCCATGGTGCTCGGGTCCGTGCTGTTCCTCACCGGGGTGTGGCACGAGTCGGTCCTGCGCGCCGGGTTCATGCTGGCCCCGGGACCGCTGCTGGCCGGACTGTGCGCCTTCCCCGGTGGCCTGCTCGGCGCCCGGTACAGCCAGCGCGCCGTCGGGTCCGTGGGCAGCCTGCTCTTCGCCGCCAGTGCGGCGTGGTGGGTCACCCGCATCGGCGCCACGCCCGACTACGCCGGGGCGTACCTCCCCGGGTCGCTCATCGGAGGCGCCGGCGTCGGCCTGATGCTCCCGTCGCTGGGTGGCGCGGCCACCGCACCCTTGCCGCCGGAGCGCTTCGCCACCGGCACCGCCCTCTACGCCATGTGCCGCCAGATCGGCTTGGCCCTCGGGGTGGCCTGCCTCGTCGCCATCCTCGGCGTGGCCACGGGCCCGGCCGCGGTTAGCGACTTTCACCACGCCTGGATCTTCATGGGGTGCTGCGCCCTGCTCTCGTGCCTGGTCCTGCAGGGGATCGGCGGCAGAGCCACCATGGAGCGCGAGTCGCTCGAGGTCTTCGTGGAGGACGAGCCCTACGTGCTGGCCCCTTCGAGGTAGCCCGGGTTGGCCACCAGCAGTTGATCCCGGGCGGCGGCGGCCAGCGCCGGGCCCACCTCGCTCCACGCGCCGTCCAAGGTGCCGGACCGGAGGGCGCCGGCCAGCTGGCGGTCGTCGTCGAAGCCGAGTGCGGCCAGGCGATCGGCATGCGCCCTGGCCATGGCCGGGCCGAACCGGAGCTCGCGTTCGACCGTCAGCAGCGCGTTGCGCGCCACCCGACCTTTGAACCGCGCCCCACGGTCGCTGCCCTCCATCACGTCGGTTTCCAGGTACTCCCGCACCGCCTCGACCAGCTCGGTGGCCGTCGGCCGACCGAACGGCGCCCGGACCTCGGGGGGCGCCGTGCCTTCGGCCACCTCGACCCCATCGTCAGCCACCCCCGCCGCACCGTCTGGCGCCAGCCCCAGCAGCACGCACAGATCCCACTCGCTCTCGCAGACCCGCCGTCCGATGGTGGCCAGCTCGACCGAACGGGTGGCGCCGCTCAGATGGGCCGACGCCTGCAGCGCGCAGATGACGGCCCACTTCACCGTGGCGTAGACCTGCCACCACCTGACCCGTACCGGATCGATCACCGCACCGCCCGCCGCGGCATAGCCCTCGAGGAGATCGCCGAGCGCGCCGAAGCCGCCCACCGACCCCGGTCCGCCGAAACGCCAGGCCGGTGCGCAGAGCCAGCCGATGTCCTCGGCCGCCTCGCCGGCATGGGCCAACTCCCAATCCAGTACCGCCCGCAGTCCGTCGGGACCGACCAGGAGGTTGCCGTTGCGGAAGTCGCCGTGCACCGTCACCCGCCGCCCGGCCGGCAACCGGTTGGCCTCGAGCCAGCGCACGCCGAGCTCGAGGGCCGGTCGGGCCTCGCCCAGCACGTCGAGGAAGGGGAGCGGATCGCGAAACGGGTCCCGGGCCGGCAGTCCCTCGATCGACGCCGGATCGATGGTGTGGATGGCCGCCAGGGCCTGGGCGCACTGCTGCGTCAGCGCCTGGCGCGCTGCGGACCATTCGGGGTCACGCAGGATCTTCCGCGGGATGGTCTCCCCCTCCAGGCGCTCGACCACCAGCCAGCCGGCGCCCAGGCTGTCGTCGACCCCGTCACCCACGGCCACCACCGAGGGGACGGGGACACCGGCGTCGTGGGCCGCCCGCAACAGGGCAGCCTCGGTGTCGGCCCGCCCGCCCTGGGCCAACCCGTCACCCCGGTCCAGCTGGAGGATGAGGCGCCGGACCGGAGTCGCGCCGACACCGTCGGCCTCGTCGACCCGCAGATCGAAGGAACTGGTGAGGCGCGAGGCCCCACCGGACAACGGGCGCAGGTCCTGCACCGTGCCGCCGAGCCGGCGACCGAGCGCCGCCGCGACGTCGTCGGGTGTACGGCGCGGCCCCATCGCTCAATCGCTCAATCGATCGGGGCTCAATCGACCGGGACGACAGGCCTCCCGCTGTCGTCGAGCTGGTGCAGGTACTCGCAGATGCCGTAGCCGGTGCGGTCGTCCCCGGTGGCGTCCGACAGTGTCCAGCGGGCCAGCCCCTCGTTGACCATGGTGCCGCCGGCCCGCCCGATGTCGGCCACCCGCAGCACGTCGCCGCGCAGGTGGTAGATCTGGTCCCGCTTGTCGACCACGTCGAGGTGCACCACCCGGTGCGTCACGGCGTCGTCGGCCAGTTCGGTGCGCACCCGCCACTCGGCGACGCTGGTCGCCCGCTCCCGTTCCCCGTCCCACACCCAGCCCCGGTGCAGGTCACCGGCCCCGGTCCCCAGGCGGATGCCGCCGAAGTGCACGTCCTCGCCGATGTTGATGCTGAACCAGCGCCACATGGTCGGCCCGCCCCAGCGCCGCGGCCCCCAGGACCGGTCCCGGTTCCCGTGCGCCCCCACCCAGTCGTGGCGCTCGCCGTCGACCTCCAACCACCCGCTCCAGCGGCCGGCCTGCTCGAGGTGACCCTTGCCCACCGTGCCCGCCGCCGCGGCGGCCTCGGCCGACTGCGGGCCCGCACCGGCGCGCGGCTGCCCGTCGGTCCCGATGGCCGGCGTCACCGCGTCGAAGCGGACGTCGAGTGCGACGTGCACGGTCCGGTTCGCCGGCGCACCGCTGCGGCAGGGTCGGGCCGGCACGTCGGCCTCACCGGTGATGCGCCACGACTCGAGCGCCTCGAGCATCTCGTAGCGGACGGCGCCGACCTCGAGCACGGTGTCGACCGCCTCGTGCTGCTCGGTGACGTGGCGGTACTCGGCCAGGTCCCCGCCCGGCAGCCAGAGCGACAGGCCCACATCCATGGTCCCCTCGTTGGGCCGGACGCCGATGCGGGTGAAGAAGCCCGAGTCGGTCTCCGGGTCGTAGGCGTTGAAGTAGTACGACTCGCTCCAGGCCGTGTCGCCCTCGACCGGGTGGGCCAGGTCGTGCCGTGCTTCGAGAATGGGCATCGTTGCGCTCCCCTACACCATGGTCTGTCCGGCACTGACGTTCAGCGCCTCACCGGTCACGCCCCTGGCCCCGTCGGACAGCAGCCAGCAGATGGCGGCGGCGATCTCGTCCGCGCTCTGCAGCCGGCCCAGCGGGATCTCGCGCGCCACCCACGCCGCCAGGGCGTCGGCCCCGCCCATCAGGTTCTCGAACATCGAGTCCTGGTTGATCAGGTCGGTGTCCACCGTGCCCGGGCAGACGGCGTTGACGGCGATCCCGCTCGGTCCGAGCTCGGCCGCCATGGTCTGGGTCAGCAGGATGACGCCCGCCTTGGCCGCGCTGTACGCCCCCAGGAACACGAAGGCCCGTTTGCCGGCCTGGCTCGAGACGTTGCAGATCCGGCCGGTCACCCCGGCCGTGATCATCCGGCTGGCGCAGGCCCTCGAGACCAGCCACGTGCCGACCACGTTGACATCGAGCACGCGGCGGAACTCCTCGGCCGGGACGGTGAGCAGCGGGCCCAACCCGAAGCCGGGGCCGCTGCCGCCGGCGATGTTGGCCACCAGCGTGACCGGCCCCAACTCGGCGCTGACCGCGGTCACAGCGGCCTCCACCGCCGCCTCGTCCGACACGTCGGCCACCGCGGTCGCCACCGGCCCACCCAGGGCGGCGATCTCGGCCGCCAGCGCGCCCAGGTCGTCCACGGTGGCCGTGCCGTGGTCGGGCGCCTCGCGATAGGGACGGGCGATATCGAGGCAGGCCACCGACGCCCCGCCCCGGGCCAACTGCAGGGCGGTGGCCCGTCCGATGCTCCGGGGCCGGGCTGCCCCGGTGACCAGCGCCACCTGGCCGGCGAAAGGGCGCGCCAGGTCAGGTTGTGTGAAACTCACCGGGCAAACGTAGCGAGGAACGACGAGCCGTGCGACGAGCCGTGCGACGGTCGATCCGTCGGAGTTGGGGAGTGAGATGCAGGCAGCGGTGACCAGGGGCGGGGCCCTCGTCGTGGGGGAGGTCGCCGAGCCCACACCCGGCTCGGGCCACGTGCTGGTGCGTTCGCTGGCCGCCGGCATCTGCGGGTCCGACCTCCACGCGCTGGCCGACTTCACGCACTTCACCGGGCTCATGGATTCGGTCGGCGTCCCCTCCCTCGATCCGGCGGCGGACTGCGTTTTCGGCCACGAGTTCTGCGCCGAGATCGTCGAGCACGGACCCGACACCAGCCGGATCCCTGCCGGTGGGCACCCGGATCTGCTCGGTGCCCATCGTCGTGACCCCGACCGGGGTCGAGCAGATCGGCTACTCCAACACCTACCCGGGCGCGCTGGCCGAGCACATGGTGCTCCAGGAGATGCTGCTGCTGCCCGTTCCCGACTCGGTGGACACCGACCTGGCCGCGCTGACCGAACCGCTGGCCGTGGGCGAGCACGCCGTCGGGCTCTCCGGGCTCGAGCCGGGCCAACCGTGCCTGGTGGTGGGGTGCGGACCGGTTGGCCTGGCCGTCATCGCCGCCCTCAAGGGCCGCGGCCACGGCCCGGTTCTGGCGGCCGACTTCTCGCCCACTCGCCGGCGCCTGGCCGAGGCCTTCGGGGCCGACGAGGTCATCGACCCGGCCTCGGAGTCGCCGCACCGCCGCTGGGCCGACTTCGGCGTGGCCACCGGAGTGATGGAACGGGCCGGCGCCGCCCTGCTCGGCGGGGTCATCGTCGACCCGGTGATCTTCGAGTGCGTGGGCGTGCCCGGGCATGCTGCAGTCGCTGATCGCCGAGGCGCCGCCGCACAGCCGGATCGTGGTGGTCGGCGTGTGCATGCAGAGCGACTCCATCGAGCCCTTCATGGCGGTGACCAAGGAGATCGAGTTCCGCTTCTCCTTCGGCTACACCGGGGCCGAGTTCGCCGCCACCCTCGAGCGCCTGGGGGCCGGCGTGCCCGGCGCCGACCGGCTGGTCACCTCGGTGGTCGACCGGGCCGGCGCGCCCGGCGCCTTCGATACCCTCCGCACGCCCGGTGAGCACGGCAAGATCCTGGTCACTCCCGGCCCACCGAGTCCCTGATCACCCATCCCCTGAGAGAGGAACCCCCATCCCGATGACCACCCTCGACGCCGCCGAGCAGCTGAAGTTCGGCATCTTCCTGGCCCCGTTCCACCCGGTCGGCCAGAACCCGACGCTGGCCCTCGAGCGCGACCTGCAGCTCATCGAGCACCTGGACGAGCTGGGCTTCGAGGAGGCCTGGTTCGGCGAGCACCACTCGGCCGGCTACGAGATCATCGCCTCCCCCGAGGTCTTCATCGCCGCCGTGGCCCAGCGCACGAAGCACATCAGGTTGGGCACCGGCGTCTCGTCCCTGCCCTACCACCACCCCTTCATGCTGGCCGACCGCCTGGTCCTGCTCGACCACCTGACCCGGGGTCGCCTGATGATCGGCGTCGGCCCCGGCGCGCTGCCGTCCGACGCCTTCATGATGGGCATCGACCCGGCCCGCCAGCGCGACATGATGGAGGAGTCACTCGAAGCCATCCTCCTCCTGCTCGAGGGCCGCGAGCCGGTGACCATGGAGACCGACTGGTTCAAGCTGGTGGGGGCCCGCCTGCAGATGCGGCCCTACCAGCGCCCGTACCCCGAGGTGGCCGTGGCGGCGCAGGTCTCGCCCGCCGGCCCCCGGGCGGCCGGCAAGTTCGGCTGCAGCCTGCTCTCCATCGGTGCCACCTCGGCCGGCGGCTTCGACGTCCTCGGCGCCCACTGGGACGTCATGGACGAGCGGGCCGAGGAGTTCGGCACCACGGTCGACCGCAGCAAGTGGCGCCTGGTCGGCCCCATGCACATCGCCGACACCAAGGAGCAGGCCATCAAGGACGTCGAGTTCGGCCTCGAGGAGTGGGTCGACTACTTCCAGCGGGTGGCCGCCCTCCCGCTCGCCCCCGACACCACCAACTTCGAGTCGCTGGTCGACGCCCTCAACGCCTCGGGCTTCGCCGTCATCGGCACGGTGGAGGACGCCATCGCCCAGGTGGCCCGCCTCCGCACCCAGTCCAAGGGATTCGGCACCTTCCTGCTCATGGGGCACGAGTGGGCCGACACGGAGGCCACCCGCCACTCCTACGAGCTCATCGCTCGATACGTGGCCCCCGAGTTCCAGGGCTCCTCGTCCACCCTGACCGCCAGCCGCGACTGGGCGGCCGAGAACCGGCCCGAGTTCATCGGCGCCGCCGGCAACGCCGTCATGTCCGCCATCCAGAAGCACCACGAAGAGAAAGCAGCCAAGTCCGCCAATGTCTGAATCCGCCGCATCCCCCGCATCCACATCTGCCGCCATCGCCGGCGTCACCCACGAGCAGATCCCGGCCAACGGGATCGAGCTGCACGTCGCCACCGCCGGCCCGGCCGACGGCAAGCCCGTGGTGCTCTGCCACGGCTTCCCCGAGCTCTGGTACTCCTGGCGCCATCAGATCACCGCCCTGGCCGACGCCGGCTACCGGGTCATGGCCCCCGATCTGCGGGGCTACGGCACCAGCAGCGCGCCGAGGGAGGTCACGGCCTACGGGTCCGACCAGCTCACGGCCGACCTGGGCGGGTTGCTCGACCACTACGGCTACGCGCGGGCGCACTTCACCGGCCACGACTGGGGCTCGATGGTGGTCTGGGAGATGGGCCGGCTCCACCCCGAACGCGTCTCGTCCATCTACAACATGAGCGTCCCCTACTCCCAAGCCCCGGCGCCGCCGCTCGAGATCTTCGAGGTCCTCTTCGAGGGCAAGTTCTTCTACATGCTGTACTTCCAGGAGGTGGGGCCGCCCGAGAAGGAGCTCGAGGCCGACACCCGCCACTTCCTGCGCACCATGCTGTGGTCGGCCTCGGGTGAGGGCCTCAGCTCGGGTGGCGGCCTCTTCCAGGACGTGCCCCGGGAGGGCACCGGGTTCATCGACATCCTCACCCCACCGCCCGAGAAGCTCCCGGCCTGGATCACCGAGGCGGACGTCGATGTCTACGTCGAGGGCTTCCGGCGCAACGGGTTCTTCGGGCCCATCAGCTTCTACCGCAACATGGACGCCAACTGGGTCCGCAGCAAGGACATCCCGCCCTCGATCTACACCATGCCCACCGGATTCCTCACCGGTTCGCTCGACCCGGTGATGACCATGATGCCCGACGCCGGAGAATTGATGGCGGCGGAGCTCCCCGACTTCCGCGGCATGACCTCGGTGGAGGGGGCCGGCCACTGGGTCCAACAGGAGAACCCGGGCGAGACCAACGCCGCCCTGTTGGCCTTCCTCGCCTCGCTGGACTGACCGGCGGGTGACGTGACGTACTCGATCGTCGCCCGCGACACCGACAGCGGCCAGCTCGGCGTGGCCGCCCAGAGTTGCTATTTCGCCCTCGGCTCGGTGCTGCCCTGGGCCCGGGCCGGCGTCGGCGCCGTGGCCACCCAGTCCATGGTCGACCCGGGCTACGGGCCCCGCTGCCTGGACCTGCTGGCCGAGGGCGTCGCGGCTGACGACGCTCTGGACCGGGTCCGCGCCGCCGACGAGGGACGCGAGGTGCGCCAGGTCGGCCTGGTCGACGCGGCCGGCCGGGTGGCCTCCTTCACCGGGGCGCTCTGCATCGATCACCTGAGCCACGCCGCCGGGGAGGGCTACTCGGCCCAAGCGAACATGATGGCCGGACCCGGCGTCTGCGAGGCCATGGCCGAGGCCTTCGAGCGCACGGCCGGGGACCTGGCCACCGCGCCTGGTCGCCGCCCTGGTGGCCGCCGAGGACAAGGGTGGCGACGCCCGCGGGCGGATGTCCGCCGCCGTCATCGTGGTCGAGGGGGCGCGCCACGACCACCCCTGGGAGGGCGTGCTGACCGACGTCCGGGTCGACCACCATCCCGACCCGCTCACCGAACTCGCCCGCCTGGTCGAGGTAGCGGAGGCCTACCACCTGTGTGACGTGGCCGAGGCCGCCCTGATGCGGGGCGACAATGGCGCCGCGCTGGCCGGCGCCGAGGCCGGCCTGGCCCGCCTGCCGGACGAGGGCAACCTCCGGCTCAGCTACATCGCCGGGCTGGTCGGGGTGGGCCGCACCGACGAGGCGGCCCGCGAGGTCCAACGACTGGTGGCCGAGCGACCGTCGTGGGAGGGGATCCTCCGCGCCATCACCGAACGCGGCCTGGTCCCGCTGCCCGAGGGCGTCACCATCGACGCGCTCCTCGCCCGCCCGGTCGGATGAACCTGGTCCCGTTGCCCCGGCAACCCCACGGCGTCCCGTGGCCCACGTCCGAGTGGCCGCACGCCGGCATCCCGCCCGAGGTCGCCCTCGACCCGCTGCTCGACCAGGTCTGCGACGACACGGGCCCGCTGGCCACGACCTACGCCGTCGTCGTCGTTCACCGCGGCCGGCTCATCGCCGAGCGGTACCAGGGGGGGCTGCCCCACTTCGATCGCCCGCCCGAGCCGGTCACCGTCGAGTCACGCCTGCTGAGTTGGTCGATGGCCAAGTCGATGCTGCACGCCGTGGTCGGCCTCCTGGTCATGGACGGCCGGCTCGACCTCGACGCACCGACCGACGTGCCCGAGTGGTCCGCCCCGGGTGACCCGCGTCACGCCATCACGTTGCGCCATCTCCTGGCCATGCGCGACGGCCTGGACTTCGCCGAGGACTACGTCGACGACCGGACCTCCGACGTCATCGCCATGCTGTTCGGCGACGGGCAGGCCGACATGGCCCATTTCGCCGCCGACCGCCCGTTGGCCGCCGCCCCCGACACCCGCTTCAACTACTCCTCGGGGACCACCAACATCATTTCGGCGATCGTCGCCCGCCAACTCGGGCCCGGCGCGCCCTACGAGGCGTTCCTCCACGAACGCCTCTTCGGCCCCCTCGGGATGGCCAGCGCCCGCCCCGAGTTCGACGGCGCCGGCACGTGGGTGGCGTCCTCCTACGTCCGGGCCACCGCCCGCGACTTCGCCCGCTTCGGCCTGCTCTACCTGCGCGACGGCGTGTGGGACGGCGCCCGACTCCTGCCCGATGGGTGGGTGGACTACGGCCGCACCATCGAATCGGTCGACCCCGAGGACGGCCCCTACGGCGCGCACTGGTGGGGCGTGGCCGGCGACACCCTGGGCACGTTCCGCGCCTCGGGCTACGAGGGCCAGTCGATCACCATCTGCCCGGCGCTGGACTTGATCGTGGTGCGCCTGGGGAAGACCCCCACCGAGCACGACCCCGACCTGGTGGCCTGGCGCGCCGAAGTGGTGCAGGCCTTCTCCTAATGGGACCTGATACTCCCAGAACTCCCAGAACTCCCAGAAAGCGAGACTCATGACCGCTCCGCCCGCCCGCCGCCAGGTCGTCGTCCTGGCCCCCATGCCGCTCGAGATGCACGCCATCACCACCGCCTTCGGCCTCACCCGCACCAGTGCGGCCAAGGGCGCACCCTGGACGGGGCAGGTCGGGAATTCCGACGTCACCGCCATCCATATCGGCATGGGCCCACCACTCACCCGGGTCGCCACGGCCCGCCTGTTCGACGCCACCCAGCCGGACCACGCGCCGGTCGACCACGTCATGGTGGCCGGCATCTGCGGTGGGCTCGACCCCGACCTGCCCGTCGGCACCCTGATCAACGCCGAATACATCATCGACGCCACCAGCGGGACCGAGTACCGGCACACCCCGCCGGGAGATGAGCCTTTGGCCGGCAAGATCATCACCACCGAAGGGGTGTCGCTCGACATCGAGCTTTCCAAGGCGTTCCGGGCGCGGGGTTGCCTCGGGGTCGACATGGAGAATTCGGCCGTGGCCGAAGTCTGCGAGGCCAACGACTGCCCCTGGTCGGTCTACCGCTGCATCGGCGACCGCTGGTTCGACGGGTTGCTGGACCAACGGGTCATCGACGTGACCAACCCCGACGGTTCGGGCAACCAGGACGCCCTGGGCCGCCTGCTGGCGGCGGAACCGGAAATGGCGGACAAACTGCGTCAACTGAGCCGGGACACCACCCTGGCCGCCCGGCTGGCCGCCGAAGCCGCGGTGCGCGGCTGCCTCGCCCTGGACGACTGACCGGCCCGCGACGTTGACGTCGAAACGTGCCTCTTCGAGTAAGGCGAGCTCGGTAATTATCCGCGTGTCGGATCGCCAAGAAATTCGAGCAACTTCGCGCGGCGTCGTTGGGCTAACCATCCTCCTACCCGGTGGCCGCCGACAGAACACACAATGGCGATGGCACACGCCAGTGCAACTCCCCACCCGAAGTCATGATCCGGCAGCTTCTGCGACAGGCCATGCTCCGATGTGAATCCCCACAAGAGCAGCGAAGGTGCCATGAGGAGTACGGCTAAGAGAGGTACGAGTCCATAGGGCGTGACGGCAAGGGTGAGCCAGCGCACGAGCATCCGTCGCCGCGGTTGGCGGTGTTCCCAGCGGTAGCGGATCGGCATCGGATGGTAAGGAAACACGATGCCAACCCAGGATGAGATGCCAAGGAAGCCAAACGGAACTACTCCGATCCACACAATGGTGTACAGCGTCGCCAGAGGGTTGTGCTCATGCAGACCGACGATGACGGCGACGATCGCGCATACCGGGGTGACGATCATCCACAAGACGACATTCTTCGCGTAGAGCAGCCTGCGAAACATGACCGGATCGTCGAATGCGGCCACCACCCGCGTCGCGTCTGGCCCGAGCACATTGGTCGCGGGCACGTCCGAGTACATCCATGCGGCGAGGACCAAGGCGAACGCGAGGGTGCCGTGCAAAGTGAAGACCTTGTCCTTGAGGCCGGCAGGCAGGAAGAACCATGCGGAACTCATGAGGGCAGCATTCACAGCCACCGTAATGAGGGCCTCATAGGGTGGCAGCAGCGTGAGTGCGATCTGCCGCTTCACCGCTTGACTCAACGTGGCCGGTAGCTGTGGGTCGGAGCTCTCAACCGCTGCCTGACCACCCGGGCCACGGTCGGCAAGGGGATGGTCCTCTGGCCTACCAATACTGGTGGTCACGCCGTGACCATACAGGCGTGATCCCGACCGCCCGCCCCGCCGCCCGCAGTCATTTCCCGTTCTCCCGGCGCTGCAGTCCTGCCACAATGAGCCGGTGCTCGAGAACTACTTCGACGAACGCATCGCCAGGGCCTACGACGCCAAGTGGGCGTACCTGGCCGAGCCGGCGGTCGTCGACCCGGCGGTGAGCTTTCTGGCCGAACTGGCCGGAACCGGCGCCGCCCTCGAACTCGGCATCGGGACCGGGCGGCTGGCCCTGCCGCTGAGCCGGCGGGGCGTTGCCGTGCACGGGATCGAGCTGTCGCCCGCCATGGTGGCGCAACTGCAGGCGAAGCCTGGTGCGGACGCCATCGGCGTGACGATCGGCGACTTCGCCACCACCAGGGTGGGCGGACCGTTCACGCTGGCGTACCTCGTGCGCAACACCATCGCCAACCTGACCACGCAGGACCAACAGGTGGCCTGCTTCGGCAACGTCGCTGCGCATCTGGAACCCGGCGGCTGCTTCGTGATCGAGGTGTACATCCCGGAGCTGCAACGGCTCCCGCCCGGTGAGACCATCCGTGCCTTCACCGTGACCCCGACCCATCTCGGCTTCGAGGAGTACGACGTGGCGACGCAGATCGCCTACTCCCACCACTACTGGATGGTGGACGGCCAACTCGAGACCTTCTCCGCTCCGTTTCGTTATGTCTGGCCGTCCGAACTGGACCTCATGGCGCGACTGGCCGGGATGACCTTGCGTGAGCGCTGGAGCAGCTGGGAACGTGAGCCCTTCACCAGCGACAGCAGGAGCCACGTCTCGGTGTGGGAGAAGCCGTCGTAGCCGTTGGCGCGCGAAACGCCGAGAGAGCCGCGCCATCCGGGACGCGCAAGCCCAGGTCGTCAAAATGGGACCTCACCTCGGGTCTTGCCCCTCCAGGGTGGCCGGCTCCAACCCATTTTCACACCGGCGCTTCGGTTCAGACATATCCCGGGCTTGCGGGAGCGACGATACGCCGGGACCTGTACGCGTTCAACCCATTCGTGCTCGTTGCTCGGGCCAGGGGTGACGGGGCAGCCCCCCCTCTCGAGTGCCCCGCGATGGGTCCTCGACCTTTCTCTGGCCACCCACCGGGCCCGGTGCCGGCGGCTCCGGCCGATGTGGATCTGACTCGGGGAATTCAGACCGAAGAATTTCTCTCCGGGTGTCGATCCACCCGTTCTTCGATCGACGCAACAATGAGTGGCGGGGAAAAGCCCCGCCCCGTTGATCCAAGGAGTCACCATGCCTCGTTTCCTGTCCATGATCCGCATCAACGAAAAGGAAGCCCAAGCCAACCTGCCCGATCCCGAGATGGACGCCCGCATGGGTGCCCTGTTCGAGGAGATCACCAAGGCGGGGGTGATGCTGGACACGGCCGGCCTGACCCCCACCGCCGAGGGCACCCGGGTCACCTTGTCCGGCGGGAAGTTGAGCTACACCGACGGACCGTTCACCGAGAGCAAGGAAGTCGTCGGCGGCTACGCCATCCTCCAGGCCAAGGACAAGGCCGAAGCCCTCGAATGGACCAAGCGCTTCTTGCAGACCCATTCGGCCCACTGGAACATCACGGCCGAATTGCGCCAGATCGCCGAAGGCTGACCCCGGGGCACTTGCCCCATCGAGAGGTGACTGCTCTGATCGGTGGGCGTGACGCCGACCGCGACCAGTGAGGCCGTCGAGGCGGTCTTCCGCATCGAATCGGCCCGGATCATCGCCCGGGTGGCCCGCATCGTGCGGGACGTGGGCATCGCCGAGGAGCTGGCGCAAGATGCGCTGATGGCCGCGCTGGTGCAATGGCCCGAGTCAGGTGTCCCGGACAATCCGGGCGCCTGGCTCATGGCCACGGCCAAGCACCGGGCCATCGACCTCATCCGGCGCCGGGACACCTACGCCCGCAAGTTGGCCGAGGTGGGTCGCTCCCTCGAGGACGTGCCGCCGCCCGAGCCCTCAGGAGTCGACGACATCGATGACGACCTGCTGCGCCTCATCTTCACCGCCTGTCACCCGCTGCTCTCCCGCGAGGCCCGCATCGCGCTGACGCTGCGGTTGTTGGGCGGATTGACGACCGAGGAGATCGCCCGCGCCTACCTGGCCGCCGAGGCCACGGTGGCCCAACGCATCGTGCGGGCCAAGCGGACCCTGGCCCGGGCCGGGGTCCCCTTCGAGGTGCCCACCGGGCTCGACCGCACCGAGCGCCTCTCGTCGGTGCTCGAGGTGATCTACCTCATCTTCAACGAGGGGTACTCGGCCACGGCCGGCGACGACCTGTTGCGCCCGGCCCTCTGTGAGGACGCGCTCCGCCTGGCCCGTGTCCTCGAAGGGCTGATGCCCGAGGAACCCGAAGTGCACGGCCTGGCCGCACTGTTGGAGTTCCAGGCCTCGCGCATGGCGGCCCGCACCGGTCCCGACGGCGAACCGGTCCTGCTGGCCGATCAGAACCGGGCCCGGTGGAACCAGATGTTCATCCGCCGCGGCATCGAGGCCCTCGAGCGCGCCGGTGACGGCCCCTACTCGGTCCAGGCCGCCATCGCGGCCTGCCACGCCCGGGCCGTGACCTTCGCCGACACGGACTGGACCACCATCGCCGCCCTCTACGACCAGCTCATGGTGCTCACCCCATCGCCGGTGGTGGAGCTCAACCGGGCCGTGGCGGTCTCCAGGTCCGAGGGCCCGGCCGCCGGCCTGACCCTGGTGGACGCCCTGACCGACGACCCGGCCCTGCAGGGCTACCACCTGCTGCCCAGCGTCCGCGGCGACCTGCTCGAACGCCTCGGGCGCCCCGAAGAGGCCAGCGCGGCCTTTACGGCCGCGGCGGCGCTGACCCGCAACGAGCGCGAACGGGACCTGCTCCTGGACCGGGCGGCCCACGCCGGAGTGGGCCCGAGCGGCGCGGACCCGGGCAGCGCGGCGCCTCAGGCTCCTTCGTAGTCGAAACCCAGATCGGGCGCCGTCACGATGGCCCGGAAGGGAAGGCCTTCGGCCGCCGCCATGGCCTCGACCGTCCCGCCGCGGTCGACCACCGCCACCAGCAGGATCACCTCGGCCCCCGCTTCGTGCACCGCATGGGCCGCCTCGAGCAGCGACGTGCCCCGGGTCACGGTGTCCTCGGTCACCACCACCTTGTCGCCCGGATCGAGCGCGCCGGCGATGCGACCGCCGCCGCCGTGATCCTTGGCTTCCTTGCGCACGCTGAACGCCTTGAGCGGTCGGCCCCTGGTCGCCGCCACGCCGGCCGTCACGAAGGCCACCGGGTCGGCCCCCATGGTCAGACCGCCGATGGCCGTCGCCTCGGCCGGAACGACCGAGAGCACCGCCTCGGCGACGAGCACCATGGCCTCCGGCCGGCAGATCGTCTGCTTCGAATCGATGAACCAGCTGCTGCGACGACCGGACTTGAGCACGAAGTCCCCTCGCTTGACCGAGTGCTTCAGCAGGTGGTTGCGCAGCTCGGGGTGGTCGGAGGAGCCGCTCACCGGTACCGCACACCGGGCCCATCGTCGACCACGACACCGATCACCGTCGCCGGCTGATCGCTCGCCGCCAACGCGGCCAGGGCATCGTCGACCCGGTCGGCCGCCACCACCAGCGCCATGCCGATGCCCCGGTTGAACACCCGGTCCATCTCGGCCTCTTCGACCGGGCCCAGCGCCTGGATCTCGCCGAAGATCCGGGGCTCGACCCACGACGACCGATCGAGCACCGCGCCGAGCCGATCGGCCAGGACCCGGGGCAGGTTGCCCACCATCCCGCCCCCGGTGATGTGCGCGCCGGCACGGAGCCCTTCGCCCAGGGCCGCCCGCACCGCGAGCACGGCCGGGGCGTAGATCACCGAGGGGCGCAGCAGCTCGTCGGCCAACGTGTGGTCCGCGCCCGGCCACGCCGGATCACCCAGGTGCCGGCCGGCCCGCTCCAACAACACCTGCCGGGCCAGGGTGTAACCGTTCGAGCGCAACCCCGGCGACGGGAGCCCGACGATGACGTCACCGGCCACCACGCGTTCGGGGCCCAACTCGGTGCCCCGCTCGACCACCCCGACCGAGAACCCGGCCAGGTCGAGGTCGTCGGGCGCCATCGAACCCGGGTGCTCGGCCGTCTCGCCGCCGATGAGCGCGCAGCCGGCCCGACGGCAGCCCTCGCTCACGCCCCCGACCACAGTGGCGATCTGATCGGGATCCACCTTGCCGGTGGCGATGTAGTCGAGCATGAACAGCGGCTCGGCCCCGACACAGACCAGGTCGTCGACGCACATGGCGACCAGGTCGATACCGACCGTGTCGTAACGCCCGGTGGCCTGGGCCACCATCAACTTGGTGCCCACCCCGTCGGTGGAGGCCACCAGGACGGGATGCACGTAGCGCGACATGTCGAGCGGGAACTGGCCGCCGAAGCCACCGATGCCCGCTACCAGTCCCTTCATGCGCTCGACGGCGGCGTCACCGGCGCCGATGTCGACACCCGCTCCGGCGTAGGTAGCCCCGCCGGCGGCGCGCCGACCCTCCCCCACCGGGCTCAGACCCCGGGGAGCGCGGCCTGGTACGCCTCGGACTCCGGGCGCGTGGTGAGCATCACCGGCGTCGACGTCGGCACGGCGGTGGGGTAGTCACCCGTGAAGCAGGCGTCGCAGAAGCCGGCGTCGACCGTGATGGCCGCCTTGAGGTTCTCCACGCTGATGTAGGCCAGGGAGTCGGCGCCGAGGATGTCGCGGATCTCGTCGACGCTGTGGTTGTTGGCGATGAGCTCCTGGTGCGACGGCGTGTCGATGCCGTAGAAGCAGGGCCAGCGCCACGGCGGCGAGGAGATGCGCAGGTGCACTTCGGTGGCGCCGGCCTCGCGCAGCATGCGGACCACCGACCGCTGGGTGGTGCCGCGCACGATGGAGTCGTCCACCACCACCAGCCGCTTGCCGGCGATGGTCTCGCTCAGCGCGTTGAGCTTGCGGCGCACCGCATCGCCGCGGGCCTGCTGATCGGGCGCGATGAAGGAGCGGCCGATGTAGCGGTTCTTGACCAGACCCTGGCCGTAGGGGATGCCGCTGGCCCGGGCGAACCCCTCGGCGGCCGGGACACCGGACTCGGGGACCCCCATGACCATGTCGGCCTCGACCGGGGCCTGGGCCGCCAGCAGCTCACCCATGCGGCAGCGGGTCTCGTGCACCTCGCGCCCGTAGAGGCGACTGTCGGGACGGGCGATGTAGGCGAACTCGAAGATGCACAGCCGCGGCTCGACCTCCTTCAACCAGGAGATCTGCAGGCTCCGCACGCCGTCACCGTCGATGACCACCAGCTCGCCCGGTTCGACCTCGCGCACGAAGGTGGCGCCGATCACGCTGAGGGCCGGCGTTTCCGACGCCAGCACCCAGCCTTCGGGCGCCTCCGCCGGGCCCAGGCGGCCCAGGCACAGCGGCCGGAAGCCGTAGGGGTCGCGCACGCCGAAGAGACGTTGGGCGTTCATCAGCACGAAGGAGAAGGCACCCTCGACAATGGGCAGGACGGCCTGGAGCGCGCTGGCCAGGTCTCCGGTCTCGGGGAAGGCGTTCGCCAGCAGCTCGGCCACCACGTCGCTGTCGGTGGCGATGGCCCCGGGCAACATGCCGACCTTCTCGGCCAGTTCGGGCGTGTTGGTCAGATTGCCGTTGTGCCCGAGGGCGAACCCGGCCCGGCCCACCGGTCGGTAGACCGGCTGCGCCCCGGCCCAGTCCGAGGCGCCGTGGGTGGAGTAGCGGGTGTGGCCGATGGCCAGATGGCCCTGCAGCCCCGAGAGGGTCCGCTCGTCGAACACGGTCGCCACCAGGCCCATGTCCTTGACCACCATGACCGTGTCGCCGTCGCTGACCGCCATGCCGGCCGACTCCTGGCCACGGTGCTGCAGGGCGAAGAGGCCGTCGAAGGTGAGGTTGGCCACCTTCCGCTCAGGGGCGTAGATACCGAAGACACCGCAGGCTTCCTTCACGGTGCCCCGATTCTCGCACAATCGGGCCCCATCAGGTTTCCCCCAGCATCGAGGTGAGGTTCCCCTCGTAGGCCTCGCTCAGGGCGGCCACCGGGACTCCGACCAGGCCATCGACCACAAAATCACGGCCGCCGGCCCGGCCCAGCGTCACGGCGGCGATCCCCAACGCCTCGGCCCGGGCACAGAGCTCGTCGGGCATCGGCGTGCCGATCACGAAGCGTGACGGCAGCTCGCTGAAGAGTTCGGCCGCCTCGGCCAGCGCCACGTGACATCCCACGCCGCCTGCCACGGCCATCTCGGCCAGGGCCAGGCCGAGACCGCCCGACGACACGTCGTGCACCGCGCTCACCAACGGCGGCTCCGTCGCCCCGCCCACCATCGGCGCGATCAACCCGGCCACGAAGCCGCACACCTCGCCGTGCCGCTCCAGATCGAGCGGGGGCAGGGAGCCGGACCGGTGGAGGCGGCGCTCGGTGGCCCAGCGCGTCCCGGCCAACGGGAACGGCTCGGCTTCACCACCGACCCCCGCTCCGGCCCACCGGGGTCCCACCAGCACGATGGTGTCCCCGTCCCCCCAACCCAATCCCGGAGGAGCGGCCCGCACCAGGTCGACCAACCCCAGCACGCCCAGCACGGGGGTGGGATCGATGTCGGCCCCGCCGCTCTCGTTGTACAAGGACACGTTGCCCCCGATGACGGGCAGCGACAGCGCCCGGCAGCTCTCGGCCATCCCGTCGATGCATTCGGACAGCTGCCACATCACCTCCGCGTGTTCGGGGTTCCCGAAATTCAGGCAATTGACCACGGCCACCGGCGTGGCCCCGACGCAGGCCAGGTTGGCCACGCCCTCGGCCAGGGTCAGCGCCGTGCCGGCCCGCGGGTCGAGAGCGCAGTAGCGGGGGTTCGAATCGGTGGTCAGCGCCACGCCGCGTTCGGAGGCGGGCAGCCCGGGACCGGCCAGGCGCAACAGCGCGGCGTCGCCGCCCGGGCCGACCACCGTGTTCAAGAAGAGCTGATGGTCGTACTGGCGGTAGACCCAGCGAGGCGAGCGCAGCAGGCTCAGCAGGTCCGCCCCCGCCTCGGCGTCCACCACCGGGGCCGGCTCCGCCTCCACCACCGCGCACCGGGGCCGACCGCGGCCGGTCGTACAACGGCGCGTCGTCGGACAACGAGGCCGCCGGCACGTCGGCCAGAATCGGCCCGTCGAAGCCGTCGCGGATGCGCAGCCGACCGCCCCGCTCGGGCTCGGGCGCCGTCACCTTGCCCACCACGGCCGCCCGCACCTCCCACTTCCGGCACACCTCGGCCACCGCCGGCCAGGACTCGGGAGTGACGATGGCCAGCATGCGCTCCTGGCTCTCGCTGGTCATCACCTCCCACGGCTCCATGCCCTCCTCGCGGCGCGGCACCGCCGAGACGTCGACGTCCATCCCGACCCCGCCGCGGCCCGCCGTCTCGCTGGTGGCGCAGGCCAACCCGGCGCCACCCAGGTCCTGGATCCCCACCACCAGCTTGCGGTCCAGGAGCTCGAGGCACGCCTCGATCAACCGCTTCTCCTCGAAGGGGTCACCCACCTGGACGCTGGGCCGCTTGGTGTCGTCGGCCGCCCCGCCACCACCGCCGTCATCACCGGCAAAGCCGGCCGAGGCCAGGACGGACACCCCGCCGATCCCGTCGCGCCCGGTCGAGCTCCCCAGCAACACGGCCAGGTTGCCCGGCCCGGACGCGATGCCGAGCACCAGGCGATCGGTGGGCAGGGCCCCGAGGCAGAGCACGTTGACCAGTGGGTTCTGGGCGTAGCAGGGGTCGAAGGTCAACTCGCCCCCGACCGTCGGCACACCGACCGAGTTGCCGTAGCCCGAGATCCCGCTCACCACGCCCTCGATGAGCCAGCGTTGCCGGGCCTCGTCGGGCGGCCCGAAGAACAAGGGGTCCATCACGGCCAGCGGGCGGGCCCCCATGGTGAAGATGTCCCGCAGGATCCCCCCGACCCCGGTGGCCGCACCCTGATACGGCTCGATGGCCGACGGATGGTTGTGGCTCTCGATGCGGATGGCGATGGCGATCCCGTCGCCGGCATCGATGACGCCGGCGTTCTCCCCGGGGCCGACCAGCACCCGGGGCCCTTCGGTGGGCAGGCGTTTGAGATGGAGCCGTGACGACTTGTAGGAACAGTGCTCGCTCCACATGACGGCGTAGAGCGCCAGCTCGAGATGGTTGGGCGGCCGCCCCAGGATGTCGCCCACGGCGGCGAACTCGTCGTCGGTCAGACCGAGGGCCCGGTGCAACGACTCCTCGGCGACGGAACTCACGGCACCCTCCAAACTAGTAGGAGGACGAGGGCCGATCGGCCGTGACCACGGCCAGATCGTCCTCCTCCCAGCGCACGACGGCGACCAGGCCGGCATCGTGGAGCCACCCCACCTGCTGGGCGACGGTGCTGGGCTTGTCGTGCCCGGCCTCCATCGGGATGACCTCGCGGCCGGGGGTGGTCGGGATCACCGCGTCACCAAGGACGAACCGGCCGCCGGGCGAGAGGACTTCGGCCACCCGCCGGAACAGCGCCGCCTTGCCCGGACCGTCGAGATGGTGGATGGCCAGCACCGACACCACCAGGTCGAAGGGGCCGGGCGGCAACGGGTCGCTCAGGTCGGCCACCAGCAACCGCACGTTGTAGCCGAGCAGGCGCATACGGGCCTCGGCCAGCATGGCGTCGCTCTCGTCGAGGCCGATGGTGCGCGCGTCGGGGTGAAAGGGCAGGACCTGGGCCAGGGTCTCTCCCGTTCCGGAACCCAGGTCCAAGAGGTCGGCCGCGTCGATCGATGCCGTGGCCCGCGCCACCCGGTGTTGGAGGTCGTCGTAGAGCGGCACCTCGGATCGGATCATCTCCAGGTAGGTCCCCGGGTCGAAGTGGAACTGGCTCATGGGCTCACCGGCTCGAGCTCGGCGTGATGGACCCGACACCAGCGCAGGACGAAGAGCGACAGGGCGAGCGTCGGGACGTTGATCGCCAACTCGGTGGCGCCGTTGGCGCCTTGCCCCAGACCCCATGTTCGAGGTCGTAGCAGCACGGCCATGGAACGCCGTTCTTTGATGCCGAGGAGGGCGGTGTGCGACGCCATGATCGCAGGGTACTGCGCCCGAGCCGGATGGAGTGGGAACCCGTTCCGCCGCCGAGAGGCCGATCAAACGGCCAAAACGCTCATCGGTTATTCCGTTGTCGACACCTGTCTTTCCCGGCAAAAGACCCCACCCGGATTTGCCAATATCTGCCGACACATGAGACCCACAATGGGTCACACTGGAGGAATGGCAAAAGCAAAGACCCCGGCTCCTCGCAAACCCATGAGCAGCGGCCACAAGGCGGCCCTGGCAAGGGGGCGGGCCGAGAGTGCATCCGTCCGCCACTACCTCGAGGCGCTCGAGACCTCAAAACCAAAGCGGGGACGCAAACGCACCCCCGCCTCGATCGACAAGCGCCTGGCCGCCATAGAAACCCAACTGGCGGCGGCCGACGCCCTGACCAAGTTGCATCTCCTGCAGGAACGCAAGGACCTGGTCGATGAGCGGTCGCGGGTCGACCAGGTCAAGGACCTCAGCGCGCTGGAGAAGCAATTCATCAAGGTGGCCAAGGGGTACGGCGAGCGCAAGGGCATCACCTACGGCACGTGGCGCGCCGCCGGCGTCAGTGCGGCGGTTCTCCACTCGGCCGACATCTCCCGCGCTCGGGGCTGAGTCAGGGCTTGCAGCACGGCCCCGTCAGTCGCGGGCCGCGACGAAGATCAGTTCGGGGCTGTCCTTACGGAGCGGTCGCCCATCCCAGTGGCCGAATACGTCCTGCACCACGAACCCAGCGTCTCGGAGCGACGCCGTGAGGCTTTCTTCGGTGCGGAAGCGCAACTCGTTGTGCGACACCACCTCCTCGCCGGACGACGCGAAGCGGTAGTGCAACTCGCACCACACCCAGTCGTCCCGCACCTCGACCGATTGGAACCACACGTCGACCTCCTGGCCCACTGCGTCCTCTATCCGTCGCCGGGACAGTTCGGGCGTCCACCTCAGCCAGCCCCGGGCGCGCGGGTTGCGGCTCTCGAAGGCCAGACGACCGCCCGGGCGCAGGGCCCGGTGGATGGCGGCCAGGGTGGCGCGCCATTCCCCGTCGTCGCTGATGATCTGCGCCACGTGACCGGTCATGAGGGCCAGATCGCCGCCGGTCTCCTCCAGGCAAGAGGCGTCACCCTCGATCCAGCGCACCAGGTCGCCGCCCGGACGCCGGCGGGCTACCCCGAGCATCGCCGGTGCCGGATCGACCCCGGTGACCGCGTGGCCGTGCCGGGCCAACTGGGCGGCCAGCACCCCCGTGCCGCAGCCGACGTCGAAGATCACCGAGGCCGGCCGCTGCGAGGCCAGATCGAGATAGAAACCGATGTCGGTGCGGAATGGGTCCCACCAGTCATAGAGGGTGACCAGACGCGGGTCGGAAAACTCCTCGAAGTAGGTCATGCCGCGCGCCGCGCCCCGGGAGGATTCAGGCGGCGGCGGACGCGTCGGCGGAGTCGAGCAGGGACCGCAACAAGAGGGCGCCATCTTCGGATCCGAGCAAGGGGTGCGAGGCCCGTTCGGGGTGCGGCATCAGACCCACCACGTTGCCCGAGGCGTTGGTGATGCCGGCGATGTCGTCGACCGACCCGTTCGGGTTGTCCACGTAGCGGAGCACGACCCGGCCCTGGCCGTTGAGTTCCCGCAGCGTCTCGTCGTCACAGACGTAGCTGCCGGAAAAGTGGTTGATCGGCAGCACCAGCTCGTCCCCGACGGCGGCCGAACCGGTGAGGACCGAATCCGTCGAGGTGACGCGCAGCCGGGTCGGCTGGCACAGGAAGCGCAGGCGGCTGTTCTTCTGCAGTGCACCGGGCAGGAGGCCCGCTTCGGTCAGCACCTGGAAGCCGTTGCAGATGCCGACGACCGGTCCACCCCGTCGGGCGAACTCGGTCACCGCGTCCATGATGGGTGAGAAACGGGCCAGGGCCCCCGGACGCAGGTAGTCACCGTGGGCGAAGCCACCCGGGAGCACGACCGCATCGACGGCACCGACGCTGGTGTCGCCGTGCCAGAGCAGTGCGCCCTCTGCCCCAAGCCACTGCACCGCCTGCACCACGTCGTACTCGCAGTTCGAACCCGGAAAGACGACGACCCCGATCCGCGGTGCCACTCAACCCTCCAGCGCTTGGAGCTCGAGCCGGCTCTGCTCGATGACCGGGTTGGCCAACAGGCGGTCGGCCAATTCGGTCGCCTTGGTCCGGGCCGCGCCCTCATCGGGCGCGCTGACCTCGAAGCTGAAAGACCGCCCGGCGCGCACATGCGCCACCCCTTCGAACCCCAATGCGGGGAGCGCCCGCTCGATCGTGGCGCCCTCCGGATCGGCGATCCCCGGCCGCAGCTGCACCTCCACCCGCGCCTGGAACCTCATCGCTTGGCACCGTACCAGTCGCCGGGCGGGAGGCCGGTCACTCGAGCGGCGATCGAAGCTCCCGAACTCCGGCGTCCGATTGTCCGGCGTCCGATGTCCGGTGTCCAGTGTCCGGTCAATGCGGTTAGACCAGGATGGAGGGAGTGCAGAGCCTTCGGGTGCGGTTGTTGGGCGATCTTCGGGTGGAGGGGTGTGACCCCTCGCTCCTCGGTCGTCGCCAACTGCGGACGCTGCTCAAGGTCCTGGCCCTTCACCACGACCACCCGGTGAGCGCCGACCGCCTGGTGGACTACCTGTGGGGCGACCAGCCGCCCGCCCGCGCCACCGACCAGATCTCGGTGCTGATCAGTCGGCTCCGCAACGTGGTGGGAGCCGAACGACTGGCCCGGTCGGACGCTGGGTACCGGCTGGCCGTCGACTGGCTCGATGTCGATGCGCTGGGCGACTACGCCGTCCAGGCCGAGCAGCGCCTGGCCCACGGGGCGGTGGGAGCCGCCCGTGCCGCGTCGTCGGCCGGGCTGTCACTGGCTCGCGGCCCGCTGCTGGCCGACGAATCGGACCCGTGGTGGGCCCAGGCCGAGCGGACGGCCAGCAATCTGCTCATCGACCGGTTACGCCACACGGGTGCCGCGGCGTCCTTGGCCGCCCGTGACTGGGCCGACGCCATTTCGCTGTCCAGCCAGCTGTTGGACAGGGATCCGTTCGACGAGGTCGCCCTCCGATGCTTGATGGAGGCGCTGAACCGGGCCGGCCGGCCGGCATCCGCGCTAGCGGCCTACGCCCAAGCCCGGCAGCGCTTGGCCGAAACGCTCGGCATCGACCCTTCGGCCGAGACAGAGGCACTCCATGCGGCGATCCTGCGCGGCGAGGACCCGACCGACGCGGCTCGGCCCGGGACAGCGGCCGGTTCATCCCTCGATCTGCCGGGACGAGGCGACGCGCTGGGCGAATTGCTGGTCCTGCTCGACCGCGCCGCCCACGGTCAGGCCACGGTCGCCGTGGTCGAAGGTCCGGCCGGGATCGGCAAAACTCGACTGCTCGATGTGTGGGCCACCCTTATCGAATCCCGCGGCATGTGCGTGGTGCGCGTCGCCTGCGACGAGCTCGGCCATGCCCTCCCCTTCCAACCGATGCTCGACGTCGTCAGTGAGCTCGCGCACCATTTCGACGACGGTGATCCCGGCACCACGCTGGGGCTCGAGGGAACGGTCCTGGGGCCGATGATCGGACTCCAGACCGAGCCAGCCGGCGTGGCCGAACTGGCCGCGCTGACCGATCCCGACGCCGGGCAGGCACTGCTGTTCGGCGCGCTCACGGGCGTCTTGCGCCGGTTGGCCGAACGAGAGCCTCTGGTACTGGTGCTCGACGATCTGCATCTGGCCGACCCGGCCACGCTGCGCTGGCTCGCGCAAGCGTCGCGGCGCCTGGCCGACCGCCCGATCCTGATCGTGGCGGCCCGACGGTCCGAGGAGGGCATGGCCCTTCCCAACGTCCCCACCATCACCTTGGCCCCACTCGATCTCGATGCCGTGGCTCGCATCGTCGGCCCGGACCGGGCCATCGCCCTGCACGAGAGGAGCGGGGGCAATGCCCTCTTCCTGGTTGAACTGGCCGCCATCGAGGACGAGGGTGAGCTTCCGGCCAGCATCCGCCATGCCGTCGAAGAGCGCTGTCGCCGAGCCGGGGCGGCCGGGGCCACGCTGTGCACCGCCGCGGTGATCGGCCCGGACATCGACCTGGACCTCCTGGCTGCGGTCACGGAAACCGGCCCGAGTGAGCTGCTCGACCATCTCGAGATCGGGCTGCACCGGAACTTTCTGGTCGAAGACGGCCAGACGTTCATCTTCGCCCATGCCCTTGTCCGCGAGGCGCTGGCGGCGACCGTCGGGGCTTCGCGCACCGCCTTCATCCATCGCTCGGCGGCGCGGGCGCTGGGCTCGCGGTCCGACCCGGACCCCTTGGCCGTGGCCCGGCACGCCCGTCTGGGCGGTGAACTGGAAGAGGCGGCGTCGATGCTGTTGGTAGCGGCGAAGCTGGCCGTGATCCGCTTTGACACCGACGGCGCGCTGCGCCTCCTCGACGATGCCATCACCCTGCACGACACCGCGCCGGCCCGGGTGGAGCGGGCGCGGATCTATTCCATGTCGGCCCGCGCCGCCGAAGCGGACAGGGACATCGCCGCCGCCAGATCACTCGGCGCCGGACCCGAGGCGCTCGAGGTCGCGGCCTGGTCGGCGCACTTCGCCCGCCGGTTCAGCGACGCACTCCACCTGGCGGATCAAGGGGCGGCCGAGGCAGACACGGACGACCTGCGCACCGCCTGCCTGGCCCTCGGGGGCTGGGTCGCGCTGGCCTCGGGCGACCTCACCGGGGCCGAGACGCGGCTGGAATCCGCCCTGGGCGTGGCCCCCGAGACCAGTGGGCGCATGGCGGAATCATGGATGGCCTGGCTTCGCATGAGTCAGGGACGGCCGCAGGAATCATTGCGACTGGCCCATCACGCGCCCGGGAAGGGATTGGCGGCCTACCGCTTCCCCAACGTGTACGGGCTCATGGCCACCGTGACCGGCTTGGCCACGTTGGGCCGGGCCGAGGAAGCGCTGGCCACCATCGACCTCCTCGAGAGCGAGGTGCGGCGGATGGGCGCCTCCCGATGGGTACCGCGGCCCCTCAACCTGCGGGGCTGGGTCACCAGGAATCTGGGGGAGCCCACCCAGGCGGACGACCTGAATGAGGAAGCGCTGGAGGCGGCGCGTGCCGCCGACCTGGCGGAGCCGTGGGCTCACGCGCTGCTGGACCTGGCGGCGGGCCGGCTGCTGCAGGACGAGTGGGATGCCGCGGCCACCTTCTTGGACCAGGCCGACGGGCTGCTCGCGGATGATCACGCGTTCCGATGGCGCCACGAACTGAGGGGCCGCCTCCTCCGGGCCCGGCTCGACCTGGCTCGGGGTGACCCGGGGGCGGCACGCGTCGGTGCCGAGGCACTGGCCACCGATGCCGCCGAGCGCGGGATCCCCCGCTACCGGGTGCAGGCCCAGCTGGTGGCCGCCACGGCGGCGCGCCAGGACGGCCGAACCGTCGATCACCACCAAGTGGACCGCCTGCTGGACGAGCTGGACGAGGTCGCGGGCCTCGAGTCGTGGTGGATCACCGTCGACGTCGCCCAGGCATTCGACGTCGACCGATGGGAACAGCTGGCTCGCCGCCGGGTGGGCGCCCTGCAGGCGCACGCGGGCCGCTACGCCGGGTCACTGGAACGAGCAGCCGCCCGTCGTCTGGGTTGATCTCCGTCGGGTTGATCTCCGTCGGGTTGATCTCCGTCGGGTTGGATCTCAGGCCCGGCCCGAGAGCAGGACCACTGCGGGCCGCCAGGCACTCAACAGGGGTCGGACGGCGCGGATTCCTTGATCGATCAATGCCTTCCGCCTCGCGTCATCGAGCGCGGAGCACCACTCGGCGATGTGCGGCAACGCCAACCGGTAGGCCACCACGGCCGCCGGATCATCTATTCGCAGGTCGGCCCGGAGCATGGTCGCCCGCACCACGGTGAGTCCTGCTTCCCGGGCGGCCTCCGCCAGTCGGTCGGGGTCACCCGAGATGGGCTCCAACGTCGACTTCATCGACACGTACCACGGTGGCCTCGTCCACCCGCTGGCCAGGAGAACCTCCTCCATCGCCCGCTTGACCGGATCGGGCGGCCGGCTGGCCCAGGTGGACGCCAGCACGGCGCCACCGGGGCGGGTGATCCGCGCCAGCTCGGCCAGCCCGTCAGCGGGGCGCACCTGGTTGATGACGAACCCGGCCGTCACCGCATCGAAGCCTTGGTTGCCGAAGGGGAGATCGAGCACATCTCCCGCCACCGCCGTCAGGGGCGCGCCTCGTCTACCTCGCAACATAGCCACGGATCGATCGACCGCCACCACCCGGGCTCCTTGCTCCAGCGCCGCCTGCGCCACGGCTCCGGTGCCGCAGCCGGCGTCGAGCACGAGCCGCCCCGCCAGATCGAACGGGGCCGAGTCCAGCAGCAGACGACCCAGCGGCTCGTAGACCTTGCCGGCCGCCGCTTCCCAGCTCTCGGCCGACCGGTCGTAGTCGATCCCTACCGACATCGGGCGCCTACAGACATCGCGCACCGGCCGCCGCGTGCTCTTCCCACCACGCCAACTCCGGACCGGGACCGCGCAGCACCTTCTCCCATCCGAATTGGACCATCGTCCCCAGCAGCTCGAGCGCGACCGCGCGCTCCCACCAGCCCGACGTGTCGATGCCCACACCTTCGAGAGAGCCCCGGTACCGCGCCATCGTGTCGTCCTTGCTTTCGGGCAGCAGGTCCGAGTTCAGCGCCAGATACCAGGAAAGATCGGCCAACGGCGAGGCCTCGCCGGGGATCTCCCCGAAGTCGAGCAGCACGGTGCGCCCATCGGTGAGACTGCCGAGGTTGGCCGCTTTCCAGTCGCCGTGCACGAGGGTGTGCGGCACCTCGTGGAGCGCGTCCAGGAGGGGCCTCGCATCATCGAAGATCGGTAGGACGCACTCGGCCAGCCGGGGGGAGATCTCCGAAAGCTGTTCCCAGCCGGTGGCCATCGCCCGGGGGACCAGCAGATCCGAGCCCAGAGCGGCCTCGTCCGCGGCGACGGTCGGCGAGAACGTCATATAGCGCACCGCCAACGGTGTGAGCCCGACATCGTCCTTCCAGCCCCAGAACGCAGCGTGAAGTGCGGCCATGTGATCGAGGAACCGGGAGTGTTGCGCCTCGGAGAACGGTTGGTCGGCCGGGAGGAGCGCCTCGGTGATGTCCCGGAGCAACACCCGTCCCACGACACCGTCGAAGTCGGCGGCCACCACGGCCGCATCGATCACGTCGGGCAGGCGATCAAGGATCCCGTCCTCCCAGAGACGGACATAGCGGACACCCGGGTCTCCGGTGGCCCGGAGGATCCAATCGTCCTTCGGGTCCTGATATTTGAGAACGTAAGGGGATCCTTCGATGACCACCCGCTCGAAGCGGGCGCCTGACTTGGTGTCGCCCGGTTGCCACGGCGCCCGCTCGGTGGCGGTGGCCAGAAGGTCATCGAGGTCGGCCTGTGGTTTAGGCACTCCCGGCCTCGGCCATCTCGGCCAAAAGCGCGGCCGGCCACCGTCCGCCACACCAGACCTGGGCCCGCGTGATGTGGCGCCCGGTCACCTCGAGAATGTGCACCTGGTGGGCGGCGTGGGGCACGCCGTCGGCCTCCCACCGCAAGGTGAAGGCCACCAGCTCTCCGGCGGGAATCGGTGTGCGCCGCAGCTCCTCGAACGAACCCGGATCGGCATACCAGCGTGACAGCTCGTCCAAGACTGCCGTACGGCCGTGCACGGCAAAGCGCCAGTTGGGCACCGTGGCGTCCAACTCGATGCCGGGGCTCACGGCATCACACCCGCCCATGGCGCCCTGCTCGATCGCATGAAGATAGCGACCCACCGGTCCGCCCTCTACGGCAGTACTCACGGTTCGGCTCACAACGACCTCCTCATATCTCTTTCCTCATATCCCGCGAACGGGTGATCACCACCATGGCCGGCCGACCTTGCCGAGACCTTGCCACGGGGCGGCAACCCGATGGCAAGGGTGAGCACACATGGTGACTCCTGGGTCCGACCATCGGGTCGGGCGATCCCGAAAGGAGCACACGGTGGCACAGGCAGAGCAGAAGAGCTTCACCGCGGCGGACGAAACCAGGACGTTTGGGCGCGGGAAGGTGGACCTCCTCCAGATCGGTGGCAGCGAGATCGGCCGCCTCACCCTCGAGCCCGGCTGGCGGTGGTCCGACCACGTCAAGCCGATCGCGGGCACCGAGCTGTGCGAGGCCCCCCATTTCCAGTACCACGTCGCGGGCCAACTACACGTGCTGATGGCGGACGGGACGGAATTCGACGCCGGTCCCGGCGACGTGACGGCCCTGCCCCAGGGACACGACGCCTGGGTGGTCGGCGACGAGCCCGTCGTCCTCGTCGACTGGTGGGGGGCGTCCAACTACGCCAAGGCGTAGATGCACCCCGCCCTCCCGGTCCCGCATGTGATCACGCCGGGATGCTCAGCGCCTGGCGCCGTACCAGTCACTCAGTGAGAGCCCGGTCACCCGCTCATAGGCCGCCACGTAGCGCTCCGACAGGGCCTTGGTCACCCGTGCGGGCAACGGCGGCGGGGGGGCGACCCGGTCCCACGGCTGGTCGGCCAACCAGTCCCGCAGGGGCTGCTTGTCGAAGGCCGGTGGCGTCGTTCCCGGGACCACCTGGTCGGCCGGCCACAGGCGCGAGGAGTCCGGAGTGCACACCTCGTCGCAGAGCGAGAGCACGCCGTCCACGTAGCCGAGCTCGAACTTGGTGTCGGCCAGGATGAACCCCACATCGGCGGCCCGGGCGGCGGCGCGGGCGTAGAGCTCGAGACAGATGTCACGGGCGGCCCGCGCCGCCTCGGTGCCCACCAGGTTCTCGGCCTCGGTCTGGCCGATGTTGACGTCGTGTCCTTCGGCCGCCTTGGTCGACGGGGTGAAGATGGGTTCGGCCAGGCGGTCCGCCATCCTCAGTCCGGCCGGCATCACGGTGCCGTGCACGGTGCCCGACCGCTCGTACTCCTCGTGGGCCTGGCCGGCCAGGTAGCCCCGGACGATGCACTCGATCGGCAGCATCTCGGCCCGGCGCACCAGGAGGGCCCGACCGGCCCACTCGGGCGGGCAGGCTCTGCCCCGGCAGGGCAGCCTGTATCTCGTCGGGGTCGGCGGCCAGCAGGGAACCGGGGGCCACGTCGGCCAACTCGTCGTACCAGAAGACGGACATGGCGGTGAGGACCCGCCCCTTGTCGGCGATGGGTTCGGCCATGATCACATCGAAGGCGCTGACGCGGTCGGAGGCCACCATGACCAGGCGGTCGTCGCCGGCGTCGTACAGCTCGCGCACCTTGCCCGAGTGGAGCTGGGGCAGGGTGAAGCTCATGGCAATGCCGCCAACGCATCGCGGAAGCGGTCGGTGTGGCGCAGCGAGCGCGTCAGATCGAAGGCCTCGTCGAGTTGCGCCTCGGTCAGCGACATCTCGGGGTCCTCGTTGAGGACGTCGCGAAAGGGGCGCCGCTCCGCCCAGGCGACCCGGGCGTCGCGTTGCACGATGCGATACGCCGCGTCGCGGGTGAGCCCCGAGGAGACCAGGGCGAGCAACACGGACTGGCTGAAGACCAGGCCGTAGCTGCCGTTGGTCAAGTTCTCCATGGCCCGGTCGGCGTTGATCACCAGACCAGAGGCCAGCCCGGTGGCCTTGCGCAGGACGTAACAGGCCAGGAGCGAGGCGTCGGGCAGCGCCACCCGCTCCACCGAGCTGTGCGAGATGTCCCGCTCGTGCCAGAGCGCCACGTCCTCGAGCCCGGCCCCCAGGTACCCGCGCAGCAGGCGGGCCAGGCCGCAGAGGCGCTCGGAGAGAATCGGGTTGCGCTTGTGGGGCATGGCCGAGCTGCCCTTCTGGCCGGCGCGGAAGGGCTCCTCGACCTCCCCCACCTCGCTGCGGGCCAGGTGTCGGATCTCGGTGCACATGAGCTCGACGGTGGCGCCGATGGACGCGCAGGCGTAGAAGTACTCGGCGTGCCGATCCCGGGCGATGACCTGGGTGGCCGGCACGGCCTGCAGCCCCAGGGCGGCGCACACCCGCGCCTCCACCGCCGGATCGATGTTGGAGTAGGTCCCGACCGCCCCCGAGAGCTTGCCTACGGCGATGCCGTCGCGGGCCGCCCGAAGGCGGCGGCGATCTCGATCGGCCTGCAGCGCCCACAGGGCGAATTTGGCGCCGAACGTGGTGGGCTCGGCGTGCATGCCGTGGGTTCTCCCGGTCACCGGCACCGGCATCAGCTCGAGCGCCCGGGTGCGCAAGGCGTCGACGAACGCATCGAGGTCGGCCAGCAACAGATCGGCCGCCCTGGTCAAGGTGGCGCACAGCGCGGTGTCCACCACGTCGGACGACGTCAGGCCGTAGTGGATGTAGGAACCGGCGGGCGCGCCGATGCGCTCCTGCACCACATCGACGAAGGCGGCCACGTCGTGGTCGGTGACCTCCTCGCGCGCCAGCACATCGGCCACGAAGACGTCGTCGACCGTCGGGGCCTTGGCCCGGGCCGTGGCGGCAACCTCGGCCGGAACGACACCGATGGCCGCCTGGGCCTCGGTGGCCAGCAGCTCGACCTCGAGCCAGAGACCGAAGCGGGCGGCGTCGGTGAAGAGCGCCGCCATGTCGGGGGGCGAGTAGCGCGGGATCATCGGACGGACTCCTCGGGGGCGCGGGCGGCCAGGGCGGCGATGTCGGTGCGGAACAGCCGACCGTCCCAGGTGATGGGCGCGGCGGCGGCGTAGGCATTGATGCGGGCCTCGGCCAAGGTGGGCGCGACCGCGGTCACACCCAGCACGCGACCGCCGGCGGTGCGGAACCGCCCGTTCGGGCTCTGACGCCTGGTGCCGGCGTGAAAGACGGTGGCGCCGGCCACGGCCGCGCTCGGCTGGCCGAAGGCGTCCAGGCCCTCGATCGGGTCACCGGTCTGGGGGCGGTCGGGATAGCCCGGGGCGGCCAGAACGACGCAGACGGCGGAACCATCGGCGAAGACCGGGGCTGGGATGTCGCCGAGGCTCCCGGTGGCCGTGGCCATGAAGAGCTCGGCCGCGTCGCTCTCCAGGAGCGGGAGCACCACCTGGGTCTCGGGGTCGCCGAAGCGGACGTTGTACTCGAGCACCTTGGCCCCGTCGGGACCGAGCATCAGGCCGGCGTAGAGCACGCCCCGGTAGTCGATGCCCCGGTTCCGCATGACCGCCACGAGCGGCTCGACCGCCTCGTCCATGAAGCGGTCGACCAGGGACGGGGCCACCTGCGGCATGGGTGAGTAGGCCCCCATGCCCCCGGTGTTGGCCCCGCGGTCACCGTCACCGATGCGTTTGAAGTCCTGGGCCGGGAGGAGCGGCACGGCGTTGGTGCCGTCGCACAGGACCAGCAGCGAGCACTCCTCGCCTTCGAGGCCCTCCTCGATCACGATGTTGCGGCCCGCCTCACCGAAGGACGAGCCCGAGAGCTTGGCCTTCACATCGGCCTGGGCTTCCTCGAGGGTCTGGGCCACCAGGACGCCCTTGCCGGCGGCCAGGCCGTCGGTCTTGATGACCCAGGGACCGGGCAGGGTCCCGAGAAAGGCCATGGCGTCGGCCACCTGGAGGGCATCGAAGGCGGCAAAGCGGGCCGTCGGCACCCCGGCGGCCGCCAGCATCTCCTTCATGAAGGCCTTGGAGCCTTCGAGCAGCGCACCGTCGGCGCCGGGTCCCATGACGGCCCGGCCATCGGCCCGCAGTCGGTCGGCCAGGCCGTCGACCAGCGGTGCCTCGGGACCGATGACGACCAGGTCGGCCTCGATCTCCTCGGCCGGAGCGTCGGTGATGCTGATCGGTTCGGCCATGCCCGGGTTCCCCGGTGTGACCACCACGTCGGCCGTGCGGGCCAGCACATGGGCGAGCGCGTGCTCGCGGCCCCCGCTACCGACGACGCAGACCTTCACGCGGTGGCGAAGGAGACGAACTGTTCACGGCCCGGGCCCACCCCGACCAGGCGCACCGGCACGCCGATCTGCTCGGACAAGAAGGCGACGTAGTTGCACGCGGCTTCGGGCAGGTCCCCCACCGCGGTGGCCTCGGTCAGATCGGTGCGCCAACCCGGCAGCTCTTCGTACACCGGCGTGACGTTGTGGAAGGTGGACTGGTGGTAGGGCAGGTGGGTGTAGCGAACGCCGTCGGCCTCATAGGCCACGCACACCTTGACGGTCTCGAACGTATCGAGCACGTCCAGCTTGGTCAGCGCCACCTCGGTCATGGAATTGAGGCGCACCGCCTGGCGCAACATGACCGCATCGAACCACCCGCAGCGGCGTCGGCGGCCGGTGTTGGTGCCGAACTCATGGCCCCGCTCGACCAGGAGCTGGCCGATGTCGTTGTCCTGCTCGGTGGGGAACGGGCCCGCGCCGACCCGGGTCACATAGGCCTTGGCGATGCCGATGACCCGGTCGATGTGGCGCGGGCCGAGCCCCGAGCCGGTGCAGGCGCCACCGGCCACCGGGTTCGACGAGGTCACGAAGGGATAGGTGCCGTGATCGAGATCGAGGAAGGTGGCCTGGGCCCCCTCCAACAGCACGTTGCGCCCGGCTTCGACCGCATCGTGGACCAGGCCGACGGTGTCGCCCACCATCGGCTCGATCCGCGGGGCGTACTCGTTGAGGTACTGGTCGGCGATGTCGTCGGCCGACAGCGGCAACCGGTTGTAGACCTTGGCCAGGATGGCGTTCTTCTCCTTCAGGACCACCTCGAGCTTCTGCCGGAAGATCTTGGCGTCGAAGAGGTCCTGGACCCGCAGGCCCACCCGGGCGGCCTTGTCGGCGTAGGCCGGTCCGATCCCCCGCTTGGTCGTGCCCAGCGCGTTCTTGCCCAGGAAGCGCTCGGTGACCCGGTCCAGCTCCTGGTGGTACGGCATGATCAGGTGGGCGTTGCCGCTGACCACCATCCGACCGGTGTCGACCCCCTTGGCGGCCAGGCTGTCGAGCTCGGCCAACAGGACGGCCGGGTCGACGACCACGCCGTTGCCGATCATCGGCGTGATGTGGTCATAGAGGATGCCGCTGGGCACCAGCTGGAGGGCGAAGGCCTCGCCGTTCACCACGATCCGGTGGCCGGCGTTGTGGCCGCCCTGGTAGCGCACCACCATGTCCATCTCGCGGGCCAGGAGGTCGGTCAGCTTCCCCTTGCCCTCATCGCCCCACTGGGTCCCCACCACCACGGTTGCGGGCACGAGTCATCTCCGTTCGATCTGCGGATTACGCACCATTGTAGCCCTTCCCGACATGGGGGTATCCAAACCGGCCGGTGTTTCGCAACCAGCCCCTGGGGTAGGGGCATAGCGAGGAGATGATGGTATGAGCAATGAGTTGCACGACGTACGAGTGGCCTTTTTGGTGGCCAATGAGGGTATTGAAGAGGTGGAACTGACCCAGCCCTGGCGGGCTGTGATGGATGCCGGGGGACAACCCGAATTGGTCGCCTCGGAGCCGGGGATGGCCGAGACCATGCACCACCTGGACAGGGCCGGCCGTTTCCCGGTGGACCAGATCACCGAGGAGGTGTGCGCCGACGACTACGACGCCGTCGTGCTCCCGGGCGGGGTGGCCAACCCCGACCAGCTGCGTCGGGATGCGTACGCGGTCGACTTCCTGATGGCCATGTTCGAAGTCCGCAAGCCGGTGGCGGCCATCTGCCACGGCCCCTGGACCCTCATCGAGGGCGACCTGGTCTGCGGACGGACGATGACGTCGTGGCCCAGCCTCGAGACGGATCTGCGCAACGCCGGAGCCGGCTGGGTCGACGAGCCGGTGGTGGTCTGCCGCGATGGCATCAACACCATGGTCACCAGTCGCAAGCCCGATGATCTCCCGATCTTCTGCCGCGAGTTCACCCGCGTCTTCGCCGAATCCAGATTGGTGGGCGCCAGCGCCTGACCTTCGCCTGGGGCCGCACGCCCGGCGCCGCCTTCGTTGGGCGTGACGTCCTAACCAGGTGACGAAGAGTTCTTGTGACCGCACTTCACGTCGCGGCTCGGTACGCTGAACTCGGTTCGTAGAAAGCGAACTCTGCGAGGCCTTGCGGGCGATGAGCGACTGCGAAGCCCGCCGGGAGGAAGGGCCAGCCAGCATGCACATTGAGGACATCCCGTACACGGTGAACGGCGAGAGCATGGTCGGACACCTGGCCTTCGATGACCACCGCGCTGGCCTCAAGCCGGCCGTGCTGGTCTCGCACGAAGGTCCCGGACTCGACGGGCATGCCAAGGCGATCGCCGAGAAACTGGCGGGCATGGGCTACACCGCCTTTGCCCTGGATTACCACGGCAACGGCGAGCCTCCCCCGATGGATCAGGCGATGGAGCGCATCGGAGCCTTCAGGGATGATCCCGATCGCGCCTGCGCGCTGGCGCTGGCCGGCCTCGAAGTCCTCTTGGCCCAACCGTCGACCGACCCCCATCGGGTGGCGGCCATCGGGTACTGCTACGGCGGCCTCCTCTCACTCGAGCTGGCCCGGACCGGGGCCAACGTGAAGGCCGTGGTGGGCTTCCATCCCGGATTCGGACCAGCCCGGACCGAGGCCTCGCGTCGCATCCGGGCCAGGATCCTGATGTGCTGCGGCACCGAGGACCCCTTCGCCACCCGGGACCAGCGAGCCGCCTTCGAGGTGGAGATGTGTGAAGCGAGCGTCTCCGATTGGTCGTTGGAGCTCTACGGCGGCGTCGGGCACAGCTTCACCAATCCCGCCGCCGACATGGCCGGGATCCCGGGCGTCGAGTACAACGCCATGGCCGAGCGGCGCTCGTGGAAGTCGATGCTGGCGCTGCTGGACGAAGCCCTCGGACCGGTCTGAACCGCGCCGGAGCGCAGCACGCGGCGCAGCGATCGTTCCTCAGTCCACGTTCCGACTGCTCGACGTCATGAGGTGCGGCTCTTGGTCGGGGTGCTCGATTCCGAAGCTGATGATCCGCCGGGGCCGTATGCGGATGAGTGAACTGTCATGGCCCGGCGACGGGGTGCCTGGGTCCGGCACGACCTCGGCGGTGCCGCGAATCTCGAGACAGCGCACCCGCCACGGCTGCCTCGAGGCGAGATCGTCGACGACGAAGGCCACGCGGTCGTTGTGCATGACGTTGTGGTACTTCCGGCTGTTCGACATGTTGAAGCCGCCGATGTCGATGGTGCCGAACTCTTCGTTGTACGAGAAGCCGACCGGGCTGACCTGAGGCGAGCCGTCGCCACGGACCGTGGCCAGCCGGCCGATCGGCTGGGTCTCCAGATAACTGAGTTCCGATGCCGTGAACGTCATGGTGGTCATTCCCTCCGTCTCGGTGCGTGCATCGTCGGTGTTCTGCCTGACCCTCGGACACATCTGCATCGTAAGAGGATGACGATCCTTTGCGGCAACCGTTAGGTGCAGGCAACGGCCACGGCGAGGGCATCGCACACCTCGTGCATCCGCTCGCCGCTCAGGCGCCCGATGCGCTCAACCAGAATTCCGACGGCGACGCTCTCGACGGAATCGAGATTGACGGCCGAACGATGCGGGATCGGGTCATCTCCCGGATCGAGCACCACCTCGCTGTTCAGTCCACGGATCGTTGTTGTACACGGTGCCACGATCGAACGATGAAGGCGCCCAATGGCCGCGTCTCGCGAAAGTATGACGACCGGACGTCTGCCGATCTCGGGTGGTTCACACCACCAGATTTCGCCCCGTTCGGGTGCCGTCACCGTCACGATGACCCGGCCGCCTCCCGGAACGACTCGAGGTCTCCCCATTCGTCGACTTCGCCGAGCGGGTGCTCGTCATAGGCCCTGTAGGTGGCGTCGATCTCAGTGGCCCGGTGATCGGCGACCAAGGCTCGCAGTGCCGCATCGAGCATCGCGGCGTCGTTCGTCCACCCTCGTAATCCTCGGGCCGACGCCAACAACCCGCCGTCAACCGTCGTGCTCACTCGTTCCCGAGCCATGCCATGATTGTAGCATGAGTATGCCACAGAGACTCCTTCCCGTCGGTGCCCAGGAAGAACGGTGCGGGCGGAGGCGTCAGATTTCAGGGAACCATCACATAGGTGCGTTGCACCAGCGGCTGCCCCAATGCGGCCAGCACCTTTTCGAGATGCCCGCTCTGCGCGATCCGCTCGCCGAATGAGGCATCGTGGGCCTCGGCGGAGTCCCAGCGCTGGATGAACGTGAAGGCCAGATCGTCGTCCTGATCCCGGTAGAGATCGAAGGATTCGCAGCCTTCGGCGGCCCGCATGCGGTCCCGGCCGTCGGTCAGCAGGGCCATGAGTGTGCTCTCCCGACCTGGCGCGGCGTGAAACTCCGTGACGTGCGTGATGCTCATCAGTACGGCACCTCCGTGGTGAGTGGTCGGGCACCGGTTGGCGGAGCCGCCGTCAAGCTAGCCGCCACCGGTCTTGACGACTCGGATTAAAGTGATATCTTATTAATATCACTTTATCGTCCTCTCAGAAGGAGGGACCATGAGCCAGAGCCAGACAGTCCAACCGTACGGCGACCCCGAGGCGATTCCGGTCGGCCCTTCGGGCACCCGGGTCGTGATCCGGGAGCGGAAGGCGTGGGCGATCAACGGCTGGCTCGGCGTCCTCGTGATCGCCGCCTGCATCGCCGCCACGGTCGTGCTCCTCCAGCATCACTCGGTCAGGGGCTTCGCCGCCGTGTCGATCGTGGTGGGCGTGGTCATCTTGGCCTCTCTCGTCATCGTGCAGCCCGGCCAGACCAGGGTCGTGCGGTTTTTCGGCAGCTACGTCGGGACCGTGCGTCGTACCGGCCTGTCCTGGATCCTGCCCCTCACCGACCGGCGGAGCGTGAGCATCCGGGTCAGGAACTTCGAGACGAGCCACCTGAAGGTCAACGACGCCGACGGCAATCCCGTGGAGATCGCCTCCATCGTCGTCTGGCAGGTGGCCGACACCTCGCGTGCTCTCTACGCCGTCGATGACTACCTCAATTTCGTGCGGGTCCAGGCCGAATCGGCCTTACGACACGTGGCGACCACGCATCCCTACGACAACCCCGCCGATAACGGCCTTTCGCTGCGCGGCTCGACCGACATCGTCGCCGGCGAGCTGGCCGAGGAGATGGCCCAGCGCGTCGCCATCGCCGGAGTCGAGATCGTCGAAGTGCGCATCAGCCATCTGGCCTACGCGTCGGAGATCGCCCAGGCCATGCTGCGCCGGCAACAGGCCAGCGCCGTCGTCGCGGCCCGCTCCCGTATCGTCGACGGCGCCGTCGGCATGGTCGAGATGGCGCTGGCCCGGCTGAGCGAGCGCAACATCGTCGATCTCGACGAGGAACGCAAGGCGGCGATGGTGAGCAACTTGATGGTCGTCCTGTGCGGTGACCAACCGGCGTCGCCGGTCGTCAACACCGGGACGCTCTACTCCTGATCGGTGGCTGACCGCAAGCAGATACTGCTTCGGATTGATCCGGCCGTCCACGATGCCCTGGCCCAGTGGGCGGCCGATGAGTTCCGCAGCCTCAATGCCCACATCGAGATGCTGCTGCGCCGGGCCCTCGACGACGCCGGGCGCATGCCGAAAAAGGCTCGCCCCCTGCCCAAGCGCGGTCGTCCACCCGCCGCCTGAACCGCCACTGCCATGAGCAACTAATCCAGGACGATCTTGTCGTCCTTCACGTCGACGGTCACGGTCGAGCCCTCCGAGTACTTGCCCTCCAACAGGGCCAGCGCCAACGGATCCTCGATCTGGCGCTGCAGCACCCGCCGCAGCGGCCGGGCGCCGAAGTCGGGGTCGTACCCGGAACGGGCCAACCAGAGCTCGGCGTCGGGCGTGACACTCAGGGTCAGCCGGCGCTCGGCCAGGCGGGCGCTGAGCCGGCCCAGCTGCACCCCCACGATCACGGCCAGATCGGCGTGGCTCAGCGGCCGGAAGCGGACGATCTCGTCGATGCGGTTGATGAACTCGGGCTTGAAGTACTGGGACGGCTCGCCCACCAGGTTCGACGTCATGATCAGCACCGTGTTGGTGAAGTCGACCGTGCGTCCCTGGCCGTCGGTCAGCCGCCCGTCCTCGAGCACCTGCAGCAGGATGTTGAAGACGTCGGGGTGGGCCTTCTCCAGCTCATCGAGCAGCACCACCGCGTAGGGCCGGCGGCGGACCGCCTCGGTCAACTGCCCGCCCTCGTCGTAGCCGACGTAGCCCGGAGGGGCGCCGACCAGCCGGCTGACCGTGTGCTTCTCCATGTACTCGCTCATGTCGATGCGGGTGATGGCCCGCTCGTCGTCGAAGAGGAACTCGGCCAGGGCCCGCGCCAGCTCGGTCTTGCCCACGCCGGTCGGCCCCAGGAAGAGGAAGGACCCGATGGGCCGGTTGGGGTCGGACAACCCGGCCCGGCTGCGCCGGATGGCGTTCGACACCGCGCCGACCGCCTCGTCCTGGCCCACCACCCGCTGGTGCAGGGTTCCCTCCAACCGCACCAGCTTCTCGATCTCGCCCTCCAGCAACCTCGACACCGGGACGCCGGTCCAACGGCTCACCACCTGGGCGATGTCCTCGTCGTCCACCTCTTCCTTGAGGAAGCGGATACCCGCCTGCAGTTTGGCCAGCTCCTCGGTGGCCGACAGGATGCGCTGCTCGATGTCGGGCAGCTCGCCGTAGCGGATGGCGGACGCGCCGGCCAGGTCACCTTCGCGCTCCAGCCGCACCGCGTCGTCGCCCCGGGCCGTCTGCTCTTCCTTCAACAGGCGGATGGTGTCGATGCACGCCTTCTCCTGCTGCCAGTGCGCCGTCATGGCGTCGCGCTGCTCGGCCAGTTCGGCCAGCTCCTTGTCCAGCTTGCTCAGGCGCTCGGCCGACGCGTCGTCGCTCTCCTTCTCCAGCGCCACCTTCTCGATCTCGAGCTGGCGGATGCGCCGGATGACCTGGTCGAGCTCTGTCGGCAGTGAGTCGATCTCGATGCGCAGCTTGCTGGCCGCCTCGTCGATCAGGTCGATGGCCTTGTCGGGCAGGAAGCGCCCGGTGACGTAGCGGTCCGACAGCACGGCCGCCGCCACCAGTGCGGCGTCCTGGATGCGCACGCCGTGGTGCACCTCGTAGCGCTCGGCCAGGCCGCGCAGGATGGCGATGGTGTCCCCCACCGACGGCTCGCCCACGAAGACCGGCTGGAAGCGCCGCTCCAACGCCGCGTCCTTTTCGATCGAGGTGCGGTACTCATCGAGCGTGGTGGCCCCGATCAGGCGCAACTCGCCCCGGGCCAGCATGGGCTTGATCATCTGGCCGGCGTCCATGGCCCCCTCGGCCGCCCCGGCCCCGACGATGGTGTGCAGCTCGTCGATGAAGGTGACGACCTCGCCCTCGGCGTCGGTGATCTCCTTCAGCACCGCCTTGAGCCGCTCCTCGAATTCGCCCCGGTACTTGGCCCCGGCCACCATCGACCCCAGATCCAGCGAGATGACCCGCTTGCCCTTGAGCCCTTCGGGCACATCGCCCTCGATGATGCGGTTGGCCAGCCCCTCGACGATGGCCGTCTTGCCCACCCCGGGCTCACCGATCAGGACCGGGTTGTTCTTGGTCCGCCGCGACAGCACCTGGATGACCCGGCGGATCTCCTCGTCCCGGCCGATGACCGGGTCGAGCTTGCCCTGGCGCGCCGCGTCGGTGAGATCGCGTCCGTACTTGGCCAGCGCTTGATACGTCTGCTCCGGATCGGCCGACGTCACCCGGTGGCTCCCCCGCACCGCCCGCAACGCCGTCAGCAGCGCATCCCTGGTCACGCCGATCTCGTCGGCCAGGGCCAGCAGCAGGTGCTCCACCGACACGTAGTCGTCGCCCAGGTCGCGCCGGGACTCATCGGCCGCTTCGAGCACGGCCCGCGCCTCGCGCGACAAGCCGGGCTCCGAACCACCCTGGGCCCGGGGCAGCCGGCCCAGCTGTTCATGGACCCGGCGGCTGAGCTCGTCGGCGTCGATCCCGACCTGCTGGAGCAGGGGCCGGGTCATGGTCTCGGTCTGCATCAGCAGGGCGTCGAGCAGGTGGGCGGGCGTCAGCTCGGGGTGGTTGGACGACGCCGCGTGCCCGGTGGCGGCGCTGAAGGCCGCCTTGGTGTTGTTGGTCCAGCGTTCCGGATCGATGGGCATCGACCCTCACCTCCTCCGGTAGGGGACGGGCGTCTGTCGCAGGGGCACCAGGTCGCGACGGTACTGGCGGTGCGTGTCGGCCACCGCCACCCTGGCCAGCGAGCGTGCTTCGTCCAGCTCGTCGCGCAACCGGCCGAGTTCGGCTTCGAGCTCCAGCACCCGGCGCACCCCCTCGAGGTTGAGCCCGGTGGCCGTCAGCTCCTGGATGTGGCGGAGCCGGGACAGGTCGCTGTCGGAGAAGCGCCGGCTCCCGCCGCTGGTGCGCGAGGGATCGAGCAGTCCCTTGCGCTCGTAGATGCGCAGCGTCTGGGGGTGCATCCCGGTCAGCTCGGCCGCCACCGAGATCACGTAGACGGCCCGGTCGGCCCGCTCGGCTCGGCGTTGGCGCTTGGCGTTGGCGTTGGCGTCCTGCTCGCGCCCGGGCCGGTCAGCCTTCACGCTCACCCGCCCCCTCAGCCTTCGACCGCGACCCGCGGCGCCTCATCGGTCACCGCGGCCAGGGACTCGACGGCCGCCCGCTGCTCGTCGGAGAGCTCGGTCGGCACGACCACGTCCAGCTTCACCAGCAGGTTCCCCGGCTTGGCGTTGCGGCCGCCACCCGAGGGCACACCCCGGCCGGCCACGCGCAGCACCGTGCCCGGGGCCGTCCCGGCCGGGACCCGCACCGTGACCTTGCCGTCCAACGTGGGCACGGTGATGGTGGTGCCCAGGGCCGCTTCGGGGAAGGTGATGGGGACGTTCATGGTCAGGTTCCGGCCGCTGCGCCCGAAGATCGGGTGCGAGCCGACGTGGACCACGACGTAGAGGTCACCCGGTGGGGCCATGCCCTGACCCGGTGCGCCGCGTCCCTTGACCCGGATGCGCTGCCCGTCCTCCACCCCGGCCGGGATGCGGACCTTGACCGACCGGACCTTCCGCTCGGTGCCCGAACCGTGACAGACCGGGCAGGGGGTGTCGAACAGCGTGCCCCGACCCTGGCAGTCCGGGCAGACGGTGCTGAGTGAGAACAGTCCCTGGTTGTCGTTGAGGCTGCCCGTCCCGCCGCAGCGCGGGCAGGTGTGCGTCGACGTCCCCGGCGCGGCGCCGGTGCCCCGGCAGTTGGAGCACCGCACCTCCTCGGGCACGTTGACCTTGGTGGTCACCCCGTGCACGGCGTCGGTGAACGACAGGTGCAGGACCGTCTCCATGTCCGCCCCGCGCGCGGGCCCACGGGTGGTCGTGGTCCGCCCGCCCCGGTTCCCGAACAGCCCACCGAAGAGGTCGCTCAGGTCACCCATGTCCGCGGTCCGGAAGCCCCCGGGCGCGCCGGCACCGCCGGGGCCGGGGGCGCCGAAGCCGCCGGCCAGTGGCCCGAGGCGGCGGACCTCGTCGTATTCCTTGCGCTTGTCGGCGTCACCGAGGACGTCGTAGGCCGCGCTGATCTCCTTGAAGCGCTCCTCGGAGCCGGGGTTGGTGTCCGGGTGGTACTGCTTGGCCAACTTCCGGTAGGCGCGCGTGATCTCCTTGTCGGAGGCCGTGGACACGACTCCCAACACCTTGTAGTAATCCTTCTCGTACCACTCCCGCTGGGCGGCCATGGCTCAGGTCACCCCCGGACGCGGACCATGGCCGGACGGAGCACCCGGCCCCGCCAGCGATAGCCCGATCGCAGCACCTCGTCGATCACCGGCTCGCCCCCCTCGACTTCGCCTTCGCATTTGGCCACGGCGTCGTGGACCTCGGGATCGAAGGGCACCTCGGCCTCGTTCACCCGCTCCAGGCCTTCCTTGGCCAGCGTCTCGAGCAGCATGGAACGGGCCGCCTGCAAGGCCTTGGCGTCTTCGGACCCGGCGCCCGACTCGCCCTGATGGGCCTGGGCCAGGTCGAGCGTGTCGAGCACGTGCAGCAACTTGGTCACCAGGTCGGTGGCGGCGCGCGCCGACTGCTCGTCCTGCAAGCGCTGAATCCGCTTGCGGTAGTTCTCGAATTCGGCCTGGACGCGCTGGAGCGCGAGCAGGTACTCGTCCCGCTCGGCCGCCAGCACCTTCATCGGATCGAGCTCGCGCTCGACCGTCGTCGTCGCCAGACCCAGTCCCGGTTCCGGGCGCCCCCGCCGCGGCCTCGGCCACGGCGGAACGGGCGTCGCTCCAGATCCCGGCCTCCAGCTCCGATTCCGATTCCGACTTCGACTCGGACTCCGGCGTGACCTCCTCAGCGGGGACGGCCTCGTCGGAGTTGCTCATGGCTCATCGACGATTTCGGCGTCGACCACTTCGTCGTCGGACCCGGCCTGGCCGGTCCCGTCGGCGCCGGCCGACCCACCGCTCCCGCCCGACCCGTCGGTGCTCGGAGCACCCTGGTCCTGCGACGCCTGCTCGTACAGGCGCTGGCTGAAGCTCTGGCTGACGCCGATCAGCTTCTCGGTCGTGTCCTTGATGACCTCGATGTTGGTCCCGTTCAACGCGTCCTTCACCGCGGCCAGCGCCGTCTCGACGTCGTCCTTCTCGGTGCCCTCGAACTTCTCGCCCTGGTCCTTGAGCAGCTTCTCGGTCTGGTACACGAGGGTGTCGGCCTGGTTGCGCACCTCGGCCTCTTCCCGACGGGTCTTGTCCTCCTCGGCGTGCGCCTCGGCGTCGCGGACCATCCGCTCGATGTCGTCCTTGGCCAGCGACGACTGACCGGTGATGGTCATGGACTGCTCCTTGCCGGTCCCCTTGTCGGTGGCCGACACGTGCACGATCCCGTTGGCGTCGATGTCGAACGTGACCTCGATCTGCGGCACACCCCGCGGGGCCGGCGGCAGGTCGACCAGCTGGAACTTGCCCAGGGTCTTGTTGTACATCGCCATCTCGCGCTCACCCTGGAGCACGTGGATCTCCACCGAGGGCTGGTTGTCCTCGGCCGTGGTGAAGGTCTCCGACCGCTTGGTCGGGATGGTGGTGTTGCGCTCGATCAGGCGGTGCATGACCGCACCCTTGGTCTCGATGCCCAACGACAGCGGCGTGACGTCGAGCAACAGGACGTCCTTGACCTCGCCCTTGAGGACACCGGCCTGGACGGCGGCACCGATGGCCACGACCTCGTCGGGGTTGACGCCCTTGTGGGGCTCCTTCCCCGACAGCGACTGCACCAGGTCCTGGATGGCCGGGATCCGGGTCGACCCACCGACCAGGACCACGTGGTCGATGTCGGAGGTCTTGAGCCCGGCGTCCTTGATGGCCGATTCGAAGGGACCGCGGCACGCCTCGACCAGGTCGGCGGTCAGCTCGTTGAACTTCGCCCGGGTCAGCTTCAGGTCCAGGTGCTTGGGGCCCTCGCTGGTGGCGGTGATGAAGGGCAGGTTGATCGTTGTCTCCTGCACGCTGGACAGCTCGATCTTGGCCTTCTCGGCCGCTTCCTTCAGGCGCTGCGTGGCCATCTTGTCGGTCGAGAGGTCGACGCCCTCGGTGTTCTTGAACTCGGTGACCAACCACTCCATGACCTTGTCGTCCCAGTCGTCCCCACCGAGCTTGGTGTTCCCCGAGGTGGCCTTCACCTCGAAGACGCCGTCACCGATCTCGAGGATGGAGACGTCGAACGTCCCACCACCGAGGTCGAAGACCAGCACCGTGCGGTCGGAGTCCTCCTTGTCGAGCCCGTAGGCCAACGCGGCCGCGGTCGGCTCGTTGATGATGCGCAGGACCTCGAGCCCGGCGATCGCCCCGGCCTCTTTGGTGGCCGTCCGCTGGGCATCGTCGAAGTAGGCCGGCACGGTGATGACCGCCTGGGTCACGGTGTCGCCCAGGTACGCCTCGGCGTCCCTCTTGAGCTTGCCCAGAATCCGGGCCGAGATCTCCTGGGCCTTGTACTTCTTGCCGTCGATGTCGACGGTCCAGTTGGTGCCCATGTGGCGCTTGACCGAGCGTACGGTCCGGTCGGGGTTGGTGATGGCCTGGCGCTTGGCGACCTCGCCCACCAGGACCTCGCCGGTCTTGGAGAAGCCGACCACGGACGGCGTGGTCCGCCCACCCTCGGCATTCGGGATGACGACGGGCTCGCCCGCCTCCAGCACACTGACCACCGAGTTGGTGGTCCCCAAGTCGATTCCCACGGCCTTAGCCATCTGCAGTCCTTCCAGTCGTTTCCGTTTTGACCACTATACCAAACATGAGTGTTATCTTGTCAACTTTTCTGTACGCAACGTATGTGTAGTCGCTAAATACCCAGGTGAGAGGCCAGGGATAACCGCCCGCCACCTGCGCCAATTATACCGGCGGGCCCCGGATCTGCTCCGCTTTCAAGCCCGGATTTCAAGCCCGGACGGCGACCCGGACGGCCGCCCGGCCAGTCACCCGGCGGGCCTAAATTCGGAGGCATGCCGCCCAAACGCCCCCAACCAGGCACCTCCAGCGCCCTCCGGGTGCGGATCCAACTCAATCGATGTCGACCCGGTGGTCTGGCGCCGGCTGCTGGTGCCCGGGACAGGTGAGGCTGGCCAAGCTCGGCCAGATGCTCGTCGCCGCCATGGGCTGGAACAATTCCCACCTCCACGCCTTCCGGGTGGGCGACACGTCGTACGGCATGCAGGACGATGACGATGACGACTTCGACGACGAGGAGATCGACGAGCAATCCGTCACCGTCCTCCAGGCCCTGCACGATCTCCACCCCTTCACCTTCGACTACGACTTCGGTGACGGCTGGGAGCACGAGGTGGTCATCGAGGAGCTGATCCATTCCGATACCGGGTTGAAGTTCGCCGTCTGCCTCGACGGCGAGCGGGCCTGCCCGCCCGATGACGTCGGGGGTCCCGTGGGCTACGTCGCCTTCCTCGCCGCCATCGCCGACCCCGACCACGAGGAGCACGCCGACTTCCTCGAGTGGGTCGGTGGGTCGTTCGATCCGGCCGACGTTCGATGTGGCCGAACGCCAACGCGCTCCTTCAGCAGCTGCGGTGAACGGGTGAAACGGATGAGATCTCATCGCGTCAACCGGATCCCCGGGGGACCATGTGCGTCATCTCCCCTGAGCCGAGGCGGTCGCATACCATCGAGCCGTGCTCGATCTGATCCTCCTGCGCCACGGCCAGTCGACCTGGAACGCCGCGAACCTGTTCACCGGCTGGGTCGACGTGGACCTGACGCCGGCCGGGGAAGCCGAGGCCACCGCCGGCGGCGAGCTCCTGGCCGCCGAGCCCGGGCTCGATCTGCGGATCCTGCACACCTCGGTGCTCACCCGGGCCATCCGTACGGCCGAGCTGGCCCTGCATGCCGCCGGCCGCAGCTGGCTCCCGGTCCGCCGGGACTGGCGGCTCAACGAGCGGCACTACGGGGATCTGCAGGGGAAGAACAAGGCCGAGATCCGGGCCCAATTCGGCGACGAGAAGCTCCAGGCCTGGCGGCGGAGCTACGACACCCCCCCACCCGAGCTCGCCCCCGACAACCCGACCTCGGTGGCCGATGACCCCCGCTACCGCGACCTGGCGCCGGGGGACATCCCGACCACCGAGTGCCTGGCCGACGTGGTGCGCCGGGTGCTGCCCTACTGGGAGTCCGCCATCGTGCCCGACCTGCGCACCGCCGCCGAGAAGGGCGGAGCGGTGCTGGTGGCCGCCCACGGCAACAGCCTCCGGGCCCTGCGCAAGCACCTGGACGGGATCTCCGACGCCGACATCACCGGGCTCGAGATCCCGACCGGCATCCCGTTCCGCTATCTCTTGGACGAAGACCTCTCGGTGCACTCGGCCACCTTCCTGGGTGACCCCGAGGCCGCCGCCGCGGCCGCGGCTGCCGTCGCCCGCCAGGCGGGTTAGCCGGGGGAGGAGGCCAACCGGTCTGGCGAGCGATGACGGCGGCGGGTCGGAGCGCCTCGCCGCGCTCCGACCCGGCCGATCCGCTTACAGGGCGTCGGCCCCGCGTTCTCCGGTGCGCACCCGCACCACGGTCTCGATCGGGATGACCCAGACCTTCCCGTCGCCGATCTTCCCGGTGGCCGCGGTGGTGACGATGGCTTCGACCACTTCTTCGGTCTGTGCGTCGTCGACCAGTACCTCGATGCGGATCTTCGGCACGAAGTCCACCTCGTACTCCGCACCGCGGTACACCTCGGTGTGACCCCGCTGGCGTCCGAAGCCCTGCGCCTCGGTCAGGGTCATCCCCTGGACCCCGAGGTTCTTCAGGACCTCCTTGACGTCATCGAGTTTGAACGGCTTGAGGACTGCCACGATCAGCTTCATGTTGATCTCCTTTCGACCTTACGGACCTAGGACCGTTCACCGGCGGGCGGCGAGGGATCCGACGATATCGGTGGTTCGCGGTCCGACTCGAGGCCGGCCATGGCGAAGGCTCCCCCGGTCCGGGTGGCGAAGGCCTCCTCGGGGAAGGCTTCCTCGCCGTGGATGGCCAGGTCGCCGACCTCGAGGATGCTGTCCTTGTACCGGACCCCTCGGAGCACCAGCTTGATCAGCTGCATCAAGATGAAGGTCACCAGCGCCGACCAGAAGATGACCCAGACGGCCGCTCGGAACTGTTCCCACAGCTGGTGCGCCGAGCCGGTGTACATCAGCCCGTTCACCGAGAACGGCACGCACTTGCCCCCCGAGGCCAGATAGGTGGCGTTCGACGTGGCGATCACCTGCCCGGAGGCGTTCAGGTGGCCGCACCCGTACTGCACCATGTTCGGGTCGCCCCAGATGCCCAACAGCATGCCGCCCATGAAGCCGGCGATGCCGTGGGTGTAGACGACACCCAGCGCATCGTCCACCTTCGAGAAGGGTCGCACCTTGGACAGGAAGTTCCAGGCGATCCACACGACGACGCAGCAGGTGGCGCCCACGAAGATGGCACCCCGGCCGTTGACCCAGCCGGCGCAGGGCGTGATCCCGACCAGGCCGCAGATCATGCCGTTGACGCCGCCCAGGAAGGTGGGCTTCCTCTCCTTGGTGAGCCAGGCGTCCAGGGCCATCCACACCACCACGCCGACCGCGGTGGCGATGTTGGTGTTGATGACGGCGGAGGCCGCGCTGGCCCCGGCGTAGTACGGGTCACCACCGTTGAAGCCGTTCCAGCCGAGCCACAGGATGCCGGCTCCGACGGCGGCCATGACCAGGTTGTTGGGCAAGGCATGTTGTCGGTCCCGCAGGAGCCGGGGCCCGAGGACCCAGGCGGCCACGAACCCGGACACTCCGGCCGACATGTGGATGACGTAGCCACCGGAGAAGTCGAGCGATCCCTCCTGGGCGAAGTAGCCACCGCCCCAGAGCATGAAGGCGTCGACGGCGTAGACGAAGGTCGACCACAGCGGCACCAGCAGGCACCAGGCGCTGAACTTGATCCGGCCCAACACGCTCCCCAGGAACAGCAGCGGGGTGATGGCGGCGAAGACGAACTGGAAGTACGCCAGCGACGCCGTCGGGAAGTGGAAGGGGATGAGGGTGTTGGCCGCCGACACCGCCTGGCCCTGTTCACCGGCCGCACTGGTGATGCTGCCCGGCACGCCGACGAAGTTGTCGAAGAAGTGTTTCCACCCCCCCACACCGGTGAGTTGGGTCTGCACCCCGTTGTTGACGCCCCCGCCGAGCGAGGTGCCGCCGAAGCCCATCTTGTAGGACCACAGCACCCAGGCGATGAGCACCAGGGAGAACCCGGCGAACATCATGGCCAACACGTTGACGGCCCACTTCTTCGGGACGATCGACGCGTACAGCACGGCCAGGCCGGGGAGGCTCATCAGGCCGACGAACGTGGCGGCGGTCATCTGCCACGTGTTGTCGCCCGGGTTGAGCCAACTTGGATATGGAACAGGCACTATGGCGCCTATCAGGTGAAGCACTCGAGCTCTCCTAACTGTCAATGGGTACCGGCGCCCCGCTCTGTGAGCAGAGCGTCACAGAGCACCGGTACGGCAAGGCCACAGCAGGCGGATCACCCGCCGCTCAAAGGATGAAGGAGGGTCGTTTCCACACCGTCACGCCAGTGTTTCCAGTGCGTTAATCCCGCCATCCGCGTGGCCTCGCCGCGCCTGGACCCCCCGATGGCCCGTTCCCGTGGCCCCGGGATGGACGAACGGCAACGAAGTGGCGAGGGGACCATCGGCTGGGGCATGGTCAAGACGATGCCCGTGCCGCCCCGACCGCTCGACGACGCGGCACACCCAACCAAGACCGGCAAGTACGCCGAACCTCTCACCTCGCTCCGTGCGGGCAGCGTCGACATCGACGCCCGCCGCATCGGTCGGGGCATCGGCGTGCTCCTGCTGGTGGCGCTCGTCGTGGTGGCCGTCGTGCTCGCCGTGGCCGGAACTCAGAAGAACAACCAGATCAATCGCCTGCGCCACGACGGGGTGCCGGTGACCATCACGGTCTCGAGCTGCCTCGGGCTCTTGGGAGGCAGTGGCAGCAACGCGGCCGGGTACAACTGCAGCGGGACGTTCACCGTGGCCGGCCGTCGCTACACCGAGGGCATCCCGGGCACCACCTTCTACCCGGCGGGCACGACCATCCGGGCCGTCCGGGTTCCGGGAGACCCCGCCCTGGTCACGCCGCTCACGGTCCTGGCCACCGAGCAGGCCTCCTGGCGGGTGTACCTCCTGCCGGCGATTCTGTTGGCCGTCGCTGGGCTCCTGCTGGTCCTCCTCCTCTACGGCCGGAGCCGCACCAGGAGAGCGACGGCGACGCAGCCCTAGGTGCCGTGGTCGCCGGCGGCGAACCGCGCCGGAACCGTCGCCCGGTCAGGTCGGTCAGGTCAGGTCGGCGGGGTGTAGCGCTTGTTCGCCCGCGGGGCCGACGTTCGCGGCGTGGGGCGGCTCTTCTGCGGCCTGGGGGCCGGCCCGTCCCCGGTGGCCAACTTCAGGCTCTGCTGGAGGCGCCAGGTCCGGACCAGCAACCAGGCGCCGAACAACAGGAACGGAACGCCGAAGCCCCAATAGTGCAGGTTGAAGGTGGCCAGTCCGTAGAGCGCCATGGCCAGGCCGAGGAAGAAGCGCTTGCGCAAGAGGGCGGTCACCATCATCACGACGGACATGGCCAGGAGCACCAGCAGGAGCTCGTGATAGGTCGAGACGCTGGCGTGCCGCGGGTTCACCTGACCGTTGGCCAACAGGGCGGCCGGGTCGTGGTTGATCAGCGTGGTGATGATGATGAAGGCGATCAAGGCGGCGAATGGCGCGGCGATCAGACCGATGGCTCGTTCCTTGTCCGAGGCCGTCTTGATCTCGGCCTGCAATTCCTCGACCGAACGCGTGTCGGAAGCCTTGGACGTCGAGGCGTCGTCGGGCCCGTCCGGCTCGACAACGGCGTTTTGAAAGCGCAACCAGAGGCTGGGCCGCGGTGGGAATTCTCATCGGAATTGCCGGAATTTCGACCCCAGGGCATCGGTGAAGGCTAGCGCGACCCGTTTCGCCGGGCGACTCGCGCGCACCGCTGAAACAGGCGATCGCGTCCGATTTGCCGACACTTTACGCGCGCGCAATACCTGGCCGCACGGGGCGTGTTACGAGCACGTGAATAGTCCGGAGGGTATCGTTGCCGCCATGACCACAGGCCGTTACAACCTCGACCTCTCCCAGATCTGGTTGTTCTCAACGTCGTCGGCCAAGGACCTGCGGGTGATCCGCAAGGCCCTCGAGGAAGTGACCGTGCCGCCGGGGCGCGTCCTGACCGAGCAGGGCACCATCGGCCGGGAGTTCTTCCTCATTGTCGAGGGCAAGGCCACCGTGAAGCGGAACAACCGCAAGACGGCCACGCTCGGCCCGGGCCAGTACTTCGGTGAGCTCGCCCTGCTCGACCGGCGCCCCCGCTCGGCCACCGTGATCTCGGACACCGACATGGACCTCCTCATCCTCGGTCAGCGCCAGTTCAACGGCGTGCTCGATGCGGTGCCGGCCCTCTCCCGCAAGTTGTTGGCCGCCATGGCCACCCGCTTGCGTGAGGCCGACGAGAGGGCCTACCACTAACAATCCGGCCACGATCCGCGCCCGGTGACGGGTGCGGTGGAAGAATCAACAGGGTCCCGTTTCCTCGCCATTGACGGAGGTCCCCATGTCCCTTGCCCGCAAGCTGGGTGCCGAATTCCTCGGCACCGGCATCCTGGTCTTCATCGCCGTCGGTACCGCCACCGAGATGATCGGGTTCCACCTCTTCGGCCTCAGCTACGCCGCCGGCGTGGCCGCCACGGCCCTGGCCTTCGGCCTCGTGCTGATCGCCCTGGTCTACGCCATCGGGCCCATCTCGGGCTGCCACATCAATCCGGCCGTGACCATGGGCTTCATCACCTCCGGGCGCATGAAGCTGGCCGAAGGCGTCGCCTTCATGGTGGCCCAGGTGGTCGGCGCCATCGGCGGGGCCTACCTGCTCTACGGCGTCATGGTGAACATCCCGAGCTACAGCAAGCAGATCCAGGGCCTGGGCACCGACGGGTACGGCAAGTACTCCCACTTGCTGTTGAACCAGACCGGGGCCTTCCTCGTCGAGGCCGTCATGACCTTCGTCTTCGTCTCCGTGGTGCTCTTCGCCACCCACAAGGCGGCCATTCAGGGCGCGGCCGGCGTGGCCATCGGCATGGCCCTGGTGGTGGTCCACCTCATCGGCATCCCGCTCACCGGCACCTCGGTCAACCCGGCCCGGAGTCTCGGGCCGGCCATCGTGGTGGGCGGACCGGCCCTCAGCCAGGTGTGGCTCTTCATCGTCGCACCGCTGGTCGGCGCCATCGTGGCCGCCATCGTGCACCTGGTGCTGGCCGACCGCTCCAAGGACGAACTGGTGGAGGGCGCCCAGCCCGATCCCGTTAGCGTCTGAGGGATGGATCTGACCCAGGCTCTCGACTTCGTACGCCAACGGAACCAGGGGGTCCTGACCACCATCAGGGCCAACGGTCGGCCCCAGCTGTCCAACATCCTCTACGCCCTGGGCGACGACGACGTGGCCCGCATCTCGGTCACCGACAGCCGGGCCAAGACGGCCAACCTGCGCCGGGATCCCCGGGCCTCGCTCTACGTGCTGGGCGACTCCTTCTGGCAGTACGTCGTGCTCGAGGGAAACGTCGACGTCTCACCGGTGGCCGCCGACCCCCACGACGACACGGTGGAGCAACTGGTGGCCCTCTACCGCGCCGGCCAGGGCAAGGAACACCCCGACTGGGACGAGTTCCGCACCGCCATGGTGACCGACCGGCGCCTCGTCCTGGCCTTCCGCCCCGAACGGGCCTACGGCATCGGCGCCTAGCAACCTGCTGCTCGGCCCGGAGCAGAGACTCCCCTCCACCCGACGGCGAGCGGGATCGCACGCCAGCCCATGACACTCAGGCGGGTCGCCCGGGACCGGCCGGGGAAGATGTGTAACCTTCGCCCGCCGCGGCAGTCCTCGAGCATCGCCGCGCCACTGACCGACCGGAGGCAGGAGGCACAGACATGAGGTTGCGCCGATCGAGTGCGACGTTCGCCGGACTCGCCACTGCGGTCCCGCACCGGGGCGTGCGCACCGCGATCGGTCTGGCCGGCGGCCGCCAGTGCGGTGGCCATCATCGGGGTGACCCCGAGTGCCGGATGCGGCATCCGCGCACCAAGACGACGACCTTCACGCTGAACGGCGGCGTCAACGGCACCCTCACCGTGCCCTACGCCAAGTGCAAGAACGGCGACCAGGAGTTCCAGTTCGTCAACCAGATGCTCAGCGGATCCCCGAACAATTTCTGGACCGTGTTCATCACCACGCCGTCAGCTCGGGGCGGGACCTGGACGAAGTTCGGCCAGAGCGCGTCCAAGCAGACCACACTTGGTGTCCAGCTGCAGACCCAATCGTCGAGCGGGGCGACCGAGTGGGTGACCGAGAGCGGCCGCCTCACCACGTTGCGAGGCACCGGGAGGGTCAATGTGACCCTCGGTTTCGAGAGCTCCTACACCGGAAGGCCCGGTTTCCCCACTCGTCCATATGACCGGCACATGGGGCTGCAACCGTCCGCGCTGAACGCACGGGCCGGTAGCGCCCCGCCCGATGGGGCTCAGCGCGAACACACAGTGAACACCGGTACACCTCCCCGGCTCGGCCTCCTACGCTTGTCCCATGGCGCGGCCACCAGACCCGGAGCCGCAACCGGGTCAGAAGAAGGAGCCGAAGGCCACGTTTCGGCGGCGGATGATGCGCGTGCCCGAACAGAGCCCCGAATTGCAGCTGAAACAAGCCCAAGACGTCCTCAGCTGGGCCATCCGCAAGCGGGGTGCCGACTCCCCGTTTGCCGTCAAGGCCATGAACGAAGTGGCCAATCAGCTGGCCCGGCAGGCTCGCACCACCGAGGAGGCGGTGCTCAGGTGGCAGATCGTGGACGCCCTCCGCACGAACCTGGGACCCGAAGACGAGGCCACCCTCAACGCCGAGTGGAAGCTGGCCACCTGCCTGATCTCACTGGACCGGCCCGAAGACGCCGACCCCCTGCTGACCCATGTCGTGGCCGGCAAGGCGCTCGCCCTCGGCAATGACGACCCCGAGACCTTGGCCGCCCGGGCCTGGAGTGCCACCGTGGCCAAGAAGCTGGGGAGACTCCAGGAAGCTCGGCTCCAGCAGGAACAGGTGGTGGCGGGCTATGAGCTGCAGGGGCTGGCCGAGAGTGACGAGGGCATCTTGGCCGCGCTGAACCTGGCCTCGACCCTCACTGCACTGCACGATCTCGACGGTGCCTCCCGCCTCCTGCGCCATGTCCTCGACCTCCGGAGCCGCACCCTCGGTCCCGACGACCCGAGAACCCTCGATGTCCTCGAGGCTCTGGCTTCCGTCTCGTTCATGAACAAGAACGTGCCCGAGGCGACGGTGATGGCGAGAAATCTGGTCGAGAAGCGGGCGCGGGTGCTCGGGGATGACGCCGAGGAGACCATCAAGTCTCGGGCGTTCTTGGCGTCGATCGAGGCGCACGGCGATTCCCGCGTGACCTCATCGGGCCGGCCGCACCCAACGGACTACGGCACCGGCAGCTAGACCTGCTGCTCGGCCTTGAGCAGTGACTCCTCCACCAACTGGGAGAGGTCCAGCACCCGCACGTCGTCTTCCTTGGAGTTGGCGCGCACGGCGTCGTCCAGCATGATCATGCAGTAGGGACAGGCGGTCGAGACCACGTCGGCCCCGGTCCCGAGGGCCTCGTCCATGCGCTCCATGTTGACCCGCTTGCCGATGTTCTCCTCCAGCCACATGCGGGCCCCGCCGGCGCCGCAGCAGAAGCCCCGCTCCTTGCACCGGCGCATCTCGATCTGCTCGACGCCCGGTATGGCGGTCAGCACGCGTCCGGGGCTCCTCGATGATCCGGTTGTGCCGGCCCAGGTAGCACGGGTCGTGGTAGGTGACCTTGCCGTTGTAGCCGGTGCCCGGGACCAGCTTGCCCGAGCTGACCAGGTGCTCGAGCAGCTCGGCGTGGTGGATGACCTCGAAATTGCCGCCCAGTGAGGGGTACTCGTTCTTGATGGTGTTGAAGCAGTGCGGGCAGCTGGCGATGATCTTCTTGGCTCCCACCGAGTTCAGGGTCTCGATGTTCATCCGCCCCTGCTCCTGGTAGAGGTACTCGTTGCCCAGGCGGCGGACCGGGTCGCCGGTGCAGGACTCCTTCGGCCCGAGGATCCCGAAGGTCACGCCGGCCCGGTGCAGCATGCGCGCCGGTGGCCTGGACGCCCTTGCGGGCCCGCTCATCGAGCGCCCCGGCGCACCCGACCCAGTAGAGGTACTCGACGTCGTCGGGAATCGTCCCGGTGATGACCGGGATCTCGAAGTCCAGGGTCTGGGTCCACTCGGTCCGCTTGGCCTGGCCCAGGCCCCACGGGTCGCCCTGGTTCTCCACGTTGCGCAGCATCAAGCCGGCTTCGGAGGGGAACTCGGACTCCATGAGCACCTGGTAGCGGCGCATGTCGACGATGGCGTCGATGTGCTCGATGTCGACCGGGCACTCCTCGACGCAGGCGCCGCAGGTGGTGCAGGCCCACAGCACGTCGGGGTCGATGACGTTGGGCACCAGCGCGGTGAAGTCGCCCTCGCCAGTGAGCAGCGGCGTGGCCGAGGCGAACATGTTGTCCCGCAGGTTCATGATCAACAATTTCGGCGAGAGGGGCTTCTCGGTGTTCCAGGCCGGGCAGGCCGACTGGCAGCGCCCGCACTCGGTGCAGGTGGCGAAGTCCAGCATCTGCTTCCAGGAGAAGTGGCCGACTTCGCCCACGCCGAACACGGTGTCCTCGTCGACGTTCTCCATGTCCATGTCGGGCGTCTTGTCCAGCGCACCCAGGGCCCGGGGCCGACGGGAGAAGGCCACGTTGATGGGAGCCATGAAGATGTGCAGGTGCTTGGAGTACGAGATGAAGACCATGAAGCCGGCGATGACGGCGATGTTCAAGATCACGAAGGTGGTCTCGATCACGCTGTTCACGCCCGTCCCGAGCGGCTTCAGCCATGACGCCACGGCGTGGGAGGCGAAGGCCCACGAGTCGAAGGGGAAGTTCCCGGTGTTGATCTGGCCCGCCCGGTAGATGATCAGGGTGACCATGACCCCGGCGATCATGGCCAGGACGACCCAGGCCGCCCCGGTGTGCGAGCCGTAGAAGCGGGACTGGCGCTGCTTCTTGGCCGGGGCGTTCTGGATCCGGATGACGGTGAAGACGCCCAGGGAGATCAGCACGGCCACGGCGAAGAAGTCCTCCAGGAAGCCGATCCATTGCCAGTGGCCGAGCAGCGGGATGAAGAAGTCCCGGTCGAAGAGGGCCCCGTAGGCCTCGATAATTGTAAGGAGAAGGACGGTGAAGCCCCACATGGTGAAGAAGTGGGCCAAACCGGGCACCGTCCACTGCAAAAGCTTGCGCTGACCTGCGACTTCGACCGTCTCGGCCTCGACCTTGGGGATGATGCTCCCCCGGGTCCGATCCGGCGCCGGCTGGCCGCTCCGGATCAGCCTCGAAAGCCAATGAAAACGCCTGCCGGCGATGCCAAAGCCAATCACGGTCACGCCGAGGCCCAAGATGATTCTGATCAGCACGGATGCTCCTCGCAGCTCTCAGTTCGTCGAACAGGGAAGGTGGCGGATAGCGAGCACCACCTGGGATTCACATGCGGCCCAGAGGATAGTGGGGCGTCCCTTCCCGGGCATAGTTAGCCCGTACCCCGATCCCTGGGGATCTACGACCCCGGTTGGATGCCCAGCGTCGACTCATCTAAAACGTCGCTGCCAGCGTCGCACCGCCCCACGTCCCTTTCGTGCAACACGTGCCGCGACTTTTGGCCGTCACGTAGCGGTCATCGGCCACGAGGAAATCGCGTTTACCCAGCGTGTAGTGTTGCGGTGCTTTCGCGGGCGTAGTTCAGAGGCAGAACATCAGCTTCCCAAGCTGGCCGGGGCTGCGGCATCGTGATGGAACCCTGCCGGCTGCTGGAGGAGAACGACCGGGCCCACTTCATGACCCGGCGCTTCGACCGCCGGGCCGACGGCTCGAAGGTCCACACCCAGACGCTGTGTGCCCTGGACCAGCTCGACTTCAACCTGGCCGACACTCACAGCTACGCCCAGTACCTCGACGTGATCGATCGCCTGGGCCTGGGGCCGGGGCCCGGGAGCAGGGATTCCGCCGGCTGGCCTTCAACGTGGCGGGCGCCAACCGGGACGACCACACCAAGAACCTCTCCTTTTGCTGCGACGCCGAGGGGACCTGGTCACTCTCCCCGGCCTACGACGTCAATTACGCCTACAACCCCCACGGCCAGTGGACCCAACGCCACCAGATGTCGGTGAACGGCAAGTTCGAGGGCATCACCCGGGCCGATCTGCTGGAGCTGGGCGATCGGTTCATCGTCCCCTCGCCGGCCCGGGTCATCGATGAGATCCTCGACGCGGTGGATCGCTGGCCGACGTTCGCCGAAGCCGCCGACGTGGATGGCGAACAAGCCCGGCGGATCGCGGCCAGCTTGGAGACGTTCCGGCCCCGTTGAGGGTGGTCCGATTCGCGTGGGACCGCGGTGCTTGGAGAGTATCGAGGCGGAGTGGGCGGCCACTATCATGGGATTCGATTCATCAAGACGAGGTGAGGGCCCTGGCCCGCTGACCCTCGGCCAACCGACCGCAAGGCACGGTGGCAAGGCCAGGTTCGATGAGGAGGTACCCGATGGTGTCGAAAGCATTGGCGTCCCTGGACGCCTGGCTCGCCTTGGCCGAGGAAGTCCTGGCCGAGCAAGAAGCGCATTCGGAAGTTCCGGCCCGTGACCACGATGGCGAGCCGGTTGAACCCGACACCGAAGGAGCGAGCCATGTCTGAGGTGACCAGCTACGTCGACAATGCCGGCTTCCAGGCGTGGAATATGTCCAAGGGCATTGCAGCAGCCCGCGCCTACGCCGGCCAGGCCCGAGAACTCCTGGTCGAGTTCGACGCAGCGGACGACACCACCCTCGACCGCGCCGGCGAGGCCGGTCGCATCGTCGAGGAGATCGAGCGCATCGCCGCCGGGGGGAATGCCGTGTGGGAGCGCATCGAGGCCGCGCTCGTCGAAGCGGGGCTCGTCGATCTCCCGGAAGGGGGCGTCACGATGATTCGGAATGGCGGCGCCCAGCCGGAGCTCACCCACCACCTGTGGGAAATCTGGCGTGACTTTGAGGGTCGCACCGCCGGCCTTGCCTTGCTGCGGCAGCTGGAGGAGATCACCAGGCTCTGGACACTCCCCGTCGGATCACCTCTGGCGGCTCCAGACGACGGAGCAGCCTGACGAAGCTATGTGATCACGGCCGGTGCTGTGGCCACGTCCTCCGAAGGCGAGAACTTCGTCATCAGCCAGATCCCGACGCACAGAACGGCGAAGCCCAGCGCGCTCAGGGCGAGCCGCAGCGGGTCATCGGTGAAGTGCTCGGCGAAGAGCCACACCCCGAGGGCCACGCTGACGACGGGGTCGGTGGCCACCATCAGCGGTGACGACACGTTGAGCGGGCCGACGTGGAGGGCGGCCTGCATCAAGATGTTGCCCACGATGCCGCCGACGATGACGGCGTAGACGGGCCAGTGGGCGAAGGTCCTGAGCAGGCCGTAGTCGGCCAGGTTGTCGGTCATCGACTTGATGAAGCTGGCCTCGAGGGCCCACACCACGCCGGTCGCCGTCCCGTAGAGGGCGGCCTTCCAGGTCGGTGTTCCCACGCGGGCCACCATGACCATGAGGAGGGCGATGCCGCCCAGCACCAGGGAGGCGGAGAACCACTCCGAGGTGCTCGCTGTGGTCCGGCCGCCGGTCGGCTCGGAGGTGACGATGAAGAGGCCCAGGCCGGCACAGGTGATGACGGCCGACCACCAGGCCGCGCCCGAGACCCGGTGGTGGAACCAGAGCCGCCGGATGAGCAGGGCGAAGACCAGCTCGGCCACCATGAGCGGCTGGACGATGGAGAGGGCACCGATGTGCAGGGCGATGGCCTGAAAGACGAACCCGGCGATCAGGGCGACCGCACCGAAGAGCCACATGGGCTGGCGGAAGAGGTAGAGCGCGAGGCGTTTCCCCTTGACGCCCGCCGGCGCGCTGGTGCTCGAGAGATGTTGCGTGACCAGGTTGCCGGCGTTGGCCAGGGCGGCCAGCAGGGCGAGGAGCTCGCTCATGGTCGAAGTGGCCTGGGCACGCCTGAAGGGTAATTCGGCTGGCCCTCACACTTCCCTAATCTCCGCCTGGCTGGTCACACACAGATCGGGTGCGATGCTCTCAGTGGAGACACAACAAGGAGTGTTGGCATGGGAGATCTCACGCAGCGAGCGGCCGGGCGATGGGCCGCCATGGGGCTGGCCGGGCGAGCCTGGTGGACCGGTGCCATTTCGCTGACCACCGCCGCCGTGCTGGTGCTGGGGTCGGTGTCCCTGGCCGACGCCTCGGCCAAGCCGGTCGGCCAAGAGCGCCACCCCGACCACCGCCATGAGCGGGTCGATGCCCGGCATGAACATGTCCGGAGGCAGTTCCAAGTCGAGCGCCACCCGTCATCGAAGTCGCCCATCTGCTGCCAACGTGAAGAACACCACGGTGATGGGCAACGGGATGGTGATGGCCCCGGTGCCCTCGACGGCACCCACGGCGGCCCAAAAGGCGGCCGCGGCGAAGTTGGTGGCCCAGACCAAGGCCTCGCTGGTGCAGTACGCCAGCCTGTCGGCGGCCACGGCCGCCGGGTACGTGCCGGCCACCAACCCCACCGGCTACGTGGTGCACTACGCCAACTGGAAGACCGTCGAAGACAGGGACGTGCTCGACCCGTCGCATCCCTCGTCGCTGGTCTACGCCAACACGGTGAACGGGCCGGTGCTCCTCGGGGCCATGTATCTCGGACCGGGGCCCTGCCAACCCGGGCCCGATGTCGGTGGGTCGCTGACCGATTGGCACGCCCACGACGATCTCTGTCTCTCGGCCTCGCACCAGGTGGTCGGCAAGACCACCGGCGCGGGAACGTGCGCGGTGGGGACCCACAACACGAACACGCTCTTCATGTTGCACGTCTGGACCACGCCCTCACTGGCTTCGACCCATCAGTTCGAGGCTGACCTCACCCGGGCCGAGATCGCTCCCATCATCCGGGGCCAGGCGTGACCAGCCCGGAGCGCCCGCGGCTCACGGCGCGGGCCGGGGCCGCGGGACAGATCGCCCATCGCTGGGCTGACACTGGCGTTGCTGGGCCAACCGTGGTCCCTTTGGCAGATATCGGCTTTGACCAGGGATTAGCGTTGTGGGACGGGCTTGGGGCGGGCGGCGTACAGACTGGCGTCGGTCGTCGGCGGGTAAACAGGGGGGATGAAATTGATCCGGGGGAATGCCAAGAGCAAGACCCGGCCCACCGTGGGCCTGGTGCTGGGCGCCGGTGGCGTGGTCGGCCAGGCCTATCAGGCCGGCGTGCTGGCCGGACTCGAGCGCCAGGCCGGGTGGGATCCCCGCGACGCTGATCTGATCGTCGGCACCTCGGCCGGTTCGGTGACCGGGGCCGCGCTGCGGGTCGGTGTCCCGGCCACCGACCTGGCCGCCATGGCCGTGGGGCGGCCCCTGTCGCGCCGGGGTGGCGCATTGCTCGAGCGCATCCTTCCCGAATCCGAGGCCCTCCCCGTCCCCCCGGTCACCTCGCTGCTGCGACTCTGGCGACCGCCTTCACCCGCGTTGTTGAACCGGGTGGCCCGTCGGCCCTGGGCCTTCCGGCCCGACGTCGCCGCCATGACGATGATGCCACGGGGGAAAGTGGACATCACCGATCGCGCCCGGGGATTGGACGAATTGGTCGGCGAAGCCTGGCCCGAAGGATTGTGGCTCTGCGCGGCGCGGTGCGCTGACGGAGCCCGGGTCGTCTTCGGTCGTGCCGGCTCGCCCGGGGCCACCCTGGCCGAGGCCGTGCTGGCCTCATGTGCCATTCCCGGGTACTTCAAACCGGTCACGATTCAGGGCAAGGACTACTTCGACGGCGGCGTGCATTCGCTGACCAACGCCGACGTGCTGCGCACCGAGGACCTCGATGTGGTGGTGGTCGTCTCCTCCATGTCGGCGTCGCACGGCCAGGCCACCGGCGCCGACGCGCTGCTGCGCTGGTCGGTGCACCGCCGCATGGAACGCGAGATCGCCCGCCTCGAGGCCAACGGCACCACGGTCATCCGGCTGGAGCCGGGCGGGGTGGCGCGCCGGGCCATGGGGCTGCGGGCCATGGCCGAAGACCGATCGTCGCGGGTGGTCGAATCCGCCTACGAAGAGACGGTGCGGCGGGTCTCGTCCGATCCGCTGTTCGCCCGCCTGGGTGGCACGGTGCGGGCCGCGTCGGTGGCCACCGGCTAAGCCTGCCTTCGCTGAGACGATGAACGGTGACTGAGTAGACCGGGGCCCCACTCCAACATCAGTCCAAGAGGTCGCGAATGTCGGCCGCCGTCATCGCGCCGGACTCAAATCCGCCTCCGTCCATCACGTTGGCGAAGAGCGCGGCCTTCTTGGCCTTCAGGGCCATGACCTTCTCCTCCAGGGTGTCGATGGCCACCAGCCGATACACCATGACCTTGCGGGTCTGGCCGATGCGGTGGATGCGATCAACCGCTTGCGCTTCGGTCGCCGGGTTCCACCAGGGATCGAGGAGAATGCAATAGTCCGCTTCGGTCAGGTTCAGACCGAAGCCCCCGGCCTTCAGACTGATCAGAAAGACGGGGGCGTGGCCCTCCCGGAACTCGGCGATGACCGCTGGCCGATTGCGGGTCCGTCCGTCGAGATAGCAGTGTTCAATTCCGGCCTGGCGGATCCGATCGCGGGCAAGGGTGAGAAACCGGGTGAACTGGCTGAACACGAGCACCCGGTGACCATCAGCGACGATGTCCTCGAGCATCTCCATCAGCGCATCGAGTTTGGTCGAGGGCACTCCGGTGTGTTCGGCGTCGACGAGCGACACATCGAGACTCGCCTGGCGGAGCAGGGTGAGAGAACGGAAAATCTCGAACCGGTTCTTGGTCATGTCGTCGAGCAGTCCGAGGACTTTCTGGCGCTCACGCTGCAGGTACGTTTGATAGACCTTCTTGTGTTTGGGGCTGAGGTCGAGCTCGAGAACCTGCTCTTGTTTGGCCGGCAGGTCGCTGGCCACCTGCTCTTTCGTGCGGCGCAGCATGAGGGGGCGGACTCGTCGACGAAGCTGAGCCAATCGCTCGGCGTCTGTCCCCTTTTCGATCGGCACCCGGTAGTACTCGGCGAAGCGGTCGGGACTGGCGAACAGCCCAGGGGCGACGATGGAGAGCAACGACCACAGTTCCATCAGATTGTTCTCAATCGGCGTCCCACTCATCGCCACTTTGAAAGGGACGGGCAGCGTCTTGGCCCGCTGGTAGGTCTGGGAGAGCCGGTTCTTGGCGAACTGGGCCTCGTCGAGGAACAGCCCGGCCCAGTCGACGCCGGCATACTCGTCGTACTCGATCCGGAACAGGCTGTAGGAAGTGATCACGACATCGAAATCTGCCGCCATGTCCTGCAGGCTTGTCCCGCGGCGACGCCCGGTCTCGGTGACCGTGGTCACGTTCAGGTCGGGCGCGAACCGACGGCACTCCGACGCCCAGTTGCCCACGACGCTGGTCGGCGCGACGACGAGGTAGGGATCGTTGGTGAGACCACGCTCGTTGGTGTGGCACATCAACGCCAGCGCCTGCAGCGTCTTGCCGAGCCCCATGTCGTCGGCGAGAATGCCGCCGAGCCGATGCTCGTAGAGATAGGCCAACCAGTTGAATCCCGTGTGCTGATACGGCCGGAGCGTGGCGCGCAGGGTGGCGGGCGGGCCGATATTCGGTCCGATCAGCCGCACCAGCGAGCGAGCGCACCGAGTCCTCCCAGTGACTGGCCTGGGCCGTCACTTCGCCGAGGCGCTGGAAGTCCTCCCACAGGCTCGCCTGGAATCGGCTCAGGCGGATTCCGTCACCCGGCGCGTCGTGGAGGCCACGCGCCTCGCTGATCAGCTGGGCCAGTTCCCGCAGCTCCTCCCGATCGAGCGAGAAGAAGGTCCCCGACGGCAAGATCAGATGCGACTGACCCTCGGCCAGCGCGATGAAGAGCTCGCTGAACGACACCTCCTCACCGCCCACGGTCACCGTGATCGTCAGGTCGAACCAGTCGTTCTCCGCTGAACCGGAACCGCCCAGGCTGACCACCGGGGCGGCCACGGCCTCCCGGTAGTCGGGTACCGTGCCGATCCGCTCGATCCTCACGCCCGTGGTCGCCTCGAGCGCCGGCAGGAGGTCGGTGACGAATCGGACGGCTGTCATGCCTTGGAGCCGGGCGGCCGCAGCGAGGCGCGTTCCGAAGGTCGTGCGCTCGAACAACTCGGGAACGGATCGCACCACCGCCGTGGCCGCGGCGATGATGGCGTCTTCGGCAGATCGTTGGTGGCCTCTGCTCGGGGCGCCCCATAAGTCCGCTCGCCACTGCCCGCCTTCGGCCCCTCTGGCCCACGTCAGCCCGATGTCGTTGCCGTCTCCTGCGCTGATGGTGAGGACCAAGGTGGGCGGCCGGACCTCCGGCAGTTCGACCGATCCGTCACTCGATGCCACCTCCACCTTCCGGTGGAGCTTCGGGACGAACGATTGCAAAAAGCGCTTCTCGTCGTGGCGAGGCACATCAACCGCGGCCGTCCGGAGGAAGGCGCGCAAGTTGTCGTCCACCGGCGTGGCGAGCGGCGCCAGCCCGAGTCCGAGTGGCTTCTCGCTGGACGCGGCGCCTGGCGGTTCGTCCCACCAGGCGATGCCGTGGGCCGGGCTCCCGATGAGCATGGACCGCTCGAGGGGCACTCGTTGGTCCGGAGCCCCGATGCGGGGCTCGACCCGGAGGCCCGATTCGGTTCGGGTGACGTCGACGGTGACCTCAGCCGCCGCCGGGAGAAGCATGACCGGCGCGGCCTTGCGCCCGGGCTGCACCAAGGGAAGCCCCAGGACGCTGGCTTGGCCCAGCAGATCCCAGAGCCTTCGACTACTGATCGTCTCGAGTCGGACCACGTCGTCGGAGTAGCTGTACAGATTCGGGCGGTGCGTCAGCCGGCTGAGGGCGAGCAGCTCCTTGACCAAAAGGAGCCGCTCAGCGGCCAGAGGGGTCCGCGTCGCCCCGTAACGGTAGTAGTCGAGATTGGCCCACGAGACCCCCGTTCGTACCCAATTCCCGTTCTGGCCGGGTACCACCGGCCGAACCCGAATCCCGGCCGCGCCCGGTTGCAGGATCAGTTCGAGTTGGAGCCCGATTTCCGGGGCACCGGTCTCATCGGGCTCCCTCCCTTCTGCGTCCAGCAGTGTCTGCAGAGGAAGCTGCCAGTCGGTCGGGCGCGAGCCCCGACCCGGTAAGCCCAGTGAATCGTCGCTCAGTGTGTCGTCGAGCGTCCGCAGTGAAGGTCCCGAGTCACCCCGGACCAGCGTGAGTGTCGGAGCTGGATCCGAGTGCACCGTCGGAAGCTCGGCCATCACGAGCGCCACGGCGTGTTTGCAGTTCGCACCGACCGGGCAGGTGCACGTGGCCTGGAACCCGGACAGCACTTTCGAGTTCGAGCGGGTCAGCGTGACCGTGGCGACATAGGGCCTGCGCTCCCCACCCTGTATCTCGCCGACGACGTGCGTGCCGCCGGGGCTCCACGTTCTCGTTCGCACCGCACCAGCCCGGGCGTAGCTGCTGCCCCGGGCGAAGGTTCCCGAACCCACCAGCCTCTCCAGCACCTTTACATCTGCGGGAGTCATCATTTTCTGCTGGTCTTTCTGCTTCTCGGGGTGATCCAATCAAGGTAGCGCCCGCTGGGAGCATCTCTGCAGCTACGGCGTTGCGGCACGTGTGCGCTTCCACAGCGGAACCGGGCACGCGCGCGACTCCGAGCTCGAGTGCGCTGGCCAGACGGGAGGACAGTGCGAGGGCACGATCCCTCATGACCGACAGAGTCAACTCTAAGGGCTGGTGGCAGGAGACATTCTCGCTCGGGTGCGTTAGCGTCCGGAAGGTTGCGTTGCCCTTCGGAAGGGAGAACCGAGTGAGCAATGATCGGCTGAGTCCGCTGGATGCGTCGTTCCTCCACCTGGAAGACGACGTCAGCCACATGCACATCGCCTCGGTGGCCATCTTCGAAGGCCCCCCACCCCTGTTCACCGACGTATTGGCCATGGTCGACGCCAAGCTGGCCCTGGTCCCGCGCTACCGCCAGGTCGTGCGCTCCGTGCCCTTCGACCTGGGCCGGCCGGTCTGGGCCGACGACCCCCACTTCAACATCGAGTACCACCTGCGCCACACCGCGCTCCCCGCGCCCGGGAGCGATGAGCAACTGCGCAACCTGGTGGGCCGGGTCATGTCCCAGCAACTGGACCGGTCCAAGCCGCTCTGGGAGATCTGGATGGTCGAGGGCCTCGAGGACGGCCGCTGGGCCATGCTGTCCAAGACCCACCACGCCATGGTCGACGGGGTGGCGGGCACCGACCTGCTGGCGGTGATCATGGACACCAGCCCCGACGCCGACCGGCCGGCGCCCGTGGCCTGGGAGCCCCGGCCCACCCCCGACGGCCGGAGGTTGGCGACCGACGCCATGGCCGAACTTGTGCGCAACCCCTACGAGCAGGTGCGGGCCGCCCGGGCCTCGACCCGGTTCGTGCGCCAGGCCGCCGCCTACTCCAAAGAAGTGGTGAGCGGGGTGGTGGCGATGGCGGGCCTGGTGCGGCCCACCCCGGTCTCGAGCCTCAACGGTCCCATCGGACCCCATCGCCGCTACGCCTGGGCGTCCACCTCGGTGGACGACATCAAGCGGGTGCGCAAGGCGGTGGGTGGGACGTTCAACGACGTCATCCTGGCCTCGATCACGTCGGGGTTCCGTGATCTGCTGCTGTCGCGGGGGGAGTCAATCGACCGGGTGGTCCGCACCCTGGTGCCGGTGTCGGTGCGGCCGCGGGACTCGAGTGGTCGGGCGGTGGGTGACGGAACCTATGAGAACAAGGTGTCGGCCATGTTCGCCGAACTGCCGGTCAGCATCGAGGATCCGGCCGAGCGACTGCACGCCATCACCGAGCAGATGGACGGTTTGAAGGACTCCAAGCAGGCGGTGGCCGGTGAGGCCCTGACCTCGTTGTCGGGGTTCGCCCCGCCCATGCTGCTGGCCGCCGGCATGCGGGTGGCCACCCGGGCGGCACAACGGAACGTCAACACCATCACCACCAATGTGCCCGGGCCGCAGTTCCCGTTGTACGCGGCGGGGCGCAAGATGATCCGGGCCTTTCCCTACGTGCCCCTGGGCGGCCAGATGCGCATCGGCATCGCCATCTTCTCCTACAACGGCGAGGTCAACTTCGGGATCACCGGCGACTACGACACCACCGCCGACCTCGATGTGTTGACCAGCGGGATCGAGGACGGGATGGCGCAGCTGCTGAAATTGAGTGAGTGACTGAGGGTTCGGCGCGTCCGGCGCTTCAGTGGCCCGCCGCGTACTCGGGCAGGCTCTCCACCTCGTTGGCGATGTAAGAACGCAGCCCGGAGACGATCACCCGTTCCACCGAGCGTCCGACCAGCGGGACGTGCACCTTGAGTTGGCCGTCGACCGTGATGACGGCGGAGTTCGGCGCGGTGCCGTCGGCGAAGCGGTACCCCCCGCTGCTGGTCAGCCGATCGGGGTAGTGGTCGGGCAGGACGGTGAAGGCCGTGCGCCGCTCCTCGAGGTGCACCTCGGTGCGGGTGATCCACGACATCTTGTTCGGGTCGATCACGGCCCGGACGGCCGAGGACACCGACCCGGTGAACTTGAAGCGCACTTCGATGAGGAGGCTGGTGTCGTTGTCCTCGTGGTCGGAGGACCTCGATGACCGAGATGTGGTCGACCTCGGGCCGGCCTTCGTAGAAGGACGGCGTGCCGTAGGCGCACATGGCCACTTCGGGCGAGATGTCGACCTCCTGGTCGAACGTGAAGTTCACCCCGGCGCCGGCCGGGTCGGGGGCAGGCCCAGCTTGCGATGGTCCCAGCTGACGGTGCGCTCGACGTTGAGTTTCACGGCCACCCGCTTGTGCAGCATGGTCTCGAGGAAGGGCTTGACCTCGTCGGAGTAGGTCCCGTAGTAGCGCTCGAAGACGCTGACGCCCACGGTCCACAGACGGTCCGGGTCGTCGATGATCTCCGCCCGGCCGACCAGCTCGACGCCGCGCAGCTCCTCGTAGTAGTCGCCGTCTTCGAACAGCACCGTGAGGCGCGGGTCACGGCGGAGGTTCTGCACCTTCTGCGACTTGGCCTTGGTCTCGACGGCGATGCACCCGTCGAGAAAGCCGTACCACATGGCGATGGCATGAATCGACCCGTCGGCCGCGATGGAGCACATGGTCATGGCCCGCCGCTCGGCCAAGAAGGCGTCGACCTCCTCGGGCGTCATACGGATGGCGCGGCGCTGGTTCACCCCGTGGCCCATGGCTTCCGTCACGATTCTTCCTCCTGCGTGGTCAGATGGGAGCGTAACGCCACCTTGGGTGAAGAGTTCATCTTCGGGACACTTTCCGGTAGCAACGGTTTCGCACTGCGTTCACTTGGGGTCCGTACGGTGACACCCGATGGCGAAGGCGCACGAAGTGACACATGTCTCCCGCTGCGACCCGGATTCGCGCCATCACGGCCGGACCGATCCGGCCGCAGTCGTGCCCATCCGGCCCGGCATCGCCCGGCCGGGACCCCTCAACCCGTTCTCACGGTTCGCGCAGGTCTTTGCCTCCCTGCGCGCCCAGGCGGCGCCGGTGGATTCTCCCCCCAGTCCTTCGTCGCCGCCTGCCCCTCTCCGCTCCATCCGACCTGACGCGCCCGACGCGGCCTGACTGCTGGAGCCGCGGCCATCGTAACGATGACGAGTGGTCGACAGTCGTCCCACGGGGCGGCGCGCGACAACCGGCCCATGGTGCTGGTGGTCGACGATGAGGAGTCCTACCGCCAGGCCCTGGCCTCGGGCCTGGCCCGGGAGGGCTTTGCCGTCGAGATCGCCGGTGACGGCCATGAGGCCCTTCGCCTCTTTCACCGGGTCCACCCCGACATCGTCCTGCTGGACGTGATGCTGCCCGACCAGTCGGGGATCGAGCTCTGCCAGCAGATGCGGGCCCTCAAGCCGGTGCCCATCATCATGGTGACGGCGCGCGACTCCGAGGTCGACGTGGTCCTCGGCCTCGAGCTCGGCGCCAGCGACTACGTGGCCAAGCCCTTTCGCCTGCGGGAGCTGGTGGCGCGCATGCGGGCGGTGCTCCGGCGGGGCGCGGCCGTGCCCGAACACCATGAAGAGGTCCTGCACGTCGGCCCCGTCCGGCTCGATGCCGGCCGGCGGGAAGTCGCCGTGGACGAGATGCCGGTCGAGCTCTCCCGCAAGGAGTTCGACCTGCTGGCCCTGCTCATGTCGCACAGCGGCCAGGTGGTGACCCGGGAATGGTGCATCGACCGGCTGTGGTGGGACCAGGAGCTGACCGACACCCGGACCCTCGATACCCACATCAAGCGACTGCGCCGCAAGGTGGAGCCCGACCCGGCCAATCCCCGTCACCTGGTCACGGTCCGCGGCGTGGGCTTCCGCTTCGAACCCTGAGCCTGAGCGGCCGGACGGCCGAACCCCTACATTGGGTGGATGCGCACAGGAGATGTTGTCCCCGACTTCGAATTGCCCGACCAGACCGGCACCCCCCGCAAGCTGAGTGACTTCCTCGCCAACGGGCCGGTGGTCCTGTTCTTCTACCCGGCGGCCATGACCTACGGCTGCACCAAGGAGAGCTGTGCCTTCCGCGACCTCGACGCCGAATTCAAGGCGGTGGGGGCGCAGCGGGTGGGCATCAGCGCCGATTCGGTGGACAAGCAGAAGCAGTTCGACGAGAAGGAGTCGCTGGGCTTCCCGCTGCTGTCGGACTCGGACTACGTGGTGGCGACCGAGATGGGAGCCAAGCGCGGCGGACCGAGCTGGATACCCAACAAGCGCATGACCTTCGTGATCGACACGAACCGCACGGTGCTGGGGACCATCCACAGTGAGGTCTCGATGGGTAGCCATGCCGACAAGGCGCTGAGCATCCTGAAGGCGCGTCAAGCTGCCTGATTCCTTCGTCGCCATCACCGGTGCCGCCTCGGGCATCGGGGCGGCCTGCGCGTCGCGTCTGACGGCGTCGGGTCACACCGTCATCGGCATCGACGTGCAGCAGGGCGAGGTCGTGGCCGATGTGGGGACCTCCGAGGGCCGGGCTGAGGTGATCACGGCCGTGGCCGAGCGCTGCGGCGGGGAACTGTCGGGCCTGGTCACCTGCGCCGGGCTGGCCGGCGCGCCCTCACGGGCCGGATCGCTCCTGGCCTCGGTCAACTACTTCGGCACGGTCGATCTCCTGGAGGGACTGCGACCGCTGCTCGCTCCGGGTGGGTCGGCCGTGGCCATCAGCTCGAACTCGACCACGGTGCAGCCGGCCATTCCGGCCGAGCTGGTGGCGCTCTTCCTGGCCCACGACGAGGACGGCGCCCGGGCGCTCGGCGACGAGGTGGGGTCGCTGGTGACCTACCCGGCCGCCAAGTTGGCCGTGGCCCACTGGGTGCGCCGGAACGCCACCGGTCGGGAGTGGGCCGGGACCGGCCGGCGTCTCAACGCCGTGGCGCCGGGGATGATCGAGACCCCGATGGTGGCCGCCATGCGGGCCGATCCCGAGACCGGTCCCCTGCTCGACATGTTGCCCATCCCGGTCGGACGGGCCGGTCGACCCGATGAGATCGCCGCGCTGATTCGAGTTCCTGCTGGGGCCCGACAGCGCCTTCTTCTGCGGGTCGGTCGTCTTCTGCGACGGCGGCAGTGACGCCCTGTTGCGGACGACGGACTGGCCGGCGGCCTGGGATATCTCCGTCCGCCATCTGGGTCAGCAACTCACGTCCTGAGCGGCGCCTGACCGGCCGCGCTGACCGGCGGCGACCGCCGGGCTCCGGTCCGGCGGGCGACGGGCGTCCACCGGTCATGCTCAGCTCGGGCGGTAGACCGAGTTCGTTAGGCTCCTCCCCCATGCCAGGCCGGATCCTGGTGGACATCACGCCACTGCGCGAGAGCCGGGACTTCAGACTGCTGTTCATTGGACAGCTGGTCTCCACCCTGGGCACGCAGCTGACCGTGGTGGCCATCCCGTACCAGGTCTACAAGATGACCGGCTCGTCCTTCCAGGTCGGCGCCATCAGCCTGGCCCAGCTGATCCCCCTCGTCCTCGGCTCCTTGGCCGCCGGGCCGGTCGGCGACACCGTCGACCGCCGCAAGATCATGTTGTGGACCACCTTCGCCATGATGTGCACCAGCACGATCCTCGCCGTCAACGCCTCGGTCCACCGTCCGTCGCTGGTCGCGCTGTACGTGGTGAGTTCGGTGGCGGCCGGCTTCACCGGGTTCTCCTCCACGGCCCGGACCGCCTCGGTCCCGGCGCTGGTCGAGGTCCGCCACATCCCGGCCGCCTCCGCCTTCTCGCAGATCGTGATGCAGGTCGGCCTCGTCGTCGGCCCGGCCCTCTCCGGCCTCCTGCTCGGCATCGGCCTTCCCCTGGTCTACGGCCTCGACGCCGCAACCTTCGTGGTCGCCCTGGTCGCCACGTTCATGATGGCGCCCATCCCGCCGGTCCACGGCGGCACGCGCAACGCCTGGCACTCGACCAGGGAGGGCCTGCGTTACCTGCGCACGCGCCAGGTCCTCCAGGGCGTCTACCTCGTCGACATCAACGCCATGGTGTTCGGCATGCCGCGCGCCCTGTTCCCGGCCATGGCCGGGTCGGTCTTCGCCGGCGGCACCATCACCCTCGGCCTGCTCTACGCCGCGCCGGGGGCGGGAGCCCTCATCGGCGCCCTGACCACGGGGTGGATCAGCCACACCCGCCGCCAGGGCCGGGCCGTCATCCTGGCCGTGGTGGTCTGGGGACTGGCCATCGCCGCCTTCGGCTTCACCGACACCCTCTGGATCGCCCTGGTGCTGCTGGGGGTGGCCGGGTGGGCCGATGTGGTCTCGGCCGTGCTGCGCAACACCATCTTGCAGACCACCATCCCGGACCGCTTCCGTAGCCGCCTCTCCTCCATTCAGATGGCGGTGGTCCAGGGCGGGCCGCGGCTGGGCGACATGGAGTCGGGCACGGTGGCCACGCTGACCAGCATCGAGTTCTCGGTGGTGTCCGGTGGCCTGGCCTGTGTGGTCGGAGCCGGCCTGATCGCCCTGCTCATGCCGGTGTTCCGCCGCCACGACGCCGAGGAGTTCGGCGAGGAGCTCGGCGACACCCTCGTATGATCCGGGCCATGCCCATTGACACCGCCACCTGGGGAGAGTTCGACCCCTCCGTGTTCGCCCGCATCGTCGTGGTCTCGCCCCACTTCGACGACGCCGCCATGGGGGCCGGCCACCTCTTGGCCAGCTACCCCGACACCACCGTCATCACGGTGCTCGGCGGTCCCCCACCGGCCTATCCCGACGAGCCCTCGGAGTGGGATGCCCTGGGCGGCTTCGTGGCCGGCGACGACGTCGTGGCCGCCCGCCGTCTCGAAGACGTGGCCGCCATGGCGGTGCTCGAGTCGGACTACCGCTGGCTGGAGTTCCCCGACCACCAGTACCTGGCGCCCCCGGACCGCCCCACCCCGGACGACGTGGCCCCGACCCTGGCCTCGGTCATCAACGAGATCGATCCCACGGCCGTCTTCTTCCCCATGGGCCTGGGCAACCCCGACCACGTGATGGTCCATGACGCCGCGCTGCTGGCGCGAGCCGAGCAACCCGACCGGGACTGGTTCTGCTACGAGGACCACGGCTACAAGCACATCCCCGGGCTGCTGGCCTGGCGGGTGGCCAAGCTGCTGCGCTCACACCCCTGGCCGACGCCGGCCATCGTGCCGCACGAGCCCGACGAGGAGCGCAAGCGCAAGGCCATCTGGTGCTACACCAGCCAGATCCCGCCGCTGGAGAACGAGCACGCCCTCACGGCGCGCCTGGCCGGCCACGTCCCCGAGCAGTTCTGGCACCTGGCCCCGCCGCCGCACGGGTGGGAAGGGCTGTCGGAACTGATCTAGCGGCCGAGCGCCTTGCGTTTGAGGATGCGGGCGGCGAAGCGATTGCCCTCGACCTCGGTCACGACGATGCCGGGCGGGCTGCCCCGGGCCCACGGCGCCACGTCGTTGGCCAGGAGCCATTCACCGACGTCGGCCGAACGGAGCTCGGCGCCGCTGCGCCAGAAGGCGGCGCTCAGGGGAATAGTGGTGGCCTCGGCTCCCTCGAGCTCCAGCACGATGTCGTTCCAGTCCGAGACGAAATACCGGTCGCGGTCCACCTTGGCCAGCTTGAGCCCATAGCCCGCCGGCTCGCGGGGTGGACCACCGTTGTGCCATGCGGTTGCGTACATGAAGGTGACGCTAATCCGCTTTTGCGCCGTGATCGACCGGGGCGACAGGTGGTGGCCGGGAGAGCCGGGACCGTCGGTGGAACCGAGTCACCGGCACCGGGGGCCGTACCGGCTGGCCGCGCCCGCTCTGTCCTGTCCTGACGAGACGACCAGGTCCACCTCGGGGGGAATCGAGGTGGACCTCGTCGTCTCATTCGATGTCGGCACGGGATTGGCCTGACCGGCCGGTGCCAGCCTACATGCCCTGATGGTTCTCGAAGCGGGCGTACTGCTTCAAGAACAACAGGTTGGCCTTCCCGGTGGGGCCATTGCGGTGCTTGGCCACGTCGACCAGTGCGTCATCGGCCCGGTCGATCGGCACCTCGTCGTTGTACTCCGCCTCGCGGTAGATGAAGAGCACCACATCGGCGTCCTGCTCCAGTGATCCCGACTCGCGCAGGTCCGAGAGCTGCGGCGTCTTGTCCGTGCGGGACTCGAGGTTCCGGCTCAACTGGGACAGGGCCAGCACGGGCACTTCGAGCTCGCGGGCCAGGATCTTCAGCCCACGGCTGATCTCGGCCACCTCGTTCTGGCGGTTCTCCGCCCGCGAACGGCCGGTCATCAGCTGCAGGTAGTCCACCACCACCAGGCCCAGGTCGCCCTGGGTCTTCTTGAGCCGCCGGGCCCGGGCCCGGATGTCCATCACCGTCACGTCGGGTTTGTCGTCGATGAAGATCGGGGCGTTGCTCAACTTGGTGACGGCGGCGCCCAGCTTGGCCCAGTCCTGCGAGCGGATCCGGCCGGTCTGCAGGCTCTGGCCGTTGACCTCGGCCTCGGAGGCCAGCAGGCGCTGGGTCAGCTCGAGGTGTCCCATCTCGAGGGAGAAGAGCAGCGCCGGGCGCTGGGCCACCATGCCCACGTGGGCCAGGATCCCCAGGGCGAAGCTGGTCTTGCCCATGCCGGGTCGGGCGCCCACGATGACCAGCGACGAGGGCTGGAGCCCGAGCAGGATCTTGTCCAGCTCGTGGTACCCGGTGGCCACCCCGGTGAGCGCCTCGCCGCGTTTGCCGAGCTCCTCGATGCGGTCCAAGCCCTTGACGAGCAACTCGTTGAGCGGCGCCATGGTGTCGGCCGTCCGGCGCTCGGCCACGTCGAAGATCGTCTGCTCGGCCTCGTCCACGGCCGCTTCGACGTCCTCGGGCACCGAGTACCCGATGTCCGCGATGTCCCCGGCCGCGCCGATGAGCTTGCGCAGCAGCGCGTGCTCCTCGACGATGGTGGCGTAGTGGCGCGCGTTGGCGATGGACGGGGTGTTGGCCTGGAGCGAGATGAAGACCGAGGGGTCCCCCACCGCCTCGAGCAGGTTCGAGCGCTGCAGCTCGTCGGTGACGGTGACGGCGTCGATCGCCTCGCCCCGATCGATCAGGGCCCGGATGGCCCCGAAGATATGCCCGTGCGCCGGTTTGTAGAAGTCGCCGGCCGAGCAGAGCTCGATGGCGACCGACGCCGCGTCATGGGACAGGAGCATGGCCCCGAGGAGGGACTCTTCGGCTTCGAGGTTGTGCGGGGGGATCCGAGCCCCGGTCGCTGCGGGAGCCGGGGCGGCGCGCAGGGGACGCGGGCGGGTGTCTTCAAAGGCTTGGACCACGGTCCCCCCACTCTGTGCGTGATGACCTGTGGGGAACGAGAGCTAAAAGCTGGGGATTCACACCACGAAACAGGGGCGGCGCCTGTGGACAACTCCCGTTCCTCTGTGGAGAAGTGTGCCGTCGTGTCCTCACCCGACCATCGTGACCGGGAGTTGTGACACGGGGGCGGATGCTCCGTCAGGAAGCGGCCGTGACCTCCAGGGTCACCACGGTGGCCACGCCGCTGAAGAGGTCGATGGTGACGTCGAACGTCCCCACTTCCTTGATGGGGTCGGCCAGCAGCACGTGCTTCCGGTCGATTTCCACACCCTTGGCCGTCCGGACGGCCTCGACCACGTCGGAAGCGCCGATCGAGCCGAAGAGTCGCCCACCGCCGCCGGCCCGGGCCGAGATGGGAATCACGGCACCGGCCAGGATCGTGGCCTGGGCCTCGGCCGCGCCCCGGTCCTGCGCCTCGCGCAGGTCACGGCCGCGTCGCATCTGAGTGGCTTGGCCCTCGACCCCGTCGGTGGCCACGATGGCCCGGCCTTCGGGCAACAAGTAGTTGCGGGCGAAACCGCCGGCCACGTTCACGATGTCGCCGCGCCGGCCCACGCCGTTCACGTCGTCGCGCAGGAGGACCTTCACCCGGCGCCATCCCCGGGCGTGCCGGCGGTCTCGGTCGTGCCGGTGGTCTCGGGGGCCGCGTCGATGACTTCGACCACGTCGAGCACCGGCACGTCGGACGCTGCCGCCTCGGGGCTCTCGGGGTCGGCGACGGTGACCAGCACCTCGACATCGGCGTCGCGTCGGCGCGGCGCCTCATCGGTGGTGGTGTCGCTCAACGTCCGCTCGGCCCGCTCCCCGCGCTCGCCCCGTTCGCCGCGGTCACGGCCGCCACCGCGTCCACCGGGACGCTCGGTCACGGTGCGCTGGGTGTAGGGCAGCAGGACGAGCTCGCGCGCCGTCTTGATGGCCATGGCCAGGGCCCGCTGGTGCTGGGCGCAGTTGCCGGTGACCCGGCGCGAGCGGATCTTGCCCCGGTCGCTCATGTACTTGCGCAACATCGGGACGTCCTTGTAGTCGACCCACTCGGTCTTGTCCCGGCAGAGGGCGCACGGCTTCTTCTTGACCCGGCGACCCAGGTCCTTGGGGGCACGACGGGTGGTGGTCCCGCCGCGTTGATTGTTCCGCGCCATCAGAAGGGCTCCTCATCGAATCCGTAGCCGCCACCGCTCTCGGCGGCGGGGGCTGGGGTTGGTGCCGCGGGGGCCGGCGCCGGTCGGTTGCCGCCTCCGCCGCGGGGTGACCCGTCGCTCGGGCCCCGTCGCTCGTTCTTGGTGACCTGGGCCGAGGCCCAGCGCAGGGAGGGACCGATCTCGTCGGCCACCACTTCGACCTTGGACCGCTTGTCGCCGTCCTGGGTCTCCCAGCTGCGTTGCTCGAGCCGGCCGGCCACCATGACCCGGGCACCCCGGGTCAGGGTCTCGCTCACGTTCTCGGCCATCTCGCGCCAGCACACCACGTCGAAGAAGGAGGTCGCCTCCTCCCACTCCTGGGTCTGGCGGTTCTGCCAGCGGCGGTTGACGGCCAGGCCGAAGGAGGCCGTGGGCTGCCCGGTGTTGGTGAAGCGCAGTTCGGGGTCCCGGGTGATGTTCCCCACCAGGATGACGCTGTTGTCTGTTGGCATGGTGTGCTCCTCCTAGTTGGCCGCGGCGGCGACGCGGCCGGCGGCGGACTCGGGCAGGCGGACGATCTTGTGGCGGACGACCTCGTCGGCCAGGCCCAGCATGCGGTCGAGATCGGCCACGGTCTGGGTGCCCGACGTGAACTCCACCACGACGTAGTAGCCCTCGCGCTTGTGGTTGACCTCGTAGGCGAAGGTGCGCTTGCCCCAGCGGTCGATGGCGCCGGGATTGCCGCCGGAGTTGCGGATGACATCGAGGGCGCGATCGAGCACCCCTTGAATGATGGTGGGCTCGGTGGTGGCCTCGAAAATGGCCATGACTTCGTAGGGCCGCATGTGCGGCGTACCTCCCTCTGGACCGGGCGCTGGCGCCTGGGCCCCTGACGGTCAGGAGCAGGGTCTGTTGCGGGGAGTCACTCTAGCCGAGCCGAAGGCCGGGCCTTCCCCGGGTGTTAGGAGAGGGAATCTCCGAGCTCGGCCGAGCCGTGGTAGCTCTCGGCGTCGTCGGGGAAGGTGCCGGCCCGGACGTCGGCGGCGAAGGCGGCCACCGCTTCGGTGGCGATGCGGCCGATCTCGGCGTACTGACGCACGAATTTGGGGGGCTTGCGTGATCCCAGCCCGAGGAGGTCGTGGAAGACCAGGACCTGCCCATCGCAGGAGGGCCCGGCCCCGATGCCGATGGTCGGGACGCCGATGGCCTCGGTGACGGCGGCGCCCACCACATCGGGCACCCCCTCGATCACGAAGGCGAAGCAGCCGGCGGCCTCGAGGGACTTGGCCGCGTCGAGCAGGGCACCGGCAGCGTCGACGCTCTTGGCCTGGACCCGGAAGCCCCCCATGGCCAGGATCGACTGCGGGGTGAGACCGAGGTGGCCCATCACGGGGATCTCGGCCCGGATGATGGCCTCGATGACCGGGAGGCGGGCCCGCCCGCCTTCGAGCTTGACCGCGTGGGCGCCGGCCCGGATCAGCTTGGCCGCGTTGCGCACGGCCTCGTCGGTGGAGAGGTGGTAGCTCATCCAGGGCATGTCGCCCAAGATCAGGCAGTGCGGCTTGGCCCGGGCCACGGCGGCGGTGTGGTGGGCCATGACGTCGATGTCCACGTGCATGGGGTCTTCGAAGCCCAGCACGTTGTTGGCCACCGAGTCGCCGACGAGGACGATGTCCACCCCGGCGTCGGAGACGATGCGGGCGCCGGGCTCGTCGTAGGCGGTGACCATGACGATCGGCGCGGCACCGTCACGGCGCTTGCGTTGGCGCAGCGAGGGGACGGTGACCGGTGTCGCGGCGGTGGAGGTAGTGGGAGTCGGGGGGGTCGGCGCGCTCACTGGGCCAGCTTGCGCCGGGACTTGGTCTTGGGGCCGCCCGCCGGGTACTTGCGCATGAGGTGATGCCAGGCACAGTCCGGGCAGACCTCCACCTCGTAGCAGAGCACGGGTTCGGGCCGGCGCTTGAGCTGGTTGAGCTCGGCCACCGTGCCGGGGCAGCGTCCGCCGGCCGGGAGCTTGGCCCCGAAGACAAAGGTCACCTTGACCAGACGGCAGTCGTCGCAGATGGGGCAGAGTTCCTTGGTGGGGCGGCCCACGTTGCGGGCGGCCCGGAGCAGTTCGGGGTGCGCGTCGCAGACATCGACCTTCAGGGTGCGGCCCCGCCGGACTTCCCGCACGGCGGCATTGCGCACCAGCCGGTACTCCACCCCGGCCGAGATGTCGGCATTGACGGCTCGGCTAGACGCCCCCGGTTCCGAGGTCACGGACACGGCGCCAGGCTAGTCCGCACGCACGGATTTGCCACGCAATTTCTTCTTCCTGGTTCTTCACCCTGGCCGTCTCCCTGGCAGCTCCGTGACCGGAGTGTGACCAATGACTGTACAGCGCTATATCGCTTCGATATAATGATCCGCAATGTTGGACATGGCGATATTGGGACTCCTCGAAGATCGGGACCTGCACGGCTACGAGATCAGGCGCCAATTGCGGGACAACCTGGGGATTCTGGCCAACGTGTCGTTCGGGTCGATCTACCCCGCCCTGACCCGGTTGGAGAAGGCCGGTGCGGTCGCGGCCACCGACGGCTCGTCGGGCGCCCCCGGCGCGGGGCAGTCGTCACCGGTACCCGAGGCCCCGCCGACCGGTTCGCTGAGCGGCGAGTTGGCCGTCCTGCGGGCCCGCCGGCACACCCCCTCCCGGGCCCGGCGGGGCAAGAAGGTCTACCGGATCACCGAGGCCGGGCGGCTGCTCTTCACCCAGTTGCTGACCGAGGGCGGCTCCATCGATGATGCCCGTAGCTTCAGCCTCCGTCTCGCCTTCGCCCGGCATCTGGCTCCCCAGGCCCGGTTGGCCCTGCTGGAGCGTCGCCGGGCCATCCTGGTGCAGCGCCTGGCCGAGGCCGACAGCTCCAACGTCGAGCTCGACGTCTACGCCCGCTCCGTCGTGCAGCACACGGCGGACAGCGTGACCCAGGACATCATCTGGCTCGACCGTCTCATCGCGGCCGAACGCGCCGCAACCGGGCCGGTTCCGGTCCCCGTCCATGAAGGAGATATCCGATGAGCAGCCCCATCCGACTGGCCATCGCCGGCGTCGGCAACTGCGCCAGCTCCCTGATCCAGGGGATCACCTACTACCGCGACGCCCAGGTCGACGACGTCGTCCCCGGCCTCATGCACGTCGAGCTCGGTGGCTACCACGTGCGCGACCTGGTGCCCGTGGCCGCCTTCGACGTGGATCAGACCAAGGTGGGCACCGACCTCGGCAAGGCCATCCACGCCGGGCTGAACAACACCATCCGCTTCGCCGACGTCGGCGAGGTGGGGGTGACGGTGCAGCGCGGCCCGACCCTGGACGGCCTGGGCAAGTACTACCGCGAGGTGCTCGAGGAGTCGCCGTACGAGCCGGTCGACGTGGCCCGGGCCCTGCGCGACGCCAAGGCGGACGTGCTGGTGTCGTACCTGCCGGTCGGCTCCGAGCAGGCGCAGCGCTACTACGCCCAGGCCTGCCTCGATGCCGGCGTGGCCTTCGTCAACGCCATCCCGGTCTTCATCGCCTCGGACCCGGTGTGGGCCCGCAAGTTCCGCGACGCCGGCGTGCCGATCGTCGGTGACGACATCAAGAGCCAGGTGGGGGCGACCATCGTCCACCGCATCCTCACCCGCCTCTTCGAGGACCGCGGCCTGGCGCTCGACCACACCTACCAGCTCAACGTCGGCGGCAACATGGACTTCAAGAACATGCTCGAGCGCGACCGGTTGGAGTCGAAGAAGATCTCCAAGACCCAGGCCGTGACCAGCCAGATCGAGGACAGCGTGCTCGGTGCCGACGACGTCCACATCGGGCCCTCGGACCACGTGCCGTGGTTGAAGGACCGCAAGTGGGCCTACATCCGCATGGAGGGTCGTAACTTCGGTGACGTGCCGTTGAACCTCGAGCTCAAGCTCGAAGTGTGGGACTCCCCCAACTCGGCCGGCGTCATCATCGACGCGGTGCGGTGCGCCAAGTTGGCCCTCGACCGCGGCGTCGGCGGGCCCTTGTTGGGACCGTCGGCCTACTTCATGAAGTCGCCGCCGGTGCAGTACCACGACGACGTGGCCCAGGAACTGGTGGAGGCGTTCGCCGACGGTGCGTTGGGCGAGGCCTGGCCGGCGGACTGAGCTACCCGGCCGGCCCGGAGGTCCGCCGTCGGAATCGACTCGGTCAGACGAGGATCCGCTCGTCGGGCGCCCGGACACCGACCACGGCCAGGGTGCGACCCATGCCGAGGAACATGCCGCAGCAGATGACGAGGTCGGCCAGTTCGTCTTCGGCGTAGGCGGCGTGCATGCGGGCCCAGAACTCGTCGTCCATGGCCAGGTGGTCCAGGGCGAACCGCTCGGCGAACTCGGCGGCGCAGCGCTCCCGCTCGCTCAGCCCGGTCGAGGCGCGCCAGTCGGTCACCTCGGCGTAGAACGGCTCGTCGGCACCGAGTCGGCCCCGTCGCGGGCCCTGGTGTCCCGGCACACGGCGCAGTCGTTGATCAAGGCGATGGTCCAACGCGCCGCCTCACGCTCGCGCACCGCCAGCTGCGAGTTGCCGTAGACCGCTTCGGACAGGGCGCCCATGCCGGCGGCCATCTTGGGCCGGAGAAGCGCCCAGTCGATGTGCTCGCCGAGACTGGTGGATGGGGCCGAGATCCTGGTCATAGATGCAGGGTAGTCCCGGCCGGGACCTCAGGCCTTGGCGACGGTGAGATCGTCGCCCAGCACGATGGTGCCGGAGAAGTGGGCGGCGGCCAGGGCTCTCCAGGCTTCTTCGTCCCCCGGCTGCATCGGCGGCACGTAGTGGGTCAGCACCAGTGTCTTCACGCCGGCGCGCTCGGCCGTCTGCGCCGCCTGCTCGACCGAGGAGTGGTAGTCGAGGATGTCCTGCAGGCGCGCGTTGGGTATGGCCTGCACCAGTTCGGACCGGATCACCGTTTGCACGTAGAGGTCGGCGCCCCGGCACATCTCGTCCAGCCCGGTGCAAGGGATTGTGTCGCCGGCGATGGCCGCCACCTTGCCGTCGTGGGCGATCCGGTAGCCGACGGTCGGGGTGACGGGACGGTGGTCGGTCCGGTGGACCGAGAGGGCGACGTCCGCCAGCTCGAATTCCGCTCCCGGTTCGACCTCGGTCACGTCGATCAGCGGCCGCTGCGTCAGGTCGGCGTGGTGAGCCAGGCGGTACTCCTGGTCCGACGCCAACATGGCCATCACGCCGTCGACCACCCCTTGGGTGCCCGGGGGGCCGATGACCCTGAGCGGTGTCGGGCCGGGCGCCATGACCCAGTGCGTCGTCACGATGTCGTTGAGGTCGGTGATGTGGTCGCTGTGCAGGTGCGTGAGCAAGACGGCGGAGAGCCCGACCGGCAACACCCCGGCCGCGGCCAGGCGCATGACCACACCGCGGCCGCAGTCGAACAGCATGGTGGCCCCGCCCGCCCGGACCAACGTGGCCGGTCCGGCCCGGTCCGCGCTGGGCAAGGGGCTACCGGTTCCGAGCAAGGTGATCTCCACGTCGGAGGACTCTACGACGCTAAGCCCACGCCGGCCGGTGAGGGTCGGGTCAGTCCAACCAGTGGATCCAGTCTCGCTGCTCATGTGGGACACGGCTCAGGAGTACGAGGAGCGCGGCCACGAGATCCTCGGGATAGCTCTGCCGTCCCCGGTGGAAACGACGCGGTGACGTGAGCACCACCCCGGCGTGGTGCTCACCGGTCGCGGCCCACGACCGGACGATGCGGTCGAAGTCCTTGGCGTTCTCCGTCACCACCGATCGCCCGTCGGCCGCGGCCCGACGGAGCAGTTCCTCATCGGGCAGCATGGCCATCCCGGGGTGATCGGCCGCTGCCTCGACGTCGTGGCCCAGACGTCGGAGGCGCTCGGCGGCCAGGCGTGAGTGGTGCACATCGAGCAACAACTTCACCCCGACAAGATGTGCTGGCGCTTACGCCAGGCCGCCTCGGCCTCGGTACTGGCCGCCAGGTTGGACGCCAGCTCGGCGTCAATCTCCTCGGTGAATTGCGCGTAGTAGTCGAGCGCCGCGGACACCGCGGCGCGGGAGATTCCGAGGTGGTCGGCCGCCCGCTCGACGCGCTGGTCGGCCGGAACATCGCCGCCGACCAAGCCGGCAATCACCTCCCAGACATCGGGCCCGCCGACCAAGCCGGCGCGCCGGCCCGCCATCCCGTCCCGAAAGGCAATCAAGGGGTGGCGACGGGTACGGAGCCCTTCGTCGATGAGTTCCTCGGCCAGGGCCGACGAGGACATGTGGCGGGCCGAGGCCTCGGCCTTGAGCCGATCCACCACCTCGCCTCGCCGGAATCGGATCGAGACAGGAGTCACCATGACTACATTGTAGTCATTCGGCCTCTGCAGGTTGGCCGGCCCACCATTCTCGGAGGCGCGCCGTCGCTTCCTCCTCGCTCAACGGTCCCTCGTCCAGGCGCACTTCCATGAGGAAGGCGAGGGCCCGGCCGACGACCGGGCCCGGACCAACGCCGAGCAATTCCATGACCTGGTTGCCGGTGAGGTCGGGCCGCAGCCGCTCCAGCTCCTCTTGCTCGCCGAGTTCGGCGATGCGGGCCTCGAGCTCGTCCATGCGGCGCGCCAGGTCCCGGGCCTTGCCGACGTTGCGGGTGGTGCAGTCGCAGCGGGTCAGCTCGTTGAGCCGGTCGAGGAGCGGGCCGGCGTCGCGGACGTAACGGCGCACCGCCTTGTCGGTCCAGCCCAGTCGGTAGGTGTGGAACCGCAGGTGCAGCTCGACCAACCGCACCACCGTGTCGATGTCCTCGGCCGAGTAGCGCAGCGCCGTCATGCGGGCCCGGGTCATGCGCGCCCCCACCATCTCGTGATGGTGAAAGGTCACACCGCCGTCGGTGATGGCCCGCGTCTTCGGCTTGCCCACATCGTGGAAGAGGGCGGCCAGTCGGAGGATGCGGTCCTTCGACGTCTTGTCCATCACGGCCAGCGTGTGCGCCAACACGTCCTTGTGACGGTGGATGGGGTCCTGTTCGAGGGCCAGACCCGGCAGCTCGGGCAGGAAGTCGGCGGCCAGGCCCGGTGCGCACGACGAACCAGAGGGCCTCGGAGGGCACGTCGACCATGACCATCTTGTCCAACTCGTCACGGATGCGTTCACGCGACACGATGGAGAGGCGATCGTGCATCGCCTCGATGGCGGCCTCGAGGTGGGGGTCGGGCTTGAGGTTGAAACGGGCGGCGAAGCGGGCGGCCCGCAACATGCGGAGCGGGTCGTCGCCGAACGAGATCTCGGGATCGAGCGGCGTGCGCAACCGTCCGGCCGCCAGGTCGCCCAGGCCGTCGAAGGGGTCGATCAACTCCATGTCGGGCAGGCGCAGGGCCAGGGCGTTGATGGTGAAGTCGCGGCGCGACAGGTCCAGCTCGATGTCGTCGCCGAAGGTCACCTCGGGCTTGCGCGAGTCGGGCACGTACACCTCGGCCCGGTGGGTGGTGATCTCGAATTCCTGCCCGGCCCGTCGAGCCCCGATGGTGCCGAAGCGGGCCCCCAGGGTCCACACGTCGTCGGCCCAGCCCCGCACCAGGCGCTCAATTTCGTCGGGCCGGGCGTCGGTCGTCAGGTCGAAGTCGTGGGTGGTCACCGCTTCGGCGGGGAACAGGGCGTCGCGCACCGAACCGCCCACCAGATACAGCGTCCGTCCGGCCTGGCCGAAGCGTTCGGCCAGCTCAGCGGTGGCGGCCAGCAGTGGCCGGAACCGTTCGGGAACGGAAGGGGATTGCACCCGACCACGCTACTTCGCCACGTAGCCTCTCCCTGTGTCGATGCGACGGATGACAGTCGCCCTCTGCACGCTGGCCCTCTCCGCCGCTTTGCTGCCCGGGGTGGTACCCGGCGTGCTCCCCGCCAGTGCCGCCGTCTCCCCCACCCCGGCCGGCCCCGAACTGACGTTGGTGTCGCAGACGCAGTGGGTCACACCGGCGGCACCCTGGTTCTCGCTGGCCCTGGCCGTCGGATCACAGGCCGGGTCGGCGGCCGATCTTCACGTCAGCGTCACCATGTACGGACGGATCACCGATGGGTCACAGTTCCAGCAGGCGGCCAACGGGGTCCCGCAGGAGGAGGTCCTCACCCGGGTGCCCGACGTCGGGGTGACCGCAACCGCGGCGGGCCTGACCGCGGCGACCTGTATCACCGTCCTGTACAACGACACGTCCGGCCCGCCCACCCCGGCGCCGGGCACCGCCGGGGTCTGCCCGTCCGGTGGTCCGACCGTCAACCTCCACTGCACGCTGGGCTCCGGCCCGTGTGACGACGTCTATCCGGTGTCCATCGCGCTGCTGCACGCCGGGGACAGCACGCCGGTGGCTCGGTTCACCACCTTTCTCACCTACGAGGAGCCCGGGATCGCCCAGCCCCCAGCAACCGGCGGGCCGTTGCGCGTCAGCTGGATCGTGCCGGTGCAGAACCGGGTCGGCGGTCAGTCGCCGGCAGCGGATGTGGCTCGCCAGAGCACCGAAGCACTGACCACCGAGCTGTCGACCCACCGCAGTGTGCCGACCACCCTGGCGGTGAACCCGACCACGGCGGCCGATTTGGCGACCAACGGCGGCAAGGCCGGCCAGACCGCACTCCGGCAGCTGGCCGAACTGACCCCGGCCGCCGGGCCCGATCAGCTGCTGGCGCCGTCCTTCGCCCCCATCGACCTGGCCGCGCTGTCCGCCGCCGGCCTGGCCGCCGAGATCCCGCTGCAGCTGGACCGGGGGACCCAGATCCTGCACGCCACCTCACTCCAGCCCTCGGGCGGATCCTGGGTCGAGACCGGCGCCAATCTCTCCAATGCCGATGTAGGCAACCTGACCTCCGGCCTGCAGGCCGCGGGCGCCAACCAACTGGTGGTCAGCGATGCCGCGCTGGCCCCGATCGACAACCCCACCGGCTCAACCTTCGCCCAACCCTTCACCCTCGCCCTGGCCCACGGCACGCACGTCAACGCGGTGGCGTCCGACAGCCAGGTGGACGCCCGGTTCACCGCCAATCCACGGAACCCCACCCTGGCCGCCAACCAGCTCCTGGCCAATCTCTCGTTCATCCACTTCGAGAACCAGTACGACCCGAATCAGCGGGGCGTGGTGCTCGTCCCCCCCACGGGCTGGCGCCCGTCGGGCGTCTTTGTCTCGACCTTCCTGGCCGGGTTGACCAACAGCCAGATCGTGAGCCCGGTCACCCTCGACCAGCTGTTCGCCCAGGTCCCGGTGGGTGGCAACCGGGCCCCGACCTCGCGGCGCCTCCAGTCGGGCGACGGGGTGGGCCGCGGCGGCATCACCGCCACGGCGGCCGCCCGCATCACGGCCGATCGGGCCGAGTTGAACTCGTTCAGCGCAGCCACCAGCGGGCACCCCAGCGAGTTGACGGCGTTGTCCGATGCCTTGTTGCGCTCGCAGAGTGAGGACTTGAACGCGCCGGGGCGCGCCGTGGTGCTGACCGCCTACGGCCTCGGTTTCACCGCCATGCTCTCGTCCATCTCCTTGGCCGTGGAGCGCACCATCACCTTCACCTCGCGCACCGCCTCCATCCCGATCACCGTGCTCTCGGCCGCGCCCTTCGTCGTGCGGGTCGTCCTGACGCTCTCGAGCGACAAGTTCACCTTCCCCAACGGCGCCACCCGAACCATGGACCTCAACCACTCCACCACCTCGGTGCGCATCGCCGCGACGGCCCGCACCTCGGGCGACCGGCTCCCCGTCGACGTCACCCTGCGCACTCCCGACGGCGGGCTCACCATCTCGCGGACGGTCCTCACCGTGCACTCGACCGCCCTCTCCATCGTGGGCGTCGCCCTGACCGTGCTGGCCGGCCTGGTCCTGTTGGCCTGGTGGATCCGCACCTGGCGTCGGAGCCGGCAGCGTCGACCGCGGGCGCATTGATGGTGACCACTCCCCGCCGGGCCCGGCGGCAGTCGCTGAGCACGGCGGCCGTCTACGTCGCCGCCGGCACCACCGTCTCGCGGCTCACCGGGCTGCTGCGCATCGTGGCCCTGGCGTGGGCCCTGGGGCAGTTCCACCTGCCCGACGCCTACAACCTGGCCAACACCACCCCCAACATGATCTACGACATCGTGCTGGGCGGCGTCCTCTCGGCCACCTTCATCCCCGTCTTCGTGGCCCAACTGTCCAACCGCAGCGAGCGCGACGCCTTCCGTTCCATCTCGGCCATTCTCACGGTGTCGAGCGTCGTGCTGGTGGTCTCGACCGTGCTCGCCCTGGTGCTGGCCCCCCTCTTCATCACGGCGCTGACCGCGCTCGATACGTCGGCCCATCCCCACCAGGTCGCCCAGGTGATGGCCGAGCGCGCCGACGCCACCACGTTGCTGCGGTGGTTCGTCATCCAGATCGCCGCCTACGGCTTCTTCGCGCTGGCGGCCGCCCTGCTCAACACCCGCCGTCGCTTCGTCGCCGTGGCCTGGGCCCCCATCCTCAACAACCTGGTCTGCATCGGCATCCTCGTCTGGTTCGGCCTGTGGGCCGGGCACCAGGTCGGGCTGGTCACCGTCGAGCAGCACCAATCGCAACTGGTCCTGCTCGGCCTGGGCACGTCGCTCGGCGTGGTGCTGCAGGGGGTGGCGCTGATCCCGAGCCTGCGCGCCGCCAACCTCGGCCTCATCCGGTGGCGCTGGGACCTGGGCGACAAGGCCCTGCACACGGTGATCAAGCTGAGCGGCTGGACATTCGGCTTCGTGGTGGCCAATCAGATCGCGCTGTTCGTCGTCACCCTCCTGGCCGGCACGGCCTCGGGCACGGACCCGGTCTCGTCGTACACCTACGCCTACGCCTTCTTGCAGATGCCCTACGGGATCGTGGCCGTCACCATCATGTCGGTGGTCACGCCGGATCTGGCCGAGCAGTGGTCCACCGGCAACACGACGGCCTTCCTGGCCCGACTCTCCACCGGCTGGCGCGCCATGTTGGCCCTCATGATCCCGGCCGCCGTCGCCATGCTGCTCCTGTCCAAGCCGGCGGTGGCGCTGCTCCTCGGCCACGGCAACAGCACGGCGGCCCAGACCGCCCCCACCGGCGAGGCGCTGGCCATGTTCGCCCTGGGCCTGCCCGGCTTCTGCTCCTTCCTCTACATCGTGCGGATCCTCCAATCGATGCAGCGCACCAGGGTGGCCTTCTACCTGTACCTGGTGGAGAACGGCCTCAACATCGCCCTGGCCGTCGTCCTGGTCCACTCCCTCGGCGTGCGCGGACTGGCCCTGTCCCTGTCGGTGGCCTACTCGGTCAGCGCCCTGGTGGGGGTGGGCGTGTTGCGTCGATGGTTCGGGCACCTCGGGACGCCCCACACGTGGGATCCCCTCCGGCGCGTCGGCGTGGCCACGGTGGCCATGGGCATCGTCGTCCTCGTGGTCTCCAACCTCTCCGGTGCCACCAGCACCCTCGGCCTCCTGGGGCGGATCGTCTCCGCCGTGCTGGCCGGTGGCCTGACCTACGGCGCGGTCATCACCCTGCTCGGCCGTCGCCACGCGGCCCGTCTGCGGGCCTGATGGCGTGGCAGACTCCCCCTATGCCCGGCGTGCGGATCGTGACCGACAGCGCGTGTGATCTGACCGACGAGTTGGTGACCAAGCACAACGTCATCGTGGTGCCGCTGACCATCCGCTTCGGCGAGGAGGAGCTCGAGGACCGCCGGCAGCTCTCGCCCGACGACTTCTGGGACCGGTGTGGGGGCAAGGGGGATCTGCCGGCGACGGCCGCCCCCTCCCCCGGCTCGTTCGTGACGGCCTACCAGCAGGCGGTCGACGAAGGCGCCGAGGCCATCCTCTGCCTCACCTTGTCCTCGGGGGTGTCGGGCACCTACGACTCGGCCAAGACCGCGGCGGAGTCGTTCACCACCGTGCCGGTGCGCGTCGTCGACACCCGTTCGCTGACCATGGGCCAGGGCCTCATCGTGATCGCCGCGGCCGAGGAGGCGGCGGCCGGCGCCGACCTCGACACCCTGGTCGCGTCCACGCTGGATCGGATCGGCCGGGTCCGCGTCTACGGCGTGCTGGGTGGGCTCGACTTCCTCCAGCGCGGTGGCCGCATCGGCGGGGCCCAGGCGCTGCTCGGCTCGCTCCTCTCCATCAAGCCGGTGATCCAGGTCAAGGACGGCGTGGTGGCCGAGGAGTCCAAGCAGCGGACGCGCTCGCGGGCGCTGGCCTACCTGGCCGCCAAGGTGGCCGGCGACGCCCCGCTGGAACGACTGGGCGTGGCCGACGGCGCCTGCGACGACATCGCCGACGTGCTGAAGCAGATCAGCGCCATCGAGGTGGAGCACCCGCTGGTCTCGGTCCAGCTCGGGCCGGTCGTCGGCTCGCACACCGGCCCCAACACCGTGGGCGTCTGTTACATCGTTTCGGCCCGTCCGGCCGGGGCCGGCGAGTAATCTCTACCCCTGTGGCAGATCAGAACCTCGACGACCAGTGGTCTTCTAAGGCCCTCGACACCATCGACACCGTGGTGGCCACGGTCAACGACAAGGCCGTCCGCCCGGCCATCGTGGCGGCGCGCGGCGTGGTGTTCGGGGTCATCATCGGCGTGGTGGCCGTGGTCATCGTGACCCTCTTGTGCGTCGGGTTCTTCCGGCTGCTGGTCGTCTACCTGCCCGGTCATCACGTGTGGGCCGCCTACCTGGGGCTGGGCTTTCTCTTCTGCGTCGGTGGGGCCATCCTGTATTCCAGGCGCGGCTCCCCCGTTCCCGCCGGTGACTGAACGGCGCAAGGTCCTCATCATCGGTTCGGGCCCGGCCGGCCTGACCGCGGCCATCTACGCCGCCCGGGCGCAGCTCGAGCCCCTGGTCATCGAGGGCGAGCCCTCGTCCAACAGCGACCAGCCCGGCGGGCAACTGATGCTGACCACCGACGTGGAGAACTACCCCGGCTTCGTCGACGGCATCATGGGGCCCGACCTGATGCGGATCATGCGGGACCAGTCCATCCGCTTCGGGGCCGAGCTCCGGACCGCCAAGGTGAGCCGGGTCGACCTGGCCACCGGCCCGTTCACGGCCTGGGTCGGTGACCCGGCCGCCGACGAGCCCACCGTCGAGGCCGACGCGCTGATCATCGCCACCGGGGCCCGCTCATTGATGCTGGGCTGCCCCAATGAGGACCGCCTGCTCGGCTACGGCGTCTCCACCTGCGCCACCTGTGACGGGTTCTTCTTCCGTGACCACCACATCGCCGTGGCCGGCGGGGGCGATTCCGCGCTCGAAGAAGCCCTGTTCCTGACCCGCTTCGCCACCAAGGTCACGGTGATCCATCGCCGCGACGAGTTGCGGGCCTCCAAGATCATGCAGGACCGGGCCTTCGCCAACCCCAAGATCGAGTTCGCGTGGAACACCGTCGTCACCGACGTGCTGGGCGACACCAAGGTGGCCGGGCTGCGGACCCAGGACACCGTGACGGGCGCCACCTCCGAGCTCCCGGTCACCGGGCTCTTCGTGGCCATCGGCCACGAACCCAACAGCGCCCTGTTCAAGGGCCAGCTCGAGCTCCGTGAGAACGGGTACGTCCAGACCCGGGAGGGTACGTCCAAGACCAGCGTGGACGGGGTGTTCGCCTGTGGCGACGTGCAGGACGACTATTACCGCCAGGCCGTCACTTCGGCCGGGTCGGGCTGCATGGCGGCCATCGACGCCGAGCGCTGGCTGGAAGAACGCGGCGAATAGCGGCGACAGAGCATCGGGAACAAAAGGCCGGTCGACGTCGTTGCACCACTCTGACAAGGAGAGTTAATGAGCGAGAAGATTGTGACCCTGAGCGACGCTACCTTTGACGAACATGTCAAAGCTTCGGATGTCCCCGTGCTGGTGGATTTCTGGGCTGAATGGTGTGGCCCGTGCAAAATGATCTCCCCCGTGCTGGAGGAAATCGCCGAGGAGCAGGCGGGCAAGATTCAGATCGGGAAGCTGAACATCGACGACAACCTCGACGTGACGCGCCGCTTCGACGTGATGAGCATTCCGACCCTGATCCTGTTCAAGGACGGGGAGCCGGTGAGCCGCCTGATCGGGGCCAAGCCCAAGGGGCAGCTGCTCGAAGAGATCGCGCAGTATCTGTAGCCCTCCCGCTCGCCGTCGGCGACCGCGGGGCGGCCGTCCGCGACATTCAGCAACGTTTGTCGGCCGTCGTGCCGGGGGGCGCGCCGATTGACGAGGAGGGTGTCTTCGGGCCCTCGACCCGGGCCGCCGTCGAGGCCTTCCAGCATCTCCGGGGTCTCCGGGTCGACGGCATCTGCGGTCAGCAGACATGGAATACCCTGGTCGAGGCCGGTTTTCGCCTCGGTGACCGCTTCCTCTTCCGGCGCACCCCCATGCTGCGGGGCGACGACGTGGCCGAACTGCAGCAGCGCCTGTGCAGCCTGGGGTTCGACACCGGCCGGGTGGACGGGATCTTCGGTGACGCCACGGCGGGGGCGCTGGCGGACTTCCAGGGCAACGCCGGCCTGCCGATCGACCCCATCGTGGGCGGCGCCACCTTGCGCGAGCTCATCCGCCTGGAGAGCCGCCACGAAGCACCCGAGTACGTCTCCACCGTGCGCGCCCGGGCCGAGCTCCGCCATGCCGCGCCCACCTTGACCGGACGCCACGTGGCCGTCGGCGAAGGTGGAGGCTTGGGCAGTGTCACCGCCGCCCTGCGGCGACGGCTCCTCCCGAGCGGCACGCAGGTGACCGAGCTCCATCACCCCGACGACTCCGCCCAGGCGCTCCAGGCCAACGAGCTGTCGGTCGACGTCTACCTCGGCCTCCGGCTCGACCCGAGGGGGTCGAGCTGCAGCACCTCGTACTGGGCCGGCCACGGGGATCAGTCCCAGGGCGGGAAACTGTTGGCCGAACTGGTCCAGCGCGCCGTTCCCGGGGCGCTCGGCATCGAGGACGGGGGGGCTCGGGGCATGTCCCTCCCCATCCTGCGCGAGACGCGCATGCCTGCGGTACTGGTCGAGGTGGGACCGGCCAGCCGGGTGGTCGAACGGGCCGCCCTGCTGGCCGTAGCCCTCTCGGCCGCCCTGGGTGAGTGGGTCGACGCCTCCTGGGACTGAGGTGACGGCTACGCGTGGTAACCCTCGGCAAAGTGAACTGGGTAACAATCCACAACGTCATGCACAGGTTGTGGATGAAGCTGAACGGTGCCTTGACAGTTGCGTGAACAATCAGGCGCCGCTGTCACCGACCATGGCCCGGTAGATCCGCTCGAGGTCCTCCAGGGTGGCGAATTCGACGACGAGGCGCCCGCGCCGGTTCTGGATATCCACCTTGACCCGGGTGTTCAAATAGGTTGAGAGAAGGTCTTCCAGCTCCAGGACACCGGGCTCGGGCAGCTTCCGACCCGCCCCCTCCCGGCCCTTCCCAACGGTACTACCCTTGGTACTACCGTTGGCCTCGGCCTCATCCTCGACCGGGGGCGGCACCACGCGCAGCTCGGTCTCGCCCCGCACGAGATCTTCCACCGCCCGGACGGTGAGGCCCTCTTCCACGATCTGCACCACCAGGTGATCCTGGAGGGCACGGTCCGGCGTGCCCAGCAGGGCCCGGGCGTGCCCGGCCGAGATCGTTCCTTCGGCCAGCGCCCGTTGAGCCCCCGCCGGCAGCTGCAGGAGGCGGAGGGTGTTGGTCACGGTGGCCCTCCCCTTCCCCATGCGGGTGGCCACCTGCTCGTGGGTCAGTCCGAACTCATCGATGAGCTGTTGATAGGCCGCCGCCTCCTCGAGGGCGTTGAGGTCCTCGCGGTGAAGGTTCTCGACCAGCGCCTGCTCCAGGCTGACCGCGTCGCCGGCGTCGGGCTGGACCAAGACCCGGATGGTCTGGAGCCCGGCTCGACGGCAGGCTCGCCACCGCCGCTCCCCCGCGATCAGCTCGTAGCTCTCCTCCTCGCCCTCGACCTCTCGCACCAGCACCGGCTGGAGCAGGCCGACCTCCCGGATAGAGGCGGCCAACGACGACATGGACTCCTCGTCGAAATGACTGCGAGGTTGATGTTCATTCGGTTTGATGGCCGAGATGCCCACCGTCCGCAAGGCCGAGTCCAGCTCGCCGACCGCTTCGGTCGGAATGAGTGCGCTGAGCCCTTTACCGAGTCCGCTGCGCCGCGCCATTGCTCACCTCCTTCGCCAAGTCACGGTAGGCCACGGCCCCTCGTGACGTCGGATCGAACACTGTGATGGGTTGACCGAACGACGGTGCCTCCGAGAGTCGCACGGTGCGGGGGATGACGCTCTTGCACACCCGCCCGGAGAAGTGGGCCCGGACTTCCTTGGCCACGTCGACGGAGAGCCGGGTCCGGGCGTCGTACATCGTCAGGACGATGGTGGACACCTCGAGGCTTTCGTTCAGGTTCGACGAGACCAGCTTGACGTTGCGCAGGAGCTGGCTCAGCCCCTCCAGGGCGTAGTACTCGCACTGGATGGGGACGAGGACCTCACCGGCCGCGGCCAGACCGTTGACGGTGATGAGGCCGAGCGACGGGGGGCAGTCGATGAGGATGAAGTCGAAGTCGTTGACGACGCCGTCGATGGCCCGCTTCAGCTTCAACTCCCGGCTGAAGGCCGGCACCAGTTCGATCTCGATCCCGGCCAGGTCGATGGTGGCCGGGGCCACGAAGAGGTTCTTGACGCTGGTGGGCTCAATGCAGTCTTCCAGGGGCGCCTCCCGCATGATGACGTCGTACATGGACAGCTCGAAGTTCCGGGCGTCGATGCCCAATCCGGTGGTGGCGTTGCCCTGTGGATCCAGATCGATGACCAGGACCCGGTAGTCCATCTCGGCCAGGGCCGCACCCAGGTTGACGGTGGTGGTGGTCTTTCCGACCCCACCCTTCTGGTTGGCCACGGCGATGACCCGGGGCAAGTCCAGGGTCACGGGCCGCTCGGCCGGCAGGAGCTCTTCCGTCTCGGTGCTGATGGAGGGCGACCTCCTTCGGGCTTCCTTGGACACCGCGTGCTTCGGTTCGAGGCTCGGGTCGGGAGTCGGCTCGGGGCCAGCGGGGCTCGGTTCGGGAGTCGGCTCGGGCTCTGATAGCTCCGGCCCGGCGGCGGACTCGACTGCAGCGTGCGCCGGCGCCCGCGCCATGGCCGGTTCCGGCACAGGTTCGGGGTTCGGCTCTGGCACTGGCCGGGGGGTCGGATCGGGAAGGGCTTCTGGTTGAGCCGTCGCCGGCTCGGCCGCCCATTGCCCCGCCGCAGGCTCCGGTATCTCGGCGATGACCGGCTCCGGTTGGATGACCGACGCCGGCAGGATGACGGGCTCGGGTTGGGGTACCGGCTCCGGCTGGGGTTGTGGTTCGGGATCCGGTACCGGCAAGGGTGGGGGAGTGGGACGGGCTTCGGTTTGCTCAATATCGAACGGAGCGGACGAGGGCATCACGGGCTGCCCGTCGATCAGCACCTTGGAGGGAGCGTCGGGGCCATTCTGATCCACATGCGGTTCGCCGGAGCTCTGCTCCATGCCCTCTTGAGCGGGGGCTTGATCTGCATTGGTTGGTCTGGCACCGCGATTTCGGCGGCGATGCCGCATCAGGTGGCTCTCCCGGATCGCCGCATCAAGTGGCTATCCTGACTTGCTCGTCCCCTCAGGTCAAGGGTTCTCACCTGTTTCACGTGAAACATTCGAGCGGACCAAGGCCGCTGAAGTATTTCTGCCCTTCGGATGTGAGCCTGGCTCCACGGTCGGCTCGCCCCCCTTCGACGACCCGGTCACCTCGTCCCGAGAAGCTCCCAAGTGGCCGACGGGGGTCACGCCAGATCCAGCCCTACGGGCGGCCCAGGGCGGCCCACGTCGCATCCCAGGACCTGGCACGGTACAGCCAGCGGATGGACGTTCTATTCCCCCTGGGCTCCAGCGGCGGCACCAAGGGGCAGCGCGACGGGTACTTCATCCCTCGTGGGGGCACCCCGCTCCCATAGGGCCGGGGCGGGCGGCTCCTCTCGGGGGAAGTCGGTTGCCAATGGGCGAGGGTGGGCAGGATCCTTGGGGGACGCCGGCTCCCATGGGGGGAGTGGGCAAGCACTGGGCTTGCCTCTGATCACGTCGCCGCATTGGACATACAGCCATCGCAATGACCATTCGCGGGCCGGCGAATCAGGAGGGTCCCCTGGACCATTGGCTTCAGGCAAAACGAGCCGCCGAGACCACTTCCTCGCCTCCCTGTCGGTGACCGACTCTGTCGGCTGTCACCTTCCACCCGTCATACGAGGCCTGATAGACCGCACGGCGCGGACACCTTGCTCATTGCCGGGAGACAGACCTGATCCTCACAGCGATGTTCCACGTGGAACAGACTGGGTTGGTTGGAGCACGCCGGGTTGTCCTCACGACGATGTTCCACGTGGAACAGATCGGGTCGGTCAGAACAGGGGTTGCTTTGCGGGAACTCCGTTTCGTCGAGGGAACCGCTCAGGACAGGCCTCCCGCTGGTGAAGCACCTGGTACCCGAAGCCCGTTCTGACGAACTCCCCCAGTTCCAAGCCCACCTGAGCCACCCCGTCGGCTGGCCAGCGGGCCCGGTGGCCATCCTCCTCGGAGACTCCAGGGGGCTCCGAGACGATCATCCATCCCCCCTGGCGCAGGAACGGCGCGCCGCACTCGGCGACCACGGCCGGGGCACCGAAGGACCGCACCACCACCCCGTCGAACCTCCCCCGGTACTCCGGATCACGCCCGCACACTTCGGCTCGCTGGTGGACCACGGCGACCCGTTCCCCGAGGCCACAGCGCCGGACCGCTCGCTGGAGGAACTCGGAACGGCGCTCGTTGGCGTCCAGGAGGACCAGGGTGGCGGCCGGCCAGCGGATGGCGATCACCAACCCGGGCAGCCCGCCTCCCGAGCCCAGGTCGAGGATGTGGGGGGTCCCGGTCCCCGATGGCACCGCCTGACGGCGGGCCAGATCAACGAATCCGGCAGCGTGCTCGAGGTGGGGCTCGATCGGCCCCGGCCCCAGGAAGCCGGCGCGACGAGCGTCAAGGAGGACGTCGCCCAGGGCAGCGGGGGAGGGGACCGCGTGGTCGGTGTCGGGCACCGAGCCTGTGTCAGTCCGTAGGGGAGATGACGATGTAGCGGTTGGGATCCTCGCCCTCGGAGCGAGTGGCCACCCCGTCGATCTCGTTGACCGCATCGTGCACGGCCTTGCGGTCGGCCGGGCTCATGGACTCGAGGGCCTTCTCCTGGCCCGAGGCGATGACCTCTTCGGCGATCTGGGTGCTGAACCGCTTCAGGGCGGCCGAGCGCTTCTCCCGGTACCCGGCCACGTCCACCAGGATCCGGTCGGTGCGCGACGGGCACTGGCGCTGGACCACGGCCCGGGTGATGTCCTGGAGGGCGCTCAGGGTCGAGCCACGAGGACCGACCAGCAACCCGAGCTCATCGCCCCGGGCGGCGATCTCGACCGTCTCCTCGTCGATCAGACGGGTCTCCACGGTGGCCTGCATGCCGTACTCACTCAGGAGACCGGCCAGAAAGGCTCGGCCCACCTCGCCTTGCTCTTCGAGGGTCATTCCTTCGGCCATGGCAACCGTCTCCTTCGGTTCGGTACTGCGCTGCTGGTTCTTCTCCGCTGGCCGCGACGCCCCAGCAGTCGACGGGTTCTGGCCGTTCTCCGCCAGGGCCGCCCCAGCCCCCCCGGTGGAGGCTTGGCTGCGGTTCCGACGTCGGCGCGCCGACCGGCTGGTGCCCGTCCCGGTCCGCTCGCCCGATCCGCCGCCCGAGGTCGAAGCGGCGTCCCCGTCTGCCGTCGCCTTGGCGTCGGGCTTCGAGGCACTCTGGCGTTGCGCGTTGCCCGAGCCCTGGTTGCGGTTCCCCCCGCGTTCACGGTCGCGAGGCCGGCGCTCCCGCTTGGGCCGGGGACCGACCGGACGCACTCGAGCCCGCACTCGAGCCTCGCCGCGGGTACGCCCGAAGAGGCCCGCCTTGGGCTCCGCCAGGACGATGACCTCGGCGTCGCCCACGGCCACGCCCAGCTGGTCCAGGGCCGACTCGGTGGCTTCTTCGACTGTCTTTGCTGCGACCTCTACCCACTCCACGCTCTATCGCGCCTTTCTTTCCTTCTTAGAACGAGAGCGCGGGTGCGGCTTGGGCGCCGGCGTCTTCGCATCGTCGGCCGATCCGTTGGCGCCGGCGCGGCCGTTGGTGTTGGCCCGGCGGCCGGAAGAACCCTTGCCCGAGGCCGGGCGCTTGCCGGTGGTGGGGCGCCGGCCGTTGCCGTTGGTCCCGTTGGTCCCGCCGGGGTTCTTGGGCGCAGTGGTGCTCTTGCCGGCCGGCTTGGCGCCCCCCTTGCCCGTCGGATTGGGCTTGGGGCCGGTCTCTTCGGGCAGGGCTTCCTGAGTGCCCTTCGCACCCTTGGCGCCGCCCCCGATCTCGCGTTCGGCCCCGACCGGCGACACCATGCCGGTCCGGAACATGATCTCCTGCGTCCCGATCCGCATGGCCGAGGAGAACACCATGTAAAGGGTCGCTCCAGCTGGCACTCGAAGGTAAATGACACCGAAGATAATGGGAAAGAACTTCTGCATCGTTTGCATCTGTGGGTTGGCCTGCGCCGCCCCAGGATTACGACTATTCATCTGCTTCATTTGGTAGTACTGGAGGAAAATGGCTGCCCCGATTAATACCAAATAGGGGATCATCAGAACGGCCTGGCTGGCGCTCCCGGGGAAGGTATGGGTGGTGAACGGCGTGGACGAGAGGTCCATGCCAAACCACCAGTGCATTTGGCCATGATTCAGGACAAGATTGTCGTACATCTTGCCATTTGTCGGGATGTACCGCGGCGCCGCACAGCCGTTGATGTTGGTGGTGTGACACACGACCGTGTGCCCCATCCCATTTACGTATGTCGCGCCGTTCTTTACCGTATTGGACAGCCCTCGAATGAGCGAATACAGCACGATGAGGAAGGGCATCTGCAACAAGGACGGCAGGCAGGCGCCGAACGGGCTGGTCCCGTTCTCCTTGTACAGCTTCATCATTTCCTGGTTGAGCAGTTCCCGGTTCTCCGGGCCCTTGTACTTGGTCTGCAGCTTCTTCATCTCCGGCTGCAGCCGTTGCATGGCGATCATCGACTTGGTGCTCTTGACGGTCACCGGGGTCAGCGCCAGCATGATGAGCACGGTCAACCCGATGATGGAGAGGCCGTAGTTGCCGGTGACCGAGTAGATCCCCGAGACGATCAGCCCGAAGAACTCGAAGAGCGGGTGGAAGATCTTCCCGATCAACGAGAACAGGGAGTTAGAGGCACCCAACAGGGGCGACACCAGGCTGGTCATGGCCGTGTCCCCGCCTGTCGGCGCGGCCCTTGGGCGTGGACGTGCAGCGGTACCAGGTCAACCCCGTGGGGCCCGAAGGGGCGGCAGCGCAGCAGGCGCCTGGCCGTGAGGGACAGCCCCCGCCAGAACCCGTGCTCGGCGAAGGCCTCGGCGGCATAGGTGGAGCAGCTGGGGTAGAAGCGGCAGGGTGACACCCGGCCCGAGGCCGCTCCTTGATACGCCTGGAGCGCCCGCACGGCCACCCGTGACGCCCGGCTCATGGGAGGGGGGGCGTCACTCACCGGCGGCACCCCGCAGGGCCCGGCCGACACAGCGCGACAGCTCGGCCGGCTCGCACCGGGCCGCGGTGGGATCGAAACGGAGGAGGTAGGTGCCCCGGGGCAGGTCCGGGGCGGCGGCCCGGGCGGACTCGCGGGCCCGGCGGCGGAGGGTGTTGCGGACCACGGCATTGCCGCAGCGCTTCCCAATTGTGTATCCCACCTGGGGAAAGATACCCGGAAGTCCGGGGTCGGCGGCCACGAAGGTGGCCCGGACGGGGCCACAGCGAGCGCGAGCCCGTGACCGCTGCAGTTGGCCAAAGGCAGCGCGAGTCCGAATCCGTCCGAGCGTGCGAGCAGGCACCAGGAGCTCAGACGGTGAGGCGGTGACGGCCCTTGAGGCGCCGTGACTTCAAGATGGAGCGGCCGGCTCGGGTCGACATACGCTTGCGGAAGCCATGGGTCTTGGCCCGCTTGCGGGTGTTTGGTTGGTAGGTGCGCTTCATTCCTCAGCCTTTCGCCTCGCCTGGGAGCATGACATGCCAGGCGCAGCAGAGTTCGTACGGCCACCTGGGGTGCCGCCCGCGGGCAGCGGCAGTGGGGTGGCGCCCATGTTAGGCGCGAACCGCCGATCCCCACTAGTCGGGCCACGTGTCACGGTGTAGCTTCAGCCAATTACCGCACCGAGGGACGTTCAGACCTTGCCCAGGACCCCGCGGACGGATGAAGGGCGATCGGACGACCACGTGACGCAACCCGGAGACCTATGGACACGGTGCAGCAAATCGCTCCGCGAGCAGGTGTCGGAGACGACATGGCAGCTCTGGCTCTCGGGGATCGAGCCGGTGTCCTTCGACGATGGGGTGTTCCTGCTCTCGGTGCCCAACGGCCTGATCCGCGAGCGGGTCGAGACCCGCTACCTCCCGATGATCGAGGACACCTTGGCCAATGAGGTAGGCACCGCCGTGCGGGGCCGGCTCGAGGTCCAAGAACCGGACGAGCCCGAAGAGGAGCTCCTGGGCGTCCCCGACCCGCCCCCCGTGGTCGAGCGGGCCCCAAGCACGGTGGCCGTGGCCACCCCCGGCCGCGAATCCGCCGCGGTGGTGCTCGATCCGAAGTTCGTGTTCGACACCTTCGTGGCCGCCTCCTCCAACCGCCTGGCTCACGCGGCGGCCCAGGCGGTGGCCGAGACCCCGGGTCGCTCCTACAACCCGCTCTTCATCTACGGGGACAGTGGGCTGGGCAAGACCCATCTGCTCCACGCCATCGGGAATTACGTCTCGGAGAACTTCCCGCGCCGCCACGTGCTCTACGTCACCACCGAGACGTTCATGAACGACTTCGTCGATTCGCTGCGCACCTCGACCACCCTGGCCTTCAAGCGGCGCTACCGCGAATGTGACGTCCTCTTGATCGACGACGTCCAGTTCATGGAGAACAAGGAGGGGCTCCAGGAGGAGTTCTTCCACACCTACAACGACCTCAAGGGCGCCTCCAAGCAGATCGTCCTCACCTCGGACCGTCCGCCCAAGTCGATCGAGACCCTCGAGGACCGGCTCCGCAGCCGCTTCCTCTCGGGCCTGATCACCGAGATCGACCCGCCCGACCTCGAGACCCGCCTGGCCATCTTGCGCTCCAAGTCCGAGAGCGAGCACCACGAGGTCCCCGACGACGTCCTCGAGTTCATCGCCACCCACGTGAAGAACAACATCCGGGAGCTCGAGGGGGCCCTGACCAGGGTCAGTGCCTTCGCCAAGCTCAACAAGGAGGTCATCTCCCGGGCCCAGGCCGAGCGCGTGCTCTCCGACATCGTCCTGGCCGGCGAGCCGCGCCGGATCACCCCCCAGATGATCCTCGACGCCACCGCCAGCAGCTACGGCTTCACCGTCGAGGCCATCTGCGGGCCCAGCCGGACCCGACCCCTGGTCACCGCCCGCCAGGTCGCCATGTACCTGGTCCGGAACCTGACCGACTACAGCTATCCCGCCATCGCCCGGGTCTTCGGCAACCGCGACCACACCACGGTGATCCACGCCGTCGACAAGATCACCGGACAGATGCAGCAACGCCGCCAGATCTACGAGCAGGTCACCGAGCTCACCCAACAGGTCCGGGCCGGCACCTGAGGTGGCGCGCGGCGGGTGGGGGGATCATGTGGGCGGCGTTCCTCGGCCTGTGGACGCGGGCCGTCAGCTTGGGGATAGCGTGACCCTTCGTCCCCAGCCCCTGAAGCAGGCTGACCGTTCCGCGCGCTGGGCCCGGAACCACCCACACCACCGTGGGGACAACTTCTCCCGACCCCACCAGGCACTAGGGTCCGCCATCCACAATCCACAGCCCTTATTACCCCTACTACCCAAACCTCTCTCCGCCTCACTCACTTGTGGTTGGGGACACACCCGAAAGGACACGTTCCGGTGAAGTTCCGATCCGAACGAGACGCTCTCGTCGAGATGTTGGCTACCGCGGGCCGTGCCGTCGGAGCACGAACCACATCGTCTCCGGTGCTGTCCGGAATTTTGTTGTCCTGCCTCGGCAACACCCTCTCGGTCACCGGCACCGATCTGGACCTGACCATCCAGGTGACCGAGGAAGTCATCGGCATCGACGACGGCACGTGTGTCATTCCGTCGCGCCTCTCGACCGACATCGTGCGCCGGCTCGAACCCGGCGCCGTGACCTTCGCCCATCAGGACGACCACATCACCATCTCGGCCGCCCGCTCGAACTTCAAACTCCGGACCTTCCCGGTGGTCGAGTTCCCGGCCGTCGGGCGCACCGGCGAGGCCATCGCCCATCTGCCCGAGGCAGCCCTGGCCGAAGGGGTCCGCCAGGTGGTGCGCGCCGCCTCGCACGACGACGCCCGTCCCCTGCTCACCGGGGTCCTGTTGTCCTCGGTCGAGGGCTCGATCCGGATGGTGGCCACCGACTCGTACCGCATGGCGCTGCGTGACCTCCCCGGCGTGCCCGCGCTCCCCGGCGTCGAGGACCTCTTGGTCCCCGCCCGCGCCCTGGCCGAACTCCAACGTCTCCCGTCTGGCCCGGCCGGCGAAGGATCCGACGGCCCTACCCGGGTCGGCGTGGCCGCCAGCGAGAACGAGATCACCTTCTGGCAGGGGAACGTCCAGATCAGCACCAGGTTGTTGGAGGGTCGCTACCCCGACTACAACCAGCTCATCCCCGACCACTACCCCAACCGTCTCCACCTGGGCAAGGAGACCTTTTTGGCCGCGCTGCGCCGGGTCCAGCTCCTGGTCCGGGACAACACCACCCCGGTGCGCCTGTCCATGCGCCAGGGCGGCGTCGACCTGAGTGTGGTCAGTCAAGAGGTCGGTGACGCCTCCGAGACCGTCGATGGGGATTTCACCGGAGAGGATCTCATCATCGCCTTCAATCCTTCGTATCTGATCGACGGCGTCGAGGCGGTCCAGGGCGACGAGGTCATCGTCGAGACGGCCGACGGGTCGAAAGCGGCCACCGTCCGGGGCGCCGAGGACGACACGTTCCGCTATCTCCTCATGCCCGTTCGGGTTTCCTGAGCGGCGACCCGTTCTCGCGGTGAGCCTGCGCATCCTCGAGCTCGTCGACTTTCGCATCTTCGGCGCCGCCCACTTCGAGCCCGAAGTCGACGGCACCACGGTGATCACCGGACCGAACGGCACCGGCAAGACGAGCGTGCTCGAGGCCCTGGTGTATCTGGGGACCCAGCGCTCATTCCGCGGCGCCCCCCGCGAGGCGATGGTGCGCACCGGAACCGACCGGGCCATCGTGCGGGCCGAGCTCCACCACACCGCGGCGCCCACTTTGGTCGAAGCCGAGATCGTCCCGACCGGGCGCAGCCGTACCCAGGTGAACCGCAAGACGGCGGTGGGCCGCCGCAACCTGGCCGCCGCCGCGCCGTGCACCATCTTCTCCCCCGAGGACCTCGCTCTGGTCAGCGGTGGGCCGGGCGGTCGGCGCCAACTGCTCGACGACACGCTGGCCCTGGTCGACCCCGAGGGCGCGCGGGCGGCCGACGAGGTGGACAAGGTGTTGCGCCAGCGGGCCGCCCTGTTGCGCCAGGCGGGCGGCCGGGCCAGCGCCGACGTGGCCGCCACCCTCGACGTGTGGGACCAACGGCTGGCCGACGCCGGGAAGATCCTGGTCACCGCCCGGGAGCGCCTGACCGCCGCGCTGGAGGAGCACGTGGCCCCGGCCTACGGGCGCCTGGCCGGGTCGGGCGGCCGGGTCGTGGTCACCCAGGACTACCGGCGCAGCTGGGAGGGGGATCTGCTGCCGGCGCTCGAGGCCAACCGGACGGCCGACCTCCGGCGGGGGGTCAACACGGTCGGGCCGCACCGCGACGAGCTCTTCTTGGAGATTGATGGACGCGAGGCCCGCACCCACGCCTCGCAGGGCGAGCAACGGTGCCTGGCGCTGGCCCTGCGCATCGGGATCCACCGGTTGGTCACGGCCCGGACGCCGCTCACCCCGACCCTGCTCCTCGACGACGTCTTCTCCGAACTCGACCCGGCGCGCAGCCGGGCGCTGGTGGCCGAGTTGCCCGAGGGCCAGTCGATCCTGACCACGGCCGTGCCGCTGCCGGCCGGCATCGAGGTGGCGACCACGGTGCACATCGACGAGGTAGGACAGGCACCGTGAGCGCAGTCCTATGAGCGCACGCCGCCGCCGGCCCCGGGCGGGCAGTGACGCCGGGCCGCAACACGTGGGCCGGGCCATGTCCCAGGTGCTCGGCCGCATGGGCGCGTCGAGCTCCGCGTCGACGATGGAGCTGGTCTTCAGCCGCTGGGAGGAGGTGGTGGGAGCGGAATTGGCCGGGCATCTGCACCCGGTTCGCCTGCAGGACTCGGTGCTCGTCATCGGGGTGGATCATCCGGCCTGGGCCACCCGCGCCCGCATGGAATCGCGCCACATTTTGGACCGATTGGGGCAGTTGGGGGACACCTCGGTCGAACGGATCGACGTGGCGGTGCAACGGCCTTCCTGAGGCGACTTTTGGGGCCTCGGATCGGCCCGAAAGTCGCACCGTTCGGGTAGACTGTGTGAGTCGTATCGCGTGCCCCGGGCACCCCGTTTTCGGGCACTCGAATACGAACCACGATGACTGTTGTTTCGAAAGGCGCGCCTGTGGCATTAAAGGTGGACAAGGTAACGGACGACTCCTACAGCGAGGGTGACATCACCATCCTCGAAGGGCTGGAGGCGGTGCGGAAGCGCCCCGGGATGTACATCGGATCCACCGGACCGAGCGGCCTGCACCACCTGGTGTGGGAGGTAGTCGACAACTCGGTCGACGAGGCCATGGCGGGCCGAGCTACCCGCATCGACGTGACCATGCTGGCCGACGGCGGCTGCCGGGTGAGCGACGACGGCGCCGGCATCCCGGTGGGCCCGCACCCCAAGTACCCCAAGCGCTCGGCGGCCGAGATCGTCCTGACCACCCTCCATGCCGGCGGCAAGTTCGGGGGCACGGGATACCAGGTCTCCGGCGGCCTGCACGGGGTGGGCGTCTCGGTGGTCAACGCGCTGTCGTCCCGGCTGGTCCTCGAAGTGGACCGCGACGGCCAACACTGGGAGGCCGAGTTCGCCAAGGGCGGCAAGGTCACGCGCAAGATCGCCGCCACCGGCCCGGCGCCGCTCGATCGCAGCACCGGGGAGCCCCGCACCGGGACCACCGTCACCTTCTGGCCCGACACCACCGTCTTCGACGAGGTCGACTTCCGCGCCCAGACCATCATCGAACGCATGCAGATCATGGCCTTCTTGAACAAGGGCCTGGAGATCCGCTTCGTCGACCAGCGTCCGGACCCCGCGCTCAAGACCACCTTCCGCTACGCCGGCGGCATCGTGGACTTCGTCAAGCACCTCAACGCCTCGAAGGAGTCGCTGTTCCGCAAGGTGGCCTACTTCGACCAGATCGAGGACGGCCAGGAGGCCGAGATCGCGCTGCAGTGGAACACCGGCTACCACGAGTCGATCTTCTCCTTCGCCAACGGGATCTCCACCATCGAGGGCGGCATGCACGTCGAGGGGTTCTCCAAGGCCCTGACCAACGCCATCAACCGCTACGCCCGGGCCCGCAACCTGCTCAAGGAGAAGGAGGAGAACCTCAAGGGCGAGGACATCCGCGAGGGCCTGACCGCCATCATCTCGGTGCGTTTGCGTGACCCGCAGTTCGAGGGCCAGACCAAGGCCAAGCTCGGCAACGTCAGCATCCGCTCCCTGGTCGAGAAGGCCACCAACCGCAAGCTCAACGAGTGGTTGGAGGAGAACCCGCGCGAGGCCAGCCAGATCGTGCAGAAGTCGACCCAGGCGGCGCGGGCGCGCATGGCCGCGCAGGGCGCCCGTGACCTGACCCGGCGCAAGTCCGCGCTCGATGGAGCCGGCCTGCCGGGCAAGTTGGCCGACTGCTCGTCGCGCGATCCGCGCGAGTCGGAGCTCTTCATCGTCGAGGGCAACTCGGCCGGCGGTTCGGCCAAGGACGCCCGCAATCCGCACACCCAGGCCATCCTGCCCATCCGGGGCAAGATCCTCAACGTCGAGCGGGCCCGCATCGACAAGATGCTGAAAAACGCCGAGATCCAGGCGCTCATCTCGGCCATCGGCGCCGGCCTGGCCGACGAGTTCGACGTGACGAAGATCCGCTACCACAAGGTCATCCTCCTGGCCGACGCCGACGTCGACGGCAGCCACATCCGCACGTTGCTCCTGACCTTCTTCTTCCGGCAGATGAAGCCGCTGGTGGAAGGGGGCTTCGTCTACGTGGCGCAGCCGCCCCTGTTCTCGACCCTGGTCGGCAAGGAGAAGATCTACCTCAAGGACGAGGCGGCCAAGGCCGCCTTCTTGTCCGAGCACCCCGACCACAAGCACGACTTCAACCGGCTCAAGGGGCTGGGTGAGATGGACTTCGCCGAACTGCGCGACACCACCATGGATCCCTCCCTGCGCTCGCTGCTGCAGATCAACGTGGAACAGGCCGCCCTGGCCGATGAGGTGTGCTCCATCCTCATGGGCGACGACGTCGAGCTCCGTCGCCACTTCATCCAGACCAACGCGAAAGACGTCCGCTTCCTCGACATCTGAGCGACACGACGAAAGACACAACGAAGAGAGATCACATGGCACGAAGTACAACGCGCGGCGGTTCTGGGCGCGGCGGGCGGGGAAGCGGCGGCACTGGCGCGCCGCCCGACGGCGAGACCCCGGTCGAAGGCTTCATCGAGCCCATCGAAATTCAAGAGGAGATGGAGCGCTCGTTCCTCGAGTACTCCATGTCGGTCATCGTGTCGCGGGCGCTGCCCGACGTGCGTGACGGCCTCAAGCCGGTGCACCGTCGCATCCTCTACTCCATGTTCGACCGCGGCCTGCGGCCGGACCGGCCGCACAACAAGTGCGCCAAGGTGGTCGGTGACGTCATGGGGACCTACCACCCCCACGGTGACTCGGCCATCTACGAGGCCCTGGCCCGCATGGTGCAGGACTTCTCGCTGCGCCACCCCCTCATCGACGGCCACGGCAGCTTCGGCGGGCGCAGCCCCGACGACGGGCCGGCCGCCATGCGCTACACCGAGTGCCGACTGGCCCCGCTCGCCCTCGAGCTCATGGCCGACATCGACGAGGACACGATCGACAAGGAGCCCAACTACGACGGCTCGGACGAAGAACCGATCGTCCTGCCGGGCCGCTTCCCGAACCTGCTCATCAACGGGGCCCAGGGCATCGCCGTCGGCATGGCCACCAACATCCCGCCCCACAACATGGGCGAGGTCATCGACGCCGCCATCCACGTCCTCCACAACCCCGAGGCCACCCCCGACGACCTGATGCAGTTCGTCAAGGGACCGGACTTCCCGACCGGCGCGCTGATCCTGGGGCGCCAGGGCATCCTCGACGCCTACCGGACCGGCCGGGGCTCCATCAAGATGCGCGCCGTGGCCGAGATCGAAGAGGGCCGCGTGGGCGACCGCATCGTGGTGACCGAGTTCCCGTACCAGACCTCGGTCGAGGTCATCGAGCAGAAGATCACCGACCTGGTGCGGGCGGGCGACCTCGACGGCATCAGCGAGTTGCGCAACGCCTCGGCCAACCAGCAGCCGCGCCTGGTCATCGAGCTCAAGCGCGACGCCAACGCCAACGTGGTGCTCAACAACCTCTTCAAGCAGACGCCGCTGCAGACCAGCTTCGGCGTCAACATGCTGGCCCTGGTCGACTCGGTGCCGCGCACCTTGAACCTGGCCCAGGCCCTCTCGCACTACATCGATCACCAGATCGAGGTGGTGACCCGGCGGACCGAATTCCGCCTGCGCAAGGCCCGCGAGCGCGCCCACATCGTCGAGGGTCTGCTCAAGGCCATCGACATGCTCGATCAGGTGATCGCCACCATCCGCGGCTCGGACGACCGCCCGTCGGCGCGCACCGCGCTCATGGCGGCGCCGTTCGAGTTCACCGAGGTCCAGGCCACCCACATCCTCGACATGACCCTGGGCCGGCTGACCCGTCTGGGCCGGACCGAGTTGGAAGAGGAGATGGCCAAGCTGCGCGAGACCATCATCGAGCTCGAGTCGATCCTGGCCGACGACGCCAAGCTGCGCGGCGTCATCGCCACCGAGATGACGGCGATCCGCGACACCTACGCCAACCCGCGCCGCAGCATCGTCACCCACGACCCCGGTGAGATGGGGGTCGAAGACCTGATCGACGACGAGGAGATCGTCGTCACCATGACGAAGGCCAACTACATCAAGTCGGTGGCGGCGGGTGCCTTCCGGACCCAGGGCCGCGGCGGCCGCGGGGTCCAGGGTGCCCGGCTGAAGGAGGAGGACCTGGTCAGCGAGGTCATCCACACCTCGGCCCACGCCTACCTCCTGCTGTTCTCCAACCGGGGCAAGGTCTACCGGCTGCGCGGCCACGAGATCCCCATGAAGGAGCGCACGGCCAAGGGGACGGCCGCCATCAACCTGGTCCCGCTGGCGCCCAACGAGAAGATCCAGGCCATCATCTCGACCCGCGAGTTCCTGCCCGACCAGTACCTCGTCTTCGCCACGGCCCAGGGCCAGGTGAAGAAGACGGCCCTGAGCGAGTACGACAAGTCGCGCCGGGAGGGCTTCATCGCCATCAACCTGCGCGAGGGCGACGAATTGGTGCGGGTGGTGGCCACGTCCGGCGACGACGACATCTTCGAAGTGACCCGCAACGGCATCACCATCCGCTTCAACGAGTCCGACGTGCGCGCCATGGGCCGGGACGCGGCCGGCGTGCGCGGCATCCGCTTGCGCGAGGGCGACATCGTGGTGTCGTGTGACGTCGCGGCCGACGACACCGACATCTTGTTGGTGACCGATGCCGGCTACGGCAAGCGGACCAAGCTGGAACGCTTCAACCGCCAGGCCCGGGGTGGACAGGGGGTGCGCGGCATCCGCCTGACCGGCAAGCGCGGCTCGGTGGTGGCGGCCTTCATGATCGCGCTGGACGAGGAGATCCTGCTGGTCTCCTCCGGCGGTGTCGTGATCCGGACGGCGGCGCGCGAGATTGCCTCACAGGGCCGCGACGCCACCGGTGTCCGGGTCATGAACCTCGATGACGGTCAGACGGTGGCCGCGGTGGCCCGGGTGACGGCGGAGAACGAGGAAGAGGAGTAGCGGCCGGGTCTCTTCGGGGGAACCGGGTCTCCGAGCGGGACGGGTTCCTCGTGGGACTCAGCCGCTGGCGATGAAGGTCATGGTGAAGGGCGCCCCGGCCGGGGTGTACGAGGTGAGGGGCCGGAGGCCCGAGAAGACCTGGAAGTGGGCGGCCAGGCTCCCCGTCTGGATGGTCGTGGTCCCGTTGACGGCGAAGATGTGGCTCTGGCCACCGGGAATGACCTGGGAGAACACGGGAACCTGACTGCCCGAGTTGGTGACCTGGACCCAGCTCGGATTGGCGTTGGTGACCACCGCCACCCCGAACGAGGACGCCGCCACCTGAAGCGTGCCACCGTTCTTGAGGGCGTTGGTCGACACGGTGAACCTCGGCAGGGCCGTGGACGACCTGTGGCCCGACCGGTGCGTGGTGCCGGTCGTGACGCCGGTGTCCTTCTTGGCCGTGGCGATCAGGGTGGAGGTCTCGCTGCGCGCCGAGTGGATCCAGCGCGGAGAGCTGATTGTGCAGGCCCAGGCCGACGCCGGCCGCCACGACCAGGAGCGCCACCACCGCGACCAGGATCTTGAGGTAGGTCGGAGGGCCCTGGCGGACCGCCGACACCTGGCCCGTCTCGAAGATGGGCACCGGCCGCGTGTCGTTGATCGACAGCGGACCGACCGCCCCGATCACGCCGGTGATGAGCGCCTCGTTGACCCCCGTGCTGTCGGCGGGGAAGGCCGAGCCGTAGTCGCCGGAGGGGGAGTGCCCCCCGGCGGGAGCCGAGGAGACCGACACCACCGGGACGACGCCGGTGTCGCCGTGGCGCGCCGCGGCCTCGACGCTGGGCCAGCGGTCCAGCACGGCCAGGACATAGGCGTCGCCGGGCAGGCCGAGCGAGTCGGCGTAGGCGCGGAGGGCCCGGAGGGTCTCGATGCGGTCCGGCATGCGGGCGACGGTGCCGCTCTCCAGGGCCTCGAGCTCGGACGAGGCCACCCCCACCCGGATCGCCGCCTCGGGCAGCGACAGGCCGGCCTGCGTGCGGGCATGGAGGAGCGATCGCCCGATGTCCGGGACGGAGTCCGATGTCACCTGGGCTTCACCGCTGGCGGGGTTTGCGCCACGACCGAGCACCACGCACCCCTTCTGTTCGGCGACGGATGACACCGAGATTGTACCTGGTACCCGGCCTTTCCTGGCTGCGCGGCCCCAGGCACCGGGGCTGCGCACACCCCGGTTGGTGTCAGTTGGGTCAGAAGAAGTGGAAGGAGGTGACGGGCCAGACCCGGACGTCGACCTTGCCCACGATGAGCGACCGGGAGATCGGGCCCCAGTACCGGCTGTCGCAGGACTCGGTGCGATTGTCGCCCATCATGAAGTAGTGGTTGGCCGGGATCACGTAGGGCTTGGTCAGGTTGTAGGGCGTGCCCGCCGGACCGGCCTCGGTCGAGCCCTGGACCGAGGCCGGGAGCCAGGTCTCGGGCAGGGCCTTCCCGTCGATGTCGACATGCCCCTGGGCGAGCGAGATGGTCTCTCCGGGCAGCCCGACCACCCGCTTGACCAGATCGTTGACTTCGGCCCCGCCGCAGTTCTCGGCCGGCGGGCGGGAGAAGACCACGATGTCGCCGCGACCGACGCCGTGGAGGTGGTAGCTGAGCTTGTTGACCAGGATGCGGTCGCCGATCTGCAGGGTCGGCTCCATGGAGCCCGAGGGGATGAAGAAGGTCTGCACCACGAAGACGCGCAGGAGGAGCGCCACCACGAGGGCCACCAGCACCACGACCACGATCTCGCGCAACCAATGGGAGCGGGTCGGGGTCCGGCCGCCAGGGCGACCAGCGCCCCCAGCACCGGTCCCGGCGGCCCGTGACGGGCCGGCGGGCGAAGGGTCCTCGACGCCCAGCGCCGGGTCGGTCATGTCGGGCGTCACGGTAGGGGGGAAGGCTACTCGCGCGGTCCGGTGCCGAGAGCGCGCTCGGTGGAGGTGGGGGCCCGGCCGAGCCGGCTCAGACGCCGGCCGGAACGACCGACGCCGTGTCGCGGCCCGAATGGAGCAGGGACCCGGGGACCGCACCGGTGGGCGTCCCGTCGCGCACGGTCTCCACCCCGTTGACCAGCACCCGGACCACCCCCACCGAGGCGGCGATGAGGCGCGGCGCGTCGCCGGGTAGATCGTGCACCAGGCGGGCCGGCTCGGACCCGATGGTGGCCGGATCGAAGATGAAGAGATCGGCGGCGTAGTCCTCGGCCACCAGGCCGCGCCGGCGCAGGCCGAAGAGCTGCGCCGGTTGACCGGTCAGCATGTGGACGGCCGCTTCCACCGGCACCAGCCGGCGCCCGCGCAGGCAGTCGGCCAGGAAGGCGGTGGGGTAGTTCGACCCGCACATGCGGTCGAGGTGCGCGCCGGCGTCCGAACCGCCGACCATGGCGCGGGGATCGCGCCAGATCTCCGCTCGCATGGTCCAGGTCGTCTCGTCCCCGTCGTCGGTGTTCGGCCACAGGACGGTGCGCAGGTCGTCGGCCAGCACGATGTCCAAGAGGGTGTCGAAGGTCGAGGTGCCCCGCTCGGCCGCGATGTCATCGACCACCCGGCCGGCACAGCCGTCGTTGGCCGGCGCGTAGGTGTCGCCGATGATGTAGGTGCCCCAGTGGGCCAGCCCCCGGAACACCCCGGCCTCCTTGGAGCGGGCCCGCTCGTCGAGCAGCGACCGCACGGCGGGATCGGCCAGCTGGGCCATCCGCTCCTCGAGGGGTAGGCCCATGACGTCGCCCCAGCCGGGAATGAGGAAGAGGGCGCAGTGGGTACGGAAGCTCATGTTCATGGGGACCAAGGTGGGCATGGTCAGCGCCACGATCTGCCCGCCGGCCGCCGCCGCTGCCGTCGACGCGGCCAACTGGTGCTCGATGCGGTCGGCCGAGCGGGCGTCCACGGTCAGGACGTTCCAGTTGAGGGGCCGTCGCGCCGTGGTGCTCATCGTGGTCATCAGTTCGACCTCCTCGTCGCTGAAGGCATCGAGGCAGCCGTTGGTGATGTACTCGAGGGTCGTCCCTTCGTGGGCCGCCACCTCCGCGCAGAACGCCAACATCTCGCGACGGTCGGCGTGACGCGAGGTGATCGGTCGGTTGTCGCCGTCGGAGTGGGTGCGCGACTGCGACGACGAGAACCCGAGACCTCCGGCCGCCAGCGACTCGGCCAGGAGGGCGCGCATGGCGGCGATCTCTGCGTCGGTGGCCACCTCGTCGGCCCGGGCTGCCCCCATGACCTTGCGGCGCAGCGCGCAGTGGCCGACCAAGAACCCGGCGTTGACGCCAAGGTTGCCCTCCAGGGCGCCCAGGTACTCGCCGAAGGTCGACCAGTTCCACGGCACGCCCTGCTCGAGCGCGGCGAGGGGCATGCCTTCGACCTTGGCCATCATGCGGCGGATGTAGTCGGCGTCCTCGGGGTTGATCGGGGCCAGGGTGAAGCCGCAGTTCCCCCCGATGACCGTGGTGACGCCGTGCAGGTTGGAGGGCGACGCCGAGGGGTCCCAGAAGAGCTGGGCGTCGTAGTGGGTGTGGGGATCCACCACCCCGGGAACCACCATGAGACCGGTGGCGTCGAATTCGGTGGCCCCGGACTCGGCCACCTCACCGATGGCGACGATCCGGCCGTCGGAAATGGCCACGTCGGCCTCCCGGGCCGGCTCTCCGGTGCCGTCGATGACCGTGCCGGATCGGATCACGTAGTCGAGCATGAGGCCTCCGTCGGGTCGGGTGAGTGCGGGTGGGTGCGGGTGCGGTCGGGTCAATCTGACGCGGCGTCAGTTTAGGGTTGCGCCCGCCGCGCGCTCTGCGGCCGGGAAGGCGACCGGGAAACTCGGCTGCAACAATGGGCCTGTGGATAACTACGGTGTGCCTGGGCAATCCCTATGTCGCTGCTTCTTGTCCCCAAGTCGTCCACAGAGCGGGCCCGTGGACGCCGGGGGCGTGGTCCGTCGGCTTTCGCCGCGGCGCCGCACGTGGTTCACTCCTCGTGTGACCCGTCGTGCCTCCCTCAAGCGCCGGACGCGCCCATGGTCCTGAGCCTGAATCCGAGCGCCGAGGGTGTGCTCCCGGGCCATCTGCTCGAACGGGCCATCAGGGCGGGCTACATCGAGGCCGGGCGCTTCAACATCCCCGAGGCCAATGTGCAGCCGGCCAGCCTCGACCTGCGGCTGGGGGAGCGGGCGCTACGCATCCGCTGCAGTTTCCTGCCCGGCGCCGACACGGTCGAGGAGAAGCTCAAGGACTACATCCTTGACGAGATCGACCTCCGGGGCGAGGGGGCGATGCTCGAAGCCCGCTGTCCCTACCTGATCGAGCTCAAGGAGCGGCTCGACCTGCCGGCCGGCCTCCGGGGCAAGGCCAACCCGAAGAGCTCGACCGGTCGCATCGATGTCTTCACCCGCGTCATCACCGACCACAGCGAGCGTTTCGACGAGATCGCCGCCGGCTACCGCGGGCCGCTCTACCTCGAGGTGGTTCCCCTCTCCTTCCCCGTCCGGGTGCGCGAGGACCTGGCGCTGAACCAGTTGCGGCTGGCTGTCGGCCGGCCCTGGCTGAGTGACGACGACGTGCGCGCCGCCCACGAGGAGGAGCCGATCCTGTTCAAGGACGGGGCGCCGGTGCCGACCGGGCAACTGGTGCTGGCCGACGGCCTCTTCCTCGGCCTGGACCTGCACGGTGACGCCCAGGGCCGGGTCGGCCACAGCACGCGGGACAGCGCGCCGCTCCTCGATCTCACCTCGGGGCTCGAGGTGGACCCGGCCCCCTTCTGGGACCCGGTCTTTCGCGAGGAGGGCGACCGCCTGGTGCTCTCGCCCAAGCGCTTCTACCTCCTCATGTCCAACGAGGCGGTCAGCGTCCCGCCGTACCTGGCGGCCGAGATGACGGCCTACGACCCGACCAGCGGCGAGCTGCGGACGCACTATGCCGGCTTCTTCGACCCGGGGTTCGGCTATGACCCCAACCACCGCTTCCAGGGATCCCGCGCCGCCCTCGAGGTGCGGGCGCACGACGTGCCGTTCATGGTGGAGAACGGGCAGGCAGTCTGCAAGCTCACCTTCGAACGGATGCTGGAGGAGCCGCTCTCGCTCTACGGTGCCGACATCGGGTCCTCCTATCAGCAACAGGAAGAGACCTTGAGCCGGTATTTCAGGCGCTCGAGCGGCTAGGCGGGACGCCGAAGAAGGACGATGAGCGGGACAAGGTCGATTCGCCGGCCCGCTCGCTCGGCCCGCCCTGCCCAGCGGTGACTCAAAGGTGCTCCAGATACCCGGAAACAAATAGCAGGTGATTTCGTAAGAAAGGGCGGTACGGCCGTTTCTCCCTGTGCGACACCTTCGGTCGCCACACTTGAGAGGGAGCTTCACCGTGAATCGTCTGAGCCGTACAACTTTGGGGGCCATTGGGAGCGGGGTGGTACTGGCGGCTTCGATGTTCATCGGGCTCGGATCAGCCGGTGCGGACACCGCACCGAGCCTGCCCGTTTCCATCGCCCTGCCCATCACCGCGCTGGGCAATGCGATCGCCGGCACCGCGCTGCCGGGCCTGGGCGCCACTCCGGGTTCCAACGCCACCACCCAGACGAGCCCGGTGGCCAACGTCAGCGCACCGGTCAATGCCTGTTCGATCTCGGCCGGGGTGGCGGCCGACGCCAGCAGCAGCTGCTCGACCACGTCGGTCGGTACCAATCAGTTCGGCGCGGTCGGCAACGTCAATGTCCCCATCACGGCCAATAACAATGCCGTGGGCCTGCTCGGCCGAGCGGCCTCGGCCCTCGGTATGTCCTCCTCCTCGGGCGCGTCCACGACCCAATCCGGTCTGATCAATGCCTCGGCTCCGGTCACGCTCTGTGCCATCAACGCCGGCATCGACGGGAACACCTCGAGTGCCTGCGACACGACCGGCACCAACGGCACGACCTCCCAGCGTGGTCTGGTCGACGCGGCCGTCCCGGTCACCGTCTGTGACGTCATCGTCCAGGTCGCCGGCGACGGCACGGCCAACTGCCCGACCAACCCTGACACGACGTCGCAGTCCGGCCAGCTGGCCGATCTGAACGCCCCGGTCGGCGTCTGCGGCGTCATCGCCGCGGTGGACGGCACCGGCACCGGCCAGTGCATGCCGGCCAGCAACACGCCCATGGTCGATGGCCTGCCGACGAACCCGCTGACGCAGTCGGCTCCCGTCGACGGCGTCCTGCCGGTGAACGCCTGCAGCGTGGTGGTGGCCGTTGACGGAACGGCCTCCAATTCCTGTGAGCCCAGCCATGTCGCGGCCTCCCAGACCGGCCCGGCGACGGTCGTCGCCCCGGCCACCGTCTGCTCGGTGGCGGCCGCCCTCGATGGAACGGCCACGAGCGTCTGCAACGGGAGCGCCAGCACCGGCGACCCCATCGGCACAGGTGGCATCGGAGCTACCGGCGGGTCCGTTCCCGTCACGCTCTGCGGAATCGAGGGCGCGGCGAGCGGGACCGCGGCTGCATCCTGCCCGAACGTCACGACGACCGGCACCGGAACCACGCCCGGTGGCGGAACGTCACCCGGTGGCGGTACATCACCGGGCGGTGGCACTTCACCCGGTGGCGGAACGTCACCCGGCGGAGGTACATCGCCGGACGGCGGAACCGGCACTGCGCCGAGTCCCGCTACCTTGGCCTCCACCAGCGCCGCCAACGGGGCCGGCACCCCGGCCGCCAACTCAGCCGGCGATCCGCTGGCCTTTACCGGGGCCTCGCTGGTGTTCGAGCTGACCATGGCTCTGCTGGCCCTGGTCGCCGGACTCGCGATGACCGGTGTGGCGCGCCGTCGCCGCACCGCAAGGCGGTCCGCCTCTCACCGTTAAGGAGAGACGGGGCGCACACCCCGACATGTACTGGCGCGACGGAGGCAGGAGGGGTCGATGTCCCAGGAAAAGCAGATCGACCAGGTCATCGGTTTGGAAGAGCTCTTTCTGTCTCAGGAATTCGGCCAGACACCAGGTGGCGGCACAGCACCAGCGGGACCTCTGGTCCCGCTGGTGCCTACCGCGTCCGAAGCAGCCGGACATGCGTCGACCACGCACCGTCGTCGCAACGCCGTCGCCGCACTGAGCGGCACGGCCGCGGTGCTGCTGGTAGCCCTGGGCCTGATCGGCGGTTCCGGCCGACCGACCCCGGTCGTCCATTCGGCTAGCCCGTCCACGCCGTCGGGTCGCGGCGGGCCGCCTCCGGGATTCGGCCGGGGCGCGGGCATCTCAGCGGGCACCTCTGCGGGCTCTGCGCCGGTGCGACTCAGCGGCACCGACCCATCACGGGGCACCTCGGTGTCCCTGGCCGACCTCAGCACGACCACTCCAGCACGCGTGATGCCAGGGCAGCCGAGCGACGTGCCGGGCACCACCGGCCTTCCGGCCGGCCGGATCGTCCCCGCGGGCTCCGGGCCGGGCACCGGGTCATCGACCCCGCCCCCATCCCCGTCCGGTGACCCGCTCTCGCCAGTGACGTCGTCGGTGGGCGGCATCGCCCCGGGCGCTGGCACTGCTGTGTCGGGCCTGGTCACGACGATCACGACCGGCCTGCCCGCGGCGACGCCGCTGCCCTTGACCGCCGGTCCGCTGGCAGGCGGGACGCCCTGAGCACGGCGCCAGCGCTCCGCATGAGCTGGATGAGCTGAGTGAGCCCAGGCGACAGTCGGGCACCCGTGACTCCATATCATTCTGACCGGGTGAGGACGCCGACACGCTCGGGGCTGACAATCGTGGTGGTGCTTAGGAATTGGGGTCACCGTGGGCGGCGAGACGTACGAAGTTGTCACGAAAGGAAAGTTGAGCCCGGCGTTAGTCAACGCCCTCGATGGGTACTTCGTCGCGCGGTTTGACCGTGGCTTCAGCCATCTGGTCGGAGAGTGTCCCGATCAAGAGCGCCTCCACGGGTTGCTCAGACTGCTCAGGGACATGAATATCGAGCTGGTTTCGATCAACACCGTCCCCAGGTAGCGACGCGCTCACAAAGTCACAAAGTTACATATATGTGACGCTTATATCGCCGGGGCGCGGCCGGCTTGAATTTGACGTATCGTCGCTTCACACGAGCATGGCGTCTTCGTTCGTAGAGTGACTGCCCCAGACCCCGGTGGCGCTTCTCGGTTGGCCAGAAGGCTGGAAAGTGGGTGCGGCTGCAGTGACTTCGACCGTGCGAGCTTCCTTAACTACCGCGACCTACGAACTGGTGGTCACCGGTGAACTCGGACCAACGATGCTCGAACAACTCCACGGCTTTGACGTGATTCGCGTCGAGGACGGACGGACGCAGGTGGTTGGCCGCGTCGGGAATCAGGAGCGTCTCTACGCAATGCTCGAAGTGCTCCACGAATTCGGCATACCAATCGTCTCGCTGAACCCGGTGGTCGACCCACCGGCGGCCTGACTCCGATGGTCGAAACGAAGCCAGCGGGGATATGGAGATGGCTCACCAACCAGGTACAGCAACTCACACGAATGTGGCACGCCGATCAGGCATGTGCCGTTGAGGGCTGCGAAAAGTTGCCGGTGAATTTTCCTCCATCTCGTTCCTGCAAGGGGCACACCTCCGGGTAACGCTCCCTCCGCGCGGGTGTCGGGATGGGGCCTCAGGCGCCGAGGTTTGCCCCGCCGCCCAGATCTGTTCGAGCGTTCGCCGTATCGTTGAACCTGTGTTCGCCCTCATCCTCGCCGCCGGCGCGGTGGGGCTGTCGAATTTCGCCGCCGCCGTCGGTATTGGGCTGTCCGGCGTCGATGCGAGAACGCGCCTGCGCGTCGTCATCGTTTTCGGGACCTTCGAGGCGCTGATGCCGATTCTGGGCCTGCTCCTTGGTCGAGGGGTGGCCCAGTCGCTCGGCTCGGTGACCGCATACGTGGGTGGCGGCTTGCTTGTCGCCGCGGGCTCCTTCACGTTGTGGCAAGGAAGACGGCGTCAATCTGACGAAGCTCCCCGAAGCGATTCAGAGATTGCCCCGACCGGCACCCGCATGGGCACTCTCATACTGATCGGAGCGGCCCTGAGCATCGACAATCTGATCGTCGGCTTCGCCCTGGGCACGTACAACGTGTCGCTCGCGCTGGCGGCGATCACCATCGCCGTGGTGAGTGTCGCGATGTCACTGGTTGGTCTGGAGCTCGGTACCCGACTCGGAAGGTCGGCCGAGAAATGGAGCGGTGAAGTGGGGGGCGGCGTGCTGGTTCTCGTCGGTGCCGCCATAGCCTTCGGGATGTTCTGAGTGAGCAGCCGGGGTCAACTGACGTGACCGTCACGGTCACGGTGCCAACGATTGTCAACCACCACTCCTCATGCGTAGGTTGTCCAACATGGACTATCTGAATTTGGGCGCGACCGGCCTGCGGGTCTCACGGATCTGCCTGGGCATGATGGGATTCGGCAACGACAGCGACCGTCCCTGGGTGATCAACGAGGAAGCGGCCGAACCGATCGTCAAGACCGCCGTCGAAGGCGGGGTGACCTTCTTCGACACGGCCGACACCTACTCGGCCGGGGCCAGCGAGGTGGCCACCGGCAGGCTGGTGCCCAAGTTCCTGACCCGCGACGAGGCCGTCATCGCCACCAAGGTGTTCATGCCGATGACGCCGGGGGAGAACGGGTCCGGGCTCTCCCGCAAGCACGTTCTCTCCGCCATCGACGCCTCGTTGGCCCGCCTCGGCATGGACTACGTCGACCTCTATCAGATTCACCGCTGGGACCCCCGAACGCCGATCGAGGAGACGATGGGGGCGCTCCACGAAGTGGTCCGGAGCGGCAAGGCCCGCTACATCGGGGCCAGCAGCATGTTCTCGTGGCAGTTCGCCAAGGCGCAGTACGTGGCCGAGAAGAACGGGTGGACCAAGTTCGTCTCGATGCAGAACCACTACAACCTGATCTACCGGGAGGAGGAGCGGGAGATGATCCCGCTCTGTCAGGACCAGGGCGTCGGCGTGATCCCGTGGAGCCCGTTGGCCCGGGGCGTCCTGGCCGGCAACCGCTCCCGCGGGGGCGATCGCCTCACGACCCGTTCGAGCACCGATCCGTTCACCGACTACCTCTACGACCAGCCCACCGATTTCGATGTGGTGGACCAGGCCCAGGCGGTGGCCGCCGCCCGGGGCGTGCCCACGGCCCAGGTGGCTCTGGCCTGGCTCTTGGCCAAGCCGGGCGTGACGGCTCCGATCGTCGGATCGACCAAGCCGACGCACCTCCAAGACGCCCTGGCCGCCGAGCAGCTCACCCTGACCGCCGACGAGGTGGCCAGCCTGGAAAAGCCCTACGTGCCCCATCCCGTGCTCGGTCACTTCTAAGACAGGGAACGGACACAACGGCTGCTTGCGGTGCTTGCCGTGCTCGCGGTGCTCGTGGGCGGCCCGCTTCGATTGGAGTGATTAGGGTCGGCGCCCGGGGGAAGGACGCGTCGAGTGGGGTGGAGGTTTCATGCGGGTTGAACTGACGGTGGCGGATTTTCTCAACCGGGCGGCGCTGGTGCACGGCTCCCGGGTCGCCGTCGTCGATGAACCGGGCGCGGCGGGATCGCTGGGCTCCGTGACCTACAGCGAACTGGAAGCCCGGGCCCGCGGCATGGCACGGGCGCTGGACCACCTGGGGGTCGCCCACGGCGCCCGCGTGGCCATCGTCAGCCCGAATTCGGGAAAGTTCCTGACCTCGTACTTCGGTGTCAGCAGCTACGGACGGGTGCTCGTTCCCATCAACTTCCGCTTGACCGCCGACGAGATGGCCTACATCGTCGGGCACTCCGGCGCGTCGGTGCTCCTCTACGACCCTGAGCTCAGCGAGGTCGTCAGCGGGATCGACGTCGAGCACCGCTTCGCGCTGGACGGGCGCGACGACGCCGACCTGATGGCGCCGGCCGCCGACGGAGACGAGCCGGAGGAGTGGGCGGCCGACGAGGAGGCCACCTGCTCGGTCAACTACACCTCGGGCACCACCGCCCGCCCCAAGGGGGTGCAGTTGACGCAGCGCAACTGCTGGCTCAATGCGGTGGCCTTCGGGTGGCACACCGGCGTCGGCGATCGCGACGTCCTCCTGCACACGCTCCCCATGTTCCACTGCAACGGGTGGGGCATGCCGTATGCGGTGACCGGGATGGGTGGCACCCACATCGTGCTGCGCAAGGTGGACGGCGAGGACATCCTCTCCCGGGTCGATCGCCACGGCGTGACATTGCTCTGCGGGGCGCCGGCGGTGGTCGCCGCCATCCTCGATGCGGCGGCCGACCGGCACCGGACCGGCCAAGAGATCCCGGGGCGGGGCACCGTCCGCATGGTGGTGGCCGGAGCACCTCCGCCGTCCAAGACCATCGAACGGGTGGAGACCGAGCTCGGGTGGGAGTTCATCCAGATCTACGGCCTGACCGAGACGGCGCCCCTGCTGACCATCAACCGGTCACCGTCGGAATGGGACGGGGTCACGGCGGCGGAGCGGTCGCAACGGCTCAGCCGGGCCGGCGTCCCGGCCATCGGCGTCCAGATCGCCGTCGATGACGAGGGGGAGGTCCTGGCCCGCTCCAACCACGTCTTCGCCGGCTACTGGGAGCAGCCCGCGGAGTCGGCCACCGCGCTCGAGGGGGGCTGGTTCCACACGGGCGACGGGGGGTTCCTCGACGGGAGCCATCTGGTCATCTCCGACCGCAAGAAGGATGTCATCATCACGGGCGGCGAGAACGTGTCCTCCATCGAGGTCGAGGACTGCCTCTATCAGCACCCGGCCGTGGCGGAGGTGGCGGTGATCGGTGTGCCCGACGAGAAATGGGGCGAGACGATCAAGGCGCTGGTGGTGGCCCGTGACGGCACCGACGTCACCGAAGGGGCGCTCATCGAGCACTGCCGGGCAAACCTGGCCCACTTCAAGGCTCCGACCACGGTGGAATTCCGTGACGCGCTGGATCGAACGGCGACCGGGAAACTGCAGAAGTACAAGTTGCGCCAGCCCTACTGGGCCGGGCGCGACCGGGCGGTGAACTGAGGGACAGGGGGGGGGTTACTTGACCGACATGGTGAAGAAGTCACGGGCCCAATAGGGCTCGAAGTAGCGGGCTGGCGTCCCCACCATGGTCGGGAGCAGATCGGTCCCGTTGCCGGGGGCAGCCGCGATTGTCGGCGGCGGAGGCGCGTAGGTGGCGAGGCTGACCCAGTCGGTGTTGATGTCGAGCTCCATGCCCCGCACCGCCCCGGCATCGACCAACAGATTGGCCAGGGTCGTGATGTTGAGCGCCGGCCCGCCGACATAGACCAGGGCACCATTGGCCGTGATGCCCACCCCAGAGCGCCAGACGTAGACCTGGTTGCCCAGCGTGGCCCCCCACTGCGTGGTGTCAGTGGCGTTCAGACCCGACACCGGCGCGCCGTTGTCGACCAGGAGGTCGAGGTTCTGCCGCACCGAGACGACGTCGGGGGTCATGGTGGCGTCTCGACCCCATTGGCCCAGGGCCACCGATCCGTTCTTGTAGATCACGAACGACGCCGCACCGGTGCGCAAGGGGACCAGCGCCTTGCCGTCGGTGTAGTACCCGCCGTTGGCGCTGGACATGAGGAATCCGGCATTGAAGGCGGCCACCAGCGAGTTGGCGGCCGCCGGTTGAATGGGCGCGGACAGGGAGAAGGGGCCGCCGCCGGGAATCTGGCTGCCCGAGTAGAGCGAGGCGCGGAGCAGCTTGGTGTCCATCCAGGCCACGCCGATCACCTCACTGGTGTGGATGCTGTCGGGACGCATACGGGTCTCGTAGACCGCCGGGATGCCGCCAACCGTCCGCCCAGCGGGCGACCACTGCCCCTCACCGGCCACGGCCGGGCTGGCCAAGGGTCCCATGGGTGCCGGCGCGGGAAGGTGAGGCGGCGCGCTGGGAGCGACCGTCGTCGTGGTCTTGGCCACGGCCCTGATGGCGCCCTGGGGGGGACGTCCGCCCACCTTTGGTTGATGGTGCGTGTAGTACTCGTTCTCGATCCAGTTGGCCAAGCCCGACCCGCCGTGATTACGGGTCCACTCGGCAAATCGGGTGGTGACGGAACTCCCGTTGGCCGGGTTGAGGAGCGCGCCGCCCAGGGAGACGCCGACCACCGCGATGAACACGGCGGAGGCCACGAACACGATGGCCACGATCCGTCGCCGGATGTACGTCGTGCGCTTGGGCGCGGCGTGCCGGGCGCCGCCCTTGGGGCGCGGCTTCGCTGTGAATTCGGGTTCTTCGTCCTGGTCCACGGTCAGTTCTGGGTCGTCGTCATCGAGAGCGTGCCGGGCCGAACCGAGGGGCGCGCCGATCCGGGAGCCCCTCGTGGTGGAGTTCGCACCGGAGCAATAGTAGAAGGGGCGACGCCGCGGATGGTGTCACGGCCGCGACCGGGGCGCTTCAGGTCATCCGTAGACGCCGGCGGCGAAGAAGGCGACCCACATGACGCCGAGGATCTGGAGGACACGGTCCCGGAAGACCAGGTCCTCGGGTGCACCGCCCTCACCACGGTCGAGCAGGCGCAGCACGTGGAGGATGCCGAGGGTCACGGGCACGACGCTGAGCTGGATCCAGATGGTGTCGTGATGGATGGAGTGGGGGGCCAGCCCCTGCGCCAGTCCCTCGCTGCCGAAGGCCCACAGGCAGTACGCCGCCACCGTCACGGCGGCGGTGAGCGTCAAGGTCGATTGGAGGAACGACGTGGTGTAGTCCCCCAGGACCTGACGGTGATCTTCGGAGTCGTCGCCCAGCGCCTTCATCTCGGCGGACCGCTTGCCCGCGGCCACGAACAGCGCACCGAAGCTGGTCACGGCGAGAAACCACGTGGAGATGGGCACATGGGTGGCGATGCCACCGGCCAGAGCCCGCAGGACGAAGCCCGAAGCCAGAAAAGCCAACTCCACCACCGGCACTCTCTTGAAGTAGAGGCTGTAGGCCGCGGTGATCACGGCGTAGAGGGCCACGATCAGGGCGAGCTTCCAGCCGGCCAGTGCCCACGCCGCCACCACCGAACCCACGCCCAAGATCACCCCGGCCGAAATGGCGACCGGGATGGCCAGGTCCCCCGAGGCAATGGGTCGGTTCTGCTTGACCGGATGGAGGCGATCCGAATCGGCATCCATCGAATCGTTGAGCAGGTAGGTCGACGACGCGGCGGCGCAGAAGATGCCGAAGGCGCCCAACGAGTCGAGGATGGTGCCCCGGTGGTGGAGGGCCCCGGCCGCGGCGGGGGCCACGAAGACCAGCAGGTTCTTGCTCCACTGGCGCGGTCGAAGGGCCCGAACCAGGCTGGTCAGCACTGGAGAAGGCCGAGCGACGGGTTCCACCGAAGCCACGGCTGTTGGCGCGTCGCCCACGGGGGCAGCGTACCGCGAGCGCATGTGCCCGGAGCAGCGCTATACCGAGGGGATCGTGATCGATCAGGACCTCTTCCTTCCCGAGCCGGCTCCCCGCCGGGTGCGGGCGACGGTCATCTCGGTCGACGATCACGTGGTCGAGCCGCCGGATACCTTCGAGGGCCGCATCCCGAGCCGGCTGGCCGATCGCGCCCCCCGTATCGTCGAAACCCCCGAGGGCCACCAGGTCTGGGAATTCGAAGACCAGCGCTTCACGCAGGTGGGCATGAATGCCATCGCCGGCCGGCGCCCCGAGACCTACGGGCTGGAACCGTGCCGTTTCGACCAGATGCGGCCCGGGTGCTTCGACATCGAGGCGCGCGTGCGCGACATGGACATCAACGGGGTGTGGGCCTCGGTGAACTTCCCGTCCCAGATCACCGGCTTCTGCGGACGGGTCTTCTTCGCCGCCGCCGACGGCGATCTGGGGCTGGCCTGCGTGCGCGCCTGGAACGACTGGCTCTTCGAAGCGTGGCACCAGCCCTATCCGGACCGGATTGTGCCGCTCGGCATCACCTTCCTGGCCGACCCCGACCTGGCCGTGGCCGAGATCCGGCGCAACGCCGCCCGGGGCTTCACCTCGGTCACCCTGCCCGAGCGGCCACATGAGATCGGCCTGCCCTCGCTGTGGGACCGCGCGCACTGGGATCCCATCATGGCGGCCATCGTCGAGACCGACACCGTGGTGTCGTTGCATGTCGGGAGCTCGGGGCTCTCGCCGTCCCCGCCCGGCGCGCCGGTCCTGCAGCTCGGGGCCACCCTGTTCGGCCAGCAGTCGCTCACGGCGTGCACCGAGTGGTTGTGGTCCGGCTACCCGACCCGGTACCCGACCTTGAAGATCGCCATGAGCGAGGGCGGCATCGGTTGGGTGGCCATGCTCATGGACCGCCTCGACAACATGGTGGACCGGTCGGGGTACGGGTTGGGCTGGGACATGCGACCGGCCGATGTCCTGGCGCGGAATTTCTGGTTCTGCACGCTCGATGACCCGTCGACCATCGACACCCGCCACCGCATCGGGGTGGAGAACATCATGGTGGAGGTCGACTACCCGCACGGTGACGGCACCTGGCCCGACACCCAGGACGTGATCGAGCGGTATTGGGGCCATCTCTCCGGGCCCGAACTGCGGGCCATCTGCTGTGAGAACGCGGCCGCCCTCTACCGCCACCCCTTACCCGCATCCGTGCTGCCCGAGGACGAGGAGATCCCGTGTACTTCACCCCCACCGCCCAGAACCTGATCCCCGAGCTCTCGGCCCGCCAGGAGTTGGTGGTCCTGGCCCGCGCCCTGTGGCGCGAGGGCTACAACGACCACCTGGCCGGGCACATCACGGTCAACCTCGGCGACGGCACGCTGCTCTGCAACCCGTGGCTGCTGACCTGGGCCGAGATCGAACCCGACCAGGTCCTGCGCATCGACCCCGACGGCGGCGTGATCGAGGGCGACTGGCCCGTGCCGCCCGGCATCCCCCTGCACCTCGAACTGCACCGCCAGCGCGCCGACGTGGCGTGGGCCGTGCACAACCACCCCCTGTACGGGACGGTCTGGGCCGACATGGGCGAGATCCCGGCCATCCTCGATCAGAGCTCATCCCTCGGCGGCGGCCAGCTGGCCCTGGTGAACGAGTACACCGGTCCCGTCAATGACCCGGCCAGCGCGCGCAAGGCGGTCGAGGCCATGGGCCCCGCCACCTCGGCCCTGCTGGCCGGCCACGGCGTCTTCGTGACGGGCGGCTCGGCCCGGGCCGTGCACCAACGCGCCGTCGCCCTCGAGCAGCGCTGCCAGCACGCCTGGCACGTCCGGGCCGCCGGAGGCGGCGGGTCCACGTTGCTCCCGGCGGCCTTTCTCGACGCCATGGCGGCCAGCGACGGCGAGGGGTTCATCGGCTTCTGGGAAGCGGCGGTGCGGGGCGAGCTGCTGGCCGACCCCCACCTGCTGGGTGAGTCAGTCTGAACGAGCTGGCATCGGTCCGACCAGGTCGCGCGCGGACGGCGAGGCGTCAGGTCGCCAGCAGGTAGGCGCTCTTGCCGATCAGCCAGAACCCGAGGACCAGCGACACCACGATGATGACCTGATCGGTGTGGGTGTCGATCCACTTGCCGCACCGAGGCGAGAAAGTCCTGGGCCTGCGTGGGCCAGAAGCCGGCGTAAATTTCCATGGCCAGGTAGACGGCGGTGGCGACGAGGCAGAACAGGACGACGGCGATGTAGCTCTCCGCCGACGAGAGCTTGGCCTCCATGATGGTGGCCACGCCGGCCGCCACCAGGCCCCACGGCTGGGTCAGCGGCCCGAGCGCCATGGCGTACCACGGCGACATGTTGTCGATGCCGGTCTGCCATTTGGGCGTCTTCTTGGGCTTCTTGGGCCGACCCATGCGGCGTTGGTGCCGGACGGCGATGAACACCAGGACCACGCCGATCAGGATCTTCACGGCCAGCCCGGCCAACGACGGTGCGGTGCTGGGTGCGGGCGGCTTGTTGCCGGTGACCAACACGGTGCCCGCCACCACGATGGCCAGTGAGACGATCCACCCGAATATGAAGGCGGCTCCCTTGCGCACGCCGTTCTTCGACGCCAGCACCAGGACGAACCCGGTCAGCGGAATTGGTTCGAGGGTGATGACCAGCCCGATGAGCAACAGGTCGAAGATCACCGCGCCCTGCCCCCACCCATCACCCTGATCCGGCTGTCCATCTCAGGTGCTCCCTTACCCTCAGTTCTTCCCCGGCCTTCACGGACACGGGCAGGCGCGGGCACACGTGATGGGCCAAACCGTCGGAGCGTGCGGGCGCGTCGCGTCGGCTGCCGGAAGACTCGGTGGCGGCTGAACTGTCTAGGCCAGGATCTTGGCTTTTTGGGCGTCGAACTCGGCCTGGCTGATGGTGCCCTGATCCTTGAGGGCCGCCAGCTTGCTCAGCTGATCGGCGGTCGAGTCGGCACCCGCCGCCTCCTTGACATAGCTGTCGAAGGCCTGCTGTTGCTGCTGGGCCTGGGCGGCCGCCCGCTCATGCATCTTGCCACCGCGGGCGATGAGGTAGACGAAAATGCCGAGGAAGGGGAGGACGATGACGAAGATCACCCACAGGGCCTTGGCCCCGCCCCCCATGTCGCGGCTCCGGAAGATGTCGCCGAAGATGACGATGAGAAGCCAGAACCAGATGATGAAGATGAACAGGCCGAGCATGGTGCCGAACAGGTCAGCCAGCGGGTAGGTGTACGCCAACATCGTCGTGATCTCCTTGCCTAGACGGTTCTCGAAGCGACTGGTGCCGCCCGCATCCCCGTTGTCTCCCGAACCGTAGCGCCAACAGCCAACTCCGTGGCGCTACTTCCTCATTGATGATCGAACCATGCGTGCCGACGCGGGGTCATCATCCTTGTGGGGTGACATCGGTGCCGATGCAGGTCACAGCGATCGCTCACAACAGCCCGAGTCCCCGGGCCCGGGTGATCGCTTCGCTCCGATTGGGGACCGCGAGCTTCTGATAGATGTGCGCCATGTGGGTCTTGATCGTGTTGACCGAGACAAAGCAGCGCTCCGCCAACTCGGCATTGGTCAGTCGGCTGGGCAGGTAGGAAAGGACCTCCAGCTCCCGGTCGGTCAGCGGGTCGACCAACTCGGCCACCAGGGCCGGAGATCGGGCCTGTCGCGCCCGCTGCAGAACGACCTCTGTGAAACCGGAATGGTCACCCGTCGCCGAGAGCAGCTCCACGACTCGCGGACCAGCCCGGACGAACACATCGACCAGCGAGTGACGCTCACCGACGGTCATCGCTTCGGCCAGCCGCGCCCGGGCCTGATCGGGGGAGTCCTCGCACGCCGCCAGCCAGGCCAGCAGCAGCAGTCGTTGGATCCGAATCATGGGTTCTGTCGAGGGAGGGACGGAGGGCAAGTCCTCCAGGAATTTGCGCGCCTGGTCGAGTTGACCCAGCTCGAGTGCGGCGGCGGTGCGCTCGACCACCACGTGGGGCGAATGTGACGCCACGTCGGTGGTCAATCTCAAGGACTGTTCGGCCGAGCCGGCCACGCGGAGCAGCCGGCCCCGCAGCGCCAGGATGCGATCCGCCACGATGGGCGGAGGCGGTGCTGCCATCTCCTGGTTGATCGAGAGAATGGTGGCGCTGGCGCGGTCGATCTTGCCTTCAGACGCTTCGAGCAGTGCCAACTCGAGATGACCGACCCACGCGAGTTGCGACCGCCGATTGGCTTCCGCCCGCAGGACACCCTCACGGAGGGAGAGGGCAGCACGGTGAGGCTCCCCGCGCTCACGGGCCGTCAAGGTCACGGCGAGGTACGCGTCCGCCACGGCTGGGTGCGCCAGCAATCCCACGTCTCGAGCCGTGGCCAGGGCCTCGCCGGCCAGGTCCTCGGCGCGTTTGGTTCGGCCGGTCCAGGCCTCGAGCAGGGCCAGCGCGCCCAGACCATGGATTCTCCAGGTCGAGTAGGCCGCACCGGCACTCAGTAGGGCCCGCTCGAGCCACTCCCGGGCCGGCCCGACGTTGCCGGCCTGGAAATGGGCCCGACCGAGGGACGTCAGGACCATGGTCTCGAGCGATGGCTTGTCGGATATGCCCATGACGTCGGGGAGCGGCGCGTCGCCGAGGTCGGAGAGCATCTCGAGGGCACGAGTGGCCGCACTGATGGTGAATTCGGGGCGAGGCCGCCACTGGACCAGCGCGGCCAGTGAGCATTGTGCGCACGCCCGTTCGCCCGGCGAAGCACCGGGATCGATCGTGACCCGACGCAAGATGTCCTCGGCCTCGGCCGCGTGTCCCTCCGAGATCAGGAGGGCTCCGAGAAGAAGGCTGACGTCGCGTCGTCCCGATCGGGCGGACTCGGGGATCCTCCGGATCCACCCGATGACGGTCGCCATCTCGCCCCGCTCGAATACCTCGGTACCGGTGTTCACGATGACCTCGAGGGCCCCGCTCCAGTCCTTGGCCCGCAGCAGGTATTCGACCCCGGCGTCCGACCGACCGCGGGCGAAATGCCAGTCGGCCGCCCGCCGCAGGAGAAGCGACTCGGCCGGTGGATCCTCGGCCCGTAGCCGGAAACGCAGCAGGTCCCGGAAGAGGTGATGGAACCGAAACCATTCGCGCCGGGTGTCCAGCGCCACGAGGAACATCGATTCCCGCTCCAGTTCTTCGAGCACCAACTGCGCATTGGCTTCGCCCGTCAGATGGTTCACCAGGTCGCCGCACATCTCATCGAGCACCGAGAGGTGGAGCAGTAGTTTCCGGCGCCCTTCCGATTGGGCTTCCAGGACCTCTTCGCTGAGGTAGTCGGCGATCAAGCGGTCGTCCCCGCTGAACTGGGTCACAAACGCCTCGGCTTCGGGATGGAGCCTGAGCGTGACACCGGCCAGCTGCAGCCCAGCGGCCCAGCCCTCGGTGCGGTTGACCAGAACGGACACGCTCTCCTCCGGCAGGGTCCGGCCGGTGATGTGTTCGAGCAACTGCGCCGACTCGGTCTCACTCAGGGCCAGGTCAACCTGCCGGAACTCGGTCAGATCTCGTCGGATCCGATGGCGGGTCAGGGCCATCGGAGGGTCCATCCGCGTCGAAAGCACCAGGTGGACCTGGGGCGGGAGCAGGTCGACGAGGCGGCCCAGATCCGCCACCAGGACGCCGTTGGACAGGTGGTGCAGGTCGTCGAGGACGATGACCACCTCGGGGAACTCGGCCATCTGCATCTGGAGTGCTTCCAGCAGGGGGGTCCCTAACCCACCACCATTCATGGGCACGAGTGGCGTGAGTTCGGACACGTCGGGGTTGACCTCTCCCAGCCCCCGCAGCAGCCGCTGGGAGAAGCGGACGGGGTCATCGTCGACCTCCTCGAGCGGCAACCACACGAAATGAAGTTCGGGGTGGGTGGAGGCCCATTGGTGCAACAGGACCGATTTGCCGGCACCGGCCGGAGCCACCAGCACGATCAAGGGCCGCGAGAGGGATTGGTCCAATCGGCGGACCAGGCCCGGACGGGCCACCTCATGGGCTGGTGTAGCAGGCACCTCCACGAATCAGCTTGCTTTCTTCCCCCTGGAACTGCGCCAAGTGTCCCACCGGGGCGGACACCGGGCAACCGAGGTGTGACAGCGCGGTGACGGACGTCAGCGCCCGACTATCACCCTGGAGGGATGACGACCTCGGACCGAGGGCGGGGGATCATATGAACAAGGTATTGCCAACTTCGAGCAGGGGTGTTCGCTGCTACCTCGGGTCTGTGTTCACGGGATACACCCGGCGAGTGCAGCGACGACACCATCGCCCGGGGACCGTCCGCCTGTGAACCGATGGGAGGGGCGACGGGAGGCCTGCTGGAGATCTCACGGCAGTGCCGTGTGGTCGGAAAGAGTCGCATTGAGTGCTGAGGCCTTTGAAATCATCGTCAAGGGGAGACTCACTCCCACGCTCGTCGCCGCATTGGAGGGATTTGAGGTCAGCCGCTACGACCGGAATCTGACCTATCTCGTTGGATGGGTGCCCGACCAGGCGCGGCTGCACTTCGTACTCTCGGTCCTGCGCGACCTCAACGTGGAGCTGCAGTCAGTCAACGCCGTGAAATCCACCGACTCGGCTCTCCATGGACCCGGGACCACGACCTAAGGACCGATTCATGAACGACATTGCCCGCACCACCACGGCCATCCAGTAGGCCGGACCGGCCCATTTCGCGTGTCCGGCCCGTGCTGCGCCCCGAACCGTGGCGGAAGGCCGCCCGGCGGCGCGGCCCGGCGGGGGCTCCCCACCGGGGGGACGGGGTCCCATGACGTCTCGTTGGTCACCATCCCGGCCGGTACGTACCGCATGGGCGACGAGTCGGACTGGGCCTACCCCGACGACGGCGAGGCTCCGGTGCACCCGGTGGAGCTGCCGTCGTTTGTGATCGACCGCCATGCCGTCACCAATCAGCAGTTCGCCACCTTCGTCGACGCCACCGGCTGGCAGACCGATGCCGAAGCGTTCGGATGGTCCTTCGTCTTCGCCGGCCTGCTGCCGGACGAATTTCCACCGACTCGCGGCGTCGAGGGCGCACCGTGGTGGCGTCAGGTCATGGAGGCGGATTGGCGGCATCCCGAGGGACCACAGTCCGACTGGTCTGGGCGACCCGATCACCCGGTCGTCCACGTCTCCTGGAACGATGCGCAGGCCTACTGCAGCTGGTCCGGGACGCGCTTGCCCACCGAAGCCGAATGGGAAGTGGCAGCGCGCGGTGGCCTCGACGGTCACCCCTTCCCCTGGGGCGAGGATCTCGAACCGGGCGGGCACCACCGCATGAACGTCTTTCAGGGGACGTTCCCCGGGGCCGATACCGGTGCCGACGGCTACCTCGGGACGGCTCCGGTGGATGCGTTCGACCCGAACGGCTACGGCCTTTGGAACGCCACCGGCAACGTCTGGGAGTGGTGCGCCGACTGGCTGGACCTCGGCTACTACGGCGCGTCTCCACGCCGATCTCCCCACGGGCCCGCCACCGGGTCGTCGCGGGTGCAGCGGGGCGGCTCGTACCTCTGCCACGAGTCGTACTGCCGCCGTTACCGGGTGTCGGCCCGCTTCGGGAGCGAGCCGGACAGCTCGACGGGCAACGTCGGCTTCCGGGTGGCGGCTGATCTCCCCGCCTGAGGGGTATGGCGCCGGTGTGATATCCCCCGGTCGGGGTGATGGCTCGGCCGCCCTCCGGCGCGACCCTGGTGAGATGGTCCTTTCCACGAAGACCGTTGGGACGCCCGGCGGGTCAGGGCACTGGTCGTTCCCCCAACATCTGACCGTCGAGGAACGGGTCGCCAAGGGCAAGAAAGCCCGGGTCAGGGCGCCGCGCCGGTCCCACGAGCAGTGGGAGCAGGGCGGCGGGAGGCCGGATCCGGTCGCCCTGCTCCAGGGGCAGGCCGCTTCCAGGGTGCCCGAGCTGGTGCCGATTCGCTACGGCCGGATGATGGTGTCGCCCGTTCACCTTCTATCGGGGGGCGGCCCTGATCATGGCGTCCGACCTGTCCACGACGGCGGATTCGGGCCTCACCGTGCAGGCCTGCGGGGATGCGCATCTGAGCAACTTCGGCGTCTTCGCCTCGGCCGAGCGGACCCTGGTCTTCGACCTGAACGACTTCGACGAGACCCTGCCCGGACCGTGGGAATGGGATGTCAAGCGCCTCACGGCCAGTCTGGCCATCGCCGGACGCAACCGCGGGTTCTCCGACAAGGAGCGGGCCAATGTTGTGCTCGGGACGGCCGCTTCGTACCGGACCGAGATGGCCCGGTTGGCCAAGCTGCGCGACCTCGACGTGTGGTACTCCCGTGTGGACATCGAAGCGGTGCTGCGACAGATCGGCGGGGAGCTCGGCCTCGACCGCAAGGGCGCTGACAAGACCCTGTCCAAGGTCAAGGCCCGGGCCGACAAAATCCTGGCCAAGGCCAAGACGCGCGACAGCATGCAGGCCCTGGAGAAGCTCACCGAAGTGGTTGACGGCGAGACCCGCTTTGTCAGTGAACCACCGCTGATCGTGCCCATCGAGGAGCTCCTCCCCGAGGCGGAGGCCGCCGGCGCGACCGATCGCTTCCATACGATGCTCACCAACTACCGCCGCACGCTCCAGAGCGACCGCCAGCACCTCCTGAACCAGTTTCGATTCGCCGGTATCGCCCGCAAGGTGGTCGGTGTCGGCAGCGTCGGCACCAGGGCCTGGGTCGTCCTGATGCTGGGGAAAGACGGCCAGGATCCGCTCCTGCTGCAAGCCAAAGAGGCGCAGGCGTCCGTCCTGGCCGAGTTCGCAGGCAAGAGCAAGTACTCCCATCAGGGGGAGCGGGTGGTGGCCGGTCAGCACCTGATGCAGGCATCGAGCGACATCTTCTTGGGCTGGGACAGGGTTGACGGGCTCGACGGGGTACGCCGGGACTTCTACGTCCGCCAGCTGCGCGACTGGAAGGGCTCGGCCGACGTGGACCAGATGATCCCGGAGGGAATGCAGGCCTACGGTCAGCTCTGCGGCGCGACCTTGGCCCGGGCCCACGCCCGCTCGGGCGATCGGATCGCCATCGCCGCCTACCTGGGATCGTCGGACACCTTCGACAAGGCCATCTGTTCGTTCTCCGAGACCTATGCCGACCAGAATGAGCGCGACTACGACGCGCTCCTCAAAGCCATCTCTGATGGACGTGTCATCGCGCAGAGTGGCGTCTAAACGGGAGTCCCGGAACCGACCCGGCAGGCGACGGGCGGCCGGTGGCACAATCACCCACGCGGGGTGATGCAGCACTGTGCAGAAATTTGTAGCCTTGACGAACCAGAGCGTAAGGATGCCCACAGATGCCAATCGGTCCAGTCGAATACCTCGTCGTCGGATTTCCCGGGAACAAGTTCACCGGGAAGATCGCCCCGGAGCTGAAGGCTCTCGTGGACTCGGGCACGGTCCGTGTCCTCGATCTGATCTTCATCGGCAAGGATGTCGATGGCTCGGTTGTCGTGTTCGAAGTCGATGAGTTGGATGGGGTGGCCGAGTTCATTGCGATGGACGCCGACGTCGGTGGTCTCATCGGTGACAGTGACGTGGCGCACGTGGCCGCCAGCCTCGAGCCCAACAGCTCATGCGCGCTCCTGATCTGGGAGGACGTGTGGGCGACCAAGTTCGCCGAAGCCGTTCGCGACGCGGGCGGAGTTGTCCTCGAGGGCGCTCGTATCCCTCACGAACTCATCGCCCCCGCCCTGGAATCGCTCCCAGCGGCAGTTTGAAATGAACCCCTCGATCGAGACAGGAGAAACGACATGATGAGACGACGTCCGATAGCGCGGATGGCAGTTCGGACGACCGTGGTGGCCGGTACCGCCGCAGCCGTAGGGGCGCACGTGGCCAATAAGAATGCGGCGCAGGCGCAGGAGGCTCAAGCGGCGCCGGTGGCAGAGGCCCCGGCGGCTGCCCCGGCCGCTCCCGCCCAGCCGGACAAGATTGCCCAGCTCACCCAGCTGGCTGCGTTGAAGGACTCCGGCGCGCTCACCGAGGCCGAGTTCGAAACCGAAAAGGCCAAGCTTCTCGCCTGAGTGAAGAGACGGGAGGGAGCACGGTCGACCGTCGGCCGCCTCGTTCGCCACCGCCCCGGGTGTTTCTGCGGCGGATGGAGAGAGGTCCTTGGTTCACGGGCGACGTCCCCTGCGGGAGTCGCTCATTTAACATCCAGGCGCCATGTCGCGCCTCCCTGCACTGCTCCCTCGCGCTCCGGGTGTGGTCGGATCGCCCAAAACACTCGGATGGCGCGTCCGGCATCTGGCCCTGACACTCGGTGCCACGCTGGTGACGGCGGTCACGGCTCTGCTGTCGACCTCGGGTATCGCTACCGGCACCGCCGGTGCCTCCGCCGGTGCCTCAAGCCGATCGCCGTTCTATGTTGCCTTGGGCGATTCCTACACCTCTGGCCCGGGCCTCCCGGCGCAGCTCGGCCCGCGGACCAACCCTTCCGCCCCGGCCGCCTGTCAACGCTCATCCGACAACTACCCGACGATCGTGGCCCAGTCCCTCGGCGTCGCGGTAGATGACGTCAGTTGTCTCGGTGCCTCCACCAAGGATCTCGATGCGTCCCAGGGATCGGGGATCCCGGCCCAGCTGTCGGCGCTCGGTCCGTCGACCGCGCTCGTGTCGCTCGGCATCGGCGGCAACGATCTGGGCTTCTCGTCGGTCGTGGCCAATTGCGCCGCCGTCACCCCTTGGGGCGCCACCAAGGTCGGTTGGAGCTGCCGGTCGCATTACACCGTCAACGGCGTCGACGAGCTGATGGCCATGGTCCACCAGGTGGGCGACCGGGTCGCCGCTCTGCTCACCGACGTCAGGTCCCGCTCGCCATTGGCCAGGGTGTTCGTCGTCGGGTATCCGGACATCGTCCCGGCCAATGGCAGGGGCTGCTGGCCGATGCTGCCCTTCTCGTCACCGGACCTCGACTATGTCCGCGGCATCGAGGCGGACCTGAATGACACGTTGTCCCGCGATGCCTCGGCCGCCGGGGATGGCTACGTCAACATGGCGACACCGAGCGCGGCCCACAATGCCTGCACGTCGGCCACCAGCCGATGGGTCGAGCCCATCGTCCCGTCGCCGGGCACCTTCCCGCTGCACCCGAGCGCGGTGGGCATGGCCGGCATGGCTCGGGTGCTCGAAGGCGCCATCGCCACGGCCTGAGCGACACGTGGCTCGTCACCGCGAGGCGAGGCATGGCGAGTCGTAGCGAGAAGCGATGGTCCTACCGGCGCTACACGCCGAGAGCGGCGGCGCGCAGTTGAGCCGCGAGATCGGCGTCACCGGTGATCTCCACCCTCGCTGCACCCTGGCGCCCGGCTCCGAACATCGTGAGTTCCCCCGGGTCGCCCGTGAGGACAACACGCTGGCCGGTGCCGCCCTCCTTCTCGGGACGTCCCGGTGAGGCGAGCACGACTGTCGCGGCGACCTTCTTCGCCATCCCCCCCGGCCCAAGACGAGTCCACAGGGCGTCGGCCATCTCCGGGGAGAGCGGGCGGGGTTCCCAGTCCGCCTGCGCCCGGCGGACATCCTCCACGTGGATGAAGTACTCGACGGTGTTCATCGCTCCGTCGAAGGGACGCAGAAGGAACGGCGGGCCGCGGCGTACCGTGGCGACAAGGTCCTCCCAGGACGTGCGATCTCTCACGGAACGACGGACCTTGTCGGTGTGTCCGGCCAGCGGGGGCCACACCAGTCCGGGGCCGCTGTCGGGCCGTCGCTCACGGACGACCAGATGGGCGGCCAGATCGGCGGTCACCCAACCGGCACACAATGTCGGCGCTTCGGGACCGAGCTCGACCAACAGATCACACAGTGTCTGGCGCTCCTGCTGGGCAAGGGTCGCGGCGCCATGGGCGCATCCTACGGCGATTAGGCCTGGTCGTCGGCCCCGGGCTCGGCCCTCCGGCCACGGGGGTCGACCCTGCGCCACGGGGTCGAACTGGTGTCAAGGGCTGCGCGGCGGGAGTCACCCGAGCGCTGACTGTCTCTCAGGCGTCGACGGCGGCTGCGGCCGGTTGGGACGGTCCGGTCCGGTCACCGGAGTCTCGAATGCCCTGAGATCGGTGCCATCGGACTTCCATGCGGGCACCTCCGAGCTCGGCGTCGTCGACCCGCCACTCACCAGCGGTTGCCCGCACAACCGAGTCGGCGATGGCGAGGCCGAGACCCGAGCCATTCCCCTCGTCCGTGGCCCGGTGAAAGCGGTCAAAGAGCCTTCCGCGCTCCTCGAGCGCGATACCGGGCCCGCTGTCTTCGACGGCCAGGCTGACCCGGTTGCTGGCGACGGTCACGATGATGTGCACCGTGCCCCCCCTCCCGGCGTACCGGCATGCGTTGTCCACCAGCACCGCGGTGAGCCGGTCGATCCATTCGGGTGGTGCGCTGATCCAGGCTTGACCCTCACCGCGGTGGAGCACCGAGAGGGTGACGTCACGCCGCTGGGCCACCGCATCGAAGCGATCGGCACACGCAGTGGCGATGGTCGAGACGTCCACCGGCTCGATTCCAGGTGGTGGTGGCTGTGAATCGAATCGGGAAAGCCACAAGAGGTCCTCGACGATGTTCCGGAGACGCAGGCTCTCCCGGCTGACCCTTTCGAGCGAGTCGCGATAGTCGTCCACCGTTCGCGTACCGCTGAGGGCCAGGCTCACCTCCGCTTCGATGACGCTGAGTGGTGTCCGGAGCTCATGGGAAGCGTCCGCGGTGAACTCGAGCTGGCGACGGCGCGCCTGTTCGACGGGGCTGGCGGCCTTGAGGCCGATGAGCAGGGTGCCGAGGAACACCGCGATGAGAAGCACCGGACCCGCCACGACCTCGACCGCCAGCAGGTCGGACTCGACGTGGTCAACCTCGGCCAGGCTCTCTCCCGCAATGAGCCATCGGCCTCCCACGCGCCGTGATTGGAGGCGAAGGGACTCAGTCCCGAGGTGGGCCACCACGGCCCGCCCCGACGGCGACCAATCGGACTTGGACAACGACGGCGCTCCCGGCGTCAGGGCGCTCGGAAGCCCAGCCGCCCCGGCCTGCCACAGATACACCGGTGCCTCGTCCCGGTCGTGAGCGTTCTGATAGTCGCCGATCGATCGTGCGGTTCGCCGGATTGCCGACGACCTGATCCAGTCGTTGGTCCAGACGGTTATCGACCTGGCGCACGAGCCGGTGCCGGTCGACAAGGTCGAAAGCGGCGACGACGCACACGTACATCGTTGCGATGACCACTGAGGCCACGATCGCCACCCGGACCGCGTGGGCAGAATAGGGATTCCGCAACCATCGCCGAACGGTCATGCGGCGACGATTCTGTAGCCGACGGCCCTGACGGCTTCGATCTTGGCGCCGCTCGCGGCGAGCTTGGCGCGAAGGCGCGCCAGGTGGACGTCGAGTGTGTTGGATCCAAGGGCGTCGGCCTCTTCGTTCCATACCGCCAGCGCGATCGAACGACGCGAGACGACGGCCGGCGACCGGTGCATCAAGATCTCGAGCAGCGACAACTCGGTGGCGGTGAGGCGCGGTCGAAGGGAACCGACCGAGACTTCCCGGGTCACTGTGTCGAGCTGAAGGCTGCCGACGCTGATCACGAGTGACTGCATCGCTTCGCCCCGTCGCTGCAGCGCTCGCACTCGCGCCAGCAACTCTGAGAAGTCGAACGGCTTGACGAGGTAGTCATCGGCCCCTTCGTCCAGCCCAGCCACCCGATCACTGGGCGCATCTCGGGCCGTGAGCATCAAGACGGGAAGCGCCGCGCCCCGGAGGCGAAGCCGACGAATCACGTCGAGGCCCGAGACCTTCGGCATCCGCCAATCAAGGATCGCCACTTCATATTCGTAGGTATCCAGATACCTCAGAGCCTGCTCCCCATCGCCCGCGGTGTCGACCGCGTAGCCGTTCTCACGCAGTCCCCGCTCGAGGACGGATCGCAGCCCTTCATCGTCCTCAGCGACCAGCACTCGCACGGTCACTGTCTACCCGCCATACATGACGTGGGCATGACGCGCGAAGGCGAGGCGCGCACTCCCCGGCTCAGCGAGGAGAGTCCGGTCTTACGGAACTATTAGCTTTCTTGGGGCATCACGTCATGTATTCGTCAGGTTCCGTCCCTACCCTTAAAGGTATGGCACGTAACGGCCGCGGCCGACAGTGGATCACGCCCGCATCGCCCGAAGGCGCCGGGACGACTCGTTGGGCCGGTCACCGAGGATCACAAAAACCGTCGGCCTCAGCGTCCTGGCTGCTACGGGCGTGTTGGGGCTGTACTTGAGCAGAGCGCTGCCCGGTCACGCAACCACCACGCCGAGTACGACGTCGCCGTCGGCAACCACCTCACCGACCGGATCGTCTACGTCGGGGAGTTCCTCTGGATCGGGCCAACTGTCGCCGCCCTCATCGCCGCCTACGCACTCGCAGCAATCGGCTCCCGTCGTGTCGGGCGCCACTTGACGTCAGTGGTCGGAGTACCGCCCGCTGACAACCTCCATATCTACCGGACCGTAGGCATCGGATGTCGGGTCGAGATCATGGTGACCGACGCCGGCTCCCTGCTGGGCGCTATCGAGATCCTGCACCACGAGATCGACCGCATCGACCGGGCGGCCAGTCGCTTCCGGGCCGATTCAGAGATCAGCGGCGTCCATCGGGCCAACGGGGCTCCGGTCAAGGTCAGCGGGTGTCTCCTCGACGCCGTCTCCGCCGCACTCCGGGTGGCGCAGATCACCGATGGCGCCGTCGACCCCACCGTCGGCAATGCGTTGATCGCTCTCGGCTACGACCGAGATTTTTCCGAGATCGCCCGTGGCGTCGCCGGGTCACTTCCGACGGCGACGGCCGTGTCCCGGTTGGCGAAGTATCGAGCTCGATGAATCGGCCGGGACGCTCCGTCTCCCCAAGGGAACGGTGCTCGATCTCGGGGCCACCGCCAAGGCTCTCACGGCGGATCGCATCGCAGAACGGGTCTTCGAGACCATCGGGTGTGGCGTGCTGACGTCTCTCGGCGGCGACATGTCGGTGGCCGGACAGCCTCCGCCCGGTGGGTTTGTCGTCGGACTGGCCGATGTGAGCGGAGCCGCCGACGACGTCGGAAACGGTGGCGATCGAATCGGGAGGACTGGCGACGTCGGGGATCGCCTCGAGGAAGTGGCGCCTCGGTGACTACCACGTCCATCACATCGTCGACCCGTCGACCGGTCTGCCAGCCCGAACCCAGGTGGCGCACCGTGACGGTTGCCGCAGCGACATGTGTCGACGCAAACGCCGCCACGACGGCCAGCCTGGTGAAGGCCACTGCGGCGATCGAATGGCTGGCCGCGTTCCATCTCCCGGCCCGACTGGCTGCCCTCGACGGCCGTGTCATGCGAGTCGGCGGTTGGCCCGAGGGTGACGCGAGTCGATTCCCGAACCGGCGACGCGCCGCCAATGACAGCGAGCGTATTCGCCGTGTCCTCCCACGGCACCGCGCTGTGGTATTTGACTCGCGCCACCGGCTTGGTCTCGCTCATTCTTCTTACGGGGACCGTGGTCCTCGGCGTCATCGTCCTCGGTTGGCTGGACAGCGCAACGGTGGCCCCGCTTCGTGTCCCAGGCCATGCACCGAAACCTTTCGCTCTTCTGTCTGGCGCTGATCGCCATCCACATCGTGACTACCGTCGCCGACGGGTTTGTGCCCATTGGCTATCTGGACGCCTTCGTACCGTTTCCTCACTCCGTACCGGCCCCTGTGGATCGGTCTGGGTGCCTTGGCCGTTCGACCTCTTGCTTGCGGTGGCTATCACCAGTGCACTGCGCCGCCGCATCGGAGGTCGTGCCTGGCGCGGCGTGCATTACCTGGCCTATGTGTGCTGGCCCATTGCCGTGCTGCACGGGCTGGGCAGCGGGACCGACACTCGCCTGCCGATCACGCTCTTGATCGAGGTGGTCTGTGTTGCCTCGGTGGTTGGCGCAGTCGCATGGCGAATCGTGGCGGCCCGTGGCATGCCGAATGCCGGGCGTCTGGCCACGGCCGGCGCGACCACCGTCGTCGTGATCGGGATCGGGGTCTTCGCACTGGCCGGGCCTCTCCAACCCGGCTGGTCACGGCGTGCGGGTACATCGACCGCGTTGCTGGCTCAGATCGACGCCAAGTTCGCCGCCCAGGCATCCGGAGGCACGAGCGGTACCTCGGCGTCGCCAACGGTCCGAGTACGACGCTCCGGTCGATCGAGCGTCATCCCCGCTGTCCCCTTCACGGGGAACGTGACCGGGTACGATCCAGACATCGAGCCCCAATAGTGCCGGGGACATCACGGTCCAGCTGACCATGCACGTGCAAGGCACGAACGCCCCTCTGGTGGTTCGCCTGAGCGGCCCCTCGGTCAATGGAGGGGTGTCGATGACGAGGAGCAGCGTCACCTTCGGCGACCGAGCAGGGGATCGTGACGGGACTTCGAGGGATCCAACATCGCGGCCTCTGTGCAGTGGACCGAGCGGAAACGTCGACCTGGCCCTGCAGCTGACCATTGATCAGAGCAACAACACGGTCAGCGGATCGATGTCGGGAACCTCGGGGGGGAGATCGGTGAGAACCCCGTCGGCCGAAGCCGCCCACACGCCCCTCGCCGCGCACCGAGCTTCCCGCGGCTCCTCTCGGGCGCTTTCGTCGCCGGCGACGCCTTCGACCTGGCCGAGCACAACCCCACTGGGGGGCGCTCTCCCTGCGCACGGCCAGGACGACCCTGGTCGATGAGCTCGATGGGAGCGGCCTGCGTGGCCACGGTGGAGCCTGGTTCCCGGTCGGCGCCGAAGTGGCGGTCCGTGCAGCGATGGACGAGTCCGTCGACCTGTGGTGGTGGCCAACGGGGCCGAAAGTGAACCGGCCAGTCGGAAGGACGCCTTCCTCCTGACCGATTCCCCCATCTGCCACTCGACGGCGCCTCGCTCGCGGCGGCTGCACTCAATGCGAATCGCATCGTGGTCTATGTGCCGCAACGCTGGTCGCCACCGTCGAGGCCGCCGTCGACGAGCGTCGACACTCCGGGGTGGACCCGGTGGAGATCGAAGTCGATCGTCGCGCCGGATGCCTATCTCTCGGGTCAGGAGTCGGCGGTCGTGCATGCCCTCAACGATGGAATCGCGCATCCCCACCTTTGTCGGCCTGCAGTCCATTCGTGATCGCGGCGTACGCGGCAGGCCGACCCTGGTCCAGAACGTCGAGACGCTCGCTCATGTGGCGATGATCAGTCGATTCGGAGGGCAATGGTTCCGCTCGGCGGGAACCGCCGACTCTCCGGGCACCATGCTCCTCACGATCACCGGTCGGTGGGCCGAACCGATGGTGGTCGAAGCTCCAATCGGAACCTCCTGCGGGATCTCCTGGATCTCACCACCCAAGATGCCGACCGGTACTGGGGGGCGCTGCTGGGCGGCTACGGAGGGGGCTGGATCTCCATGGCCGATCTCCTCGACTGCCGCCTGACCGAGGAGGGCGCCCGCAGCGCTGCATTCGTCCCTCGGCCCCGGGGTCGTCGCCCTTCTCCCCCGCACACACTGCCCCCTGGCCGAGACGGCTCGAGTGGTCCGCTACATGCAAGGCCAAAGTGCGGGCCAGTGTGGACCCTGTATCCACGGTCTGGCCGACCTGGCGGCACAGCTCGAGGTCCTGGCCTACAACGCGGCATCGCTCCGGGGCCACCTCCCACCAATCAACGAACTGTGCAACCTCATCGACGGACGTGGCGCATGCCGCCACCCCGATGGCGTCACCCGGTTTGTCCGCAGCGCACTTGTGGTCTTTCGTGACGAAACGGACAGGCACCTTCGCCACGGTCCCTGCCGCGCGGTCAAGGCGCCGGCACTCTTGCCGTGTCCCTCCTCCCAAGGCCGGTCTCCAGTGACGGAAACGACCCGTCGCGTCAGCGGTCAAGGTGCTCGGGTCGCAGGCGCACCGGTGCCAAGGTGGCGTGTCACCCTCGTGGTCGACCCCATCCTGTGTGACGGTCACGGAGTGTGCGCTGAATTGTTCCCCGAGTGGGTCACGTTGGATCCCTGGGGCTTCCCGATCATTGACCAGGAGGCGATACCTCCGGCCCTGGTCGATCACGCTCGTCGTGCCGTCCTCGCCTGTCCTCGTCTGGCGCTTCATCTGGTCGAACGTCGCCGCTAATCCGCAATCGTGCGAACTGACATCGACACTGAAGTCCGGCCGGCAGAGGAATCCAGACGTGACCTGAGGACCGGGCCTTCACGAACCTCCGGGGCGCAGCCGGATCCTTCGAACGGCTCGACCGTGCAGCGGCGCCGACGGATCAAGGTCGTCGTTGTCCTGGCCCTTTGCAGCGCGACCCGTCTGGATAGCCGTCTCGCTCGGAGGCGCCCTGTTCAACCCCGCGCTCGGAAGCTCGGTCGGCTCCCGCCTTTCCGAGTGGTTCCGGGGTCACGGGGGTGCCCCCGTCGTGAACTGGGCCGAAAAGGAGTGGTACATCCACCACCCTCCACCCGTCGGTGGGAAACCGCCGGCCGGAGCGATCCAAGCCCCGCACGCGTCGACGGCCACTGTGGCTTCGGGCCCGGCCCACCTGCCCCCACCCTCTCCGATCCAACCCTTTGCCACCCCGGCCATTCCCGGGGAGGGTCAATGGTCATCCACCGGTCGGCTGGTCGGGGGTATTCCTGCGATCTACGAGACGACGCTGCGGCCCGACGCCATCCACACCAGCTACGTGGTCGGCGTGGCCTGGATGGACACCAAGCTCTTGAAGGCGACCCTGTACTCGGGCAGTCAGATTCCGGGTGGTGGTCCCTATTCCCACACGGCTCCGGTGCAGCCCGGCGCGGCAGGCAGCCTGGTCGCCGCCTTCAACGCCGGGTTCCTCATGAACGGAGCCAACGGGGGCTATTACACGGACGGCAAGGCGATCCTCCCTCTCCGGGCGGGTGCGGCGTCGTTCGTCATCGACCGCAACGGAACGGCGACGGTCGGTCAGTGGGGCCGTGACGTCACCATGTCGCCGTCGGTTGTCTCGGTTCGCCAAAATCTCGATCTCCTGGTCGACGGCGGCCAACCGGTTCCTGGCCTCAACGCGGCGGACACAACGCAGTGGGGAAACACCTTGGGCAACGCGATCTACGTCTGGCGCTCGGGCATCGGGATTACGGCCGACGGTGCGCTCGTCTATGTCGGAGGTCCCGGCCTCAACGTCACCGACCTGGCCGATCTCCTGGTGCGGGCAGGAGCGGTTCGGGCCATGGAGCTCGACATCAACACGGACTGGGTCAACTTCTCGGTCTACCAGCCGGCCACGCCCAGCGGACCAGCTTCGGGGGCCAACGGTTCCGAGCTCCTTCCGTCCATGACCGGCACGCCGGCTCGGTACTTCGAGCCCTGGTGGGGCCGAGACTTCTTCACCATGTCGGCGAGCGTCAACGGTTGACGCGAGTGTCGCGGCAGGGCGACGTACAACCCACCCGGACCCGCCCGCGCCTGATCCACCACCCGGTTGCTCCGACCAAGGAGCAGGGGCGCGCCGTAAAGGCAGGCGGAGCCGTCGATCGATCAGCGGTTCTGTCGGATCCGACCGCGGAGCGCCAACAGGGCCATCGACATGCTCACGACCCCGATACCCGTCACCGCCGCGAGTCCCTGCAACAGGTTCGTGGCTACCCAGCCCGTGGTGATCAACGATCGCAGCGCGCCCAGAAGATACGTCACGGGGTTGTAGGTGGCGATCGTCGAGAACCAACCGGTGAGGGCACCCTTGGGCACGACCGCATCGGTCAGGAAGAACAGGGGGAAGAAGACGATGAAGCAGGCATTCACCGCGGCCGGACTGCCGGTCTTGAGCGCCACCGCATAGGGAAATCCCGTGAAGACGAGGCCCCACAATGCACAAAATACGACGAAGACCACCAGCCCCGGCAGACCCGTTGCGAAACGCACGCCCACGAGGAACCCCATTGCCAGTACCGGCACGCACAGGGCAACCAGCACGCCGACGTCGGCCACCATGAGTCCCAAGAGCAGGGCGGAGCGGCGGACCGGGGTCATGCAGAGCCGGTCGAAGTACCCGCCTTGGATGTCGGTGACCAAGGTGGGCGCGCGCGACATCCCCGTCACCGCGAAGGCGATGGCCATGGGAATGAGGAACGCCTTGTAGTTGAACCCACCCGCCCGTTGCGCCACGTTCTCCAATGCGCCCAGGTTCACCACGTAGAAGAAGGCGGGCACAAAGACGGCGGGGATGACCGACGTCGGTTCGCGGGGAATCTGGCGCAGCGCCCGCCCGGCCACCGCACCGATATCGTGCCCGAAGCCAGCCTCCGAGCCTCTGATGTCGCTCTGGGCGAGGGTCATCGACCGGCGCCGACTCCAATGTGGGAACCCGTCAGCTCCATGAAGACATCGTCGAGGGTCGGGGTACGCACCGTCAGGGTCTTCACCTTGAGCGCGGTCTTGTCGAGGGCGATGGCGACCGGACTCAGCCCGGCGGGACCGTCGGACGTGCTGACGATGATCCGGCCGTGCTCCGTGGATCACCGCATCGACGCCCGGCAGCTTCTCCAGCGTGCGGACCACGGCCGGATCGAGCCGGTCCACGTCGGCCACGATGAGGTCTTTCCCGATGGAGCGTTTCAAGGCAGCGGGAGTCCCTTCGGCCACCAATCGACCGCCGTCGATGATCCCCACCCGGTCGGCCAGGGCGTCGGCCTCGTCGAGGTATTGGGTGGTGAGGAAGATGGTCATGCCGAGTTCGGAGTTGAGTCGTCGGATTTCATTCCACACGGCGGATCTGCTCAACGGGTCCAGACCCGTGGTTGGTTCGTCGAGGAACAGCACCTCGGGGTTGTGCACCAAGGCGGCCGCCAGATCGAGCCGCCGCTTCATACCGCCGGAGTAGGTGGCGATCCGCCGGTCGATGGCGTCGCCGATGTCGACCAACTCGAGGACCTCGGCTATTCGTCTCCGGATCCGTGAACGATCCATCCCGTAGAGGCGTCCCTGGAGGGCGAGGAGCTCGCGACCACTCTGGCTCTCGTCGAGGGCGGCTTCCTGGAGGGCGACGCCAATGCGCCTCCTGACCGCTTGAGGTTCGAGGGCCACGTCGTGTCCCGCCACATAGGCCACTCCTTCGTCGGGTCGCAACAGCGTGCAGAGCACTCGGACCAGGGTCGATTTCCCGGCCCCGTTCGGACCCAAGAATCCGTAGATCTCACCTTTCCTGATGGACAGGTCGATCCCGTCAAGCGCAGTCACCGGGCCGTAGTGCCGGCCCAGGCCACGGGCCACGACCGCCGTCTCCGATGGCGCGGTGTCATCCGCCACCAGCTCCGCCATCTTGGTGAAATACTTGAAGGCATCGTACATACTCATCAGTATGCACTATACTCGCGAGTAGCACAAGCCCATGACACTCGAACCCCTCACCGCCGATCGCCGCCGACAGCAGACGCGTGACTACCTGCTCGAAGCCGCCGCTCGGGTCTTCGCCGAGCAGGGGTTCCACGGGGCGTCGCTGGACCAGGTGGCGGCAGTGGCCGGGTTCACCAAGGGTGCGGTGTACTCGAACTTCAAGAACAAGGACGACCTCTTCCTGGCCCTGATCGAGGCGGCCTACAGCCGGGAGATGACGGCCCTCAAGGAGACGCTGGAGCACTCCGACGTCCCGCCCGAGGCCAGGCTCGGTGACTTCGTCGGCCTCATCCGCCATGAGATGGAGCAGATGCCCGACAATTGGGGCGCCCTATCGCTCGAATTCACCGTCTACGCCCTCCGCAATCCGGTGGCCCGGGAGCGGTTGAGCGAGCTGGAGGAAGGGGACATCCGGGCCATCGCCGAGATCATCGAGGAGGGGCGCAAGGACCGGGGGATCGACAACGAGGTGGGGGCCGAGAATGCCGCCCGCATCATCGTCGCCCTCTTCCAGGGCATCGGGCTGATGCGGGTGATCAAACCCGAGACCCTCAGGCCGGATCTGCTGGAGGACGCCATGAACTTCGTGGCCCGCGGCCTCGCCGTCGTTCCTGAATGAGTGCCGCGACAGAGGACGCCCGCCCGAACACGTCTTCCATTTGCTGAACGGTTGCCGCCAGTTCGAATGGGGGGCCAGGACGCCTCGAGCCATCGCTGACTGACTCGTGTGCCCGTGGCCTGCGGCCGGGGTCTGGTCTCGCCGGGCTGGTCTATTCTGGGTGGAGCATCAATACGTTGAGCTTTGGGGGTACACCGTGTCCACGACGATCTTCGACGCCGACAGTCACTTGATGGAGACCGGTGACTGGTTGGGGGAATATGCAGATCCCGACGTCAGGGACCGACTCCTGCCACTGAGTTTCGATGCCGCGGGCTCCAAAGCCGCTGAGCTCATGGCGAAACTCCCGGGCCTATGGGAAGAGCACCGTCATCAGGACATTGGCGCCGATGTCCTCACCGGGCCGAAGGGGTGGATGGCACCCGGCGCCCTTGACACGGACGTCCGCTCACGGGTCCTCGATGCGCTGGAGATCACCGCCCAGCTGGTGTTCCCCACCTTCTCGCTCGACCAGTTCGCCTTCAGCAAGGACCTCGACGTCCGCTACGGGGGCACCCACGCACTCAATCGGGCCATGGTGGCGTTTTGCGCACCCGACCCACGCCTCAAGGCGGTCGGGTTCCTGCCCCTCGCCGACCCCGAGCGTGCCCTCATCGCCCTTGAAGAAGCGCTCGCCGGCGGCGTGGCCGCGATCTGGGTGCCGTCGGAAGCTCCGGGCGACTTCTCGCCGGCGCACGTTGACCTGGACCCGGTGTGGGCCCGCCTGGCCGAGGCGGGCGTCCCGTTCGTGCTCCACGTCGGAGGGGGCAAGTTGCTGCCCAGGGCTTTCCACAACAACGGACTGCCCCGCCCAACGGACTGGCTCGGTGGAGGAGAGAATCTCCGGGCCAAGGACTTTCCGGTGGTGCACCACTCTCCCGAGCGTTTCCTGGCTTGCCTGGCTCTCGATGGGGTTTTCGAGCGGCATCCGAACCTGCACGGAGCAGCCATCGAGTTGGGAGCCACCTGGGTGCCGGGAATGCTCCGCAACGTCGACTACGCCCACCGCTCGTTCTCGAAGTTCGAACCGACATTGAAGGCATTGCCGTTGTTGCCCTCGGAGTACCTCAGACGTCAGGTGCGGTTCACGCCGTTTCCCTTCGAGGACACAGCGTGGCTGCTCGAACAGTGCGGTCCCGAGCTCTTCATGTTCTCCACCGACTATCCCCACCCCGAAGGCGGCCGGCACCCATTCGAGATCTTCGCTGACGCGGTGTCCGGGTTCGACCAGTCGTCACGGGAGCGATTCTTCTGGCGGAACGGCGCCGAACTCTTCGGCCTGGTCTGAACCGCAGCCGGGGGCGCACCCGCCCCGGGTCCGCGGCGATCGCTCTCTGAGCTCAGAGTCGGCCTGAGGCCAGCTGGTCGAGCCTGGTACCGAATCGTCTGGTCTACGTCCTCCGTTGCTCGACCCCCGCCACCCCCGCCACATAGTAAGTGCTATGGTGCCGGGCGAGGCCATCAAGGCTCGAGGGGAAGGTGATCACAAATGGCTGGAGTGTTCGAAGGATTGAACGTTCTCGACCTGTCGTGGGGCACTGCCGGGCCCATGACAACGATGTTCCTCGTGGACAACGGCGCTCGGGTGACCCGCATCGAGCGACCCGGGGGAGATCCGTTCGGCGATCAGTCCGGGTACCGGGTCTGGAACCGCGGCAAGCGCAGCGCCCGGCTGGACCTGCAATCGACCGAGGGTCGTCAGGCGTTTCTGGCTCTGGCCACCAAGGCCGACATCGTCGTCGACAGCTTTTCTCCGGGGACAACCGCTCGTCTTGGCCTTGACCACCCAACGTTGAGCGAGCTCAATTCCAAGGTGATCACCTGTTCCATCACGGGGTACGGCGATCACGAGCGGCACCGGGATCGCCCCGGCTACGACGGGCTGGTGGCTGCCCGGACCGGCCTGCTCTACGACCAGAAGGGCCGCAAGGGCACCGCCATGGAGTACATCTGTGGCCGCCCGGGCCCACACCCCGAGTTCGATGCGCCCGAAGGCCTCGTTCGGGGGGCGGATCGTCCGGGCCCCATTTTCCCGCGGTCGCCGTGGCCGAGTATCGGCGCGACCTATCTGGCCACCTTGGGTCTGGCCGCAGCTCTCCACGCGCGGGAGGTGACAGGATCCGGGCAACGGGTCACGACCTCGCTCATGCAGGGCGCGCTGGCCGCCGTGTCGCTCAACTGGCAGCGAGTCGAGAATCCGGATGCTCCCCTGTACTGGATGTGGCCGACCGACTCGAGGTCGATCGAGGGCATCTATCAATGCGCGGACGGCAAATGGGTGCATCACTGGACGCTGCGCCCCCGATGGGTCTTGGCCGAGGCCGAGAACGAAGAGCTCGGCTCGGTCGGGCTCGATGCGGCCTATCGCGACGATCCCGATCGTGTGTCGATGGAGCCGGACGGGCTCCTGACCGGGATCTTCCTCCATCCTCTTCTGGCGGACGCCTTCAAGAAGTTTCCGGCCGCGCAATGGGACGAAGCCGCGGCGGGCGCCGGACTGGGCATGAGCACCGTTCGCTCTCCCGCGGAAGCCCTGGCCGACGAGGCCTTCCTGGCCGACGGCTGTGTGGTCGAAGTGGACGACCCCGAGGTTGGTCGTATCCGACACGCCGGCCCGCTGCTCGAGTTTTCCGCCACCCCGGGCGCGGTCGCTGGACCGGCGCCTCGGTCGGGCCAGCACACGGCCGATGTCCTGGCCGAAGCGGTCGCCGCCCGAAAGGGTGATGTGGCGAACGAGAGCAAGGCCAGCGGATCCAACACGGCGGCCCCACTGGCCGGGATCCGGGTGCTCGACCTGGGACTGGGTGTCGCCGGGCCTTTCACGGGCCGAGCCCTGGCAGACCTGGGTGCAGACGTGATCAAGGTCAATGCCCTTCACGACACCTACTGGGCCGGGACCCATATGGGACTTGGCACCAATCGAGGGAAGCGGAGCATCGCGCTGAACCTCAAGGACGAGAGGGGTCGCGATGCCCTCGAGAGGCTCATCGCGGCCGCGGATGTGGTGGCGACGAATTGGCGGCCGGGAGCAGCGTCTCGCCTTGGGATCGACTACGAGACGCTGAGGCAGCGCTATCCGCGGCTCATTTACTGCAACACACGAGGCTACGAAAAGGGTGCGAGGTCGGAACTGCCCGGGACGGATCAGAACGCAGCGGCACTCACCGGAACAGAGTGGGAGGACGGAGCCTGTGACACCGGGAACCCGCCCCTGTGGAGTCGGTCCAACATGGGGGACACCGGCAACGCGCTCCTGGCGGCCATCGCCATCACCGCCGCGGTCTACCACCGTGACAAGACCGGTGAGGGCCAGGCCGTGAGCACCTCGATCGTCAATGCAGGATTGCTCCACACGTCGTATGCCTGGATCCACGCCGACGGAACACCGGGAGACTGGGACCACGTCGATGGTGACCAGTACGGGTTGTCGCCGTTCTACCGGATGTACCAGGCGGCCGACGATCTCTGGGTGTTCCTGGCCGCGGTCTCGGCGGAGGAGCGAGCCCGCTTGGGCAAGGTGGTGGACGGTCTCGATGTCGTCATCGAGGACGCCGAGCGAGTCGAAGAGCTCCTCACATCGCAATTGGCCAGTCGTACGGCGGCGGAGTGCTTTGCCCTGCTCGACGGCGCGGGTGTTCCCGTCGAGATCGTCGACGAGACATTCTGTCGCTCGATCTTCGACGATCCCGTGGCGAAGGCGTCGCAACTCGTGACCGAAACCTGGTCAGGCAGCGTGGGCCGGTTTGAGGATCCTGGCCTGCTCGTCAATCTTTCGCCGGCGGCGTGCGTGATTCAACGAGGCCCGTCGATGTGTGGTGAACACTCCCGGGAGATCCTCCTCGAACACGGGTACTCGCCGGCGGAGATCGACGACCTGGCCACTGAACGCGTCATTCTCGAAGCGACAGCGACAGCGACAGCGACAGCGACGCCGACAGAGCCATGAGCGAGCCTGGTGCGCCGGGGCGACCGGCACCGATCCTGACCGAAGACAACCACTCCTTTTGGGACGCAGCGCGGGAGGGAAGGCTGGTGGCTCAACGATGTAGCCGATGCCGGCAACTCCGTCACCCGCCACGACCGATGTGCCCGACCTGCCATGCGGTCGAATATGACATCGTGGATCTCGCCGGGACCGGAGTGGTCTACAGCTACTCGATCTTGCACCATCCCCAGAATCCTGCCTTCGACTATCCCGTGATCGCCGTCCTGGTCGACCTCGACGAGGGCGTCCGCGTCGTGTCGAATCTCATGGACATCGAGCCGAATGAGGTCAGCATCGGGTTGCCGGTACGGGTGCGATTCGAGCCGACACGAGACGAGATGGCCGTGCCGGTCTTCACGCCGCTGGCGGTGGCCCAATGAGCAAGGTGCTCGCCGGTTCGACCGCGGTGGTGGGCATCGGCCAGACCGAGTTCTCCAAGGCCGCCGGCCGGAGCGAGACCCAACTGGCGAGCGAAGCGATCGTGGCCGCGCTGGCCGACGCCGGGCTCTCCGTGGCCGACGTCGATGGTTTGGTGAGCTACACCATCGATCCGGTCGAAGAGACAGAGCTCGTCCGGGGATTGGGCATCCCGGAGATCGGCTTCTCCAGCCGCGTCCCCTACGGCGGCGGGGGATCACAGGGGGTCGTGTTGCATGCCGCCGCTGCCGTTGCCTCGGGCGCCGCCGACGTCGTGGTCGCCTACCGCGCCGTGAAGGCCCGCTCGGGCACGCGATTCGGGCGCGCCAGCGTGGGAGGCTCACCGACCTCGTCGCACTCCGGCACCACGGCGATGCAATGGTGCGCACCGTTCGGAGTCTTCACGCCCGCGTCGTGGATGTCGCTCAATGCCACCCGCTACATGTACACCTACGGCGTCGAGAGCGAGGATTTCGGGCGCGCCGTGGTGCAATTCCGGGAGTACGCCGCCAACAACCCCAATGCGCACTTCTACGGGAAGCCGATCACCCTGGAGGATCACCAAGCGTCACGTTGGATCGCAGAGCCGGCGATCCGTTTGTTCGATTGCTGCCAGGAGACCGACGGTTCGGTGGCGTTGGTGATTACGAGTGCCGAGCGTGCCCGAGATTCGGAAGGGCCCGTCCAGGTCGCCGCCGCCGCCGGCGCAGGGCTGTTCGAAGAGGAGATCGCCAGCAACCACTATCAACCGGATCTCGCCGTCATGAGCGGTTCGGTGGCATTGGCCAGGCGACTCTTCGATGGCTTCGGCATCGCCCGATCCGAGATAGACGTCGCCATGATCTACGACGCCTTCTCGCCCATCTTCTTGATGCAGTTGGAAGGGCTCGGATTCTGCGGCTTCGGTGAAGCCAAAGACTTCATCGCCGATGGGCAACTCGGCCTGAAGGGAAGCCTGCCCAGCAACACCAACGGCGGGTTGATCGGTGAGGGGTATATCCACGGACTGAACCTGACGGTCGAGGCGGTTCGCCAGCTGCGCGGCATCTCGTCCAACCAGGTGGAGAATCCGACCACGGCCCTGGTGTGTGCCAACCGAACCGGCGTGATCCTGCGGCGCCCATAGCCATCTGCGCCTTGTTCGCCGAACCGTGGCTGGCGCAGCACACGGAAGGGGTCCGATGACGGTCAGCCCTCGCAAGGTCACCGTGACGATCGATGTGAGCGGGCACGCCCCACCCGGATGCCGGCTGGTATCCGCCGATCTGTTCGTTCCGACCGAAGCCGAAGCAGACCAAGACTGCATCCTGTGGTGCTGTGTGCCCGGTGGGGGGATGAGCCGGGACTATTTCGATCTCGACGTCGCGCCCACGGTGGGCCCGTACTCCATGGCCAGGTTCGCCGCCGAACGTGGCCACGTGGTCCTCACCATCGATCCTCCGGGGGTCGGTCAAAGCGATCTGCCCGATGACGGGTACGAGTTGACGCCCCGTGCGGTAGCCGACGTCCTTCACTTTGTGGTGACGGAGATGATCGAGCGACTCGCCGTCGGAGGGATCCCGGGCGTGGTGCCGACCGAGTTCCGGATCACCCTGGGCGTTGGTCACTCAGCCGGTGGCCTGCTGGTGGCCTGCCAGCAGGGACGCCACCGGACGTACGGAGCAGTGGCGCTCCTCGGATTCTCGAATGGCGGGCTTCCCGCTGTGCTGACCGCCGAGGAGGCCGCCTTCACGAATCGGCCGGATGACCTCGTGCGCGCCCTGCCCGAATTCGTACGAACTCGTTTCGGTGACCCACTGCCGCAGTGGTCGAGTGCGCGTTCGGGCATGGTGTCGTCTGACGGGCCGGCTGGTCAGATCGAGGTGGCCATGGCCAAAGCCGACACGAGGCTCCTGGCGCTGGTTGGCATGACCGCATTGGTTCCCGGCTCAATACAGCCTGAACTCGATCAGATAGACGTACCCACGTTGGTCGCGCTGGGTGAGCACGACATCGCGGGAGACATCGCCGCCCTCCCTGGGCAGCTCCCAGCGTGCCGTGACCTGACGCTGTTCGTGCTGTCGGGCGCCGGACACAACCACAATGTGGCCGATACCCGACTCGATCTCTGGCGGCGTGTGCTTCGTTGGATCGATTCCGTTGCGCCTCCGGGGGCCCGCCGTTGAACGAGCCGTCTCGTCAGCCATCACCCAATCGGATTGCTCTCGGATGGCCCACCCACCTTCTCGGCCCGCCACCCATAGTGTGTACTATGCATGCGAACGAGGACTTGGTTATGGCAGATGGACCCGGGGAGGGACTCATGCGCTTCGACGGCAGGACGGCCTCTGCCGGTCCCGAGGAAGTCAAGGAAACATGACCGATACCACCCTGGTGTATGACCCCTCGTCCTATCAACTGCACGAGGACCCCTTCCCGCATTACCGGCGGATGCAGGACGAAGCACCGCTCTATCACAACCCGGACCTGGGCTTTTGGGCCCTCACTCGATTCGACGACGTCCTGGCCGGGTTGGGGGACTGGGCCACCTTCAGCTCTGCTCAGGGCACGGTCATCGAACAGATCCAAAGTGGCTCGCCGCCTCCCGACATGATGATCTTCCACGATCCACCTCGCCACGAGCAGCTACGCAGACTGGTGGGAAGAGCCTTCACCCCGAGGCGCGTGGCCGAGCTCGACGCAAAGATCCGATCGATGTGTGTTGGCTGGCTCGACCCGTTGGTGGAGTCGGGCGGCGGCGAGGTTGTGGCCGACCTGGCGGGCAAACTCCCGATGGCCGTCATCGCCGCGCTCCTGGGCGCTCCGGCCGAGGACAATCACCGTCTCAAGGCTCTCTCCGATCGACTCCTGCATCGTGAGGATGGCTCGATGGCCATGCCCGACGACGGCAGAGCGGCCGGCGCCGAGCTCTATGTGTACTTCAGCGAGCTGATTGCCTCTCGGCGCAAGCTCCCGGCCGATGACCTGACCACTGCCCTCACCCAGGCGGAGATCGTCGGGAGCGATGGTGAATCCGAGCGGCTGACGGACGACGAGATTGTGGCCTTCTGCCTACTCCTCGGCGTGGCCGGCAATGAGACCACGGCCAAGATGATCGCCACCGGTACGGTTGTCCTGGCGCAGTTCCCCGATGAGCGCTCCCGCCTGGTTGAGAATCCGGCCCTCTGGCCCAACGCCGTCGAAGAACTCTTGCGGTTCGACCCACCGTCGCACTACCAGGGTCGAGTGACCACCCATCCGATCTCCCGCCACGGCGAGGAGATCCCGGAGGGGGCGATCGTCCTCCTCATCAACGGGGCGGCCAATCGCGACCACCGGGCGTTCGACGAGCCGGATCGCTTCATCGCCGACCGCCCCATCGAGCGACACCTGGCCTTCGGCCACAGCATCCATTTCTGCCTCGGAGCCCCGTTGGCCCGGCTGGAAACCCGCATCGCCCTCGAGGAATTGGTACGGCGGTTCCCGCTCTACGACGTCGACCTGGAGGGGCTGGAGCGATTCCACTCGACGAACATCCGCGGGCTCTCGAAAGTCCCGTTCTCCCGGTGACCGACGCCGCACTGCAGCCTCGAGGTCGCGGGCTTCTGCTCTTAGCTCACTGAAGAAGGCCGGTCATGCCGGTTCGGCCACGCTCTTGGTCTCGAGGTATTCCTCGAAGCCGGCTATTCCCGACTCCCGCCCCAGCCCGCTCTGCTTGTAGCCGCCGAACGGCACGTCGGCGGCGTACCACTGTGCCCCGTTGATCCCGACCGTGCCCGTGCGAAGCCGGGCGGCAACCTGTCGAGCCCGATCGAGATCAGATCCGACCACCGCTCCCGACAGGCCGTAGATGGAGTCATTGGCCAGGGCGACGGCGTGGTCGTCCCCGTCGTGGGGGAGCACGCACAGTACCGGCCCGAAGATCTCCTCTCGGACCGGGGTGGCATCGGGGCTCAGCCCCGAGATGAGCGTGGGCTCGACGTAGTACCCGGTTGGCAGATGCGAAGGGATGCCGCCGCCGGTCACGACCGTTCCCCCCTGGTCGACGGCGGCGGTGATGTAGCCGAGGACCCGCTGACGCTGCTTCTCGCTGATCAGGGGACCCATCAGATTGGAGGCGTCAGTGGGGTCTCCGTACGCCATCGCGGCGAGCGCGGTCGCCACCGCTTCGACGCCTTCGTCATAGCGGGCCCGGGGCAGGAGCAGCCTGCTGGTGATGGCACACCCTTGCCCGGCGTGCGTCGTCACCTGGAAGGCGGCGAGGACCGACGCGAGAGCGAAATCGGCATCGTCGAGAACGACCAGTGCCGACTTGCCCCCGAGTTCCAAGAACAGCCGTTTCAAGGTGGGCGCCGCGGCGGCCATGATCGTTCGACCGGTCGCCGTTGAGCCGGTAAACGACACGAGGTCGACCCTCGGGTCCTCCACCAGCTGCTGGCCCATCTGGTTCCGAGAAGATGTGATGACGTTGAGTACGCCGGGAGGTATGTCGGTCTCCTCGGCGGCGATTCGACCGAGCAGGCTGGCGGTCCAGGGTGTGTCGGGCGCAGCTTTGAGGACGACGGTGCAGCCGGCCGCCAGTGCCGGACCCACCTTGGCCAGTTGAATCTGCATCGGAAAGTTCCACGGCACGATGGCCGCCACCACGCCGGCAGGTTCGCGGAGGACGAACCGGTCGGTCTGCGCCCCGAAGACCGTGCTGTCGCCGAGTTCCTGGCGCCAGGCATACCGCTCCGCCAGATCAGCGATCCACGAGAGCGAGTTGACCGGCGTGTCGAGTTGTGGACCATAGGTCAGGGCAAGTGGAGCGCCGACCTCGGCCACAATCGTCTGCCGCAGCTCGTCGACATGTTTGGTCAGTTGCTCCTGCAGCTGACGCAGGCAGCGGATCCGGAATGAGTGGTCCGTCGACCACGATGTCTCGTCGAAGGCTTGGCGCGCCGCTGTGACTGCGGCGTCAACGTCGGGACCATCTGCGTCTGCGGCCGTGCCGATCACTGCTTCGGTGGCGGGATTGGTGTTCTCGTAGGTGGCACCCCCGGTCGCTTCGATGAGCTTTCCGCCGATGAGCAGCCGCTCCTCATGCCACAAAGCGTTCTCCATTACACCTCCTCCCGGTGGAAGCGACTGAGGCTACAGGCCGTAGAGCCGGGAGGCATTGCCGGCGACCATGAGGTCCCGCTCCGTCTCTGGAATGCCTGCAAAATCCTTCTCGACGATGCTCTGCGAATTCGGCCACGTGGTGGCCGGATGCGGAAAGTCCGTGGACCACATGATGCGGTCGACACCGAGTTCCCGCCGATGTTCAAGACCGCGCTGGTCGCTGACGAAGGTCAAATACATCTGCCGGTGGAAGTAGCTACTCGGTTTGTCATCGAGCGCAGGGAAGTCATACGGCCCGCTGGCCATCTTGTCGAGCTGGTCGAGGTAGAACGGGACCCATCCGAGGCTGGGCTCGACCAGCACCACCTTCAGCTCGGGAAACCTGGCCAGCACACCGGGGAGAATCCAGAACCCGATGGTTTCCGCCAAACGAAACACCGGCTGTGACGTGAAGATGCCCTTTTGTGGGGTCGGATCGCGGCGAAACAGATCCCACAGTGACTCGACCAGCCCGAGGTGCTGGCTGATCGACATTCCGGTCTCCTGTATCGCCGCCCAGACCGGGTCGTAACGCGCGTCATGATATTCGGGGAGACCGACCTCGGCTGGAAAGGTTGGAATGTGGATCGCTCGCGCCCCTTCGGCGGCGAGCGCGAGCACCTGCTTCACGGCGAACTCGGGCTCGATGAGTGGAACCTGATAGGCGGGCACGAACCGGCTGGCCTCAACCGAGGCAAAGTCCGACATGACACGATTGAAGGCCTCGGAGGCTTCCTTCCAGCCCTCGCTCATGAAGGGATAGTTGCGGAAGGCGCTGACCTCGCTGTAGAGGACTTCTGCATCAACGCCATCGCGATCCATGGCCTTCAGACGGGCATGCGGATCGTGGTAACCGGGGTCTGAGAACGCCTCGTGGTTGAATTCCCCGGCCAGTACCGACGGGTCCATTCCACCCATTTCCTCAAGGTGCTTGGCCCGTTCCGCCGCCACGGCACCATCCCAAAAAGAATGGTACCTGGACGGCATGTGCGCCTTGATCTGCTCGGGAAGGATCTTCACGTGCGAGTCCACCGAGATCAATCGAGTCGTCATTGTTGCCTCCTCGAGCATCCAGCGGCGCCCCACCAGCGAGAGTCCGGAGTGGCTCTGATCCAGATGCCATAGTAACTACAATGGAAAAGGTACCATAGGTGCATAGCACCGACAAGGGCCGCCGTAGAGTTGCGGCGTGAGGAGACCCGAGATCCCTACCGCGGCGAAGCGCGAGGTGGCTGAACGAACCCCATCGACCAATGGCGATCTCGCCGCGAGGGAGCGCGTCATCGACGCCACCGTCAGCTGCATTCTCGAGTTGGGCTTTTATCGAGCCAGCACCAATGAGATCGCCCGCCGGGCCGGAGTGACGTGGGGCGTCATCCAGCACTACTTCGGGACCAGAGAAGCCTTGATGCTGGCGGTGCTCCAGAGCGTGGCCGGCCAATTCGTCGAATCAGTCGATGACAAGCACATCGATGGAGAGACCGCCGTCGAACGCATGGAGCAGCTCATCGACATCTTCCTGGGCCACTATGCCCAGCCGGCGTACATTGCCCATCTTCAGATCTTGCTCAACATGGACCGTGATCCCCGCACGAGTGCCCAAGTCCGCAAGATCATGCTCGAGGTGGCGGAGCGCTCGAATGTCCACGTTCGTCGGTTGTTGAGTGAAGCACTCGGAGGGGCGGCGAAGATTCCGGATCTGTCGACGACGGTGTTCATGGTCCTTCGTGGCTTCGGACTCAATCAGCAGCTGCTCGAAACGATGTCGTACGACGCACTGGTGCCGAAACAGGATCGGGTGAAACGCCAGCGCCGTCTTCTGGCTCAGCTCCTTGCTCCCTACATCGAGTCCTCGTCAGCCGGAGTGTCTTGATCAATGCCATCGATGGAGAGCGATGGACCTGGGTCTGGCTGACGCCACAGCCGTCGTCGCCGGTGGATCCAAAGGGATGGGACGGGCCGTCGCGCAGAGTCTGGCCGGTGAGGGTGCCCGGATTGCGGTGCTGGCTCGGACGCAAGGCGCGCTCGATGAGACGGTGGACTCATTGAGGAGCCTCGGCGCCCCGGATGCGGTGGGCCTGGCCACCGACCTCACGTCGTGGGAGTCGGTGGAGCGTGCTCTGGAAACGCTGGGCGAGCGATGGGAATCGCTCAACATCCTCGTCAATGCCGCCGGGCCGGTCGACGTCGGTATCGGGTTGTTCGAAGACGTCGATGACGACGAGTGGCAGGCGACCTTCGATATCGGCACCGTGAGCGCGGCACGGTGTGTACGAGCCGCACTGCCACTCCTGCGCTCGGCATCATGGGCTCGCATCGTGAACATCTCGGCCCATTCGACCAAACGCCAGTCAGCGAGCATCGTGGCGTACACGGCGGCCAAGGCCGCCCTCACCAGCCTGAGCAAGAATCTCTCTGGCTCTCTGGCTGCAGACGGGATCTTGGTGAACACGGTCTCGCCCGGCTCATTCCTGTCCGAGGGTCTGAAGGACTACTTACGTGGTCTCCCCCCGGAGCGCCACGCTGACCCTGAGAGCCTGGTCGACGCCATGCGGGTGATCCGGGAGGATTTCGGGCATCCGGCTCTCCTCGGTCGGGCCGCTGATCCGAGCGAGATCGGGCCTCTCGTTGCGTTTCTGTGTTCCCAGGCCAACACATACGTGACGGGCGCGAATCTCAATATCGATGGTGGTTCCGACTTTACGTGAGTCCTGGTGCGTGGCGAGAGCACCGAGATCCCTGGCCATCTTTTACCTGCGTGATCCCGATCGCCCAGCCGGGGCCGGTTGGGGAACTACCGTGCCAGAACCGTCGACGTCGCTCGTGACGCAGAGCACTTTGTGCAGGTGTGAGTAAGCAGGTGTGAGTAAGGAGACCGTGGAGAACCGAGCCCAACGAGCACGCCGGATCCGCCGGCAACGCCTTAAGGCTGCTACCGGCGCCGTCCTGGTCGTTGCTCTGATCACCACGATCGTGGTGGTCGCGTGGCCGGGGGGGTCGAAGTCACCGTCGCCCGTCCGGTCGGTTTCGACGAACAACACCTCACGGCCGGTGCACCGAGTCGGCCCCGGCTCCATCGAAGCCGGCGTCGAGTCGTGGCAATTTCCGGTGCCCGTTTCGCGTGAGACGGTGGTGGCGGGCAGCAACGGCCTGACCGTCCTCGGAGGTATCAACCCTGCTGGGGACTCGCTCGACTCGGTGTCCACCATCAACGTGCAGACCGGCACCATTTCCACCGTGGGCTCGCTCGCCGCGGCCGTCCACGACGCGGCTGGCACGGTCATTGGACACTCCACCTACGTCTTCGGTGGCGGGTCGCCTGACACGGTGGCGACCATTCAGTCGTACCCCTCCGGTCCCGGCGGGCAGGGAGGTGCCGGAGTGGTGGTCAGCCACCTTCCTCAACCGCGTTCGGACCTGTCCGTCGCCACGGTCACCCAGCCGGCCAACGGACGCTCTTCAACCACTTCTTATGTGGTCGGCGGGTATGACGGCGCCACCTACCTGCCGGGCGTTCTCGCCACCAACGACGGCACCCACTTCACCAGCGTGGCCAACCTGCCTGTCCCAGTTCGCTACCCGGCGGTCGTCTCGGACGCCGGCAAGATCTACGCGTTCGGGGGCGAGATCCGATCGCCCGGCACGACCGTCGTGGCCACCAACGACATCCAGATGATCGATCCAGCCACCCACAAGGCCGAGGTCGTGGGGCATCTGCCCGGGCCCCTCTATGGGGCTTCAGCCTTCCTGCTGGCGGGGACGCTGTATGTGGCGGGGGGTCAGGTCCCCGGGGGAGCGACTCTCACCCAGATCGACGCGTACGTGCCCTCCACCGGCAAGGTTCTCAACGCCGGCCTCCTGCCCCAAGCCGATGCCTTTGCGGGATCCACCACCGTGTCGTCGGCCCACGGTCCCATCGGATACATGGTCGGAGGCGAGGTCGCCGCTCAGTCCGGCGCTGACCAGGCGGGAGTCGCCTCGGGATCACTCCAGTCGGTGATCTCGCTCCGGTTGAGTCCCTACGGCGGGCTGGCCGGAACGTCGGGCGCGGGGTCCCCCTACGCGGGCACCCTGCTTATCGCCGACCGGGGGAATAACCAGCTGATCGCTCTCGACGCCAACCGCGACACCACATGGCGTTACCCGTCGGCGACCATGCCGGCACCGGCGGGCGGCTTCTACTTCCCCGATGACGCGTTCTTCATCAGGCATGGCACCGGCATCATCTCGAATCAGGAGGACAATCACACCATTGTCGAGATCGGTTATCCATCGGGCAAGATTCTCTTCCAGTTCGGTCACCCCGGCCAGCCGGGTTCTTCAGCCGGGTATCTTGACCAGCCCGACGATGCCTATCTTTTGAAGTCGGGCGCCATCACCGTGGCCGACGCTTCGAACAACCGGATCCTCTTCATCTCCCCGCAGGGTCAAGTGACCGGGCAGATTGGCAACGGTGTCGACACGCACGCCCCGCCCGTTTCCATCGCCTATCCCAATGGCGACACGCCCTTGTCGAATGGGAACGTCCTGATCTCGGAGATCGACGGTTCGTGGGTCACCGAATACACGCCCGGTGGAAAGCTGGTGTGGACGATCCACATACCGACGGTCAATTATCCGTCCGATCCCCAACAACTCGGTGCCAACCTCTACCTGATGACCGACTACGACCCGCCGGCTGAAGGTCGCATCCTCGAGTTCACCCGGCAAGGTCAGGTCACGTGGCTCTACGACGCGATGTCCGGAGATGCCGCGCTCGAAGAAGCCCTCGCTTGCCGAGAGGCTGCCCAATGGTCTCATCATGGTCAACGACGACTATCGGGACCGGATGGTGGTCATCGACCCGACCACCAACTCCATCGTCTGGCAGTACGGCCTGACCGATGTACCCGGCACCACGCCGGGGCTCTTGTCGATCCCTGATGGTTTCGACAACCTCCTGCAGAACAAGACCACACCGACCCACCCGGACACCGGCTGATTCAGCGCAGCTCGGGCCCCGATCACCTTCGAAGGGGCATTCTCGCCAGCGTCGTGTATCGGGGGCCCTCCGACGAGAGGAGCGAGGCCACCAAGTCAAAGGACTTGACGTCAAAAGACGCGGCGAAGGGAACCCCAGCCAGGGCTGCGCGCGCCGCTCTGTCATACCGATGCTGCTTCGAGCGGGCGACGGTCAGGTGCCCGGTGAATGGTGCGTCACCGTGGTTGGAGTCCGGGACAAGAGGCAGGGTCGCCCGACGTACCGCCTCAGCCCCTTCATCAAGACCAGCGACGGGAATCTGGAGCACCCGTTCGCCGCTGAACCACGCCGTTGCCGGGCCGACCTCGCACCGGAGCGGACCCGCCATGCTCCCCGCCGCATCTCCGAGGGCATCGACGAGAGCGGGCACGAGGTCTTCCTCCACCTCACCGAGGAATCGAAGCGTGATGTGCCACCGTCCGGGCCTGACCAGCCTCAAACCTTGCACGGATCCCAGTTCCAACAAAGACAGACGCTTCAGCGTCGAATCGTCGGGCCACACTGCCACGAACATGCGCACGTCTGAGTCTGCCCTATGTGTTACCAAAGGCCGGGAAAGGTTACGAACCTCACTCCATCGCTGCCTTCGAAAGGTGCCCCGCGTGTCAAACTCACCCCATGAATGAATCACGGGTTGGGAGAGGAGAACTCAGAGCCATCCTGTTCGATCTCGGTGGGGTAGTTATCGACATCGACTTCAAGCGAGCATTCCAAGTCTGGGCTGCGCGAGCCTCCTGTAACGCAGCCGATCTTGAACAGCGATTCGCTTTCGACGAGGCATACGAACTTCACGAAACCGGCGATCTCGACTCCTCCGCCTACTTCAGTGCGCTGCGCAAGAGGCTCAACGCGTCGATATCAGAGGAGGATCTCGTCGCTGGCTGGAATGACATCTATCTTGGGACCATTCCCGGCATGGTGAAACTATTGGCGACGGCCAGCCAGCGCTTCCCGCTCTATGCGTTCACGAATTCGAACCCCACGCATCAGTCTGTCTGGTCCACTCGGTTTGCAGCCGAGTTGTCGGTCTTCACGACGATCTATGTCTCCTCCGAATTGGGAGTTCGAAAGCCTGATCCCCGATCGTTCTCGCTGGTGGCTGAGCGAATGGGTGTTCAGGCCTCGGAGGTGCTGTTCTTCGATGATTCCGCCGAGAATATCGTCGGTGCGATTTCGGCAGGAATGCGGGGAGTGCTGGTTGAGTCCCCTAGGGATGTCAGTGTGGCCCTTGGCCACTATGGCCTTGAAGTTGAAGCTTGATACGACCTCTAGGTGAATTGCAGCCCAGAACGTGCTTCCAGCATGCCGAGCCCTCGCCCCATACCAACAGAATGCCCACAGCCCGGGACGGGACAGCAAGCGCCAGCCGAAGCTTTAGGCGTCGCGCCGAACGAGAAGTATGCCGCCGACGACGAGGCTGGCCGCGGCGTACGCACACAGGAGGGCGAATCCGGTCCATGGAGAAAGCAGCGTCGCCCCGCCGAAGTCGTTGATGGAGGGACGTGTGGCGGCCATGTTCTCGGCAATCACCAGCGGCATGTACTTGATCAGCGCGTGCTGGACCGAGACCGGAAACGCTTGGAGGATGAGGGGAACAACCAGGAGGATCGCCACGAACGCCGAAATCGCTCCGGCGGTGTGGCGAATGATGGTGGCGAGGCCCAGGCCGAAGAGTCCGATCACGGTGAGGACCAGACCGGCGCCGGCGACCGCCCGCAGAACGCCGGGTTGGCCCAGTGTGGCGTAGGGAGTCGATCCCTTGAGCAACGCTTGGCCCAACAAGAATGCCGCGAAGGTGAGGATCTCGCTCGTCACCAGCGCCACCGCCCCGAATACGGCCGCCTTGCACACCAGGACGAGGGGGCGGTTGGGGATGGCCGCAAAGGTGGCCCGGATTGTCCCGGTCCCGTATTCGGCACTCATCACGAGTACGCCGAGCACCCCGATGGTGATCTGACCCAGGAACAGGCCGGCCAAGCTCCGCGCCGTCGGATCGAACCCGATGCGGTCGGTGAATCCGCCGTTTTGCCACCGGGCAGCTGTTACCGCCGTCGCGATCGCCCCGATGCCCACCACGGCGAGGACGGTGACCACGAGCGTCCAGGTGGTCGACCGGACGCTTCGCAATTTTCGTCCATTCGGATCGCAGTTGGCCAAGGGCGTTGTAGCGCCCGGGAGGAAGGGGAGTGGACGGGCTGAGGGTGGCGGTCATGGCCGTAGCTCCTGGTGAACCGGGGCCGTCGCAACGCCTTCGCCAGGCTTCGACAGGGCGGCGGCGGGAACGGCCAGCGGATCTCCTTCGCCGTGGAACTCGACGCTATCCCGGGTGAGTTCCATGAAGGCCTCCTCCAGCGACGCCGTCTGTGGCGTCAGCTCGTGCACGGCGATGCCCAGACTGGCGGCCAGGTCGCCGATGCGAGGACCGTCCAACCCGCTCACTTCCATGGCACCGTCGGGTCGGGGCTCGATGCCGGCTCCGGCCTCGACCAGAGCGGCGGCGAGGGGCTCAGGCTGTGGGGTGCGGACAAGCACGTGCTGGCCCGAACTCTGCGCGATGAACTCCGCCACCGGCTGCTCGGCAATGAGCCGTCCCCGGCCGATCACCACCAGATGGTCGGCGGTCAGGGCCATCTCGCTCATCAGGTGACTTGACACCAGGACCGTTCGGCCTTCGGACGCCAGGCGCTTGAGCAGCATCCTCACCCATCGGATCCCTTCGGGGTCGAGTCCGTTGACCGGCTCATCGAAGAGGAGGACCCCGGGATCGCCCAGGAGAGCAGCTGCGATCCCGAGTCGCTGGCCCATTCCGAGTGAGAATGTGCCAGTTCGCTTGCGGGCTACCGTCGTCAACCCGACCATTTCGAGCACCTCGTCGACGCGGGTCTTGGAGATCCCGTTGGTCTGAGCGAGGGCCCACAGGTGGTTGAAGGCACTGCGACCGGGGTGGACCGACTTCGCTTCGAGCAGGGCTCCGACTTCGCGTAGTGGCCACGGCAGTCGCCGGAAGGGACGGCCGTTGACCTGCACCGAGCCGGAGTTGGGATTGTCCAGCCCCATGATCATTCGCATGGTCGTCGACTTGCCGGAACCATTTGGCCCCAGGAAGCCGGTCACCTGACCAGGGAGAACTTCGAAGGACAGCTGATCGACGGCCACCGTCTCGCCGTAGTGCTTTGTGAGCGCGTGCGCTTCGATCATCAGGCTGGTTCTCCGTCGTCAGCTCACGGCTCAGTCAAGCACACGTTCGGAGCGCATTCGGTGGCGGCCGTGCTTCACTACGGGCCTCGACCCTAACCCGGGTTGAGGTCGAGCTTCATGGCGCGCGGGACCGCGCCGCACACCAACCCGAGGCCGACACCCGGGTGCATGACCCACCGGGAATCGATGCCTCAGCCCCGACCCTGACCCGCTCTTGGCGCACGGCAGATGCTGGCTGCACAAGATCGTGGCGTCGACGGCCGCCGAACCACCGGCCGGCCACCAGGACGACCCGGTCTCATTAGGATACGTTGGCGCGCCAGAGTGGACGGGGGCAAGAGTGACCATGGGTTGCGACCAGTTCGAGCTGAGCATTTCCCTTGGCCCTCACCCCCGAGCGCGCACGAGTTGGTGGGCTGTGCGAGAGACCGGCAAGAGGTAACAACGCCATGACGAACGTGGTGAGTCTCACACCGGACCTGATCGGCCGTTTCCGGAGCGACGGGTTCGCCGTCGTGCCTGACCTGCTCACGGAGTCCGAGCTGGCGCGCTTCGGGGCCGCGGTCGATGCGGGTGTGGCCCGACGTACCCGCCGCGACACCCGTCAGCTGGTCGAGAAGTCACGTTACGAGCAGTCCTTCATTCAATGCCAGAACCTCTGGGAGGACTGCCCCGACGTTCGCCTCCTCACCTTCCACTCGGGGGTGACCGAAACGGCGGCGCGCCTCCTCGGTGTGGACGCCATCCGCATCTGGCACGATCAGGCGCTGTACAAGGAGCCCGGCGGGCGGGAGACCGACACCCACCAGGACCAGCCGTACTGGCCGATCGCCGAGACCGACACCATCACCGCCTGGATCCCCTTCAATGGGTCGACGCTGCAGAGCGGGGCCATGGGCTATCTGCCGGGGAGCCATAAGCTGGGCATCCGGAAGTTCGTCAATATCTTTATCGGGCCGACCGAGGACCCTCTCTCGATGGACGGCCTGAAGGACCTAGACCCCGTATACGTCGAAGTGCCCCCGGGCGCCGTGGCGTTCCACCATGGGTTGACGTTCCATCTCGCTCTGCCGAACGCCACCGACCAGACGCGACGCGTGCACACGGCCATCTACTTCGGTGATGGGTCGGTGCGGGACTCCGGACACCCACACCCCTCGGTGGACCGGGGCCACATCGGCGTGGGTGAAGCGATTGACAGCGACGTGACGCCCATCGCATGGCCCCGGAGTCCGGGCGATGTCCCGTTACCCCCGCCGGATCACATTCGATGACCACGGTGTCGCTGCTCACCGGCGAGCAGAACCGTTCGTGGAGCGAAAATGGCTTTTTCCGGATCCCGGGATTTGCTCCTGCCGCAACGTGCGACGCCATGCAGGCGCGCGTCGTCGAAATCGTCCGCAACCCGGTCGAGGCGTCCGAGGTCGGGGCCAGGGTCCTCCCGGAGAACAACAAGGCCGGTGGTGTCGTGGCCAACCCCGAGGACGCGGTGTCGAAGGTCTTCGGTCTCCACCGCGATGGCGTCTTCTCGTCCTTCGCTCTGTCGGAGCCCGTCGTCGAGTTGGTGGCTCAGCTGATTGCGCCCGATATCGACGTCTTCCTGTCACAGTTCATCTTCAAGACCTCTGGCGCGTGGGGACAGCCGTGGCATCAGGACTCGTTCTATTTCCCCTTCGAGCCGCCCCGGCCCGTGGTCGGGGTTTGGCTGGCCGTCACGGAGGCCACCCTCGTCAACGGCTGCCTGCACGTGTTGCCCGGGTCCCAGCTCGAACCGGTACACACGCACGTACCGGATCGCCGGCCGGCCGCCAACCACGGCTACTTCGAAATCGTCGACCACGACATGGCGAGCGCCGAGCCGGTACTGATGGATCCAGGTGACCTGCTTGTCTTCGACAGCCACCTCATGCACCGCTCGACCGACAACGAGTCCGACGGAATCCGAGCCGCCATGGTGTACCACTACGCCGCCGCAGGCACGGAGGACCGCAGCGAAGAGTTCTTCCCCTCGTTCAACGACTGGCTGCCCGCCCGGCGCGCTCAGTAGAGCCTTTCGTTCCCTGTAGGCGACCCTGGGTTCCACCTGTGCGCCCCGACAAGGGATTACCGTGTGAACCGTGGATTTTACGATCGAGGTGGGCACAACCGAGACACACGCGGTACACCTGCATTTCAATCATTGGTTTGGCCAGGTGCACATCACGGTAGACGGCGAAGATGCCGCTTCGCGCTGGCGCATGTTCACCATCAGCCCCACGCAACGCTTCGAGTTCCCGGTCGGTACGCAAGAACACCACGATGTGGTCATCGAGAAGACGCGACAGTCGGTGTTGGGGGGTTTCCGCAGTCAGACGTGTCGCGTGATCGTCGACGATCAAATAGTCGCTGAATACCGCGGCAGCGTGTCGGGTAAGACCACGAAGCTCTGATATCACGTCTGCATCAGTATTCCGACGAAGACATTGGCACGGTCTCCTAAGTGGCAAGTCCTAGCATGTCCTGATGCGCATAACGAGGCGTCGTCTCGTGGTGGGGTTGATTGTGCTCGTCGCCGCGGCCGGCGCAGTCGTGGGCGGTCTGGTCGCAACGTCGGGTGGAGGATTGAACCTTGCCGCAGAGACGATTGTGCAGGGACAGCTTCATGCCGAGTCGGGCCCGTTCCTCACCGACGGCCATGGTCGAGTCGTCGTGCTTCGTGGCGTCAATGCTGTGTACAAGCGCGCCCCATTCGAACTGTACGCGGACCCTGGCAAGGATTGGAACTTTTCGCAGAGGGACGCCGAGCGGATGGCGGCGCTCGGTTTCAATGTCGTCCGATTAGGCGTCATATGGGAGGGTCTCGAACCGGGCACGCTCGGCCCGAACAATCCCGCCATCTGCTCTCCCGGCATTTCCCATGACCCGCATCAGTTCAACGCAGCGGTGGCGTCGGCCTATCTGGCCAAGGTGGCAAAGACCGTTGCACTCCTGGGCAAATATCACATCTACACCCTGCTCGACATGCACGAAGATGTCTACAGTTCTGAGTTCGGGGGTGAAGGTGCACCGCCTTGGGCGGTGTGCACCGACTCCTATCCGATCGGCACGTTGCCGGGACGATGGTCGAACACCTACAACGACCCGGGATTGATCACCGCCACCAAACATTTCTGGACCAATGACGTCGTCGGGGATCTTCAAGGCGAGTACATCCGGGTCTGGAACGCGGTGGCCCGCTACTTTCGCCATGACCCCTGGGTCGTCGGCTACGACCCAATCAATGAACCGTTTACCAAGACCCTGAGAGCTGGAGCGCCCGAGGTGGCGGCTCGCCTTGAGTGCCTCTACACGGGAGCCGCGCATCCGGGTGAAAGTTCGTTCGACGGTTCGGTGCTGGCGTGTCCGCCCGATGACCCCAAGGTCGGTCTTATTCGTACCCTTCTGGCCACCAGCCCACACCAACTGGTCTTTTTCGAACCGGACATCTTCTCGAGCAGTGGGCACCCAAATACCATCGGCTCGATGGGCCTGCCCGGTCTGGTTTTCAATTTCCACGACTACTGCGGATTCCGGAGCGGGGTCACCGGCAACCCCACTGATCTCAATGCATGTTCGGCCCAGGAATTGAGAACAATGCAGCGCCGGAGCGAAGAGCGACCCGATATTGCCAGTTCCAAGCAGCCGCTGGGTCCGGCATGGTTCATGAGTGAATTTGGCGCCACGACGAGTGAAGCGCTGATGGAGCGGCTGACCGCAAATGCCGACAACCTGCTCCTCGGGTGGACGTATTGGGCGTGGAAGTACTACGACGACCCGACGGGAAGTTCGGCCGAAGCACTGGTACGGCCCAACGGCACATTGTCTCCTGCCAGTCGGTCGATCTCACGCGCCTACCCGCAAGCGGTGTCCGGTACGCCGATCTCTTTCTCGTTCGATCCCGCCAGCTCGCACTTCCACATGCTCTATGTGCCGAACCAAAAGGTGACGGCTCCGACCGTCATTTTTGTGCCCCTGTCGGTGCACTATCCGAACGGATATCGTGTCGCAGTGATCGGAGGGACGGTGCTTTCGCACCCGAACGCCTCTCATTTGGTCGTGGCGAATGATCAAGGTGTGTCGTCCGTCTCCGTCAGCATTACGCCGGTACCGTGACGGCCTGCAGCGCGCGACCTGACCTGATCGAGCCGGTTGGTGCCGAGAAGGTCACTCGGCCTTCACGTCCGCCGTCACAGGCGCGTGTCATCGACATGTGGGCGTGACGGTGCGCTCGGGCACGAATTGGGAACGGCCGAGAGACCTCGGCCGCCGTAGTCTCTGCCTGGCATGAGCGCCGAGACCGGGACCTTTGCGGGCGGGACCTCGCCGCAAGCGTCCGTCCGCCGCCGCCCCTGGCGCTCGATCGTCTTCGCTCCCGAAGGCGACGGGGCCCGACGCCGGCGTGGATCGGACGGATTCCGGCTGGGCACCGCCGTCGTGGTGATCCTCATCGGGCTCGCCATCACCCATTTCGATCCGGCGGCCGAACACAAGGTGCTCCGTTTCCTGAGCCCGCCGCCCAACGGCGTCAGCTGGCTGGTGACGAGCGTCTATGTCCTGGGCTCCTTTGGGTTGATTGTGATCCTGGGGTCGGTGGCCCTCCTTTCCCACCGCCGGGCCGTTCTCCGCGATTTGGTCGTGGCCGGGGTGGGCGCCTGCGGCTTGTCGGCCCTTCTCTGGCTGGTCTTCGGCATGACCGGCGGTCGACCCAACGACGCGTCGCTCGTGGGGTACAACCTCGACTATCCGGTGATGATCGTGGCCGCGACGGTGGCGGTGGCCATGGCCGCGCTGCCCTATTTGTCACGCAGCGCACAGCGCTTGGTCGAGCTGGTTATCTGGCTCGCCGCCGTGGCCACGGTGGTGGCCGGAGACGGGCTCCCGGTGAACGTTGCGGCCAGCGTGGCCCTCGGCTGGGGGACGGCCGCGCTCGTCCACCTGATCTTCGGGTCGCCCCTGGGCCTGCCCTCGGGAGAGGAGCTTGCCGTCGTCCTGGCCGATCTCGGGGTGATGGTCAGCACGATGTCGCCGACAGACCACCAAGTGTGGGGGGTGGCCCGGTACACCGGCATCGACAACGTCGGCGAACCGGTAGCGGTGTCGCTCTATGGTCGCGACGCCGCCGACGCCCAGTTGTTGTCCAAGGCGGGCCGATTCCTCTTCTATCGGGACTCAGGGCCGACGCTGTCGTTCTCCCGGATCCAGCAGGTCGAGCACGAGGCGTACATGACGCTCCTGGCCGAGCGGGGCGGAGTGACCACCTCGCACGTGCTGGTGGCCGGCATCGGCGGTCCGAGCCGAGACGCCGCCCTGGCCGTCCGGCCCCCACCGGGCATCCGCCTGGGTGAGCTCGACGCGTCGGAGCTGACCGACGACGTGCTGGACGCCCTCTTCACCACCATGCTCGACCTGCGCCGGGCCCGTATCGCTCACGGTTCGCTGAGCGGCGAGACGATACTGGTCGATCCGGAGGGGGCCAGCGTGGCGGTCGTCGACTTCCGTACGTCATCGCCGAGCCCGGCCGAGGAGCGCATGGACACCGACCTGGCCGGGGCCCTGGCCGCCGCTGGGCTGGTCGCGGGCCCCGAGCGAACCGCCGCGGCCGCGCGGCGGGTCCTCACGAAGGAGGCGATCATCGCCGCGCTGCCCCATCTACGGCGAGCCAGTCTCGACCGGGCCGTCTCGACGGCGTTGAAGGGGCGCAAGCAACTGCTCGAGGACGTGCGGGCCCGAACCGCCCAGGCCTTCGACATCGAAGCGCCCAAGCTCGTCGAGTCCAAGCGAATCAGCTGGGGAACCATCGTGATGACCGTGGGCACCCTTATCGGCGGGTGGGCTCTCATCCTGGTCCTGATCAAGGTGGGCCAATCATTCGACACCATCAAGGGGGCGGCCTGGGGCTGGGTGGCGGCGACCGCCGTCCTGGCCCAACTGGCCTACCCGTCGACAGCCTTGTCCGAGATCGGCACGGTGAACCAGGTCCTCCCCTACGGGAGGGTGGTGGCCCTCGAGTTCGCCAACTCCTTCACCTCTCTGGCTGGCGGGACGCCGGCCACGTTCGGCACCCGGGTGCGCTTCTTCCAGCAGCAGGGTTTCGACGCCACGCAGGCGGTGACCTCGGGGGCACTGGTGAGCACAACGAGCTGGATCGTGAAAGGCGCGCTTTTCCTCATCTCGTTGCCGCTGGCGTGGGGCAACCTGGACTTCTCCCAGAGCGGAACGGACAGTTCGGGGAACCATGGCAAGGCTGTCTGGTTGCTGTTGGCCATCATCGTGCTCGTGTTGGTTCTGATCGGCGTGGCCCTGGCCATCCCGCGCCTACGCCGACTGGCCGCCGATAAGGCCCGCCCGAAATTGCGCCAGGTGTGGGGTGATCTCAAGGTCCTGGCCAGCAGGCCGGCCAAGCTGGTGGAATTGTTCGTCGGGGCCTTTTCGGCGCAACTGATGGTGGCTCTGGCCCTTGGCACCGCCCTGCATGCCTTTGATCAGCACCTCTCGCTGGCCACCATCTTCATCGTCATCACCCTGGCCTCCATGCTCGGCGGCGTCACACCGGTGCCGGGCGGCATGGGAGTGGTGGAAGCCGGGATGATCCTGGGCCTCACGGCGGCGGGGATCCCCGAGTCCCAAGCGGTGGCCGCCACCTTTGTGCAGCGCATGTTCACCTCCTACCTACCGCCCATCTGGGGCTGGTTCGTCCTCGCCTGGATGCGCAGACGGGAGTATCTGTAGAGAGCCGCCAGCATGAGAGAAGCGGGGACCGGGGTGCCCGACCAGCTCAAACGAGCACCGTTCGAGGCTCGCGGTCGCTCAGAGTGCCACCCTTCGTGACCTCCCCGCGAGCACGAGGAGCCAATCCGCCAACCGGACGCCCGGAACACGGCTCCGGGTTGACGTGCCCTCCGATTCGTCATCTTGTCGTCAGGCTTGCTCGGTACGATCGGCGTGTGAGTCACCGCAGCTGCGCGCTCCTAGCTCCTGCACAAGGGCCGTGCCGAATAGTCGTGCATCGATTTCACCTGGCGGACGCCTGAATTGAAGAGTTCTTCCTCCCAGAACGTGACCGAGTCCCGCGATGGCGTGCCACGGCACAGACTGCGGCGCCTGAACGGACCTGAGGGTAACGCTCGGCTGACCGGATCGACCGCAGCCGTCATTTTCGTACTTCTCGCGGCCGAAGGATTCACGATCCTGAGTATTCATTCACTCCTGACCCCTCACGTGTTCATCGGGATGTTGCTTGTGCCACCGGTCTTGCTGAAGATGGGAAGCACCTTCTGGCGGTTTGGTCGTTACTACCTCGGTGCCCCCGAATATCGTCGGAAGGGACCGCCACCCCTTGGCTTGCGACTTCTCGGCCCGATCGTGGTCGTCTTGACGGTGTCCGTGTTTGCCACCGGGATCGTCCTGCTGCTTGGGCCAAGTTCGGTACGCAGTCAGATGCTCTTTCTCCACAAGGCGACGTTCATCGTGTGGATCGGGGCTATGGCCCTCCATGTGCTGGCACACATCCTCGACACGGCAAGGTTGGCGCCCCGAGACTGGCTGCCGCGGACCAGACGGCAGGTAGACGGAGCGAGCCTTCGCCAGTGGTCCGTGGCGGCGAGCGTGGCCTTCGGGTTGGTCTTAGGTGTGCTCGTGGTTCCTCGTATTGGCCCATGGCTCGCGGCGGGTCCGATTCATCACTGATGGACAGACAAGAGATGAGGTCGGGACGATGCGCCTAGTCCTCAAGAGCCCGAGTGACCACCGTGACATCCTCGTTGCCGAGCCCCTGGTTCACGATCTCTTCCCACTCGTGAGCAAGTGAAGCGAGGACGGTCAAACGCTCTGGGCCGGCTTCCTCCAGGGCGAGATGGACGTCCTTGAGGGCCAGGGCCAGAGGGAACTCGGGAGAATAGTTGTCGTCTTGGAGCCGTCGGAGCTTTCCGGCCGTCCATTGCGAGATGAGCGGACTACCGGCAAAGGCGTCAACGACGCTGGGGGTGTCGAGACCCAGCTGGCGTGCCAAGGCGAGGGAGTTGGCCAAGCCTTCTGCAGTGAACGCCAGCAGCGTGTTGTTGATGAGCTTCATTCGGGAACCCGCTCCGACATCTCCGAGCCAGATCGTGCGTTGGCCGATCGCCGCGAAGACGCGTTCGGCCGTAGGTCGTGCCTGCTCGGGCCCGGAGGCAAAGATGGTGAGCTTCCCTTGTTCAGCGGGGACCTTGCTCCCCGATACGGGCGCGTCAAGGAAAAGCACGTCCGGGCGCTGACGCTCGACGATCGCGTTGATGGTCGCAGTCCCTTCGACGCCGATCGTGCTCATCTGTGCCCAGACGGCGCCGGTGGGAAGCGACTCCAGCATGCCGAGATCGACGGCGATCGAGGTCACGGCCTTGGTGTCGGTGACCATGGTGATGACCATGTCGGCTCCCTTGACTGCTCCGGTCACTGACTCAGCAACCTCGGCCCCTGGTTCAGCCCAGCGACGAGCCACGTCAGGATCGCGATTCCATACGGCGGTCGAGATACCGTTGCGTAGGGCGGAACCAGCCATCGCCCGGCCCATCGTGCCCAACCCGAGCACAGCAAGTTTCAGGTTTCCTTCCGCCATGGCGACCCTCCTTTGGGCTCTCTCGACCCCGGGACCACAAACGGAGCCGGCTCGATCAGACTGCAACTGACGGCGGTGCAGGCGCTCACCATGCTCAACGGCACGTGCTCACCCCGTTCATTTTCGCGCCGACCCAGACGTTCGACAAGGGTGCGAAGCGCACGTGGGCAGCGTGCTGGGTTTCTGACCGTGTCCGTTCATCAGAGGTTCGGAGGAGAAACAAGGCATGACGTTCTCAGACTCGTGGCGTCGACCTCGACGCTCGCCTAACCAGCCAAACACTCAGCAAGTTGTGCGGCCGTCCATCTCCCCCGGATGCCTGGTTTTCCTCTGAGGTATGCCACGGCATCGTCGGTGCTCAGCCCGTGAGATTCCTGCAGGCCACTGTGAATCATCCGCAGGTAGGGAGGGGAAGGCCGATTGAAGTCAGTTCGGTTCTCCGATGCGGTGAACGTGAGCATTGGGTAGCCGTCTCGGTCGCCGCAGTAGATCAGCTCGCTGTAAGAGCCCTGGGTGAGGATGCGGGTGTGTCCGTGTTTCCGTGCTTGGTCGAAATTCAGCTCAATGCCTTCGACGCTGGCGGCAAGGGCGTTCTCCTGCCGGATAATCTCTTGAAACTGAGTTGGTGCAATCAGGTACGCCCTCGCCAGAGTGGGCGGTTGCCGTGCTCCAAGCGTGATGAACCCAGCTGCGGTCCCGCCCCAGGCACGATGACTCCAGCCCGCAAAGTACAGCGACTGCGGTAGTTCCAGGGAGATATCGTCAAGCGGAGCAGTGGTATCGGTGCATCCTTCGTAGGCCACGTCATTCCCGGCGACGGTGCCACCTTCGATGTACGCCATGAATCTGGCTTTCTTGAGGTTGGAGCCATAGCTGGCGTACCACACACACTCAGGCAGTCCCGTCCTGGAAGCCACTGTCCTTCTCATTGATCGAGGCGTGTCAGCGTTGAGAGCGCACCGCAAGGGTCAGCGCACAGCGCGACTGGCGGGAGAGCGGGCACCAACTGTTCGTTAGTTCCAGCTCGGTGATCGTCTTCCTCCGACTCGGCGAAATCTGTGGGGGCCTGACCAAGGCGACCAGTACCAGACAGCAAGCAGTGCGAGGCCCAGAACGCCCACGATGAAGAGAATCAAGGCAAGGGGATCGAGTTCGATGCCTGCGATGTGGGTCCCCACGATGCCCGGGGGAAAGCCGGGACCCACGATCCGCCCCGGGCCCGGTGCGAAGAGCCGGGACGACCCGGGAACCGGGGCGACCCGCTGAGTGGCAAACGCTACGGAGCTACTGCCGCGACCGACCGCAAGGGCCAAGCCGGCACCGATGGTGAGCACGCCGAGGACGACTGCGAGGGCAATCGCAGTGGGTGTCCGCCAGGCAGGCGGGTGGTACGGGGTGGGAGCGCTCGTCACACCCCGGGCGGCGGCCCACGCTGCCGCGAAGCGCCGAGGGTCGAATGCACTGTTCCCAAGCACGTCTTCGGGCGAACCCCCTTCGGCTTCGGCCTCCTCGAGATCGACCGTCAAATCGGCCGCCATCTCGTTGGCCACGGGATCTGGGACTCCGAGCCGGCGCCACTCTCGACGACACTCCTCGACGAAATCACTCACGGCAACACCTCCGCTTTGACGAGACCTAATGCACCATCGACGGCGTCACGCGCCGCCTTCCATTCGCCGATACCAGTCTCCAGCACCCGCTCTCCCTCGAGCGAGAGGCTGTAGTACTTGCGGGGCGGGCCTCCGTTGCTGGCCGCCCGATGGGTCTCGACCAGACCATCGCGCTCCAGCCTGCCCAGGAGGGGATAGATCGACCCTTCCCCAACGATCGAGAGGCCACGCGCACGGAGCCGCTTGGTCATCTCGTAGCCGTACGCCGACCCGTCTCCCATCACCGCCAGAAGGCAGAGGTCGAGAACGCCTCGAAGTAGCTGGCTCCGCCGCCCCTCTGCATTTCCCATGCACCACAAGGTAGCGTACGCTATCGTGCTGCGCAAGGCACCCAGGTGGCCGAGTTGTGCAGACAATCGAGTGACCCCCGGAGGCGGCCCCGGGATGGTCCCTCGAAGGGGCCAACGAAGGACGACTCGAATCCGATGTGCGTGGGCACCCAGGACTGTCGCCCGAGGAGGAAGAGAGGAAGATCAGCGGATGACCACCACCACGCTCCCGCCAACTCCCCCCGGCGGGCATCCGACGGCCCATGGGCCGTCGAGACGCACGGATTGACCAAGCGGTTCGGAGACAACGTCGCCGTGAACGACGTGGAGCTCCTCATCCCGCGGGGATGCGCCCTCCGTTACCTCGGTCCCAACGGCGCCGGCGGGGGGGTGGAATCCCGGGCTGCTCCCGGAGTCGACGACCGTGGCCGTCTGCGTCATCGTCGCGTCGGCTGGTCGGCTGGTCGGCTGGTCGGCTGGTCAGTCCTCGGCGCGGGGCGAATGATGAGCCGAGACGCTTGAGAAACGCTCACTCGCCGACCTTCGCGGGAGATTCTCGGCACCCGGACCGTCAAAAGCGCCTCGACTACGGTGTCGCCAAATGCCGCGTCGCCTCATTGGGGAGTGTCTGTTCGATCCGATCCGTGACAAGCGGCGGCCACGCCCAGCACCGTGCCGGTGAGGTCGTCCCGGAAGTCGGCGATAGGCCGACTGGTGTCTCTCACCCTGACCATCACGGGCCTCCTTGCAGGCGGGTCAGTCAGTGCGACGGCGTCCTCAGCATCCAGCCCGAAGATCACGTCGCATCCCTCCCCCCAGGCGCTGGCCTCGGTCATCCAGGCCACCGCACGGACCATGAAGCTGACCACTCAGTTCGAGATGACATTTCGGCAAGCGTCAAGCGACGCTTCCGCGACACCTCTCGGTGCACATGGCGCCGTCGACTTTCGGGGCCCCTCGGCAACGGTTCACATCCAATTCGCACGAGGTTCAGGGGCCGAGAGCATGGTGTTCCTCCCGGGAACCGTCTTTTTCAAGCCTCCGCCGTCCACGCCTCCGCTCCAGCCCGGCAGGCCATGGGTCTTCGCCAACTTCGCTGACATTGCCAAGTACAAAGTGAACTTTCCCCCCTACATCGTGCAGACGGAGAGCATCAATCCAGCTTTCACGATCTACGAACTGGCGTGGGGGTCGATGTCGGCTTCCCCCGCAGGACATGTTTCATTCATGGGGCGTCAGGCCTCTGCCTACGTCGTCAGGGTCGGCCTGCAGAAGGCGCTCGCCAACGCCAGCGGTACCGATGGCGACGTGTTCGGTCGCGCCCTGTCATCGGAGATTTCCGCGTCTGGCGAGACTTCCCCTACCGTGACGATCGAGGCGTGGGTCGACTCACGGGGACGGTTGATCGGTGCTCGGGTCACCCCCGTCGGAGCGGGAATCGGAACCCTGACCATTGCTCTGGACCGATTCGGAACAACCGTTCACGCGGACAAGCCACCCCGGGCCAGCGTCGTGGATCTGGCGGCGATGATCCCGGGTGGCGAACAGGAGGCCCTCAATGGTGGGGACGCCGATGGAGCGTGACCAGGCGGATCCGTTGAACAAACCGGATCCTCGTTCGGCCATTCGAATCGAACAGCTCACCAAACGGCTTCGTAATGGAATCGTTGCGGTCGATGGCCTCGACCTCGACGTGGCCCAGGGTCAGGTCGTTGGACTTGTCGGACCGAACGGGTCGGGCAAGACGATCACGCTACGGATACTCCTCGGATTGGTCCGACCCACGTCCGGGCGTGTATTCCTCTTCGGGCACGAGGTCCGACCCGGCGCCGAAGTGCTCGGTCGGGTGGGGGCTCTGGTGGACGGCCCGGGCTTTGTGCCCCATCTCTCCGGTCGTCGAAATCTCGATCTGAGCGTCCGGCAAATCCGCCTGTCCGGCGGATCGGCTGATCTCGACAAAGCCGTCGGAATGGCTGGGCTGGGCCAGGCCATCGACCGGGCCTACTCGGGGTATTCGCACGGAATGCGCTACCGACTGGGCATGGCCCAGGCCCTTTTGGGCTCCCCCGATCTGCTGCTGCTCGATGAGCCCACCACGGGGATGGATCCTTCGCAGGCCTTCGACGTGCATGACGCAATCGCGGCATGCGCCGCCACCGGTACCACCGTCGTCCTGTCGAGCCATCTGATGTCCGAGGTCCAGCGTATCTGCACCCACGCCGCGATCCTCCGCTCGGGTCGGCTCGTGGCAGCCGGTTCGGTCACCGAATTGGTGGGCACGACGCCGAGGTTGATCATGGAGGTCGACAACCGAGATCGGGCGATCGCCGTCCTCCGCGGGCTGCCCGGCGTCTCCCGAATCACCGCCACCGGTCTCGGATCGGTCGCGGTCGAGGGCGGCCCGCTCGGACCCGCCCAACTGCTGGAGGCACTGGACAGGCAAGGTGTGCGCGTGTCCGGATTCCGAACAGGCAATTTCGAAGACTCCTATCTCGATCTGTTCGCCGCGCACCCGAACGGCGCGCCCCTGTCGGGATCTGCCGAGCGTTGATCACCATCGAGTGGTTCAAGCAGGTCCGGCGGCCTCTGACCTACGCAACCCTCAGCATCGTGGCCGCCTTCTCGGTCATCCTAACGGTGGCCCTGGTCGCAACTGGTTCGGGGCAGACCGAGTTCGTCGGTGACCTTCCGCTCTTGATCGTTCCGCGAACCTCGGGGTTCAGCGTCCCGATCATCGCTCTGTCGAGCACCATGAAATTCTTCCTCCCGCTCGCGGTGTCCTTCTTTGCCGGCCAGTCCGTCGCCGGGGATGCGAGCTGGGGAAGTCTCCGATACGCCATGGCCCGTCCGATCTCTCGGAGCCGCATGCTCTGGTCCAAGGCCACGGTGGCGGCCGGGCTCTCCGCTCTCGCCGTGGCGATTTTGGTACTGGCTGCGTTGGTGATCGGCGGCCTGACCTTTGGATGGCATCCGCTCAGCGTGATCGACGGGAGCACGTCGACTCCGGGTCACCCGCAGGTAGACGTCGTGCACGTTGGTGCCTTGCTCGGTCAACTGGGTATCGCCGCACTCTACGTGGGCGCCGGTATGGCCAGCATCTTTGCGGTGGCCTTTTTTATCTCCACCACCACGCGGCGTCCCCTCGTGGCCGTGGCCGGCGGCGTGGCCGTCACCATCGTCTCGCGTATCTTCAATGCCGACTACCTCCCGGGCGTTCAGGTTGTGAACCGCTTCATGCCGAACAACGACATCGATCTCTGGCAACATCTCCTGACCCGGTCAGCGACTCTCTCGGGAATTCCGCATTTCCTCGTACTTCAGGCTGTCTACGTCGTCGTCTTCATGGGCCTGGCGCAGTTGTGGTTCACGAGAAAGGACATCCTCGATTGATCGGCATCGAACTGGTCAAACAGCTTCGACGGAACGGTTACTGGGCGGTCCTCAGTACTCTCGCGGCAATCGCCGTTGTTGTCACCGTCATCATCGCCACAACGAGCGCAGCAACGCCGGAGCGGCTGGGCAATTATGGCTCGGTCATTCCCAATTCGTCGGGTTTCACCATGGCCGCCGTCGCTTTGAATGCGTTGCTGCTGTTTCTGATTCCACTGTCCGTGGCCATCTTCGCTGGAGAGTCCGTCGCGGGCGAAGCGTCGTGGGGGAGTCTCAGGTACCTTTTGGCGCGGCCTACATCGAGGAACCGCGTCCTCGCATCCAAGGTGGCCGTAGCGGGCATCCTGTCACTCGCGGCCGTGCTCATCGTCTCCGTTGCCGGTCTGCTGTCCGGAGTTGTCGCCTTCGGGTGGCACCCCCTTTCGGTGATCGACCTGCAACATGCCTCACCCTTTTCCTCAGGGGTGACGACGCTCTCTCCGTTCGCTGCCCTGGGTCGGATCGTCTTGGCCACGGCCATCGTGGCGGGCGTCATGCTCTCGACCTTCAGTTTCGCCGTTCTGTGCTCGGTGCTCACCGATCGACCGTTTGCCGCGGTCGCCGGTGGGGTGCTCCTGACCTTTATCTCAAGGGCCCTCGACAATGTCCCGGGACTGCATGCCCTTGGGCCGTGGTTGCCGATCACCGACAAGGGCTCGGGGCTGTGGACCGAGGTCCTCTTCCAGCCCACGGATCTCGGTGGGCTCCCTCATCTCGCCATCGTCCAGGTGGTCTATGCAATCGCATTCCTAGGAGCAGCGGGTCTGTATTTCAACCGCAAGGACATCCTCAGCTGATCGCATGCGCAGACGGGGTGCAACAGATTTCCCATCGGTGGATCAGCAGCCACAAGTTAAACTCCGGTCCTCAGCCCGAGCCCGAGCCCGAGCCCGAGCCCGAGCCAAGGAAAGGGGAAGCGTGCACTCGAGGATCTTGGATCTTGACCACGCTTGTGTTCTGACCACGGGTCCGGTGATGCACGTCGAGCGCACCTCGCACACCGACCGTGTCCCGACCGGCCAAAGCCGGTGAATTCGTTGGAGGTGCGTCAGGTGGCTGGTGCACTCGGCGCGACCGTCAGCGGCATTGACCTGCGCAAGGTGACCAGCAGCGAACAATTGGACGACGTCCGCCAGGCACTCACCGATCACCTGGTGGTGTTCTTGCCCGAGCAGGACATCGACCTCGACGACCTCGAACGGATCACCGACCTGCTTGGTGGCAGGGACACCACCCCGTATGTGACTCCGCTCGAGGACCGTCCCTATGTCATTCGGGTCATCAAGGAGCCAGGGGATCAGCTCAACTTTGCCAACGCCTGGCACAGCGACCTGAGCTACCTGCCCGCGCCGCCGTCGTACACACTGCTGCACGCGTGGGACGTCCCAGCCTTCGGGGGAGACACAGTCTGGTCCAACCAGTACCTGGCCTACGCGACCCTGTCACGGGGCCTTCGGCAGACATTGGCCGGACTCCGAGCCGTGCACTCAGCCGGGATGGCGTACGGGACCGGAGGGCTCCTCGACCAGGTGAAAGACCTCACGTCCATGGCCATCGCCCCTTCACCCGATGCGTCCAAGGAGCAAGTTCATCCCGCTGTCATCACCCATCCGGTGACCAACCGCAAGGCGCTCTACGTCAACCCCGTCTATACGACCAGGTTCGAAGGCTGGAACCAGGCCGAGTCGGAGGCCCTCTTGAGCCATATCTACCGTCATAGCATCAACGAAAACCTCACCTGCAGACTTCGCTGGGCGCGTCATACCCTGACCATCTGGGACAATCGCTGCACGATGCACAACGCACTGAACGACTACTCCGGCGTACGCCGGGAGATGTTTCGCACGAGCGTTGAAGGCTCCGTCCCCCGGGTGTGACTCCCGGGTTGCGATCGTGAGGAGACCCGATGTGGCAAGGAGATTTCTGCCTGGCCGCACTTTAAGATCTTCGCCGTGAGTCCTCCCGACCCGCATCAAGGGACATCCTGGTGAGAGGCATCGGCCTCTTCGTGGCGTGCCTGGGGGCACTCGCCTTGGCCGGATTTGTTGGATCGGTGGTGGGTCCTCACTTCAAGGGCGCAACGACCTCCAGCACAACGACCACTTCGACGCGTCCGCTTTCGACCACCACGTCGACCATTGCTCACTCCAGCGTGAAGGTTCTCGTCGCGAACGGCACGTCAGAGGCCAACGCCGCAGGCCATTTCGCCCAGAAGCTCCAGCAGCAAGGATGGAATGTCGGCACTCCGCAGAACGCGACGGCGACGGCCTCGACGACAACGATCTACTACGCCCCGTCCCTGCAGCAAGCGGCGGTGCTGGTCGCTTCCGAACTCGGAGTGCCGACGACGGCGCTCCAGCCGCTGAGCTCGGCCGCACCGGTAGCGAACGCCACAGGACTTGGCGTCGTCGTGGTCATCGGCTCTGACCTTGCCGGTACCGGCTTCCCGGCCACCACGGTTCCGGCCACCTGAGCGCGCCCATCGGTTCACGCTACGCCCATTTCATCCGTGGACGAGGCCGGTGCGGCTCGGGATGAGCGAGCACTTGATGCCCGTGCGGATGAGTTTTCGGCAACGGCAGGTGGGTTCCTGACGGCCCGATAGACGCCGGGCAGCGAGGCAGTCGGCACCCAAGGAGTGGTGGCTCTCAACTGGCGTCCAAGTACCACGGCGCCGGCTCGGACGATGCCCAGCGGATCTCGGTTGGGAGCCGAGACCGAGCACAGGCCTGTTTCTTCGAATCGCCCGGAAAGTTGGGACTAGCGCTCGGCCGCCGGCGGATGGAAGATGGATATGGAACAAGGAGGTGCACATGCAGGCGACTGTGGGTGACCAGATCAAGGTCCTTGGACATCGGACCGGGCAGCCGGACCGCGGCGGAGAAGTGAGGGAAGTGCGGGGATCGGCCGGAGGCCCGCCTTATGTGGTCCGGTGGTCGGACAACGACCACGAAACGTTATTCTTCCCCGGACCGGATGCCACGGTGCAGCATCCCGGAGACCTTTCGACGTAGGCGGCAACTCGCACGACCGTGACGTTCTCGAAGGAGGTTTCGGCGTAGTGTTCCGCGACCGTTTCGACGCCGGCCGGCGTCTCGGCAAGCGGCTGTTGTCCCTTCAGTCCTCCGACGTCGTGGTCCTCGGGCTCCCACGGGGAGGGGTGCCGGTGGCCTTCGAAGTCGCCACGGTGATCGGGGCGCCGCTCGATGTGGTCGTGGTACGCAAACTGGGAGTGTCGTTCCAACCCGAGCTGGCTATGGGGGCCATCGGCGAAGACGGTGCCCAAGTCCTCAACCTCGAGGTGCTGGCTCTGATCGGCGTCGACCAATCCCAGTTCGCGGCTATCGCGGAGCGGGAGCGAGTGGAGCTTGAGCGGCGGGAGAGTCGTTACCGGAACGGTCGCCCGCCCATCTCACTGGACGGACGAACGGCGGTTGTCGTTGACGACGGTATCGCCACCGGCTCGACCGCCCGAGTGGCTTGCAGGGTGGCCCGGGCGCGGGGTGCGGCACGAGTGGTGCTGGCCGTGCCGGTAGCGTCCCCCTCGACGGTTGCCGAGCTGGAGCGTGACGTCGACGAGTTGGTCTGCCTCAAGACCCCCGATCGATTTTTCGCCGTCGGCGAGTGGTACTGGAACTTCTCACCGACGACCGACCAGGAAGTCATCGCGCTGCTAGGGAAGGCGGCCGAAGGGGCCACGCAGACGTCAGCACACCGACGAACGGGCTCCCCGGCCATCTTTCGGAGATTGCCGTAGGCTCAGATCGGTTGGTGAATCACCGGGGGGGTGGCGATGTGGCGACGCCAAGAATCCAGCGACGAGGACGAACGATCCGTGGTCTTCTCTTTGTGACAGTCGTCTTCACCGGAGTCGTCAGCTACTCGCCAGTCGTTCCGGCCGCCGCGGGCTTCCGACAGCAGTCACATGTGGCGCCTCGGATCGTCATCGACACTGACCTGTCCTTGTGGTGGGACGATGCAACCGCGATTGGAATGGCCAATGTCCTGGAGCAGCAGGGGGTGCTTCGGGTCCTCGGGATACTCTCCGACATTCGCAATCCGGTGGCTGTTCCGGCCATCGACGCGATTGATTCAGCCTACGGGCACCCCAACATTCCTCTGGGTGCTGTTGCGCACACCAATGCCAACACGGCACCCCATGGCTACTCGGACGAGCTCGTGAAGGAACTCCCGCACTCGATCCATTCGAGTGACAAAATCCCAGGAGGCGTCCCGCTCCTCCGGACGCTGTTGGCACACCAACCGGATCACAGCGTCACCATCGTTGCCATCGGGGCCTACACCAACTTGGCTGGACTCTTGCAGTCGAAGGCCGGACCGGAGAGCTCACTCGATGGCCGTGCACTGGTAGCCAAGAAGGTCGAGCGTCTGGTTATCGAAGATGGCCTCTTCCCCAGTGGGGCTCCTCCTCTGACAAACCAGAAGCTGGATACCTCCTCCGCGCAAGAGGTAGTGAGCGGCACGGACTGGCCCACGCCGATTGCCTGGGTCGATGGTTCTACCGGAATCCAGACGAAGGTCGGAGGCGGACTTTGCACGAGTGTGCCCCCCAAGAATCCCATGAGGATTGTGTACGAGTCGAGATTTGGATGTGGGCCACCCGGAGACGGTGACTGGGACGGACCGACCCTCCTCTATGCAGTCGGAGGCATGCAGAACCTGTTCTCTGAGCTGGGACAAGGCGGCGCCGCCTCCATCAACCCCCAAGGGGGACTGACATGGAGCACCGATCCCGCCCGGCCCCACGACGTCTACGTTCACGTCGCGGACCAGCAGGCTCTGAATCAGCGAATCGATACGCTGATTGCTGGTCGATGAACGCGCCCGCTCCGATGAGGATCCGCCATCAGTGATCGAACCGCCATCGGCCCCGGGTACAGAGAAACCCCAGCGGCTTCTTCGATGGCGTCTCGCGGCCGGTTCGATGATCGTCTTATTGACGGCGACCTCACTCTTGGCCGTCTGCACCTCCGCCTCGGGATCGAACCTGTCGCGGCCTCGAGGCGTTGCCGTGGTCCCGGATTCCGCAACGGCACTCGGCCCCACCTCTTTCTACGAACCACCTGACCCGCTGCCCCCTGCTCGTCCGGGGACGCTTATTCGGGACCAAATCGTAACCGGTGTTCCCGGCATTCCGACCGACGACACGCTGTGGCGAATCCTCTATCACTCGCGGACAATCGCGGGTGGTGACATCGCCGTCTCGGGCTACGTCGTCGTGCCGTCGACACCGGTTCCACGCGACGGCTATCCCATCTTGTCGTGGGCGCACGGGACCACCGGTGCCGCCACCAAGTGTGCGCCATCGCTGTTCAACGCGTTGGAGGGTGAAGGTCCGTATCTGGTTCCCGACATCACCAAGTATCTGAAGACCGGCTGGCTCATCGCCGCCACCGACTACCAGGGCCTTGGCGTCTCGGAGGGAGTACATCCCTACCTGGTGGGGGAGAGCGAGGGGAAGGGAGTGCTCGACGCCGCCAAGGCCGCACGCCAACTTCCCCGCCTTCGTGTGAGCAGAACAACGCTTCTGTACGGCCATTCGCAAGGAGGGCAGGCCGCGCTCTTTGCGGGGGAGCTCGCTCAGAGCTATGCGCCGTCATTGCAGGTGATCGGCGTGGTGGCGGCAGCCCCGGCAACGGGTCTCTCCACCATCGTTTCGGTCATCGGACAGATCAATGCGCCGGATGACTTGGCTTACTTCACCCTCATCGGGTGGACGTGGTCGCAGACCTATCCTGGTCTCCCAGCCTCGGACATCTTCACGGTCGCCGGCGCGTTGTTCGCCCGGCAGATCGTGACGGAGCACTGTGACAATGGCCTGGTGACCGAACTGGCCTCGAGATCTTCCCGCACGGAATTCCTCACGGACGCTTCTACCAACCCCGAACTCGTGGCCCTGGCCCGCCTCAACAATCCCGGCCAGGTGCGTACCGAGGCTCCGATGCTCATCGTCCAGGGCACCGGCGACAATCAGGTACCCGCCCCACTGACCGACCAGTTTGTGTCTCGGATGGCATGCCCAATCGGAGACCACGTTGACTACGTGCATTACACCGGGGCCACGCATGACCAGATTCCATTTCGGTCAGCTCCTCTGATCCTGTCCTGGGCCACGAGTCGGCTGAACCGGTTGGAGGCCCCTGACACCTGCGGCGAGCAGCGGGATTTCTCGATCAAACCGGCGACCTGACAACAGGACCACTGTGGGAGCAAGTCTCTTTCCCCAGGGCCGCTTTCGTTGTCGGCCATCCTCAGCGCTGGTCGAACCCCGGTCACTGTTCTAGCCGAACTGGCTAATGGATCCGAGGAGTGGCGGAGTCACGAAGGACTGCCCGGCCAGCTGGGAGAGCGCGGCGAGATCGTTCAGCCATGCGCCGAGATACGTCGCGGTAACGCTGGGGACTGTCGAGGAGCCACGTCGCTTCGTCGCGTGAGGCTGGGGCGCATCGCGGATGCTCGGCGGCGGAACCCGAACCGAGACGTTGTCGACTGGCCCCGGGTCCCGGATCGCCTGGGCCTGCGAGCCGACCCGCGCCATGTTCACCGGCGTCCCCTCAAGACCGGGTACAGCGATCTGCCTCGGAACCCGCCGCTGCTCGTTGCTGATTCCTTCGAAATGCCCGATCCACGTCGGCAGGCCGACGTTGTCCGCGCCTTTCGTTGCGACCCCGATGATGATTTTCGAGTAGTCGTCGTTCCAGTAGAACTCCGGAACCACCCCATTGGGGAAGTGTGTGAGCTGTCTGATTGCCTTTGTCCTCACGTCGACGGCGTAGAGGTCGGAGTTGAAGTCGGGGCCCACGAAATCCGACAGGAACTGCAGCGTCTGCGTCGCTCCCGTATTCGGAGCGTCGAAGCCCGTTCGCATTGCAGCGGAAACGATCAGGTCGTACCAGGAGTACTGGGGCTTCCCCCGGTTGGACATCATGATCACCGTCTTCATGTCCGGCGTGAAGATCGCCTGTTCATTGTAGGCAGGCGTGTCGTCGCTGATTTGTGTCACCAGCGGAGACGAAGGCGAAGCGCCTCGCCCATAGAGACGCATGAAGTAGAGCTGCATATGTCCCCAACCCGGAGCGGTTGACTGATAGGGCGATTTCAGTCCGCCAGCCGTCGAAAACAGAAAGCCACTGCCGTCGGGAGCCCAGGGCTGCGTCTCGTAGACGCCATAGGGCTTGCCGACGACGCGGACGTTCTGTAGCGAGGGCGCCCCGTTTTGAACTATGAAGTCGCCGATCAGCATCTCCCAGGTCTGGCCGCCTTCGGAGAGCGGATTGGCCTCGGTGTGTGTCCAGACGATCTGTTTTCCGTTGGGGGACCAATAGGCGTGGAAGTTGTCATAGGGGATCCCGCTCGCAGAGGTATATGCCGCACCGTCGTTGGGGTCGGAGTTCGTGGTCAGGCGGTAGGGGTGTGAACCGTCCTCATGCATGACGTAGAGATCGCCGCCGTAGCCACCGAAGCCGGGGGCGCCGGTATGAACAGGTTGCTGGCCGTACGACTCGAACATGATCCAGCTGGCCTGGGGCCGCTCCTGCGGAAGGGCGTTCGGGCCTTGGACCGTGGTGCAGGTCAAGCACAGCTTGATCGCTGCCGTCGAGGTTCCCCCGGTATATCTGGGTCACCCCGGCGCTGTCGAGCTGTCCCGAGAGCACCTTGCCGTCCCGCGTCCACGACGCCGCCTGGTCAAATGCGTAGCTGTTCTTCTTCACCGTGAAGGACGCGCCGAAGTAGGGGCCAATCAGAGACTTCCCCGCCGCGGCCTCCCCGTCGGCAAGGACCAATGCGGCGCAGAGTGCCAGAACCAGAAGCGCCTCGCGCTTGGTTCTAAGGATTGGCGTGCTGAAGCGATATCTCACGACGAGCTCCCCCTCCCTCGGGACCCAGTTACATCTCGAAGTAGATCGAGAGTACTTGTCGGTGCCGAAAGATGTCATCCGAGTGGCTCAGGACACCATCACAGGGCGAGAGTTGCGAGCACCCCGATCGCAACCTGTTGACACCAAATCTGCGACGGCGAGGGATCATCGTGGAGGAATGGCCAGCGATCGGTCGAATAAAGGGGCGGCAGGCGACACGAAGCTTGCCGAGTCGATTTCAGCGTTCAAGCCCTGGCGTGAATTGGGTTGGATCTTCAAGGACGGAGATGCCGTCGTGATCGATCGACTGGGCAGCGATGTCCGACTCAGGAAGGTGGCGATCTAGTGGTAAAGGTCACGCACATCGATGACAACGGTGCCAGGTCGGCGACGAGTGAGCTTGACGATGTCACCGCCAGGATCCGCTCCTCGGGTATGGCCGAGGAGCTTGAGAAAGCGTCCTCCGAGGTGCGCCCGACTCACGAATTCGAACTCTCAAGAGAAGAGCTCGCCAGAGATTATCGACGACTCAGTATTCGCTGAAGCCATTGCCTTCGCTGACTTGGAGGTCTTGCTACGGGAACTAGGCCAGCCAAGGAGCGCGGACCAGACTCAGCGAGGTAGGACTCTGAAGAGATCGAATAGTCTGCCTACTCGGACGAGAGCGGGCAATGGGATGACCTTTCGCGTGGTGCAATGGTCTGTAGGGAGCGTCGGCCACCAAGCGCTTCGCGCCCTCGTCACAAGCAGTGACTTCGAGCTCATTGGCGTGTACACCCATGGAGAATCTCGCGTCGGGCGGGACGCCGGAGAGCTCGCCGGACTTGGAATTGAGACCGGAATACGAGCCACCTCGGACGTCGATGCGCTTCTCGACCTGCGTCCCGACTGTGTTGTCTTTACTTCGATAGGCGAGACACGACCAAAGCAGGCCGTGACCGAGCTTGCACAGATCCTCCGATCCGGCGCCAACATCGTCTCGAGCTCCATGATGAATCTGATTTACCCACCAGCGGCCGATCCACGGCCGATAAAGAAGTTGTCGGAGGCGTGTGCGTATGGAGGCGCCACATTGTTCACCAGCGGCATCGATCCGGGCTACAGCGGTGATGCCCTGCCCCTGGCGGCATTCCAAATCTGTGAACGTGTGGACACAATCCGCGTTCAAGAGTTGTCAGACTACGGCTCGCATGACGACGTCGCCTGGGCGACTCCGTATGGCTTCGGAAAACCCGAAGGCGCACCTGCCCCAATTCTCGAGCCGGGTGTCCCGACCCTCTTCTGGGGAGGGATGGTGGAGATGCTTTCGGAAATTCTCAACGTCGAGCTCGAGGGACTCGAAGAGTTCTGCGAGCGGTGGTACGCGCCCGAGGCATTTGAGGTGCCGATCGGCAGCATCGAGAAGGATTCGCTTGCGGCGGTACGTTTCGGCGTTGCGGGAATCGTGGATGGGGAACAGCGGCTGTTCGCCGAACACGTGACTCGAATGCGTCACGACATGGCCCCACATTGGCCACAGCCACCTGCAGGAGTCTCTTCGCTACATCGAGTTGAGATCGATGGTCTGCCGGCACTTAGGCTGGACCTCTGTCTGACGGGCGACAGCAGTAGGGGCGGCCATACCAATCAAGGGGTTGTGGCGACCGCCATGCGGCTCGTGAATGCCATCCCCGCCGTTGTCGGCTCGCCGCCCGGATTGGTGACCCCGCTCGACCTCACACTCGGCCGGGGGCGCACCCTTCTTGCCGATCGCGGGTCGCTGGGTCCGACTTGACGACTGTGAATTCATTCGCAGATCTGACTCCGAGGACATCGCTGAATGTCGCGTGCCTTTGAGCGGCGGCCGCTCAGCGGCCGTTGTGGCTGCCACGGAGCAAAGACTGGCTGTTGTTCATGCAGTGGCGGGGCCGCGCCACAGGTCGATGCCGCCGTCGACGGCATAGCGGTCAATATCGGCGAGTTCATCAGTGGTGAAATCGAGGTGGTCGAGTGCGGCGACGTTTTGGTCGAGTTGGGCCACGCTGCTGGCTCCGATTAGTACGGAAGTGACTCGAGGGTCACGCAAGGCCCAGGAGATCGCCATCTGAGCGAGGGATTGGTGTCGTCCCAGCGCAATGTCGTTGAGGGCCCGGATGCGCGTGAGGTTGTCTTCGTTGAGCATGTCGCGGGTGAGTGAGCTGTTGAGGGAAGCTCTCGAGCCTGGGGGGATACCGTTGAGGTACCGATCGGTGAGGAGACCCTGCGCCAAGACAGAGAAGGCGATGCACCCGACACCTGCGCCGCCAAGCACGTCGAGCAAGCGGCCTTCGATCCAGCGGTTGAGCATCGAGTACGACGGTTGGTGGATGAGCAATGGGGTGCCGAGCTGACGGAGGATGGTGACGGCCTCGGCGGTGCGCTGGTCGGAGTAAGAAGAGATTCCGACATAGAGGGCCCTGCCGGAGCTGACGGCGGTGTGGAGGGCGCCGAGAGTTTCCTCCAGAGGGGTGTCTGGATCGTAGTGGTGGTGGTAGAAGACGTCGACGTAGTCGATGCCGAGGCGCCCCAGGCTCTGGTCGAGGCTGGCGAGGAGGTACTTCCGAGAACCGAGGTCGCCGTACGGGCCCGGCCACATGTCCCAACCGGCCTTGGTGGAGATGACGAGCTCGTCGCGGTGGTCGCGGAAGTCGTCGTGGAGTATCCGGCCGAAATTGGTCTCGGCGCTGCCGTAGGGGGGGCCGTAGTTGTTGGCCAGGTCGAAGTGAGTGATCCCCAAGTCGAAGGCTCGTCGCAAGACGGCACGCTGGGTCTGGATGAGCCGGTCGTCGCCGAAGTTCTGCCACAGCCCTAGCGACACGGCAGGCAGGAGCAGGCCGCTGTCTCCACAACGGCGATAGGTCATCGACCGGTAGCGGTCCTCGGCAGGGAGGTAGTCGGTCACGTCGCAGCTGCTCCGTTTGTCGCTGTGGACGAATCTATTCGAAGAAGGTCGTCATCGATCGATCGGACTGAGAGTTCGAGCGACCCGACCGTGGAAGGCCTGGTCAGCGACGGTGAGCAGTGTGAGCGGTTGGCTAGCGGGCGGTGGCTTTCGGTGGACTACCGACAAACCCATCCAACCAGGGTCAACGGTACGGGTGCTGACGGACATCTGCCGGAGGTTTGAAAGGGCCGGGGGAAGGCGCGTGCAGCTTGTTCGCGACCCGACGCTGGGCCTGACCCGCAGGATGATCGGCCCACGGAGGACTCGAGGCCCATCGTGATCTCGTACGAAGCGGTCGGTCCCGCGCGAACTTGCGGGAGGTGGTCAGACCTGCGCCAGCAGACACCATGCGCTAGCCTCAAGCCGTGGCTGACAAGCGATCGTGGGCTCTCGGGTTCCCCGTGATATGGCGAGTACTCGGGGCTCTGGTGATGGTCACCGTTGCCCTGATGAGCGTCAATTCGGTGGCTGACGCCACGGATACGCATGCCGGCCCGAAGCTGACATCCATCGTCCTGAATGCACCGAGCCCGTATCAGCCGAAGGCGCCCCCCGGCGGGGGCACGGACGACTACCACTGCACCCTGCTCAACCCTCACCTGACGCACAACGCGTTCATCACGTCCATCAACTTCCAGCCCAACAGCCTCGAGGTGCATCACGAGATCACCTACGCCGTACCCCCGAATTTGGCAGCGGCGGCTGAGGCCCAGAACGACGGGGGCAAGGGGTGGACATGTTTCGGGGAGTCCGGGCTCAACACAGGCGGGGCCGCGGGCTCGTTGAACGGAGGCACCCCTTGGCTCACGGCTTGGGGGCCGGGGCACAACATCTCGAAGGAACCGGCCGGGACCGGAGCGCCCATGCCCGCCGGCACCCTGGTCATCATGCAGGAGCACTACAACATGTTGATTGGGGACAAGCCCGTCCGCTCCAAACTGACGCTTTCCACCGTGCCGGCCAGCACGCCCCTCCGCCCGCTGCGCCTCAACATCGTGGCAGCCCCGCCGGACATCCCGTGTGCTCCGGGCGTCACCGGGCCCATGTGCAACCGTCCGGCCGAACTGGCCACCGTCGGTCAGCGTTTCGGGATGGGTCAGGAGCTCCTGGTCAACGGGCTGCAGGTGCTCTGCGGCCAATCGGCCCCGACCGTCGGGGACACCGCGACCTGCACCTGGCCGATGCACTCCTCAGGAAACATCGTCGAGCTCGCGCCGCACATGCACCTGCTCGGGGTGGGCATGAAATTCGTCCTGAACCCCGGCACGCCCACCCAGCAGACGCTGCTCAACGTGAAGAACTACGACTTCCACTACCAGCACGGCTACGTGTTGCCAAAGCCCGTCCCTGTCGCGCCGGGCGACACCGTCGGGATCACCTGCACCTACAACCCGCAACTCCAAGAGGAGCTGCCTGTCCTGCGCAAGGTGCCGCCGCACTTCGTGACCTGGGGAGACGGCTCGACTGACGAGATGTGCCTCGGTCTGATCTTCACGACGCCGTCCAACAGCGTGCCCGAGTCGGCGGCGCTCGCCCACGCGTTCTCTCCCTCCGTCTGATCTGGCCGAGCCGTTTTGCCACGTGGCTCCTGTGATGGGGTCAGGCACCGCGGCGGCGCGCCAAGGCCCGGCGCTCGCACCAGCGTTCACCTTCCGGCATTGAGGGCTCTCCCGTGCGTCCGGGCGTTCGAGACCGAGCGCTGGGGGCCACCCGGTGTTTCGTTGTTGGACACCGACGGAGGGCAGATCGTCGAGTCAGCGATCACAGGCACTGCGCCCTGATGGAGGGGACCTCAGTCGCCGTCCCAGCAGCCCAGGATGAGGTCGGCCAACGTGAAGGCCACGTCCGTCGCGCTGGTCGGGGGGACGCCGAACTGGGACGGCAGGCCGGACACGTCCACCAGCAGGACCTTCCAGTCCTTTCGTACCACCACGTCACCGCTGGATGTGCGGAAGGCACCCTGGCCAAGGTTGCCCAGCGCCTTGGGGCGACCCAACTGGGCCCCCAGCCCATGGAAGTAAGCCAGGGTCTGAGTCCAGCTCGAGAGCTCCTTCACCGACAGTTCGAACGACCCGTTCGGGTAGCCGTAGCGGCAGGAGTATTTGTGGTCGACCCAGGTCCGGGAGCTCACCGTGGCCGTCACGCCGAGCACCTGATTGATCTCGCCTTGGGCCTTGGACCGACAGACCATGAGTGCGATCGGAGAGGGCAACGGGCCGGCCGGCAGGGGCCGCACGACCGCCTTGGCGGTAACTGTGGGAGGGCCCGATCCGCACGCTGAGACCAAGAGGATCAGCGGGGCGAGGGCGACGCTCAACATCAGCCGACGCACGTGGCCGAGAGTATCAGCCGTTCGTCCGATTGAGGGCTCGGGCCGAGAGGCACCAGCTATCCTGTGCGCCCGAGCAGCGGGAGGGGAGGCCAATGGGGACGAGTGGATCGGCGAGGACGACCGGGTGGCTGGCGCCCTTGGCGCTGCTGGCGATCGGTCTGCTGGCCGCGGCCTGCAACTCCGGGAGCGCTAGTGCCGCATCGACGATCACCAGCCGCCGCGCGGTCGCCACGATCAGCTTCAGCGCGCTCGTCACCAGCACGACCGGCCGCGGCGGCCAGCGGGCCGCCGCGGGCACGTCCCCCTTCTACGAAGTGAAAACGGGCAGCGTGTCCGGCCTCGGCACCGTCCTGGTCAACGGGCAGGGTCTGACCCTCTACATGTTCGTGCCCGATCACCAGCGGGGGCGGTCGACCTGCTACAACGCCTGCGCTTCATCCTGGCCGCCGCTCCGGCTGCCGACCGGGGTGACCATACCGGTGGCCGCGGGTCAGGCCAAGGTCTCACTCCTCGGGACCACGACGCGGAAGGACGGGGGGCTCGAGGTCACCTATAACGGCTGGCCGCTCTACCTTTGGGTAGGCGACGGCTCGCCCGGCCAGGCCACCGGCCAGCGCATCAACGGTTCAGGAGGGTACTGGTACGTGCTCTCACCCAAGGGCGTAGTCATCAAGGCAAAGGCCAAGTAGGGCAGGCCGAAGCCCGGAAATAGGATTGTCGGGCGTGCGGTGTCATCAGCGCGCGCCGCCGGACGAGGTCGGGCGCCGCTGCGAGTCTGTGGCAGATGTGATTCTCGGGTGTTGGGACGGTGACTGAGCGAGGTCGACCGATAGCCGGAGTCCGGCGTGGGCTCAGGGCAGGGTTCGACTGAAGTCAAGGGACACGGGTGTGCTCCCGAATGTGGCCACCACGTGGAAGGTCGACCGACCCGCTTTTAGCAGTACGAAGTCGGTGTAGTGGCCCGCGGAGAGGCGCAGTTGCCTGAGGGTCTGAGGAGAGCCGCCGGCGACGCTGGCCAGCACCAGGGGCTTCACGGTGGCCAGATCAGCCTTGGACCCGTTGAAGATGACGTGGAACTGATTGACTCCTACCGTTCCCGGATCGAGATACATCTCCACCGAACCACCATGCGGCAGCGCGACACTCGTGATCGAAGGCAGCTCGGGAAGGAGGGCCTGGCCACGGGCGGGAGAGACCACTGCGCTGACCACGGTGAGGCTGGCGAACAGGACCACCGGAAGCAATACCGACACAACGACACCCCGCCGGCCCTGCATGAAGCGGGGAACATGGATACCGGACAACCCCGAACGACCGAGCCGGGACAACCGCAGACTGTTGAGGACAACGAGCAGGCTCGACAGCCCCATGGCGATCGCGGCGACCAGCGGATCGAGGAGGCCGAACGCAGCGAGGGGCAAGGCTGAGACGTTGTAGCCCATGGCCCACCCAAAGTTCTGCAGGATGACCGAGTACGTCGATCCGGCGACGCCGATCGCCGCCGGCACTCCCTGGAGGTCGTTGCCGAGCAGGGCGATGTCACTGTTGGCCAGAGCCGCCTCCGATCCGCTTCCGATCGCGCAACCCACGTCGGCCGCAGCGAGGGCCGGGGCGTCGTTGATGCCGTCACCCACCATGAGCAACTGTCGGGAGCCCTGACGCATGGAGGTCAGGGCGCCGACCTTGTCTGCCGGGCTCAGGTTGCTCTGCGCGGATGTGATGCCGAGCTCGGCGGCCACCGTTTGCACGGCGGGGTCGCTGTCACCGCTGAGGATGGCCGACGAGAGTCCGAGTGCAAGCAGGTGGGTCACGGCCGGGAGCGCTTCGGGTCGCAAAGGGGTTGTCACGGCGATCGCTCCAACGATGTCACCGTCGCGCTCGACCACCACCACGGTCTCGCCACGGAGGTAGCGCTGGGTCACCGTGTCGGCAATCGATTGCGGCAGTCGGGACGGTACCACCCTGCTCACTTGGATCTCATGGTGGTCGATTGTCCCGATCACGCCGACCCCGGGCAGAGACCGGACGTCGGCGGCTCTGATCCTTGATCCGGCGGCGGCCATAATGGCGAGGGCGATCGGATGTTGACTTTCGGCTTCCACGGCTGCCGCGAGCGAGAGCACGTCTTCGTCCGAGTACTCGGGCACCGCCGCCACAAGGGTCACCTCTGCGTGGCGCTCGGTGAGGGTGCCGGTCTTGTCAAACACCACCCCATCGACCTTGGCCAGCCGCTCGAGAACGTCTCCGTTGCGGATGAAGATCCCGAGGGCTGCGGCCCGCCCACAGCCGACCATCATGGCGACCGGAGCGGCAAGTCCCATGGCGCACGGACAGGCCACCAGGAGGACGGCCAGGCTGCTGAGCACCGCTCGTCCGGCGTCGCCGACGACCAGCCACCAGGTGAAGAAGGTCACGATGGCACCGATGAGCACCGCTGGTACGAACACGCTGCTGATCCGGTCGGCGATCCGCTGCAGCGGTGCCTTGTCTCTCTGTGCATCCTCGACGAGGCGCTGCAGGTGGGCTAATACCGATTCGTCGGCGACGGACGCGACAGTGACGACCAATGTGCCGTTCCCGTTCCGAGTCCCACCGGTCACGAAGCTCCCGGGCCCCCGATCGACCGGGAGCGGTTCTCCGGTGAGCATTGACTCATCGACCGGCGACCATCCGGAGAGAACGGTGCCGTCGAGGGGGATCGCCTCGTCCGGCCGGACCCGGATGAGGGCTCCAACGGGGAGACTCTCGGGCGGTACCAAGACCCCTTCCTGGTCCTCGACGCCCACGACCACCCGAGCCGTGGGTGGTCGCAGCGAGAGCAGGGAGTGCATCGCCTTCTCCGCCCGTGCTCGCGCCCGCATTTCGATCGCCCGTCCGGTCGCCAGGACGGACACGATCAGCGGGGCCATCACTCCGTGCAACCGGGCCGCGAAGGCGCCTCCGCCACCCAGGTGCACGTGCCGACCGCCAAGAGCGATGGCCTCGACAGCGCTCACCCCCAACGCAGCCAACGTTCCCAGGGCGATGAGTGTGTCCATACTGGTCGCCCCGTGCCGAAGCAGCCGGGCGCCGTCCCTCAAGAATGGCCAGCCTCCGACAATCTCCACGACGATGGCGAGAACCAGGACGGTCCATCCAGCCGTCGCCGACTCGGGACCGGCCAACGCGACCAGCAGGGCCAACACGGACAGCGGCCAGCTGATCAGTACCCGGAGATCCCAGTGGTCCGGGTCCAGGTTCGATGTACCGGAAATTCCGTGGATTACGGGCGTCGCGGTGTAGCCCGTAGCGCTAACGGCACCGCAGAGCTCTTCGGGATTAAGACGGGCGGGATCGTAGGCAACATAGGCCCGGGTGGTGGCCAGATTGACCGAGGCGCTTGCTACCGCGGGCAGGCGTCCGAGGGCCCTCTGGATGCGGGTTGCACAGGCGCTGCAGTGCATGCCGCCCAGCTCAAGTTCAGCGGTGGCGAGGGGAGTGGCGTTTTGCTCGACAAGAGGCGTTGCCTCGGAAGTCGGCGTGAGCATCCGGACCGTTAGCTCACTGGGGTGGCGGAATATCCAGCTTCGTCAATAGCGACACGGATTTCGTCCCCATCGAGCGCCGATGGATCGTACTCAACCACTGCGCGTGCGGAGTCAAGGTCAACGAAGGCTGCTTTCACGCCGTCTCGCTCAGCGAGGGTTTCCTCGATGAGCGAAACACATGAACCACAGTGCATACCCTCCACGGTGAACTGGGCGACAGCGATCTGGTCGGCGCTGGGTGTGCCGGAAGAGGTCACCAGGCCATGCTAGTTCCCTCCCGTGCTCCCGTAACAGGCGCCGAGAACACCGGTTGGCCTTCCAGGCGCCCGTTTCGCGACGCGTGGTCCCCAGTCACACCCACCGCGGGAGAAACATAAAAAGTGCCGGACCGCAAGGTCGTCGCCCGCTCCAGTCTTCGATGCACCGTGGTCAGAACCGCGTGACTGCTCACCGCGTGGGGGTGTACGGCCAGAGCCACATGACCCCAACGTCGGGTTTTGGCCTTGGATCAACCGCACTTGGAGATCCCAAACGGTGTGAGGAAGAGGTGCTCGTGTCCGGTCGATTGTCGCCTTGACGTTGGCCCTCACGGGGATCGGCCGATCCGCCGGGAGCTCCCGGCTCCACGCCAAAAGTGGGTTGCAGCAATACTACGAGCGGTAGTAGTAACTACTGGTCGTAGTAGTCAAAGCCCGGCATCAGGGCGGTGAACGGTGACAATGACCGACGTGACGGAAAGCAGTTCACTGGTCCTGGAGACTGAATCCCAGAGGGTCGCGACCAATCCCAGCGCGGAACCGAGGGACCTCCAGCGGACGTTTCAGCTGGTCTTGGCAACGGTGTGGCTCCTGGATGCAGTGCTGCAACTCCAACCGGTCATGTTCACTCGAGGATCGAACGGGTTCAGTGGCATGCTCAACAGCATGGCCGCGGGCAACCCCGGCTGGGTCGAGCATTCGATCACCTGGAACGCCTCGAACGTCAATCACTATCCGGTGCTCACCAACAGCACCTTTGCGCTTGTGCAGTTCCTCATCGGCTTCGGGATCGTGTGGAAGCGAACCCTCAAGCCCGCACTGGCGTTGTCCATCGTCTGGGCTCTGTGTGTCTGGTGGTTCGGGGAGGGTGTCGGGAACATCTTTCATGGCGGCGCCACCCCCTTCAGCGGGGGCCCCGGTGCCGTGCTCTTCTACGCCCTGCTGGCAGTGCTGCTGTGGCCGAGCGAGGGCTCGGACAGGCCGTTCGTCGCTGCTCGGACCGTTGGGGCGACGGCCGCGAGAGCGGTCTGGGCCGTCGTGTGGGGCCTCTTGGCCGTCCTGGCCGTCGTCGGCTCGGGTCGCTCGCCCCAGGCGCTGCACGATCTGGTGGCGGCGTACACCGGACAGCCCGGATGGCTTGCCCGCATCGATCGGGCCACTGCATCGATGTTGCTTCATCATGGAACGACGGCTGCGATCCTGCTCGCTGTCGTCTGTGTCGTCGTGGCCGTCGGGGCGTACCTCCCTCCTCAGTTCAATCGGTTCACGCTGGTCCTCGGGATCGTGACCTACGTCTTCATCTGGGTGGCCACCGAGAACTTCGGCGGGATCCTGGCCGGCGGGGCCACCGACCCCAATTCCGGACCGCCGGTCGTCATCCTCGCGTTGATCTACTGGCCAGTGACGATGGCTCGGGATACTGCGAACGGTGTGCCGTCGAACTCGACGGCCGAGTTGAAGAAGGCTCTCGTCCCATGACGCCCACCCCTTCTTGGCTGTACTACCTCTTCGCAGTGGCGATGCTGGCAGTGGCCGCCTACGGCCTCATTCTCCTGGCAGTGGCCGTCGTGGCTCGCATGACCGGTGGGAGGGACGTCGACATCGCCCACATCTTCATGGGAGTGTCCATGGCCGGCATGTTCGTTTCCGACTGGGCCTTCGGCCCCAGCGCGATCTGGGAGCTCATCTTTACGGTGCTGCTCGTCTGGTTCGTGGTGCAGAGCATTCAATCGGTGATCGCCTTCGGAATCCACCTCACTCACTATCTGATTCACGCTGCAATGAGCTTTGCCATGCTCTTGATGTACGTGTTCCCCGCCGGAGCGCGTTCCGGAGCCATGTCAATGTCAATGTCGATGGCGTCATCGTCGAGTGCGAGAATCGATCCCGGGCTCAGCCTGCTGTTGGCGTTCGCGTTCTTTGCCTCCGTCATCTTCACGCTCGCCTCGCCGAACAAGGGTGCCTCCCATCACGGCACGCACGCCCGGGCCTACGCCATGAGTGGGGCGGCGGGCGGAGCAGGGGAAGCTCCCGGCGGGCAGGCCCCTACCTCGACCGGTCGTGGCGCGGTCCGGCTGATCACCGATCCACGGCTCGAGGACGCAAGCCACGTGGTCATGGCCGTCGGCATGGGCTTCATGCTCATATTGATGATCTAGGAGTCACGCAGGTGGAGTGCCTTGGTTCTGTCAGCCGGATGCAACGACTGAGTCCGGTCTTATCGGCGAACCGAGGCAGTGGGGACTCTTTAGTCCGTAGCGTGGGAGATTCGCTCGTCGAGGGCTCCGAGGAGGACGGCCGTCTCCGAGGACGACAGCGTGTTCGCAAAGCAGACAAGCGCAGCGCCGGGATCGCTGTCGGCCGCCAGAGCCTGGCGCATGACGACGGCCGTGTGGGCGCCCCGCACCCCAATGGGAGTAAACCGAATGGGGCGACCGTCCCTGCGGCGGTTCAGGAGTCCCTTGTTGACGAGGCGGTCCAGTACCGTCGCGACGGTGGTATAGGCATGTGTGGGAAGTGCGTCAGCCACCTCACGTCCCGTCGGCTCGGGATCGGGTAGGTCCCAGACGACACCCAAAACCCGCCGTTCGAGATCGCCGAGTGTCACGACGCCGCAGGCGCACTGAGCACATGTGCATGGATCACATGAGCACATCGGATTTTCACATTTTGTTTCCGCGCTCATCAGCCTGCTCCGGATTGCCGCTGTCGGATAGTGATCGTACCGGGAATGATCCTCTTTCGGTGCTGTCACCGGGGTGATGGAAGCGCTCCAGCGGGCAATCGGGCGAGCCCGGATCTGAAATTTGGCCGGCTTTCGGAGAGCTGGGAGGAGGTATTTGGACACGGGTATTAGCCGATGACGAACTGAAGACCCACTTCGCTTTCCAGTGTTGCTGACATCGCGTGGAGCGACACTGCCCAGGTCTGATCGCCGACGATGCCATCGACCTGGACACTTCCCCAACCCTGGAATGCCTCAACCGCCGCTTTGGTATGGGGTCCGAAATCTCCATCAACACCCTGAGGGGTCACATTGCCCCATTGGGATGCGCCGTTCGTCAACACCGTTTGCAGATTGCTCACTATCGGTCCGGTGGAACCTGTCTCGAGTATCGGCATCGGTCCCCCATCCGGCAATGCGTTCCAGGTCATCGGTCCGACAATGCCATCGACCGTAAGACCGTTCCCCTGCTGGAATTCCTTGACCGCTTGTTCAGTAGCCGGACCGAACTGGCCATCAACGGCGAGTCCGAGGTCAGGAGTTCGGCGAAGGGCGCGCTGTAGGCGTTTCACTTCGTCGCCAGTCGCACCTTGGCTAATGGTGGCTTGTCCGGGATTGGGCATCAGAACCCCCTATCAACTGGGCGTGTTTGGCAGAACCGTAACTGGCTACCAAAGACTGGAATAAATTGACGACTTTGAGCGTATCGGAACGGCTGTCCCGGTGCCGGTCCGGTCAATCGCCCGGTACCGGTGGGCGGGTTGATCTGGCGCCAATTTGTCGCACTCGGGGCGACGACCTGGTCGCCACGTTCCATGGTGAGCGAGTGATCTCGGTGGTCCACCAACAACCACCCAAACCAACCAACGGACGGACCCAGGACTTCGTCGACACTCGGGTAGAAGGTGGCGCTCAAATCTCTCCGGAGGTCCCCACCGTGCCGGCCTGGGACCCCCCACCGGAGGATCGACAGGCAGGCCGACCCCTCCTCAGCCCTGAGCGGGGTACTTCTTCACCGGATCGATGGTGAGCTCTCTGATGAGTCGGTGCTCCTCATCGAGGAGGCGCACCTGTGGCCCGGCCACCATCATGATCACCCGACGGCCTTTGTAGGCGCGTCCGATGCCGAGATGGACGAGGCGACCGCGGTAGCGCACGGCGACCTTTCCCGTGGCGTCGACCTTTTCATGGCGGATCCGGTAGCGCTCCACGAAGACTCCGGGCTTCGGAGGGTCAGCCTTGATGCGGCCCTCGAAGGCCTCCCGTGGCATATGCCGCCGGATGGCGGGACGCCGCCGGACGTTGTTGTCGTTCTCAATGTGTGCCCAGTCCCTCCGTTGGCGGCTGGCCTTGACCATTACCGCATCCTTCCCAAAGCCTGGCACCAATTTCAGGGCTTGACTCGTTTCGCTCACGTTCGACAACCCTTCACCTTCGCTCATCTGACGCCGGCTGACCTTGCGCAACCGATTCTCACGTTCACCAGGGTCCGAAGCCTTCGCTCAGGGTGATTCCCGGATTCTCCAGATCGCGAAATGGAACTTTCGCGCCAACGACATCATCAGCTCTTCGAAGTCGCGCGCCGAGCTCTGCCTGAATCGCGTGGGCGACAGAGGGAATCGAGCTGTTGAGCGTGTTGAATTCGCGTCGCGACATGGCGAGGAGGTGAATCGGTGATTCAGCTCTTACGGTTGCGGATCGGCACTTTCCATCCAGTAGGGATAGTTCGCCAAAGAATGAACCGGCCAGAAGATGATCGAGGAGTCTGCCGTTACGCCACACCGATGCTGAACCGCTCGCTATCACGAAAAATTCCGATCCAGGCATTCCTTCTTCTATCAGCACTTCCCCGGCGTCCCTTTCGATCGACGTCATCTGCGAACGGACCCGTCTGAGCTCGTAGTTCGTGCAATCAGAGAAGGGAGACAGTCCTCGGAGGAAGGCCAACCCGTCGTCTCTTTCAAAGCGAAACGCGACCATGTCAGTGATCCTTTCTGTCAGTCCAGCCAATCGGCTTGGGTGCATCTCAGAAGACGTCCAATGACAACTGATTCCGTCACGTTCTTTCGTCGGAGATCGGGTGGTCAGCCCGATGGTGGGGAATGTTCCATCCTTCGCCAGAAGGCCATTTCGCTTTTTGAACGATGGGGCGTCAATCCGTTTCCGAAAGTATGCGCTGGGGCGACTTGGACGTCTGTCGCCGAGGCGACACTTTCGAACAAACGTGGGCGGATGGAACGCCGACGGCACCAGGCGAATGCGGTCGACGAGATCGATGACGGATCATGTTGGGATCCAGCCGTCGCATCCGCGAAAATGCCGGCTGGCCATTTCGGACTGGACGTCGCCCGCTTAGCCACGGCAAGGGCGGCAGCAGACCGGGGATGGCACACTTGGAAGATGCCGTCGGATGGATTCAGCCGCCACCGCGTTGAGCCGCGGCGGCGGGTCCGATCCCTTCGCAAACTCAAAGATCTTGGCCAGCCTCACCTCGGATGATCGCCTTCAACTCGTTGATCGCTGCATTCAGCGAAGATATGAAAAGGGTCAAATCGTCTATTGCCAGGGAGAGCCCTCCGAATCCATGCTCATACTGCGGACCGGTTGCCTCAAGATCTCATCGTTCTCGTCGGAAGGAAACGAGTTGGTCTTTTCCAAGGTCCTGCCTGGCGAGATCATTGGCGAGCTCGGGATTCTCTCAAATGTGCCGCGATCCGCGACCGTCACCGCCCTGCAGCTCAGCAGTGCGTTGACATTGCGTAGATCAGTCGTGATGGAGCTCATCGAGAAACGGCCTGCTGTCGCCGTGGCCATGCTCCAACAATTGGCTGACAAGGTGCGGCGGACAACGGGCGCGGCAGCAGACATCGTCTTCCTTGACCTGGCCCAACGAGTTGCGAAATTCTTACTTCAAGAAGCGGCTCAACCATCGAATGAAATACGGATCACGCAAGCTGAACTCGCTTTAGGCGTCGGGGCAAGTCGCCAACGAGTCAACAGCTGTCTCCGGGAGTTTCAGAGCGATGAGTGGATTTCGTTGGCGCCAAAGTCGATTCGACTGCGCAATCCGGACGCTCTTCGGCGCCTGATGGGAATGTGAGCCGCTCCATACTCCGCTGCGACGAGCGGTTCGCCCTCGGGGCGAACCCGGCGCCTAATGGGATCCGCAACACCAGACTTAGTGTCGCACCGCCGAGCGCATGGGAGGGCCACCAGTCTGAGGTTGTTCGACAACCGCCGAGCCTCTTTGTCTTCGGGCACTCTTCGGGGCTCACTGATACTGTCTTCGGTGCAACGGTGGACGAACAAGGAGAAGAGCCAATGGCAGTGTTCAATGGCGCGTTCCCGATCCTTTCCGGCAAAGAACAAGAAGGCCGGGACTTCGCGGCGGCATGCATGGGGGAGCGCCGGAAGGGGTTCGAGGCGCTGCAGAACACATCGAGAGTTACTCGGGAGACTTGGGCCCTGCAGGAGACTCCGATGGGGAGCTTCATGCTGGTGTGGTTCGAGGCTCCTGACATCGAGAAAGCGTTCACGGATCTCGCCACCGCCGGCAACGAGTTCAGCATCTGGTTCCTTGGCCAAGTCAAGGAACTCACTGGCGTCGACCTGGGCGCTCCACCCGAAAGCCCGCCCCCCGACGTTCTGGTTGACTGGACCGCCTGAGGAATCGACCTCCGGGTCCACAGGGTTCTTGGAGCGTGCGGCCGCAAGCTCGACTCGCTCCACCGGATCAGCGTCCGCGTCACTCAACGGCGAGTTCGCTCGAAGCTAAGCGGTCGCGAGCTCGGGAAGGACTTCCTCCCCGAAGAGGCGCACCTGCTCAAGCAGGCTCGGCAGGCCCGCGACCTCGACATCCGCCCAGCAGCGCAGCGTGAACGGGTCGGCGAACGACACAAGGGCATGCGTCAGGCCGGCGGCCGCGTATGTGCCCGTGAGCCACTCGGCCCAGTCCTCCGGAGTGCCGGCGACGATCAGGCGGTCTGCGATCGAGTCGGGGGTGGCGGCGAGCGCTCGCTTCACGTCGCCGGCGGCGAAGGCATCGTTCACCGAGGCGACCTCCGCCAATGTGATTCCGTGGCGCTCGAGTAGAGCAGGCGGCATCGAGGGTATGTAGAAGGCCGCGAGGATCCTTGCCGCCTCCTTCGCGACATCCCCGTCGGTCGCGATCGCCCCGAGCAGCGAATCTCCCAGGTCTAGACCGATGGTCGTCCTGTCGGCTCTCTGAGCACCGGCGGAGAAGCACTCCACCACGTATCCCAAGGCCTCAGTCGAGTAGGCGCACGCAGTCAGCAGGCCGTCGGCGATCTCCCCGGCCAGCTCCATCGACTTCGGTCCGCCCATGGCGCCGATCTTCAGCGGCAGGTGCTCTTGCACAGGCTGCGCCATGGTGCTGACGACCGAGTACGAGTAGAAATCGCCGTCGAAGTCGATCGAGCCCTCGTCCAGCATCGTCCGCATGACGTGATGAGCCTCGCGAAGTCGGGCAATTGTCCGGGTCCCGCGCCATTTCACGCCGTACTGCTCAAGCATCGCGATGTTGCCGATTCCGAAGACGACCTCCGTGCGACCGTCACTGAGCTCGTCGAGGGTCGCCGCGAGCTGGGCGACGTAGGTGGGGTCGCGTAAGAAGATCGGCGACACGCATGGGCCGAGCCTCACATTCCTCGTCGTCCGGGCCGCGGCAGCGAGCAGCAGCCAGGCATCCTTGTGGTAGATCTCGTCGGCGCTGTAACACGCGTAGTAGCCGAGCTCGTCGGCGCTCTGGATCGAATCGAGAAGCTCGCTTGCCGGCTGCTCTGGCAGCATCTGGAAGCTGGCGAGCACGACGAAGATTCTATGCGGCCCAAGAATCTATTTGCAGTCCTAGCCCGAAAGTGCCGTGCGAGGGCATACCGACCAGTGCCAGGGTTCCGGAAGGTACCTGGAGAGGACGCACCCCCTTTCCGGCGTATGGGCCCCTTTCGGTGCACCCTCCCTGCCACTGACGTGCACCCCGACAACCACCCCTTTGGGGCAAGCTGCGTGTACTGAAGGGAGTGCACAATGAACGTCACGCTTCAGACTGCCGAAGATCATGTCGCAATCCTGATCGAAGAGACCAACCGAACCCATATTGATGACGCAACGAGCGGCTGGACCTACGAGCTCACCACCGAGGTTGCCAACATCGGCATTGTTGTCTCCGAGACTGCGCAGACGTTGCTGGTCAACCCGTGCTGGCTGCGCTTCGTCGTGTCGAGTGGGGACTTCAAGGCCTGCGTGGCCGACGAGATCGTGGCCTGGTACCTCATTAGACAGTTCGTCAGCAGCGAGGAATTCGAAGGCCGTACGGTGGACGTGACGGGGCCATCTCGCAATATTGGTCCAGCCAACAGCCAACAGCCAACAGCCACTTCGTTCGTTCAGAACATATGACAAGAACGCTCCTTCAAGGATTGATCCCTATCGCGTCAGGGAGGTCTACGGACAGAAACCGCTAGGTTGAAGCCATGACTCCGTTCTTGCTGATAAACGCTGGTTCGGGCGGAGGACGAACTCAGGACACCATCGCGGCGACCGCAACCGAGCTCAAGCTCGACCACCACGTCGTCGAACCGGGCGACGACTTCAACACAGTGTTGACCGCGGCTCGCAACCGCGGAGCGGACCTGCTGGCGGCGGCCGGCGGTGACGGCACTTTGTGCGCCGTAGCGAAGGTCGCGATGGACCACGAACTGCCGATGGTCGTCGTCCCCGCGGGCACTCGGAACCACTTCGCGCTCGACCTCGGCCTAGACCTCGAGGACCCGGCCGGGGTGCTGCGGGCCTGCTTTACTTCCGGTCACGAACGCCGGGTCGACGTCGGCACGGTGAATGGCAGCATTTTCCTGAACAACGCCTCGCTTGGGGTCTACGCCACCGCTGTCGGCAGTGGCGACTACCGCCGCCACAAGGTGTCGGCGTTCGCGAAAGCGGCCCGCGAGGCCATCAGCCCGGACGAGGCCGCTGAGGCCCGTCTGACTCTGTCCGTGCCGGGCAGTGCACTGATCGACCTGGGAGCCGGCAGCGCCTCGGTGATGGTGGTCAACAACGCCTACGCGCCGACCTTCGCACCCGGGGCGAGGCTGCGTCCTCGAATGGACGCCGGCGAAGTGTGGGTCTATTTCGCCGGCGGGCTGGAGCACGACAAGTCCGGCGCGACAGCTCTGGTCCACGCCGTGGGCGCGGTCATCCATGAGAAAGCGTTGCGTGCGGCGTTTGGCGTCGGATCGGGTGGTGATCACCTCCAATCGACCAGACGTCCCAGTAGCCATCGACGGGGAGCTGCGGCCCGACCTACTGGCTCCCTTCGAGTTCGCCAGTCGGAGCGGCGCCCTGCGACTGATCGTTCCGTCCGACCCCGCGCCCAGCACGGTCGAGGTCATACTGTCCTGGTGACGCGCTCCGTGGTACTCGTGGGACAAGACCAAAGTATCCCGCCGAGCGCCACCTGCCTCATGGCGACGCTTGTCGAGCGAGTGTCGGGTTCGCTCGACTTCGGGGTGGCATTCCCCTAGCGCCGACGTTGCGGCGACCAGGCGGACAATCAAACACCCGATTCGCAACGTGCCCACAACGGTAGGTGCGTCTCGCTGTCAGTTCACTAGATATTGGAATCTGGAAATCGCGTGCTCGAACACAGACCCAAGGCCGAACCCTGGTCAGGACTGGCTTCGCAGGCCTGCATCTCCTCGTAACGCCCCGAGCGACGAGGTGGAGGGAGGATTACTGTTTGCGACAGCCGCGGTCCGTCGAGGTTCCACGCGGTGGGAGGGAGTGCCATGGCCCGGGTGGTGATCGTGGGTGGCGGCGTCGTGGGGCTGGAGCTTGGCATCATGCTCGCCAGGGACGGCAACGACGTGCTCCAACTGGAGCGTGACCCCGAACCGCCGCCCGATTCCGTCGATGCGGCGTGGGAACGGTGGGAACGTCGTGGCGTGGCCCAGTTCCGGCTGGGCCATGCCTTCCTGCCCCGATGGCGCGCCGCCATCGAGGCCGAGCTCCCCGAGCTGCTTCCCGCCATGGAAGCGGCCGGGGCCTTGCGCACGAACCCGCTCCTCGAGGCACCGGAGCCGTTCCACGGTGGGGCGCGACCCGACGACGGCCGATACGAAATGGTTACCGGCCGGCGCGTCTTCGTCGAGAAGGTGGTCGCCGAGTTGGCCGAGGAGACACCTGGCCTGACGGTGCGCCGTGGAGTGGCCGTCACCGGCCTCCTGACCGGCGCGTCCGTGCTCCACGGAGTGCCGCACGTGACCGGGGTGCGCACCGAGGACGGATCCGAGATCACCGCTGACGTCGTCTTCGACGCATGTGGCCGCCGCTCAGGGCTGCCGTCGTGGTTAGCGGCGGCAGGCGCCAGACCGCCGCTCGAGGAGCTCGAGGACAGTGGCTTCATCTACTACGGACGCCACTACCGCTCGAAGGACGGCTCTCTGCCCGTGTCTCTGGGTGGCGCACTGCAGAACTACGGGTCAATATCGAGCCTCACTCTCGGCGCCGACAACGGGCACTGGGCCGTCATCATTACCGCGAGGGCGGATGATGCCGCCCTGCGCCGGCTCAAGGACGTGGCGAGGTGGGAGAAGGTGGTGCGCTCGCTGCCCACGATCGCCCACTGGATCGACGCCGAACCGGTCGAGGACCGCATTGTCCTGATGTCGAAGATCGAGGATCGCATCCGCCATCTTCGCATCGACGGCCAACCCCTCGCTACCGGCTTGCTGCTGACCGCCGACGCTTGGGCCTGCACCAACCCGTCGCTAGGCCGTGGAGTGTCCATCGGCACCATGCACGCCGTGGTGGCACGCGACTGCCTGCGCGGCGCAGGTGATCCGGCGGAGCTGGCAGAGTCCTACGCGACGGCTAGCAGCGAGGTCGTGGAGCCCTGGTACCGGGCGACGATGACCTTCGACCGGGCACGTCTCGACGAGATGGGTCGTATCGCGAGCGGTGCACCCGACAGCGAGTTGTCGCCTGACTACGAGATGGCGCGGGCTATGGAGGCGGCCATGTTGAAGGATCCCGACTGCTTCCGGGCCATGCTCGATGTTACGTTCGTTCACGACCTGCCTGAAGAAGTCCTCGCCCGGCCCGGTATCCGTGAGAAGGTCCAGGAGCTCGGGGGAGCCTGGCGCAATGAGCCTCCCCTCGGGCCCGATCGCCAGGCACTCGTCGACCTTGCCCATTCGTAGGCGCACCCTCGTCAGTTCAAAGCCCAACACCACCAAGGAGGACTGTCCATGCGCGCACAGAACGAGGGAGTGGGCATCCACTACGAGGTGCACGGCGAGGGGAGGCCGGTGGTCCTGCTTCATGGCTTCCCGGACTCGGGTCGCCTGTGGCGCCACCAGGTGCCAGCTCTGGCCGACGCCGGCTTCCGGGTGATCGTGCCCGATCTGCGCGGCTACGGCGCATCGGACAAGCCCGAGGGTGTCGACCACTACAACATGCTGCTTCTCGCGGCTGACGTTGGCGCCGTCCTCGATGCGGAGAGGATTCCCGATGCCCACGTGGTCGGCCACGACTGGGGCGCTGCATTGGCATGGGTCATCGCGGCCGTGGCCCCCGACCGGGTCAGCCATCTGGTGGCGATGTCGGTCGGCCATCCGAGCTCGTTCCGCGGTGAAGGCTTCGAACAGGCGGAGAAGTCGTGGTACATGCTGCTCTTCCAGTTCCACGGCATCGCCGAGCAGTGGTTGTCGAGCGACGACTGGACCAACTTCCGGACCTGGGGCCGTCATCCCGACGCTGATGGCGTCATCGCCGAGCTCGAGGCGAACGGGTCACTCACGCCTGGACTCAACTACTACCGGGCCAACGTGCCACCCGAATCCTTTGTCGCTTCTCCCCTCGAACTGCCCCCCATACAGGCAGCCACGATGGGCATTTGGAGCAGCGGAGACATGGCCCTTACCGAAGGGCAGATGACCCGATCCGAGAAGCAGGTCGCGGCTTCCTGGCGCTACGAACGGATCGACGGCCCAGGCCACTGGATGCAGCTGGAGGCACCTGACGCGGTCAACGAGCTGCTGCTCGACTTCCTACCTGCGGCTTGATCGGGCTCACGCGCCAGCTCAGACATGAAACGCACCTTCCTAATCTCGCCCCGCCATGATCACAGGTGTCGGATCTCGACATCAGCCGGAGCCGAGTGGCAGCTTTCGTCGACGGCCGGTTGTTGGCACAACCAAATGGGAGAGATCGTGATCAGACCACCAGGAAAGACGCTCTCGGCATCCACAAGTCGCTGTCGGCCGTCGCCTCTGCCTCCGCTCTCTATCTTCCGGCCTTGTCCGCCTCCGGGCCAGTCCCTCTCCTGGGCGTCCGGCGTGTCTCAAGACAAGACCCGGTAGGCGCCTACCCGGCAAGCGATGCGGGCCACTTCACTCGTCGCGAAGGGCGTCCCAAGGTGTACGGTCCGTCGTAGCAGCCGTCCTCACCTGGCATGGGAGCGGCAACGGCAACGAGGGAGGTTGGCGATGTTTACTCGACTGTTGACGTTCAGGGGAGCCACCGACATCGATGGAGGCGTTAGGTATCTCCGCGAGGTGGTCCTTCCGGTGCTGCATGCCCAGCACGGTTACCAAGGCATCACTGCTAGCGGTGACCGTTCGAGAGATGTCCTTGGGATCTTGTCTCTCTGGGAGACCGAGTCCGACCGGGCAGCAAGTGACAGCGCACTCGGCAAGGCCCGCCAGGAGGCGGTGAAGGTCGTCGGCGGAGACCTTACGACCGAAAACCTGGAGCAGGTCGTGTCCGAGGTCGCCAGGCCCATCGTTCCGGGATGTGGGCTTTTCGTGAACCGGGTGAGCATGGATCCGTCGGCGGTCGACGCCAATATCGAGTTCTTCCGGAACGAAATCGTGCCCCAGATCACGTCGCAACCCGGGTTCTGCGGCTTGCGCAACATGGTCGATCGGGCAGCTGGTCGGGCCGTCGTTGGATCGGCGTGGGAGACCCGGGAAGCGGCGGAGCGTTCTCTCGCCACACTCCCTGAGCGCCGCGCCAGGGCCGAGCAACGGGGCGTGCGCTTCGATGAGACAGAGATCCGAGAGATTCTCTTCGTAGATCTTAAGTAACCCTGCAAGCACCTGTTACGAGCGCGGCCCCGGGCGACCTGTTTGTGCCTCCGTGTGCCCCGCGACACATGCCATGACCAAGCATGTGATCGACAACAAGAAGGCCCGAGTCGCGAGCGAGTGGTCCTTGCGGTTCTGGCCTTCGCCACCCTGATAGCGCTGCTCTTTCCCGCCTCCGCCATGAGCCCAACCTCCCGACGGACATCTGTCGAACCGTGGCCCGGCCGCGCCCCTGGTCACGGCGACGGGTGAGACCTTCAGTACTCGCAGCCCACACTCAGCCTCAAATCCACCTGCCGTGGGCATTCTGAGCAAAGATCCTCGCTCAGGGGCTACCGGTAGCGGGTTTTGTCGGTCGAACCATGTCAGTTCTGTCGACACCCCTTGGGTGGGTGTGGGGTGGGCTGGGTGGGTGGGCGACCGACAAAACCGGTCCGATCAGGGTCGATGGGAGAGTGCCGGGAGTCATTTCCCACGCTAACGGTCTGGATTTCCCACCTCCCTGGTCAGGGGATGTACTGGCGGACGCCCAATTTCCGCTCACCGCCCACCGGTGGCTGGAAGCTGTCGGAAGCCGGACAGGGAGGGAGGCCGACGCCAAGGGGAGGCCAAGCGACATAGTGGGGGGTTAGGGAGCGACAAGCGAGACGAGCGGCGTTTGCATTGGGGCCATGCTGGACCGCATCACGCTGCCGTTTGAATAATGAGTCACATCTCCTTGACGGGAGGTCAATGCCGGTCGCGGCGGCCCTGCCAACCTCGTGTCTGGCGGCCAGCTCAACCGCAGTTGACATGACAATCCCGGCGGCATACTTTTCCGGCAACTCCGGTGTCGTTGGCGAGACCCGGAAGACGGGGGGGCGAGATGAGCACGGCTGAGGAGCTCGAAAGGCTCGTCGCTCTGCGCGACCGGGGTGTCCTCAGCGAAGAGGAGTTCCAAGCCGAGAAGGCCCGCGTGCTCGGGCACTCCTCAGCAGCGGAGGGGCCATCCGAGTCGCCGCCTCCGACCGAACCGCTTTCCCCCCTACCACCTGCCTCCTCGGGGGAACCGACCTCACCGGGGTTCGTCGCGTCGCCGCTCGAAACGGTGTCGCCAACCCGTTCGCCCGCCGCCACGGGCGGCGGCGAGAGTGGGCAGACACAGAGGGGTGTCCTCACCGGCAAACGTGTCCTGATCGGTCTCGTGATCCTGGCGGTGATCGGGGCCGGAGCGGGCCTGGGTTTCGCCCTGACCGGGAAGAGCACGGCCGCGGGCGCCAGCGAGGTATTCCTGCAACCGGCGAACGCCCAAGGCCAGAACCCCTTCACCCCCAACGTCGGGACTGACGCCTCGGTTCCCTCCACCGCGTCCGGCGCCTTGACCCCGACGAGCGGCACGAGCCTCGCCTCGTACTCGGGGAACTCGGTCGGCCTGTATGGGGGCACCTTGGACCAATCGAGCTGTAATCCACAACAGATGATCACCTATTTGGAAGCCAATCCCTCAAAGGCCTCGGCCTGGGCCGCCGCCGAGGGAATCTCGGTCAATCAGATCTCGACCTACATCGGTGGCCTGACTCCCATGACCTTGCGTTACGACACACGAGTCACCAACCATGGCTACGTCAATGGACAGGCCAATGCCATTCCCGAGATCCTCCAAGCGGGTCAAGCGGTTCTCGTCGACAGCCATGGTGTGCCCCGGGCCCGCTGCTACTGCGGGAATCCGCTGACGCCCCCCGAAGCGGTTAGCGGATCTCCTCAATATGTGGGCGCGCAGTGGTCCCAGTTCTCGCCGACCACCGTCATCGTTGTTCAGCAATCGACCACGGTGATCAACAACTTCACGTTGATCAACAACTCGACTGGTCAAGCCTTCAGCCGACCAGCGGGAAGCACGGGCACTTCGGACACCCCAGCACCTACTTGTACCGGTGGACCGAGTATGCCTGGAGTGACCGTCTGCTCGCAGGCTTGCTTATCATGCCATCCGACGACCACTACCACGACGACGCTCCCGCCGACTACGACCACGACGGCTGCCGTTCCGCCCGTATCGCAGATCACCATTGCCAGCCTCGAAGCCACCCTTGCGCAGCAGGCCAATGCCGCTCCACCTTCTCCTGGTGAACCGCCGGGATCGACGACGGTGACCTGCGGACCACCCTCGGCCAGCCTCGCCGTTGGAAGTTACATCCTGTGCAGCCTGTTCAACCCGGCGATTGGCGGTGCGGAAGAAGTGATTCAAATAACAGGCAGCACTCCATCCTCCTTCACGGTCGTGGCCGGCCCAGGCTCAGATATTCCATGTTCGGGTCTCAATGCAGGTGAGCAAGCTGCCTTCACCGCCGACGGAAATTCCTGCGACCCTGGTTGATGAGGGCGTGCCAAAACCAGCTCATAAGTAGCTCGTTCGCAAGAGAGGTTGGTTCACTGTCACGACCGGCGGAAGGTGGGTCGTGAAGATCGGAGCGGCGAGGGATGGCGATTGTGGTGGCGGTAACCTCGTTGGTGGGGTCACTGGCCCTGCCAACCTCGTGTCTGGCGGCCAGCTCAACCGCAGTTGACATGACAATCCCGGCGGCATACTTTTCCGGCAACTCCGGTGTCGTTGGCGAGACCCGGAAGACGGGGGGGCGAGATGAGCACGGCTGAGGAGCTCGAAAGGCTCGTCGCTCTGCGCGACCGGGGTGTCCTCAGCGAAGAGGAGTTCCAAGCCGAGAAGGCCCGCGTGCTCGGGCACTCCTCAGCAGCGGAGGGGCCATCCGAGTCGCCGCCTCCGACCGAACCGCTTTCCCCCCTACCACCTGCCTCCTCGGGGGAACCGACCTCACCGGGGTTCGTCGCGTCGCCGCTCGAAACGGTGTCGCCAACCCGTTCGCCCGCCGCCACGGGCGGCGGCGAGAGTGGGCAGACACAGAGGGGTGTCCTCACCGGCAAACGTGTCCTGATCGGTCTCGTGATCCTGGCGGTGATCGGGGCCGGAGCGGGCCTGGGTTTCGCCCTGACCGGGAAGAGCACGGCCGCGGGCGCCAGCGAGGTATTCCTGCAACCGGCGAACGCCCAAGGCCAGAACCCCTTCACCCCCAACGTCGGGACTGACGCCTCGGTTCCCTCCACCGCGTCCGGCGCCTTGACCCCGACGAGCGGCACGAGCCTCGCCTCGTACTCGGGGAACTCGGTCGGCCTGTATGGGGGCACCTTGGACCAATCGAGCTGTAATCCACAACAGATGATCACCTATTTGGAAGCCAATCCCTCAAAGGCCTCGGCCTGGGCCGCCGCCGAGGGAATCTCGGTCAATCAGATCTCGACCTACATCGGTGGCCTGACTCCCATGACCTTGCGTTACGACACACGAGTCACCAACCATGGCTACGTCAATGGACAGGCCAATGCCATTCCCGAGATCCTCCAAGCGGGTCAAGCGGTTCTCGTCGACAGCCATGGTGTGCCCCGGGCCCGCTGCTACTGCGGGAATCCGCTGACGCCCCCCGAAGCGGTTAGCGGATCTCCTCAATATGTGGGCGCGCAGTGGTCCCAGTTCTCGCCGACCACCGTCATCGTTGTTCAGCAATCGACCACGGTGATCAACAACTTCACGTTGATCAACAACTCGACTGGTCAAGCCTTCAGCCGACCAGCGGGAAGCACGGGCACTTCGGACACCCCAGCACCTACTTGTACCGGTGGACCGAGTATGCCTGGAGTGACCGTCTGCACGAACCCGACCACGACGACGCTCCCGCCGACTACCGACCACGACGGTTCCGCCGACCACGACCACGACGGCACCGGTTTCCGATTTCACCCAGTGGTCCGGGAGCTGGGGCGCTCACGAGCAGGAACTGGCACTCAGCCCGGCGGGAGATGGGCAATTGAGCTATGCGGATCTGACCCTGTGTCCCAACTGCTCGTTCGGGAGCGCACCGACCAGCACGATGGAATTCCAGCTGACCTCGGTCAGTGGCGGCACGGCAAGCGGCAGTGTGACCGCAAGCTCAGATCCAACGAATTACCCCGTCGGTCAAGGCGTAACGGTGAGCCTCGCTCCCGGTTCACCAGGTCAGCTCCTTGAGATCTCGTTCGCCGGACAGGGGCCCGAGGAATTCTGCAACAGCACCTCTGCCGGCCAATGCGGAGCGTGACGCAGGGAAGTGTCCGTCATGCGGCGATTCCGTCTGTCCCCTAACTCGGCGCGCATTTTTTCGGCACCCAGGCCCGGGCTCTTTCCTTCGCAAAGGTCGCGCCGGCTCGTGCCCGTCTCTCGGTCGATGGAGGCTGCCCAAAACTTCGCCGTCGTCCGCGTGGGTCGGACGGTTAGTGGCGGTAGCTCCGCCACCCACCTCTGAATGGTCAATCAAACCTCAAAGCGCGAACCAGCACCGACGAACCAAAGGGTTGGTCGTCGTTGACATGTTCCAGCCAGGTCACGACTTGTCGGTTCTCGTCGGCCTCTTGCATCGCGACGTGGGCCGCGAAGCGGTCAGGGATTCCAGAACCTCGCCGCCGCCGGTCACCCCCTTCTGTCATCAAGACGCGACGACGTTCGAAAACTCGGCAAGGATTCCGACGTTGCCGTCGAGGGTAACGCCGTGGGCAACGTGATTCAGCGAGCGACGCCTTGCCCGACAGAAGTTCGATAACGCTCTCCGGCGTACCCCTGATCGTCAGATCAGGTGACGTCGCCGTTCCGACACGAGTATGTACCCCCTCGACGCCGACCTCGATCACGCCCGAGCCGATCGGTGTCTCCAGCTGGATCACAAGCGGGAGTCCCTCGGCCGCGTGTCCGCGCAGGTACAACGACGCGGCCCATGGGAACCAATGAAATTGGACTTCATCGTCGGATCCTGGTCCATCGAGCTGTTCAACGCCCCATCGCCCGAGCGTGACGAGGATCGGCTCTACAGCACGTCCCTCCTCGGTCAGGTGAAACAGCGTCGTGGCGATCGGGGGCGGTGCCGCCTCGCGGAGGATCAGACCCGACTCCTCGAGGCTCCGCAGACGATCAGCCAGCACACTCGTCGCAATGCCGGGAAGCCCTTTGGCCAGGTCGGTGTAGCGACACGGGCCTTGGATCAGGAGCTCGCGCAGGACGAGGAGGCTCCAGCGGTCACCGACCACGTCGAGCGCACGAGCAGTGGGGCAGGACTGGTTATACGACTTCATAGCTCCAGTATACGACATAGGACTTCTGAATTCCAGAATATCGACTTGCTTTTTCAAAGTGACTGTGTCAACAATGCAAGTATGAACAAAAAGCCACTGATCCTGCTGTCGCTCCTGTTGGCGGCCCTTGTCATCAACCTCGACACCACGATGGTGAACGTCACCCTGCCGACCCTGGTCCGGGAGCTGCATGCGACAAACACCCAACTCCAGTGGGTGGTCGACGCCTACAACCTCGTGTTCGCCGCCCTCCTGCTGACGGCTGGGAGCCTGTCGGACCGCTTCGGACGCAAGGGATGGCTGCTGGCCGGGTTGGCCGTCTTCGGCGTAGCGAGCTTCCTTGGCGGTCACACGACGAGCGTGGGCGAACTCGTCGCCTCACGGGCGTTCATGGGTCTCGGGGCAGCCATGATCTTCCCGCCGACGCTCTCGCTGATCTCCAACGTGTTCGTGGAGCGCAAAGAACGGGCAAAGGCCATCGGACTGTCGGGCGCGACGGTCGGAGTCGCAGTGGGCACCGGGCCGATCGTCGGCGGCTGGCTTCTCGCCCACTTCTCGTGGAGCAGCATCTTCTACGTCATGGGTCCTGTGGCCGGGGTCACGTTCATCATGGTCGCCTTGACGGTCCCGACGTCGAGGCACCCCGTTGCAGGACGAGTCGACCTCCCCGGCTTTGCCATCTCGGCGGTGGCCATGGGCCTCATCGTCTACACCCTGATCGAGGCACCCACCCACGGCTGGTCCTCGGGACGATACGCTCGCCGGGTACGTCGGTTTCACCGTGCTGGCCGTTGGATTCGCAGCCTGGGAGCGTCGGATCGAACACCCGATGCTCGACGTGGCGCTCTTCAAGAACATGCGGTTCACCGCAGCGAGTGGATCCGTGGCCATTGCCTTCTTTGCGCTGTTCGGGTTCTCCATTCTCATTACCCAGTACTTTCAGTTCGCCCACGGGTGGAGTGCCCTCTCGACCGGCGTGCATCTGCTCCCCATCGCATTTTCAGTCGCAGTGGGATCGATCGTGGGAACCCAGATGGCGGTCAAGGTCGGAACGAAGGTCATTGTCGCTTCGGGACTGCTGATGGTAGCGGCCTTCTTAGTCTGGATCGCACTGAGCCTCGACCAAACAACCGGCTACGCCGTCATAGCCGGACAGATGGTCCTCGGGGGCATCGGCCTAGGCTTCACGTCGGCCCCAGCGACCGAATCGGTGATGGGGGCGGTGTCGATCAGCCAGGCCGGCGTGGGCTCCGCCGTCAACGACTCGACCAGGCTCCTCGGCGGCACGCTCGGTGTGGCCGTCATCGGAAGCGTGTTCAACTCGGTCTTCAGAAACGACATCGGCCGCCACCTAGCGCCAAGCGCGAACGCTGTTTTCGGAAGCACGATCCGTGAGTCCGCGGGCGCCGCATTCGCAGTGAGCAACAAGCTGGCGATATCTGGGCACCCCGCGCTCGGCGCCCAGATCCATCAAGTCGCCTCGGATGCGTTCATCCACGGCTTCCACGTCGGCTGCCTGGTCGCAGCCGGTGTCGCCGGCTTCGGCGTACTCCTCGCCGCCGTCTTCCTTCCCGCCCAGCCCCTCGTGCTGGCCGCCGACTTGGAGTTCGAAACCGTCGACGAGCTTGGATACCAGCCGGTCGAAGCAATGAACATCCAAGACATCACGGTCTCCGACGGGCAATCGTTCTAGTGATCGAGTTCGCCGCCGCGATGCTCCGGCCAACCAATGACCGATGCGGACCCAACGCGAACCTCGGGCGTTTTGTTGGCTGGGAGGCTGGACTTCGGCTGGTGGGCGTCGAATGGCCCGACCGCCGGCTACCTCCTCAGCATCGTCTTGGGGAGCGTCGGCCGGCTGCTGGGCCTCGATTCCGTGACCCCTCGCAGCGCGGACCTACACATAGTTCGCCTCGCGGCAGCCGACGACTTCGACGTGACCGCAGCGTTCGCCGAGGCTGCAGGGGGTGTTGCGACCGTCATGGTGACGTTGGCTCAACGCGAGCCTTTCGCAACCGCGGCGGTCCAGGTCGGACGTCGCCTGGGTGAGGAGTCGATTGGGCCATCGCAGCGCCTCGGTGTCTTCCCACCTGAGGTGTATGCGGAGATGGAAATGCGCCGATCGAGACTGCCACCGGTCACCGGCCAGTTCAGGTACCGTCCGGCCACCAACCCAGATGGCACCAGCCTGCACCCCGGTTGGGACCTAGTGTGGGTCAGCCCACGCTCTGGTCAGTATTCCGGGCGCGAACACATCGCCAAGATCCTCGACTGCTGGTACCCGGCCAGCTACATGCGCGCCGTTCGCGATCACCTCGGTCGCATGCAACCGCTGAATGAGCTGAGTCGACCCGCGGCAACGAATCTGCTCGGAACCCACGTCGAATTCACCTCCCCCGACGAGGCCTACGCCGATATCAGCAACGCGCTGCTGGCGAGCCGTGTGAAGGCCTCGGCCGATGGATATCATTTCGAACAGCAGGAGATCTGGTCCGACCGCGGAGACCTGCTCGTCGACGCCCAGATCGTCCGACGCCAAGAGCGGCCACAGGTGGCCCACTCCGCCGAGAGGCGACCGTGAGCGGGACGATCAGCGGCCGCGCTGACCGGGTGACCAGGCAGGGAATGCCAAGGTCTGCGATCACCGCGGCCAATGCAAACAAAGACCTTCGCACCGGGGCTCTACTGCAACCTGATCGAGCGCGAGCTGCTGATCTGCCTACCCTGCCGTTATTCCGATCTGGCTTACGTTCTGCCGGGCATTGCAACCAGCTTCTCGCCAATCACCTCCGCATCGGCTAGTCGTTGAGCAACGACGACGCGTAGCCAGGACATGCGAAGGAAGACCTTCCACCAGATGAACTGCTCGGTGGCCCGCGCCCTGGAGGTGGTCGGCGAATGGTGGACCATGCTCATCGTTCGGGATTGCCTGCGAGGGGTCACCCGGTTCGACCAGTTCCAGAGTCGGTTGGGCATCTCCAGCAACATCCTCATCGAACGTCTAGAACGCCTGGTCGAGGCTGACGTGCTGATTCGGGTCCCCTATCAGGACCGCCCTATCCGCCATGACTACCGGCTGACCGACAAGGGCCGGGACCTTTGGATGACGCTGACCGTCATGCGTCAGTGGGGCGACCGCTGGGAGTCCCCCGCCGGACCCCCCGTCGTTCTTGAACACACGGCGTGTCACCACCAAGCCACGGTCGTACCCACCTGCTCCGCCTGCGGAGAGCCGCTCGACCGGCAATCTCTCGGGGCCCACCCCGGGCCGGGAGCGCACCGGCGTCCCGCTGACGAGTTGGCCCCGACCGCAGCTCGTGTCTGATCGACCGATGTGAACGATTCCTTCAACCATACGTCGTACGGCTCGGATGTGCGGGCTGTACTCGCGTCCATCTTCAACAAGACCCTGGCGACTGGCGGTTGGAATGACTGGGAAGAGGCGAAAGGACTCAAATCTCCCGAGGAAGCCAGCCATGGGACGTACGAGCAAGCAGATGCTTTCGCCTTGGCGGCGTGGGATGAAATCGGATTTAAGTGAATGACGATGGAGTATGAGAAGCCGGTTATCGCTCCTTAGTGGCTATATCTTCATGACCACCTTGGCTCTCAACAGGTGGTGTCGAACTGTGTTGGGGTCTACGTCTAGTTGGGCTCCAACTACGGCAAGTGACTGCCCAGCTCGATACAAGTCGATCATTCTCTGGATGTCATCAGAACTGAGTCTGCGGTAACGCCTGGCTATACCTCTTTCTGTCCAGCAATTTGGAAACGGTATTCCTATTAATACGAAACTTAACTGCCAGTTCTGCCAGTTCTGCCAGTTCTGCCAGTTCTGCCAGTTTGGCCCCCTCCTGGTAATCAACCATCAGCTCATCAATCTCGGCCGGACGGAGGCGTATCTGAATCTGCTTCTTGGTTCGCAAAATAGGTATTGCACGCTCTGATGGTGTCATCTGGAGGAGGCATTCAACGCGTTCTCCCAGGTCACCGAGGTTTGAATATCGTCCCAGGACCTCCACCCCGGTACCCCTATTGCAAACGCTGTCCCTGTAAATCAGGGCGTTCGTGTGTCCGATCGCTCGGTGACCGTGAGGGCCTTTCTCCAACCCCCAGAAGCTGCTACCGGCGCGGCAGGGCTGGATCGCACTCGACCAGCCGTGCCGCGGTTCGAGCGTTTAAAAGCGTCCCGTTCCCGCTCCCGCTGCCGCTGCCGGTGCGGGTTCAGGTAGTGACACCCTGACGGTGCGCCTTCAACCACCGCGACCAGGTTGCGGGTGGACGAGTAGGGGGTAGGCCACGAACTTGTGCAGCGCCCGAGCGCGTTGGTCGGGAGAGCGGTCGGCGAAGAGCGGGCTGAGCATCGTGACGTGGACGTCAACGAGCCATTCGGTTGCTTCTTCGATTGTGATGTCGGAGCGAAGCGCACCGCGGTCGGCGATGCGGTTCAAGAATCGTGCGACGATCGGGGCCGCCAGGCCGGCGACCGCTTTCGGTCCGCCACCCACACGGGCGATGGCGGCTGTCGCTCCTTGACGATCGAGGGCCTGGAACCATGGTTCGGCCCGTATGGCGTCGGCGTGAGCGAGGAGCCCGTTGACGATCCAGTCGGCCGGGTCGCCGTTTTCGTCGATGTCGGTCTCTAACCGCTCGGCGATCTCGGCCGAGCGCGGACGAGCACCTCGCGGACCAGTTCATCCTTGTCGGCGACGTAGCGGTACACGGTGGCCCGTGAGCAGCCCGCTCGGCGGGCGATCTTGTCGACCCGGACGGCCAACGGTCCGTCCTCGTCGATCAGCGCGGCCGTGGCCGCCACGAGGCGCTCGCGCAGGTCGATTTCGGGTGTTGTCACTGCCACAGGGGCATGTTACCTTTGTGAGACAAAAAGTGAAATCTGTCTTACACCTGCGCCAGGGGCAACGACGCAGAGGACGAAGGCCATGTCTGATCTTTTGATCCGAAACGGGACGATCGTCGACGGGACCGGGGCGCCGCCCGTACGAGGTGACGTCGCGATCGAGGGCGACCGCATCGTCGCGGTGGACTCCGATCTCTCGAGCACCGGGAGTCCGGACTTCGACGCCACCGGACTCTTGGTGACGCCGGGATGGGTCGACATCCACACCCACTACGACGGCCAGGCCACCTGGGACGATGTGCTCGCACCTTCGGCGTTGCACGGCGTCACCACTGTGGTCATGGGCAATTGCGGCGTCGGCTTCGCGCCGGTCCGCCCCGCACGACGGGAATGGCTCATCGGACTCATGGAAGGTGTGGAGGACATTCCCGGCACCGCCCTCGCCGAGGGGATCGATTGGCAGTGGGAGTCGTTCCCCGAGTATCTCGACGCCCTCGGCCGACGCAAGTGGACCATCGACGTCGGCGCCCAGATCGCCCACGGGGCGGTCCGCACATACGTGATGGGTGATCGGGGAGCCAGGAACGAGCCGGCGACTCCTGCAGACATCGACGCCATGCGAGAGATCGTTCGGGACGCGATCACCGCCGGAGCGCTCGGGTTCTCGACCTCGCGGACCATCGCCCACCGATCGATCGACGGAGAACCGGTGCCGGGTACCTACGCAGCGGAGGACGAGCTGTTCGGCATCGGCGAGGCGCTCGGCGACCTGGGAGCCGGTGTCTTCGAGCTCGCCCCGGCCGGCGTCGCCGGAGAAGACGTCCTCAGCCCGGCCAAGGAGGTGGATTGGATGCGTCGGCTGTCGGCCAAGATCAAGAGGCCCGTCACCTTCGCCCTCGTCCAAGTCGATGCCGAGCCCGACCTGTGGCGAGACCTGATGGACATGACGAGCGGCCGCGCGGACGAGGGTGCCGACCTGTGGCCGCAGGTCGCGGGGCGGGCGACCGGCCTGTTGTCGGGGCACTTCACGACCTACTGCATCTTCGACGTCGTTCCGGCCTACCAAGAGCTCAAGGCGCAAAAGCTGACGCCCACCGACGTTCATCAGCGCCCTTCGGACCGCTGAGGTGCGCGCGCCATCCTCGAGTGGCAGCCCGACGAGGAATCGGCGATCCGGATCGCCGCAGCCTGCGACCGCACGTTTGTCCTCGGGGACCCACCCCAATACGAGCCCGGTCCGGAACGCTCCTGTCGGCGCTGGCCGCGGCGGCCGGGCGCACGCCCCTCGAGGTCGCCTACGACGCGCTTTTGGCCGACGACGGAACCGGGTTGTTGTACCTGCCGATCCTCAACTATGCCGACGGGAGCCTCGAACCGGCGCGCGAGATGCTCTTGCATCCCCGCTCAGCCAACGGCCTCGGCGACGGCGGGGCGCATTGCGGCGTCATCTGTGACGCATCCATCCCGACCTTCATGCTCACCCACTGGACCCGTGATCGCCAACGGGGCCAGCGCCTCCCGCTGGAGTTGGCGGTCCGCAAGCAGACCCGGGACACGGCCCGGCTCTACGGCCTCCATGACCGCGGCACCCTCGAGCCCGGGATGCTCGCCGACGTCAACGTCATCGACTACGACGCGCTCCAGCTCGAACCGCCGGTCGTGGTGTCCGACCTGCCCGCAGGCGGGTCACGGCTCGTGCAACGAGCGAAAGGCTACGCGGCGACCATCAAGTCCGGCGTCGTGACGTTCGTCGACGGCGTGGACACCGGTGCCCGCCCCGGGCGCTTGGTCCGAGGCCCGCGGTGACCGCGACTCGGATGCAGGACAGCGCCGCACCGACCTCGGCGTCGAAGCAGATGATCGACATCGGACGCCGCATGATCGCCAACATCCTCGCCGATACGACCGACCTGCGGGGTTCGACGTTTGTCGGTGACGGGTCGGTCTTCACCGATCCCGACCGCTTCGAGCGGGAGCGGGAGGTGCTCTTTCGGCGAACACCGCAGGTGATCGCGTGGGCGGGCGACGTCTCCGAACCGGGGACATCGTCGCCCGTGAGGTCGCCGGAGTGCCGGTGGTGGTCACCCGTCATCAAGACGGGGAGCTTCTACGCCTTCCTCAATGCATGCTCGCATCGAGGCATGACGCTCTGCGACGGCGTCGACAATCGCCGCCGCCTTACGTGCCCATATCACGGATGGAACTACGACCTGCAGGGCAACCTGGTCGGCATCCCCAACCGCGATCGCTTTCCGGCACTCGACGTCGACACGCTCGGGCTGTCTGCGACTTCCGGTGGCCGTTCAGGCCGGGTTGGTCGTGGTGGGCCTCCGACCTGACGTCGAGGTGGACGGGTTCCTCGATCCGCTGGGCGACGAGTATGCGTGGCTTGGCTACGACCGTTACCGCAGCGGTTCCGAGCGGGTGCTGCGCAAGGCGGCCAACTGGAAATTGATGATCGACCTGAACAACGAGGCGTATCACGTTCCCTCGCTCCACCGCGAGAGTCTGCTCCCGTTCCTCTCCGATAACTGCACCGTCGACACGTTCGGTCCACACAGTCGGATGTGCGTGCCGTTCAAGGGCCTCGAGAAGCTCGCCGACGTGCCCGAGGCGGACTGGCCCGAGCGGCTCGACACGATCATGGTCACCTGCATCTACCCGGCCACCGTGCTGATCGACCACATGCAGGGCGGATCCATGCATCGGGTCTCACCGGGCGCGCACCCCGGCGAGAGCATCGTGCACATGATCGAGGGACGCCCGGGCGAGATGGACGCCGCCGCCCGCGCGAGCTGCGAAGAGGTGATGGAAGTGAATCTCAGCATCCTCGACCGCGAGGACTACGCGGCCACCGAGGCCTGCCAACGTGGCTACGACGGCGGAGCCCGTTCACTGGTGGGCGGAGTCGGAGAACCACTCATCGGCCACTGGCACAACACCTGGGACGCTGCGCTCGCTGCCAATTCGACACCTCCATCGGGTGACGGCGACAAAGCCCTGGCTGGGCGGCCTATGTTACCACAAGAGCGACTCGGCGACTCGGTGAATGACTAACCCCCAAGAGCGTTCAGATATGTACGATGACCGCCATGACCCGGTGGTATTGGGCACCCCTCATTCGTCAAAGGACCCGTGAGGTAGACGATTCGGTCGAGGTAGAGCACTATCTATGGACCCGGTGGAAGCTGCCACCACGGACAGACGACAGCAAGATCCTGGAAGCAAGGCGGTAGCCAGATTGGTGGCGCCACTCTTCATCGCAAGGTCGGTGGCTCTTCGCTGTGCCCAGCGAGGTTGTCGATGACCCTCGTCATGATTTTCGTTCCTGCTGCGCCGACTCCGAGAGGCTTGACTGATGCCGCAAGATGTCCTTCCCTTTCCACCCACCCCGTCAGCCAGTAAGGCCGGTCGGACCATGCAGGAGTCCACCTACGCCCAGCGGGTGCCAGAGAAGCGCCTGCCTAGTGATGCCCCCAACATCCTCATCGTCTTGATTGATGACGCCGGCCCGGGATTGCCCACCACGTTCGGTGGTGAAGTCACTACGAACGCGCTCTCTCGCGTGTTGGGCGAAGGCATCGGCTACAACCGATTCCACACCACGGCTATGTGCTCACCAACCCGAGCATCCCTGCTCACGGGGCGCAATCACCACCGCATCGGGAACGGGCAGATCGCCGAGCTGGCCAACGACTGGGACGGCTACGCCGGAGAGATCCCCAAGAGCAGCGCACTCGCTGCCGAAGTACTAAAGGATTACGGCTATGCCACTGCGGCCTTCGGCAAGTGGCACAACACACCCGCCATGGAGACATCGGCCGCCGGACCGTTCCACAACTGGCCCACCGGCAACGGCTTTGAGTACTTCTACGGCTTCTTGGCCGGTGAGGCATCGCAGTATGAACCCAACCTGGTGCGCAACACCACCATCGTCCGACCTCCGAAGACTCCCGAAGAGGGCTACCACCTCAGTGAGGATCTGGCCGACGACGCCATCACGTGGCTGCATCGCCACCAAGCCTTCGAGCCGGACAAGCCATTCTTCATGTACTGGGCCAGCGGCTGCCTCCACGGACCCCACCACGTCATGAAGCAGTGGGCCGACAAGTACCTGGGCAAGTTCGATGACGGGTGGGATGCCTACCGAGAGCGGACCTTCGCCCGGGCCAAAGAGAAGGGCTGGATACCCGAAGAGGCGGCACTGACCCCCCGTGACCCAGCCATGCCGGCCTGGGACGATATTCCCGAGGCCGAAAGGCCATTCCATCAGAGATCCATGGAAGTGGCAGCGGGCTTCGCCGAGCACGTCGACGTCCAGGTGGGGCGGTTGCTCGACGAACTGGATCACCTGGGTCTGTCGGAAAACACCCTCGTCTTCTATATCTGGGGCGACAACGGATCGTCGGGCGAAGGACAGAACGGCACCATCAGCGAACTCCTGGCCCAAAACGGCATCCCGACCACTGTCGACATGCACATCAATGTGCTCAATGAGATGGGCGGACTCGGTCTCCTAGGCACACCCAAGGTCGACAACATGTACCACGCCGGATGGGCCTGGGCTGGAAGTACTCCATACAAGGGTCTGAAGCTCCTGGCATCTCATCTCGGCGGCACGAGAAACCCGATGGCGGTGAAGTGGCCCGCCAAGATTACGCCGGACAGCACCCCACGGAGTCAGTTCCACCACTGCAATGACCTTGTACCCACCATCTACGAGATAGTGGGGATAACCCCTCCACGAGTGGTCAACGGCATTCCTCAAGACCCCATCGACGGGATCAGCTTCGCCTATTCGTTCAGTGATCCCGAGGCTGAAGGACGACTCCGCACCCAGTACTTCGAGATCATGGGCAGCCGTGCGATCTATCACGACGGATGGATGGCTTCAGCTTTTGGGCCACGAACTCCGTGGATGCCCGGGCTGCCACCGGGCATCACGGAGTGGACTCCCGACCAGGACACTTGGGAGTTGTACAACCTTGACCAGGACTGGACGCAGGCCAATGACTTGGCGGCGTCGGAACCAGACAAGGTCGCCCAAATGCGAGAGATGTTCTCCATCGAGGCTGCCAAGAACAGCGTGTTCCCGGTTGGGGGAGCCCTGTGGATACCGGTCATGCACCCCGAACTCCGAATCTCAACGCCGTACCGGGAATGGAACTTTACCGGTGACATCACCCGGATGCCCGAATTTCTGCGCTCCGGCATTAGGGAACCGAGAAAACCGGGTGACGATTACGGCCGACATTCCCGAATCGGCCAATGGGGTCCTCTACGCATTGGGCGGAACTGGCGGTGGCCTGACTGCTTACTTTGACGACGGCTTTCTTTGTTATGAGTACAACCTGTTCATCCTGCAGCGCACCAAGATTCGATCGGCCGAGCAGGTGCCCGCTGGCAGCGTGACCATTGAGATTGAAACCGCCTACGAAGAGGTTCGCCCAGGCGGCCCGCTCAATGTCACATTGAAGGTGAATGGAACAAGCGTTGGCTCGGGCACGGTGCCGATAAGTGCTCCGCTGATATTCAGTGCGAACGATTGCCTCGATATCGGGATTTGCCTCGGGGGTCGGGTGTCACTGGATTACTACGACCGAGCACCCTTTCCCTTCACTGGAGAGATCGAACTGGTGAACGTCCGGTACACGTCATAGGCGCAAATTCTTGCAACGACCATCCCCGAAGTGCCTGGGCGCATGTTGGTGCCTTCAAGGATCGCCGTACCTGGCCGGCAGTGTGAAATGCTCCCCATCGTTAGTGCTGTCGTGGTCAGTAACCGGTCCAGCGATGACGCCGAACAATCATTGTCGAGCGGTCCGGCATTACCCTGCGGCTTGCACGCTGGCGAAAACCGGTCGCCGAAGGAATCGCCGGGCGGCCGCAGGCTCGACAGCGCGGGTCGTGCGCCGGAAGGTCTACCGGACAACCAATTGGATCAACCAGCGGGTGCTGAAGGAGCGTGGGCTGTAGCCGTCGGAGTGCCTCGCTGGAACACTGGCGCCCGCTGGGCCAACCTGTCACTCCTCCGTCGACTTCGGACCCCCCGTGTACTGCATGATGCAGGTGCCGAAAATCAGCCTTATCGCCACCGCCTGATCCCGACGCGTTTCGGATACGGCGGCCAACGCCGATTCGCGACCCGAGGTGACTAATTTGGGCTCGCCCGACGAGCCGCGGCCACCCGTCGCTTCAGGTCGGGCTCGCCATCAGCAAATTTCGCTCGTCCTTGCCCTCTCTGCTGGGTTTTGTCTATAGGGCAGGGACAGTTTTGTCGACACCCCGTGGGTGTGGGTGGGCTATCGACAAAACCCCCCTGGACTGGTCTCAGTCATCCGATGTAGAGGCCACTTCCCACGCTAACGGTCCGGACTTCCCACCTCCCTGGTCAGGAGATATATCAGCGGACGCCGATTTCCGCCGACCGTTGATCTGTGGTGAGCCTCTCGTCCACTGGCCGCGGCCTCGTAGCTCATCGGGTCCTAGGGTCCGAGTCCCTCAGCGCCCACGGTTGTTCGCGACACTATGGAAGGTAGGGAGGAAGGGAACGGCCGGAAGGCGGACAGTGAGGGAGGCCGACCCCAAAGGGAGGCCGAGCTGGGTTGGAGGTGAGGGTACGAGCGGACGGGTGCCCCAGTCCGAATCCTCTTTGAGTCAAGACCCCTATTTCGGCCGTTCCTGGGCGCGACGATTTGGGCTGCCGAGGGAGACAGCTGCGTAGGCTTCTTATGGGTCCGGGAGTGACTTCGCCAAAGAGCCGGCCATGCAGGGTGAGAGCCGGTCACGCAGGCTTCGAGTCGTCCCTGGTGTCCTCCCGGGCCCTCTATCGGACGTCGAGGAGCAGCTGGCGGTAGGCGGCGTTGCTGATTTGACGCTTGAGAGACCGCACGGCTTCCTTCTTGGTTTTGCCTTCAGCGACCTTGCGCTCGAAATAGATTCGACCCTCCACTCCGGGATTACGGATCTGAGTGATGGCAGCCATGTGCAAGGCGTGTTTGAGTCTGCGGCTGCCACGACGAGACACCCGGTGCACCACTCGTCTTCCCGAGAGAACTCGACGGGTGCCGTGCCGTTGTAGGAGGCGTAGGTATCCCGGTTGGCGAACCGAGCGATGTCGCCCGAGTAGCCGATCAATATTGCAGCGATCGATCGGTCCGACCCCGTAGATCTCGGTGAGCGAGGTGCCAGATGCCTTGATGGCCACGCGGATACGTCGATGCGACTCCTTGAGTCTGACCATCGAGTCGACGCACATCGTCGAGGAGCTCGAGGGCCAAGTCGAAGCGCATCTGCTGGGCCGGGGTCTTGGGACGGAGTCTGTCCATGAGGTCATCAGCGTTAGAAACGTACATTTCCTTGGCGATTCCTCCCGGTGCGAGCTCGGCCAAGAGGGCATGGAGGCGACAAACCACTCGGGTCCGATGATTGCCGATATCCGTGTTCCGCTTGGCCAGGAGGCGTAGGACTTCCCGATGGTCAGCCCGCTGGACCGAACGAAGCGTTGGTGCCCGCAGGGCAGCAACGGCAATCGAGTGAGCATCGTTCGGATCGTACTTATTGGAGCGCTTCGTGGCGAGCATCCGGATCCGAGATGCCAGGGTGGCTGGAACGTCGAGCACGTTTTCCCCACCGGTCGACCAGCTGTTGAGCCAACAGATAGCCCAGACCGCCGGCGGACTCAATAGCCCAGGTCCGCTTTCGAAGGGTTCAGCCCAGCTCATCAACTGGTCAACCTGTCGACGGGTCGCTCGCACCTTGACGCTGCGATCTAGTCCTCGTCCCCGGCCTATCGCCACCGCAGTGTGCGACGTTTTGTGCGGGTCGATCCCGATCATCACGTTCATGACTCTACCTTCTTGGTTGTGGTGGGACACCACGGGGGCACTTCTGCTTGCGGACTGTCGGTGCTCGGTCCTCTTTTGAGCCACTCCGTGGCGAAGCCCGAGCGGAAGGCTCCTCGATACGAAAGCCAACCGGCTGACGCCGGTGGCAGGCACTTGTGAGCCAGCCCGCAGGGACCTCTAGATGCTACGAATCAGCTGCAGCACCTGCCGACAGTCTCAAGCAGGCACATACGGGGCAGGCGATCCAAGTAAGCGGCCATCGGGTATCCGGCATGCGGGGCGGGCTAATCGGCCGGTTGCCCTTGCGACCACCCGGGAATATCGGGATAGCCGCCAGATCTCGCTCATTCGCTAAGCGAACCTCGTCTATGGCGTCCTCGTCAGGATCCACCTAGGATCTCGTCGGCGGCAACAACGGGGGGTTGTTTTGGCCAAGACCCAGACCGTGACGATCGTATTCACCGACATAGTCGGATCGACGGAACTGTCTTCGCGCCTGAGCCGGGAAGACGCCGACAAGCTCAGGCAGAACCACTTCTCGCTGCTCCGCCAGGCCCTCGCAGCCACCGAGGGCACTGAGGTCAAGAATCTCGGCGACGGCATCATGGCGGTCTTCGGTAGCCCATCCGCAGCAGTCGCCTGCGGGGTGGCGATGCAGCAGGCAGTGGAGCAAGACAACCGGCGTGCATCGAATCCCCTCGGCCTTCGGGTGGCGATGAGCTGTGGCGAGGCCACAGTCGAAGAAGACGACTACTACGGGGAACCGGTTGTCGAGGCATCGCGGATCTGTGCGCTCAGCGAAGGGGGCCAAATCCTCGTCGCAGAGTCCGTGAAGACGTTGGCGGGGAGGCGCTGCCCCCATCCCTTCACCGTCTTAGGAGACCGCGAACTGAAGGGGCTACCTGATCCGGTCTCGGTCTGTGAGGTGCAGTGGGAACCGTCGGCAAGATCGACGGGCGTTCCTCTGCCTGATCGGCTGGAGACCCCCCGCGGGTCTTTGTTCGGCTTCGTCGGCAGACAACGGGAGCTGGAGGGCCTCGTCACAGCTGCCAAGAACACCACCGAGGCGAGCCGGACGGTGGCATTTCTCTGTGGCGAGCCGGGCATCGGAAAGACGTCTCTGTGCCGACGCCTGGCCCAGTCAGCACACGAGCTCGGTGTCTGTGTTCTCTACGGTCGATCCGACGAGGACCTGGGGGCGAGCTACCAGCCTTTCATCGAGGCACTGACCCATTTGGTCGTGCATTGCGACGAGTCCCTGCTCGACGAACACGTCTCGGACCATGGCGGGGCTCTTTTGAGCGTTGTGCCCGCTCTTGCCAAACGGCTCCCTGGCACACAACCCACCCAGAGCGCCGACCCCGACTCCGATCGGGTGCGCCTCTACGCGGCCGCGGTGAACCTGCTGTCGTCGGCCTCTGTCGAGGGCGGACTTCTGCTCGTCATCGACGACCTGCACTGGGCCGACAAGGCCAGCTTGCAGCTCCTTCGTCACGTCTGTGCCTCGAACGAGCTGCCGAAGGTTATGGTGCTCGGCACCTACCGGGATTCGGAGCTGTCGGCCGGAGATGCCTTGTCCGACGCGCTGGCAAGCATCACGCGGGAGGCGCCCACCGAACGATTCGATCTCCTCGGGCTGGAGGATATCGAGATCATCGCGATGATGGAGGCGTTCACCGGACAGACCATGGACGAAGAGGGTGTGGACTTCGCCCACGCCGTCAAGCGAGAGACAGAAGGCAATCCGTTCTTCACTACCGAGTTGCTGCTTCATCTCGGAGAGACCGGGATGATCCACCAAGACGACGCGGGGCGGTGGGTGGCGAGCGACGACCTGTACGACAAGGGTCTTCCCCAGAGCGTGCGGCAGGTCGTGGGACAACGGGTGGACCGCCTGGGTGAGGACGTGCGCAAGGTGCTGTCCCAGGCCGCTGTGATCGGGCGGGACTTCGATATCGAGGTGCTGGCCGCAGTGGCCGGAATGGACGAGGACGCCGTATTGGACATCGTCGAGCACGGGGTCCAAGCGGGACTCCTCACCGAAGTCGAAGGGGTCGCCGAGCGCCTGAGTTTCACCCATGCCCTCGCCCAGCACATCCTCTACGAAGACTTGGGGGCAGCACGCCGAGCGCGGGCCCATCGCAAGATTGCCGATGTCTTAGAGCAGTTCTACGGCTCGGCACCGGAGTCCCGGGCCGCCGAGCTGGCGTACCACTTCCTGTCCGCCACCAAGTCGGTCGACGTCGCCAAGGCTGTTGCGTACTGCAAGATGGCGGGTGACCAGGCCCTCGCCCAAGTCGCTTCCGCTGACGCCGTCGGGTGGTTCGCCCAAGCACTCGACCTGTACCCTCAAATCCCCGCCGACGAGAGCCTCCACTGCGACCTGCTCATCGGGCTCGGCACAGCGCAGATCCGCAGCGGGGACCCGGCCCATCGCCTAACGCTCCTCGATGCCGCTGCCATCGCCCAGGCCGTGGGCGACCGAGACCGCCTGGTGGCGGCGGCCCTAGCGAACAACCGCGGAGGTTTGGGCGAAACCGGCCAGGTGGACAATGAGCGTGTGGCTGTTCTCGAAGCAGCTCTCGAAGCCGTCGGCACGCACGACAGCAGCGAGCGAGCGCAGCTGCTCGCCATCTTGGGATCTGAGCTGGTCTTTGAATCGTACCGAGATCGCGCACGGCCGCTCATGTCCGACGCCTTGGCCATGGTCCGGCGACTTGACGACGCTCTCTGCTTCCTGCGGGTGACAGGCCTCGTCTACTCCGCTCAAACCCCCGAATCCGTCGAGGAGTGTCTCGCCGACTTGGGGCAAGCCGTCACCCTGGCCGAGGCACTCGGTGATCCGAAGGCCACCCTCCGTGCCCACGTTGGGCGAGCCAATGCCTGCCTCCAAGTGGCCGACCGGAAGGGCTTCGACGCGCATGTGGAGGCCGCGGTGTCGCTGGCCGAGCGGGTCGACGAGCCGTTTGTGCGCTGGAATGTCAAGGTCCTTGAGGCAATGCACTCATACTTGACGGGCGATCTGGACCGCTCCCAGCACGAGGCCGAGGCGGCGCTTGCGTTGGGCGCACAAGCCGTGCCCGAAGCCATGGGCACCTATGCCGTCCAACTGATGGACATACAGCGCATCCGAGGCAACTGGTCCGAACTGGCGGAGATGGCTGTTCTCATGGCCGCCTTCGCCGCTGAGAACCCCGGCATGCCCACCTTGCGGGCGGGATTGTCGGCGACCTACTGCGATCTCGGTCGCGACGACGACGCCCACGCCGTCATCGACGACGACATCAACGATGGGTTCGCTGCCTTCCCGGACGACTATATGATCGTGATCTCCCTGGGGACCCTCGCCGAAATCTGCTTCCATCTTCGAAGCGTCGATGGAGCTGCCCTCGTCTACGAGCGCCTCGCTCCGTGGCGCTCCCATGTGATCGCCTTGTACGCCGTGGTCGACGGTCCCGTGGCTCTCTATCTTGGCAAGCTGGCTGCTCTCCTCGGCCGTGGCGTGGCGGCTGACGAGCACTTTATCGAAGCCCTCGACACCAGCTACAAACTGGACTCCCCTTACTGGATCGCCAGGACGCAGATCACTTGGGCTCGGATTTTGCATGAACGCGCCCAAGAGGATTCGGGGAACGCCGATGCCATGATCGAGAGCGCGCTCAACACTGCTCGACGCTACGGATTCGGCGGACTGATCGAACAGGCAGAGGGGCTGACCTGACTTTCAGGCTCAGCCGAACCATGAGACTGTCCCCTATCCTATCGCCGGAAATGGGTGCATCCTCTCCAGGTACATCCCGGAACCCTGGCACTGGCCGGTATGCCCTCGTACGGCACGATGGGGATAGTTTTGGGGGCAAAGGGAGTCCCGCTTGGTAACCGCATAGGCAGGCTCCAGGCGGTCATTGGAGGAGCTAGGTCAGTAACCTGGGCCCAGCTGGTGTGCCGTGCTAAAGGAGAACGAGATGGAACAGCGCTCCGGGCTTGTGCCGTACCTGTTCTATAACGATGCGGCCGAGATGATCGACTGGTATAAGACGGTCTTCGGGTTCGCAGAACACTCTCGATATACCAATGAGGACGGTGGCGTTAGAAACGTGGAGATGATCGTCGGAGGCACGGAGTTGTGGATGGACGGTAACCCGCCTGCCGGGTGGCAGCCGAGTGCGGTGCCGTGGATTGACGTGTGGGTAGATGATCCCGACAAGATGTACGAGAAGATAAAGGCCCACGGGGTGGAGATTGATCCGCCAGAGGACAAGCCCTACGGAGTACGTATGACGGGCGTCGTCCGTGATCCTGAGGGGTATTCATGGGGCTTCATGCGTCGCCTATCGAACTGAGGCCCTCGAGGTCGGCGTACAGCCGGAGAGTGCCGATACCGGGCGGTTCTAAATATCCCATACCGCCAGTCGGGGCGGTGGGGTGCTCAGTCGATTCCCCTTGTTGGCCGACTCATACGGGGAGCCGGGTAGAACTGCGTGTCAACGATCCGGACCTCCACGAATCCCAAGTGCCCATAGAACGCCATTGCGTGGGGGTTGGCGGTCACTTCCAGCGTCTTGAAGCGGAGGTCATTCAACCGTGCTGAAATGTCAACTACCAGCGCCGTTCCGACGCCATGTCGCATCCATGGAGGGTCCACGAAGAGGTCCTCAAGCTCGGCCAGGCCGTCAAAGACCAGATAGGTGGCAAAGCCAACTACTGCTCCGTCATCTCCGATGGCAACCCTCATCCGTCCTTCCAGAACCCCATTGTTCGAGAGCACAAGCCACTCGGGGTGCTCCAGCAATGGCCCACGGTCGCCCTCATTCGAAAGAGAGGCTCTCCGGAAGACCCCTTGAAGATCCTCCATGTCAGTCATGTCCGCATCACGAATAAAGATTGGCATCGCACCGATTTTCGCACGTCCCCCACCAGGCACGGTGCCCCATATCGCCGGGAGGGTGGTACGGCTTGGAACAAGTTCAGCCCCTCAATTCGGCTTTAGACTGACGAAGCGAGAAATGGAAGCCGAGGATGTCAATTCTCGTTTCACCGAAACCTATCCATGCAAGGCGGTCTGCCAGCTTCTGGATCGATTCGGTTAAAGGTGTCGTCGGCGTGACCCAAGCGAATCGGTTCGAGGTTCAATGGGTCCTTCCCAACAAAGATGCCTCCGGGGCCGAGAACCCGATGCACTTCAGCGAACAATTCATCTTGATAGCCCGGCGTTGGCATGTGGTCATGCACCCAGAAACAGGGCTGCGGCTGAGAAGTGACTTGCTGGCAGTCCCCGTGTGCCTTGCATCGGCAACCATCGCGTTGAGGTTTGTTCCCGCCAGGCGCTCTTGTAAGGTGCCCCCAAGCGAGGGATCGGTTTCGACGGCTGTCATCTGATGCACCCGCTTGCGCAGCACCGTGGGTGGTGATGCCAGGTCCGGGACCGATTCTCAGAGGGGCACCGTCACCCAAGTTTCCTGCCGCCTGGATCCAAGGCAGCAGCTTCAGCTTCAACCATCTCGAGGCCACTCGGGGCTGGCCCAGAAATTTCAGAGTGGTTCTAGTACATGCGCCGACCTCACGATCATTGCCTCAAGCTAGGCCCAGACTGCCCCAGTTCGCCTGTGGTCTCAAGCGGTAGACGCACGGCGTCGCCGGTTCTGGGAGCTCACCCAAGGCCGGTTGGGCGGCTACCGCGGTGGCACCGGTCCCTTGGCGCTGCGCCGGGCCCGCTCGCTAGCGGTGTGAGGCGACATCTCGAGGCGGTGGCCGTCCGGGTCGGATATAAACACCAGTTGCACAGGGGTGCGCTCGGACGCATCGACTCCAGCCTCGGAGAGACGGCTAACGAGCTGGTGGAGGTCATCGGCCGTCACGTAGAGCGCCGTGTGGTTCATCTCCTGCCGCCGTGAGCGTCACGGAGACCTCGAACAGGTCGAGGCCCTGCATTGCAGGAAGCTGGCGTTGCGTGTTTGGGCGGGCCGCTGGAGATGTTGCGGTCCTCGAAGCCAAGGATGTCCATGTAGAAGCTCTTCGATCGCTCCATATGGGTGACGTGAAGCACCACGTGGTTGATGTACCCATGCACCTGAGACTCGGAACAGCCATCGGGACCCTCCCTGCCTTTTTGCCGGCACTCCTCTTGATCATATGCCGCGGCTCTCTGGGGCAATTCTCGGTCCTGACCGCGGACCGTTCCAGTGTCGGATCGGTGTGGCGTATCCGGCTGCGTCCTGCAAGGGATCGTCCGGAGGCAGACGGAATGCCCCAGATCGCCGGCTCTGTGACCCAACCGCAGACCCTCTCGCCCTCCTCCGTAGATCAGGTGATGACCGAGACGCTCCAGCTGTTGCGTACGACGTTCACAGGGGTGCCGTGAGGCGCCGCGTCGTCAGACCCCGGCAGTCCTGCGCCGACGCCACCCCGTCGCTAGCCTGGCCACGTCATGACGATCGACCTCCGCGACCCGCGACGACGTCGACGTCGAGACGATCGACGTCGCGGACTTCTTCGGGAGCCAGCTGCCCCGCCTGGCGGCGGAACGCTCTGCGCTGGCCGTCCCGGGCGCTCGCGAGCTGGGCGTCCGGCCCTTCACGATCGAGACGACGGCCGGCACCTGGACGTTGTCGGTCGACGACGATGCAGTCCGGGTTCACCCCGGTGACGCTGGGCACGCCGCGGTGCGCCTCGACGAGGACGAGATCACCGACATCGTCCACGACCGCCGGACGCCGATGACGCTCCTGGCGGCCGCAACACTCGACATGCCGGACGGTGACATCAACGACTTTCTCGACTGGTGGGTCGTCCTCCGCTCCTTGCTCGATGTCCGCGCCGTGCACACCGCGGGCGACGTCACATTCACCGACCGTGACGGCGGCCCGCTCGACCTCCAGCGCTCGTTCAGGGTCGACGACGATCCGGCCGAGCTGGCGTACTACCTTGGCGAGGCGGGCTACCTCCACCTGACCGAGGTCTTCACGACCGACGAAATGGCGCAGGTCTCGGCCGACATGGACGCAGCCCTCCCGCGCTACCACGACGGTGACGGACGGTCCTGGTGGGCCACCACCGCGGACGGCGAGCCGCGGGCGGTACGCCTGCAGCGGTTCCAGGAGGAGAGCGTCGCGACCGCGCACCTTGCTCCAGGACGACCGGCTCCTGCGCCTCGCCTCACTCTCGGGCGACGGCCACGTGCCGCGGGAGCAAGGTGGCAACAAGATCGAGGCGCTCGTCAAGCCCATCGGCGTCGTCAAGGGCATTTCCGACCTGCCGTGGCACAAGGACTGCAGCCTCGGGCGGCACTCCTCGCGCTGCTGCAGCCTGACAGTGGGGATCTCGGTCACCGGCGCCGACGAACGCTCGGGCCAGCTCGGGGTCGTGGCCGGTTCGCACCGGGCCCTCGTCCAGCCCGCCTTCTTCCGCGACTCCTGGGGGCTGCCGGCGGTCCCGCTCCCGACGCGCACCGGCGACGTCACGGTTCACTGCTCGTGCACTCTGCACATGAGCCATGCGCCGGTCGAGCGGGAGCGCCGCGTCATGTACACCGACTTCGTCCTGCCTCCCCGCGCCGGTGACGATCCGGCACCCTCCAGTGCGGGCGTCATCGATCGGGTGCGCGAGCAGGCCTACAAGGTCGTCAGCCAGGTCCCGTCGACCGCTCGTCCTTGAGCGTCCGCGTTCACCTGCCGCTCCCCGACTTCGACGCAACCACCGTGGAAATTCAGTTCATCAGCTCCAACCCGCCAAGTAGTCACCATCTCGTGATCAGCCCAGTCCAGAACCGGGTCAGGTCGCCCCAAACGCGGATCGTGGCGCTCGCCGACGTGCTCATCCCGTCAAGTTCCTGATCCGAGACCGAGACGCGAGTTTCACCTCGTTCGATGAAATCTTCCGGTCTGAGTGCAGCCGGATCATTCGCACCCCGGCCAGGCTCCACGGGCCAACACGTTCGCTTCGAGCGCTTCGTGGGCACTATGCGTCGTGAGTGTCTCGACCGCATGCTCATCTTGGTCGGGCATCTGGAACACATCTTGGCCGGGGTACGTGGCCCACTACAACGAACACCGGCCACATCGCTCGCTGGGTCAACTGGCTCCGCTGTCGATGGCCCCGGTGCCGGCGCCCAAGTTTCCTGGTGCAGTATGGCTGCAGAAGAACCGACGACTCCGGGGTCATCCATGGTACCAATTGGCTGCGTGGGGCACTCGGATGACATTTTCCGGCACCCACGGGCACGGATAGCTAGCTCGGCGGCGCACCCGTGCGAGCCCGTGCCTTGCGGGCAAAGCTCCCACGAGAACGTCGAGAAGCTGTTCGAGACGCTTTCTCCGGGCGATATCTCCTTGTCGCTACCCACCGTCGCCTTTAGGTGTTCTGCCCCCACCAGGTTGTGACACAACTGACGGGTGGTCCACCGATGGCCGTGTGGTGCCGATGATGGTTGTACATGTGAAGCCACTTGTCGAGGGCTCGGGTTCTGGCCGCCTCTGAGCGATCGGGGCGGGCGTCGGCCCACTCGTAGAGCAAGGTTCGGTTGTAGCGTTCCACTTTGCCGTTGGTCCGGGGATAGAACGGCTTGGTCCGAGTGTGCTTGATGGCGTGCTGCGACCAGCTCTTTGTCGAAGGCTGTGGCCAGGTAGCAGGGCCCGTTGTGGGTGAGCATCGTTGGATGGTGATGCCGTAGCCTCTGCGAAAAAGGCCTTGGCTCGGCGCCGGAACCCGATCGCCGTCGTGGCCGTCTCGTCACGGTGGATTCTGAATAGGCAAGACGGGAGTAGGCGTCGATGGCTGAATGGATCTTGGCGTAGCCGGGCCGGGCCCGACCGGCCTGGCCGTTCTTCGGGCGTTTCGCCTTCCCGTTGACCCGCCAGCCGCCGCCCTTGGGGATCCTCGGCCTGCTTCTTCACGTCAATGTGGATCAGCTCTACCTGGACACGACGTCTCGATCCGCCGGATGGTGCGGCCCGCCTTGGCGATCGAGGTCTCGAGGGTTGGGCTCACCCCATGGCGCTGGAGGATCCGGTGCAGCGTCGAGCCGGGACCCCGGCCCGAGGAGCTACCGGCCAGCCGGCCCAGCTGATGGCGACGGCGCAACTCGACCAGACGACACCTCGACCCTGGGCGAGGTCTTCGGTCGGGCGCCGCTTTGGCCGGAGGCGGTCCCTGAGTCCCGCCTCACCGGCGTCGAGGTAGCGGCGCCACCGTTTGTGGGCGGTCTGGCGGGAGATCCGCATTGACTCGGCCAGTTGGCGATCGTCGCAGCCCTCGTCGATCATCAGGCAAGAGCCGCGATCGACCTTCGGGAGTGAGTGGAGCGTTACGGTGCATCCAGAGCCTCCTTGGCTTTGTGGTTGCTGTCAAGCAGCTCCGCGATGCCTTGGAGGCTCCGCTTCCGTCCGGGGATATTCGTGTCAACAACGTGCGTGGGTCGAACACCTAAGTGTACGACACGCTGGAGTTTCGGCGGGCGGGCGGTTTTCTACCAGCAGGCCCAGCCTCGAGGCTCCTGCGCTGAGCAGTAGGCACGCATACGTTGTTGGCGGGGAACTCAGCCGCGCAGGCGGTTCTGCACCTCGCTTTGTCCCGCGACCGGGTCACTCTCGTTGTCCGCGCGCCGTCGCTCCAGGCTGCTGGATGTCGGCCCTGTCGGCCGTTCCAGAAGTCGAGTCCACGCCAAGCGTGGATCGTACCTGCACCGAAGTGGTGGTGGAAATGGTGAGGGCCGTCTCCAGCGGTTGGTGCTCCACAAGAAGACCACCAGCAAACACGAGACGGTCGCTGCTGACGCCCTGTTCGTGTTGATCGGCGCCGGACCCCCGCGCCCCATCTCAGCTCCTCCGAGATCACGAGAGACCCCAATGGGCTCTACTCCATACCGGCGAAGAGTTATCGGCAACTTCAACTGGTCGTTGGAACACCGACCCTACTCACTTGAGACCAGCATGCCCGGGGTGTACCAGCCGGCGACGTGAGACGCTCGTCGATCAAGCGGGTGGCCTCCACGGTCGGAGAGGGTCAATCGCCGCTCCTCGTCCAGACACCTGGCCAACGAGCTGCTGGACGTCGTCGGGGTGACCGGGCGAGGGAGTGGTCACACAAGCTGACCCAAGCCCAGTCGTAAAGCGTCGTCGAAAGGCGCAGTACGGCACACACGGGGGATCAGTACGCCCAGAGCCCCTGTGCCGAGCGACATACATCAATGACCGATGGCTAGCCCATTTCGTAAAATGGGGTTTCTTCAGACCAAAGCTCGCTGCAGTCGAACGGGCCAGGCTCCCCATGAACCGGTCCGGACCCACTGCCACCGGGGATCTGACTGAGGTGTTGACGCACTTGTGCGATCAAGTCGTTGAACGAGCCTCACCAAAGCTCTGCCACATCTGGAGAGCTGGCGGTGACATGTGTTCCAGCATGGCGTCACGCTGTCCAGGGTGAAGTTTTCCCCGTACGAGTCCCAAGATCAACCAGATCTTGTCCCCTGAAGTGCCCAGCTGGCCCGGGCAACATTCCCCATTCCTCGACCGTCATGCACTCATTGGCTAGAAGGACGACACCGGTCTCCTCTTGGTCGGGGGTTCGGGGGAGAGACGAGTATAGAGGGCCTGCAATGAACGAACAACCTCCGGCCCATCAGAGCTACCCGTCCCCCACGGACTCCGGTTCGCGTTCACCTCATCGATCAGCCCCGACAGGTCCACGTGTTCGCTCTGGATGTTCGACAATCGCCCTGTGCTCTGGTGCCCGCTCGATCAACGAGGGGAAGAGGAGTGTCTCCTCGCTCTCGTGATGCGTCTCGAGCGAGTGGCGGAAGGGTGGCGTCCCATGCGTCGTCGCGGGCGACACTTACGACCTAACCCGACTGCACGCCTTCCCTTGAATCCCGGAGTCCGGGCGCGGCCCGTGCCGTCCGACGCCGCGCCCGCCACTCGTCACGCGGCTCGCCTAGCGCTGTGGGCTGATTTGGATGGTCCAACGAGCCTGCACGGACGACTCGTCCCCTGGGAAGCCTGTCCCAAGGGTCAGCCACGGAAAAGGCAAGGGTTCACCAAGAGTCATTCACTGACAACGCACACGAACCACGGCCTGTGTTCGCGGGTCCCATGCCCGTCACACGCACAGCTGGGCGGCGTTTACAGCGATCGGCTGACATCCGGACCACGTCTGGATGCGGGACCCCATCGCGAGGCGGGAACTCGCACGTCACGTCGCCGTTCTTGGATCGGCGGACTCTCCGTTGCCGCTCTCATGGGTGGCGTCCTCCTAGGCCTCGCCGACGGTCGCGCGGAAGCACAAACGGTGAACGTCGCGTGTCAAACGTCCAGCCTGATCTCCACGCTCGCCGCGGCATCGTCTGGGACGACCACATTGGCGTTGCCGTCGGGCTGCACTTACACCTTGACGTCCATCAACAATTCGAGTGACGGGGGCACCGGCCTTCCCGTGATCACTGCGAATGTGACGATCCAGGGGAACGGCGCGACGATCACACGTTCAACCGCCTCCGGGACACCCGCCTTCCGGCTTCTTGACGTGGCCTCCGGGGGATCCTTACGATCAGTTCGCTGACGTTGAACAACGGACTTGCGAACGGGGGTCAGCAGGGAGGCGGCGCCATCTTTAGTCATGGCACCCTCACGGTTTCAACGAGCACCTTCACCAACAACTCGTCTCCTTCGACCACAGGTACTTCCAGCGGCGCGATCGATAGCAGCGGGACGTTGAACGTCACGACCAGCCTCTTTGCTGGGAATTCGGCCCAGGAAGGAGGCGGGGTTTTTAACCAGAGCCTCGCCACCATCACGAACAGCACATTTTCCGGGAACAACACGACGATTTACGGGGGCGGCGCCCTCCTCAACACGGCGGGGAGCGAGACGGTGGCCGGCGACACGTTCGTGTCTAACAAAGGTCCGGGTGGCGGCGCCATCGACAACGACACGAGACTCTCGATCAGCGACAGCACCTTCAACGGGAACACTGCAGGCGGCAACGGTGGTGGCGCGGTCGAGAACTTCGGGCAAACGACCATCACCCAGTCCACGCTCGACGCGAACACGTCGCCCTATGGCGCCGACATCCTGAAATTATCGCGGGTACACCCTCACGATCAGCCAGAGCATCGTGGGTGACGGCTTGCAGGGGGCGAACTGCGACGCGTCGGCGCCCATCTCCGACGGGGGCTACAACATCGACACCGGCTCGTCCTGCGGATTCTCCATGTCGAATCATTCGTTGCCGAACACGGCACTCCGACCTCGGTGCCCTGGCGTCGAACGGCGGCCCGACGCAGACGATGGCGCTCGCGCCGGGCAGCCCGGCGCTCGACGTCATCTCGCCGAGCGTCACCGGATGCTCGGGCGGGACAGACCAGCGTGGCATCGCACGGCCGCAGGGGTCGGGGTGCGACGTCGGGGCGTACGAGCTCGTGGTGACGAGCACCGACACCCAGCCACCCACCGTGCCGACCGGGCTCACCGCGACCACCGTGACGTCAAACTCCGTCGGGCTCAGCTGGTCGGCCTCGACCGACCCTGACGGCATCGTGGTCGGCTACACCGTCTACCGCAACGGGGTGGCGGTCGGGAGCACCGGCGGCGCGACGACCTACACCGACCTGGGCGTCTACCCAGGGACCACCTACCAGTACACAGTCGATGCCGTCGACGGCGGAGGCAACCACTCGGCGCAGTCCTCTCCCGCCCTTTCGGTGACGACCACCGCCTCCGGCCCGATCGGCTTCGTCCAGGGCGCCTCAGTGAGCACCGGGTCGCAGGCCACCAGCGTCACCCTGCAGTTTGGTCAACCGGTCGGGGCCGGCGACCTCTTGGTCGGCTGGTTCGGGCAGTACAACTCGAGTGGCCAGGTGAAGGTCTCAGACAACGTGAACGGTGCCTGGACGCGGGTCACCACGGCTTCGACGACCTTCGGCAGCGGCGGGGACCTGGCCTTCTATTACCTCCAGAACGCCAAGCCGTCGTCCGGGTTGACGATTACCATCTCGGCGACATCGGCCACCTACCTCCAAGGTGCGGTCTCGGAGTTCTCGGGCGTGGCCACGAGCGGGGCCTTCGACCAGGCCGCCGCGGCCAGCGGCAACGGCACATCGGTCGCCACCGGCGCGACTGCGGCCGTCGGCGCAGGGGAACTGGTGGTCGGCGGCATCGTGACCGGCGGGCAGCCGGGCACCGTCACGCCGGGGTCGTCCCAGGGCCAGCCGTTCGTCATGGGCACCCATACGAGCGCGGGTTCGGCCGACATGGAGGACATCGTGTCGAGTACCGCCGGGACTCAGCAATCGACGGCCACCTTCACGTCGGCCACCGACTGGCACGCCGGGGTGGCGGTCTTCCATCAATTCTCGTCCTCGAATCCGCCCCCGAGCGTCCCGACCGGGTTGAGCGCCCCCACCGACACGGCGAGCTCGGTCGGGCTCAGCTGGACCGCCTCGACCGGGGGAGCGACCGGCTACACGATCTACCGCAACGGGACCCAGGTCGGGACCTCGACCACCACCACCTACACCGACTCGACGGTCAGCCCCTCGACCACCTACCAGTACACGGTGGACGCCTACAACGGGGCCGGCACCCACTCGGCCCAGTCCTCACCGGCGCTGTCGGTCACCACCCCGTCCACTGCGCCCCCCAGCGTCCCGACCGGGTTGAGCGCCCCCACCGACACGGCGAGCTCGGTCGGGCTCAGCTGGACCGCCTCGACCGGGGGAGCGACTGGCTACACGATCTACCGCAACGGGACCCAGGTCGGGACCTCGACCACCACCACCTACACCGACTCGACGGTCAGCCCCTCGACCACCTACCAGTACACGGTGGACGCCTACAACGGGGCCGGCACCCACTCGGCCCAGTCCTCACCGGCGCTGTCAGTCACCACCCCGTCCACTGCGCCCCCCAGCGTCCCGACCGGGTTGAGCGCCCCCACCGACACGGCGAGCTCGGTCGGGCTCAGCTGGACCGCCTCGACCGGGGGAGCGACTGGCTACACGATCTACCGCAACGGGACCCAGGTCGGGACCTCGACCACCACCACCTACACCGACTCGACGGTCAGCCCCTCGACCACCTACCAGTACACGGTGGACGCCTACAACGGGGCCGGCACCCACTCGGCCCAGTCCTCACCGGCGCTGTCAGTCACCACCCCGTCCACTGCGCCCCCCAGCGTCCCGACCGGGTTGAGCGCCCCCACCGACACGGCGAGCTCGGTCGGGCTCAGCTGGACCGCCTCGACCGGGGGAGCGACTGGCTACACGATCTACCGCAACGGGACCCAGGTCGGGACCTCGACCACCACCACCTACACCGACTCGACGGTCAGCCCCTCGACCACCTACCAGTACACGGTGGACGCCTACAACGGGGCCGGCACCCACTCGGCCCAGTCCTCACCGGCGCTGTCAGTCACCACCCCGTCCACTGCGCCCCCCAGCGTCCCGACCGGGTTGAGCGCCCCCACCGACACGGCGAGCTCGGTCGGGCTCAGCTGGACCGCCTCGACCGGGGGAGCGACCGGCTACACGATCTACCGCAACGGGACCCAGGTCGGGACCTCGACCACCACCACCTACACCGACTCGACGGTCAGCCCCTCGACCACCTACCAGTACACGGTGGACGCCTACAACGGGGCCGGCACCCACTCGGCCCAGTCCTCACCGGCGCTGTCGGTCACCACCCCGTCCACTGCGCCCCCCAGCGTCCCGACCGGGTTGAGCGCCCCCACCGACACGGCGAGCTCGGTCGGGCTCAGCTGGACCGCCTCGACCGGGGGAGCGACTGGCTACACGATCTACCGCAACGGGACCCAGGTCGGGACCTCGACCACCACCACCTACACCGACTCGACGGTCAGCCCCTCGACCACCTACCAGTACACGGTGGACGCCTACAACGGGGCCGGCACCCACTCGGCCCAGTCCTCACCGGCGCTGTCGGTCACCACCCCGTCCACTGCGCCCCCCAGCGTCAAATGGATCCAGGGCGCCTCGGTGAGCACGGGCAGCCTTGTCACGAGCGTCACTCTCACCTTGGGCAACGTCACGGCGGGCGACCTCTTGGTCGGCTGGTTCGGGCAGTACAACTCGAGTGGCCAGGTGAAGGTCTCCGACAACGTGAACGGTGTCTGGACCCGGGTCACCACGGCTTCGACGACCTTCGGCAGTGGCGGCGACTTGGCCTTCTATTACGTCCAGAACGCGAAGGCGGCCACGAGCCTCACGATCACCATCTCGGCGACATCGGCCACCTACCTCCAAGGTGCGGTCTCGGAGTTCTCGGGCGTGGCCACGAGCGGGGCCTTCGACCAGGCCGCTGCGGCCAGCGGCAACGGCACATCGGTCGCCACCGGCGCGACTGTGGCCGTCGGCGCAGGGGAACTGGTGGTCGGCGGTATCGTGACCGGCGGGCAGCCGGGCACCGTCACGCCGGGGTCGTCCCAGGGCCAGCCGTTCGTCATGGGCACCCATACGAGCGCGGGTTCGGCCGACTTGGAGGACATCGTGTCGAGTACCGCCGGGACTCAGCAATCGACGGCCACCTTCACGTCGGCCACCGACTGGCACGTCGGCGTCGCCGTCTTTAAGTAGCCGACATCTTTGCGCGCTGTAGCACTCCACGCCCGAACGCTCCTCTCGTCCATGGGCCGAGCCTCGCACTCATCGGGACCTGGGTTCGAGTCCCTCAGCGCCCACGGTCGTTGTCGGGGAGAGAGGGGCCACGACGCGCGAACGACGACAGAACCGCCGCGCAACGGCGAACCCAGGCACGAGAGCACCGGCCGGCCGCGCCGGCGACGACCCAAGGACCCGGCCACACGGCCCCACCCGAGAACCGGAGGGGCGAGGCGCGGAGGAGGGCTTTGGTGGCGGGCGACGCGGAATGGCCTAGAAGAATGGGTGCCACAGTCCGGCACGACTTGAGCAGGGCACGCCCCGCTGTAGTGAGTGCCCCGTCGTCAGGCTCAGCTGACGTGGATGGTGGCCGGGTTGGTCGTCGCCGAGCCGGCAGGGTTGGTGAAGACCGCCCGCACCTCCCAGCCGTTTACGAAGGCCGTGAGCGGTCCCGTGGTGAAACTGGTGGTCGTGAGCCACCGCAGATCGATCCACGCGCTGCCGCCGTTGAGCGACAGCTGCCAGTAGACGGTAGGTGTCGGCTCTCCGCTGGCGGCGGCCGTGAAGGTGAGCGTACCGCCCGACGCCACTGACTGGCTGAGCGGCTGCGCAGTGACCATCGGAGCGATATCGGCCAGCACAGTGATGGTGGCCGGGTTGGTCGTCGCCGAGCCGGCAGGGTTGGTGAAGACCGCCCGCACCTCCCAGCCGTTTACGAAGGCCGTGAGCGGTCCGGTGGTGAAACTGGTGGTCGTGAGCCTGTGGGTGCCGAAAACCCCATCCGGCGAACCGACCAGGGACGATGTACGAGAAAGAACGTCGGCACTTGCCGAGCGACCTACGTCCCGTGATTCGGTAGCACCTGCGGTGAGACACCATCGGAAGGAGAACCTAGAAAATCCTGGCGAGCAGCCCAATTGGAGTTTTCGGCACCCACAGGGTGATCGCATTTCGGACAATACGCGCCGCCCAGAAAGGCGCAGATACTTTCGTTTGGCCCTATCACTTCGGACACAAAGGGTCCATAGTCGTAGAAGAAGGTTGTTCTACCGAAGGAGGTGAGGCAGCTGGCCAGTCGACCTGTGCAGAGCGCCTCCCTGATGCTGGACCATTGGGTGATTACGTTGCCCGAGCGGGGCTGAACCTCGAAGGAAACTGACGACGATCGACCTGGCTTGCTGGGTCCAGTCGCAAAACTCACGGCGTTTTGAGCCGTACCGAGGGTTCCGATCCACACGTTCCGAGGCGTCACAACCTAGGAACAACGCCCGCCTTCCCGATCAGGGAGTGCGGGCGTTGTCGCGGCGATCGGGGGCGGAATCTGCACGCGAGGGGCTTGTCGACGCTCTCGAGGACGAAGGTGCCGCATCACGTCCTCGACATTTCTAAATCCAGCTGTCCTAAAGGACCCGTACCGTGGCCACGCCGATGAAGTTGCCGAAATGCACCCATCTGAGATCTCTCTGGCGCGAGCGGACGCAACGCGTGCAGAGGTCGCCAGAACACGTGACGTATTCAATGACGCTCTGGCGGCTGTCGGCATAGGCCCGTTTCTCGCTGACGAGGGGCGCGGTATTTGTTAGAAGGAGATTTCGCTGGTTAGACCCGGATGTGCCCGGATACCTTGATCTTGAACGGACGGGCGAGATTCCGTTCGCCAGTGACCGGGCCGCCGCCCGGTCACTGCGCGTTAGGCCCTAGAGCCGTGTCCGCTGCGATGATGACGAAGAATATGCAGACGATGCAGGGGGGCTGATCAACCTCCGAGACACGATCACTGTCCCGCAGAATCATTCCTCGCCAGTTCCGCCTTCGCCGTGACTAGCTGCACGGTGTGGGTGCCAAGAACGTCATCCACCTCACGCGACCAGGCGGTACTCATGGATCACCCCACCCACCCGACTCGCCCGTTGCAGCTGTGACGCATCGACATTCCTGAGTACTGCCGGAGCCACGCCCTTCGGCTTAGGTGGCAGCTGACCGAGCGATCGATGAGGTCTGTGGCTGTTGTAGTGGTCGACGTACTCGTGGATTGCAGCCTCGAGATGTCGACGACCAAAGATGAGCATCCGATCCAAACATTCGCGACGGATGGTGCCGACGAAGCGTTCAGCGAAGGCGTTGGCACGAGGTGCCCGGATCGGAGTGCGGATGGTCCGAATACCCTCGGAGCGAAGTACCTCATCGAAGCTGGCGGTGAACTTGGTATCGCGATCGCGTGGATCAAGAACTTGACTGGTCGTGCACGCTGCGCGAGGTCACAGGACAGGTTCCGGGCCTGCTGGACGACCCAGGCACCGGTCGGGCGTGCCGTCACTCCGGTCACGAAGACCGCCCGCGTGTCGAGTTCGATGAAGAATAGGACATAGAGCCTTCGCAGAAGCACGGTGTCGACGGTGAAGAAATCACAGGCCAGCATCGTCGTGGCCTGGATCTGCAGGAACTCGCCCCACGTCCGACCGGTCCTGTCCGGAGAGGGGTCGAGGCCGTGACGCTGGAGAATGTTCCAGACGCTTGCCGGTGCCAGGTCGATGCCCAGGACCGAAAGCTCGCCATGGATCCGCCGATAGCCCCACGTCGGGTTCTCCCTGGCTAAACGAATCACCACCTGGATGGTCCCAGCGGGGATCCTTGGGCGACCGGAGGGCTTCGGGTAGGTCCACTTGCGACGCACCAGCTCGCGATGCCAACGGAGCAAAGTGTCGGGCTGGACGAAGAACCGAGTGAGCTTGGTTCGGGGAATCAGCCGGCTGAGGCCGGCAAGGAGCGCTCGATCTGAAGGTTGCAGAGCAGGTCGGGCAACCTGGCGTCGAAGGACGGCCACCTCGTGGCGCAGCATGACGACCTCGATGGCCAGATCTGAGTTGTCGGACCGTTGCAGGCGGAGGATCTGCATGGTCCGGAGGAAGGCGAGATAGAAGAACGAGAGGGCCACGGCTTATTTTCGCGATCACCGCTGCTCTGGCGAAAATCCCAGCTCAACGTTCCGGATGAGGTTCTTGGCACCCACAGGTTCGCCCGGTCGTTCCTCAAGGACCACAACGATCCCAAGCCGGTGGCCGATGCGATCCGGAGGTTCACCAAGGTCTACCCCTACGAGGCTGGCGGTGTCGGCACACCCATCGCCGAGTTCCTGGCTGGCAAAGCGCCGCTCGGCCCAATCAGTCCGCCGAAGTCGTGCGTGTTCCACGAAGCCAGCGGCAAGGTAATGAACACCATTCCCCCGAACGACTTCAGCTACTTCGAGATGCTCAACGAGATCGTGCAGGAGGAGCCGGCAGGAACGCTCGACCCCGAGCTGATGGGGCCGATCGCCGCCATTGGCATCGTCAAGGGTAGGCAGTTCGCGCCCGACGCACGGATGAAGAACATCCTCACCGAAGCGGTAGCACTAGCCAACGCGACCTCGCCTCGCTGCCTGTACATGAATCCCCGCGGAACCGAGCTGGTTCTACTATCCGGGCTCGGCCTGGTTCAACGCGCTCTTCGTTTCCGGCTGCGAGTTCGAAACGCAAATCCCGATGATAACCAAGGAAGGCGCCAAGCCGTTCCCGCCCACCGGCTACCGGCAACTGGAGGCGCGCCGATGGTGGTTCTACGGCACGACCGGCATCACGCCGGCGATGGCCATGCGCCTGACCGGCATCGGCTCGCAGTACCTCTTCGGACGCTCGATGCCGATAAGAACCACTTCGACGGCTCCAAGACCTACAAGTTGACGCTGCCCCCGAATATTCCGGAAGCAAACTTCTGGTCGTTGACGCTTTACGACACGATGACCCGTTCGATGCTCGACACCCCGCAGCGCTACCCACGGGCGGGTAGCCAGACCTATCCAACGCCCGCCGCCGAACCGAACGCCGATGGCTCCACGACGATCTACTTCGCCCCGGAGCAGCCTGACACCGTCAAGCGCGGCAACTGGATTCAGACCATGCCCGGCAAGGGTTGGTTCACCATCTTGCGGCTTTACAACCCGCTGGAACCGTTCTTTACAAAGGAGTGGCGACCGAGCGAGATCGAGGTGATGGACTGAACAAGGCGACCGGCTCGGGCGACTACGACGAGATCCTCCATTGCGGCGATGACCTCGTGGGGATCATTGGCACGGACGCAACAGTACCGCTGGTCCGAGTGTCACAGGTGAAGTCGTGACAGCGCGATGACAGCCAAACTCTCACCAGGGCGGACAATCGTGTGCCAACGTGGACCAACTCAGGGAGCTGAAATTCCCTGGTCAGAGCCACTCCGACCAGCCGCGACCAACCACGGCCAGGCCGCTGGTCCAGGCTCATAACCCGATGGGCGGGCTACGAAGTCTCGATCGGCCTGCCTGCCCTTTTCGCCCAGGCTCTAATCGATGCCGTTTCCCACACTCTGCCCGAGGCGAGCTGAGCCACCGGCGTTGGAAAGTCTGGTTGCTTTGATAGCTGGTCGGCGCGTTGCCTACTGACTCCGAGCGCAACCGCTATCTCCGTTAGCCCCACTAGGTGATGAGTCACAACAGCGACTCTACGACTTGACTGTGTCAACACTTGGTATACACTTGACACCGTCAAGGAAGGACCAAAGGCCCCGGCGGTGCTCGAACACCCCGGGGCCGTGGCCAGCACCTACGAGGAGGTACTGACGTGGCCAAGAGTAGTAACGCGCTGGGCGCGGCGGACGGGTTCGATTCGGTGCAATCGAACAGCGATCGCGTGGTTGCGTCCCATTCGGATATGGGGTTGCCGGTGGCATATTTTCCGACGGGTCCCGCCCGGCCCTTCGGATTCGGCCTCCTTTCCGAAATCCAGGCCCAGATCTGTCATTTCGATTCAGACCGTGGATGTCGCGATGCCCATGACGGTCGCCAGGTTCCCGCCTTCTGGAGAAGAAATTTGAAGGTGACCTGGCTGGGAGTAAGTGTTTTTGCCACTAGATCTGGGGGGTATCCCCGTAACGGGCCAGTCGGCGCGCCTATATATGGAATTAGTGCCCGATTGACTTCATCTCATCTGGCTTCGGTTCACCCCGGGCGACCACATGACGAGAGAAGGTGACGATCTTGAAGGCCGGAGCGCTCAATTGAGCGCGTCGAGGAAAGCCTTCATATGGTTCAAGAAGAGATCGGGAAGATCGGATGGACACCGCAGACAGGTGTCCTGGCGCCGTTCGCGCTCGAATGTGGCCACCGTACCGAGACGGCATCTGCATCGGCGCCAACGGCTGGTGGAGCCGATCGAACGATCGAAGGCTGGGACGGGCGCGGACTGGGCCGGCTGGGACTGTTCGTGAGCAGGGCAATTGCCCAGTTCTCGCCGCGAAATGTGCCCGAGTCCCTGTGGAGTCGGGCTGGGGCGATGGTCCGGGAGTCTGCTGAGAAGGCGGCTCCGCGTTCGGCCCTCTCGGCACAGCAGCTGATGACAGTGGTCACCGAGCTCGTCGTCTGGATCGACAAGGTCGGTCTGCCCCTCGAACCCGCTGTTGCGTTCCATCCCGACCACATCGACCAATTTGTGCTCGAGGGATGCGCTCACCTCGCCCCGGGGACCCGGACCAACTACCGGGGACAGCTGCGCTGTGTGGGTGCGGCAGTGTTGGGTCCCGAGCTGTTCCCCCTCGCACCGTTGCCTATCTCGCGCCCAGAACCGCTCACCGCCTATTCGCCGAGCGACATCGCCCTCCTGCGGTCGTGGGGGCGGGGAATGCCAACGGAGCTTTTCCGCCAGGGCATTGCCACCATTTTGGCGTTCTGCCTCGGTGCTGGTCTTACCAGTCCGGAACTCTTCAACATGACCGGGTCCGACGTCGGTGTCGACACCGATGGCGTGATCATGCATGTGACCGGCGAAAGGGCACGAGACATCCCGGTTCTGGACACCTGGGCCGACGAAGTGGCCCAGGTGGCTGAGACGGTGGGGTCGGGTCCGGTCTTTGAGCCGCATCGCACCGGAAAGAAGAATGGCCGGAGCCGAGTGGCCAATTTCATCGCCACCTGCCCTAAGGGTGATGCTCCGGACCTCACGCCCAGCCGGCTACGCAACACCTGGATCATCGGCCATATCAACGCTGGGACGCACTTGATCACCCTGACCCAGGCTGCCGGCGTGGCCCCAGAGGCCATCGCCCGCCTGGCGGCCTACGCCGTTGGTCCTGACGTGGCCGTCGCCAATCAGATGTTGCGCGGAGCTGGGGCGCCGTGACGATCGGCCAGGTCTCCCAGCCTGATCCCACCGGCGAGGTGGCCAACGTGGCGCTTGCCCTGGTGCCGCCGGCTCGCGGCATCCTTGACGAGGACATGGTTGATCTGGCCATTCGCCTGGTTGAGCTCTCAGAAGTCCTCCCGCAAATCGCCACCTGGAAGGCCTCCTCGGCCAAGGGACCCGGGGGGCGACCGGCCACCTTTAGTTGCGAGGCGATGCTGGTCGCCCTGGTGGCCTGCGCCGTCACTGATCAGCCTCTCCATCTCAGCCGGGTCTGCGACGTGATGTTTCGCCAGCTCAGCCCGAAGCGTCGGTGCGCTCTGGGCATCCCAGATCCGCCTGTCGAGCATGACTCCTTGGGCTGGGCAGCCTGCTACCGCAACGTCCGGACCCGGTGGGCCGACCTGATCGACCTGATGGATCCCTCCGATACGCCGAAGAATCGACGTCTGGACCACGAGACCTTCGTCGCCTTGACCGAGCAACGTCGAGCCGAGCGCGAGCGACGATGAGCGGGCGATTCGCTACGACCGCCTGGAGTGGTTCATCAACCAGCATTCTTCAGGCCTCCCTTCGACTCCTGCCCGCCGAGATTGCCGGGCAGTGGAAGGGGTCGGTCGGCGTCGACGCCACCTTGGTCGTGGCTCACGCCCGACCCCAACGCCAGTTGCGACGCAAGAAGTCGTCGGACAAACCCGTGATCGTGACCCACTCGGCTGATCCAGGTGCGGCCTGGTACTCCCGCGAGCATGACCACCGCAACGACAATGGCGATGCGCCAGGGAAGGGCCAACCCAAGGTGGCCTGGGGCTATGAGGCCACGCTTGGTGATCTCAGGGACCGACGACCCCGACAAGCGATCCCCTCTGCCCGAATCTGGCCGTCGGCATGGCCGTGCTGCACAAGCCGGGCCATGAGGTGGGACGCAACGGCGCTCGCGCTCTGGCCCAAGTGTGTGGCCGTGGTCACCCGGCCGGGTTCCTGGCGGCCGACCGGGCCTACTCGAACGCCAAACCCGAGGATTTTCAGCTCCCGGTCCGTGCTCTTGGCTACCGACCCGTCTACGACTACAAGATCAATCAACTGGGCGTCATGACGCTCGTCCCAGGGTTTCCTCCAGATTGAAGGGGCCTGGTACTGCCCTTCCATCCCAAAGCCCCTCGTTGACGCCACCATCGACTTCCGGGAAGACCGCGATTGATGAGGCCACCTATCAGGCCCGCCTCGCGGAACGCTGGGGCTACCTCGCTCGCCCGCAAGGGCAAGCCCGACCCTGAAGGCCACGTTCGCCTCTCGTGCCCGCGGCCAACCCGTGGCCCCTCGTCCGCTGTGACCTCAAGCCGTCCTCCCTGACACCCCAAGACCGCCGGGCGGGGCGCATGCAGCTGAAGGCCGACGTCAAGGCTGACCCACCGCCGTCGTGCTCCCAGCAGAGCGTGACCATCCCGCCCGAGGCGGGTGCCAAATTCGATCAGGAGCTCCTCTACGGCAGCGATGAGTGGCACGCCACCTACGCCACCTTGCGCAACACCAACGAGGGTTTCAACGGCTACGTCAAGGATCCGGCCCACGAGGCCCTCGACGACCCGGCACGGCGCCGACTCCACGGGGTGGCTCCACAGAGCGTTGCTCACGGCGCTGCTCCTCATGGCGGCCAATGTGCGCAAGATTCGGACCTTCCTCGAGCAGAAGGTGACCCCAGTTGCGTTGCGGCTGCCACGACCCGGCCTCGGCGCCGTCGGAGCGCCTCGCTGCAGCACTGGCACCCTCAAGGGCCAGCCGGTGCTCCCCGTCGACTTCGGATCCACCGCTGATCGCATGAGGCAGGCGCCGAACCTGAGCTTATCGCCACCGACTGACCCTCGACGCGCTTCGGATACGGCGCCCGAACAGCCGAGTCAGACACGCGAGGTGCCATTCGTGGGCTCGACTCGACGCACGGCCACCTGCTCGCTTCAGGTCAGATCTCGCCATCGGCAACATTGCTGCTCCGAACTGACCGTCTTGCTGGGTTTTGTCGATCGGGCGGCGACAGTTTTGTCGACACCCCGTGGGTGGGCGAGGGGGGACTTGAACCCCCACATCCTTTCGGACACAGGAACCTGAATCCTGCGCGTCTGCCTATTCCGCCACTCGCCCGAGCGACCGGCCAAGAGTAGTCCCTGGTTACGGGGGAGCGGTCCGGCTTGGTGACCAGGTCAGACCGGTGGGGGACCACTGAAGGTGGTAACGGGCCAGTAGTCTGAGGCAGACCATGGGACTCCAGAAGTTCGAGGGGCGCCTTGAGCGTCTGGTGGAGGGCACGTTGGCCAAGCCGTTCAAAAGCAACCTCCAGCCCGTTGAAATCGGGCGGAGGCTGACCCGCGAGATGGACCTGCATCGTCGGGTGGGCGTGCGGGGCCTGATCGCGCCCAATTTCTTCACGGTGACGCTGGCGCCGGCCGACGTCGACCGGTTCGCCAATTTCATCGACGCCCTCTCCCGGGAGCTTTCCGATGCGGCCCGGGAGCACGCTCGGGTGGAGGCGTATTCATTCGTGGGACCGGTAGAGGTGGAGATCTACGAAGGGTCTGCCTTGAAAGCCGGCCGGTTCACCGTGGCGGCTGAAGTACGCCAGAGCGAAGACGGTGGGATTCTGGCCGAGCTCATCCTCCCCGACGGGCGCCGGATAGCCGTGGGATCCGAACCCCTGGTGATCGGCCGCCTGCCTGAGTGTGGCGTCGTGTTGCAAGACGCCAATGTGAGCCGTCGCCACGCCGAGTTGCGTCGGAACGGCGAGGCCGTCGTCGTCACGGACCTGGGTTCGACCAACGGCACTCGAGTGAACGGCGCTCCGGTCCGGGAGCAGGTCCTCTCCAGTGGGGATGAGGTCAGTGTTGGGTCGACGAGGCTCGTCTTTGAGATGACGTGAGGGATTCGGCCGCCATGGCGACCTTCTTCGCCACCCAAAATCTCAACGCCGTCCTCCGGCTCATGCAATGGGGGGTTATTGCTCTCATCTTCCTCTTCTTTCTACGGGTCATCCGGGCCGTCTGGGTTGAGGTGAGCCCGGCCACCGTCCGCAAGTCGCGTTCGGAACGTCGCCAGGACAAGCGCCAGGACAAGGTTGCCGCACGGCCGGCCCGGACGGCAACGAAGTCGAAACGCAAACAGTTGTATTTGCGCATCATCGAGCCCCCTCAGCACGAGGGACAGACCTTCGACCTCGATGACGAGCTCACCATCGGACGATCTCCGGGTTGCGGTGTTCCCACGCCCGACGACATCTACACGTCCACTCTCCACGCTCGGCTATTCCGTAAGAACGACCAGCTGTGGATTGAAGACCTCGGTTCGACCAACGGCACCTTCGTGAATTCTGAGAAGATCTCGCACGCGCAACGCGTGGGCAAGGGTGATGTGCTTCAGGTGGGGTCGACTGTGTATGAGGTGGCCAAGTGACGGTCCTTCGCTCCGGTTCGGCCACCGACGTCGGGCGGGTACGCAAGGTCAACCAGGACCTACCGCTCGAGGCGGCCGACCTCTTCGCCGTCGCTGACGGCATGGGAGGTCACGTGGGTGGCGAAGTCGCCGCTCGGGTGGCCATTGATGCCCTCCTCAGCACCTTCACCCGCGAGCCGACAACCGATGGTCTTCTGAGCGCGTTTTCTGAGGCGAATCGGTCCGTCTGGCAGGAAAGTCAGGACCAGAGCGAGTTGCACGGGATGGGGACCACACTCACCGCCATGGCGCTGGTGGGCGGTGCCGATGGGCGCGACATGATCGCTCTGGCCAACGTCGGGGACTCCAGGGCCTACGTATTCTCCGAGGGGAGGATCACGCAGGTCACCGCCGACCACAGCCTGGCCGAGGAACGGATGCGCCAAGGCGAGATGACCGAAGAAGAAGCCGCGGTCCACCCCCAACGACACATTCTCACCCGCGCCCTCGGGGTCTCTCCGGACGTGGAAGCGGACATGTGGGAGTTGAAACTCCGAGCGGGTGACCGGATCGTGCTGTGCAGCGATGGACTCTCCAATGAACTAAGCCTCGAGGAGCTGGGCCAGGTACTGGAGTCGGAGCCTGATCCCGGTGACGCGGCACGCCGGCTGGTCGAGGCGGCCAATGCGCATGGCGGTGCCGACAACATCACTGTTGTCGTGGTCGATGTCCTGGTAGGTGAAGAAGGAGGAGGCGCGGAGTCGGTCGTCAAGCCCATCGGCCGGCGCGCCGGGCCTCCTCTCATCGTGGCTCCGCTCGGTGACCCGATCGATGGGACACCGGCGGAAGGGACACCGGCGCAGCCGGCCGAGGTACCGCCGGAGGGGGATTCGGCGACCGAAGCAGACTCGACGACGGCGGCAATGGCGGCAACGGCGGCAACTCTGGCAACCGCGTCCGCCGCGACAACAGCGGCATCTCAGGCGTGGGACGACACAACGACCGGAGTGGTGCCAGCGACGCCGCGGACTGCGGCGGAAACCCGAACGGACGCCCTGGCCCCGGGAGCTCAGCTGGGATTTGGTGGTGATTCGTCGCGCTTGACCAGTGGCGACCAGGGCCCGCAAAGTGGCGAGCATTTCCTGGGCAATACCCAAAGCGCGCCCATTGCCCGCTCGAGCGTTCACGCCGACGCGCCGCTCGCGCCCGCCCCGATCCCGAGGAACGAGAGCCGGGGCGCCCGTCGACGACGTCTGGGCATTCCTCGGCGGATCACCGTTCGTGTCGTCCTGTTCGCTCTCCTGCTGGCGGCGATCCCCGTAGGGGCCTTCTTCGCCGTCCGCTGGTACGCCTATGACAACTGGTACCCCTCAGCGCATGGCAGCGCCATCGTCATCGAGCAGGGACGTTCGGGCGGCGTCCTGTGGTTCAACCCCAAAGTGGTGAACAACACCGGCGTCTCGACGTCCGAAGTCCTCCCGCTGGCCCTGGCTCACATTCACGCCGGCGTCCAGGAGCCCTCCCTCGAGGCGGCCAAGAAATACGTGGCCAACGCCCACCAGGCCTGGGCGTTCCAGGAGTCGGGCAAGACGCCGTCGGCCGGCAACGGTTCGGGCCTCGGTCCCAGTGGTTCCCTCCCCACCACAACGGTTCCGCCTGGGGGTGCGCCGGCCGGCACGCCCGCGACGGCTCCGGGAGCTACGACCACGACGACGCTCACGGTGTCGCCATGAGAGGTGGGTGGTAGTGGGGCGCCGCATTCGTTGGCTCGGCATCGTGATGTTGCTCTGTTTCGGCCTGGTCGTGTTCCAGCTGGTCAATATTCAGTTCGTCAAGGCCAAAGCCCTGGCCAACAGCCCCGACAACCCGCGTGTGTCGGTGAACCACCTGGACAACCAGCGCGGCACCATTTACGCAGCCGACGGAACCGTGCTGGCCCAGTCGGTAAAGTCCACCTCGGTCGCCCCGGGCTCGCCTCACTACATGCGGGTGTATCCCCAAGGACCCCTCTTCGCCGGGATCACCGGCTTCAGCGACGTCTTCTACGGGTCCCCGTCCGGCATTGAGTACCAGTACAACCAGTACCTCCAGACGCACGCACAAGCACCGCAGAACTTCAGTCAGCTTTTGTTCAACAAGCCACCTTCCGAACCCGACGATGTCACCCTCACCGTTGATCCGGCCCTGCAACAGGCTGCGGCGACGGCGCTGTCCACCCTGCCCCCAGGTCAGGACAAGGACGGTGCAGTGGTGGTGTTGAATCCGACCACTGGGGCCATATTGGCGATGGTGTCCAATCCGACCTTTGATCCCAATGCCCTGGCCAACCCCGACGTCAAGGCCGAGCAGACGGCCAACTATCTCGATTCGTTACCCGATAACCCCGAGAAATTCGTTCCCATCACGCCGATCGCCACGCAGGAGCGCTTCCCGCCCGGCTCGACCTTCAAGGTGGTCACCAGCACGGCGGTGTACAACCTCAAACCGAGCCTGGTGAACTACAGCTTCCCGTCGGCCGCCTGCGTCACCTTCCCGGACTCGAACAAGCCGCTCTGCAACGACGGGGGCAGCGCGTGCGGCGGCACCATGGACATCATGCTGCCCGAATCGTGCGACCCGGGTTACGCCGAGTTGGGGGTCCAGGTCGGCCAGCCGGTGATGACCCAGCAGGCCAAGCTCTTCGGGTTCTCCGTCGACGGCGAGAAGAATCCGTTCATCCCCAATCTCGATATCCCCAACGTCATCCCGTCCACCTTCTCGAACCTGCCCGCCAACGCGCAGTCACTCCTGGGTCAGAGCTCCATCGGGCAGTTCAACGACGCGGCCACCCCGCTGCAGAACGCCCTGGTGGCGGCCGGGATTGCCAACGGCGGTGTCATCATGACACCGCACCTGATGGCGGAGATACGCGATTCCCAGAACAACGTGGTGGCCACCTATCAACCCAAGCCCATGCTGACGGCTTCCACGCAGGCCGCCGCGGCATCGGTGAACACCCTGATGCAGAGCGTGGTGACCAACGGCACGGCCTCGTCGGTTGGCTTCCCAGCCTCGTGGCAGATGGCGGTCAAGACGGGTACGGCGCAGGTGCAGGCGCCGGGCCAGATCGAGCAGACCGACGACTGGATGATCGGATTCCCGAATGCCAAGGGTGTCCCGCCGATCGCCGTCGCCGTCGTCGTGCCCTACCAAACGCAGGACCTGACGGGCGCCGTGGTGGCCGGACCCATCGTCAAGGCGGTCGTTGCCGCCTACATGCAGCAGACGGGAGCACAAGGTTGACACCGCCAGGTGTACCCAGTTTTGCGGGCAGCGCAGCGTAGGCTCTGGTCGGCATGGAACCGGTAGAACCGCGCGTATTCTCGAACCGCTATGAGCTGACGCACCTCATTGCCCGCGGGGGAATGGCGCAGGTGTACCGCGCCCGCGATCGCGAACTGGACCGTCCGGTGGCGCTCAAGGTGTTGTTCCCCGAACTCTCGGTGGACCGGGCCTTCGTGGAGCGTTTCCGGCGGGAGGCGCAAGCCGCCGCCAACCTTTCCCACCCCAACATCGTGCCGGTCTACGACTGGGGCGAGGACAACGGCGCCTACTTCATTGTCATGGAATTCATCGACGGGCGGGCTCTCTCGGCCGTCCTGCGTGAATCGGGATCCCTGCCGGCCCACGACGTGGCCAGCGTCGGAGCCAATGTGGCGGCCGCGCTCTCGTTCGCCCATCGCCACGGCGTCGTCCACCGCGACGTGAAGCCGGGCAACGTGCTGATCATGGCCGATGGCGGGGTCAAGGTCACCGACTTCGGCATCGCCCGGGCCATGAACACCGAGGAGAGCCTCACCCAGACCGGCGCGGTGATGGGGACGGCGGCGTACTTCTCTCCCGAGCAGGCGGAGGGCCACGGCGTTGACGCCCGCAGTGACATCTACTCACTGGGTGTCGTGCTCTACGAGATGTCCACCGGAAAACCGCCCTTCACCGGCGACTCACCCGTCGCGGTTGCCTCCAAGCACGTGCGGGATCTCCCCGTCCTCCCCCGAGTGGTCAACCCGGCCATCCCGGTCGAGCTCGAGGCCGTGATCATGAAGGCGATGGCCAAGTCGCCCGATGACCGCTACGCCACCGCCGACGAATTCCGGGACGATCTCCTCCGCTTTGACCACGGCAATCCGGTGGTAGCCGGAGATCCGGCCCTCACCAACGTGATGGCCGCGGTGGGCGCCACCGGCGTGATGGCGGCGGGGCTCACCCAGACCGTGCCTGTGGGCGCGGCCGCTCCGGGCGGACCCAGCCCGTCCGAGATCGAGCGGAAGAAGCGGACGCGCAACCTGGTGATCCTCCTGGTCACGCTGCTGGTCGTCCTGGCCGTGATCGCCTTCTTCCTCCTGCGTTCGCTCGGATACATCGGCGGTACCCAGCAGGTGGATGTGCCCAACGTGGTCGGCCAGACGCAGTCGGTGGCGACGTCGGTCCTCCAGAGGGACGGTCTGGTCGTCGGCCCCGTCACCACCCAGATCAGCTCGCAGACGGCGGGCATCGTGCTGTCCACCAATCCCGCGTCCGGGAACAAGGCCAACAAGAACAGCCAGGTCAGCCTGGTCGTCAGTGCCGGCCCCGCGGTGACCGTGCCCAATGTCGTCGGGAAGCAGCTGGCAGCCGCGAGCCAAGAGCTCCAGGCGGACAAGCTGCGCTCCAACGTGGTGAAGTACGTGGCCAGCAACAAGCCGACGGGAACCGTACTCACGCAGAGCCCGGTGGCGCCTCAGATGGTGAAATCCGGCACGGTGGTCAACCTGACGGTGTCCGGGACCCAGTCGACGACCCAGGTCCCTAACGTCATCGGGATCTCGCCGGCCGCGGCGGGGAGCCTGCTGACGTCGAACAACCTCACCGTGGGCAACCAGACCTCCGTATGCTCGGGCAACGCCGGCAGCGGACTCGTGGCGGGCCAGAGCCCCGCCGCCGGGACGTCGGTCCAGCCGAACACACCGGTGAACCTGCAGGTATCGACCGGACCGTGCACCGCCGTGGTCCCCAGCGTCGTCGGTCAGACCCAGGCTCAGGCCACCGCGGCCATAGGGGCGGTGTCCGGTCTGTCGGCCGCGTCGACCACGGTTGACTGCACCTCGGGCGGAGGGACGCCCGGCAACGTGCAGAGTCAGACCCCCTCGGGGGGCACGACGGTCAATACGCCGGCCACCGTCACGATCAACGTGTGCGCGCAGCCCACGACGACCACGACCACCACGACGGCGCCGACCACGACGACAACGTCGTAGCAGCGCCGTAGGCCTCAAGAAGCGGCGGCCACCCCGGCCAGCTGCTGCAGGAAGTTCGCCAGCAGGGCCGGGCCCGAGACGGTGAGCACCGATTCGGGGTGGAACTGGACACCTTCGACGGGGAGTTCGCGGTGGCGCAGGCCCATGATCACGCCGTCGGTGGCGGTGGCGGTCACCATCAGTGCGCTCGGCACCGAATCGGGGTCGACGACGAGGGAGTGGTAGCGGGTGGCCACGAAGGGATTGGGCAGGCCGGCGAAGATGCCCTGGCCGTCGTGGTGGATCTCCGAGGTCTTGCCGTGCATGAGATGGGGGGCCGCCACGATCTCCCCGCCGTAAGCCTGACCGATGCACTGGTTGCCCAGGCAGACGCCGAGGATGGGGATCTCGCCGGCCACCTGGTCGAGTGCCGCCAGGGAGACGCCTCCGTCTTCGGGGCGGCCCGGCCCGGGGGAGATCAGGATGGCATCGGGCTGCTGCGCCCGGATGCCCTCCACGTCGATGGTGTCGTTGCGGAAGACGAAGGGATCGGCTCCGAGCTCGCCCAGCTCCTGGACCAGGTTGTAGACGAAGGAGTCGTAGTTGTCGATGACCAGGACCCGGGCTCCCATGAAAGAGGAAGCGTACCTTCGCTGAAGGGAGCGACCGGTCCGGGCTGAGTATCCTCGTGCGCAGTGCCAGACAAGACGAAGTCAGGACCCGGGAAGGCGTCGAACAAGGGGAAGTCGGCCGGGGGGCGCACCACGTCCAAGGTCGGCCGACCCTCCACCGCGCAGGAGAGCGGGCGCTACACCCCGCCGATCCCCAAGAGCGTCCGCCGCAGCCCGCCCTGGTACGGCGTGGTCGTCCTCGCCCTCCTGATCGGCGGCGTGGCCGTCATCGTGGTCAACTACCTGGCCCATCTGCCCTTCGCCTCGCACGGATCACCGTGGGGACTGGTCGTCGGGCTGGCGATGATCTTCGCCGGCTTTCTCATGGCCACCCGCTACCGCTAACTAGTTGGACCACTGGTCAGCGCCCGCGGCACTGGCGGAGCGACCGGGTTCAGCCCAGCCGCTCGATGATGGTGGCGTTGGCCAAGCCGCCCCCCTCGCACATGGTGAGGAGCCCGTAGCGGCCGTCGGTGCGCTCCAGCTCGTTGAGCAGGGTGGCCATGAGCTTGCCGCCCGAGGCACCGAGCGGGTGACCGAGGGCGATGGCCCCGCCGTTGGGGTTCACCGTGTCCATGTTCGGGTGGTGCTCCTTCTCCCAGGCCAGGACGACCGAGGCGAACGCCTCATTGATCTCCACCGCGTCGATGTCGTCCATCGTCATCTTGGCCCGCTCCAGCACGCTGGCGGTGGCCGGGATCGGGCCGGTGAGCATGGTGATGGGGTCGACGCCGGCCAGGGCGAAGGCATGAAAGCGGGCCCGGGGGCGCAGGCCCAGCTCGCTGGCCTTCTCTTCGCTCATGATGAGCACGGCCGAGGCGCCGTCGGTGATCTGCGACGAGTTGCCGGCCGTGACCTTGCCACCCTCGGGCTTGAAGGCCGGCTTCAGTTTCGCCAGGGTCTCCACCGTGCTGTCCGGGCGGATGCCCTCGTCGGTGGTGATGCGCTCGTCGGTGTCCTTGCCCTCGTCATCGCGGATGGCCACCGGGACGAGCTCGTTCTCGAAGCGCCCCTCGGCGGTGGCCCGGGCCGCCCGCTGGTGGCTCTGGGCCGAGAAGGCATCGAGGTCATCGCGGGAGATGCCCCACTGGTCGGCGATCATCTCGGCGCCGATGCCCTGGCCGACCAGGCCGCCCTTGGGGGCGTACCGTGCCATCATGCGCGGCCCGAACGGGTAGCCCAGCTCGCGGACGACCGAAGAGCCCATGGGCGTGCGGGTCATGCTCTCGACGCCCGCGGCCACGACGACGTCGTAGGCCCCGGCCATGACGCCCTGGGCGGCGAAGTGCAGGGCCTGCTGGGACGATCCGCACTGACGGTCGATGGTGGTGGCGGGTACCGACTCGGGCCATCCGGCCGCCAGCACCGCGTTGCGACCGATGTTGAGTGACTGCTCGGCCACCTGCATCACGCAGCCCATGATGACGTCGTCGACGACGGCCGGGTCCAGGCTGTTGCGCTCCTGGAGCGCTTTGAGGGCTTCGGAGGCCAGGTCAACGGCGTGCCAATTGCGAAGCTTCCCGTTTCGCTTGCCGCCGGGGGTGCGAACGGCGTCGACGATGACTGCGGTGGACATGGGTTTCTCCTCCCGGATCCGGCAGGCATTCGCCGCCGGTTGCAGATCGGAGGCATTCTACCCGCCCCCGTCCGGAGGTCTATCTGGCTCGGGCCGTCCGGCTGGGACGAGGCGACCCCCGCCCGGTAGCTCCGATCCCGCCGGATAGGGTCTGGCCCATGGGCGGCAAGGACATGGACCGCTGGCTGGGCGACGGTGGGATGACCATCATCGGCGCGGTCGGCGGGGCCTTCACCGGGTATGGCGTCGACGGGGAGGACCTCGGCTGGGTGGCCGGCACCTTCACTCCGGAGGAGCTCGCCTGCAATCCCCATGGGGTGGTCCAGGCCGGGGTCCACGCCCTGCTGCTCGATGCCTGCATGAACTTCGCCATCAACGCCGCCCTCTCCGGCCGCGATCGCACCAAGGCCACCCTGGAGCTCAAGACCGAGACCATGCGGCCGGCCATGAAGGGGACGACCTATGCCCTGCGCGGCGAGGTCGTCCGCATGGCCAAGCAGGTGGCGTACGGCGAAGCATCGGTGCGGGACGCCGACGGTGGGATCGTCAGTCGAGCCACCGGGACCTTTCTTCTGCATCGTCACCAAGCCACTCCTCAAACCTGAGGTCCCCCCGACCGCCACCGGTCGCCTCCTGGGCGATCCGCTCCTCGGCCCCGGTCCAGGGACCTGCCTCGTCTGCTGCGGCCCATCGGCCCACGGCTTCGCCCACTGCTTCGCCTGCCGGACGGTGGCCCACCGCCTCAATCTGCCGCTGGCTCCCGTGCTGCCGGTGCGCCTGTGCCCGTTGCCCGGGCCGCTCTACACCGCCCTGATGGGGTACAAGGAGTCGTCGATCGATCTGGCCCGCCAACGCTTCGCCCGCATTGTGGCGGCCCATTTCGCCTCCTACTTCTGCCGGCACCGGGCGTGCGTGGTGGCGTCGCTGGGTGGCGAGGGCGACGTCGTACTCCCCGTGCCGTCGACCTCGCGCCCGGCTGCTTCGCTCGAACGGGTGGCGGGGTTGGGTGACCTCGCCGTCGGCGCCCTTGGTGGCCCCGGTGGTGGCCCCGCTCGTTGGCTGCCTTCGCTCCTGCGTCGATCCACTGGACCGGTCGGTCCCATGCGGCCGAACGCCCGGGCCTTCTCCGTGGCGGACCACCCATCCATCCGTGGAGCCCGGATCGTCCTGCTCGACGACATCTATGTCAGCGGGGCCCGGGCCCAGAGCGCCGCGGCGGCGCTCCGTCGCGCCGGCGCCCGGTCGACCGTGATCATCCCGCTGGGCCGGGTCCTGCGGCCTGATCTCGTGGGTGCGCACGCGGCGTATCTGGCCCGGGTGCGTCACCAGGGAGCACGGGATGACCGGTGCGGCCGATGCGTCCCGTTCAAGGGACGGCCGGAAGGGCGTAACGAACCCCGGTGAGCTCCTCGGAGATGTCCCACAGCAGCGCGGCATCGACGACGCTCCTGGCCCGCCGGTTCGGTTGCACCACTTTAGGTGGCCCGAAAAGCTCAAAGGAGTGGCCCGGCCCGATGAATTGTCCGGTCACCAGGTCCGGTGCGGTGGCGGCATAGAGCGACGGCAGGGCTCCGGTGGCGGCGGACTGACCCAGGCAGCGTCCGGCGACGCGGCCCACGGCGGTCCGAATCCTGCCTTCTCCCACCGCCGCGCCCGTGCCGGCCAGGTTGCTGCGCGCCCATCCCGGATGCGCGGCCAGTGCCATGGTTGCGCGGTCCATGCCGCTGAGCCGCCGGCTCAGCTCGGCGGTGAAGAGGAGGTTGGCCAATTTGGACGACCCGTAGTTGAGCCACGTATTGCGGATGGCCGATCCTGCGACGTCGTCGAACTCAATGCGACCGGATCGGTGCATCAACGAGCTCACGGTGACCACACGCGAGCGACCCGACGTCAGGAGCCGGTCGAGTAGGAGACCGGTCAGGGCGAAGTGCCCCAGGTGATTGGTGGCCATCTGGAGCTCAAACCCATCGGCGGTCTGGCGGTACGGGGTGCCCATGACCGCGGCGTTGTTGATGAGCAGGTCGAGCCGGTCATGCCCATCTCGGAACTCCTCGGCCGCCCGGCGCACCGACACCAGGTCGGAGAGATCAACCGCCAGCAGCTCGACTGACGCGCCCGCAATGTCCCGTTCCAGTGCCGCGCCCGCCCGCCGGGCTTTTTCCTGATTCCGGCAGGCCAGCACCACATGGGCCCCGTGGCCGGCCAAGCCGCGAGCGGTTTCGAATCCGATGCCGCTGTTGGCTCCGGTGACCAGTGCCACCGTCCCGCTCAGGTCACCCATGTCACGGGTCGACCATGACCGTGGGCTCACTCCAGGTGCTCAGGCGTGGCCGATGTGGTCCGCCGGAACGGTCCCGAGGCGGCCCGCCTGATAATCCTCGAAGGCCTGGACGATCTCGTCCCGGGTGTTCATGACGAAGGGCCCGTGCGCGACGACCGGCTCGCCGATGGGTCGGCCGCCCAGAATCAAGACGTCGAGGAGCGGGTGACGCGCCTCTTGGACCTGATCGGCCGAGATCTCGAGGGCGTCCCCCGCACCGTGGACGGCCAGATTCCCGGTGTGGATGGGGCGGTGCTCGGCGCCGATGGTCCCACTCCCGGCCAGGACGTAGACCAGCGCATTGAATTCGCTGGGCCAGGGCAGGAGCAGCTGCGCTCCCGGGTGCACGGAGGCGTGGACCAGCGAGATCGGGGTGTGGGTGGATCCCGGGCCACGGTGACCGGCCACATCGCCCGCGATCACGCGGATCAGGGCACCACCGTCGGGCGAGGTGAGCAGGAGGTTGTCTTGCGCCTCGAGGTCCTGGTACCTCGGGTCGACCCACTTCTCCGCCGCGGGCAGGTTCACCCACAGCTGGATGCCGTGGAAGAGCCCTCCGGTGGCGATCAGCTGTTCGGGCGGTCGCTCGATGTGGAGGATGCCGGCCCCGGCCGTCATCCACTGGGTCGAGCCGTTGGTGATGAGGCCCCCGCCACCGATCGAATCCTGGTGTTGGAAGGTGCCGTCGATCATGTAGGTCACGGTCTCGAAGCCGCGGTGGGGGTGCCACGGGGTCCCCTTGGGCTCGCCGGGCGCGTATTCCACCTCACCCATCTGGTCCATGTGGATGAACGGGTCGAGGTCGGCCATCGGCACCCCGGCGAAGGCACGACGCACGGGGAACCCCTCGCCCTCGAACCCCGACGGCGCATCGGTGACGGCCAGGACGGGTCGCACCTTGGCATCGGGTGCGGGGGCATCAATACGGTCAAGGGTCAGGTTGTCGGCAACGGTCACGGCAGGCATCGGGACCTCCTTTTCGATCGATAATGGACAGCAGAAGTTGTAACACCGGCGGTGATCGCTCTGTTCCTCGGCTGCTCCTTGGCTGTTCGCCGGGAGCTTCTCGGCGATCTCGCTCGAAGGTGGGATTTCCGAATGAAGTGTGGCGTGCGTGGCCGAGGGGTCAGGACGCGTTCAGCCGGGTGACCTGTTCGGGGGAGAGCACCAGGTCGGCCGCCGCCGCCGAAGCCGTGGCCGTGGCCGGGCGGCTGCTCCCCGGAATCGGGATGACGCGCGAGCCTTTGGCCAGCATCCAGGCCAGCGTCACCTGCTGCGGGGTGGCCCCCACCTCTGCGGCCACTTCGTTGAAGGCCGGGTGGTCGGTCTCGATATGTCCGGACCGGCCGATCCCTCCCATGGGGCTCCACGGAATGAAGGCCACGCCGATTTTCTCGCAGTGCTCCAACTCGTTCTCCGACGAGCGGAAACGAGGCGAGAACTCGTTCTGCACGCTGACCAGCCGACCGTTGAGGACCTCCTGGGCTTCGTCAATCTGCGCCACGGTGGCGTTGGATATCCCGGCCATCAGAATCTTGCCGGCGTCGAGGAGATCGGCCAGGGCGCCGACCGAATCGCCGTAGGGGACCTTCGGGTCCGGACGGTGGTACTGGTACAGGCCGATCGCCTCGACCCCGAGGGCTTTGAGGGATGCGTCGCAGGCCTCTTTGATGTAGGCGGGATCACCATGGATGGTCCAACTCCCGTCGCCCGGTCGGCGGTGACCGCCCTTGGTGGCCACCAGCACCTGGTCTGTCGATCCTCCGTAGGTGGCCAACGCCTTGGCCACCACCCGCTCACCATGGCCGTGCTCCTCCGTATTCAGCGCGTAGGCATCGGCGGTGTCGATGATGGTGACGCCGGCATCGAGCGAAGCGTGAATGGTGGAGATCGCCTGTGTGCGGTCGGGGCGCCCCTCGATTGAAAGCGGCATCTCTCCCAAGCCGATGGCACTGACGGTCCGGTTGCCGATCTGTCGCTCCTGCATGGTGGTCTGGACCTCCGTTGGGTGTGGTGATGTGGTGATGGGCGTGGCGATGACAGTGGTGGTGACCGTGTTGCGCGGATGACGAAAGCAGGCGCCAGCTTGCCACGGGATCAGCGCCGCTTCCTCGGGGCAGTGCTCCCGAGGACCCGACCCCACCCCGCCAACTTACGAATCGGCCGACCGCAACCGACGGTCCAGCGCGGCCTCGACGAAGGAGAACGGCTGGTCGGGCGAAGGCAGCTGTCCCCTCCGGGCTGCTGACATGGCGCTGCACGAGGTGACCACGGCCATATGGGTGAAGGCCTGCGGGGTGTTCCCCAACTGCTCGCCGGTCGCCGGATCGACCATCTCGGCGTAGAGGCCCACATCGTTGGCCAGTCCGAGGAGCCGCTCAAGCAGCGCCTCGGCCTCGTCCATCCGCCCGGCGTGGGTCAGCGCATCGAGCAGCCAGAACGAGCACAGGAGGAAGGCCCCTTCGTCTCCCGGCAGACCATCGGGCGAGCGGTAGCGATGGACGTGGCCCCCGTTGTTCAGGTCGCGCTGGACGACATCGATGGTGGCCAGGACGCGCGGATCGGCCGGCGGCAGGAAGCCGAGCGCGGGGATGAGCAGCGCGGCGGCATCGGCCAGATTGTGGCCGGCGGCCTGCACGTACCACCCGTCGGGTGAGCCCTCCGAGCGCAACCAGTCGGCCACCGCGTCACGTTCGGCCCGCCACAGTGTCTGATCACCGGCGAGCTGACCCGCTTCGGCCAAGCGCACCGCCCGATCGAGTGCCATCCAGCAGTTGAGTTTGGAGTGGACGAAGTGACGCGGCGTATCTCGGATCTCCCAGATGCCCTGATCGGGTCGCCGCCAGTCGCGCACGGCCAGGTTGGCCACCCGACCGAGGAAGCCTGCGTTGTCGACCGTGAGCTCGCCGCCGGCCCGTCCGAAGAGATAGCCGGCCTCGAGCAACTGTCCCAGCGAGTCGAGTTGGAGCTGCCCGGCCGCTCCGTTGCCGATCCGCACGGGTGCCGAGTCTCGATGCCCACGGAGGTGGCCAAGGGTGAGCTCGGGGAGAAGTCGCTCCCCGGTCACCCGGTACATGATCTGGAGGTCCTCGGGCCGGCCGGCACAGGTTCGTTCCAACCAGCCCTTGAAGGCGGCCGCCTCACCGAGATAGCCCAGGAGGGCCAGGGAAGCCAGCGTGAGGGTGGCGTCGCGGATCCACGTGAAGCGGTAGTCCCAGTTTCGTCCACCGCCGACCCATTCAGGCAACGATGTCGTCCCGGCGGCCACCACGGCCCCGGTCGGTGCATAGGTCAACGCCTTGAGCACCAGGGCGGATCGGTGGACGCGCCGTTGATGGTCACCGACGTAACTGCATCGAGCCAACCACGCTTCCCAGAAGGAGATCGTTTCCGCCAGCCTGCGCTCCATGTCGGCCCGCTGATCACCGATGCCGTCGTGGGGTGAACGGCTGACTGCCGGGGTCCACTCGACCTCGATCCACGCCTCGTCTCCCGCCGCCAGGTCCCAGCGGGCGGAAATGTGCTGCCGGTCGACGTCCAGCCGGCGGCTGGCCCGGACCCACAAGGCATCGGGACCCCCGACGATCGCCGCCCCTATTGACGACAGCGGGGTGAACCTGGGCAGGACCGTGCCGTACTCGAAGCGCGGCCGGAGGTCGACCGTGACCGCTGATTGACCCGAGCGGCAACGCACCCGCCGCAGGACGGAGGCGTGGGCGTCGACCGCCGTGGGCGTCTCTTCGTCAAACGGTCGGACCGGCATGCAGTCGGTGAGCTCGAGCACTCCGCCCGCCGTCACGAACGTGGTCTCCAAGACGTTGGTCGAGGGGAGGTAGGTGCGGTGCACCTCCTGCACGTCTGCGGCTGGGGCCACCCGAAAATGCCCGGCGTCCTCGTCGAGCATTTTGGCGAAGACCGATGGCGAGTCGAAGCGGGGGAAGCAGAGCCAGTCCAGGGAACCGTCCCGGCCGACGAGGGCCAACGAGTGGCAGTCGCCGATCATCCCGTAGTCGCCGATCCGGTTCACGTGCCCCCGGTTCTCTTGGTCGCCCTCGGACCTCTTCTCGCTGGTGGCAACACCATAGGGACGAACGCCGGATCTCGCGCCGCCGCCCTTTGGGCACGGCACGCCGGCACGGGGCCCGACGGTGATGGATCGTCGCCCGGCGAGGTGAGACGTTTCTGTCCACCTCCATCTCCGGCGGACTGGAGGGCGATGCCCGCACCCAGCCCGGCAGGTTTCGCCGCCGGATGGCGACGTGCGACCCCCTCAGCTGGGCATCGTCCCGGGGATCACGTGCCTCAATCCCAAGGGGCGGCGGCGTCCTGGGGTGGCCGTGCCCTCGGCTGCTTCTCTTTGACCGACGCGAGCATTGCCACCCCAACCCGGATCGTCGCCGCGTTCAAGCCCGCCTCGGCGCCCCCGCTGGGCGCCGAGGCGAGGTCCGGCTCAAACGTCCGCCCTCAGTGCGCCGTAAAGGTCGGAACCAGTTCTGGCTGACCCGTCGAAGGGTTCAGGTAGAGCGGAGGGTTGGTGCCGCCATCGTGTGAGAAGTCGAACAGGTCGTTCAGTGATCCGGCGACGTTGGCGAACGATCCGGGAATACGACCGAGGTCCCAGTTGTCCTCCACGAAGTTCACGATTGAGGACTGGTCACTGATGGAGTGGCTGACGTGATTCGCCTTGGCCCACGGAGAGATCACCAGCAGCGGGAGGCGGGGGCCGTAGCCACACCGGCCACCTTGTGCGGCCAATGGGCTCCCTGATCCGCAGGAATTGGCGCCGGTGAGGGTGTCGGCGCTGGTCTGGGACGGATTGTGGATGCCGCTGTAGACATGGTCGTAGAAGCCATCAGAGTCGTCATAGGCGACGACCACGGCTGTGCTCGACCAGGTCGGGAGCTGTTCGAGGGCGTTGATCTCGTTGGCGACGAAATTCTGCTCGTCGATGGGGTCCGAGTAGGCCGCGTGACCGTCCTCATAACCCGGTGCCTTCAAGAAGCTGACCGCCGGGAGGTGGCTGGGCGCCAGCGTCCCCCCGTGGATGGCGGCGACCAAGGTGTCGAAGTTGCTCATGTCGTACTGGTGGTTGGCCGTATTGAACTGGCCGGGCGTCGCCGTGTCGGTTCCGATGGCGGCCAAGGAGCTCGGCGCCAGGTGGTGGGGGTTGGCCGTCGAGGCGTAGTACTGGAACGGTTCGTGGTGGGGGATGTAGTCGGCCTTGGTGCCCCACTGACCGGTCCCTCCGAGCGCCGCCCCAATCGGGTGGGAGGCAGCGCAGACAGCCTTCGAGACCCCGGGCGCTTCGGGATCGTACGAGAGGGTCGTGTCGGCCGGCCCCGTGTACGCCGTGGTCGGGGCGAAGCCACCTTCAAACCAACCCCAACTGAGACCAGCGGCATTGAGCTGGTCACCGATGTTCTGACCGGACATCACCGTGGCATCCCGGCTGGAGCAGTCGTCAAAGAACGGCTGGGCGTCGCTGATCAGCGAGGAGCCCCCCTGACCGTCGGCCACCACGTCACCATCGGTGGCAGCCCCCCGGATGGCGCGGCTCACGCCGCCGGTGTCGCCCGACACCACGTTGACGGCACCCGGTGCCGAGGGCCCGAAGGTGGTCCCAAACGAGTTGTCGCTCATGGCGAAGTGCTGTGCGTAGTTCCACAGCTCGGTCACCGAGTTCCCGTCGTAGTAGTTCATGACGTCGCTGGCTTTACAGGGCTGACCGGTGGGGCTCGTACCGGTGGAGGTGCCGGTTGCCGAAAGGAACTTGTCCATGGCGCCATTGTCGAAAGCGGTCTGCTCGGCGGTGTAATTGTGGTCCTGGTCGCACGTCAGCAGGTCGTTGACGTTGGAAGGGTCGAGACGACGGGGATCGGCCCCGTTCGGATTGCTGGTCAGGAGGCCCGGAGTGAGCCCGTTGACCGGCTTGGTCCCAGGCGCTGCGACGAACGTCTGACCGCTGGTGTTGGTCGCGTTGGGGTACGTCCCGAAGTAGTGATCGAACGAGACATTCTCCTGGAAGATCACCACGAGGTGCTGGATCGGACCTGGCCTCTGGTGCTCATCTGCTTTGGCCGGCCCTTGACTGAGGCCGGGGAGCGTCACCAGGGCTATCAGACCCAGACCGGCTGCGCAGATCATCACGGCCCGTTTCACGCCAACGAAGAGTTTCATTGCATGCACCTCCGCTTTCTTGGCAAGCGTTGCCCTTGCGTGTGGCCCGGGTTCTCTTCCGACACCCGCGCCGCGTTGTGGGTTGCTTCACCGTCACTCCAACACAGGAGTCCGTGACGAATCGATTACGTCGAGATGAACTCTTCGCGAAGGTGCCGTACCGAACGCCGATCACATGAGTTGCAGACTCTTTGGTCGCCGACGGTGCTCAATCGGGGCTGACAGTTCCGCGGTGCCGCACGATCAACGCGGCCGACGCCGAGGCATCGTCGGAAGAGCCGACGGCGATGTTGGCTTCTGTCTCAGCTCAGCGACGACCGATTGGGCCGTCGTTCAAACTCCCGAAGGTCAACCCGATGAGGCCGACCCGCTCCTGAGGCTGGAGATCGGGACCGACGTCGGCGGTTTCGGGGTGTGCACCGTCTCGCCCCAACGCGAGAACGTGACAATCTCGCCGGACACCGCTTTGCCGTTCCCGGTGGCGGCCACCGCCTCGACGGGGAGCCGGTTCCTCTTGGTGGCGATGAAGAGGGACGTCCTCGCCTGTCCGGTAGATCCGGTTCCAGAGACGCTGATGGTCGACTGCCCGTTCACCGTCTTCTGCCTACCCTGCGAGACGGCTCCAGCCGGAGTGACCTCGTGCAAGGCCGAGGAGAGCGTCAACCCCGAAACGACCGATGTGAAGCCGCGGTCGGTGGGCGGGATGGAGATCCACTGACCGGCCAGGGCGGTGGCCATCGATGCCGGCAGACCCATGTACGAGAGGAGGCCCTGACGGTTGCCGGTGACGTAGGCCATTCCGTCAGTAAGGACGATCGACACCCTCTCCTGGCCAATCGCCACGGTCTCGACGCCCGATTGCAATGCTGAGTCCTCAACCACTTCGCCTGTCTTGCTTCCGGAGAAGAAGTGGACGGTCACGTGTACAGATCCATGCTGAGTGGCCGACGCGATCGCAGCCTTCAGCAGTTGACTCGCCGAATTTGAGGTCGTTAGTGCTCCCGACGAGCTCGGGTAGAGCAGCGCAAGCGGAAATGCGCATGCGGGAACCAACAGCGAGAGCGCCATCCGTCTCGACCACGTGTTCGTCGAGAGCTCCATGCAGGGGGCACCGTAACCGCGGCGGGTGTCGCGTACGCGACGGCAGCATGAAGCCCCGGTGAACGACCCCACGTTCATTCCGGCCTGTTTCCTGCACTTGGCGGTCTGGGCAGGGCCTGAAAGGCGAGCTGGAGTTCCCTCGTGCCTCTTGAGTGCACCTGATGAGCACCGCCGCTCAGGGAGTCACCTCGCCTCGCTGCCGGCATGGGGGCGAGAACGTTGGAGACGAGGGGCGGCGCCGCGCCGCCTACGAACGCGACACGCTGGTCGCCGGCGTCCCGCAGGAGGTGCAGGTGGGCGCGCCCGAACCGAGCGGTGTTCCGCAGTTCATGCAGTAGACGGCTGGTCGATCCAAGGAACCGCAGTGGTGAATGGCCACCGCATCCCTCGCCCGTTGATTCCCGCACCAACTGCAGTAGATGACCCGCGACTTTTCCACCGAGGGAGGAGGCAACGTCTGCGCCGAGGCCGGACAGCGCCTGGGCGGGCATCGTGGTGGCAGCCCCGCTCCCGGAAATGTCCGGCGTCAGGCCCGGATAACCGGCCCGAGGCCGAGACGCCGGCACGAACGTGGTCCGGGGATCCGCGTTGAAGCTCCGCGTCTCCCGACGCGCCACCGACACCGGCCACGTCGAGAAGGCGAAAATGAGGAAGAACACCCACGTGACAACGACGCTGAGAAAGTCGATCACCTCGAGCGATACGAAGTTGCCCAGGCTCACGGGCAGGGACACCGTGGCGTTGTTCGCGAGGACGAGGGTTCTCACGTCGACCGTGAGCAGGATAAAGGTGAAGAACCACAGACACACAGGGGTCAGCGGGACCCATATCCACTTTGGTGAGTAGCCGGCCTTGGTGATGATCTTGGCGACGGCGAAGAAATTGAGCGCCAGGATGCCCAGGAGTATGACGAGGTCCGTGATTCCCCTGGCCGATTGGCCGAGAGCGATTGCCTCAATCGGTCTCATCCCCCCAGGACGGTAGGCATCCAGCGTCCCTGCGCTGTCCCCAATCAGCCGGGACGGCGCCGGTACTCGCTGGTGTCACGATGATGGCAACGTCATGGATACCACTTGACAGTGGAGGGGGAGTGATTGGAATGGGGAGGCGGACTGGGGAGACGGAGATCTTCACGGCGACTGCAAGGCGGGAGGGGAATTTCTGGGCGATCACGGTGGATGGCTTGCCAAGGGTGCATTCACATGTATGGCAGCTCAATCAGGCTGAACCCATGATCCGCCAGGCAATTGCGTGCAACCTTGATGTGCCGGATTTCACTTTTAACGTCACGGTCCAAGAGAAATGATGCTCCGTTGGCGGTCCACGTCCTAAACCCTCTCCCTGACTTGTGGAGGATCGAGACGCGAGCCAGATCAGGCTGGCACGAAGCTAAACCGAACCTTCCGTTGGGGATTGTCCGTGTTGAGGTCCACCAACACCACAGACTGCCATGTGCCGAGTGCAGGACGACCCCCAAACACGGGAAGCGTGATCGAGGGGCTGACGAAGGCGGGGAGAACGTGGTCAGCCCCATGACCCGGAGAGCCGTGAGCATGCTGATATCGATTATCACGCGGGAGCAGCCTGTCCAGAGCATCTTTTAGATCTGCTTCGGATCCCGAACCTGTTTCCATAAGCGCAAGTCCAGCAGTGGCGTGAGGGACGAACACGTTAACCAGACCGTCACTACGTCCGCGGCAGAATCGCTTCAGTCTTTCCGATATATCAACCATTCGCTGCCTTGACGTGTCAACGTCGATTTCAAATGTCTCCATTAGGTCCTATTCGCTGAGCCGCTGCGGGGTTCCCAAGGCCCAGTCCGCGTCCAAGGCGGACCGCGGCGGCCCTATCGTCGGAACGGTGCTGCAGGGGCAGTGCTCAGGCTCAGCCAAGGCGCTCACTGAGAGCCATACCCGCCCGGGACCCGAGACCGAACGTCACACGGTTGGCCGACAAGCGCCATCAGCTCTCAGGTCGCCACCACCGGCGGCGCGCCGGATGGCACGACGATGATCGGGCGGTGCGTGTGGGCGATATAGGCCACGTCAACGGCATGGACGTGCATCATGACCAAGAGGAACGTGATCATGGCCAGCGCGCCGACCAGCAGCGCGGCGACGAGCCAGGCGTGGATTTCGACTGTCCGATTCACAACGGAATCACAACATATCGGCCTCGGAGCTGGGCCGCTCGGCCGCAGTAAAGGCAGACACCGGGCGAGGTGGGAACTCTCGTGGCGAGTCGGCGGGACTCCGGCACAGCGGGGGCAGGAGGCGACCCCCCGCTGGCTGCGGATTGTGTGGATCACCGCCCAAGCCGTATCGGAGCTGCCGCTGGCTATCGTGACGTTGTACATGGCGCCGTCACGGAATAGTTGCAGCACCGCCCAGAGGGCCAGGCATGAACCTATGTTGAAGAAGTCGTTGATGATCAAATGAACGTGGGCCAGATCGTAAAATGGCTCCGCTTGAGTGGGCACTGGCGGGCGGCGTGAAGCGAGCGATTACGAAAGCAGGAAATTCGCAATGACCAATTTCGAGCGCTTGGACGAGTTTCCCAAAGCTCTGCTTGCATCGGTGCTTGAACTGCTCGCAGAACGGAAGGTCAATCATCGTGGGGCGGCACTGACACTGTCACCGGACGACCTCGCTTCCTCTTGGGATCTCGTGGCTCAGTCGGCTGCATTGCCTGATCCTCCGGCGCAGCCAGACGCTGGGGAAGAAGTTGCGAGCACATACTGGTATGAGCAAGCGCTGGACGATCTCCTCGACAGGGGATTTCTCTTGGAACTCGAGGACCACTCGTTTCGTGTCTCGGATCTCGAGGCCTTGTTGCGATTTAGGGGTGGCAACTAAAAGTCTCGAGAAATAGTCAAGACCCGTGGATCGCCGTGTCAGGCGACTTGCTGATCACCTCCTGATTCGTCGGTTCGCTCGATCAAGTTGAACGTCCGCGGGCGAAGACGTTCCCCGCGCCGTCCGTTGCTTCCCGATGACGGTATCTCGTACCGGTGTCATACCGAACGTTGTCTTCTTCGTCGGGGTGGGCGCCTCGGTGCTGGTCAGCCGCTGACGTGGGCGGTGTTGTCGATCCAGAGCTGGGCGAGGTCGGTGTCGCCGTCGACGTTGATGTTGGTGGCTTCGCGGTCGGTGAGAGGGAGTCGTCGGGTCAAGGTCAGCAACAGCGATCGTGCCGGGCCGGTCACCGTCACATCGGCCTGCTGGGTTCCGGGCTGCCACGTCGCCCCGTCAGGCCGCAGTTCGACGAACCAGGCGCCCGCGTCGTCCGCGATGTCGGTGGCCAGCCACTGCAGGGTCTGCCCGGTGCCCCGGACGGCGTGGGCGGACTCGGACCGCCGCATCTCCCACGTGGGGGAGGTGAGCATCGCGAGGTGGTTGCTGATGAGCGCGGCTGCGATGTCGGCGTCAATATCGGCCGGTCGGTTCGCCGCGTTGGCTGCGTCAAAGCCGTGGACGACCGCCTCGTTGAGGGCGCCGGACATCCAGAATCGCGTCCCGGACCGCTCGTCCCCCGCGGCGTTGAACACCGGCGCGTCGAGCGCGTCATCGGAGCACGCGCTGGCGACCCGTTGCGCGGACTCCGACAGCCACGCCTGCCACTCGCGGGGGTCGGTGGGGAGTACGGCCATCTCCGTCGGCAGCTGTGTGGGGTCGGTGATGCGCCGCTCGATGATCTCCGCGACCCAGTTCTGGCTCTGGCCCATGTGCTCGACCAGGTCAGTGATGGTCCACCCCGGGGTTGTCGGCACCGCGGCGTCAGGACCGGCCGCAGCGCCTGATTCCGCCAGACGTCGGGTGTGTTCGACGATCGCTCGCCGGGCACGCTCCGCGTTCAGCTCGGTCATTGGATTGCCCTTTCCGTAGGTTCGTTGTGCTCTGTATGACTCGGCGGGCCGGTCAAACTCATCGGTGATTTGTGGATCGGCGTGTCAGGCGACTTGCTGATCACCTCCCGATCCGTCGGGTCGCTCGACGAGTTGGCCTCGCTCGAACTTCGCGCCGGCGCGGACGAGGGCGACCACAATAAGTCTTTGCATTCGGCTGAAATCGACCTGAAGCAAGTTTCAACCTTCGCTGGCCATACCTCAGTGTCATTCACTCTCGAGATCTATGGCCAGCTCAACCCTCCCAGCGGCGAGAACTTCATTCGCTAGTTGAACGAAGTGTCGGCTGCGGCCTTTCGAACGGATCGGGGCACGGAGCGCCCCAAAACCCCGGGACGCGGCGGTCTCGGGGTTGGAACTGATTCGTACCCCGTCAGAGTGAGCTGGGGACTCAGGCCCGATTGGTGAACGGTGTGAGGGGTTCCAGGCCAACGAGACTTGACATAGGGTCTATCCGTCGCTGGCTGCCGGAGGCCCGGTCGCAAAGGGGGTCGGCATGCGGGAGCGTACCAACGAAGTCGAGGTCGAGCGGGACATCAAGGTCACGGTGTCGGATGGGACGGTGCTGCTGGCCGACGTCTACCACCCCGTGGGCATCGGCGACGCCCCCACAATCTTGGAGCGCACGCCGTACGGCAGGGTCAACTTCGCCTCGGCCATGGGCCCGGAGTTCGCCGCCCGCGGCTATCGGTACGTCCTGCAAGCGTGCCGAGGCACGGACGGGTCGGGTGGCACGCACAGCTACTTCGCCGAAGCGGGGGACGGGCGGGACACGGCGGACTGGATCGCCTCCCAGCCGTGGTTCAACGGCCGCATCGGCACGTTCGGCGCTAGCTACATGGGCTTCACCCAGTGGGCGCTGGCCTCCACCAAGCCGCCGCACCTCAAGGCCATGGCCGTCGCCCTGTCGACCTCGGTGCGTGCCTACTCGTGGTATCCGGGAGGCTCGCTGGCCCTCGAGGTAATCATCCCCTGGGACGCGGGAGCCACCCAGTTCAATAAGCAGGCCAACGGCGTCCCCACCACCGACATCTCCCCCGAGGGCATCGAACGGCGTATGGCCGAGCTGAAGGCGGGCTTCGACCACCTACCTCTCGGTGAGGTGATCCACCGGCTCACCGGCGTCGACCTGCCGCTCTACCGGGACCAGCTCGCTCACGGCGGCGGGGATGCCTTTTGGGATCCGGTGAACTTCCGGCCCCTGCTGGCGGAATGGACGGTGCCGACCCTGCTCGTCGACGGCTGGCACGATTACCCGCTGCCCGGCGTGGTGGAGGACTACGCCGTCCTGCGCTCCTCGCCCGCCCCCGTGCATCTGCGCATCGGCGCCGGCGGACACCTGGGCGGCGGCGGGGAGGGCGGCATGACCGACGCCCCACTGGACTGGTTCGACACCTGGTTGCTTGACCGGGAGGGACTGCTCGGCCCCACCCCGGTGAAGGTCCACGTGCAAGGCCAAGGCAGGCACTGGCGCGACCTGTCGGACTGGCCCCCTCGCTCAGAGCCGACCCGCTGGTACCTCCATACCGAGGGCCACCTCGCGCCCATGCCGCCGGAAGCACCGTCGGAGCCTGACCGCTATCGCTACGACCCCGCCGACCCGACGCCGTCGATGGGCGGTATCGGCATGCTTACCGGGGGCACCGTAGACAACCGGCCCCTGGAGACCCGCCCCGACGTCCTCGTCTACACCTCCGACGAGCTGGGCGAGCCTCTTGATCTCGTCGGTCCGGTGGAGGCGGAGCTGCATGTGGCTTCGAGCCTGGATCACACGGACTTCTTCGTCCGGATCTGTGACGTGTCACCCGACGGCCGGTCCGTCAACGTGTGCGACGGACTGCAGCGCTTCGACCCTGCGTCCATTCGCCGGAACCCCGACGGGACGTTCACGGCGGCGGTGGCCCTGTGGCCCGTCGGTCACACCTTCGCCACTGGTCACCGCCTGCGGGTCCAGGTCTCCAGTGGCGCCCACCCGGTCTACGCCCGCAATCTCGGCACCGGTGAGCCGCCGGCCACGGCCACCACCCTGCGGGCCGCCGAGCAGGCCGTGTACCACGAGCCGGGCCGGCTGTCCTGGGTGACTCTCCCGCACTTCTTGGGCTGACGTCCCAGGGCACCGGCGGGTCGGCGAAACGGTGCGGGACCGCACCCCGCCCGCCACACCCGCTCGAGGGAGGGCGCCCATAACACGGAGCACCAGGGGACGAGGACCATGCCCCAGTTCGCGGCCCTTGAGGCGTGGTTACTACCTCGCGGGCTCACGCGAGGGTCTGCCGCCACGAGCCCAAGGACCTGACCCGTGAAGCGAGGTCAGCCGACCAGTGTTGCGTGTCAGCCGTCAACTGATGTGGGGAGGCGAAGAGCTGCACCGCACTGGCGATGTCGTCGAGATACCAGCGGAGGGCGTAGAGGGTCATGGTCGCCGGATCGATATTGTGGCCGGTTACAGCCTCATATCGGTCGAACAGGTCATCGCCTTCCGGTGCCACCATCCACAGGTCACGCTCCGGCGCTGCGAGGGCGACGGTGTCCCAGTCGATGAGCACCAGGGTGTCGGAGACCGACATGACGTTGGCCGGGTGGGGCTCTCCATGGGTGACGACGGTCGCCGACCTGGCACGTGAAGTGGCATCGACCAAGTTGTCATAGGCCCGCACCACCTCAGCGAGCGTGGCGGCATGCGGTGCGAGTTGGTCGTGAGCCGAGCCGCCAAACGGCCCGGCACCCCAAGGTTGGTCGGGCTCTCGGAGGAACGCGTCGAGTTGGTCGCGGCGCCCGATCTTCGGTACATGCGGCGGGGCGAGGTGCCCGACGATCGGAGTAGCGCTGTGAACCGCGGTCACCATCTCCATAGCCGCCGCACGCACGCCTTCGTTCGTGTATGGCCCGAACGGATATGACACGCCAGCCAAATACGAGTACACCGAAATGGCGTAGCGAGGGGTGAGGCGGCGACCGAGGGTGCCGTCCGCGGCAGGCAAGGGTGCGACGACGAAGGACAGCTCGGCATCGGTGCGAAGCGCCCCGGCGGTGGCGAGAGCTCGGCCCAGACCCTCGAACACGGCGTCCCTGGTGTCGCCGAGCCAGTCCTTGTCGTCAAGATCGTCGACCCGTACGAAGACTGCGCCGTGCACGTCCGTGACCTTCCAATGGTGGCTACCACCGCCCTCGGGCACATAAGACATGGACGCCACTTCGACTCCCCAACCGTCGGCCAGCGATCTGGTCACGGTATCGTCGTCGAGGTCGGGTGGTCGCGTCCGCACTCGGCCAAACTAAGGCTCCTCGCGACGGTGCGCTATTGGGTAGAACCACGACCGCCCTGGTGTGAGGATATTTGTGGTGGGGCTAGTAAGAATCGAACTTACGACCTCAGCATTATCAGTGCTGCGCTCTAACCGACTGAGCTATAGCCCCAGAGGGAGATTGAGGCTACACCACGGCTTTGTGCAGCTTCACGGAGCGAGAACGGCGTCTTCGGGCCAGAGTCGAACCGCCATCGATTGGCTGGCTGTAGCCAGGAGTTCTCCGTCCTGTGACCACAAGAAGGCCACCCCCTGGGCATAGCCACCGATCAGCGCGTGCATGCGTATGTCGCAGAGCACCCATTCCGTCCGTTTGAGCTGCACCAGTCGGAGGGTGTTGTCGAGACTGCGTCCCATGGTGCGCAGACCCAGGGCGTTCGACACGCCCCCGGGAACGTAGTCACCGAATATGGCCAACGTGGCGGCCGAGGGTGAGAGGTGACCTGGGACTCGGGCCCAGAGGGCGGAGTCGGGGCTTCCCGGTTCTCCGTGCATTTCATCGAACGATCGTCCCTGGGCCACCCGTACCTCGATGCGGTCGAGGATGGTGTTCCGGAACATGGGCGGCAGCAGGCGGGGAGGGCATTCCTCGGGAGGTGCGACCTCGGGCGGGTGCACCCAGATGCCGCTGACCGGCAGCTCGTCCTCTCCGAGAGCACTGTTGACGGTGAGAATTTCACGACCTTCGACTCGGCCCACCGCCCTGCCCTGCGTGACATGACGGCCCTCCACGGCCAACGTCACTTCCCAATCAACCACCGAGTGGGTCGGGGCATACGAGAGATACTGACCGGTGGCCCACACCGTCGGACGTCCGGACGCCGCCTCGAGGGCCACCAATGCGGCCCCCAGGCCGCACCCGCCGAAGAGGAAATTGCCGGGAGTGGTCAGGTGCGGCTCAACTCGCATCTGCCAGTGCAATTTGTCGCCGACGGGTTCCATTCCGAGAAAGGTTCGGGCATCCATCCGGCCGCACCCTAGTGGCGGTGGTCAGCCGACGGACAGCTTGCTGGCGATCAATGAGGCCAGCTCGGTGGTGCCGGCCCCGTCGATGGCCAGATGGGTGCCGTCAGATCCGAACCACGAAGGGTTCTGGGCGGCCATCGTCGCCCAGTCGGCAATGACCACGTTCGGGTACCGGGCGGCCCCGGCGGCCAACACCTGATTGTTGGGATCCTGCCAGGGCTTGTCGACGTGGACATTGACGAAGACCACTCGCGATGCGCCTTGCAGGACACCCATCATCTGGTCGAAGTCGGCATCCGAGATCGGTCCGTTGGTGCTCAAGGCGACGACGACTTCTGCTCCGAGCTGCCCCGCCGTTTTGAGTTGTTGCAATATCGACACGCCGCTGTACCACTGACGACTGACTGATGCTTCGACATCGATGCCGGGGACAGCGGTTTGCAGCGGAGTCTGATAGTCGAGCATGACCGAATCACCAACGGCGGTTATGTGTCCGGCCGCGAATCCTGGTGCAGGAGGAGGAAGAGTAGTCGTGGTCGTCGTGGTGGTGGTGGGTGTCGTTGTGGTGGGCAGGCTGGTCGAGTGTGCGCGTCCGCTGACCAGGAGTGAGGACGAAGGACCGTGGGGCCTGCCATGGCGGTAAATCACCACGCCGCCGGCCACCCCGGCGGCAGCAGCCACCAGAACCACAGCGAGGATGATGAAGGTGGAGCGTCGTCCACTCTTCGCCGCGTGCCGTGCCACGGCCACCATTGTGGTCGCTGAGCGAACCTGTGCTCATGCACCTATTAGGCATGGCGGTCTGGGCTCGTAGCTTGATCGACCTATCATGACGTTTCGACGCCCGGTCTCCGTGTCCGCCGTCGCCGCCTCCGGTTCGGCCCGGAGAACGGGGGTGTAGCTCAGCTGGAAGAGCGGCGGCTTTGCATGCCGTAGGTCGAGGGTTCGAGTCCCTTCACCTCCACGACGTCGTCGTATTCGAACTTCAGCACAGCGAAGAGCGGGTCGAGAGGCTCTTTGCGCGCCTCGTCGACGACGTAACCGTTGCGCACATGGCCCCCGTTGAGCACGGCTGAAATGAAGAGCCTGCTGGTCAGGTCAATACCCGGCGGCCCCTTTTATTCAGTATCGACAACGTCCGAATCGAGTTGATCGGCGGTAACGACGACCTCGCCCGCGCTGGGCCTGTAACGAACCAGTAGCGGCCGGCTCATGGCCCGCCCGGGCGGCCGTCAGCCACCGAGCAATCGGAGGCCCCGAACCGGAGCGAACCAGTCCGCTCGCCGTCCGCCGCCGCTTTTAGGTCCGGTAGTGCTGGGGGTAACGGTGTGCCGAACACCGACCTTTCTTGCGCCCGAAGTGGCATGGGGGCCCGAACGTCGCCGGACCATCGTCGTCCCACGCCTCGTCGTCGGGATCCGCAAAGCATTCGCAGCCCAGGGCCTGGCCAAGGCAGGCCGGGCATCGCTCGACGCAACAACCGGGATGATGCACGCCTCCCGGAGGAGTGGCGCAGTCCCGACACGGAAAGTCGATGACCCAGCGCTGGCTGTTCCTCTCGTCGCCCCAACGGATTGGTTCGTAGGCCGCATCACCGATGATGATCGGATCGGGGCGGCAGCTGATCCCCTCCCTCATCTCCCCGTTGCAGTGTGGGCACACGGCCATACCTGATCCTCCTTACGCTTTGATGCTGGCCATCCTCGCGTTCGGCTGTAACAACCCTTGGGGCCTTCTTCGAACGACGGGGTCAAGCGTTGGATTCAATGCTGAGGTCACTTCTGCAACGATGGATGCGCATCGATGGAAAGTGTGCTCTCCTGTCGGCGTGATTCTGACCCGCAACCTCCGATTCACCGCCGCCGGCTGCGTCGGCATACTGTTCCTCACCTACACCGGCGTCTCAGCCGCGGCGAGCACGGGGAGCGTGCCCAAAACCGTGGTTGAGGCCCAAGCAGCCAAGGTTCTGGCCCAGGAAACAGGGCTCAAACCTCCCACGGTGTCTTGTCCCGGAGATCTCAAGGGGCAGGTTGGCGCCTCCATCCAATGCACGCTGAAGCCAGCCGGTTCGAAATTGGTCTATCCGGTGAAAGTGACCGTCAACTCCGTGAAGAACGGGACGGCACACTTCTACGTCCAAGTTGGTCAAGCCTTTGGCGTGGCGAACAAGGCCATGTTCTGCCACGACAACGCGGTGCTGGACCGGGCCACCTCGGTCGCCAAGACGGTGGCTGATCTGGTTCCGATCTTCATCGCCAATGAAAAGACGCTCCTCGACCTTCAAGCCACGGCTCCACCAAAGATCGTGGTCAGCGCGGGCACGCTGGTCCACGCCGCCAAGGACGCCATCAACACTGGGAATGCCTCCGCCTTTTCCACCAGGGCTCTGACAAACGCCGGCCAGGCCGTGGACGCGTTTTGCGGACAGAACGCCGATGGATCCCCGGCCGGCAGCCCTCCGACAACCGCCGGGTGACACATGAACTGCCTAGGACGGCATCCAGTGGGTAGCGGGGGAGGCCAGCCAGCTCAGTACCTGGCGCCGGGTGGTCGGACCATGAGGTGACCAGGCCGAGGGAAGCGCCCCGACGGCGCGCAGGTCGGCGGATTCGGCGATGTTGGCGCTGAGGGGATCGGTGGTGAGGGCACAGCGCGTGGCCGTGGCATCGAGTCCGAAGAGGTGGGCGGCATTGAGGCCGAAGATGCCCGCCTTCACTTCGTCGGTCAACGCGGGGTAGGCGTACTGCTCCTGGAATTGCTCGGTGATCTGGAACGCGCGCATGGCCATGATCTGCGCCTGTGGGCTGCCGTACCAGATGGCGTCCGTGCCCCACATCACTCTCTGCTGACCCACTCGGCTCAACAGTTTGCCCAGAGCGTGGGCCGCCTGATCCGGTTGGGTGAGGAGTTGGCGCCACACGGTGCCGAGGTCGACCCAGACGTTGTCGTTCGGGGCGACCTGGTGCCGATCGAGGGCGGCCAGCAGCGTGTCGATGCCGATGGTGGCGTTCGCATCGTACGGGCCCTCCACCTGGGAGGGGTCCCAGGCGGCGTGGTAGATCACGAAGTTCATGTCGGGGAACTGACGGGAGAGGGCCACCATGTCGTCGGGATGGTTGAACGTGGGGTCGAAGTTCACCAATGGGAGTCCCTTGTGGGCGACGAAGACCTTGACGCCCAGATCGTGCGCGTGTTGGACGGTCGGGAGGCCGATGGCCGGATCCTGCAGCGAGAATCCCTGCCCCGATGGGCTCCAGGCCGTGTACACCTTGAACGCCGCGGGAGGGCCCGACTGCACGGCACTCGACATCTCATCGAGGGTGGCGCCGATGGATCCGACGTTGGGGGCGATGATGTTCTCCACCAATAGCCGGCCGGCTCCGCCATGGACCAGACCGGACGTGATCTCCTGGGTGCTCAGCGCTTCCGTGAAGGGGATGGGCGCGTTCGAGGGCCCCGAGTTGGGGACGTCGGTCAGGATGGCCACGGTGGTATCACTGGCCAGGAACAGGTCGTGGAGGTACGTGGCCCGGTCGACACAGTCGAGCTGAGGACTATCGGTACAGCCCGACGGAAGCATGCTTTCGACCAGGCTGACCGTTTCCGGGGAATTCTGCACCCACGGGCCGGTGGGGATGACGTGGTGGGTGTGGACATCGAAGATGAATTCGCCGTGGCCGGCCAGCGCCTGCTGGCAGGCCGCCGTGTCTTCGGGCGGGGGCGTGGTGAAGGTGCCGCCCCGACCACGGGGCCGGGTTGTCGGCGACGATCGGGCTGTTCCGGCCGTGGTGCATCCCGCCAGCTCGAAAGCGGCCAGTGAGGCCGCAACCGCTCCGGCGCCTTGCAGGAAACGCCGACGGTCCATGCCGAGCCATCGCGATGAGTCGTCGATCGACGATCGGATCAGCTGGTTGACCGCCTGGTCACGGCTGCTCTCGGCGGCCGGGACGAACTCTCCGTTGGAGATCGGTCCAGCCCGTAGCGGGAGGTGCGCCGGGGCGTCGTCGTGATCCCGTTGCCTTCGAGCAAACTGACCCATGACGGCCTCCCACCTCAGGCTACGTCGACTGCGACGACCAAATCCGCGTGACCCATCCGCTCGACGCACCGTCACCTACGCTGCCTCCCCATGACGAGTGCTGCCATGCCCGATCCCCCGTCCCCGGCCCCGGCCGCCGGCCTGCTGAGCGGAAAGGTCTGCGTTGTCTCGGGCGTGGGGCCGGGATTGGGCCGCCAGGCGGCCCGAGCCTTGGCCGCCCACGGGGCGACGTTGGTCCTGGGGGCGCGGCGACAGGCATCGCTCGACGAGGTACTGGCCGAGGTCGAGGGTCTGGGTGCCCGAGCCATCGCCGTTCCGACGAACATCACCGATGCCGATCAGTGCGCGCGACTCATGGCCAGCGCCACCGAAGCCTTCGGCGGCATCGACGTACTGGTCAACAACGCCTTCCGCTTCGATGCCTTCCAGAGTTTCGAGGAGGTCGACCTCGCCATCTGGCGCAAGATCATGGACACCAACCTCTTCGGCTCGCTCCAGATGACCAGAGCGGCCTTGCCGTCCATGCGGGAGCGGGGCGGCGGTTCGGTAGTCATGGTGGCATCGATGGTGGCCCGCCAACCGCAGCCGGTGCAGGGCGGGTACGCCATCTCCAAGGGTGCGCTCCTGACGGCCACTCGCGTCCTGGCCTACGAGCTGGGGCCGTCGGGCGTGCGCGTCAACGCCGTCGTCCCGGGTTGGATGGCGGGACCGTCGGTCGACATGTACATACAGATGACATCGGACGGACGCGGCGTGCCCAAGCAGGAGATCGTCGACGAGCTCAACGCCCGAGTGCCCCTCGGTCGCATCCCCAGTGACGAGGACGTCGCGGGGTCGGTGGTGTACCTGGCTTCGGACCTGTCCTCGGCCATGACCGGTCAGGCCATCGATACCAACGGCGGCGAGATCTTCACCTGAGGTTGATGGCGGGACACCACATCATGACGCCGCGCTGTCCGCGCCAACCCGGGCTGCACTCAATTGCCGACAACGCGTCACCGAGTTTTCACCTGGAGGTAGCCCAGGGGTCGACCCGGGTTCATTCTCGGCGCGTACGGTCGAGGCGTCCGCCCTCGGCAAAGGAGAACATCCATGCGTCCAGCATCGGGACTCGCACTGAAGGTCCTCTCTGCGACTGGCATAGGGGCGTTGGCCATCTTCGGCGCCGGCGGTGCACTCGCCGACGCCTCGCCGGGCGGAGGTGATGGCCCGGACTCCGGGCAACATGCGCCCGAACCATTCCAGGTGAGCCAGATCCTGGCGGGCGCCTCCCTCCAGCACACCTTTACTCCCACTGGGTCCACCACCCCACAGACCGAGACCTTAAGCAAGCCTGACGACATCACGCGCCTCCGCGACAAGCTCTTCGTCGGTTTCCAGAACGGTGTCGGTCCCCAAGGCCAGCCCAGCCCCGATGGCAACCTCGACAGCACCGTCGTCGAACTGGGTCTGAACGGACACGTCATCGCTCAGTGGGACGTGGCCGGCAAGACGGACGGCCTCACCGCGGACCCGGAGTTGGGTGGGGTGATCGCCACCGTCAACGAAGACGCCAACTCCGCGCTCTACACCATCCGCACCGATGACACGCCGCCCACGGCCGCCGTGACGAGCTACACCTACAGCCAGGTGCTGCCCCACTTGGGCGGCACCGACGCCATCGCGGTCGACGAGGGCCAGATCTTCGTCAGTGCCTCCGCCCCGGGCACGAACGGGGCGCCCGCGCCGCAACCGACCTACCCGGCCGTCTACACGGTGACGCTCGACCCGACCACTCAGGTGGCGACCGTACATCCGCTCTTCAACGACGAGGACCCGGCAACGGTGGCGAACGTCAACAGCAGTCAGTGGGGAAAGCCCATGCCGTTGGCGCTGACGGACCCTGACTCGAACGCGATCGTCCCGCACGACGCGTCGAGGTTCGCCGGCGATTTCATGCTCACGAGCCAAGGTGACCAACAGCAGATCTATGTGGACAACGCCGGGGGCTTCCACCAGAAGTTGGCCGTCCTCTCGTTGTCGCAGGCCGTGGACGACACGGCGTGGCCCAACGACCATTCAGGGGCGCTCTACTCCACCGACTCGACCAACGACGCGGTCGACGTTGTCACGGGGCCGTTCCACCCCGGTCAGCCAGTCGTCGTAGCGACGCCATGTGGTTCGAACAGCGCGCCTTCGGTGTGCCCGGCCCCACCGAACTTCCCGGCCAATTACCTGGCCACGCTGAACCCATGGACGGGGCAGGTCACGGCCGTGACCATCCAAGGGGCACCGTACGTGCCCCAAGGCGGCCTGGTCTTTGCGCCTCGCGACTCGGACTCGGACTCGGACTGACGATTTGGAGAGCGGGCGTCGACGTCCGGACCCGGAGGAACCCGGGCGCCTCGGAGACCTGAGGCGGCGACCCGGAGCTTCGTGGTCGGGCCGCCCAGAATTCAACCGGAATCTCTGCGGCCGGCAAAGAGCGCGACCAAAATCCGCCGGTACTGGCGCCGCTACTGCTGGCGACAGTTGGCTGTTGCACAGCGGCACTTAGGCGGCATGGTTCACCTTGCTGAAACACTGTCGACGTGGGGTACCTCGAATCGGTCTCAGAATTTAGAATCCTGACCGATGAATGAATTTGCGGGACCTGCAACGTCCAACTGTATGAACCGCCGAGGTGCGCTCGGTAGTGCAGGCGTAGAGCGACAGAGAGGACTGGATCATGTCAGAGGAAAGCAAGCCGGTTGAAGTATCACGCAGAATCGAAGCACCGGCGGCCCTCATCTTTGAAATCCTGGCGAATCCGCAACGTCACGTGGATTTCGACGGGTCCGACATGCTCCGGGGGCCCGTCCTCGACCGTCCCATCTCCGACGTGGGCGACACCTTCACCATGAAGATGCATCGGCTCGGAGACGACTACCTCATGCTCAACTATGTGGTGGAGTTCGAGCCAGAGCGGCGCATCTTTTGGGAACCGGCTCCCGGAGACCCTTCTCGGGCTGAGGGTGATGATCCATCCAAGGTCGGCATTCCTGCGGGCTACCGCTGGGGCTACATCCTCACTCCGGACGGTGACGATGCCACCGTCGTCACGGAGGTATTTGACTATGGCACCGTGACCGAGGAGACCCGCCAATCCCTGTTGCGCGATGGCGGGGCGTGGATCAACGGGACCAATTCGGTGCTTGAGTCCATGACGGCCAGCCTGGAGAGGCTCGAGAAGATCATTGCTGCGTAGGACCGTGCCGGAGCCTGTTGGTGGATCGGCCTTTAGGACGTTCTGGTGAGCGGACCTCCTGCCCCTGAGCGCCGGAAGGGGTGCCACCTTGCGGCATTTCGGTGACGCCGCTGAAAGCGGGCCGGACAAGTTCGACAAGATCAACCCTCGGCAATGGGCGTGTCGAACAACAGGATCTCCTCCTCGCCGGGAGGTTGAAAAATCGTTGCCCATGTCTCAAAGTGAGCCCGTGTCATTGGCGAAGCTGTCCACTCGCCCGACGCATTGCGAGTTTCAGCTCGCTCGATCAACTCCTCCAAGGGCACATCGAGGTAATGCAGTTCGACGCCCACCCCCAAAGCTCGCGCCCCGAGTCGTTTCTCATCCCGTTCAACGCGCGCCCAGTGGCCCCACTCCAAAATCACGCTCTGGCCCTGGGCGAGGAGATCCTGGGAAAGAATCCACAGCTGATGTTCGAGACGCACTCGGAATTCTTCATCCCACACATCGGCGCCCAGTTGCGTCGCCCACTCGTCCTTATCCAACCTGATGGCGGGGATGTTGGGTGCGAGCTGACGAGCGAGTGTCGACTTGCCCGAGGCTGGAAGTCCACAGATCAGCACGAGCCGCGTCGATGACTTCGCCATGCACGATTTTTAACATGGTGTCGTAGAACGCCGGCCTTGAGTCACCCCGGAGACCACCTGTGCTTGCCCTCGTACACCTGCTGCCACGTGGCACCGTCGGCGATACTGGCGTCGTGGCTCTCGAGAACCAGGTCATCACCGCAGGAGAGGCCAATCGCTCCTATCTCGTGGCCGAGCCCCCACCGGGCGCGCCGGTCTCGGCGGTGGTGATGAGCCTCCATGGCACCAGCTCGACCGCCGATCGCCAGGCACGCCTGTCCGGTTTCGAGCAACTCACCCACACCGCAAATGCCGTCGTGGTATTTCCCGAGGCAATCAAGCCGATCCGAACAGGCTACGAATGGGACCCCAGCGAGGACGTCGACTTCATTGCCACGCTCGCCACCGAGCTTCTCAGCCGACATCGGACGCCTCATGGTCGCGTGATCGTCACGGGGATGTCGGGCGGTGCTCGGATGTCGTGCCTCTTCGCAAGCGTTCATCCTGAGCTCGTCCAGGCTGTAGGTGCGGTGGCTGGGCTGCGTTCGCCCGGCGTCCCGGTGCGCCGGTCGGTCCCGATCCTGTCGTTCCACGGTACAAACGACAGGATCAATCCGTACGGCGGTAGCGGCACGCAACGTTGGAACGAAAGCGTCCTCGACGCCGCCCGGGCATGGGCGCTGACCAATGGCATCACGGATCCACCGACGGAAGTCGCGGTGAGCCCGACGCTCACCCGGACGACCTACGGTGCGCAGGGGCAATCGGGCGAGGTGACGCTGTGGACGTCATGCAAGGCCGGTGACACCTGGCCCGGTGGGCATCTCGGGCTGCTGCTCGGCCTCTTTCTCGGCCGTACGTCTCGAGAGATCGACGCCACCAAGTCGATCTGGGAGTTCGGGCTCCGCCACGCCGGCGATCCGTGACGGACGCGAGCAAGAACAACCGAGGACGTCGGGTGCTAAACAGCGACCTTTGAGATCTGTCACCCGTTCGGCATCGGAGGTTCGACCATGGCTATCGTCTCGTTCTCCCGGCGCTTAGCCGATCTCGCCGCGGCCGATCCCTCCCGTGCAGCCATCACATGCGGCGAGCACAGCGTGACGCGGGCTGAACTCGAAGCAGCCGCCGATGCTCTCGCCCGACAACTGCTCGAAGATGGCGTGAAGCACGGTGAGATGGTCACGATTGCCCTGCCCAACTCCATCGACTGGTTCGTCGCCGTTGTGGCTTCTTGGAAGATCGGAGCGACTCCCCAGCCGGTGTCGTCGCGACTGCCGGCTCGCGAGCTGGCCGCAATCGTGGACCTCGCCGATCCACGAGTGATACTCGGGACCGAACCCAATGCCTTCGTAGATCGCATCTGCCGGCCGCTCGGGTACGTCGCCCCGATAGTGGCGTCGGATGTGAAGCCGCTCCCTGACGCCACCTCGCTCGCATGGAAGGCGCCGACCTCGGGCGGCTCCACCGGCCGTCCGAAGCTCATCGTGGCCGGCCAGCCCTCGAGCATGGATGACGAAGCGCCCCCCGCTCTTTTGATCCAGCTTGACGGCTGCCTCATGATGCCCGGGCCGCTCTATCACAACGGCCCGATCGTGTGGTCATGCACTGCCCTGCTTGCGGGCAACCACATCGTGGTCCTTCCTCGCTTTGATGCTGAATCCACCTTGGCAGGAATCGAACAACACCGAGCCGACATTGCGTACCTGGTGCCGACAATGATGAAGCGCATTTGGCGGTTGCCTCTCGACGTGCGTGAGAGCTACGACCTCTCTTCGCTCCGCACGATCTGGCACCTGGCCGAGCCCTGCCCCCCGTGGCTCAAGGAGGCTTGGATCGAGTGGCTCGGGCCCGAGCGCATCTTTGAGCTCTACGCCGGAACAGAAGCGCAGGCCGCCACGGTGATCACCGGAACCCAATGGCTCGAACACCGAGGCTCGGTCGGTCGACCGCTCAGTGGGTCGGTAAGTATCACCGACGTAGACGGCAACGAGGTCCCACCCGGTGTCGAGGGAGAGATCTGGCTCAAGTCTGGAATGGATAGCCCGACCTACCGCTACGTCGGTGCCGAAGCCCGTACGCGCGAAGGTGGCTGGGAGTCACTCGGCGACAACGGCTGGCTCGACGCCGACGGCTACCTCTACCTCGGTGATCGCACGACCGACATGATCCTCACCGGAGGTTCAAACGTGTACCCGGCGGAGGTCGAGGCAGCCATTGCGGAACACCCCGCGGTGCAGTCTTGCGCGGTGATTGGGCTGCCAGATGACGACCTTGGCAACATTGTCCACGCGATCATCGAAGCCGATCCCAGCGAACTCCAACTGGACGAACTGCTCACATTCCTGGGCGAGCGCCTCGTCCGCTACAAGGTGCCACGCAGTATCGAGATAGTGAACGAACCTTTGCGCAACGATGCTGGCAAACTCCGCCGTAGTGCCCTCCGCTCCGAGCGCCTCCAGTCGATCGCCGAAGCCACCGGTTGACCGGGCGTAGTGGGCATCATCTGGTCCCAAACTGCCCGTCGAACCGATTGGCGATTGGGGATACCTCAGTTGCCGCCGCGCCCGATGCACAGGCCACTGAGTGGAATACTCTTGGGGTGGATCACTGGGGCGCACCGCTCTATGGCGACCCATGCCGCGAATGTGGTTTTACCTGGGCCGCTGGACAAGCTGCCTCGATCTCGCTGATGCGCAGTCTTCCTGACTCGATCGACGAGCTGGTGATGGGCGCAAATGGAACAGAGCGACTCCCGGACCTCGGGTGGAATACCTCCGGTTACATCGCACATGTGACCGATAACACGAGGATTTGGGCCGAGCGGCTTATAGCCGTGGCGCGGGGTGCGGACGCGCACGTCGTCCCCTACGACCCCGATTTACTAGCCGAGTCCAGGCACTACAACGATGTGGCTCTCCAGGGAGTGCTGTGGTCGTTTCGCATCGCAGTTGAGAATTGGCTCAGCGCTGTCGATGAGGCGGTTCCCGCTCGAATCGTCATGCTGCACTCAGAACGCGGCGCAATGGAACTCTCCGATGTCCTTGCTTCGAATGCTCACGACGCCTTCCACCACCGCTGGGATTTGACCAGGATTCTTTACGAACGCTGAACGAATACCGCGACACCTCCCAGAGCCGCGCAGCATGGAATCCCGTTCCCGTCCCGTCCCCGTCCCGGCGCATCGCGACGGGCTCGGGCGAGCCGGTCTCATCTGAGGGCTATGGGGTGTTCGAGGACGCGCTCGAGCTCCGCGAGAGCCTGGTCGGGGTCGGTCACCTTGATGGTGTGCATGCCGAGGGCGCGGGCTGGCTTGAGGTTGACCCCGAGGTCATCTAGGAACACCGACTCCTCGGGCTCAACACCGACCGTGGCGCAGGCGAGTTCATAAAAGCGGGGATCGGGTTTGCGTACCCCCAGGACGCGTGATTCGAGGACGGCATCGAAGAGTGCGTACACCGCGGCCACCTCCTGGGAGACAACGCTCTCGGCCGACGCGAAGTTGTTCGTCAGGCACGCTGTCTTGTAGGTAGTCCGGCATGTTTTGATGGCGGCGACCATCTGGGGACGGATTTCGCCCCCAAGCCTCTCGAGCACAAGTCGGCCGTCGACCTCGTGACCAAGAGAGCGCGCTTCTGCGGCCCACTCCGGCCCGAAGGCGTCGACGCCGAGTTCGCCACGTTCCAATCGTGCCCAGGCGTTGTCGTGTGGATTGGTGGCATTGACGGTGCGGATGAAACCGGGAGGAAGCCCACGTTCGGCCTCGAGGCGTCCAAACGCTTCGAATGGGCTCGTCGAGATGACCCCGCCGAAGTCAAACATCACTGCCCGTATGGCCACCCGCTCCTCCCTGAAGTCTGGTCCCAGTATGACGTCGGGTCGCCGAGCCGGCGGTGAGGGCACTTGAATCAACGGGGATCAGGTCTGCCGAGATTCCAGTGGCGACCCCCCTGGGCGTACCAACCGCTATCACTTGCGGGCAGGATGGTATAGCGACTTATGGTGCGCTGTCGGCCTTGTTGGTCACCGTAGAGGATGTCGATCATGAAGGGGTGCCGCTCTGTCAGGGCACGCATGAACCCAGGACGCAATGGGTCATCGGGCTCTCGGACTGCAGCCTCCCAGTATCCGGTGCCACCCGCCGGGATATAGAGGTCGATGGTGAGGCGACGGAAGTCCTCGGCCGAGACGTGGGGCAGGTCTTCGAACGCCTGATCGGGCATCGGGTGCCACCCGTGGAGCAAGGCAATACCCGTACCGAGGTTTCGCAGTCCGACGGCCAGATAGATGATCCCGCCTTCCTCCTCAAAGATGGCACGCCCACCGCTGACGTGCGCGGCATGGCGGTCATGCCACAAGACTTTGTGGACGGGATCGTCAGATAGTGACGGGATGAGCAGTGGGCGCATGTTGGTGAGGAGTGACTCTTCGGCGATGCGGGCTGAGCGATTCGACGAGCGCACTGCCGAAAACGTGGCCACGGCGAGCACGAGAGTGCCGCCAGCGGTAGCGAAGGAGGCGATCGTTGCCGAGTCAGCCATGGTTGCACCTTATCGAGCCGACCTCGGGCGAGTGAGTTAACGCTTCCCTTCGTCGAACAGTGCCGGTGACAGGGGGCACAAGCGAAGCCGTCGGCTGTCAGACTTTTGAACATGTTCGACAAGTCGGCCCACCTCTACGATCTCGCGTATTCCTTCAAGGACTACGCCGGCGAATCGGCATGGGTTCGGGAAGCCATTCGCGCTCGGGTCCCTGAGGCCAGGAGCCTCCTTGATGTGGCGTGCGGAACGGGCAAACATCTCGAACAATTCAAGGACGATTACACCTGCCAGGGACTCGATCTCAACCCTGAGTTGATAGAAATTGCACAGGAACGAACCGGTGTCAGGGTGCACGCTGCCTCAATGGATTCGTTCGACATTGGCGAAAGATTTGATGCCGTCGTGTGTCTCTTCTCGTCAATCGGCTACTCAAGCGATCTGCCTGGCGCGATTGGTTCTATGGCCCGCCACCTGAAGCCTGGCGGCGTCCTCATCGTCGAACCGTGGCTAAGACCCGACCAATGGGTTGCAGGCCATGTACATGTGCTCGATCAGGAAGCCGATGGAATACGGCTGTTGCGCATGACGACGAGCAGGGTCGACGGGCCTCAATCCATCCTTGACATGCACTACCTCGTCGCTTCGCCATCGGGAATCGAACATCTCGTTGAGACCCATCGGATGACCCTGTTCACATTGTCCGAATACGAGTCGGCGTTCTTGGCATCCAATCTGACGTTCGAGTTCGATCCGGTTGGGCCAATTGGTCGCGGGGCGCTGATCGGTCTGGCTTCCTAGGATCGTCAGCAGTCCACGGTGCTTCTGATCCGGCGCCAGGGGGGCAGTTCAGTTCAGAGCGGACCGGCTGAGCCGAAAATGAACCATCGCGTCGCCTGGATCTCAGTCGTCCAGCCCTCTGCCTCGATGAGTGACTGCAGCTCACCTGGCTCGTACATCACACTGACGACCCGATACCTCGATCCGTCGGTAAGACGACGCAGGTGAAGGTCGGTGTCGTATCGGACGACGAATGGATCCTTCGTCGTCGTGCCCGGCAGTGGGTCGTTTCGATTGTCGATGAGGAACGCCCGGCCCGAGGGAGTGAGGAATGAGTGAACGAGGGACCAGAACTCGCCAAATCGGGCCCTTGGGACGTGGGAAAGCCAGAAGGAGAAGAACACGGCGTCATATTTGGAGTCTGCTCGCCAATCGAAGAGATCCTCTACGACATAGTTGACATCGGAGCGTCCCACCCGTTCCTGGTTGAGTGCGAGAACCTCAGGCGAACTGTCCACAACCGTGAGACGGTCGGCTGTCCGTGCGAGACGTTCAGTCCACCAACCAGTTCCCCCCGCCAGTTCCAAGACTGAGCCCTTAGCGCCAAAGGAGGTTAGGGCGTCGTCCACGACCGCCACTTGGCGCTGCCATTCGAGTAGCTGTTCCTCGCCCCGGTCATACCGACCCCGTCGCTGCCACCATTCGTCGTACTCGGGCGCCCGCGCCCGATAGTACGAACGCTGCTCGGCGAGCAGGTCATCGTCGTTCACGTCCATAGTTTCGCGCTCGAGGCGAGTGCCTCAAAGATTGGCCAGCTGCACCTCGACCCGGCGTCCTGTGGGGCACCCCAAGAGAAACCGGTGCCAGTCTTCAGGCCGCATAATGGAGTGGTGACCGACCTACGGCTGGCTCTCTGCCAACTCGCTTCTAGTGGCGATCCACAGGCCGACCTCGACAAGGGATTGGCCGTATGTTCGAGGGCCGCCGAAGAGGGGGCGGACATCGCAATCCTGCCAGAGATGTGGCAAATCGGGTACGCCCCGTGCCCGGATGACGAGGCTGGGCGGACGAGGTGGGAGGAGATGGCCATCGCTCGCGACGATCCATGGCTGAACGCCTTCAGAAGGGCGGCGTCCGACCTCAACTTGGCGATTTTGACGACATTTTTGGAGCGGTGGTCCGGTTCCCCTCGGAACACCGCCCTGCTCATCGACCGTCATGGTCAAGATGTTCTTTGCTACGCCAAGGTTCATACGTGTGACTTTGGAATGGAGAAAGCCCTCACGCCTGGAGACTCCTTTGAGGTGGCTCGGCTCGACATTGACGGTGGATTCGTCGACGTCGGCGTCATGATCTGCTACGACCGAGAGTTCCCTGAGTCAGCGCGTGAGCTGATGCTTGGCGGCGCTGAACTGATTCTGGTTCCAAACGCGTGTCCCATGGCCGGCGAGCGGACCTATCAGCTCCGGTCCCGAGCTTTCGAAAATATGACCGCGATCGCAACGGTCAACTATTCGGCTCCCGATCAAGACGGCCATTCCAGCGTCTTTGACGGAATGGTCTACGAACAGAACGGCCAGCCGAATGGCCAGCCCCGTGACCAGCTCATCTTCGAGGCAGGCGATGCCGAGGACGTCTACCTTGCCACTCTCAATCTGGACGCACTCAGGGAGTACCGAGGGCGCGAGACCATGGGAGACGCATACCGCAAACCCAGTGCGTACAGGCGCTTGATGTCCGACGAACAAGGCGTGCCGATCTTCGCTCGGTCCGATTCGCGCCGGGGATCTGTGATCACAGAGGGCTGAGAGCTACCGCATGAGCCGTTCAAGAGAGCCTCAAGAGTTCAACCCCTGAACAGCCTCTTCGTGGTCGGGCTGCCCGGATTTGAACCGGGGACCTCTGCGTCCCGAACGCAGCGCGCTAACCAAGCTGCGCCACAGCCCGTCCGCCCCCCGAAGGAAGCAGGCCAGCCACCTTAGCCCTCTGTTTGGGACGACTCCCCGGGGTCACGGGCATCGCTCGATGGGCGGAGCGAGGTGGCCACCACCTGGGCCACCCGGCGCTTGTCCATCTCGACCACCCGGAGGTCCCAGTCGCCGACGCGCACCTGCTCGCCCTCGGAGGGGATGTGGCCGAAACGGTCAAAGAGCAGACCGCCCAGGGTCACGAACTCACCGTCGGGCACGTCCATGTCCAGACGCTCGCGCAGCTCGTCGACATTGGTCTGCCCTTCGACCAGCCAGCGGGTGCCGTCCACCCGGACGATGGCGGCCTCGTCCCCCTCGTCGAACTCGTCGTTCAAATCACCGACCAGGGGCTCGAGGAGGTCCTTGATCGTCAGGACGCCGGCCACGCCGCCGTACTCGTCCACCACGACGGCGAAGGCGCGCCGGTGCTGCCGCAGGTCGGCCAGGGCCTCGAGCACGCCGAGGGATTCGGGGACCACGTAGGGCTGGCGAACCTTGCGGGAGATCTCGAGCGGGCTGGGGTCGGTGGTATCCCGGGCGGACGGGCCGACCTGGCTGGCACGGAAGATGTCGTTGACGAAGAGGATCCCGATCAGGTCATCGAGGTCGCCGTGGACCACGGGAAAGCAGCTGTGCCCCGACGTGCGCACGGCCCGGGCCACGTCGTCGGCCTGGACCGGAATGGTCAGAGCGGTCACATCGACCCGGGGTGTCATGACCTCGCGCACGTCCATGACCCGCAGATCGGCCAGCGCGTCGAGGATGATGCGTTCCTGTTCGGCCGCCGCGTCGGGGGCCTTGGTGCGGGCGGCCGGACGTGCGTCGCCCTCGGCCGGTCGGCGCCAGGGCCGACGGGGCCTACGAGAAGGGGCGGGTGGAGGAGGCGATTCTTTCCTGGTCGACACGCGGTGCCGGATCAGCCTGCCGGTTCGGTGCCCGCCGCGAGCTCGGGTCCAGCACCCACCAGCACGGGCACGGGCGAAAACGAGGTGTCGAAGTAGGTGCCGTCATCGAGCAGGGCCAGCACGGCCCGGCGCAGACGGAGGGGGTCGAGCGGCTTGACCAGCCAGCCTTCGGCGCCCGAGCGACGGGCCAAGAAGACGTCGGGGCGTCGGTCCAGCAACATCAGGACCGCGATGTGATCCAGGGCGTCATAGGACTCCTGCAGCCTGAGCTCGAGGGTGACGGCCATGCCGCCCATGTTGCCCATCTGCATGTCGACGATGACCAGATCGGGGGATTCCTCCGTCACGAAGGCAATGAGTTCGGGTCCAGAGGTGACCGAGTGGACCGTGACGTCAGGCCCGCTGATGACGGCCTCCACCTCCCGGCGGAGGGTCGGCGCATCGCTGGCGACCAGGATGGTCTGCACGTCGGCGAGACTATCGGACCGCGGTCGGGGTGCGATAGCCCGCGACCGCTCAGGGCCGCCGCTCAGGGACGAACCGACGAGGTGAAGAGATGGTCGGCCGTGCGCTCGAGTGCCTCGAGGTCGTGCACGTCGTGCCCGAAGAGCGGGATGCGACCGACGGGTGCCGGGGACAGGCGGCCGGCCAGGTCGGCGAAGGACTCCTCCTCACGCTCGGACACCTGGTTGAGCGCGAACAGGTTGGCCTCGAGCGCAGCCAGCGGGTCGGGGGCGTCCCCGACCGGGACCGGTGAGCCGGGCTCGTCCACCCGACCGAAATGGGGATGGATGCGGTTGACCACCAGGGCCGCCGGCACCACGTCGCGTTCGGCCAGCTTCTCGGCGAAGAAACTCGCCTCGGCCACCGCATCGGGCCGGGCCGAGGTCACCAGCACGTAGGCCGTGGCCGGGTCGGCCAGGAGCTCCCGCACGGCGCCGGCCCGGGTCCGAAAGCCCTCCTCCATCCCTTCGAAGGCTTGGAAGAACCCGACGGCGTCCTCGACGATCTCGGCCCCCGCCACCTTGGAGATGGTGCGGAGGAGGGCCTGGGTGGCCACCCCGATCGCCCTCAGGGACATCCGGGTGGGAACGAGTAAGGCCCGGAAGAGGCGGTTCTCCAGGAACCGGGTGAGGCGCCGGGGGGCATCGAGCAGATCCAGCGCGTTGCGGGTCGGTGGCGTGTCGACCACCACCACATCGAACTCCCCGGACTCCACCAGCTCGTAGAGCTTCTCCATGGCCATGTACTCCTGGGTGCCCGACAGCGCGCCGGCCAGGTTCTGGTAGAGGCGGTTGGCCTGTATCGACTCGGCCTGGTCGGTCGTGCGGGCGTAGCGGTGGACGAGGTCGTCGAAGGTGCCCTTCGTATCGAGCATGACGGCGTGGAGACGGCCGGGCCAGTCCCCCTCGACCTCGGTCGGCGTGTTGGCCAGGGATTGCACGCCCAACGAATCGGCCAGTCGACGGGCCGGGTCCACCGTGACCACGCAGGACCGCCGACCGGCTCGGGCCGCCGCCACGGCGAACGTGGCCGAGACGGTCGTCTTGCCGACACCGCCCGAGCCGCAGCACACGATCACCGTCCGTTGTTCGACGATTTCGGGCAGGGTGGTCACGTGGCGCCGACCGCTGGGTCGGACGCGTGGTCTGGAGGGGCGTCTGAGGGCTGGTCTGTGGCGGGGTCCGGTGGGGGGTCGTCTGGTGAGGGGTCTGGTCGGTCTGATGCCCTGGTCTGATGCCTGGTCGAGCTCGGCCACCGCCTCGGCCAGGGCTTGGGCCAGGGTCTCGGTCTCGGCCGGGCCGATGGCGTCGGCGGCCAGCGCCGGGACGAGCAGGTGCGGCAGGGGGAGCTCGCGGGCCAGCCGTTCGATCTGCTCGGCCGAGAGCGCGTGGCGGTCCAGCCGGAAGCGGCGAGCCGCTTCGAGGGCCTCGAGGTGGCCGGAGTCCATGGCGATCCCGGCGGTCGCGGCGACGTCCTCGGCCGTCCGGGCCAGCCCCTCGGGCACCGGATCGCAGGCGTTGACGATGACCGGCCCGAGCTGCACGCCCGCCCGGTCCTCCAGGGTGTAGGCCGACTCGATGGTCTCGCTGACCGGCATCTCCTCGGGCAGGGTGACCAGGATCACCTGGCACCGGGTCGGGTCGCCCAGCAGCTCGACGACTTCCTGGGCCTGGCTGCGCAACGGTCCCCCCCGGGCCGCACTGACCAGGCCGGAGGCCGAGGTGAGGAAGGTGATGGCGTGGCCGGTGGCCGGGGCGTCGACCACGATCAGATCGGCCACCTCCCCCCGTTCCAGCTGCTTGATCTTGCCCAGCACCAGCACGTCCCGGATGCCGGGGATGGCCGTCGAGACCACGTCCACCACCCCCGAGGAGACCAGGCGCTTCGAGACGCGCCGCAGGCCGTGGTCCTGGAGGTATTCCACCAGGGCGTCGTCGGGGGTGATGCGGCGAGCCCGGATCCACCCCTGTCGCGGAGCGTCTTCGGACTGGAGCTCCACCTCGTCGTAGCCGAGGTCCTCGGCGAGCCCGAACGCCCCGGTGATGCCGGATTTGCCCTCGAGCTCGACGATCAGCACCGCGCGGCCGGTCGTCGAGGCCATGCGGGCGATGGCTGCGGCCATGGTGGTTTTTCCCACGCCGCCCTTGCCAGCCACGATTAGAACATGGCTTTGCGCACAGAAGCTCACAACGTCCATGTCTCCCCGATCGTAGTTGGAGCCAGGGCCGCCGGGACCGCCGGAAATGCAAGGTTCCTGCTCACAGGCCTTGAACGCCGGGAATTCCGGCGGTAACTTGGCCCTGTGGGGGGATATGGAGTTCCCACCTCGGGGGGTTACATGCGCCAAGCAACAGACATGTGGCAGGCCAAGGCGGCCTGTCGAGGACCGCAGTCGTGGGCGTTCTTCCCGCCCTCGCACGCGGAGCGGAAGGAAGAGAAATCCACCCGTGAGATCCGCGCCAAGGCGATCTGTCACGAGTGCCACGTCCGGGGGGAGTGTCTCGAATACGCCATCCGTATTCGTGAACCGCACGGGATCTGGGGTGGCCTGAACGAGGTCGAGCGCAAAGTTGTGCTCGATCGACGCGCCAGCTGATCAGCTGATTAGCCGTTCGGGGTAATTCTCAGTTTGGCCCGGGCGGCGGTGACGCCGCGGGTATGACAGACGGCGGCCGGTTGCTGGCCGTCCACCGCGCAGATGGTGGCGGTGATCTCGTTGGCTGACGCCACGATGGCCTGGGTGATGGGGCTGGTGGGAATGGCGAGATCACCCACGATCTGCGATTGGCTCTGACTGGCCAGCACCGCCGGGGAGAAGCTGGACCCGGACAGCACGTAACGGTTGGCGATATCGAGCAAGGGGAACGTCGCCCCGGTGGCGTCATACGTCGACACCGCCGCCGCCTGGCGGGGGGTGGGGGCTTGCAGCGCGGTGTACTGGGCCCCGGTGGGGTTCAACGCGCTGTAGCGCTCCACCGTCTGCAGGTTGATCCACTTGCTGGTGTAGGTGGCGTGCCAGAAGGTGAAGGTGGACGTGTTGGCGAAGGCCACCGACTCGCTGGACTGCATCAGGCCGACCGTACCGAAGGTCCCGAAGCGTGACAGGGCCACGATGACGGGCCATCGTTGCGCCGCCGCGTAGGGCGCGAACTCGGCGCCGTAGAAGAACACGACCGGCCGGGCCACCCCGTCGGTTCCCGGGGCCTGCCAGAGGGCGGGACTCCCGGTTGCCGTCAAGGGCGTGATCGGACCGGCTGCGGTCACCGGCGTGGCCCCCACCGCGTCGCTCGTGGTGGCAGGGATGTGCGCCAGGGAGGTCATGATCGAGGCCGGCGCCGGGGTAAAGGTCTCGACCGCCGCCGTGTTATTCGGGTGCCCGGTTACCTGGCGCAGGACGAGGAGCGCCCCGAGGAGGGCGATGACCACAACGATGAGACCCAGGGCCACGTAGCGGCGGGGGATCGGGTGCGCGACAGTCACCGCCGCCTGCTCTGGGGCCTCGAGGCTCATGGGGAGAATCAGCGTAGACCAGGGCCCCGGCGACATTTCGACGCCAGCTGGGGCGCTTGGGCCGTGCGCCCGCTCGACCGGTAGCCTCCCCAGCGTGCCCTCTCCTCCCGCCGATTCTCCGCCCGACGCCGTGGCCGACGCCGTGCCCGATGCGGCCGCCGATGCCGCGGCGGATGCCGTCGTGATCCGGCCGGCCGCCACCGTCATGTTGGTGCGCGACGCCACCGGGGCGACCAGCGAGGACGACCGGCTCGAAGTGCTGATGGTCCGCCGCAACCTGCGTTCGGATTTTGTCGGCGGGGCCTATGTCTTTCCGGGCGGTTCCGTCGACCCGGCCGACGCCGGCCCGGCGGCCGAGGCCGCCTCCTTCGGGCGGACCGACACGGAGGCCAGCGCCCTGCTCGGGATCGACACCGGCGGCCTGGCCTACTGGGTGGCCGTCCTGCGCGAGACCTTCGAAGAGGCCGGGTTGCTCTTGGCCGAGCGGCCGGGCGGACCGGCCCTGCTGGCCGGGGACCCGGAGGAGGAGGCACGATTCGTGTCGGAGCGGGCGGCGGTCAACGCCGGCACACGCCGGTTCCTCGACCTCTGCCGCGAGGAGGGGTTGCGACTCATGGTCGGCGACGTCCACTACTTCGCCCACTGGATCACGCCCCGGGGTGCGCCCCGTCGCTTCGACACCCGCTTCTTCGTGGCGCCCGCCCCGCCCGGCCAGCATGCGGCCCACGATGCGGGCGAGACCATCGCCGAGACCTGGATATCTCCCCGCCGCGCCCTGGCGGCCCACCGGGCCGGCGACTTCGAGTTGATCTTCCCGACCATCCGCAATCTGCAGGCCATCAGCCGATTCACCACCGCCGGCGATCTCCTCGAGGCGGCCGCCCTGGCTTCGGGCGCGGTGCCGACGATCGAACCGCGGGTGGTGGCGGACGGCAACGGGGTGCGGATCGTCCTGCCCGGGGACGACGGCTACGACGAGGACGGCCCGGTCGAGGGCTCCGCGGTCGCCGAGGTCCCGGGGAACTTCAACGACGCCGTGCGCGCCGTCTCACTGGCAGCGAACCAGGAGGACCCCGCTCCGTGATCCCCGGTGTGCCGGACCTCGGCATCGGCCCGGCACCGGTGCCGGGCCGACTGGACGAACTGGCCGCCGGGTTGCACCGCCTCACGGCGCCCAACCCAGGGCTCATGACCGGTCCGGGCACCAACACCTATCTATTGGGCGCAGGATCCCGCCGCTCGAACCTGGCCGTCGTCGATCCGGGTCCCGACGACGCCACGCATAGGGCCGCCATCGTGGCGGCGGCGTCGACCTTGGGACCGATCCGGTGGGTCTTGGTCACCCACACCCACCCGGACCACGCTCCGGGCGCTGCCGCGCTGGCCGAGCAGACCGGGGCGGAAGTGATCGGCTTCGGGCCGGCGGAGGGGTTCGCTCCCGACCGCTGTGTGGGTGACGGCTGGACGTTGCGTGTTGCTGGTGAGGGCGGTGATGGTGGTGCCGAAGAGGGGATCACGCTGGAAGCGGTGCATACCCCGGGCCATGCCTCGGATCATCTGTGCTGGCTCCTGCAGGAGAGCGGCACGTTGCTGACGGGCGACCACGTCATGCACGGCTCGACGGTGGTGATCCGCCCGCCCGATGGGGATCTCGGCCAGTACCTGGCCAGCCTGGTCAAGGTGCGCGACTTCAGGCCCGCCGTGCAGACGCTGGCTCCGGGACACGGCCGGCTGATGACGCCCGTCGCGCCGGTCATTGACGCGCTCATCGCCCATCGCCGGGGGCGCCAGGAGCGCGTGGCCGAAGCCCTGTCCGCCATCGGTGAGGCCGGCATCGACGACCTCCTCCCCTCGGTCTACGACGATGTCACCGAGGCCCAACTCCCGGTGGCCCGGTTCTCGCTGTGGGCCCACCTGCGCGCCCTGGCCGAGGAGGGCCGGGCCCAGCCGATGGCGGTGGCGCCGGGTCAGGACACCGTCGACACTCGCTGGAAGTCGCTCTCGGACGGGCCCGCCTGAGCAAGCGGCCACCCGACCGCACAGCGTCAGTCCGGCGGTTCGTCGTCCCCGCTGGCCACGGCCGCCTCGACCCGTTCGATCAATCGGGCCGAACACGACGAGGTCTCGAGCAACGGCGCCACATCGACGGCCAGTACCCGGGCCACCTCGGCGAAGATGCCGGCCAACTCGCCTTCGCCACCAGCCACGGGGATCCCGGCATCGCCGGCTTCCGCCAGATCGGCGTGCAGCGGAATCGAGCCGATCAGCGGTACGCCTAGGGAATGGGCCAGGCGGGCGCCGCCACCCGAACCGAAGAGCGCGTAGGTGGTCCCGTGCTCACACGTGAAGTCGCTCATGTTCTCGATGACCCCGGCCACCCGGAGATACCCCTTGCGCGCCATGTCGGCCGCTCGGGCCGCCACCTTCTGGGCGGCCAGGGGCGGGGTGGTGACGACCAGCATCTCGGTACGGGGCAGCAGTCGAGCCAGCCCCATCTGAACGTCGCCCGTGCCGGGCGGCAGGTCGATGAGCAGGTAGTCGATGTCGCCCCAGTGTGCATCCTGGAGGAATTGCTGCACGGCTCGGTTGAGCACCAGGCCGCGCCACATGATCGCCTGCTCCTCGTCGGCCAGGAACCCCATCGACAGGACGCGTACGACGCCGCGACCCACCGGCTTCTCCAGCGGGATCATCTTGCCGCCCCGAGCTTCGACACTTCCCACGCCGCCTTCCATGCCGAGCAGGCGCGGGACAGAGAAACCCCAGATATCGGCATCGAGGATGCCGACGGTCAGGCCGCGCTGGGCCAGCGCCACGGCCAGGTTCACCGTGATCGACGACTTGCCCACACCCCCCTTGCCCGAGGCGATAGCCAGCACACGCGCGGTCGGAGGGATGGCCGTCTCCGGCGCGTTCTCCCGCGCCTTCCAACGAGCCCGGGCCATGACGGCGGCCTTCTCATCGGCGTCCATGGTGGCGATGCGGATCTCCATCGAGCGCACCCAGTCCAACGCCTCGATCTGGCCCCGCACATCCTGCTCGATCTGTGACCGCAGGGGGCAGGCGGCGATGGTCAGCGCGATGTCGACCACCACGTCGTCGCCCGTGACGGCGATGGCGCGGACCATGCCCAGATCGACGATGGTGTCGCCCAGCTCGGGGTCGATGACCGCACGCAGGCACTCACGCACGGCCTCTTCCCGGCTGAGCACGGCGGAAGCCGGCGGCGGGGAAGGCGACGAAGGGGGGTCCAACCCGGGGGTCATGGCAGTATTGTACCTGCGTGGAGGCGAATTCGGTCCACCAGGGCCAGGCGTGGTCAACCCCTCTCGCACCCCGGTAACATGGTGACGTTCCCGGGGCGCGGTGCTCATCGGGTAGGCCTGCGCCGCCAGGGCGCGTAACAAGGAGGCTCCTGTGACGACCATGACCACCTCGGTCAATATTGGCAAGAAGCCAGACCCGGTGACGCTGAGCGACATCGCCACCACCAAGGTGGCCGAGTTGTTGGCCCAGGAGGAGGGCGAGAGCCTCGCCCTCCGCGTCGCGGTGAAGCCCGGTGGATGCTCGGGCTACAGCTACGAGATGTTCTTTGACTCCGAAACTCTGGCCGACGACGTCGTGCGTGAGTTCGGCGCCGTCAAGGTCGTGGTCGACGCGGCCAGCGCGGAACTGCTCACCGGCTCCACGCTCGACTACAGCGACGGATTGCAGGGAGCGGGATTCCACATTGTGAATCCCAACGCCACCCGTACCTGCGGGTGCGGGTCCTCCTTCAGCTGAGCGATAGCGACGACCTCGTGGCGGCGCCCGCCGTCACCTTTGCCTTGAATGGCGCCACGGTCACCATCGGTGACGACGGCGCCTCCCTGCTCGATGCCCTGCGTGAAGATCTGGGCTGTCGCACGGTCAAGGACGGGTGCAGCCCCCAGGGCCAGTGCGGCTGTTGCACCGTCTGGGTGGACGGTGCGGCCCGGGTCGCCTGTGTGACGCCGCTGCGACGGGTGTCCGGACGGGCCGTGACGACGGTCGACGGGCTGGACTCGGACCTCAAGGAGCGCTGGGTCGATGCCTTCGTGGCCACCGGGGCCAGCCAGTGCGGGTTCTGCACCCCGGGCATCCTGCTCCGCTTGGCCGCGCTCGAGAACGGCGACCGGCCTCCCACCCGCCAGGCCGTCGAGACGGCCTTGTTGGCCCACCTGTGCCGCTGCACCGGGTGGCAGTCCATCGTCGAGGCCGCCTGCATCGCGCTCGGGCTCACCGAGGCGGCGCCGGGTCCGCGCCGTGACCCGTTGCTGGCGGCGTGGCGGGCCCAACTGGAGGGACCGGCGTTCCAGAGTTCGGGCCCTGACGTCGTCCTCGGCGGTGGGGGCTTCGCCGATGACACCGCTCCCGCCGATGCGTTGGTACAACTGGGTGCCGCCACGACGACGTTGGCGCCGAGCCTGCGGGCCGCCCGCCAGGGCTCGGAAAAAGTGCAGGGCCGCAACAGCACGGTGCCCCTGACCCACCCGGTCCCGCTGCCCGAGGGCGACTGGGCGCTGACGCTGCAAACGACCTGGGTGGAGCCGGCCTACGTCGAGCCCGACGCCAGCTGGTGCCGGCCCGGCGCCGTGCCGGCCACTCCGTTGGCCAACGGTGGTGCCTTCGGCGGCAAACGCCACAGCCCGGTGGCCGATCGGGCTCGTGCGCTTGCGACCGACACCGGTGCCGCCGTGCGCGTGCTCTGGAGCCGCGAGGACGTGGTGCGCCACGGGCCCAAGCGTCCCCCCCTGGCGCTCGGGCTACGTCCCGACCGCTCCGGCCGCCTGCGCATCGGTCGCACCGCCGGGTCGGCCGACCTTTCCGCTCTGTGGGACAGGGTGCACGCCGTCGCCCCTCTGGTCGACATCGAGGAGGTCGAGGTCGTCGGACCGCTGGTCGGCCCGGAACTGCGGGGCGCCGTCTGGTCCGAAGTGTTGGCCGCCCTCGCCGCCCTCGACGCCCTCGACCGCCGGGACACCCCGGACACCTCGTTTGGAACGGCCGACGTGAGCGTGCCCGGCGGTGGGCGGGCCGTCGTGAGTATGAGCGGCGACGCCGAGGCCGTTCGCGTGGACGTCTGGGCCGGGGAGGTGCTCTGTCCGGTGACGCTGCGCTCCTATGCGCTGGGTGCCGTGCACCAGGCCCTCGGTCTGGTGTGGAGCGAGGGCATCGCCGTCGATCCCGACGGGCTACCGCTCGATCTCACCATCCGATCCTTTGGGATCCTGGCCGCTCGCGACATGCCGCCGGTCGAGGTGATCCTGCACCCCGACGACAGCTGGCCGGTCAACGGGTCCGACGCCGTGTTCGCCGCCACGCTCGCCGCGGCGTGGACGGCCGAAGGCTTGCCACCGACCTGGCCCACCCGCCGCGGCCGCCAACGCCCACGCCTACGCATGGGCACGAGCACGAGCACGAGCGTGACCATCACCGCCCCGCCACCCGATCCGTCAGAGGAGCACGCATGAGTCCAGCCGTCGGTCCGTACTCGCCCGTTCGCCGTGCCGGCGACTGGGTCATCACCTCCGGTCAGGTGGGCCTGGCCACCGACGCGAACGGCGCCACCGCGCTGGCACCGGGTGGCACCATTCCCGAACTCCACCAGGCCTTGGCCAACGTGGCCAGCGTCCTGGGCCAGGAGGGGGCGACATTGGCCGACGTGGTCAAGACCACGCTGTACCTCATCGACATGGGCGAGTTCGCCGCGGTGAACGACGTGTGGGTCACCTACTTCGCCGACAACCGGCCGACGCGTTCGGCCGTCGCCGTCGCCGCCCTGCCGATCGGCGCCCGGGTAGAGGTAGAGGCGTGGGCCTATGTGCCGGTGCCGGCCCCTGCCCCGGCCCGCTGAGTCAGCCCGGGCTGCCATCCCGCCTGGCCGAAGCGGTACCCGACCGATCGGACGGTTTGGATCAGATGGGCGTGCTCCTCACCCAACTTGGCCCGGAGCCGCCGGATGTGCACATCGACCGTGCGGGCCCCGCCGTAGTACTCGTAGCCCCAGACCCGGCTGAGCAGGGTCTCGCGGGTGAACACCTTGGCCGGGTGGCCGGCCAGGAAGCGCAGTAGTTCGTACTCCATGTAGGTCAGGTCGAGCACGCGCCCGGCCACGGCCGCTTGGTACGTCTCGAGATTGAGCACCAGTGAGCCGTACTCGATGATGTCGGGCCGCATGCTCTGCCCGGCGCGCCAGAAGAGGTGCTGCAGGCGGGCGACCAGCTCCTCGGGACGCGCCGGCAGCACGCAGAAGTCGTCGAAGAGGTCGTCGCGCAACAAGAGGTCGCCCACCTGCTCGGTCCGGATGACCAGCAACAGCGGGCTGATCGGCACGTCGCGCAGCCGCACGGCCCGGCAGAAGGCCACGGAGGCCGCCATGTCCACTTCGGCCACCACCACCGCACCGGACCACCCCGCGACCCGACCGTCGACGACGGCGTCGCCCACCTCATCGGGGCCCGAGACCGCCTGGTGGCCCAGGCCGGCGTTCTGCAGGGCCAGGGTCACCTCCGGCGGGAGGTCGGTGGGGAAGCACAGCAGCGGATCCATGTCAGAGGAGGGGCAGGTAGCGGTCCAGCTCGAACTGGGTCACCTGGGACTGGTAGTCGTTCCATTCGGCCCTCTTGTTGCGGATGAACCACTCGAAGACATGATCACCCAGGGTGTCCGCCAACAGTTCGGAGCGCTCCATTTCGTTGACGGCGTCGTGCAGGCTGGACGGGAGGGACTCGATGTGCTTCTCGCCCAGCTCGCGGTCCGAGAGCGCGAAGAGGTTGGCGCCGGCTTCGGGCGGGAGGGGGTACCCCTCGGTGATGCCCCGGAGGCCGGCCGCCAAGATCACCGAGAAGGCCAGGTACGGATTGCAGGCGCTGTCCGGGGCCCGGTACTCCAGGCGGGTGGACTCGACCTTGCCGTGCTTGACCACCGGGACCCGCACCAGAGCCGAGCGGTTGTTGCGGGCCCAGCTGACATGGACCGGGGCCTCGTAGCCGCCGATCAGCCGCTTGTACGAGTTGACCCACTGATTGGTGACCGCCGTGATCTCCCGGGCGTGGTGCAGCAGTCCGGCGATGAACCGGCGGGCCACGTCGGACAGCCCGTACTCATCGTCCTCGTCGACGAAGGCGTTGCGCTCGCCCTCCCACAGGGAGATGTGGGTGTGCAGGCCCGATCCCTGCACCCCGCCCAGCGGCTTGGGCATGAAGCTGGCGAAGACGCCGTCGCGGCGCGCCATCTCCTTGATCACCATACGCGTCGTCATCACCGTGTCGGCCATGGTGAGGGCGTCGGTGTAGCGCAGGTCGATCTCGTGTTGGCTGCGGGCGTCTTCGTGCTGGGTGTGCTCGACCGGGATGCCCATCTCCTCGAGCATGAGGACCGAGCGCCGTCGGAGGTCGCTGGTCACGTCGGCCACGCTGAGGTCGAAGTAGGAGCCCGAATCGAGGGCCTGCGGGGCCTGGCCGTGCCCGGGATTGGCGTCGGCGAAATAGAAGTACTCGATCTCGGGCGCGGCGAAGAACGTGTAGCCCGCCGCCCGGGCCCGCTCCAGGGTCCGGCGCAGGACATGGCGGGGATCGCCGCCGAAAGGGGTGCCGTCCAGGTTGGCGATGTCGCAGAACACCCGGGCCACCGACGAGTCGTCGTCGTGCCAGGGCAGCAGCTGGAAGGTCTTGAGATCCGGGCGGGCCAGCACGTCGGCCTCCTGCACCCGGCTGAATCCGTCGATGGCCGAACCATCGAAGGTCATTCCCTCGTCGAGGGCGTTTTCCAACTCCGCCGACGTGATGTTGAACCCCTTGGGGGTCCCGAGCACGTCGGTGAACCACAGCTGGACGAAGCGGACGCCTCGTTCTTCTACGGTCCGGAGCACGTAGTCGCGCTGGCTCTGCACCGGCCAAGCTTCGCAGGTGCGGGGCGTCACCCGCCTATCGAGGCGATGGCTCACTACCCTGACGGCGTGGAGGCCGCGCCGACCGACCCCGCCGATCCTGTCCGAATTCCAGCCGGGCGGGCTCATCTGACAGTGGTCCGGGCGGGCCTCGGCCGGTCACCCGCCGCGGTGTTCCTCCATGCGGGCATCGCCGATCACCGGAGCTGGAGCGACGTCATGGAGCTCCTCGGTTCCGACATGGAGGTCGTGGCCTACGACCGGCGCGGCTTCGGCACCACCACCTATGAGCCCGAAGGCCATGACCAGGTGGCCGATCTGTGGGCCGTGCTCGACGCCCTCGGTCTCGAACGCGTGGTGCTGGTCGGCAATTCCCGAGGGGGCGAGATCGCGTTGGACGCCACCTTGACCCACCCGGCGCGGGTCAGTGCCCTGGTCCTGGTGTCGCCGTCCGTGTCCGGCGCACCCGCGGTGACCGGATCGCAGATCGACCCCGTCGCCGCCGCCATTTGGGAAACGCTCGAGGCGGCCGACGCCGCCGGCGCGCTCGACGCGCTGAACCTCGGTGAGATCCGGCTCTGGCTGGACGGGCCCACCGCGCCCGAGGGTCGCATCGGCGGGCCGCGCCGCGTCCTCGCCCTCGACATGAACCGGATCGCCCTGCACGCCGAGAGCCCCGGGCATGAGCCCGAGCCTCCCGACGCGTGGTCACGCCTGTCCGAGATCACCGTTCCGGTGCTCGTCGTGGTCGGAGACCTCGACCTGCGTCACGTCCAAGAGCGCGGCCGTGAGGTGGCCGGGCGCATCAACGGCGCCACCCTGCGCGTGATGCCGGGCGCCGCCCACCTCCCGGCGTTCGAACAGCCCGAGGCCTTCGCCGAAGTCGTGCGCTCGTTCCTGCGGGCGAACTTGGACTGATCAGCCGGCAGAGACTGAGGCGGCCGCACCCGGCCTCGCGGCTCAGTAGCTGTGACAGCCTCCGGACTCATTCGGCGGTGCGCCGACGTACGTCTGCTCCCACTGCAGCTGAACCGATTGGGGAGCTGAACCGGCGGTGGGATAGCCGTCGAAGCCGTTCCACTCCTTGATCCCGTAGTAGCCGTAGCGCGGGTCGTTGGCACCGCCCTCCTCGCACCGGGCCACAGCGGCCCAGCCGGCCGCGTCGCCGCCCGACGCGGCCAGGGAGACCGAGACCGGGTGCTGGGCCGCGGCCTGGGCCAGGGCCTGCTGCTGAGCGGCGGCGGCGGCGTTGAGGAACTGGGTCCTTTGCGCTGCCGCGACCCCGGCGATGTACTGGCTCAGCTCGGCCGCGGCGACGGTGCGCTGGCGGGCCGCCGCTTGGGCTTGGAGCTCACGATCGACGATGAATCGTGGCGACAGATCGTTGATCGAAACGCGGTATGCCGTGGTTTGCATCGCCGGTGATGACGACGGTGCCGGTCGGCCGGCGAATGCGATGGCCAGCCCGAGCGTGGCGATTACGAAGGTTGTAACGGTCGTGACGGTCCAGACGGTCCATAGGCGTGGCCGTCTAGGGGTAGGGGAAAACATGTGGGGTTTCAACTTTCCTTGGTCGGGCGTCGCGCCGCGGTGGCGGACTGCCTCTCTTGGGTTCGGTCGGACCCCACGTCATCGCATGCAAGCCCCAGCCGGTCACCGGGAAGGGTGGGCCGGCCTCGCTACATCTGCGGGAAGGTGTGCTGGCGGGTTATCCAGTCAAGCAATGTTGGTGATGCGGCTCACAGCCTCCAATGGGGATTGACGAGTGCCCCCCACCATGGTGAAGAACAGACATTCCCGTTTTGCCTTGCGGGGAAACGGTCGGGTGCGGCTGCCGGTGTGTGCATGACCTCGGTGGCCCGGGGCATCCGCGGATAGGGACCATTGCACACTCCAGCGCCCGGTTGAGCGCGCTCCGGGCCGTCTTGACCGTGTGGAGGAGAACGATTCCGGCGGCGCTCAGCCGCGGCGAACAGGGGGAATCCCCCACCCCAACGCTCATTGCAGACCGGTCAAAAGAATCGGCCAAAAGAGCTTCATTGTTAGGCTCGTCGTATGGCCCTGCGCGTCGCTGCTGCGCAGCTCAATACCGTTGTCGGCGACCTCTCGGGCAATGTTGACCAGGTGCTGGCCGCGTTGGCCGCCGCCGAGGCGGCCGGCGCCGACCTCTGCGTGCTGCCTGAGCTGGCCATTCCGGGCTATCCGCCCGAGGACCTCCTCCTCAAGCCCGCCTTCGTGGCCGACAATCTGGCCGCCCTGGACAAGGTGGCCTCGGCCACGCGGCAGTGTGCCGTCGTGGTCGGCTACGTCGGCGCCACCCCCGATGGCACCGGCCTGGCCAATGCCGCCGCCATCTGTGCGGGTGGGCGGGTGGCCGGCATCTACCGGAAACGCTTCCTCCCCAACTACGGCGTCTTCGACGAACAGCGCTGGTTCGTCCCGAGCAACGAGACGCCCACGCTGTTCGGCGTGGCCGGCGCCTGGGTGGGTATCTCGATCTGTGAGGACGTGTGGTTCCCCGACGGTCCGGTGGCCCAGCAGGGCCGGGCCGGGGCCGATGTGGTGCTCAACCTCAACGCCTCGCCGTACAACCGCGGCCGCCGAGACCAGCGCCTGGCCATGCTGCGCCAACGGGTGGATGAGGCCGGCTGCGCCATCGTCTACGTCAACCAGGTCGGGGGACAGGACGAGCTCGTGTTCGACGGCGACTCGCTCGTCATGGGGCGCGACGGGACCCTGCTGGCCAACGGCGTCCAGTTCGAACCCGACCTGATCGTGGTCGACCTTCCCGTCCCGGTCCCGGATGCCCGCGGGCCCGATCGGAAACTGCCCCGGCTGGTGGTCACCGAGGCCCGGGCCGCCGAGCGACCCGTCGTCCCGCCGCCACCGCTGCCCCAGCCGCTCGCCGACGACGCCGAGGTCTACGCCGCCCTGGTGCTCGGTACCCGGGACTACCTGGGGAAGAACGGCTTCACCGATGCGGTGATCGGGCTCTCGGGGGGCATCGACTCGTCGCTGGTCGCCACCATCGCCGTCGATGCGCTGGGGCCCGAGCGGGTCCATGGGATCTCCATGCCCTCCCGCTACTCGAGCGAGGGGTCTCGCCAGGATGCCGGCGCCCTGGCCCAGCGCCTCGGCATCGACCTGCGCGTCGTGGCCATCGAGGAGGCGCACGTGGCCATGACCTCCATGCTGGCCGGTGTGCTCGGGCGCGAACCGGCGGGACTGACCGACGAGAATCTCCAGTCCCGCCTGCGGGGCGTGCTGCTCATGGGCATCTCCAACGCCAAGGGGTGGATCGTGCTGACCACGGGGAACAAGAGCGAGATGGCGACCGGCTACTCCACGCTGTACGGCGACTCGGCCGGCGGCTTCGCCGTGATCAAGGATGTGCCCAAGACGCTGGTCTACGAGCTGTGCCGCTACCGGAATACCCGGGCCGTCCTCGATGCCCAGCCCGCCCCCATCCCCGACAGCGTCCTCGACAAGCCGCCCTCGGCCGAGCTCCGGCCCGACCAGCGCGACGACCAGTCGCTCCCCCCGTACGAGGTGCTCGATCCCGTGCTGCAGGGTTACGTGGAGGGTGACCGCACGGCGCCCGACCTGGTGGCCGACGGCTTCGACCCGACCGTGGTCGACCTGGTGGTCCGGTTGGTCGACGGGGCCGAGTACAAGCGCCGCCAGATGCCGCCCGGGGTGCGCATCACGACCAAGGCCTTCGGCAAGGATCGCCGCATGCCCATCACCAACCGTTACCGCCCCGCCGCGCCGACCGAGCGCGCCGAGCCTGCCGAGCCCGCGCGAGACCACCCACCCCGACCGTGCCTGAGCTCCCCCTCCCCCCCGACGTCACCTGGCGCACGATCGACCAGTTGGCCCGGCGCGTGGGCGGGTACTGCTGGTGGGAACACCGGCTCTTCGAGCTGACCGGGCGATGGGCCAGCGGGACCGGCGACCCGGAGATCCGGGTCCTCTTCAGCCAGATGTCGGCCCGCCATGCCGCCTTCTCGCTCCAGTGGCGGGACCGGCTGCCCGCCCGGGCCGGGGTCGACGTCACCGCCCTGGTCGTGGCTCCGAGCCTGGCCGACGCCGACGCCCTCACCCTCCTCGAGGGCCAATCCGACGACCTGCTCCGCCTGGGCGGCCTGATCGAGGTCGTGCTGCCCCGGCTCCGCTCGGCCTATCGGGCCCACCTGGCGCAGGCCTCCGCGGTGAGTGAGGGTCCGGTCATCGAGGTTCTCCGTCAGATCGCCGCCGCCGGGGCCTGGGAAATGGGCCAGGGCCAGGCCCTTCTCCGGCCGGACCAGGGGCCGGATCAGCGGCCGGGGCGATCAGGCCGCCCGACGCCCCAACGGGCCGAAGATGTGGCAGAATTTTGCGGCAACCTTGAACGCTCGTTTGAGGCTGCTTCCGACAAAAGCCCTGCTGCTTGGGCATCTTGACGCGCCCGGTACAATGTTTCTGCAGCCCTTGCGCGCCGAGAACGACGCAAACTGCACAATTGAGCGCGAATGCCCGGCAGGGTCCTGACCTGTCGAGGCCCATGGTTATGGAAGGTTTGGCGAGACTTTGGCGAAGGAACGTATTGAGCGCGACGACGAGGATCTTGTCCGGCTCTATCTCACAGATATCGGTCAATACCCGCTTCTGACCAAAGACGACGAGGTGCGCCTGGCCCAGGCCATCGAGGCCGGCCGCGAGTCCGAGCTCGATGTGGCGAGGGCCCCCAAGGGCCTCTCCACCGCCAAGAAGCGCGAGATGCGCCGCTCCGTCATGGAGGGCGAGCAGGCCCAGCAGACCTTCGTGCAGTCCAACCTGCGCCTCGTGGTCTCGATCGCCAAGAAATACCAGGCCTCGGGCCTGCCCCTGCTCGACCTGATCCAGGAAGGGAACCTCGGCCTGATGCACGCCGTCGAGAAGTTCGACTGGCGCAAGGGCTTCAAATTCTCCACCTATGCCACCTGGTGGATCCGCCAGGCCATCACCCGGGGGATCGCCAACACGGGCCGGACCATCCGACTGCCCGTCCACGCCGGTGACACCCTGGCCCGGGTCCAGAAGGCCCAGGCGCGCCTGGAGCTCAAGCTCGGCCGTCCGGCCACCCTGGCCGAGCTGGGGATCGAGGTCGAGATGCCCGAGGACAAGCTGGTCGAGGCCCTGCGCTTCCGAGCCGAGCCCCTCTCCTTGTCCGAGCCCCTCCGGGAGGACGGCGACGCCGAATTGGGCGACGTGGTCGAGGACCGTTCCGCCGAATCGCCCTTCGAGGTGGCCGCCGTATCCCTGCTGCCCGACGAGATCGGGCGCCTGCTGTCCCCCCTCGATGAGCGCGAGCGCGAGATCCTCCGCCTGCGCTTCGGCCTGGACCGGGGCGAGCCCCGCACCCTCGAAGAGGTGGGCGAGCACTTCAACCTCACCCGCGAGCGCATCCGTCAGATCGAGGCCCGGGCCATGTCCAAGTTGCGGCACCCCTCGTCCGACACGGGCGCCCGCGATCTTCTGACCGTTTGATTCTGACTTAATTCAGACGGTTTATTTCGCTCCGGCGCAGCGATAAGCTGACCGAATGAAGAAGCTGATTTTCCTCCTCGTAATTGTCGGTCTCGGTGTCGTCGCAGCCAAGCGACTGCGCGACGCCTGATACGACCCGCCTGACCCACCCCGTCCAGACCCGTCTGGCCTGACCCCTGTCGGTCTGACCTACCGGACCTGACCTTCAGGCTGCGGCGCGCCCTCCGGGCGTCCGGTGGCCCCGCGTGCCTCGTCGCCACAGAATGAGCGCGGCTCCGGCCACGGCCAGGCTCGTTGTCACCACCGGTGTGGTCCTCCCGACCCGGTCCCGGAGGCGGACCGGCTTGATGAAGGTCCGCACCTCCCAGCCGCGCTCTCGCGCCACCTTGGCCAGGGCGCGGTCGGGGTTGACCACGACCGGTCGTCCCACCGCTTCGAGCATGGGGAGGTCGGTGGCCGAGTCCGAATAGGCGCTGCTGGCCGCCAGGTCGATCCCCGTGCGCTCGGCCAGTGCGCGCATGGCGGTGGCCTTCTCCGGGCCGTAGGCGTAGAACGCCATGCGGCCGGTGTAGCGGCCCTCGTCGTCCACCTCGCCCTGGGAGCAGATGGCCCCGTCGACCCCCAGCATCTCGGTGAGGGGGAGCACGATCTCCTCGGGCGAAGCCGAGACCAGATAGACCCGGTGCCCGGCCGCCCGGTGCAACTCCATCAGCTCGAGCGCTTCGGCGTACATGATCGGCTCGATGGTCTCCAACAGCGTCTCTCGCACGATGTGCCGCACTTGGGACCGATCCCAACCCTTGGTCAGGGCCAGCATCGACTCGCGCACGCGCGCCAGCCGTTCTTCGTCGGCCCCGAAGTGCAGATAGATGAGCTGCGAGATGGCCGCCCGGGCCACCACCCGCCGGTTGATCAATCCACCCTTCATGAAGGGTCGGCCGAAGGCGGCGATGGAGGCGCGGTCTATCACCGTCTTGTCCAGGTCGAAGAAGGCCGCCTCCATCGACTCCATGCTAAAGGGATTCCGTTCGCCCACGTGGTCAATCGTGTCGATTGCCTGACCGGAGCGTGACGCCTTTTGGCGTCCCTACCTGGGCTGCACTCCCTTGGGCGGCGCGCTCCACTGGGCGGCACTCGAGAGGGCTGCACTCCCCTGGGCGGCACGACCTGAGCCGCAGTACCTGAGCCGCAAGGTCGGCTACTCGGCGATGAGGGCCGCGTGCACGTCGTCTTCGGCATCGGCCGTGACCAGAGCGAGAACCTCATCACCGGACTGCAACACCGTGTTTCCCTTGGGCACGATCAATCGTTCGGATCGCACGACGGCCACGACCGTCGCGTCGCGGGGGAAGTTCAGGTCGGCCAGGGCGATGTCGTTGGCCGGAGAATCCTCGGCCAAGGTGATCTCGACCAGGTGGGCGGCACCCCCCTGGAACTGCAGGAGTCGCACCAGGGAGCCGACTGAGACGGCTTCCTCCACCAGGGCCGTGAGCAGCTGCGGCGTGCTGACCGACACGTCGACACCCCAGCTCTCGTTGAACAGCCATTGGTTCTTCGGGTGATTGACCCGGGCGACGACGCGGGGGACGGCGAACTCCTGCTTGGCCAACAGCGAGACGACCAGATTGTCCTCGTCATCTCCGGTGGCCGCCACGACGACGTCGACCGTGGCCAGGCCGGCGGCCTCGAGCGACGACACCTCGCAGGCATCGGCCGCGATCCAGGTGATGTCGAGAGTCGGGCGGAGCCGCTCCACCAGATCCGGGTCCTGTTCGAACACCATCACGTCGTGGCCGTTGTCATGCAGGTCGGCCGCGATGGCCGTCCCGACGCTCCCGCCTCCGGCGATCGCCACCTTCACTTGGGATCGCCCGTCACTTGGGGTCGCCGGTCTCGAGGAGGGCATCGAGCTCGGGGCGCGCATCGGACAGCACGGCCACGTGCAGCACGTCACCCTCTTGACCAACCAGCTCGCGCGCATCGAGCCGGGGGACGCCGGCCCGGGTCACGGCGACCAGGCTCACCTTTCCCGGATCCTCGAGATCCACCAGGCGACGGCCGGCCCAGGCGTCCGGGAGCGAGCGGTCCGTCAAGGTGAGTCGGCCCGACGGGTCCGACCAGTCATGGGCGTCCTCCTCGGGCAGGAGCCGTCGGCGGACCTGGTCGATGGTCCACGTCACCGTGGCCACGGTCGGGATGCCCAGGCGCTGGTAGATCTCGGCCCGGCGCGGATCGTAGATCCGAGCCACCACATTGGGGATGAGATACGTCTCGCGGGCGATGCGCACCGTCATGATGTTGGTGTTGTCCCCGCTGGTCACCGCGGCCAGCGCGTCGGCTCCCACCGCGCCGGCCCGCTCCAGGTCATCCCGGTCGAAACCGGATCCGGTGATCCGAGGACCGTCCCAGTCCTTGAGGCGGCGGAAGGCCCGGGCGTTGCGGTCCATGATGGCTACGGTGTGACCCTCGGCCGTGAGGGAAACGGCCAATCCAGACCCGACCCGGCCGCATCCCACCACGATCACGTGCATGCCACAGTGCAACACGCAACGCCGTCACGTGCAAAGGGAGCACCCCGAGCCCCCGGATGGCTGGATGGCCGGATGCACCGAGATGCACCGACGTTTGCTCCTACGCTGTCGCCGTGGCGCTCACTGCAGGTCCTCGCCAATCGGGTCCCCGCCCGCCGGTCCCGTTGCCCGGCCTGGCGGCTGAGATGATCCCCGAGACCCGTCGATACCGGCTGAAGAACAAGCTCCTCGGACCCCCGTTGGTCACCGAGCAGCTCAGTTCGGAGCGTCTGGGCCGTCCGACCGCCCTCGCCATCCTCTCGTCCGACGTCATCTCCTCGTCTGCCTACGCAACGGAGCAGGCGCTGATCCCGTTGGTAAAGGTCATCGGGGTCGCCGCTTTCTCCCTCTTGATGCCCGTCAGCGTCGCGGTGATTGTCGTGCTCGCCTTCGTCACCCTGTCCTACCTCGAAGTGGTGAAGGTCTATACGAAGGCCGGAGGCGCCTACGTCGTGGCGAGGGAGAATTTCAGCCTCAATGTGGCCCAGGTGGCTGCCGTCTCCCTGCTGATCGACTATTCCCTCACTGTCGCGGTGTCCGTGGCCGCCGGTGTGGCTGCGCTGACCTCGGTGTTCCCAGCGCTCGTCCCTGGGACGACGGCGATCGCCATCGCGTTGGTCGTACTCATTAGCTACGCCAACCTGCGCGGTGTGCGGGAGGCGGGACGGGTCTTTGCCATCCCCACCTACTTCTTCATCGCCAACATGGCTGTGCTGTTGGTGGTGGGCGCTACCCGAGCAGTGCTGGGACAGCTCCACGCCCACTCCATCCACCAGTCCGGTGCGGTCACGATCGGTCACCCAGGGGCAGGGGTCCTCTTCGGCGCCGGCGCCTTCGTGCTGATGCGGTCTTTCGCGTCGGGTGGCTCGGCCCTGACCGGCACCGAGGCCATCTCCAACGGGGTCAGCGTTTTCCGCCAGCCCGAGTCGCGCAATGCCCGAATCACGATGATCTGGATGAGCTGCATCCTGGGCAGCCTGGTGCTCGGGGTGAGTGCGCTGGCGGCCGTGACCCATCCGGTCCCTTACGTCTCGGGGACGCCCACCGTCGTCTATCAGGTGGCCAAGTACGTCTACGGGAGCATGCCACTCGGCCGGGTGCTCGTCTTCATCCTGCAAGCCAGCACCGTCTTCATCCTGGTGCTTGCGGCCAACACCAGCTTCACCGGCTTCCCGTTCCTGGCCAGCTTCGCGGCTGATGACTCCTACCTGCCGCGCCAGCTGACCCGGCGAGGCCACCGGCTGGTCTTCTCGACGGGCATCATTGTGCTCACCGTCGTTTCGGTCGTACTGCTCCTGATCACCCGGTCCCAGGTCGACAAGCTCATCCCCCTCTACGCCATCGGGGTCTTCACCGGCTTCACCATGGCGGGTGCCGGCATGGTTCGCTACCACCTGAAAAACAAAGAGGATCATTGGCGGCGCCGCGCCGCCATCAACGGCACGTCCGCCGTCCTGTCACTCATCGTGGACCTGATAATCGTGGTGACGAAATTCACCGAGGGAGCATGGGCGATCGTGATCATCCTTCCCCTCGGGGTGATCGGCCTCATCCGCCTGCACGGGCAGTACGAGAAGGAGGAGGTGCTGCTCGAAACCGGAGCGATCGAGGCTTCGGAGGCACCCATTCTGCGCCGAAACGTTGTCATCGTCCTGGTGGACCGGCTCGACATGGCCACCGCCCGGGCCATCCAGTACGCCCGCACCCTCACGCCCGATGACCTCCGGGCCGTGCACTTCGACATCGACTCCAAGGAGGCCCGGGAACTGGAAGAGGAGTGGGGACGTCTCGGTCTGTCCCGCCTGCCGCTCGACATCATCGAGACCCCCGACCGTCGGCTCGGTCGCGCCGCCATCGAATTGGTGGCCGACGCCACTCTCGACGGCGACACCGAGTGCACCGTCCTGTTGCCCCGACGCGGCTACCGCCGGGTATGGCAGCGCTTCCTGCACGACCGCACGGCTGACAAGATCGCCGGCGTGCTGTCCCAGGTGCCCCACGTCAGTGCCACCATCATCCCGTACAACCTGCCGGGTCAGTTCGGCGACCGGGTGCGCTCCTATGGCCAGGCGGTACAGAAGTCCCGGCTTCGGAGCACCAAACGCGATACGTCGTCCGACAACGGAACGGCAGCAGCCGCCGACGCCCCGGTTGACGCCGAGGGGCGGGGCGGCCTGGACCGTCCCGTCCGCCGGGAGGGTTCGCGCCGGCCCACCGCAGTGTCCGAGGCCGACGACGCGCTGGCACGCCGGGCCGGGGTGACCACCCCCATCGGCAGCGTCGTCTCGCGGCAGAGGGTCAAGGTGGCCGGCCGGGTGAAGTCGGTGCGGGTCCAGCCCCGGGCCGGGACTCAGAATCTGGAATGCGTCCTCAGCGACGGCACCGGCGGACTGCTGCTGGTGTTCGTGGGGCGACCGAAAATCGCCGGCATCGAGCCGGGCGCCCGCCTGGTGGCCGAAGGCATGGTCGGCGCGTGGGGGCGGCGCCCAGCCATGCTCAACCCCTCGATCGAGCTGGTGGCCGGGGCCGAGCAGGACCCGACCGAAGGCTGATCGTCCGGGTACCGGCGGGGAACCGGTAGAGACGAGTCTTGCTCCTCCCCCCGCCAGTCGCTAACGTCCCCCCCGGCCCGTCGTCGGGTGCGCAACCACCGGGCGCCCCCACATGGGAATTCAGCACCGAGGGCGGGGTGGGCACTGAGAGGGCGCATCGGCCACAAGTTTTGCCAAGTTTCGTTCGATTCGAAGAAACAGACCGATACACAGAAAACCGATACACAGAGAGACAGAGAAAGGGCACACCCAGGCATGATCAACCTCCTGGCCGCTGGCGATGGTGGCTATCAGAACTTCCAACTCGGCGGAACGGACAAGACCTGGCTCTACATCTGTCTGGCCGCCGGCGTGGTCGGCATCGCGTCCGGCCTCCTGCTCGCCCGCAACGTCCTGGCCGCCGATACCGGCACGCCGAAAATGCGGGAGATCGCCCTGGCCGTCCAGGAGGGGGCCGAGGCATTCTTGAAGCGTCAGTTCAGGACGATCATCATCATCGTCGTCCCGTTGGCCGTCCTCATCTTCTTCACCGCCACCAAGGTGGTGCGCCCCGACGCCTCGATTGCGCTCACCTTCAACCAGGACGGCCTCTACCGCGTCATCTGCTTCCTCTTCGGGGCGGCTTTCTCGGGTCTGACCGGGTTCATCGGCATGAGCATCGCCGTGCGAGGCAATGTGCGCACGGCGGCGGCCGCCGCCAAGGGCGGCGGCATGGCCGGTGCCCTGCGGGTGGCCTTCCGCACCGGCGCGGTCACCGGCATGCTCTGCGTCGGGCTGGGCCTGCTCGGGGCTACCGCCATCGTCCTGATCTTCCAGAACTCCGCCACCGCCGTGCTCATCGGCTTCGCCTTCGGCGCCTCGCTGCTGGCCCTCTTCATGCGGGTCGGCGGCGGTATCTTCACCAAGGCGGCCGACGTCGGCGCCGACCTGGTGGGCAAGGTCGAGGCGGGCATTCCCGAGGACGACCCCCGCAACGCCGCCACCATCGCCGACAACGTGGGCGACAACGTCGGTGACTGCGCCGGAATGGCGGCCGACCTCTTCGAGTCCTACGAGATCACCATCATCGCCGCGCTGATCCTGGGCTACACCGCCTTCAACTCGCTCTCCTCCAAGCTGCATCACGTCAACCCGACGCCGGCGGTGCTCTTCCCACTCATCATCCCGGCCATCGGGATCTTCGCCTCGGTCATCGGGGTGGTGGTGGTCAAGGCGCGCAAGAGCGACCGCAACGCCATGGCTCCCATCAACCGGGGCTTCTGGCTGGCCGCCGTCCTCACCGTCATCGGCGCCTTCCTGGTCGCCCAGTACTACGTCCACAACCTCAAGGTCTTCTACGCCGTCTTGACCGGCGTCGTCCTGTCGCTGGTGGCCAGCCAGATCACCGAGCAGTTCACCTCGACCGAACGCAGCCCGGTCAGGGAGATCGCCAAGTCGGCGCGGACCGGTCCGGCCACCACCGTGCTGTCGGGTATCGCCATCGGCCTGGAGTCCTCGGTCTACGCCATCTTGGCTATTGCCATCGCGCTGGGTGTGGCCATCGGCCTGGGTGACGGCAATATTGAACTGACCTTCTACCTGATCGCCCTCATCGGCATCGGCCTCCTGGCCACCGCTGGCATGGTGGTCTCAGAGGACAGCTTCGGCCCGGTGTCGGACAATGCGGCCGGCATCGCCGAGATGTCAGGCGAGTTCTCCGGCGAAGCCGAGCGGATCATGGTCAGCCTGGACGCGGTGGGCAACACCACCAAGGCCATCACCAAGGGGGTGGCCATCGGCTCGGCGGTCATCGCCTCGGTGGCCCTGTTCGCCTCGTTCATCGAGACCATCGGCCAGCAGATTCCCGAGCTGCACGCCACGGGGGCCAAGTTGTTCAACGCCATTCAGATCAACGTGGCCAACCCGACCACCTTTATCGGGCTGCTCATCGGAGGCTCGGTGGCCTTCCTCTTCTCATCGTTGGCCATCCGCGCCGTCGGCCGTTCGGCCGGGACCGTGGTGCTCGAGGTGCGGCGCCAGTTCCGGGAGCACCCCGGGATTATGGACTACACCGAGAAACCCGAGTACGGGCGGGTCATCTCCATCTGCACCGCGGCCGCCCAACGCGAGTTGGCCACGCCGGCGCTCCTGGCCATCTTGACGCCGGCCATAGTCGGCTTCGGCCTCAACTACCTGGCGCTGGGCGCCTTCCTTGCCGCCGCCATCCTGACCGGACAACTCATGGCCAACACCTTGTCCAACTCGGGTGGCGCCTGGGACAACGCCAAGAAATACATCGAGGACGGCAACGAGGGCGGCAAGGGTTCCGAGGCGCACAAGGCCGCCGTCATCGGTGACACCGTGGGTGACCCCTTCAAGGACACCGCCGGCCCCGCCTTGAACCCGCTGATCAAGGTGATGAACCTGGTCTCGCTGCTCATCCTGCCCGCCGTCATCGCGCTGCGTCACAACACCAGCGCGCGGCTCAGCATCGCCGGGGTGGCGCTGGTCATCCTGATCGGGGCACTGGCCTTCTCCAAGCGGGCCACCGAGTCCATGGATGCCGACGCCGATGCCGGCGAGGCCGAGCCCGCCCCGGCCGTGGCCGCCGTATCGGGCAACTGACCTGGTCAGGGCCCGAGGAAACAGGGGTACCTCGGTACCCCTGGACGCGGCCGGTCTTGACAGGCCGGTGTCGGGCCTTCAACCTTGCGGGACCATGCCGACCTGGACTGAGAGAAGCCTCGATGCTCGAACGGGTCCTTCGTGAGTCGGACACGCCGTGAGTAAGGCCCTGGTGATCGTGGAGTCGCCGGCCAAGGCCCGGACCATCGGCGGCATGCTGGGCCCGGACTTCATCGTGGAGTCCTCCGTCGGCCACATCCGGGACCTACCCCGGGGGGCGGACGAAGTACCGGCGGCCTACAAAGGTGAAGCGTGGGCCCGGCTCGGGGTCGATGTCGACAACGGATTCAAGCCGCTCTACGTCGTCTCCTCCTCCAAGAAGTCCGTCGTGGCCAATCTGAAGCGACTGCTCAAGACAGTGGACGAGGTCTACCTGGCCACTGACGAAGACCGGGAGGGCGAGGCCATCGCCTGGCATCTCTCCGAGGTGCTCTCGCCCACCGTCCCGGTCAAGCGCATGGTCTTCCACGAGATCACGCCCGAGGCCATCGGCCGCGCCGTCGAGGAGTGGCGCGACCTCGATCGACGTCTGGTCGATGCCCAGGAGGCCCGGCGGATCCTGGACCGCCTCTACGGCTACGAGGTCTCGCCGGTCCTGTGGCGCAAGGTCATGCCGAGGCTCTCGGCCGGGCGGGTCCAGAGCGTGGCGACGCGCATGGTGGTCGAACGCGAGCGGGCCCGTATGCGGTTCAACTCGGCCACCTGGTGGGGGATCGACGGGCTGTTCACTCACAGCGCGGCTCCGGCCGGCTTCGGCGCCGCCCTGGTGTCGTTGGGCGGCCAGACCATCGCCACCGGAAGGGACTTCAACGACGACGGCGTGCAGAAGGGCGCCGCCCGGGTGCTGGTCGAGGAGGAAGCGACCTCGGTCGCCTCGGCCCTGGCCGGCACGTCCTTCACGGTGAGCGCCGTGACCGAGAAGCCGTTCCGCCGCTCCCCGGCCCCGCCCTTCATGACCTCGACCCTGCAACAAGAAGCCGGGCGCAAGCTGCGCTTCAGCGCGCAGCGGGCCATGCAGGTGGCCCAGCGGCTGTACGAGCAGGGTTTCATCACCTATATGCGTACCGACTCGACGACGCTCTCGGACCAGGCCCTCACGGCGGCCCGCACGCAGGCTCGCCAGATGTACGGCGACGCCTTCGTGCCCGACACGCCCCGGCGCTACGAGCGCAAGGTCAAGAACGCCCAGGAGGCCCACGAGGCCATTCGCCCGGCCGGCGAGAGTTTCCGCACCCCCGATCAAGCCGGGCGCCAGCTCAACGGGGACGAGCTCCGCCTGTACGAGCTGATCTGGATGCGCACGGTGGCCTCCCAGATGAACGACGCCACCGGCACCAGCGCGCAGGTCCGCCTGGTGAGTCCCGTCCCGAGCGGCACGGCCGCCGGCCAGGAGGCGGAGTTCTCGGCCAGTGGCCGCGTCATCGCCTTTCCCGGGTTCCTGCGGGCCTACGTCGAAGGGGAGGACGATCCCGACGCCGAACTGGCCGACCGCGAGGTGGTGCTGCCGGCGCTGACCGTCGGCGACGTGGTCGACGGGACGTCCTTCGAGCCCGGGGCCCACACCACGCAACCGCCCGCTCGCTATACCGAAGCGTCGTTGGTCAAGGCGATGGAGGAGCTCGGCGTCGGCCGGCCGTCGACCTACGCCAGCGTCATCGCCACCATCCTCGACCGCGGCTACGTGTGGAAGAAGGGTACGGCGCTGGTGCCGAGCTTCACCGCCTTCGCCGTGGTCGGCCTGCTCGAGCGCTACTTCGGCAACCTGGTCGACTACGGCTTCACGGCCGGCATGGAGGACGACCTCGACGAGATCGCCTCGGGCCGTGAGGAAGCGCTGCCCTGGCTCACGCGCTTCTACTTCGGCACCTCGGGGCCGACACCCGAGTCGGGCAATGGTGCCGCAGTGACTGGGGCGGCCGGGGCGGCCGGGGCCAATGGTGCGACCGCGGCCAACGGCAAGGCCATGGGGCTCAAGGCCAGCGTGGCGGCTCACCTCGGGGAGATCGACGCCCGTGAGATCAACTCCATCCCCATCGGCGAGGGAGCCGACGGTGTGCCGATCGTGGCTCGGGTCGGGCGCTACGGGCCCTATCTCCAGCGGGGGGACGACCGCGCCTCGTTGCCCGACGACATGGCTCCCGACGAGCTGACGGTTCCCCGGGCCGAAGAGCTCCTGGCGGCGCCGTCCCATGATCGAGTGCTCGGGACCGATCCCGAGTCGGGACTCGATGTCCAGGTCAAGGCCGGCCGCTTCGGTCCCTACGTGCAAGTCGGCGAGGCCGGTGACGGTGCGCCCAAGCCGCGCACGGCGTCGCTCTTTTCGACCATGGACCCCGCCACCCTCACCTTCGAGCAGGCCCTCGAGCTGTTGCGGATCCCGCGCAACGTGGGGAAGGACCCCGAGAGCGGCGACGAGGTGGTGGCCCACAACGGCAAGTTCGGCCCCTACCTGAAGAAGGGGAGCGACACCCGGAGTCTGACCAGTGAGGATCAGCTGCTGACGGTGACGCTCGAAGAGGCCCAGGCGCTCTTCGCCCAACCCAAGCAGCGCCGGGGACGCACCGCTGCCGCCCCCCTGCGCGAGATGGGGGTCGATCCGGCCACCCAGCTTCCGGTCGTACTCAGGGAGGGTCGCTTCGGGCCGTACGTGACCGACGGGACGACCAATGCCTCGCTGCGCAAGGGCGATGTGGTCGAGTCGATCACCATGGACCGGGCGTCGGAGCTCCTGGCCGAGCGCCGGGCCGCCGGGCCGTCGACGCGCAAGAAGAAGTCCGGCGGGGCCAAGAAGGCGGCCAAGAAGACAACCAAGAAGGCGGCCAAGGGCACAGCCAAGAAGACGGCGAAGAAGGCCATGGCGGTGAAGAAATCGGCCAAGAAGGCCACCGGTGTCACGCAGGCCGCCACCAAGGCGGCCGCGGCGGAGCAGACCGAAGCACTCGAACCGTTCTGACGTGACGGCACCGGGCCGCCTGCTCGCGTTCGAGGGGATCGACGGTTCGGGCAAGTCAACCCAAGCCCGCGCCGTGGCGGACGTGCTGGGAGCCCGACTGTCTCATGAGCCCGGGGCGACGGCCCTCGGTGTCGCCTTGCGCCGACTTCTGCTGGCGCCGGACGCGCCGCCCATCACGCTGCGGGCCGAGGCGCTGTTGATGGCGGCCGATCGGGCCGAGCACATCGCCCTGATCGTTGCGCCGGCGTTGGCCGCTGGCGAGTGGGTGGTGAGCGATCGATTCTCGGGGTCGACGTTGGCGTATCAAGGTTACGGGCGTGGGCTCCAGGTCGACGAGTTGCAGGGCATGGTGGCGTGGGCCACCGCCGGCCTGGCTCCCGACCTCTCGGTGTTGATTGATGTGCCCGTCGAGGTAGCGCAGGCCCGTCTGGCCCAGAGCGCACCCGATCGTCTGGAGCGGCTGGGGCCCGAGTTCGCCCAGCGGGTACGGGACGGGTTCCTGGCCCTGGTCGCCGGTGACGACCAGCACTGGGTGGTGGTGGACGGGACCGTGCCGGTGGAGGACCTCACGGCCCGTATCGTCGAGGTGGTGCGCCAACGATTCGGTGACCCATCGGGGATGGTCGTTTGAGCGTGCGCGACGGTGGTCCAGCCCCCTCACTGTTCGACGAGGTGGTGGGCCAAGAACATGCAATCGAGGTGTTGCGGGCCAGTGCCGCGAATCCGGTCCATGCCTATCTCTTCCGGGGCCCGTCGGGGAACGGCGGCCTCGCGGCGGCCCACGGCTTCGCGGCGGCGCTGCTCTGTCCCGAGGGCGGTTGTGGCGTCTGTGCGACCTGTCGCAGGGCTCTGGCCGGCACCGACCCCGATTTCCACGTCGTGCATCGCAGCGGTCCTTCACTGACCGTCGATGACATGCGTCGTCTAGTGGCGCTGGCGGCGCGCCATCCCCTCGGGGCCGCCCGACAGGTCATCGTGGCGACCGACGTCCATCTGGGCGGGCACTCCGCTCCTGCTCTGCTCAAGACCCTGGAGGAGCCCCCGGGCCCCACGGTCTTCGTGCTCTTGGTCGATGACGTGACCCCGGAGCTGGCCACGGTGGCCAGCCGGTGCGTGGTCATCCCGTTCCCTCCGGTGCCCCGGGAGGTGCTGGTTCGCTGGCTGCTGGACCGGGGCGTGGCCGACGACATCGCCGCGGTGGTGGCCGACTCCAGCGGAGGGGACCCGGGACGGGCCCGGGTCATGTTGGACGACCCCGACGTCGCGACCCGCGCCGCGCTGTGGTCGTCGGTGCCGAATCGGCTGAACGGCTCGGGCGCCGTGGCCGCGACCCTGGCGGCTCAGTTGCTCGAGTCGGCCGACCGGGCCACCGAACCGTTGCGTACGGCCCACGCCAGGGAAATTGAGCGCCTGACCGAAGAGGCCAAGGAAATGGGACAGCGGGGCCTGCCGGGGCGCAAGGAAATCACCGATCGCCATACGCGAGAGGAGCGGCGGTGGCGCACCGACGCGCTGCGGGCGGGACTGGGCGTGTTGGCGCGGTCGTATCGAGATCGGGCGGTCGCGGTGAACCGCGAGAAGAGCACGGCCCACGACGAACACGCTCGGGCGGCCGTCCAGGCGGTGTCCCTCATCACCGAGGCGACGCAGGCTCTGCCCAGGAACCCCCAGGAATCGCTGCTGCTGCAGTCCCTGCTGGTGCGGTTGGGCGCGTTGACCGTGTAACGGCGTGTCAGCGGTGGGGCCGGTCGGTCAGCGGTCGGCCAGCGCCTACGATTGTCCCGCTTCGCCCGGGCGGTCGGCGGCCTTTTGATTCCGGCCCCGCAGGGAGAGGCATGAGGCATGCCTGGGTAGCTCAGTCGGTAGAGCAGCGCACTCGTAATGCGCAGGTCAGCGGTTCGAATCCGCTCTCAGGCTCCAGAAGCCCAGGTCAGAGGCTCCTTCCGTTGATTCGACCGATAGCAAGATATGTGGCCGTCCCAACAATTGCCGCCTTGGTCGGTGACCCGCCGTCCTTTGAGCGCGGTCTCGGGAGTTGGCAGAAGTCGGCTGACGCCTCCAAGAGGGTGTCATTTACCCGGACGATCTGCTGTGTCAGTTTAGCTTGACAAAACAGGGATGTCAGTCTAAACTGACAGGCATGGACATCGAGAAACTCAGCGTGAATCTCTCGTCGGATGACCCGGCAATTGGGCTTCGCGCCTCGTTGGCGCTACATCGCCTGGCTGAGAGGGTCGAAACGAACCACGTCGCGTCGGCCCGGGAAAAGGGCTGGTCGTGGCAGCAGATCGGAGACGCTTTGGGCGTCACCCGCCAATCCGTGCATACCAAATACAACAAGGAGTCATCATGACCACCGAATGCGTTGCGCCAGAGGTGCTTCACGCCTGGGCCATCTGTCTGCAGGCCAGTGAGGAGGCTCGTCGCCGGGGTGATCGCCGAACTGGCACCGATCACATCTTGCTCGCCTTGTTGGAGAGTCCCTCGATCGAAGTCGTGTTGGGCGTGAGCCTGCAGCAAGCTCGCCTGGCCCTTGAGTCGCTCGATCACGAAGCCCTGGGTGCCCTGGGCCTGGGGTCCGGCACCGACGCTCCCCCACTGCCGATGCGCGCCGTGCCGAAGAAGCCGAGGCTCAGAGACGTCGCGCAAAAAGATCGCCTCCGCATGACGCCGGCGGCAAAGAAGGTGCTTGAGGAAGCGTCTAAGCCCAACCGTCGGAGGCTCCAGGTCACCGCCCAGCAGGTGCTGGCGCAGATCCTCACTCTCCAACCACCAGATCCTGCGGCGGTGCTGCTAAGCGCTCTCGGCGTGAACACGTCAGAGGTTCGGCGCCGATTGGATGCGGTCACGCCCGACAGCTGAGTCCCCAGCGACATGCACGACTTCGAGCGAAGGTGCCCGGATCGGGCCGTTCCTCGGCAGGCAACTGACTCGAGCGCAGGTCCCTTTGAGCTGCGTTACGAAGACCAGAACATCAAGCCAGCGATGGCGGACTTGTCCCAACTCTGTCCCAACATTTGGCTCCCAATCCGTTCCGCAGAGTCCCGCTGGTTCCCAATCCCAAAACCCCACGCCTTGTGACCAGGACAGATTGGGACCAAGCGGGAAACGCCGGGACATAGCGAGATCACTCCGACCTGTCTCGTAATGTGCAGGTCAGCGGACAACGCCAATGTGCGGCACGAGCCGCAAGTCGTGGACGATGGACAAGGGAACGTGACACGGCGGGTGGACTCAACGTATTGGAATGCGGATTCGGGGAGGAGCGGACGCCCCTCCCCGAATCCGCGCCGGCATATGGCTTTCCGGATCCCGTAAACCGTTCCAGCCACCCGGCTTGTACCCGCGCCCGACGCTGGGAATCCGAGCACGGGTACGAACCGCCCCCTCTGCTTCGGTGCCGCTTATCCGCACGGATGAACGCCCCCGGACACGCGACGAAGGGCTGAGCCGAAGCCCCAAAAATCCCGACGGACTCGGTTTGCGCTGTCCTACCGGCGACATTTATTTCCAGTGTGTTGTACCCCTCAAATGGCTTACAGTTGCTGCGCCCAGGTGCAGGGCCATTGTCGGTGGAGGGAAGCGTGCAACCAGGGTCGATTCGTGCGGTCGAGTAGTGATCCTTTCGTCCGATCAGGCGGCCAGCATTGGGTTGACACCGAGCAGATTGAGAGACGGGCTTGGTGGGCCCTCCCAACTCGCGGCGGCGAGATGCGCCGATCACCGGTCCCTGAAGCTCACCGTCATCTGCGATGGTCGGCATTTAAGGAACTGATCGCCCATGGTCACGCGAGCAATCCAGATGGGCTGGATCTGAATGAGCAGGTTCTTCCTGTGGCGATGACGGGCTGGAAATCATCCCAGGTGAGTTGACGGTAGCCAGTGGAGGCTCTCAGTGCCGTCACAGTCGCTTTGGCGGCAGTGGCAGTCATCTTTGCTTGGTGGACGGTTCGACTCGGCCTAGAAGCCGCACGGGAAGTGAGGTCGGACCAAATCGTCCGCCGGATAGAGCAGATCGGTGCGGCCATCGAGGCGATCTACGTGTCCGATGACCCGGCCAACCCAACGGGGATAGCTCAGGATCGCCTCGCCTACACGATGATGGGACTTTTGCCCGACTTGCCTGAAACGATGAAAATCACCCAAATGCTGGCATTCAATAGGGGCATGGCGGCGGGGATCCGTATGCCCGGAATGAAACTAAGTAACGGCGACGAAGTTCGCCAGCAGTGCGTTAGGGCGCGAACCGAGCTGGAGCTAAAGCTGACGCTGGTATTCACACGGATCGGTGACCTCCCCGATCCGGAAAAGTGGATCAATCGTCCGGGCATGGGGGAAATCGGGAAAGCCAAGCACGCGAAACGCGAAGGTCCACAATCAGCAGATGTGGGGGCTTAGGGGCGAATCGTGGGGCAAGCGGATACCGTTATCGAGTGCCACCGGGTCAAGCGCGGATGGTCGATGGCTCGTCGTCTCGGTGCGTCTGCTTCTAATTTGCGTCCTCAGCCCTAGTCGAGTTCAGTTGATTTGAGGTTCGGTTGGTAGGGCTCTGATCGCAGGTTCACTTGTGTGTGCGCTCGGCGTAACGGGCCTCAGGGCCTTCGCAGTCCCCGTGGCCACCGCTACGGCACCGGCCAGAATTGGGATCAAAAATAGGGCGGTATGCAGTGTCGTTGTTGAGGCGATTTCACCGATCACGACCGGTCCCACGACGTAGCCGGCCCACCCACAGCCGGCCACTGCGGCCACCGCCCTCCCGGTGTCCAGGTTGTCCACCGCTCCGGCTGCACGGAGGATCATCGGGACGACGCTTCCGAGCCCGGCGCCGAGAAAAGCGAACCCGACGAGCAGGCTCGCCGGCCGGGCGATGACGAGACCGGCCGCGAACCCGAGCGAGCCAATGGCGGCGAGGAGCGACAGCAGACGATGGACGGCGAACCTGGTGAAGAGCCGATTGCCGGAGAGCCGAACGATCACCATCGCGAGGGCATAGGCGGCAAAGGCCAGTCCGGCGACCACGGGTACGGCGTGCAGCGAATTGCGCATGTAGACGGCGGCCCAGTCTGCTGCGGCACCTTCGCACAACATGCCCGCGAAGGCGATCCCTCCCAGCACGAAGACCGCACTCTGAAATAGCCCACCGCGTGCGTCCGGCAAGTCCTTCGAACATTCGGGGTCGCCACCGTCTCGCCGGTCAGGGATCATCCGTGTCGTAAGCCAGCCCACGACGGGGAGACACAGTGCCGCCAGGACGAGCAGTTGCTCGCTCAGCGAAAGACCTAGCCCCACCGCCGTTGCTCCGACTACCGCGCCGATCAGGGTGCCAGTACTCCACGACCCGTGGAAACCTGGCATCAGCACGCGGCGCGAGAACCGCTCGACCGTGATCGCCTGGGTGTTCATCGACACGTCAAGCGTCCCCTGAAAGAAGCCCCAGAAGAGAAATGCGACGAAGAACGTACCCAGCGAACCGGTGAGCCCGATGAACGGTCCCGAGGCGCAGTAGCCGAGTAGGGCCAGGCGCACCATCCGCTGGCTTCCCACGATCGGCAGGAGGCGGGCGGCCACCACGATCGCCAGGACCGAGCCGATGGGAGCCCCGAGCAAGGCGAGTCCGAGTCGGCCGTCGCTCAGACCGAGGTGATGTTTCAGCTGCGGGATGTGGGCCGTCCAGGAGGCGAATAGGAAGCCGTGCACGAAGAACACGGCGATGACGGCCAGGCGTGGCCAACGATCCGCCGAGGCCGGTGCCGTTCGATTCGGGCCTGGGAGCAGCGTCAGACGCAGCGGACGTCGACTCCCGCCGCGCGCAACTCGTCCACTCTCTGCGGATCAGCTTCGGCATCGGTGAGGAGAATGTCGATGTCGTCGAGATCGCAGATATGGCCGAACGCCACGCGGCCGAGCTTCGAGGAGTCGGCCACCGCGATGACCCGTTGCGAGGCTTTCGCGGCGGCCCGCTTCACCGCTGTCTCGGCGAGTAGGTGAGTCGTGATGCCCGCCTTGGCGTCGACGCCGCACGGACCCATAACACACGTGTCGAACCGGAGCTGCGAAAAGGATGGCTCGGTGAGACTTCCCATCAACGACAACTCGCCGGGACGAACTTCACCCCCTGGGAGGAGGAGCTTGATGCCTGGGCATTCGTGCAGCTCAAAAACGGGCCTGAGAGCGAGTGGCATGACGGTCATCCGCCGGTTTCGGAGCGCTCGTGCCACCTCCATGGCAGTGGTTCCACCGTCGAGGATGACCGTCTCCCCGTCGGTCAAGAGGCTGGAGGCAGCTGCGCCGATCGTGGCCTTGGCTTCGTGGGCCTCGAGGGCCCGAATGCCGTACGGGGTCTCCTCGGCACTGAGGAAGACACTTGTCGCACCCCCGTGCACACGTCGTAGGCCCCCACTGCGCTCGAGCGACTCAAGGTCACGGCGCACGGTCATCTCGGAGCAGTCCAGTGTGGCGGCCAGCTCCCCGACCAGGACCGGACTGCGTTGACGGAGAGCCTGCATGATCAACTGGTGGCGCATTTGCACATCCATGATGTTCAATCTAACATTAGTTTTGTGCGATCCGACACCATCTCTGGTAGGAAGCGCCCGATAGAGGCCGTGGTTTTTGATGTGGGTGGGGTCCTGCTCGACTGGAACCCTCGGCACCTCTACCGCAAGCTGTTCGCGGACGAGGCGGAGATGGAATGGTTTCTTGCCGAGATCTGTTCGCCGGCGTGGCATGCCCCCCACGACCGGGGCGTCTCGACCGCGGCGTCATGCGCCGAGCTCGCCTCCAGCTATCCCCAGTTCTCCGAACTGATCTGGGCATGGTCGACACGCAGCGAGGAGATGATCGGCGGCGTCGACGCCGGATCTGTGGAGATTCTCCGAGCGGTGAAAGAAACCGGGGTGCCCTGCTACGCCCTCACCAACATGGAGGCGGAAACGTATCCGCTGCGCCTCGAGCGATTTCCGTTTCTCGGTTGGTTTGACGGTACCGTCGTCTCCGGTCGGGAAGGCGTGGCGAAACCGGAGCCCGCCGTCTTCACGCGACTGCTCGACCGTTTCGGACTGAAGCCGAGAACGACGTTGATGATCGACGACACCAATGAGAACCTCGAGGCGGCCAGCGAGTTAGGGATCCAGACCGCCCTATTCCGCTCCTCCTGCCAACTCCGGGCGGAGCTTGAGACCGCCGGGGTTCTGCCCCGATCTCTCGCAACGCTCAAGCGGAGAGAGTGAACCTAACGCCGAGAACCGTCTCTGGGTGCGGGTGGGTCGCACAAAGGGCTCCGATAGCGCATGGGGCGCACGAGCCGGGGTATATCGAAGGACGATGACGACGACCACGTTTGCGGTCGGCGGTGATATCGAGGTTCGCCGCCTCGGCTTCGGGGCCATGCGAATGACCGGTCAAGGTATCTGGGGCCCGCCCCGCGACCGGTCTGCCGCACGAGCGCTGCTACGCCGGGCCGTGGAACTGGGCGTCCAGCTCATCGACACGGCAGATGCGTACGGCCCCGGCGTGTCAGAGGAGCTCATCGCCGAGGCGCTCTTTCCCTACGACGGCCTCCTCATCGCGACCAAGGGGGAGGCTACGAACGCACCGGCCCCAGCGGCGAGTCAGCCACAGGAGAGCTGATCGGCTGGACGCCTAACGGCCACCCCGACCACCTTCGCTCTGCCTGCGAGGCATCTCTGCGCCGGCTTCGACTTGAGCGCATCGATCTCCTGCCAGCTCCACACCCCCGACCCAGCTGTCCCCTACGCCGAGTCGATCGGCGCACTCAGCGCCCTACGGGGCGAGGGAAAGATCTGGCACATCGGCGTCTCCAACGTCACACCCGAACAGCTCGCCGTCGCCCGGACCATCACCGACATCGCAACGGTGCAGAACCGCCTCAACCTCGCCAACGGCGACTGGCACAACATGCTCATCGAATGCGAGTCGAACGTGATCGGTTTCATCCCCTACCGCCCCCTTCGCGGGTGGAACGACCCGATACACCAACAGGTCCTGACGGCGGCCGCCTCCCGGCACAGCACAAACACCAATCAGATCGCCCTGGCCTGGCTACTCGCAGTCTCTCCCGTCACACTGCCCATCCCCGGGACAGCAACCCTTGCGCACCTCGAAGACAACCTCGCTGCGGCGCTCGCTCCAACTCGAACAAGACGAGATACAAGCGATCACCGCGGCGGCATTGAGACCGACGTAGCCGGCCACTCATGCAGTCTCGGCATCGGTCCGGGCACTCCTGCGGCAACCGGCCCTCACAGCGACCCCCGTCGACAGTCGGCGTCCGACAAGACAGCGGTCATCGACCAGCAGGGCGGTCACCCTTCGGGTTAGCCGACGCCGTGCCTCAACGCGATGCTCATCCGAGGACCCGACGACTTCACCTTCGGGACGCTGTGCTCGAAGCGGCGTTGCGTCTGGCCACCGGTGACAAGAAGGTCGCCATGCCCGAGCCTGAACGCGCGCGATTTCCCACCTCCCTGCGGGCGCAGCAGGAATGTGCGTGGCTCACCGAGTGACACGAGGGCCACCACGGGATCCACGATCTCGGGGGGTATGCGGTCGCGGTGCCAGGCGACACTGTCGGCGCCGTCGCGGTAGAGATTGATCCCTACCGAGTCGAACCGGACTTCGTAGTGTGCGGACAGCGACACACGAGCGTCCTCGAGCCATTGGTACGCGACAGCGGTCTGCTGGTCGATCTTTTGCCAGGAGGTGAGCCGTGGTTCGTCGACCTCCCGGTCGTACATCCATCGACGCCTCTGGCTCCAGGCGACGTGTCGTAGCAGCTCCTCGAAGGCCCGTTCGGAGCCCGACATCCAGCGCGGGCAGTGGTCCACCCAGGAGTCTTCGTCCAGTTGGACTCGCTCGAGGCCGCGGAAGGACACGTCGACGACGGTGCTTTGGTCTGCCCACAGCGACGGCTGCCAGGCGACGGCTGGCGCGGTCGGAGAATTGCCCACACTGACAGTTGTACCTGGAGGCAGCACTCGGCCGATCGAAAGCACCCGCCGACAAGGTGCTCTCGACGAGCCGGACGGTTGCCCTGCATCCCGAGTTGTAGAGATTCAAATGCGAGGACCGGGAACGGTCCCAACTCTGCCCAACTCTGCCCCAACAACGGCTCTCATCCCGTCCCAGCCGGCATCGCTATTCGCTTCGCATGACGACCGCCGGTGCCACCCGCGCCGCCACCCATGCCGGCCAAGCGGCGATGACGTTTGCGATCAGCAACGCTGCAGGGACCACGGCGGCTATCGCTACTGTCGAAACGACCGCCGGGGATACCGACCCGATGCTAGGAGTGACCAGATTCCAAGCCCACCGCCCGCATGCGACACCAACAGGGAGCCCGACGAGCAACGCAACGAGGGAAACGGACGTCGCTTGCCAGGCGACCACCTCGGCAACCTGACGACGGACGAACCCGAGGGTCTTCAAGATGGCCAGGTCTCGGCGGCGTTGGCGTACCGAGGCGACAAGGGTGTTGCCCACGGTCGCCACGCCGAGGATCGCGACGAGGCCGGCGAACAGCGTTGGGAGGCGATCGACACTCTGGAGATTGAGGACGTCTTCGGAGGGCAACTGTCTCAGTACGGTCCGTCCGAAGTCGTGCTGCAAACTGGCAAAAGCAGCCGTCGGCGACACACCCGGCGCGTAACGCACAGCGAAAAGCGTGAATACCGTTGGGGGAACTGAGCTGCCCGGGTTAGCCGGCGCTTGTGTCAGTTGCTTGCGCACGGCTGGCCCGTACACCCACCCGCCGTCGCCCATGTTGTTCGTGAAGAGGTCACCCACCGACGGCGAGATCATGCGACCAACGACGCGAAGGGTGAGTGGCCGCCCTTGAGGGCCACCAACCGTCACCGTCTGCCCAATCTGTCGGTGCAGCCTTTGGAGCGTTTGGCTTGCGAGCACGATCTCGTTCGCTGCGCGGGGGGCGTGGCCCTCAAGCAGCGGCGGGTACACCGATCCCTTGAGCGGATCGAAAGCCAGCAACATGTCCACCACCTTGCCGTCAATCACGGCGGTGCCTTGGCTCGCGCCGGCCAGGATGGCGATCGCAGAGTACGCGCCGACGAAACGATTGTGTGCAAGGAGGGTTGCGTCATGGGTCTCCTGGTCGGTCATGGCGTTGGGATTCCCCACCAAGACGTCCCAGTTCCAGCCTTGTTGGCTCGGGCTGTTGAGCAAATGTTGGAGACTCGTCCCAAAGGTCAGAGCAGCGGCGAGGACAGCCACAGACACAATGGCGCCGAACATGGCAGTGACGACTGGGACCGAACCGCGCCCGCGCACCAGCCCGAAGCGCACACCGATGCTCGTCACCAACGGCACTGGCGTTCGGGCTAGGTACTCGACAGCGCCTGACGGCCGGCCAGCAATAGCGTCGCGCCCCATGACAAGAGAACGCCGGCTCACCCGCCAGGCCGCGAGCATGGCGTAGGCGACGATCAACAAGGCAATGAAGACGATGCCAGAGAGCAATACCGCCGGATTGACGTTCAATCCGGGGTGGATCTCGGCTTGGCGGGCAAGGCCAAAAGGCATCAGCGGTGACGCCAGCACGGCGATCACGAAGGCCAGCACGCCGCCAGAGATGCCGATCACCGCCGCCCACGCGATGACGACGCCCATGAGCTGGTGACGGGTGGCTCCGAGGCTGCGCAGCAACGCGTAGTCGTCGGATTTGCGCATTACTTGACGGGCGATGGCTTGGCCGACGAGAAGGAGGGTCACCAAGACGGCCATGGTTCCGAAGACCAGCAAGGCAATGACCTCAAGGTGAATTCCCCGCTCGGCGCTCGACGCGGCTGTCCGGATGCCGTACACGTTGCCGGCGCTCGTGAAGATCTGACCCTTTCCTACTGCCGTGGCGGCTGCAGCGAACGGCTTCCAGTCTCCTGCACCGTGGCGAAGACGGACCGCGACGAGATTGATTTCTGGAATCTTCTGGATGGGGATCCGAAGCCCAGCGGACAGGTGGGGCAAAAAGGCGGGGGTTAGGTAGGCGTTCTGCTGTGCCTCATAGGAGACGTTTCGCTTGGCCGCCAGAGGCACAATCGCGTTGACGTCCTGCGGGAACCGTACGATCGCCGATACACGCATCGTGAACGATGGACCGGCCGGCACCTTGGAGCCGATTTCGGAGGCGTTGGTGAGTCCGCCGTGCTGAAACTGAGCGGCGGAGTAGGCGTAGATGTGGAAGTGGCTGCCGACGTGCAGATGATGCTGTCCAGCGGCGAGCTCGTTGACGGCAATGTCGAATGGTCGCGTTGGGTCGGGCAGGTGTCCTGCTACGACCAAAGGACGATCGACCCTGCGATACAAGGCGGCGTCCGTCGATCCGATCCAATTGAGGTTGTTGATGTTGTGGCCGGTCGGATCTGTCGTCAAGAACAGGTACGGCGCCTGGAAGTGGGCAACCACCTGGGGGAGGTCGACAGCTCGCTGCTCCGCGGGGGAGAGGGCTAGCGAGTTTGGTGCTTCGCCTTGGGACACAGGCGGCGAGGACACGCTTCCGAAGAGGAATCCTCCGTCATCTGGAAGGCTGTATGCGACAAACTCGGGCATCGCTGAATCAGAGCGCTGAGCACCGGCGAACGCAGTCAGCGCCAACCCACCGCCGATCCCCAGGACCAGCGCCAGTACCACGACCGAACGCCCGGTGGCTCGGAGTTCAGCCCGGAGACGCAACCAGACAAATCCCACAGCTCAGCTACCGATTCGGCGCCACATCGTCACGAAACCATTCACACATATCACCCCCACACGTGCAATGGTGCTGGCTTGGGAAGTCCAGGGGTGCTGGCTTCCCGGAAAAGTTGATTTCGCGCTGAACCATCCACCCTCGGCGGTGGCCGTCCTTCGAAGCTGACGAGTGAAACACCCTGGGTTTGATCAGTCTCCAGGAGACCCAGAGAGATCGAGAGTGTGGTGCTAGCACGAATCGTCCTTACGGGCTAGCCACCTTGGCCATCTGTTCCCGATCCGCCACAATGAGGCCACGGCGAGACGGGGAGGGCAGCGTTGCGGGCGGTCGGACTGGTGTTTTGGACGCAGTTGCGCCACCGATGGCGATCGTGGCTGGCCATTTCGATTCTGATCGGCCTCGTTGGCGGCGTGATCATGGCCGCAGCGGCCGCCGGCCGGCGTACGGAATCGGCCATCCCGAACTTCGTGGCTGGCCACGGCTTCGACGCCGAGGTGTACGCCATTCAGCCCTCACCGAAGATCCCCCGGCTCCCCGAGGTCAGCGCGGCAACGGTGGGTTTCGGCCCCGACAACGGCCAACCCACGTGCGCCTGTAGGCACCCGCTGAATCCCTCGTACTTCGGTGTGGTCGTTCTCCCCACCAAGGGAAGGCCGGCTTTCAACCTCGTGTCGGGCCGCTTGCCGGATCCATCGAACCCCTACGAGGTGGTGGCCTCGTACACCCTCCAACAAGACGAGGGCGTACACCTGGGGAGCGTCATCCATGTGCCCTTCTACGCCCCGTCGCAGTTATCGGCGGCCAACGGCGCGACGGGGGCTCCACCCAAACCCACAGGCCCGACGGTGGCCCTGCGGGTGGTCGGGTTCGAAGCCACCGAGTTCGATTTTCCCTCTGGCAGCACTCCCTCGTACAACCTCTACGCCTCTCAAGCGTTCGCCCGCACCGTCCTCCCACACGTGGCGACGGGCTACGTGTACTTCGTCCGCCTCCATCGGGGCGCAGCCGATTTGCCCCGATTCGACGCTGCCACCAGCGCCTTGGGGGGGACGGTCTACACGCAAAACGAGGACTCCCAGGTCGCATCGGTCGAAGCATCGATCCATCCCCAAGCCATCGGGTGGTGGCTTCTGTCTGCGTTGGCCGCTCTCGTCGGCCTGGTCGTGATCGGTCAGGCGCTGGGTCGTCAGAGCATCGCTGAGAGCGCAGACTTTCCCACCATGGTGGCCCTCGGGGTCGAACGCCGGCAGCTGGTCATGCTCGGCACGGCACGGAACCTGGTGGTGGGCTTGGTCGGGGCATTGGGGGCCGTGCTGGTTGCCACCGTCCTCTCCCCGATCGCCCCGCTTGGCGAGGCACGCGTTGCGGAGAGCTCGACCGGGATCAACTTCGACGCGTTCGTGCTCATCCTCGGCGCACTGGCCACCGTCGTGACCGTGGTGGTTCTCGGCTTCTGGCCGGCCGTGCGGGCGGCGCGTGCCTCCCGGTCTGACGACCGGATCCTCGATGCCCGGCCCTCGAGGGTGGCCGGTCAGTTGTGGTCGTTCGGAGCACCGGCGAGCGTGGTGATCGGCGTCCGCAATGCCATCGAGCGAAGAAGCGGCGGGGCCAGTGTGCCGGTGGGCAGTGCCCTGGTCGGCACGGTGCTGGCGGTGATCGCGCTGTGTGGGACGGCGGTCTTTGGCGCCAGCCTCTCGCATCTCACGGCCACGCCGAAGCTATACGGGGATCCTTTCCAGCTCAATATCTCGGACCCCAACAGCGGCGGGATTGCGGATCCGGGGCTGATGCGGAGCCTCGAGCACGACCCGGCCGTCACCAGAATCACCAAGGGCATCGCCCTTCCCGCCATCTCGATCAACAAGGTGGTGGTGGGCGCCATCGCCGGGACGGCCCTCAAAGGCCATCTCCTCCTGTCATCGGTGGCCGGGCACACTCCCGACGCGACCGGGGAGATCGGCCTGGGCGCGACGACGATGCGTCAAGTGGGGGCCCGTCTCGGTTCCATCGTCCACGTCACGGTGCAGTCGACCTCGGGGGGCAGGCGAACCGTGCCGTTCCGGGTCGTCGGGCAGTTGTCACTTCCCGTGCTCGGCAACGCCGTGAGCCTGGGCAGCGGCGCCGTGTTCACGCTGGCCGGTTACGAAGACGCCGCCTGCCCTCCCGGTCCTCAGCGAGCCGCCTGTCGAAAAGCGGTGGTGCAGTCCACCAACGGCGGGGTGTTGGCCAGCGTCGTGCCGGGTCCACGTGGCCAGGCCGCCATCAACCACTACTTCGATGGGTACCGCTCACTCACCGCCCTGGCGCTCACGCCCACCTCACTCATCAACTTCGGCGAGGCGGTCAATTTCCCGCTCATCTTCGGCGCCATCCTGGCCGTGTTCGGGGCGGCGACGCTGCTCCACCTGCTGGTGGTGAGCGTGTCGCAACGCCGGCGCGAGGTCGGGTTGCTGAAGGTGGTGGGCTTCGTGAACGGCCAGGTCGCCTCGACCGTGGCCTGGCAGGCCACGACCCTGGCCGTCGCGGGCATTGTGATCGGTGTGCCCACGGGGGTGGTGGTCGGCGGGTCCATCTGGCGTGCCTTCGCCAACAATCTGGGCGCCGTGCCGGTTTCTGTAGTGCCGGTGGGGCTCATCGCTCTGCTGGTGGCCGGGGTCCTGGTGGTCGCCAACCTGATCGCCGTGGCGCCGGCGCTGGTGGCGACTCGGTCCAAGCCGCGAGATCTGTTGCGCACGACCTGAAACCAACCTCCTCGTCGCCGACCGGTAGCTCGCTTGTCCGGTCGAGGCGGCGCCCTGTTGCGTTCGGCTTGGAACTGCCGGAAGATACGGGAGGACCGATGATTCGTCGGCCCTTGATCCGTCAAGGTAGTTGGAAAGCATCACCCGACCGAGAGGAGCATCCCCATGCCCACCCGTGACAGCGCACCCATCGGATCGCCTTGTTGGGCCGATCTTTGGACCTCCGACGTCGAAGGCAGCCGCCGTTTCTACAGTGACCTTTTCGGATGGGAGGCGCAGGAGCCGAGTCCCGAATTCGGCGGGTACTTCATGTTCACCCGCGACGGTGTCCCCGTCGCCGGCGGCATGGGCGACATGGGCGACGACATGCCGGCCGACAACACCTGGAAGATCTATCTCAATACCGATGACATCACCAAGACCCTCGAGTTGGCCGAGGCCGGTGGTGCCCAGGTCGTCTCGCCGGCCATGGCGGTTGCCGACCTTGGCACCCAGGCTGTGCTCATCGACCCGACCGGCGCTCACCTCGGCGCCTGGCAGCCCGGCACGTTCCCGGGGTTCACCGTGCTGGGCGAGCACGGAGCGCCCGGCTGGTTCGAGTTGTTCACCCGGGACCACGCCGCCGCTGTCGCCTTCTACCGTTCCGTGTTCCGCTGGGAGACCAACGCGGTTGGTGACACTGACGAGTTCCGGTACACGACCATGAGCCAACCGGGCGGCGGGGACGAACTGGCCGGGATCATGGACGCCAGCTCATTTCTCCCCGAAGGCGTACCCGCCCATTGGTCCATCTACTGGGAGGTCGATGACGCCGACGCCACCGTGGCCAAGGTCAAGGCCCTCGGCGGCTCGGTCGTGGCGGAACCTGAGGACACCCCCTACGGTCGCATGGCCACCGTGACGGACCCGTCGGGCGCCCAGTTCAAGCTGCACAAGGCCCCCTCCGGTCAATAGGTTCAGCGAAGAAGGGCCGCCAGCCCGAGGCCAAAGGGCGACAGGATCCAGCCCCAACGGACGGCTGCATTGACCACGGCCGAGCGGTAGCCGTACAGCACGGCCAGTTGGACCGGATTGAACGAGGGGGCGCTCAGCGCGCTCAGCGCGGCCACGATCGCCAGTGGTGTCGATGTGGTGATGACGACGATGAGCAGGTAGTACCCGATGCGCACCACCGTGAGCCACGTCCAGCGGCGGAGCGCGTGGGGCGTCCGTTCGACCGACATGTTGTGCGGATGGACCGCCGACCCGGCAAAGAGCGCCGCGCCGGAGAAGGCCAGGAGAGGTCCGGCCAGGGTGAGGATCTCCTTGGTCGATGCCGGGGCACTCCCCACCAGGTGCAGCAACAATCCGACCCCCGACGCCAGGAGTGGAGACTGATCGACCCACGACGTCGACCGGCGTTGATTGATCGGCGCGTCCCGGCGCATCAGGTGGATCCATACGGCGCCTACCGCCGTGTTGGCCACATTGGTCAGCACCGCGATCATGGCTCCGGCGGGCCCGGCAAAGGCGGTTGCCGTCGGCACCACCCAGAAGGCGGCGTTGGGAGAGACGGCCCATGATTCGAGAGCGCCCTCGCCTTCACTGCGGCTACCCCGGGTGAGCGTGGCCGCGATGAACATGACCCAGAGGCCGCCAGCCAAGACGAGGGGTGCGATGACCTCGCCCGCGGTGGTGAGTCGCCACGCCGCCACCAATGACAGCACGGCCGAGGTCAGCAGGATCTGGACTCGCAAGATGACGGGCCAGGCCCGTTGCACGCCCGCCCCGCCGTGTGAGGCCCCCCACCCCACCAGGCCCCCGACGATGAAGCACAGGAGGCTGAGCACGCCACGATTGTGCCCGTTGGCGGAACGGCCCGTGGAACTCGGGTTGGCCGGGTTGGCCGGGCGAGATACTGTGCGGCATGCACACCGCGCACATCCAAGAGGCTCTGATCGACGCGCTGACCGGACGCCAACTTCTGACACACCCCTTCTACCGTCGCTGGGAGGCCGGCACGCTGGCCGACGGCGAACTGGCCGCCTACGCCGAGCAGTACCGCCATCTCGAGGGTGAACTGCCGCTCACGCTGGCCGCCATCGCCGGCCAACTCCCGTCCGGCCGGGCTCGCACCCTGGTGGAGGCCAACTTGGCCGACGAGTTGGGCGAGCCGGCACCCCATGCCGTCATGTTCGAGTCGTTTGCCCGGGCGGCCGGAGCGCGGGAGGACGTGGCACCGACAAAGGCGACCGCGGCGCTGCTCTCGGCCATTCGCTCGGCGGTCGGCCGCGACCCGGTGGCTGCCTTGTCCATGGTGGCGGCCTACGAAGTCCAGGCCGCCGACATCGCCGCCTCAAAGGCCGACGGCCTGCGCCGCCACTACGGCCTGGATGCCGAGGGCACGCGGTTCTGGGATGTCCACACCACGCAGGAAGTGGCCCACGCCGGCTGGTCGACCGAAGCGCTGGCCGTTGTCGATGCGGACGCCGCCGTTGTGCACGAGTCGGCGCGAGTGGCAGCCGAGGCCTGGTGGGACTTTCTCACCGAGCGTGAGGAACTCGCTCCCGCCGTCTAGGGCTTGAGTTCGCCCAATCGCGCGGCGGCATCGGCAAAGGCGCGGGCCCGCTCGCGGTAGTCGGCGAACCGCCCGAAACTAGGAGCGGCGGGGGAGAGCAGCACCACGCCGTCCGCCTTCGACCATGCGAAGGCCGTGGCCACCGCCTCGTCGAGGTCCGTGGCGTCGATCACCTCGATCCGATCACCGGTGATGCCCCGAATGGCCTGGCCGATGCGGGGACCGTTGTCGGGCAGCGTCACCACCAGGGTCGGCAGCTGGCGACCGGCGAGGGTATGGCCCAGCGGCGTGTAGTCGAGCCCCCGGTCATGGCCACCCACCAGGAGGGCCACCGGCCGGTCGCCGAAGGCTTCGAGAGCGACCTGGGCCGGGAGCACATTGGTGGAAAGGCTGTCGTCAATGAACTCCACGCCGTCGACCCGCCCGAGCGAGTGGCAGCGGCTGGGGAGCCCGCTGAAGCCTCCGGCCGCATCGGCCATCAGCGCGTCATCGGCCGCTTCCTCGATGCCCAGGGCCAGCAACACCGCTCGCGCCATGGCGGCGTTGCGCTGGTTGTGACGGCCCGGAAGTCCCAGCGCGGCGGACCACCGCGTATCGTCTCCCTCGATCCAGCGGACGTGCGGCCCCAGCGCGTCGGCCTGCTCGCGCAGCGTCACGTCGTTCCCGTTGACGGTGGCCACCTCGACGCCTGGCTTGGTGCACAGCGACAATTTGTCCGCGTAATAGCGCTCGAGACTGCCGTGCCAGTCCAGGTGGTCGGGCGACAGCGACGTGACGGCCGCGACCAATGGTCCGGTAGTGAGGTCGGGCACCTGATAGCTCGAGGTCTCGATGATCCACAGGTCTGGTTCGGGCTCCGTCGAGGGTTCCCACGGGGGCTGGCCGAGATTGCCGCCCACCCGGGCGCGGTGACCCAGCCGAGCCAGGAAGTGCCCGGCCAGGGCCGTGGTGGTGCTCTTCCCCTTGGTCCCGGTGATGCAGGCCACCTTGGACCGATCGGTGTCTTCTAGCCAGAGGCCAAGTCCGCCGCGCACGGGTATGCCGGCCTGTTCGAGTTGGGCCACTTCGGGTCGGTAGCGACTGATGCCGGGGCTCTTGATCACCACGTCGCAACGCAAGAGTGCGTCGAGTCCGCCCTGTGTCGTGGCCCGGACCTCGAGACCCTCGACGCCCTCGACGCCGGCGGCGCCGGGCGCATCGTCGACCAAAAGCGGCACGACTCCCATGGCCCGCAGTCGGTGCAGGCTCGCTGTCCCTTCGACGCCGATGCCCCACAGGCCGACTGCGGCGCTAGAGAGCTGGGACCAGGAGATCGGGGGGCGCATATCGATCGGGAATGTAGTGCGGTCCGGTCGGGACCAGGAGTGAAGCCGCCTGAGCGGGGCTCGACCCATCCCCCGCACCGGTCACCCGTTCCACCAGGCTCCGCACCAGCGGCGTGCGCTGCCGATCGGGCCGCGCCGCCGCGAGGCTCAGCGCGGCACGACACTCGTCGAGGTCACCCACGCACTCGAACGGCTTGCTGTCGACCGCCAGTCCGAGGAGGGTGGCAAAGCGACCTTCGAGCTCCGGCCGCTCCAGAGGCTCGTGGTCGTCGAAGAGGCGGCGGAGAGATGCTGCGGGCACGAAGGGAGCCAGGATGAGATCGATGAAGCAGCACTTGTCGCAGGTTCCGCACCAGTGATCCAACCGCTGGGTCGGATCCTGATGGAAGGACCGGTTGCAGCTCCGGAAGACCTCATGGAACTCCCCGAGTTGGGCGAACTGCTGCGCCACCCACAACTCGCTGCGGGGCCGCAGGTAGGAGAACACCGAGAGACGCGGCCCCAGCGATGCGGCCACGAAATGGGCGAAGCTCTGCTCGAACTCGATGCCCTTGGACCACTGGTGGTTGATCGCCTGACCGGCATGGAGCAGCGTCGGCACCGACGCGGACGATTCGTTCGACAGCACGACGGCATCACGGCGGTCCAGCACGGCGGCCACCACGGCGGCGGCCGAGATCACGGCGGTGATGGGGACATGCCCGTTGAGGAAACCGAGCTCCTCCGAGCGGCGCACCAGGGGATCGAGCCGCCGGGTGACGCGGACGACGGGCACCCCGGTCACCGCCGCCGCGTCCTCGATGGCGGCGAAACGGTCTCCGGGCGGGTGGACGATGCACAACGCTGCATCGGCTGCCTCCACCGGGCCGGCGCAGAGAGCGGCGACGGTCACGATGGAGTCGATGCCGCCGCCGAAGGGGATGAGGGGGTGGCCGGCGATGGGGGTGTACCGAGGAGGAGAGGAGGCGGGGGAGGAGTCCGGCGCGTCGGGACCCTCGACGACGAGGTCGCGCAGCTCGATGTTGTTGCGGTAGGCGAACTCCCCCAGGCCCTGCACGTAATAGCGGGTCAAGAAGGCGCGCTCATCCGGTGTGGAGGTGGTCGATCCGAGGTCGATGACCCGGGCGGCCGTCGTCTTGTAGTACGAGACACCGGCCAGGAGGAACAGCATGCGGGCCGCCGCCTGGGTGGCGGGGTCGTCCCACCGTCCATCGGGCCCGAACCCAAAGCGCTCCGTGAAGCTGTGGCCACCGGTCGAATAGCGGCAACAGATCTCCCCGCGACTCGGGTCGATGGTGAAGCCGTCGTAATGGAAGCGCTCGGCTCGTTGGTCGGGAGGTGGCATCAGGAGGGTGGCCGCCGGACGAGGAAGCGGTCGGACCATGCTACGGCCAGGCGGCAGGCCGTCATGCGTTCACGAGGCCAGGAGCTGGGCCATCAGCGCAAAGCGGCCACACGGTCGAGCGGCCCGGTCGCTGAAGAAATCGTCATCCGAGGTGGATGTGCCGCCATCGATGATCTGGGCCGGCGGCACCCCCGCCAGGTGCAGCTGCTGCCGATTGGCCGCCACCAGGTCGACCAGCCAGTGCTCGGGGCCATCTGGGCGGGCGACGTCCGGATGGAGCGCGTGCGGCGCCGTGGCCTCGGTCAGCGCTCGCCGCACCGCCTCGTCCACCTGGTAGCGACCCGGATCGACGGCGGGGCCGATGAACGCCACGACGCGATCGTTGCGCCCGCCCAGTTCGGCCATGGCGTCGAGGGCCCGGCCCACTGCGCCCGCCGCCGTGCCGCGCCAGCCGGCGTGGACGGCGGCCATGACGCGCGCCTCGGGGTCGATCAGCGCGATCGGCGCGCAGTCGGCGACGAGGATGACCATGACGGTGGCCGCCTCGGTCGTGACCAAGATGTCGGTGGCGGCGACCGCGTCGTCCAGGCAATGCGCCCCCCGCCCCCGATCCGCCGCGCCGACGACGGCGACCCCGGTGCCGTGCACTTGTTGGGCGAAGACCAGGGCGCCCAGGTCGACCCCGAAGGCCCGGGCGGCCAGCTCCCGGTTGGCGATGACCCGGTCCGGCACATCCCCTACGTGGAGCCCCAGGTTCAGCGATGCATACGGGCTCGCCGACACTCCGCCGTGCCGGGTGGTCATGCCAACCACCGCGCCCAGCTCAGCCGCCTCGGGCCAGTGGTGCAGCGACACGTCGCGTCCGGGGCCCACGGGCCCTCACGCTAGTGAGTCGGGCTGGGATCAGGACGCCGCCGTCTCGTCCCAGACCGTGGTCGGGACAACGGCCAGCAGCCGCCGCACCGGCCGGCTGGAGCGGCCTTGTTGCAGCTCGCCGAATCCGTACCGTTCGGCGTCGTCGGTACCAGCCCCCGCCTCGAGGTCGGGATGGAGCTGCGGGGCGGTCTCGCCCTCGCCCAACCCGAGCACGTCCCCGAGAGATTCGCCCCGCCCATGCGCGGCGAACAGGACGGACAATGAACGCAGTGAAAACCCCTGGGACTGGAGGCCGAGGATGACTTCGAGCCGGTGCCGGTGGCGACCGCCGTACATGCCGGTCCGGCCCCGGAGGTCGGGATGGTCCAACAGGCCGAGCGTCTGGAACGAGCGAATGGAGCGGGTCGTGGTCCCGGTCGTCGCGGCCAGTTCGTCAATGCTGAGGGCCCGGGCGCCGGCGGTCTCGTTCGTTGCCATTTGACAAGTGTAACAGTGATATACGTAACATAGAAACACGTAGGATAGACAGGGAGGCTGGAGATGGGACTCAATCCCGACGCAGTGGGCATGACGTCCGAACCGAGCGAGCGGTCGTGGGATCACCGGGATGCGCTCCTCTACGCCCTCGGGGTGGGCGCCGGCGCGCTCGACCCCACCGGGTTCGAGCTCGAGTTCACGACCGAGAACACAGCCGGGCTCGACCAGAAGGTGTTGCCGACCTTTGCCACCATCGTGGGACAGGGTGGACGGCCGATGGCCGATCTCGGCGACATCGACATGACCAAACTGGTCCACGGCGAGCAGGTGATCATCCTGCACGGCGAGATTCCGGTCTCCGGCACCGTCCGCATCACGACCACGGTGGCCGGCATGTACGACAAGGGGTCAGCCGGCCTGGTCGTCCTGGAGAGCGAGTCCGTCGACGCCACCACGGGCGCACCGGCCTTCACGACCCGGACGGGGCTCTTCATCCGGGAGGCGGGCGGCTTCGGTGGTCCGCGTGGACCGGAGGGCGACGAGGAGAGCGAGCTGGCGGGCCGGCCCGTCCCATCGCGTGAGCCGGACGAGGTGGTGAGCTACGCCACCCGGAGCGATCAGGCCCTTCTCTACCGGCTCAGTGGTGACCGCAACCCCCTCCACTCGGATCCCGCTTTCGCCAAGCGGGCCGGTTTCGATCGTCCGATCCTCCACGGGTTGTGCACCTACGGCTTCACGGGGCGTGCCCTGCTCCACGCCGTATGCGGGTCCGACCCGGCGCGCTTCGGGGCTATGCGCGCCCGATTCTCCAAGCCCACCATGCCCGGCGACACCCTGTCGATCTCGGTGTGGGACATCGGCGACAGCGCAAAGGGCGCCTACCGGTTCCGGACCGAGACGCAGCGCGGCGAAACGGTGATCGACGGCGGGCTCTTCAGGCTGGCGGCTGGCTGATCGGCCAGTTGGTCGGTTCGCCTGGACCGCTGGCTGGACCGCTGGCCGGTCGGCGCCGAATCCTCAGCGGCAGGCGGCGCAGACGCCGAGCACGTCGAGGCGGTGGCCCTGTGGCTCGAAGCCTTCGGCTGCGGCCAGCTCGTCCACCGTTACGGAGACCTGCCGCTCGAATTCGGGGCTCGGGGTGACGTCGGTGACCTTGCCGCAGCGCACGCAGAGCAGGTGGTGGTGGTGTTCCGTGAGGTCCTCGGCGAGCTCGAAACGGGCGAACTCGTCGCTGGCCGCGACGCGCCGAACGAGGCCCGCCGCCTGCAGATCGGTGAGGTGGCGGTAGGCCGAGCTCCGGGGGAGGTCGGGGAGGCGGTCCGCGATGTCGCCGATGCTCACCGGGTGGCCGGCCGCCCGGAGCAACTCCACGATGGCGCGACGGCCGGCCGTGTACCGCTGCTCGATGAGCCGCAAGCGCGCTTCTGCGACCTCGTGCAGGGGGCCCTCGAAGTCAGCCGAGGACATCACGCCCACCCGAGGTGGTGGGCGTAGGCACGGCTCGCTCTGATTGGCTGGCCACCTTCGTGCTCAGTGCTCGTCGTAATGACCCTCGTGCTGGGCGTGGCGGTGCCCGTCGTGCACGTAGTCGACGTGGTCGCCGTGGGGCAAGGCGTCGTGCCCGCAGCCCTCGCCGTGCTCGTGGGCGTGCTCCGAGTGCGCGACATGTTCCAGGGGTCGCTCGTCGTAGTGGCCCTCGTGGGCGCAGTGGGTGTGGCCGTCGTGGATGTAGTCGGCGTGATCGCCGTGGTCGACGGCGACGTGGCCGCAGCCCTCGCCGTGCTCGTGGGGGTGGTCTTCGTGGATGTCGTGATCGCTCATGGCTGCATTACCTCCTTGCTTCCTGACTCTTCCTGACTGTATTGGATGACGTCGGCGACGACGTGGGCGACGTGCCGGCCGGCGAGCGAGTAGGGCGCCCCGCGCCCCGCGGCGCTCGACTCTGTGGCCAGGGGGGCGGCCCGTTTGCTCGGACTTGTATTGAGACTCAGTCTCAATATATGTTCTATCCCGTGAGGACCCGCGCACCGGCACGTCACCCGTTTCCAGCTCCGCTCCCTGTGGCGGGGCCCCCTCGTGGCTCTGGTCTCCCTCCCCATCGCCGCGGGGATGCTGGTCCCGGCCTTGGCGGCGCCAGCTGCGCCGGCTGGGGCGGCCGCGGCGGCCAGCACGCCCGGGGTCATCAAGGCCATCGGTACCGAGAACGAGTACGCCGACGTCCTCTCCCAGATCGGCGGCAAATACGTGCAGGTCTCCTCCATCCTCAACAATCCGAACACGGACCCCCACACCTACGAGGCGAGCCCCAGCGTGGCCCAGGAAGTGAGCGCGGCGTCGCTGATCGTGCAGAACGGCGTGGGCTACGACACGTTCATGAACAAGATCGAGTCGGCGACCGCCAACAGCGGCCGCAAGGTGCTCGTGGTCCAGCACCTTCTCGGCCTGCCCGACAGCACGCCCAACCCGCACCTTTGGTACTCGCCCACGACGATGCCGAAGGTCGCCAAGGCCATGGCCACGCAGCTCTCGACGATCCAGCCGTCCCATGCTTCCTACTTTGCGGCCAAGCTGGCCCGGTTCGACGCGTCCCTGGTTCCCTGGATGTCCGCCATCAGCGCGTTCAGGGCCAAGTACGCCGGCATGACGGTGGCGACGACCGAGCCTGTCGCCGACTACCTGCTGACCGCCATGGGCCTGCACAACCTGACGCCGTTCCGCTTCCAGGCCGACATCATGAGCGGGGTCGACCCGGCGCCCCAGGACATCACCCTCGAAGACGGGTTCTTCACGAAGCACCAGGTCAAAGTCTTCTGCTACAACCAACAGGTCGTCAGTAGCCTGACCTCGTCCATCCGCCTCACGGCCCAGAACGCCGGCATCCCCGTGGTCGGCGTGTACGAGACGATGCCCACCCCGGGCTACGACTATCAGACCTGGATGCTGGCCGAGGTGAAGGCCATCCAGGCGGCCATCGCTCATAAGGTCTCCACCGAGCACCTGTGATCGACTCCTCCGCTCCCACCGCGCGCCCCGCGTCGTCGCCCGGCCCCGAGCCGGTGCTCCGGGTGGAGCACGTGCGGGTCGCGCTCGGCGGGCGGACGATCCTCGACGACGTCAGCTTCGACATCGGCGCCGGTGAGTTCACGGGCCTCATCGGGTCCAACGGCGCGGGCAAGACCACCCTGCTCCGCGTAATCCTCGGGCTGCTGCGACCCAGCACGGGCCGGGCCTTCATGCCAGGCGCCCCTGGCTCCAGGCTGCGACGCGTGACGGGCTACGTGCCCCAGAAGCTGCTGCTCGACCCCGATGTACCCATCCGGGCCCGAGACCTGGTGGCGCTCGGGATCGACGGGAACCGCTTCGGCATCCGTCTCCCGTCCCGCGAGCGACGGGCCAGGGTCGACGAGATGCTCGGCGCCGTGGGCGCCGAGAGCTTCGCCGACGCCCGGGTCGGCACGCTCTCGGGCGGCGAGCAGCAACGCGTGCTGATCGCCCACGCCCTCATCAGCCGGCCGAGGCTCCTGCTGCTCGACGAGCCACTGGCCAACCTCGACCCGGCGAGCGCGCACGAGATCGTGGTGCTCCTCGATCAGCTCGCCACCGAGCAGGGGGTGGCGGTCCTTCTGTCGGCGCACGAGATGAACGTGCTGCTCCCGGTGATGGACCGGATCGTCTATGTCGCCGGGGGCAAGGCGGCCAGCGGCACGACCGACGAGGTGGTGAAGCCGGACGTGCTGAGCGCGCTGTACGGCTATCACGTCGACGTCCTCAACGTCCACGGCCGGGTCATCGTCGTGGCCGGCCCGGGCCATGACGCCGGCGCGGTCATCCCAATGGACCCCTCACAAGAATTGCGCTGAACGAATGGGGTGGCTTTTCGAGCCGGGGTTCTTCTCCAGCGCGCCGGTGCACACCGCCGTGGTGATCGGGGGCGTGGTCGCCGTCGTCTCCGCCGCCGTCGGGATCTTCACCGTCATCCGCGGCCAGTCCTTCGCCGGGCACTCCCTGGCGGACGTATCGACGGCCGGGGGCTCGGGCGCGTTGCTGCTCGGTCTCAGCCCCCTGACCGGTTTTCTGGCCGGCGGCATCCTGGGCGCACTGAGCATGGACGCCATCGGCGTGCAGCGCGTGCGCGGCCGCGACGTGGCGACCGGCATCGTGCTCGGCGCCGCCACCGGGTGCGCGGCACTCTTCCTCTACCTCGACACGACGACCCATGCGATCAACGGCGCGACCCAGCAGATCCTGTTCGGGTCCATTTTCACCATCGACCCTTCGACGGTGCCGGTCGTCGTGGCCTGCAGCGTCGTCGCTCTCGGGCTCACGGCCCTCATCTACCGGCCGCTCCTCCTGAGCTCGCTGAGTCCCGAGGCCGCCGCGGCCCGCGGTGTCCCGGTCCGCCTCGTGGGGTCGCTGTTCATGGTCGCCCTCGCTGTCGCCGTCGGCCTGTCCGCGCTGGCCATCGGCGCCATCCTCTCGACGGCGCTGCTGATCGGCCCCGCCGCCAGTGCCCTCCGGTTCACCCGACGGACGGGATGGGCCATCGGCCTCGCCATGATCGTGGGCGTCGTCACCACCTGGCTCGGGATCCTGCTCGCCTACGACAGCTTCTACTGGGGCTCGTCGCGGCAACCACTTCCCGTCAGCTTCTTCGTCGTGGCCATCGACGTCGTCGTCTATCTCGGCAGCGGGATCCCCGCGGCGGCCGCCCGTCGGCTGCGCCCGCCCTCGCCCTCGCCGCTGCCGGCGCGGCCGGCAGCGCGCCCCGGCGCGGTGCGGTAGGGGATCCAGTGTTCTCCGGTTTCATGGTCAACGCCTGGGCCAGCGGGACGCTGGTGGCGATCGTGGCGGGCGTGGTCGGCTTCTTCGTCGTGGTGCGGGGCTCCTCGTTCGCCGCCCATGCCATCCCGAACGGAGCCTTTGCCGGCGCCGCGGGGGCCTACTGGCTCGGGGTGAACACGCTCCTCGGGCTGGGGCTGTTCGCCGCGCTGGCGGCTATCGGCATCGGGGCGCTCGGGGCGCGGAGCCGCCGTGACGTCGCGACCGCGCTCGGCCTCGTGATGATGCTCGCGCTGGGAGCGCTGTTCCTCAGCCTCAGCGGCGGCTACGAGCCCGAGGTCTACTCGCTGCTCTTCGGCGAGGTCCTCGGCGTGAGCACCACCGAGCTGCTCCCCGTGGCCCTGGTCAGCCTGGCCTCCATGGCGGTGGTCCTCCTGCTGTACCGGCCCCTGCTGCTCTCCTCGACCCTCCCCGACGTCGCGGAGGCCCGGGGCGTCGGCCCGCGCCGCATGGAGATCGCGTTCCTCCTCGTCGTGGCCGCGGCGACCACGGTGACGCTCCCGGTGGTCGGGGCTCTCCTCATCTTCAGCCTCATGATCGGCCCACCGGCGGCGGCCCGCGCCTTCGTGGACCGGCCGGGGCCGGCCATCGCGCTGTCCGTGGTCCTGGCGGTCCTCACGGCGTGGGCGGCCATCGTCAGTTCGTACCAGACGAACTGGCCCGTCGGGTTCTACGTCGGTGTCTACAGCGCGCTGTGCTTCGCCGCGGGCCGCGTCTGGCTTGCGCTCGGCCGGCAGCGCGCCCGCCGAGCGCCGGCCGCGGCCACAGTCACAGCCGCAGGAGCGGGAGCGGGTTAGCCGCCGAAGAGCAGTGAGTAGTCGGCCCCCCGGCGCAGGTGATGGCCGCCGTCGATGCCCAGGGTCTCGCCGGTGACGAAGGAGGACTCGGGCCCGATGAGATAGCGCACAGCACCGGCCACGTCCTCGACCGTGCCCACCCGGCCGAGCGGCATCTCCCCCAGGTAATTGTCGAGCAACGGTCCACCGGCGGTGATGAAGGACATGAGCTCGTCATCGATGATGCCCGGGGCCACCGCGTTCACCCGGATCCCCAAGGGACCGAGTTCCTCGGCGGCGGTCTCGCAGAGGAAGCAGATGCCGGCCTTGGCCACCCCGTAGGCCCAGAGATGCGGATGGGGGAAGCGGCCGGCTCCCGAGGACATGAGCACAATGGATCCGGGGGTGCGCTGCGCCGCGAACGCCGCGCCGGCGTGCTTCACGCAGATGACCGAGCCCATCAGGTTCAGATCGACGGTGGCGCGGACCGAGGCGATGTCGGCGTCGAGGATCGAGCCGAGGTGCAGCGATCCCCCGGCGCAGGCGAAGAGCCCGTCGATGCGGCCGGTGGCCCTGGTGGTGGTCTCGACCGCGGCCGCCACCTGCTCTTCGATCGTGACGTCGGCCACCGCGTACGAGACCGTGGCCCCACGGGTGGACACCGCCGCGATGCGCTCGACGGCGTCGACGAGCTTCTGCTCGGTGCGGCCGCAGATGGTCACATGGGCGCCGTCGCCCGCCAGGCGCTCGGCCGCGGCCAGCCCGATGCCGCTGCCGCCGCCCGTGACCAGGATCGACCAGCCCTCGATGCTGCTCGGGGTGGGCACTAGCCGAGTCCGGCGCCCACGGGGGAGGTGGGCGAGAAAGCGACGGGCATCTCCTCGATACCGGAAATGAAGTTGGCCTCGCGGCGCGGCAGGGCGTCACGTTCGACGGTCAGGTGGAGGTCGGGCAGGCGGGCCAGCAGCCGGTCCACCATGACCTTGAGCTCGAGGCGGGCCAACTGGTTCCCGAGGCAGAAGTGGGCGCCGAAGCCGAAGGCCATGTGCGGGTTGGGGGAGCGGTGGATGTCGAAGTCGTCCGGCTTCTCGAAGACGGCGGCGTCGCGGTTGGCCGAGGGGTAGAGCAGGAGGATCTCCTGGCCGGCCGAGATGGTGGCGCCCTCCAACTCGACGTCGCGGGTGGCGGTGCGGGCCATGTTCTTGATGGGCGAGACCCAGCGCAACATCTCTTCGACCGCAGCTGGCATGAGGGCCGGGTCGCCGGCCAGTTGCGCCTGCTGGTCCGGATGCGCCAGCAGTTCTTCGAACCCGCCGCTGATGACGTGACGGGTGGTCTCGTCACCGCCGATCAAGATGAGGAGGGTCTCATGGACCAGCGAGTCGTCATCGAGCGAGTCGCCGTCGATCTCGGCGTGGCAGAGAACGCCGACCAGGTCGCCGGTGGCGCCCCGGGCCCGGCGGTCCTCGAGGACCGGGTTGATGTACTGGGTGTACTCGACGAAGGCGGTGGCGGAGGCATCCATGAGGGAGGGGTCGGGCGCGCCCAGCGCCTTGAGCATGTCGTCGGACCAGCGCAGCAGGTCGTCCCGATCGGCGGGGGCCACGCCGAGCATGTCGCCGATGACGATGATGGGCAGCGGGGCGGCGATGTCCTTGACGAAGTCGCAGCTCCCCTTCTCGCAGACGTTGTCGATGAGGGTGTCGCACACCGAGCGCAGGTTGTCCTCCATGGCCCGCACCCGTTTGGGGGTGAAGCCCTCGGAGACCAGGCGGCGGCGGCGCACGTGCTCGGGCGCGTCGAAGTCGATCATCATCGGCAACTGCGGGAACTTCGGCCGGATGCCCTGGGCGCTCGAGAAGGCTTCGGTATCGACCGAGGCGGCCTTGACGGCGGCGTAGCTGGCGGCCGCCCACAGGTCGTTGACCTCGTCGTAGTAAACGGGGGCGTTGGCCCGCATCCAGGCGTAGGCGTCGTGCGGTTCGCGTCCGTAGAACGCCCCATCGAGGAGATTGATCCCGAGGTGGTCGGGTGCCAGGGTCACCGGCCCCTCCTTCCGTGTGTCCGTCCGTTCGCTCGCCCGGTCGGGGAGGCGTAGCTCACGCTATCCGGCCGCTTCGAACGGTCGCACCTGGGATGGGTAGGGTGGACCAATGGCTGACCAGGCTCACTTCACCGACGTCGCCATGGAACACATGCCCGGGCTCTACAGCGCCGCCCTGCGTATGACCCGCAACGCGGCCGATGCCGAAGACCTGGTGCAGGAGACCTATCTCAAGGCCTACCGGTCCTACGCCTCGTTCGAGGAGGGCACCAACCTGCGGGCCTGGCTCTACCGCATCCTGACCAACACGTTCATCAACTCGTATCGGGCCAGCAAGCGCCGGCCGGAGGTGACCGATGTGGAGGACGTCGAAGACCTCTACCTCTACCGCCGCCTCCCCAGCACCGGGGGCGGGGAGCCCGGCCGCAGCGCCGAGGACGAGGCGCTGGACCGATTCACCGACGACGACGTGAAGACCGCTCTCGAGGAGCTCCCCGAGGCCTTCCGGATGGCCGTTCTCCTGGCCGACGTGCAGGGTTTCAGCTACAAGGAGATCGCCGAGATCACCGACGTGCCCATCGGTACCGTGATGAGCCGCATCCACCGGGGAAGAAGAGCGCTGCAGAAGGCGTTGTACGGAGTGGCGACGGCACGGGGCCTGGTTGGCAGCGCTTCGGGAACGGCGAGGGACTGAATGAGGATGAGGAGGTGCGCGGGTGGCTGAGGATGCGAAGGCAAAGGCGAACGAGGGATCCGGTGCCCTGTTCGGCAACACGGTGAACTGCGACGAAGCGGTGCACCAGCTGTACCACTATCTCGACGGCGAGCTGACCGATGAGCGACGGGGTCAGATTGCCGAGCACCTGAATTTCTGTGCGCCCTGCGGCGGCGCGGTCGAGTTCGAAGCCGAACTGCGCCAGGTCATCGCCAACCGGTGCAAGGACCACGTTCCCGAAAGCCTGATGCAACGCATCGCCGCCGCCATCGACGAGGAAAGTCGCCAACACGACGGCGGGCTCTGAGTCGACCGATGGGGTCTGACGGCGCAGCTTCGGGCCCGGCCACGACCGCGACGCCGGGGTCGATCCCGGCTCCGGATCCGGCCCCGAGCCTGGTCGACTGGGATCTGGCCCGAAAGGTCGCCGCCGGGGCGCTCATCCTCAAGCCGGCGCCCGCCACGTACCGCACGGCGCCACTGCAGTCGCAGTTCGACGACCTGACGGCCCGGGCGGAATTCCTGGTCACCCAGTCCACCGGGCTCAAGAGCGCCCACGGCGCGGCACGGGCCAAGGTGGTGGATCGCTCCGGGTGGGCCACCGCCAACGTCCGCTCCATGCAACGGCTGGTCGGCTCGGCGCTGACGGTGCGCGAGACCGACAAGGGTCCGCGCCTCGGCAAGCACGCGCTCGCCCTCGGCCAGGTGGCCACCGGGACCCAACTCGGCCTCATGCTGGCGTACATGGCCACCCGGGTGCTCGGGCAGTACGACCTGCTCATCAGCGAGGAGGATCCGGCCGATCAGGACCTCGTCTCCTATGTCGGCCCGAATGTGACGGCCATCGAGGAGCGTTACGGCTTCGCCCCCAACGAGTTCCGCCTCTGGTTGGCGCTGCACGAGGTGACCCACCGCATGCAGTTCACGGCCGTGCCGTGGTTGCGTGACCACTTCGTCGCGCTGGTCAGTGAGGTGCTCGAGCCCCTGCAGGCCGATCCGCAGAACCTGCTCGACACCATCCGCCGCGTGGTGGACGAAGTACGGGCGGGACACAATCCCCTACGCGAGAACGGCGTGGCGGGGTTGCTGGCCACCCCGGAGCAACGCCTGGCCATCGGGCGCATCTCGGGGATGATGAGCCTGCTCGAGGGGCATGGGGACGTGGTCATGGACCGGGCCGGCGCGACTGAGGTTCCCGGGGCGGCCGGCTTCTCCAAGGTCCTCCACGATCGCCGGACCAATCCCCGGGGCCTGGCCCGGTTCATGAACCGACTGCTGGGCATGGAGGCCAAGATGCGCCAGTACGCCGAAGGCGAGAAGTTCGTGCAGGCCGTCGAGGCGGCCGGTGGCCCCGACCTGTTGGCCCGGGTGTGGCGCGGGCCCGAGTGGCTTCCCACCCTCGAGGAGATCCGCACGCCGGCTGACTGGGTGGCCCGCGCCGGTGGTGCAGCGGTGGCGCTCAGCGGCGGCACCGGGGGCGGGGCTTGAGCTTGACCGGCGCGGCGAGTGGCGCCGCTCCGGGTGACCAGGAGATGGACCCAGAGATGGACCCGGAAATGGAGACGTGGCCGGACCTGATCGGGGACCTGCTGCCCCGGTGCACCTTCCCGCCGGCCGGTTCGGCCCTGGCGTGTGCCGTGTCGGGCGGACCGGATTCGATGGCCCTCTTGGTCCTGGCCTCGGCGGCTGGGTGTGTGGTGACCGCCCATCATGTCGATCACGGGCTGCGTCCGGAGTCGACCGCCGAAGCGGCGGTGGTGGCCGAAGCGGCGGACCGGTTCGGCGCCGCCTTCGTGGCGGAGCGGGTGGCGATCGGGACCGGTCCCAACCAGGAGGCCCGGGCGCGAGCGGCCCGCTTCGGGGTCCTTCCCAGCGGTGTGGCGACCGGGCACACCATGGATGACCAGGCCGAGACGATCCTGCTCAACCTGTTGCGAGGGTCGGGCTCCGACGGGCTGGCCGGGATGGACCCGGGCCCGCGGCACCCGCTGCTCGGTCTGCGGCGCCGCGAGACCCACGCCGTGTGCGCCGCCATGGGGTTGCACCCGGTGGCGGACCCGAGCAACGACGATCCGGTCCATCGCCGCAACCGGGTGCGGCACGAACTTCTCCCGCTGTGCGCCGAGGTGGCCGGTCGCGACCCGGTTCCCCTGCTGGCCCGCCAATCGAGGGTGTTGCGCGACGAGGTGGCGTTGCTCAATCTCCTGGCGGCTGACGCGGCGCCCGATCCGCAGGACGCCAGGGCCGTCGCCGGCCTCCCGGTGCCGTTGGCCCGGCGGGCCGTGCGCCGGTGGCTGCAGGCCTCCGCCGCCGATGCGAGTCCCGACGGCGAGGCCTACCCGCCTTCGCTGGCCGAAGTGGAGCGGGTGCTCGACGTGGCCGCCGGACGCGCGCTCGGCACCGAGCTCGGGGGCGGCCGGCGGGTGCGCCGACACGGTGGCCGGCTGGCGGTGGAGGCACAGGGCTCGGATAGTGTCACCCCGGTGACCGCCGCCGACACCGGTTCCGTGGTCCCGAGCTGGGCCCAACCCGCAGTGGGGCCCGTACTGGTCGACGACAACGCGTTGCGCCGCCGGGTGGCCGAGTTGGGTGCGCAGATCACGGTGGACTACGCCGACGACCCTCCCTTGCTGGTGGCCGTGCTCAAGGGCGCCATGTTGTTCATGAGCGACCTCTGCCGGGCCATCGAGCTCCCGGTCGACGTCGACTTCATGGCCGTGTCGTCCTACGGCAGCGCCACCCGGACGTCGGGCGTGGTGCGCATCGTCAAGGACCTCGACGCCGAACTCGACGGCCGGCACGTCTTGGTGGTCGAGGACATCATCGACAGCGGCCTGACCCTGAACTACCTGCGCCGCTACCTGAACGCCCGATCCCCCAAGAGTGTCGAAGTCTGCGCCCTCTTGGTCAAGGAAGGGGAGCAGCGGGTCGAGCTCGACCTGCGCTACATCGGCTTCACCATCCCGCCCGACTTCGTGGTGGGCTACGGGCTCGATGTGGCGGAGCGGTACCGCAATCTGCGGGGTGTGCACCGGTATGTCGGGACGGACGGGGACGCTACCCTCGGCCATGGCGCCGCCGGCGTCCGGGACTAGGACCAGGACTGAGACCAGGGCTAGGAATGAGGACGCCACGATGGCCGTAGACGTTGACCGGGTGCGAGCGGCCGTGTCCGAGCTCCTGAGCGCCATCGGTGAAGACCCCGGGCGCGACGGCCTGGTGAACACGCCGGTCCGGGTGGCCGCCATGTACGAGGAGCTGTTCTCGGGGCTGCACGACGACCCGGCCCGTCACCTTGAGGTGACCTTCGCCGCCGAGCACGACGAGATGGTGATGGTGCGCGACATCCCCTTCGCCTCATTGTGCGAGCATCACCTGGTGCCGTTCATCGGCCGGGCCCACGTGGCGTACATCCCGGCCGATGATGGCCGCATCACCGGGTTGTCGAAACTGGCCCGCCTGGTCGACGGTTACGCCCGCCGGCTGCAGGTCCAAGAGCGCATGACGTCCCAGATCGCCGACGCCATCGCCTCGGTCCTCTCGCCACGGGGCGTCCTGGTGGTGATCGAGGCGGAGCACCTGTGCATATCGATGCGCGGGGTGAAGAAGCCGGGGACGACGACGATCACCTCGTCGGTGCGTGGTCTCTTCCGGTCCGATGTGGCCACCCGGGCCGAAGCGATGCAGTTCATTCGGGGGCGCTAGACCGATTCGGCTGACGTAGCCTGGTCGCCGTGATCAGTGCCAGCGTGGCCAGTGTGGATCGCCCGATGGTCATGGGGGTCCTCAATGTCACGCCGGACTCATTCTTCGACGGTGGGCGCTACGACACCACCGAGCGGGCCGTGGCCCACGGATTGGCCCTGGTGGCCGCCGGTGCGGACATCGTCGATGTGGGCGGCGAGTCCTCCCGTCCCGGGGCCGTGGGGATTTCCGTCGAGGAGGAACTGGCCCGGGTCGTCCCGGTCATCGCCGCCCTGGCCGGCTCGGTGCGCATCTCCGTCGACACCGTCAAACCCGCGGTGGCGGTGGCGGCGATCGAGGCCGGTGCCACGCTGCTCAACGACATCTCGGCCTCGCTGTGGGAAGTGGCGGCCGGGAGCGGGGCTGGGGCCGGAGGCCCGGTGGGGTGGCTGGCCATGCACATGCAGGGGTCGCCCCGGACCATGCAGGCCGCGCCCCGCTACACCGACGTGGTGACCGAGGTGCATGAATTCGTACTGGAACGGGCCCGGGTGGCCATGGCGGCCGGGGTGGCCGAGGTCTGGGTCGATCCCGGGATCGGATTCGGCAAGACCGTCGAGCACAATCTGTCGCTTCTGCACCACCTGCCCGAGTTGGTCTCGGCGGCCTCGGCCATCGGCTGTGCCGGCGTGGCCGTGGGGACCAGTCGCAAGCGCTTCCTCGGTGTGCTGGCCGCACCCGGGCAAGACGAGCCGGCCGGGTTGGAGGAGCGGGCCGAAGGCTCCCTCGCCACGGCGGTCGTGGCCATGACGGCCGGGGCAACCCTGGTGCGGGTGCACGACGTGGCCGCCACGGTACAGGCGGCCCGGCTGTATGGTCCGGGGGCCGAACAACGCACTGGTCCGTTCGGGTCATCGAGCCGGTCTGGGGGTGGAGCCGCATGAAGGGTAAGTGGGCGGCGGGAATCCCGCCACGGAACTTCACCTGGGTCATGAAGGACCATCTCGCCATCAGCGAGCGCCCAGGGGGCTTCGCGCCCAATCACCGGCGAGTGCGGCGCCAGGAGGAGATCATCTGGCTGCGGGTGCAAGGGTTCGGGCGGGTGATCTCCCTGTTGCCGTCGCCTCACAATCTGGCCGCCTACGACGATGAAGGGCTGGCCTGGGCCCACTATCCTCTGCCCAAGTCGGGCGATCCCCGCACCGTCCTGACCGACTGTTTCCGGGACATCGACGATTCGCTGGGCGCCGGTCTCCGTCTGCTGGTGCACCAGGACGAGTTAGGCGACCGGCTCATGGGCGTGGTGGCCGGCTACCTGGTGTGGTCCAACCGACTGCACAATCAGCCCCAGGCCGTCGCCCTGATGGAGCACGTCTGCGGGCACGCCATGGGTGAGCCCGGTCGTGAGCTCCTGGCCTCCCTCGAGGGTCTGCCCCGGCGCCAAACGGCGCAATGACCGAAGGTCCGGACCCGGGCGACCGCATTGAAATCCGCGATCTGCGCGTGCTCGGCGTGCACGGCGTCCTGCCCGAAGAGCGGGAACGGGCGCAGCCCTTCTCCATCGACCTGGTGGCCTGGGTCGACATGGCAGCCGCGCAGCGGAGCGACGAACTGGCTGACACGGTCGACTACGGCGCCCTGGCCCACCTGGCGGCCGACGTGGTGGGCGGACGCTCGTACCAACTGCTCGAGGCCCTGGCCGGTCGCCTGGCCGATGCGCTCCTGGTGGCCGATGCCCGCCTGCGGGCCGTGGCGGTGACTGTGCGCAAACTGCGCCCGCCGCTCCCGTTGGATGTGGCGTCCACCGGGGTGCGGGTCTACCGCTCGCGGTAGTGGGGCTCGGGGCGCGGGTCTGATGGCCGCCGCCGAGCCTGCCGGCGCCACGGGAGCCACCGTCCGGCGGGCCTTCCTGGGGCTCGGTGCCAATCTGGGGGACCGCCGCGCCGCGTTGCGTCACGCCGTGGCGCAACTGGAGGCCCACGGCGACGTCGTCGCGGTGTCTCCCCTCTACGAGACCGATCCGGTCGGCGGGCCCGAGGACCAGGACCCCTACCTCAACCTGGTGGTCGAGCTCTCCACCGCCGACAGCCCCCGCCAGTTGCTGGTCCGTTGCCAGGCCCTGGAGGAGGCGGCCCACCGGGTGCGCACCGTCCGCTTCGGTCCCCGCACGCTCGATGCCGATGTCCTCCTGGTCGGCGATCTCGTGGTGGACGAGCCGGACCTGGTCGTGCCCCATCCCCGCATGTGGGAGCGCCGTTTCGTGCTGCAGCCCCTCTCAGACCTGGCTCCCGAACTGGTTTCGTCGGAGCGCCAGATTGCCGCTGGTGGCCGGGTCGTTCGCCTGGGTATGCTGTAGCTGTCTGATGTTTCCACCGCTGTAGGCGAACGGCACCCGAGAGGGGCTGGAACGCCGAAGGAGGTCTGGTGCACACGATCCGAATTGTCGGCCCAGGACGGGCCGGTACGTCCCTGGCCGGCGCGCTGTCCGCACACGGCTGGGATGTCGTCGGCTTCCTCGGGCGCCACGACGACGTGAGCCACGCTGCTCGCGATGTCGACGTCCTGGTGATCGCCACCCCAGACGACGCCGTCGCCACGGTGGCCGCGGCCGTGCTGCCCCAGGCGACGACCACAGTGCTCCATCTCTCGGGCTCATTGGGGCTCGACGCCCTGGCGCCCCACACCCGTCGAGCGGCGCTGCACCCGCTGGTGCCATTGCCCAATGCCGCCGTCGGGGCGCAGCGCCTGGGCGAGGGTGTGACCTTCGCCGTGGCCGGCGATCCCCTGGCCCGTCTGATCGTGGAGTCACTGGGAGGCCGGATGGTCGAGGTGGCCGATGCGGACCGGGCGGCCTATCACGCCGCCGCCTGCATCGCCGCCAATCACGTGGTGGCCCTCCTCGGTCAGGTGGAGCGGGTGGCGGCCTCGGTCGGCCTCGACGTCGAGGCCTTTCTCCCTCTCACCCGGGCGGCGGTGGACGACGTGGCGGCTCTGGGCCCCCGCCGGGCGTTGACCGGCCCGGCTGTACGAGGCGACTGGGCCACGTTGAGCCGACACCTCGATGCGCTTCCGGCCACTGAGCGGGCCGGCTATCAGGCCGGAGCTGCCTTGGCCACGCAACTGGCGCACTCAGCCGACTCGGTCGACTCAGTCAACTCAGTCAACTCAGTCAACTCGGTCGACCAGGTCGAAGAGACCGTCCCGGTGGTGGCCTGAGCCGGTGGACACCGTCGGGTCCGCGGTCGAGTGCCGAAATATGTTGGACAACGCCCGGGCCACCGGCCGGACCGTGGGCCTGGTGCCCACCATGGGGGCGTTGCACACCGGTCACATCTCGCTTATCCGGCGGGCGCGGTCCGAATGCGACGTGGTGGTCGTCAGCATCTTCGTCAACCCGCTCCAGTTCGGTGACCCCGAGGACATCGCGCAGTACCCCCGCACCGTCGACCATGACCTGGCCGCCTGCGCCGAGGCCGGTGTCGATGTGGTCTTCGCGCCGAAGGTGACCGAGATGTACCCCACCTGGCCCGCACCGGTTCCCACCACCGTCTCGGTATCGGGTATCAGCGACGGCTGGGAGGGAGCGTCGCGCCCGGGGCATTTCGACGGCGTGGCCACGGTCGTCACGAAACTGTTCTCCATCGCCGGTCCCGCTCGGGCCTATTTCGGCGAGAAGGACTTCCAGCAGTTGGCGGTGGTCCGGCGCCTGGCGGCCGATCTCTCCCTGGCGGTCGACGTGGTCGGATGCACCACCGTTCGCGAAGCCGACGGCCTGGCGCTCTCCAGCCGCAACGTGCGCCTGTCGCCGGAGCAACGCCGCGCCGCCGCCGTGCTCTCCCGCGCCTTGACGGCCGGCCAGGTGGCGATTCAGCGCGGGGTCCTCGCCGCGTCCGCGGTGAGTGCCATCATGCGCGACGTGGTGGCTCTCGAACCGTTGGTGCACCTGGACTACGCCGTGGCCGTCGGCGTTGACGACCTGGTCGAGCGCGAGGAACTGGTGGAACCGACATCCGTGCGGCTGCTCATTGCGGCCGAGGTCGGTCCGGTGCGGCTGATCGACAATTGCCCGGCCGCCACCGCGATGCGTCCGGGCACCGAAGCCGTACCGGCGCACCCTGAGCGCCTCCTCGAAAGGATTGGATGAACCGATGCGTCGACGCATGATGAAATCGAAGATTCACCGGGCCACGGTGACCGGGGCCAACCTCAACTATGTGGGCTCGGTCAGCATCGACACCGAGTTGATGGCCCTGGCCGACATCCTGCCCTACGAGCAGGTGGCCGTCCTCGACATCGACAACGGCGCTCGATTCGAGACCTACGCCATTGAGGGCGAGCGGGGCCAGATCTGCCTCAACGGCGCCGCTGCCCGCCTGGTCTCGCCGGGCGACAAGGTGATCCTCATCACCTACGCCGAATACGAGCGCGAAGAGCTGGCGACTTATGTGCCCCGGGTGGTCCATGTGGACGCCCGCAATCGGGTGATCGACGAAGTGTCGGCCCGACTCGACGCCGAGCTCACCCTGACCGAACCGGCGTGAGCACGGGTGCCCGCCCCGGCTCCGGTGGGGTGGGCGGGCCCGGACCCTTCGACGTCTTGGTGCTCGGGAGTGGGGTCGCCGGACTGTCCGCCGCCGTTCGCCTGGCCGGCTCGACGCCCTCGCTCGGGGTCCTGACCAAGGGCATACTGTCGCAGTCGGCCACCCGGTGGGCGCAGGGCGGCGTGGCCGCCGTGCTGGGCGGGGACGAGGACTCCACCGACCTCCACCTGGCCGACACCCTGGCGGCGGGCGCCGGGCTCTGCGACGAAGAGGCGGTGCGGATCCTGGTCGACGAGGGCCCGGGCCGCGTGCACGAGTTGATCACCTTGGGGGTGGAGTTCGATCGGGAGGCCAGCGGGTTTCTCGCCCTGGCGCGCGAGGGCGGGCACTCCCACCCGCGCGTCGTGCATGCCGGAGGGGCGGCGACCGGGGCCGAGGTTGAGCGGGCGCTGGTCGATGCCACCTACCAGTCGGCGGGGGCCGTCCTCGAGGGCTGGTTCGCCCTCGATCTCCTCATCGAGGACGGACGTTGCCGGGGCGTGGTGGCCCTGCCGCCGCAGGGTCCCGTCGTCGAGGTCCGGGCCGACCACGTTGTGTTGGCCACCGGCGGCGCCGGCCAACTCTTCGCGGTCACCACCAACCCGGCGGAGTCCACCGGCGACGGCGTGGCCATGGCGCTGCGGGCCGGCGTCCCTACGGCTGACGTCGAGTTCGTGCAGTTCCACCCCACGGCCCTGCACCACCCGGCCATGCCCCGCCCCCTCCTCTCCGAGGCGCTCCGCGGTCACGGCGCCATCCTGCGGGACGCCGCCGGCGATCGCTTCGTGGACGAGCTGGCTCCCCGCGACGTCGTGAGCCGCGCCATGGCGGCGACCATGGTCGATCAGGGAGTCGAGCATCTCTGGCTCGATGCCACCGGACTGGAGCGTTTCGACCAGCGCTTCCCCACCATCGCGGCATCCCTGTCGTCCATCGGTCTCAACCCGGAAACGGACTGGCTCCCCATCGCGCCGGCGGCCCATCACCTCTCCGGTGGCGTGGTCACCGATCTGTGGGGGGCCACGGCCCTGCCGGGGTTGTGGGCCGTGGGCGAGGTGGCGTGCACCGGTGTGCACGGGGCGAACCGGTTGGCTTCCAACTCGCTCCTCGAAGGCATGGTCTTCGGCGCCCGGTTGGCCGAGCGGATCGAGTCGGACCACGACGGTCCCGAGGCCAGCGGGGCGTTGCGGGTGCTGCTCAGGGGCGAGGCCCTCGACGGCATCGAGGCCACATCGGTGGCCGCGCCCCCTCGGGTTTGGCCGACCGGACCGCCCACGGCCGATGAGGACCCGGCCCCCGTTCCCGACGTACCCAAACTGCGCGACTTGCTGCAGCAGACCATGACGGGCGGAGCCGGCGTGGTCCGGTCCTCCCAATCGCTCGCCACCGCCGCGGCCGCCGTTGACGAGCTGGCCGAGGCTCTGGGCGATCGCACGGCGTCGGTGGAGGCGGGGGAGTTGGGCAACCTGGTGCAGCTGGCCGATGCGTTGCTGGCGTCGGCCCGGGCGCGCACCGAGAGCCGCGGTGCCCATTCGCGGCTGGAGTTCCCCCACACCGATCCGGCCTGGCGTCGACGACTGGTCCACAGCGGTCCTTCCCGATGAGTTCTGTTCGTCCGGTCAGTCCGGTCAGCCCGGTCACCTCGGTCCGTCCTCCCCACGACGACGTGGTCGAGGCCGTGACCCGCGCCCTGGCCGAGGACCTCAGCGCCGCCGGCGACGTCACCGCCGCCTTCGTCCCTCGCGGCGCCACCGCGCACTTCGCGCTGCGGGCCAGGGAGGACGGGGTCCTGGCCGGACGGGACTGCGCCGCCGAGGCCTTCCGGCAGCTCGATCCCACATTGACCACCAACTGGAAGCTCGAGGACGGAGATGCGCTGGCCGCCGGCGACACCGTGATGGAGGTCACCGGGGCACTGCGGCCCATCCTCACGTCCGAGCGGACCGTCCTGAACTTTCTGGGCCACCTGTCGGGCATCGCCACCTTGACGCAACGCTTCGTGGCCGCCGCGCACGCCCGCAATCCGTCGGTCCAGGTCCTCGATACGCGCAAGACCACCCCCGGACTCCGCACCCTCGAAAAGGCGGCCGTGCGGGCCGGCGGTGGGACGAACCACCGGGCCAATCTCTCCGACGCCGTGTTGGTCAAGGACAACCACCTGGCCGGGGCCACCATTTCCGATGCCGTCAGGCGGGCCCGTGACCTCTGGCCCGGACTCGGGGTGCAGGTCGAGTGCGACTCGTTGGACCAGGTGGCCGAAGCGGCCGCTACGGGGGCCGATGCCCTGCTGCTCGACAACATGAGCCCCGAACTGGTGGTCGAGGCCATCGCCCTGGCCCGCGCCAAGGCCCCCGGGCCCGTCCTGACCGAAGTGTCGGGTCGGGTCAATCTCGACAACATCGGCACCTACGCCGCCGCCGGTCCCGACCGGATATCGATCGGGGCGCTGACTCATTCGGCCGTGGTGCTCGATCTCGGCCTCGATCTCATCTGGCGCTCCGACGACCACCGCAAGGGCAAGGGAGACTGAACGTGCTGTTGGTCATCGACGTGGGCAACACCGAGACGGTGATCGGGCTCTACGCCGCCGATGCCGCCGAATCGGACGCCGCCGCCGCGGCCGCCGCGGGCGAGAGCCTCGGTGTGGGCATCGGCACCGAACATGATCCCACCGCGCCCCGCGGCCTGACCCATCACTGGCGGCTTTCCACCGTCCCCACCCGGACCCCCGACGAGCACGCGGTCTTGCTGACGCAGTTGCTCGATCTCGAAGGACTCGACATCGCCACCTCCGTCACCGGCATCGCGGTCAGCTCTTCGGTGCCCCACGTGACCGGTGAGTTGCGCCAGATGGCCACGCGGTGGTTCGGCCAGGTGCCCCACGTCGTGTTGGGCCCCGGCACCAAGAGCGGGATGCCGATCCTCTACGACAACCCGAAGGAAGTCGGCGCCGATCGCATCGCCAACGCCGTCGGGGCCTATGACCTTTACGGCGGCCCGTGTGTCGTCGTCGACATGGGCACGGCCACCACGGTCGAAGCCATCAGCGCGTCCGGCGAGTATCTGGGCGGCGCCATCACCCCGGGCGTGGCCATCAGCCTCGAGGCGCTCTACCAGCATGCGGCGGCACTGCGGCGGGTGGAGTTGGTCGAGCCCCGGAGCGTGATCGGGCGCTCCAGCGCCGAGTCGATCGAATCGGGCACCCTCTACGGTTTTGCGGCTCAGGTCGACGGCTTGGCCCGCCGGTTCATGGAGGAGCTCGGCCCTTCCGTTGTGGTGGCCACGGGTGGACTCAGTTCGCTGATCGCGCCGCACTCCGACACCATTGAGCATGTGGAACCCTGGCTGACCCTGCACGGACTCCGGATCGTCTACGAGCGCAACGTCTCGAGCAACGGCTCGTGAGCGACCCCGAGCCCGATCCCGATCCCGATCTGGAACCCGCGTCCCCGTCCGGGCCGTCCGAGTCCGCATCCGAGTCCGCGTCCGCGTCCGCGTCCGACGTACCGTACCGATTCGACCGGACTCACCAGGCCGCCGAGGTGGTCGAGACGTGGTCGAGCCTTGAGCCCGGCGACGAGTCCGGGGTCGGCGTCGCGGTGGCCGGCCGACTCATGCTGATGCGCGACCAAGGGAAGGTGGCCTTCGGCGAGTTGCGCGACGCCAGCGGCTCCATCCAGCTCTTCGCGCTGGCCTCGCAGACGGCCGAATTCGACGCGTTCGTCCGCCTCAACCTGGGCGATTGGATCGGGGCCCAGGGCCAGGTGGTCCGTACCAAGCGGGGCGAGCTCTCGGTCAAGGTGACCGAGTGGGTGCTCCTGGCCAACGCCCGGCGCTCCTTCGGCAACAAGTGGAGCGGGGTGGCCGATGTCGAGACCCGCTACCGCCAGCGCGAGGTCGATCTGTGGGCCAACGACCGCAGTCGCCAGTTGCTCATGCTGCGCAGCAATGTGGTCCAAGGCATTCGGCAGCGACTGTGGGCGCAGGGATTCGTCGAGGTGGAGACGCCGATCCTCCATCCGATCGCCGGCGGTGCCACGGCGCGTCCGTTCGTCACGCATCACAACACCTTCGATACCGATTTCTACTTGCGGGTCGCGCCCGAGCTGTACCTGAAGCGGCTGGTCGTCGGCGGCTTCGACAAGGTGTTCGAGATCGGCCGCAGCTTTCGCAACGAGGGAGTCTCGCCCCGGCACAACCCCGAGTTCACGACGCTCGAGCTCTATCAGGCTTACGCCGACTACACCGACACCATGGTCGTCTTCGAAGAGCTGGTGGCCGGTGCGGCGCGGGACTTCCTCGGCACCACGGTCATTTCCTACGGCGGGCGGGAGCTCGACCTCACCCCGCCGTGGCGCCGGGCCACCATGTCCGAACTGGTGGCCGAAGCGACCGGGTTCACGCTCCACGCCCGCACGCCGCGCCAGGAGCTGGTCCAGGTGGCCACCGAGGCGGGCATCGCGGTCGAGGCGGGCTGGGGCCCGGGGAAGATCCTGCTCGAGATCTACGAGAAGACGACGGAGGGCGAGCTCTGGGGCCCGGTCTTCGTCATCGACTATCCGGCCGAGGTGTCGCCGCTGGCCCGACGTCACCGGGACGGCCCCGACCTGGTCGAGCGCTACGAGCCGGTCGTCGCCGGGCGGGAGCTCGGCAACGGGTTCACCGAGCTCATTGATCCCGATGATCAGCGGTCCCGCTTCACCGAGCAGGCGGCCAAACATGCGGCCGGAGACGATGAGGCGTCGCTGGTCGACGAGGAGTACCTGCGGGCACTCGAGTACGGGCTGCCCCCCACCTCTGGGTTCGGCCTGGGTATCGACCGTTTGCTGATGTTGCTGGGGGACGTGGCCAACATCCGCGAGGTCATCGCCTTTCCGACCCTGCGCCCTGAACGAACCCGAGCGCCGAACGAACCCGACGAACCCGAGCGGTGAAGGTAGAGCGATCTCTTCACACCTCGCTCATACCTCCCTCACATTTGCCCGTCATTGTGGAACCTGAACCAGGGCGTGCCACCGAGGGGCGCCGGCATCGGGACCATACGAAGGAGAACACCATGTTTCGCAAACTCGTCGCCATAGGCGCACTGTCGGGGACGATGGCCCTGGGCGCCGTCGGGATCGCGTCGGCGACCACGCCCGCCACGCCCGCCACGCCCGCCACACACAAGATCGACTGCACCAAGGCCCTGGCCCGGGTGCCCAAGATCAACGCCCGCGAAGCCAAGGCCGCGACATGGGTGACGAACGCCCAGGCTCGTGAGGCCACCGCCACATCGGCCGGGCACACCAAGCTGGCCACCCGCATCGGAAATCGCATCACCCGGGTGCAGAAGCTCGAGGCCAAGGGCACCAACCTCCTGGCACGCATCTCGGCCGCCTGCGGGACCGCCAGCAGCGCGAGCTAGGAGTTCACGCAGTCAAGCAGGCAGGTCGCTGAGAAGTTCGGTGGCCAGCCGAGCCAGGCCGTCACGGAGCTCGGGCACGCCGACACCCGCCGTGGCGGCTCTGGCGCGCTCGACGTAACGCCGGGCCTCTTCGACGGCCACGGGGATCCCGGTGGATCCGGCCACGATGCTGCAGGCCTTGTCGCGTTCGGGTTGGTCCAGTGGTTTGCCCAGGAGCGACCGGAGATTCGGGCCGGAGTCGGGATCGGCCAGCGCCACCAACGCCGGCAGGGTGTAGATCCCTTCGGCCAGGTCCTGGCCCGTCGGCTTGAGCAATTCACTTTCCGTGGCCGTGATGTCGAGGATGTCATCGCGAATCTGGAAGACCATGCCGAAGCAGTGGCCGTATTCGGTCAACGCCTCGACCTCGGCGGAGGGCAGTGTCCCGGTCAACGCACCGATCCGGCAGGAGGTGGCGGTCAGCGCCGCCGTCTTGCCGGCGATGGCCGCGGTGTAGCTCTCCCGGCTGCGGTCGGTCTGGAAGGCGGACCGGACTTCGGAGACCTGACCCTGGCAGAGCTTGCCCAGGGTGTCAGCCGACAATTTGGCGATCTCGGTCCCCAGTCCGGCGGCGATGGCGGCCGAACGGGCCAGCAGGTAGTCACCCGCCACGATGGCCACCAGATTGCCGAAACGGCTGTTGACGCTCTCGACGTTGCGGCGGACGGTCGCCTCGTCCAGGACGTCGTCGTGGTAGAGCGAGGCCAGGTGGACCAATTCGACCGCCACGCCGCCCAGGAGGTCCTCGTCTGTGGCATCCCGCCGTCCAGCGGTAGCGGCGGCCAGGGCCAGGAGCGGGCGGAGGCGCTTGCCGCCGGCGGCGATCAGGTGGGTGGTGACGTCATCGAGGAAGCTGTCGCCGGTCACGACCGAGGCGGTGAGCAGGGGCTCGAGCCGTTCCAGGCCCTCAGGCAAGCGGGGCAGGCCCAAGGCCTCCGAGGCGTTCACTCCTCGTGAGGATAGGCGACGACCGAACCTGAGCGACACCCCGGCGGGCTGGGACGTGTGCGCGAATCCGCTGGAGAAGGCGCAGGAACGCCCTCCCCCGGCGGTTCCCCTTGGTGAGTGCCGCCTGTAGGCGGGGGGGTCGCAGGTACACTGAGGACCGGGCAATAGAGATAGAGAGGCGGTCAGGGTGTTCGAACGCTTCACCGACCGGGCACGGAGGGTGTTGGTGTTGGCGCAGGAGGAAGCGCGCCTACTGAACCACAGTTTCATCGGGACCGAGCACATCCTGCTCGGATTGATCCACGAGGGCGAGGGCGTCGCGGCCAAGGCGCTCGAGTCTCTCGGCATTTCGCTGGAGGCTGTCCGCGAGAAAGTCGAAGAGACGATGGGTGTGGCCGGCACGGCCCCCAGCGGCTCCCCACCCTTCACACCACGCGCCAAGAAGGTGCTGGAGCTCTCCTTGCGCGAAGCGCTGCAATTGGGGCACAGCTACATCGGCACCGAGCACATGCTCCTCGGTCTCGTCCGCGAAGGCGAGGGCGTGGCCGCCACCGTTCTGGTCAGCCTCGGCGCCGATCTGGGCCGGGTGCGCCAGCAAGTCATCCAACTGATGTCGGGCAACCAGGGCAAGGAGTCGGTCGGGGCCAGCCAGGGTGCGGCGTCGGGCGACAACCCCTCGGGGTCGCCGGTGCTCGACCAGTTCGGCCGCAACCTCACCCAGCTGGCGCGCGACGGCAAGCTCGACCCGGTCATCGGTCGAGAAAAAGAGATCGAACGGGTCATGCAGGTCCTGTCGCGCCGTACCAAGAACAACCCGGTGCTCATCGGCGAGCCCGGCGTCGGCAAGACAGCCATCGTGGAGGGCCTGGCCCAGCGCATCGTGGCCAACGAGGTCCCCGAGACGCTGACCGGCAAGCAGCTCTACACGCTCGACCTCGGTGCCCTGGTGGCCGGGAGCCGCTACCGCGGCGACTTCGAGGAGCGGTTGAAGAAGGTGCTCAAGGAGATCCGGACCCGCGGCGACATCGTCTTGTTCATCGATGAGATCCACACGCTGGTCGGAGCCGGAGCGGCCGAGGGCGCCATCGACGCCGCCTCGATCCTCAAGCCGATGCTGGCTCGGGGCGAGTTGCAGACCGTCGGCGCCACCACCATTGACGAGTACCGCAAGCACCTCGAGAAGGACGCGGCACTCGAGCGCCGGTTCCAGCCGGTCAAGGTGGACCAGCCGACCGTGGCCCTGACCATCGACATCTTGAAGGGGTTGCGCGACCGCTACGAGTCGCACCACGCCGTGAGCATCACCGACCAGGCCCTGGTGGCCGCGGCCAACCTGGCCGACCGCTACCTGTCGGACCGGTTCCTCCCGGACAAGGCCATCGACCTCATCGACGAGGCCGGCAGTCGGTTGCGCATCCGCCGTATGACCACGCCGCCGGCCGCCAAGAAGCTGGACGAAGAGATCACGCGTCTGCGCGCCGACAAGGAAGCGGCAATCGAGAAGGGTGCCTTCGAGCAGGCCAAGAAGCTGGCCGAGCAGGAGAAGGAGCGCCTCGACATCAAGGACTCGCAGGAGACCGAGCTGCGGGCCGAAGGCGTGGACCTCTTTGACGTGGTCGACGAGGAGGTCATCGCCGAGGTGCTGGCCGCCTGGACCGGCATCCCGGTCTACCGGCTGACCGAGGAGGAGACGGCCAAGCTCCTGCGCATGGAGGACGAGCTCCACAAGCGGGTCATCGGACAGGAAGAGGCCCTCAAGGCCCTGTCGCGGGCCATTCGCCGCACCCGGGCCGGCCTCAAGGACCCCAAGCGTCCGAGCGGCTCGTTCATCTTCCTGGGCCCGACCGGCGTGGGTAAGACAGAGCTGGCCAAGACGCTGGCCGAGTTCCTCTTCGACGACGAGGACGCCCTCATTCAGCTCGACATGAGCGAGTACATGGAGAAGCACACGGTGAGCCGCCTCGTCGGTTCGCCTCCGGGCTACGTCGGGTACGAAGAGGGCGGTCAGCTGACCGAAGCGGTCCGGCGCAAGCCGTTCTCCGTCGTGCTCTTCGACGAAGTCGAGAAGGCGCACCCCGACGTGTTCAACACGCTGTTGCAGATCCTCGAAGACGGTCGCCTGACCGACGCCCAGGGTCGCTCGGTGGACTTCAAGAACACGGTGCTCATCATGACGTCGAACCTCGGCACCTCCGACCTGCGCAAGTCCTCCATGGGCTTCGCCAAGAGCTCGGAAGCGGTCACCCACGAGCGCATGAAGGCCAAGGTCAACGAAGCCCTCAAGGGCCACTTCCGCCCCGAGTTCCTGAACCGCATCGACGAGGTCATCGTGTTCCACGAGCTCACCCTGGCCGAGGTCACCGAGATCGTGGACCTCTTGATGGCCCGCACGATCACGCAGCTGTCGGATCAGGGCATCGGCCTCGAGCTGACCCCGGCCGCTCGTTCGTTCCTGGCCGAAAAGGGCTACGACCCGCAGCTCGGGGCGAGGCCACTGCGCCGGGCCATCCAGCAGTTGGTGGAGGACCCGCTCTCCGAGCGGATCCTGTGGAAGGAATTCCGCGTCGGCGAGACGGTTGTGGTCGACATCGAGGAATCCCCCATCGACGGTGAGGGCCCGCAGCTGAGCTTCCGGGCCATCGAGGGCATCCAGCCACCTCCGTTGGAGTTGGCCGGCGCCGGCGCCGACACGGAGTAGTCAAGCCCTCAGCGGTTTGTCCCGCTTCGCCCTGGCTTTGGCCACGGTGAGCTTGCGCTGCCGGTTGATGCGGCCGGCGCTCGGAGGCTTGGTCGGTGGGTCCCACGTCCAGTGGCCCGGCCCGCCGCCGAGCTTCCAGCCGCCGTTGGTCTTGAGGTTGTGGCACCCCGGGCACAGGCGGGCCAAGTTGGCCATTTCGGTTGGTCCGTCGGCCGCGTAGTCAACCTTGCAATGGTCCCGCTCGAGTCCGAGGCGCTTGCCGCATGTGGGCACCACGCAGTGGCGGTCCCGTACCAGGAGCGCGATGTTGATCCGGTCACGGATGACCCGGGTGGTCCCGGTGACGGTGCGAACGTCCATCCCGTCTTTGATGACGAACTGCAGACCGGCGTCGCCGATGAGCTCAGCCGCCGCGTCGACGCTGACGGGGCCGATGCCATCGATCTCGCAGAGCTCGTCCCCTTGGGTCGTGCCACGGCGCAGCGCCTCGGCGTCGACAAGCACGACGGCCCGGGGCGCTTGGCCTGATCGACCCGTCGAGCCGCCGGCTTCTGCTTCTGCCATGAGCGCCAAGAAGGCATCGAGCCGGTGGGCTTCCAGCGTTTCGCCACCGGCCGCCCCGGCCGCCTTCCAGCGCGCCCTGGCGTCCGCTTCGAGGCGCGGGGCCACCTTCGCCCACGCCACCTCATCGCAGAAAAACTCGCTCCGGATCCCCCCGTTGCCGTCTTGATGCCAGCGGAAGTGGCGATTCGCGTGAACCCGGGCCCGGCGCTCGCGTTCACACTCGACCTTTCGGGCCACGGCGCGCCGGCGTGAAGCAGCATCGCTGAGCTCCTGATTGCTGGCGCCCTTGGCGATCAACGTGAGGAGGGCGCCGGGGGCTCCGGGAGCGACGGCCGAGGTGTCGGCCACGATCTTGAGCTGCGCCGCCGAGAGGTGGCCGTCGTGGAGGGCTTCGGCCAGCTCGGGATTGTCGGCCGCCCGCTCGGCCGCAACGAGGCGGCCCTTGGCGACACCGCTCGAGGACCCGGAGACCGCACCCAGCCAATCTGGCGCGGATGCGTGTCCCGCTTTCGTGTAGGAGCCGGTCCTGACCACCACCGGGGTCAACAGGGCCGTTCCTGAAGCGGCCGCCCGTTCCGCTGCGCCGAAAAGGGACACCATCGAGAGGGCCTGGTCGCCCGAGATGGCCCCCGGTGCCATCGACTGGACGACCCGCTGGAGGCTGCGGACCGCGTGCTCGAGTTCTGATTCGAGAGTCATTGAGACCACACCGATAGCCTAAGAAAGGGTTGTGACACCCCTTATCTATGGTGCCGACCATGACCCGCTCACGCGAGACCTATCACTGCACGACCTGCGGTTGCACCGCCTTGCAGTGGGCCGGCCGGTGTCCGAACTGTGCCGAGTGGAACACGTTCACGGCCACCGCCACGGCCGGGGCCGCCACAACCACGGCCCTGAAGGGCGGACCCGACGCGGTCCCCCTCTGCCAGATCGTCGGTGGGGATGCGCTCCCCATGGCGACCGGGATCGACGAGGTCGATCGGGTGATGGGCGGGGGCTTCGTCGCTGGGGCTGTGACGCTGGTCTTCGGCCCCCCTGGCGTCGGCAAGTCGACGCTGCTGTTCCAGGTGCTGGCCGCCGTGGCCGAGCCGTGGATTTTCGGTGTTGCTGGCCTCCGCCGAGGAGTCCTTGGCCCAGGTCAGCGGGCGGGCCACGCGGGTGGGGACCGTACCCGAGCAGCTCATGGTCCTGGCGGGGAACGACGTCGGCGCCATCGAGGCCGCCATCATCAGGCGCCCCCCCTCGCTGGTCGTGGTGGACTCCGTGCAGACCATCTGCGATCCCGAGCTCGCCGGGGCAACGGGGAGCCTGACCCAGATCAGGGACTGCGTGGACCGGCTCACCCGGTTGGCCAAGTCGACAGGGGTGCCGATCGTGCTGGTGGGCCACGTCACCAAGGACGGCGATCTGGCGGGACCGCGAACCATCGAGCACATGGTCGACACGGTCCTCTCGTTCGACGGAGATCGTCACCACGCGCTGCGCATGCTCACGGCGGTGAAGCACCGCTTCGGGCCGACGGGTGAAGTGGGCATCTTCGAGATGCGCGACGACGGGCTTCGAGCCGTCCCCGATCCCGGTCAGCTGCTGCTGGGCGATCGTATGGCCGGCATTCCCGGCAGCGTGGTGGTGCCGGTGCTGCAGGGTCGACGACCGCTCCTGGTCGAAGTCCAGGCGCTGCTCGGCCCTCCTGCTGGTGGCGGGGCGAGCGGGGCGAGCGGGGCCAACGCTCGACCGATCACCCTGGGCGTGGACGCCTCACGGGTCTCGCTCCTCCTGGCCGTACTCGGGTGCCGGGCCGACGTCGTCAACACGGGTGGTCAGGTCTTCGTGGCCGCGGTCGGTGGCATCAGCATTTCCGAGCCGGCGGTCGACCTGGCCGTTGCCCTCTCGGTCGCCTCGGCAGCCCTGGGCCGCGCCGTGCCGGCGGATCTCGTCGTGTTCGGCGAACTCGGGCTGGCCGGCGAGGTACGGGCGGTGCCCGGGGCCGATCGGCGCCTGGCCGAAGCGGCTCGGGCTGGCTTCACTCGGGCCATCGTGCCGGCATCGACGCCCGTCGAGCATCTTGCCGTGGCGCCAGGCATGGAAATTCAGCAGGTGCGCACGCTGGTCGACGCCCTGACACTGTCCTGGTCACCCGACATGCTCGACGATCCCGAGGACGTGGTCCGACTGGAGATCTGCGAAGACGACACGGCGGGTACGATGCCCACGTGGTCGAGGTTGGCAGCCAGCCGCTGAACGACGCACTCGCGCTGATCGCGCCAGGCACGCCGTTGCGTGAGGGGATCGACCGCATTCTGCAGGCCAAGCACGGGGCGCTGATCATCGTGGGGGACGATCCGGCCGTCCTCTCGGTCTGCACGGGCGGCTTTCTCCTCGATGCCGAGTTCAGTCCCCAACGCCTCTCCGAGCTGGCCAAAATGGATGGCGCCATCATCCTGGCCGGCGACGCCTCGCGCATCGCCCGGGCCAACGTGCACTTGATGCCCAAGGCGACCATCCCGACCTCGGAGACCGGGACGCGGCACCGCACGGCCGAGCGGGTGGCCCGGTCGATCGACGTGCCGGTCATCACCGTCTCCGAGGCGATGGCCACCATCGCCGTGTACCGAAAGGACCAGAAGCACACCGGCCAGTCATCGGGCTGGTTGATCGACCGATCGAGCCAGGCGCTGGCCACCTTGCAGCGTTTCCGGGTGCGTTTCGACGACGCGTCGTCCACCCTGTCACGACTGGAGATCGAGGACACCGTCTCCGTCCGAGATGTCGTGTCGGTCCTCCAACCGGGTGAAATGGTGCGCCGGATCGCCGACGAGATCGAAGGGCATCTCGTCGAATTGGGAACCGAAGGCCGCCTGATCCACCTCCAGACCGAGGAGCTCAGCGCGGGGGTCAGCGACACCTTGACCCTGGTGTTGCGCGATTACGCCTCCTCTTCGCCCGATGGAGCCGATCCGCCGGCCCTGGCCCGGCTGCGATCGCTCTCCCCCGACGCCACCATGGACCTGCCCCACGTCGTCGCCACCCTGGGCCTTCCGGCGCCGAACGACCAGCTGCACGCCGAGCTGGCCCCCAGGGGCTACCGGCTGCTGCACCGGCTGCCCCAGCTTTCCGAGGTGTTGGTCGAGCGCCTGATCGTGCGCTTCGCCAGCCTGCCCGCGATCATGTCGGCCAGCGCGACCGAGCTCGAGTCGGTCGAAGGGATCGGTGCCGCCACCGCCCGGGCCGTGCGGGAGGGTCTGGCCCGCCTGGTCGAGTCCAGCATCTTCGAACGGTACGAGTAGCCGGTCCGAGTAGTCGGATCGGCCCGGGTCACGTCGGCTACTAGATCATGTAGAATGTATCGCTGTTGTCCGACCGGCTGACCTGCCGGGCCCGGTACCGCAACCTCTGGGAAACCGCCGCTGCAGCGGCGCCGTGTCCGTGCAAGGGAGATCTGTGTCGTTCAAGGTCGGAGACAAAGTTGTATACCCCCATCACGGGGCCGCCGTCATCGAAAAACGGGAGACCAAGGTCGCCTTCGGGGAGAAGAAGGAGTACCTCGTCCTGCGCTTGGCCTATGGGGACCTGATCCTCAACGTGCCGGCGGACAACACCGAGGGCGTGGGCCTGCGAGAGGTCATCAACGACGAAGAGGTGGAAGAGGTCTTCGCCGTGCTGCGCAAGAAGGAAGCGCGCATGCCGACCAACTGGTCCCGCCGCTACAAGAACCACTCCGAGAAGCTGCGGTCCGGCGACATCTACCAGGTGGCCGAGGTCGTCCGGAACCTTTCCATCCGTGACAAGGACAAGGGCCTCTCGGCCGGGGAGAAGCGGATGTTGCAGCGGGCCCGCCAGATCCTGGTGTCCGAGCTGACCTTCGCCCTCAACGTGGACGAGGAAGCGGCCGAAGAGCGACTCAACGAAGCGCTGGACTAACCACGGCGTGGCGGCGCACGTGTGGGCGATCGTGGTGGCCGGAGGTTCAGGCCAGCGCTTCGGCCAGCTCAAGCAGTTCTCCCTACTGGCCGGCCGGCCCGTGGCCCAGTGGTCCGTGGAGGCCTGCCGACCGGCGGCCTCCGGCGTGGTCCTCGTGGTGCCCTCCGGGTCCGGGGACCACAGCGAGTGCGGCGCCGATCGGGTCGTCGCGGGTGGCGCCAGCCGATCCGCCTCCGTCCGCTGCGGGCTGGCCGCCGTTCCCGACGAGGCCGATGTGATCGTCGTGCACGATGCGGCACGCCCGTTGGCCACCGCCGCCTTGTTCGAAGCGGTCGTCGCCGCCGCCAACGACCACGGTGCCGCGATCTGCGCCGTGCCCGTCAGTGACACCATCAAGCGGGTCGATAGCGGTCTGGTCATCGATACCCTCGACCGCGACCAGTTGGTGGCCGTGCAGACACCGCAAGCCTTCGACGCCGCCCTCCTGCGGCGGGCCCATGCGTCGGGCGCCGAGGCGACCGATGACGCAACCTTGGTCGAGCTGCTGGGCGCGTCCGTGAGCGTCGTCCCGGGCGACGCGCACAACGTCAAGATCACCACGCCCGCTGACCTGCGCGCGGCCGAGCAGTTTCTCGGAGGATGACGATGCGCATCGGACAAGGAATCGACATCCATCCGTTCTCCGACGATCCCTTCCGCCCGCTGCGCTTGGGGGGCGTGCTCATTGAGGGCGCTCGCGGCCTGGCCGGGCACAGCGACGCCGATGCCCTGTGCCACGCCCTGGCCGATGCGGTGCTGGGCGCCGCCGGGCTCCCCGACCTGGGCCGCCATTTCCCCGACACCGATCCACGCTGGGCCGGGGCGGACAGCGTGGACCTGCTGCACACGGTCGTGGGTCTGGCGGCTGACCAGGGATTCACCTGCGTCAACGCGGATTGCACCGTCGTGGCAGAGGCACCCCGGTTGGCCCCCCACACCGAGGCGATGGCGGCCATGCTCTCGTCGGTGCTGCGGGCTCCGGTTTCGGTGAAAGCGACCCGGGCCGAGGGGCTGGGCGCCTTGGGCCGAGCGGAAGGCATCGCCTGTCTGGCCATCGTGTTGTTGGAAGCAGGCGTGACGCCGCCCCGTGGTGGGGATCGCCGGGCCGGGGCTCCGGTCCGTCCGGCTCCGCGTCGCCGCCCTCCGTTGAGTGAGCTCGGCGGCGACGCGGTGGAGGGGCGACGGGCCGTGCTCGAACTGCTGTCGGTGGGACGGCGGACCGTGCGCAAGGTGCTGATGGCGCAGGACCAGGACCCGTCTCCGCTGCTCGACCGGATTGAAGAGCTGGCGTCCCGCATGCGCGTTCCGGTCGAGTCCGTGCCCCGCCATCGGCTCGATGCGGAGGCCCGGACCGAGGCCCCGCAGGGCGTCATTGCCCAAGCGCGCCCCATCGAGCCGGTGACCCTCGAAGACCTGTGCGTGCCGGATCCGAAGGGCCTGCCGCCCTTCTTGTTGGTGGCGGCCGGGATCACCGATCCACGCAATCTCGGGGCCCTCCTCCGCAGTGCCGAGTGCGCCGGAGTGACCGGGGTGGTGTTGCCGCGGCATCGTTCGGCTCGGCTGTCTCCGACGGTGACCAAGACGGCGGCCGGCGCCATCGAGCACCTGGCCTTTGCCGTGGTGGGTGGCATACCGGCCGCGCTGTCGGTGATGACCGACCTCGGCGTGTGGTCGTTGGGCCTGGCCGGTGAATCGAACCAGTCCCTCTACGACCTGCCGCTCGGCGAGGGTCCGGTGGCCCTGGTGGTGGGGAGCGAGGACAAGGGGTTGGCCCCGCTGGTGCGACGCCGGTGCGACGCCGTGGTCTCCATCCCCCAGCACGGCGCACTGCCCTCGCTCAATGTCGGCGTGGCCGGTGCAGTCGCCGCCTTCGAAGTGGCTCGCCAGCGGGCCCGGGCGGGCCACTGATCATCGGTCACCGGGGTTCCGCTGATCCGTTCCGCTGATCCGTTCCGCTAGGCGGTCCCGGCTGACACCTCGCTTGTGCAGAAGGCGCAACGACGGGCCTCGACCGGGATGTCGCTCAGGCATTCCGGGCAGGGCTTCGTCGGCGGTGCCGCTTTTTCGTCCGGCAGGAGGTTGAGGCGCTTCAAGACGTGCGTGAGCGGGATGACCACGGCGAAGAACACGACCGTGGCGACGATCAGGAACGAGATCAGGGCATTCAGGAACGAGCCGTAGTTGAACTGCGAGTTGTGAATGGTGAAGGTGAGACGGGAGAAGTCCGGTTGGCCGATGATGGCGGCGATCAACGGTGTGATGAGGTCCTTGACCATGGCCGCGATCACGGCGGTGAACGCGGCGCCCACCACCACCGCAACCGCCAGATCGACGACGTTTCCTCGGAGGAGGAACTGCTTGAACTCCTTCAGCACCTGTGGGCTCCTTTGCTCGGGGCGGGTCGATGTGCCTGTAGTCGGTCCGTGGTCGTGCCCGTACTCCTGCCTGTGGGTGTGTCCGTAGTCGTGGCAGGGGAAGCGGCAGCACCAGTAGCACTACCCCGGTCGGACCCGATTGAACCTGAGCGCGGCGTCCGGAGCCGGAGCCGAGAGGCCAGAGCCGAGAACGAGAACAGAGCCCGAGGCAGGAATCGAACCCGCGACATCTTCATTACAAGTGAAGTGCTCTACCAACTGAGCTACTCGGGCCGGCGCGCGACGCCATTTGCCACGTCGTGCGCCACAACCTTAGATCCCTCCACCTGGTGAAAGCCTTGCGCGAGGGGAGCGGGCACGTAGGCTGGCACCTCAATGGCCTCTGACCCGCCCCCTTCGGATCCTCGGCATTCGGCGGACCACCGAGGTGCCAACCGGATTTCTCCCCTTCGGGCCGGCATCGTGCTGATCGGATTCCTGGTCGGCGCCACCGTCCTGGTGGCGGTGGGAACCCGAGCTCCGGTGAGCGGCCTGCCTTCGTCCGCGGTGACCACAACCACGGCAGCGGCCGGCGGCGGCAGCAGCAGCACCACCACCTCCACGACGCGGGCGGGCGGCACCACCACCACGACGATGGCCCGGAGCGCCACCAGTGTCCAGGTGGCCAACGGCTCCCAGGGGACGAACCTGGCGGCGCACTACTCGGCCATCTTGAGCGCCCAGGGCTGGGCCACCAAACCGCCCCTGGATGCCACGGCGCAAGAGGCCACCTCGTCCGTGTACTACGCCGCCGGCCAACAGGAGGCAGCCGCGGCGATAGCGACCGAACTCAAATTGACCCCGTCCGCCGTGCACCCGCTGACGACTGCGGTGCCGGTCACTGGCGCCAGTGGGAACGACGTGGTGGTGGTCATCGGTGCCGATCTGGCGGCCCAGGCCGGCACCTGACCCGCCAGCCTGCGCTCGCCGTGAGCGACCTGCCTCTGCCGTCCCAGCCGGCCCCGCCGCCTCTCCCGCCGCTGCCTGACCTCCTCGTCCCCCTGGCCGAGTCGCCACGCCGCAGCGCGCTGTGCCTCGATTTCGACGGCACGCTTGCCGCCATTGTCGACGACCCGGTGGCCGCCCGTCCGTTGCCCGGCGTCACCGACCTTCTGGGTCGGCTGGCGGCGCACCTCGGGCTGGTCGCCGTCATATCGGGGAGGCCGGCCTCGTTCCTCCAATCGGTACTGGCGTCGCCGAGCGGGGTGCGCCTCATCGGCCTCTACGGCCTGGAGGAGGTCGGCGGCGACGGGAGACGGATCCTGGCACCCGGCGCCGAACCGTGGGAAGCGGTGATCACCGAAGTGGTGGCCCTGGCCCGGGCCACGGCGCCAGCCGGGATCTACGTCGAGCCCAAGGGACTCACCATGACCCTGCACTGGCGCAACGCTCCCGGGCAAGCCGACTGGGTGAGCGCGTTCGTCGCGCAACAGAGCGAGGCCAGGGGTCTGGCGGTGCATTCCGGACGCCACGAGCTCGAACTGCGGCCTCCCCTGGCGGTCGACAAGGGGACGGTGGTGCGCCGCCTGGCCGCTGGCTTTGACGCGGTGGCGGCCTTCGGCGACGACATGGGCGACCTCCCGGCGTTTGACGCGCTGGCCGAACTGTCCACGACCGGGGTGGCCGTGGCCCGCGTCGCGGCGGTCGACGCCGAGAGCCCGGCCGTCGTGGCGGATCGAGCCGACCTGGTGGTCGAGGGGCCGGCCGGCGCGGTGGCGCTGCTCGAGCGGCTGGCCCAGGCCTGGGAATAGGCCCGGGAATAGGCCTGGGACTGATCAGCGACCGGCGATCAGCGACCCGGCGATCAGCGACCGGCCGATCAGCGAGCGGCCGCGGCGAGCTGGTCCTGCATCCAGTCGGCGGCGGTCCGGGACCTCACGAGAGATTTGAGGTGTTCCGCCCGTCGATGCCGTTCGTCCGGGTCCATGCGCAGCGCCCGATGGAGCGCCTCGGCCGTGCCGCTGACATCGAAGGGGTTGATGCCCAGCGCCGGTCCGGCCAGTTCTTCGAAGGCCCCGGCCTCCCGGGAGAGCACCAGCACGCCGGACGCGGTGTTGAGCAGCGGGCCCTCCTTGGCCACCAGATTGAGGCCGTCGCGCACGGGGTTGACCAGGAGCACATCGGAGATGGTCAACGCGGCCACCGAACGGGGCCGGTCGTCCTCGACGTGCAGCACGATGGGCGTCCATGTGGGGGTGCCCCAGGCGTGGTTGATGCGCTCCGCCGTGTGGGCGACCTCGGCCTCGAGGGCCAGATAGTCGGCCAGCCCCTGGCGCGAGGGATAGACGAGCGCCAGGTGGACCACGGCGCCGACCCACTCCGGACGAGACGTCAACAGCTCTTCGAAGGCCAGCATGCCGCGCACGATGTTCTTGGAGGGCTCCACGCGGTCGACCCGCAGGACGATGCGCCTCCCCCCGGTCTCGGCCCGGAGCTGCGCCACCGATCGGGTGCACTCGGGGCTGGCCGCTTCGGCCAGGAGCCCCTCTTGGTCGGGCGAGAGGGAGGAGACGAAGGTGGGCGGGGCGATGGTGGATCCCGCCAGTTCGGCGTGGGCGAAGCAGGCGCGGAATCCCTCGGCCCAATGCTCGGCGTGAAAGCCGCAGGCGCCGAATCCGGCCAGACCGGCCATGAGCTCGCGGGCGGCGTCGTCGGGGAGCACGCGCAGCATGTTGGGGTCGGCGAAGGGGATGTGGCAGAAGTGGACCGTGCGCAGATCGGGGCGGGACTCTTGCAGCATCTGACCCAGCAGGGAGAAGTGGTAGTCCTGCACCAGGACCGCCGCCGCGTCGGGGGCTTCGGCACTGACCACGTCGGCCATGGCCCGGTTGTAGGCGCGGTAGCCGGCCCAGGCCGCGTGCCAGTGGCGGTCGAAGCGGGGCCGGTGGGGCAGGTCGAAGAGGTGGTGGTGGAGATACCACAGGGTGGTGTTGGCGATGACGTCGTAGGCCATGCGGTAGGTGCCCGGGTCGACGGTGACCGAGCGGAGGGCGAGGGCCGGATCGAGCATGCGACCGGCCGCCACCGCGGCCTCGTCGGCCGCGCCCATGGTCATGGAGAACCACATGGCGTCGGTGTCGGCGCCGGCCAGGAGCGGTCGCAGCGACGAGACCAGCCCGCCCCCGCCGGCCAGCGGCTGCAGGTTGTGCTCTGCGTCGAAGCGGAACGACAGCGGTCCACGATTGGAGACGACGATCGTGTCGGGTTTGGTCATGAACGCGTCACGGGCGGATGCGGTCCAGCGCCGCTCGGAGCACATCGACGGCCTGGGGGCGCAGTTCGTGCAGGGGCCGGTTGCGGTGGATTCGCTCGCCCAGGTCGACCTGGGCCAGGACGCCGGGGCCGATGTGGGTGGCCACATCGATCAGCAGGGCGATCTCGACGCCGTAGCCGTCGGCGAAACCGACCTTTTCGAACACCCACCGGTGGCCCGCCGTCTCCCCGGCCAGCGGCTGGCGGATCTCGGAGAGCTCGGGGAAGATCAACTCGAGCACGGGCCGAGCGACCAACTCGGTGACCCGGCCGCCCCCGGTGGGCTCGCCGTGCAGAGGGCGGGTGTAGAAGCCCTTGACCAGGGCGATGTCGCGGTGGAGGAGGAGCGGCCCGAGCATGCCGGAGACGAAGGCGGGCGTCGTGTTGGCCACGTCGGCATCGAGGTAGACGATGACGTCGCCGGCAGCCGCCTCGAGCGCGGCGGCCATGGCCTGGCCCTTGCCCCCGTCGGCCCCCGGACTCGAGACCACCCGGGCGCCCGCGCCCGCGCCTGCTCCGCCGTGTCGTCGATGGAGCCGTCGTTGAGCACGAGGACCTCGTCGACCAACCCGTTCCCGCCGGCCGAGGCCAGGAAGGGCTGGACGACGGCCCGGACCACCGACCCGACCGTCGACCCCTCGTCCCGGGCCGGGATGCACACCGACACCGTGCGTTCGCCCTTGGCCCCGAGCAGGCGGGCGACCGGGAAATCGCCGTGGTGGTACGTGCGGGGGCCGGTGGGGCCGCGTTGGCCGCGGCCTACGTGATCTCCCGAGTGATCTCCCGACATAGGAGCATCTTCGCGTGCATTGACGGCGGGTGGATCACCGGTGATGGCAGGCGCTACCATGTAGCCCATCATCCAGAGCGACTGAGGGACGGGCCCGTCGACGTCGCGGCAACCAGTGCATTCCCCACCTTGGGGGGCAACAGGTGCCAATGCCCGATCGATGAGGAGGACCAGATGGTCGATTGTGTCACCGGGTTGCGTTGTCGTGAATGTGCGCGCCCGTTCCCCGCTGAAGCGCTGCACGTCTGCGACTACTGCTTCGGGCCACTCGAGGTCGCCTACGACTATGAGCGGATTGCGGCCACGGTGACCCGGGAGCGGATCGCCGCCGGGCCACGGTCCATCTGGCGTTACCGCGATCTCCTCCCCGTCGATGACGAGGCGCCGGTCGACCTCGGTGCCGGCTTCACCCCCCTGGTGCGGGCCGACCGGCTGGCGGCCGAGTTGGGTCTGGGCGAGCTGTGGATCAAGGACGACACGGCCAACCCCACCGGTTCGTTCAAGGACCGGGTGGTGTCGGTCGCCCTCACCAAGGCCCGCCAACTCGGCTTCAAGGTGGCGGCGTGTGCCTCGACCGGGAACCTGGCCAACTCGGTGGCGGCCCATGCGGCCCGGGCCGGCCTCGAATCGGTGGTGCTGATCCCCCATGATCTCGAAGCGGCCAAGGTGACCATGACGACGATCTACGGCGGGACGGTGATCGCGGTCGAAGGCACCTACGACGACGTCAACCGGCTCTGTGCCGAACTGACCAGCGAACGCCCGAGCTGGGCCTTCGTCAACGTCAACGTGCGCACCTACTACGCCGAGGGCTCGAAGACGCTGGCCTTCGAGATCGCCGAGCAGCTGGGCTGGGAGGCGCCGGACCACGTGGTGGTGCCCATCGGCTCGGGCAGCCAGCTGACCAAGGTGGCCAAGGGATTCCGTGAGCTGGGTGAGGTCGGATTGTTGGACGAGGTGCCCGAGGTGCGGATCTCGGGGGCGCAGGCCGAGGGGTGCTCCCCGGTGGCCACCGCGTTCGCCGAGGGGACCGACGCCATCCGGCCGGTCCGGCCCCACACCATCGCCAAGTCGCTGGCCATCGGCAACCCGGCCGACGGCTGGTACGCCCTCGAGGCGATGCGCTCGTCCGGCGGATCGTGTGCCGCGGTGACCGACGACGAGGTGGTCGAGGCCATCGGGCTGCTGGCGCGCACCGAGGGCATCTTCGCCGAGACGGCGGGGGGAGTCACCATCGCCACCCTGGCCAAGCTGGCCGCTTCCGGCGCCGTCCGCCGAGACGAGCGGGTGGTGGCCCTGGTGACGGGGCACGGCCTCAAGACCGTCGAGGCCCTGACCGGACAGGGACACCCCTCTGCGACGATCGCGCCCACGCTGGACGCCTTCGATGCCGCCGTTCGTGACCGCGAGGAGAGTGAGAGCACCCGATGAGCGTGACCATCCGCATCCCCACCCAATTGCGCACCCTGACCGGGGGGCGGGCGCGGTCGAGGTCGACGGCGCCACCGTCGGCGAGGCCCTCAAGCAGCTCGACGCCGCCCATCCGGGCCTGGCCGAGCGCCTCTTCGACGCCGACGGCGCCCTGCGCCGCTTCGTCAACGTGTTCCTGGCCGATGAGGACGTCCGCTTCCTCGATGGGCTTGCAACCCCAGTGGCACCCGGGCAGACGCTTTCGATCGTCCCGGCCGTCGCCGGGGGCTGAGCTGATTCTTAGCCTCTGGCCTGGCCTTTCCTGCCTGCGGTTGCGCCCGAGGCCTGAGCGTGGTTTTCTATTAGCACTCGACACGTTAGAGTGCTAACGGCCCCAATCGGGCCCGCGGAAGACGAAGACGCCGAACGAAGAACGATGGAGGAACTCACCAGATGGCCAAGCTGATCGCATTCCAGGAAGACGCCCGCCGCGGACTCGAGACCGGCATGAACAAGCTGGCGGACGCCGTGCGCGTCACCCTCGGCCCCAAAGGCCGCAACGTGGTGCTCGACAAGAAGTGGGGCGCCCCGACCATCACCAACGACGGCGTCTCCATTGCCAAGGAGATCGACCTCGAGGACCCCTACGAGCGCATCGGCGCCGAGCTGGTCAAGGAAGTAGCCAAGAAGACCGACGACGTCGCCGGTGACGGGACCACCACGGCCACCGTGCTGGCCTGGGCCATGGTCCACGAGGGCCTGCGCAACGTCGCGGCCGGCGCCAACCCCATGTCGCTCAAGAAGGGGATCGAGGCCGCCGTCGAGACAGCCGTGAGCGCCATCCACAGCATCTCCAAGGAGACCGAGACCAAGGCGCAGATCTCCCAGGTCGCCTCCATCTCCGCCGCCGACAACGAGATCGGCGAGATGATCTCCGAGGCCATCGACAAGGTGGGCCGTGACGGCGTCATCACCGTCGAGGAGTCGCAGACCTTCGGCATGGACATGGACCTGGTCGAGGGCATGCGCTTCGACAAGGGCTACATCGCCCCGTACTTCGTGACCGACCCCGAGCGCATGGAAGCGGTGCTCGAGGACGCCTACATCCTCCTCGTCGGCACCAAGATCACGGCCGTCCGTGACCTGCTGCCGGTGCTCGAGAAGGTCATGCAGGGCGGCAAGCCGCTGCTGATCATCGCCGAGGACGTCGAGGGCGAGGCCCTGGCCACCCTGGTGGTCAACAAGATCCGCGGCACCTTCCGTTCCGTGGCCGTCAAGGCCCCCGGCTTCGGCGAGCGCCGCAAGGCCATGCTGCAGGACATCGCCATCCTCACCGGCGCCCAGGTGGTCACCGAAGAGGTCGGCCTCAAGCTCGAGAACGTCACGGTGGACCTGCTGGGCACGGCCCGGAAGGTCGTGATCACCAAGGACGAGACCACCATCATCGAGGGTGCGGGCTCGGAGAACGACATCAAGGGCCGGGTCAACCAGATCAAGACCGAGATCGAGAACACCGACTCGGACTACGACCGTGAGAAGTTGCAGGAGCGGCTGGCCAAGCTCTCCGGCGGCGTGGCCGTGATCAAGGTCGGCGCAGCCACCGAGGTCGAGCTCAAGGAGAAGAAGCACCGCATCGAGGACGCGGTCTCCACCACCAAGGCCGCCATCGAAGAGGGTGTCGTCCCCGGCGGCGGCGTGGCCCTCCTGCGGGCGCAGGTGGCCATCCTCGAGCGGGCCGAGAAGCTCGAAGGCGACGAGGCCACCGGTGCGCGCATCGTGGCGCGGGCCGTCGAGGAGCCGTTGAAGCAGATTGCGGTCAACGCCGGCCTCGAAGGCGGCGTCATCGTCGACAAGGTGCGCCACCTCAAGGGTGCCCACGGCCTGAACGCGGCCACCGGCGAGTACGGCGACCTGTTCAAGGAAGGCGTCATCGACGCCGCCAAGGTGACCCGCTCGGCTCTGCAGAACGCGGCCTCCATCGCGGCGCTCTTCCTCACCACCGAGGCGGTCATCGTGGACAAGCCCGAAGAGAACGGCGCCGGCGGCGGCATGCCGGGCGGCGGGATGGACGACTTCTAAGTCGACATCGCGTTTCATACGCATTTGCAGTCGACGGAGCGCCCTTCGGGGCGCTTCGTCGACTGCAAGGGCCCGGTCGGGTCGCTGGAAGCCCGATGCCCCCGAAAGGCGCCCCCGCCCTGTTCTCTACACTGGCTCGCGTGCCCACGGACTCTCCGCCCTCCCCGCTCGCCCCGTCGGTCGGCTGGAGCGTGCTGCACCTGTTCTGCCGGGTGGATCCCGACATGGACGCGTACGCCCTCCACCGTGCCGTCACCTCCGTCCGGGACGACGGCTACCAGGTGATCCCGGCCGCGCTCCTGGGCCACAAGGCCGATCTGGGGCTCATGGTCCTGGGCACCGACCTGTGGCGGCTTCGGCAGTTCCAGACCGCCGTCACCGCGGCCGGAGCGCAACCTGTCGCGTCCTACGTCTCCTTGACCGAGGTCTCCGAGTACGCCGCCGGCCTGCCCGAGGAGATGCGCCAGGCCCGCCTCTTCCCGCAGCTCCCGCCCGAGGGCAAGTCGGCCTTCTGCTTCTACCCCATGTCCAAGCGGCGGACGGCCGACTACAACTGGTACGGCCTGGAGTTCGAGGCCCGCAAGGAGCTCATGACGGGGCACGGCAAGGTGGGCCGCACGTTCGCCGGTCGGATCCTGCAGGTCATCACCGGGTCAACCGGGCTCGATGACTTCGAATGGGGTGTGACCCTCTTCGGCGTGCATCCCGACGACCTCAAGGAGTGCGTCTACCAGATGCGCTTCGACGAGGGATCGGCCAACTACGCCGAGTTCGGCCCCTTCTACACCGGGATGGTGGGTCCGCTCGATGACGTAGTGGCCGCGCTGATCGGCGGGCCGTCGACGACGTGACGGCCTCCCTCGATGACCTGCGCCATGAGCTGCGCCACCTCGAGCGGGTGGTAGTGGCCTTCAGCGGCGGCACCGACTCGGCGCTGCTGGCCAAGGTGGCACGCGACACCCTCGGCCGGTCCCGGGTGCTCTGTGCCACGGCGATCTCGCCCTCCCTGGCCTCGGGCGAGGCCGACGACTGCCGGGCCCTGGCCGACGAATGGGACCTGCGCTGGGTGGGCGTGCCCACCGACGAGATGAGCGATCCGACCTACGTGGCCAACGGGTCGGACCGCTGCGCCCGCTGCAAAACCGCCCTGATGTCGGCGCTCGGTCCCCTCGCCGAGGCCGAGTCGGCGCGGGTGGTCCTCGGGGTGAATGTGAGTGACCTGGGGGACCACCGGCCCGGGCAGGCCGCCGCGGCCGCTGCCGGCGCCTCATTCCCCCTGGTCGACGCCGGCTTCACCAAGGACGACATCCGGCACTGGTCGAGGGAGCTGGGCCTGCGCACCTGGGACAAGCCGGCCGCCGCCTGCCTGGCCTCGCGGCTGCCCTACGGCACGCCCGTCACGCTCGGTCGCCTGGAGGCGGTCGACCGGGCCGAGGGAGCGCTCAAGGCGCTCGGGTTCGGGCAGCTCCGGGTGCGCCACCACGGGGTCACGGCCCGGTTGGAGTGCGAGCCGGAGGTCTTCGACCAGGTGCTGGCTCGCCGAGGCGAGGTCATCGCGGCCGTCCGGGGCGCCGGGTTCACCTTCGTAGCGCTGGACCTGGAAGGATTCCGCTCCGGCAGCATGAATCGCCTGCTGACGCACGCCAAAGAGGAGGGCTCGTGAGCCAGGTCCGGGTGAAGTTGACGTTCCCCGAGTCGGAGATCCGTCGACCCGTGCTGGCCACGCTGGTCCGCCAGTTCGACGTGGAGCCGGACATCCGGCGGGCGGACGTGGAGGAGCATCGAGGGTGGATCGTGTGCCTCATCGACGGTGAGGCCGACCAGCTCGATGCCGCCCTGGCCTGGCTGCGCACCGAGGGCATCACCGTCGACCTGCTGGGTGACATCCTCGAGGGCTAGCCATCCTCGGGGGCTAACCCATCCCCGAGGGCTAGCCACGCCCGGAAGAGCTACCGGTCCTCGTCCTCCGGCGACGCCACGTGCCAGCCGGCCTGCGAGACCCGGCGGGGCTCGTAGAAGACGCACCCGTCGGGGCACGCAAACGGCAGCGGTTCGTTGGCGTCGACCTTGCAGCGCTCCAATCGATCACCCCGGGGCGTGGTGCGCATCACGTAGTGGCGGCAATCCTCATTGATGGGCACAACTCATTCTGGCTCACCAGGCAGGGCGCGGTAGCGTCATGGCCCGTGGATCGGCCCGTCCCCCTCAAGACGCTCCTGCGCTGGAGCGAGAGCCTGTCGGCCATCGCCCGCACCGGGCTCGGCTTCACCGAGAGCCTCTACGAGCAGGAGCGCTTCGAGGAGATCCTCAAGGTGGCGGCCGATATCCGGGCCGAAACCGACGAGAATCCCGAGGCGGTCGAAGATGCCGACGGTCTGGTGCAGGAGTGGATGGACACCGTGGGCAAGGGTGTCCCTGGATACGTCACCCCCAAGGTGGCCGTCGGCGCCGCCGTCGGCAACGACCAGGGGGAGCTCCTGCTCATCCAGCGGGCCGACTCGGGGATCTGGCTCTACCCCACCGGGTGGTGCGACGTGGGGTACTCGGCGGCCGAAGTCGTGGTCAAGGAGGTGGAGGAGGAGACGGGCATCGAGGTCGAGCCCGTCCGCCTCATCGCCGTCCTCGATGGGCTTCGGCTCGGCTTCACCCGGGTACCGCTGTACTCCCTCCTGTTCTACTGCCGGGCCGTCGGGGGAACCTTGGAGGCGCACCCCCTCGAATGCCGCGACGTGGGGTGGTTCACCCGCGACACCCTGCCGACGCCGATGGTGGGGGTGGAGCGTTGGGGCGAGCACGTCTTCGCCGCGCTGGCGGGTGAGCGACGGGACGTCCTCTACGACAGCGTCCGCCAACCGATGTGGCGCGGCGACGGAGATTCTTCGAGGACCTGATGACACTGACCGTGAAGGCAGCCGAGACAGCCGATGGGGGACTGCGCGACGCGGTCGCCACCCTGATCCCGCAGCTCTCGTCCTCCTCCCCTCCTCCAGATCTGGAACTGCTCGATCGGATCATCGCCGACCCCGCCACCACTCTTTTGCTGGCCCACCAGGACGACCTGCTGGTGGGCATGCTCACCCTGGCCGTCTTCCAGACGCCCACCGGCGTGCGCGCCTGGATCGAAGACGTGGTGGTCGACGACGCCGCCCGCGGAGCCGGCGTGGCCAGTGCGCTGGTCGGGGTCGCGCTCGATCTGGCCGGAGCGGGGGGAGCCCGCACGGTCGACCTCACCTCACGTCCCAGTCGGGAGGCGGCCAACCGCCTCTACCTCCGCCTCGGCTTCGAGCTCCGGGAGACCAACGTGTACCGCTACTCGTCGACGTAGCTGGTCAGACGTGGCTCTTTAGACGTAGCTCGCCAGACGTAGCTCGTCGAGTCAGCTCGTCGAGCAAATCAGCCGAGGCGCTCCGACCGCCTTCTCGCTGCTGATCCCTCTTGACATGCAACTTGTCGGCTGCCTATGGTTAGGCAACCAGATAGCTGCATGTTACGACCGAATGGGAGCACGAAATGGCCGATATCAGACACCGGGTCGGGATCTCCGCCTCGCAAGAACGCGTCTTTGCGGCGTTGTCGACGAAGGGAGGGTTGGCGGATTGGTGGACCCGTGACGTCGAGGGTGAGGCCACCCTCGGCAGCACACTCCGGTTCTTCTTCGGGACCCCCGATCCGAGCGGCGTGATGGAAGTCGTCGACACCACTCCGAGCCATCGGGTCAGCTGGCGCTGCGTGGCGGGGCCCGACGACTGGGTCGGCACGAGCCTCAATTTCGAGCTCAAGCCGTCGGAGGCGCATGAGAACGGGAAGGAGACCGTGCTCCTGTTCACCCATGGGGAATGGCGTGAACCGACCGAGTTCATGCATCACTGCAGCACCAAATGGGCGTACTTCCTCCTGGGACTCAAGGCCTCGCTCGAAGGCGGGGCGTCGGTCGCCTTTCCCAACGACATGCCCATCAGCAGCTGGGGCTGACCCCGCGCCGGCCATGGACGACGTCTTTAGGGCGCTGGCCGACGGCAACCGCCGCCGACTGCTCGACCGGTTGAACGCCCGAAATGGGCAGAGCCTGCGAGAACTGTGCGCCGGCCTCGATATGACCCGGCAATCGGTCAGCAAGCATCTGGCCATCTTGGAGAGCGCCAACCTGGTGACCACCGTGCGACACGGTCGGGAGAAGCTGCACTACCTGAACGCCGTCCCCATCAATGACATTGCGGAGCGCTGGATCAATCACTACGACCAAAGTCGGATCCACGCTCTGTCGGACCTGAAGAGAGCTTTGGAGGACACACCGATGGACAAGCCAGAATTCGTCTACACCACGTACATCAAGACCACGCCCGAACAACTCTGGAAGGGGTTGACGGAACCGGAATTCACCCGCCGGTACTGGGATCTGTCGTTCGAGTCTGACTGGCAGGTCGGCTCCGCCATGACCCTGCACATCGACAAGGGAGGCGTGACCATCGCCGATCCGGCGCAGGTCGTCCTCGAAGCCGATCCGTTCCGCCGGCTGTCCTACACCTGGCACACCTTCACGCCGGAGTGGGGAGAGGCGTACGAGTTCAGCGACGACTACATGGCCAAGGTGAGGAGCGAGCGGCGGTCCAAGGTGACCTTCGACATCGAGCCCAACGGGGACGTGGTCAAGTTGACCGTCGTCCACGACGACTTCGACCCCGGGAGCATCGTGCTCGAGGGCGTCAGTCAGGGTTGGCCCCAGCTCCTCTCGAGCCTCAAGACACTGCTTGAAACGGGCGATACCCTGCCCACCGGATGACCACCTTCATCACCCGTTATGAGACCGCGGGCCCCGGGGTTCGCCTAGCCGTCAAGGACCTCATCGATATGGAGGGGCAGCCCACCACGGCGGGCTGCCGGGCGGCGGCGGAGCGGGCTCACCCGGCCCCGAGCGATGCCGCCTGCCTGGCCGGAGCCCGAGCGGCCGGGGCTCGCATCGTGGGGCGCACCAACCTGCATGAGCTGGCCCTGGGGGTGACCGGCGTCAACCCCTGGTTCGGCACACCGGTGAACCCGCTCGATCCCGCCCTCGTCCCCGGTGGGTCGTCGAGCGGATCGGCCGTCGCCGTCGCCACGGGGGAAGCCGACGTGGCCTACGGCAGCGACACCGGCGGGTCCATCCGTATTCCGGCCGCCTGTTGCGGCATCGCCGGCCTCAAGACCACCTGGGGGAGGGTGCCGCTCGACGGGGTGTGGCCGTTGTCACCGAGCTTCGACACTGTCGGACCCATGGCCCGTGACGTGGGCGGCCTGGTGCTCGGTATGGAACTGCTCGAGCCTGCCTTTTCGGTCGCCTCAGCCCCGGACGCCGACCTCGTGGTCGGTCGTCTGCGACCACCGGCCGATCCGCTCATCGACGCCGCCGTCGACGATGCCCTGAGCCGGGCCGAGTGGACGTGCCGCGACCTCGACGTCCCTGAATGGGACCGGGCGACCCGGGACGCCGGCATCCTGCTCGTGGTCGAGGCATGGGAATCCAACCGGATCCTGGCGACCGAGGACCCCGCCGGCATCGGGGCCGATGTACGCGAGCGACTGCAGCTGGGATCGGCCTGCGACGCCGCGACCATCGAGCGAGCCCGGGAGGGGCAGCGCCGATGGCAGACCTCGATCAATGCGCTCTTCACCCAGGTCGACTTTCTCGTCACCCCGACCCTGACCATTTTCCCGCCCGAGCTCGATCAGGGCAGTGAGCTCCTGATCGCCCGCTGCACCATCCCGGTCAATCTGGCCGGCGTGCCGGCGCTGTCGTTGCCGGTCCCGACCGGTGGCCCGCTCCCGGGCAGCCTGCAGCTGATCGGACCGCCCCGGAGCGAGGAGCGCCTCCTGGCGGCCGGCCGGTGGTTGGAGTCGGCCGCCGCGAGTGGCTAACCGGCGGCTCGCGGGGAACCATGGTGGGCCACCAGGGACCGGCCGATGTCCGCCAGCTGCATCCGCACACTCTCGGGCCACAGCACCTCGATGGCGTCGGCGAAACCGGCCAGCTGGCGCGCCATCATCTCGGTGGACTGCCCCCGGATCTCCAAGTCGACCAGACCGTCGACCAGATCGTCGACCAGATCGTCGACCCCGGAAACCCGTTCGACCATCCGCGTGCCGAAGACGTAGCCCAGGACGTCCGCCGTGCCGGGGTCGGTCCGAACGCCCACGCGCGTCGGCGCACGTTGGTCATCGAGCGTCGACACGATGTCCCGCCACGCCGCAGCCAGATCGAAGCCCTCTGGTCGTTGCACCGGCTCATCGGTCCGCGCCACCGAGCGCACCCGGCTCACGCGAAACGTCCGCTGCCCGGCGTCGGTGTGGGCGATGAGGTACCAGACCTGGTTCTTGACCACCAGGCCGAGCGGGTGCACCACGCGCCGTGACGTCGCGCCGTCGCGCCGGGTGTAGTCCAAGCGCACCTGCACACCGTCGACCACCGCCATCTGGAGGTCCTCGAGGGCGTCGGGCGCCGGCAGTTGCCGGTGGTCCCATCCGGTCGGATCGAGCACCACGGCGCCGGCCGCGGCTTCGGCCCCCGGGCGGAAGGTCGCGGGGAGGGCCTGGACGAGCTTGCGCAAGGCGGCCTTGACCTCGGGCGTGGCGGCGGAGGGGCCGGCGACCAGGAACAGGGTGCGGGCCTCGGCTGCCGTCAGCCCGCTCAGGTCGGTCTTGGCCCCGCCGATGAGGGTCCAGCCGCCGCCCCGACCGGGTTGGGAGTAGACGGGGATGCCCGCCAGGGCCAGGCCCTCCAGGTCACGGCGGGCCGTACGCTCGCTGACCTCCAGCTCCTCGGCCAGTTCGTGGGCGGTGATCTGCCCCCGGGCTTGGAGCACCAGCAGGGCAACCACCAGGCGATCGGCTCGCATATTGCCAGTTTCCCACGAAAAGTGGCCACAACATGGCCACTTTGGGGGCGCACGATGGAGTCACCACCAAGTGCCGGCCTGGCCGGCAGAAACGGAGAAGAAGCCATGCCTGGACCAGTGCCTCCCGTCGTCGACGAGCGTGACGCCCTGCTGTCGTTCCTGTCCCAGCAACGTGAAGCCATCCGCTACGCCGCCCACGGCCTGACCGACGAGCAGGCCACGGCCCGACCGAGTGTCAGCGAGCTCACCCTGGCCGGGTTGGTCAAGCACGTGGCGCTCTGCGAGCGCGGCTGGATGGTCTCGTTCGTGCAGGAGGGCAGCACCGATCATTTCTTTGCCACCGACGACTACGTACGGGGCTTCGCCCTGGCCGACGGCGAGACGCTGGCCGACGTCTTGAGCATCTATGCCGACGTGGCCGTCGAGACCGAGAAGATCGTGACCGACCTCCCGGACCTGGGCGCCCCGCTCACGCCCACACCGATCGGCATCCCCTGGCTGCCGGCAGGCCTGGTCTACTCACCGCGCTGGGTGCTGCTCCACTTGATCGAGGAGACGGCCCGGCACGCCGGCCATGCCGACATCATCCGCGAGTCCCTCGACGGCGCCACGCGCTGGGCCCTGATGGCGGCCGCGGAGGGCTGGGACATCTCGGCGTGGCAATAACCCGACGGGAAGACCCCCGCGGGAAGAGACCCGCGGGAATAACCCCACGTCAGGGGCGTTTGATCGGGTGTGCACATAGAGGTGTGGTCTGATTTCGCCTGCCCTTGGTGCGCGCTGGGGATCTACCGGCTGGACCGGGCCCGGGCCGAGTTCGAGCACGGTGGCGAGATCACGGTGCGCCACCGCTCGTTCGAGCTGGACCCGCGGGCGCCCGCCAAACGGTCGCAGACCATGGAGGAGATACTGGCCGCCAAGTACGGCCGGAGTCCGGAACAGGTGGCGGCCGGCCACGAGCGGATGACCGCCATGGGGGCCGAGGTCGGCATGGAATTCCACTTCGACCGGGTCCAACTGGGAAACACCTTCGACGCCCACCGTGTGGCCCAGGCGGCCCGGGGCACGCCGGTGGAGGAGGCGGTGGTCAAGGGATTGTTCGGCGCGTATTTCACCGAGGGCTCGCTGCTCTCGGACCACCAGACCCTGCAGCAGACGGCGACCGCGGCGGGCCTGGACCCCGACCTGGTGCGCGGCGTGCTGGCGGGCGATGCCCACACCGAGGACGTGCGGGCCGATGAAGCAGCCGCCCGCGAGCTGGGTATCACCGGGGTGCCCCACTTCGTGATCAACGGTGCCTGGGCCGTGCCCGGGGCCCAGGATGTCGACACCCTGGTCACCGTCCTGCGCCGGGCCTGGGAGCGCGCCGAGGCCTAGCCGGACCAAGGAGCCGACCTGGCCCTGTCGATTTGCGGGATGCTGTTCGGGGTAGCGGTGCGAGCAGGACGAGCCGTGCCCGGTCCCGCTGGGTGCCGGACCCCGGAAAGAGGAGTGAGTCATGGACGACGCGACGACGTGGAAGCTGATTCACGGGGAACGGGCGGCCACGGCCGACATGCTGGCCACGCTCACGCCCGACCAGTGGTCGCAACCCTCGCTCTGCTCGGGCTGGACCGTGCAGATGACGGCCGGGCACATCGTGCAGGGCGCCGAGCAGACCACCGGCTCGTTCATGTCGGGCATGCTGTCCAGCGGCTTCCGGTTCAACGCCATGATGGATCGCCAAGCCCGGACGCTGGGCGCACGGCCGACCACTGAGATCGTCCAGCGGCTCAGTGCCCGGACGACCACCACCAACAAAGCGCCGGCTCCCGTCGTCACCATGCTCGGCGAAGTGGTGACGCACACCGAGGACATCACCCGACCGCTCGGACTGGATCACCAACCGCAGCCCGAAGCGAAGGTCGCCTGCCTCGACCTGTACAAGAAGGCCAATTTCCCGGTGGGGGCCAAGAAGAGGATCGCCGGCCTGCGCCTGAAGGCCACTGACGTCGACTGGACCTACGGGGACGGTCCCGAGGTGTCGGGTCCCGCCCTGTCGCTGCTGATGATCATGACCGGGCGGTCCGCCGGCCTGGACGGGCTCGGGGGCGAAGGGGTGGCTCACCTCACATCCCGGATGGCCCCGTGACCTGAATCAGAGATCCTGGTGTGATCGCGAGGCGGCGGTCGGCGGATCTCGATCAATCAAGAATGTCCCGGCGCGGCGTCGTTGCCCACGACGACCGTGTCGGCGAAGGCGGAGAAGGGCGGGAGGCCGGTCGTCCGAGAGTTGGCCCTGAGCGTCATGTCGGGGACGGCCGCAGCCACCGAGAAGGAAGACCAGTGGGCGGACAGACAGGAGGCGGGGATCTCGAGCACCTTGGCCCCGAAGTCGCAGTCGGTCTGCGCTTCGACGACCACGGAGCCTACGTAGGCCTTCGTCTTCGGGCTCAGAACCGCTGACGTAGATCGGCCACTCCCATTAGGCCATGGTGGCCAAGATCTCGGCGACCATGTCCAGCGTGGTGCCGGGGTGGAGGAAGGCGAAGCGGGCCACGGTCTCGCCTTCCCAGGTCGTGGGCGTCACGAACCCCGTCTGGTCGGAGAGCAACCGGGCCGACCAGGCGTCGTAGTCGAGTTTGTTCCATCCCGGTCGGCGGAACAGCACCACCGAGAGTTCGGGCTCGCGCACGAGTTCGGTCTGCGGCGTGGCCGTGATCAGTTGCGCCGAGGCCTGGGCGATGGCGAGACCGGCCTCGACGGCGTCGCGGTAGGCGTCCAGGCCGTTGACGGCCATGGAGAACCAGATCGGCAGTCCACGGGCGCGCCGGGTCAGGTGATAGGCGTAGTCGCTCGGGTTCCACTCCTCGGGGTCATCGCTGTGCAGCACCTCGAGGTAGGAGGCGTCCTGGGTGTGGACGGCCTTGGCCAGATTGGGTCGGCGGTAGATGAGCGCGGCGCAGTCGAACGGGGCGAAGAGCCACTTGTGGGGATCGACGATGAACGAGTCGGCCCGGTCGAAGCCGACGAATTTCTCCCGGACCGACGGGGCGAACAGCGCGGCCCCGCCGTAGGCGCCGTCGATGTGGAACCACAGCGAGTGCGCCTCGGCCACGTCCGCCACCCCGGCCAGGTCGTCAACCATGCCGGCGTTCGTCGTCCCGGCGGTGGCCACCACGCCGATGACGTCATCGGCCCGCGAGTGGCCCGCCAGGGCGGCCGAGAGGGCAGCGCCGGTCAGCCGGTGGTCTTCTGAGGGCACGATCAACGCCTCGACGCCGAGGACGTGGAGTGCCTTGCCCACCGAGGAGTGAGCGTCGTCGCTCACCGCTATCAGAGGACGGGCGGGACCGTTCCCGCCCCGCCGGTGCCCGGCCGTGTCGCGGGCCACCATGAGGGCCGAGAGGTTGCCGGCCGATCCGCCGGCCACGAAGCAGCCGCCGGCGCCGGCGGGGAGCCCGGCCTGGCGGGCCAGCACATCGAGCGCCTGGTTCTCGGCCACCACCACCCCGGCCGCTTCCAGCCAGGAGGTGCCGTGCAGCGAGGAGCAGGACACGAACATGTCGAAGAGGAGCGAGGCCTTGGTCGGGGCGGCCGGGATGAAGGACAGAAACCGCGGGCTGTCGCACGACACCACGGCGGTCGACAGCTTGTCCACGAAGAGGCGCATGACCTCGGCGGCCTCGTTGCCCTCGGGCCGCATTAGGCCCGCCAGCTCGAGGGCCAGGTCTCGTTGGAGGCCACCGAAATCGAGCGGGACCGGGTCCATGGCGAGGCGTTCCTTGCAGTACTCGAGGACCAGGTCGGTCATGTCCTCGTCGTAGGTGAACATCAGGCCGACGATCCGTCGTCGCCCGGGCCCGGCTCGGGGCCGACCTCACGCTGGGCCAGCCGCCAGGCTTCCTCGGCCCGCGAGGCCACGTCGCCCACGGCGGCTCCGGTCTTGGTGGCCAGGCGCGCCACGTCCTCGAACTCGGGCTTGGCCCGCCCGCCGCCGACCTTCATACGGACGACCATGCCGTCGATGGTGACCCGGTCGAACGTGCGGGCCGCGGGCCAACGCTCCAACGGCGTGGCCCGCACCCCGAAGGTCCCGGTGGTGCTGTGGATGACGTGGCGCAGGGCCTCGAGGTGGGCCGCATCGGTGAGGACATGGAGGACATGGCCCGGCCGGCCCTTCTTCATGGTGACCGAGCTGACCCAGGCGTCAAAGGCGCCGCCGTCGAGGGCGGAGGAGATGGCGTAGCCGAGCTGCTCGCCCGTCACGTCGTCGAGGTTGGCCTCGAGCACCAGGGCCGGTTGGCCCGGTCCGATGGCGCCGGCCGCCTGGCGCTGCCCGACCACCACCTGGGTGCAGTTGGGCAGCTCGTCCATCTCGCCGGCGCCGCCGCCGAAGCCCGAGGTGGTCACCACCATGGCGGGCAGCGGGCCGAACGAGGTGGCCAGGGCGGCCAGCAGGGCGGCTCCGGTCGGCGTGGTGAGCTCCAGCGGCGTGTCGCGACCATAGGTGGGAGCGCCCTGCAGCAATCGGACGGTGGCCGGGGAGGGATTGGGGAGCAGCCCGTGAGCGGCGCGCACCATGCCGGTCCCCGTGGCCACCGCCGACGCCGTGACCCGGTCGACGGCCAGCACCTCGAGGGCGGCCGCCGTCCCGACGATGTCGATGATGGCGTCGTGCCCTCCGACCTCGTGGAAGTGCACCTGGTCGACCGGGCGGCGGTGCAGGGCCGACTCTACGGCGGCCAAGCGCTGGAACACGGCGAGCGAGCGATCGGCCACCCGCGGCGGGAGGGCCGCATCGGTGATCATGGCGGCGATGTGGGCGTGGGTTCGCACCACCACGGCGTCCCCACCCCGCACCAGGGCGCGGGTGCAGGCCACGCCGCCCCGGAGCGACTCCTCCACCTCGAGCTCCCAGCCGGGCAGGGAGAGCCGCTGGAGGAGGAGGCGGATCTCGGTGACGTCGGCTCCGGCATCGATGAGCGAGCCGAGCGCCATGTCCCCGGCGATGCCGGCGAAGCAGTGGAACCAGGCCACGGTCTCGGTGTCGGCTCGGCCGCTCGTGGCGGGACTCATGGTCGGACTCACGGCAGAAGGCGGGCGATGGCGCAGGCCGCCCCGAACCCGTTGTCGATGCCCACGACGGTGACACCGGAGGCGCAGGCGGCCAGCATGGCCAGCAGCGCGGTGACGCCCTCGAAGGCGGCGCCGTAACCCGTGCTGGTGGGGACGGCCACCACCGGGGCAGGTGTCAGGCCACCGACCACGCTGGCCAGCGCCCCCTCCATGCCGGCGATGACGACCACGGCGTCGGCGGCGGCCAGCTGGTCGACCTCGGACAGGAGCCGGTGCAGACCGGCCACGCCGCAGTCGACCAGCACGGTGGGGGCGAAGCCGAGTGCCCCCAGCACCGAGGCGCATTCGGTGGCCACGGGGAGGTCCGCCGTGCCGGCGGTCACCACGACCACGGTGCCCGAGCGGTGGGCCGCCGGGCGGAAGACCACCGTCAGGGTCGGACCGGTACCCGACACCTCACCCGTCCCGTAGCCGAGGGCCTCGGTGGCGGCCGATGTGGCCTTGGCCTGGGCCTCGGTGGCCCGGGTGAGGAGGACGGGGCCCGGGGTCCCGCCCAACAACTCGGCGACGATGGCGGCGCACTGCTCGGGCGTCTTGCCCGGCCCGTAGACGGCTTCGGGTATGCCCTGGCGGAGGTCCCGGTGGTGATCGACTCGGGCGAAGCCCAGATCCGCATAGGGCAACCGGCGCAGTTGGCGGACGGCGTCATCGGGCGTGCACTCACCCGAGGCCACCTGTTCGATCAGCGTGCGGAGCGAGGAAGGGTCCATGGCCTCACTATCCTGCCCGGGTGTGAACCCTCCTGCGACCTCGGTCGCCTATTTCGGGCCGGCCGCCACCTTCACCCACGAGGCGCTCCTGACCCAGCCCGACCTGGCCGCCGCCGAGCTGCGGTCGCTGGGCACGATCACCGCCGTCCTCGAGGCGGTGGCCGAAGGGCAGGTCGACCTCGGCTTCGTCCCGATCGAGAACGCCATCGAGGGGACGGTCAGCGCGACCATCGACGGGCTCATCTTCGACGTCGACCTCTTCATCCAGCGCGAAGTGGTGATGGACATCCACCTGCATCTGATGGCCCGGCCCGGCACCGCCCTCGGCGACCTGCGCCAGGTGTCGTCCTACCCGCACGCCCTGGCCCAGTGCCAGAAGTTCCTGGCCCGGCAGCTGCCCGGGGCCGAGCAGCGGGCGGCCAACTCGACGGCCGACGCGGCCCGGGTGCTGGGCGAGTCGGAGGCGACCGACGCCGCCGCCATCGCGCCGCGGCTGGCGGCCGAGCGCTACGGCCTGGCCATCCTGGCCGAGGACGTGGAGGATCACCCCGAGAACCAGACCCGGTTCGTGACGGTCGCCCGGGCCCGGGTGCCGAGAGCGACCGGGCACGACAAGACCAGCATCGTGTGCTTCCAGCGGGCCGACCACCCGGGCAGCCTGCACGGGATGCTCGGCCAGTTCGCCGCCCGCAACATCAACCTGACCAAGCTCGAATCCCGCCCGACCAAGCAGAACCTCGGTGACTACTGCTTCGTGATGGACCTGAGCGGCCACCTGAGCGACGAAGTGATCGCCGATTGCCTACGTGACCTGCATGCGGGCTTGGCCGGGGTGAAATTCCTGGGCTCGTATCCAGCGGCGGGCGCTGACGGCCCCGAGGTGCGCCGCCAGGTCGATGCGGCGTGGCAGGCGGCCGACGAGTGGCTGACGGGGCTGCGGGGGTCCGTGGCCGAGTAGGGATCCCGCCGGAGCTGTCCTCGCAGTCCGTCCTTGTGATCCTTGTGATCCCGTGTGCTCGGCGTGATCCCGGGTGATCCGCGCTCAGGCCGACGCGGTGAAGAGGCGCCGCGGATCGGGGCGGAATGGGTCGGAGCGGGCTATCCGGGGAGCCGAGACCGCTGGTACTGTGCGCTGGGAGGGCACATGGCGCTGCGGACAATCGACGTCGACCAGCATCTCTTCGAGGCGCGTGACACCTGGGTGGAGCACATCGACCCGGCGTCCCGTGCCGATGCACTGGTCATCGAGGATGACGAGGCAGGCTGGCCCTGGCTCACCTGGCGTGGGACCCGGCTGTCGCCGATCGAGATCCCGTTCCCCGAGAAGTCGGCGGCCATCGGGGACGACCGCCTGTTGAGGCTGGCGGGAGAGCGAGCCCCGTTCACCTTCGAGGGCCGCGTGCCTCCGGCCTACGGCGCAGCCGGGCCGCGCCTGGCCGCGCTGGACGACTTCGGGATCGATGCGGCTGTCATGTTCCCCAACTTCGGATTGCTCTGGGAGAAGATGTTGGCCGGGGACCGTGGCGCGCAGCGGGCCAACGCCCGGGCCTACAACCGCTTCATGGCGGATGTGTGCAGCGACGGCGAGGACCGCCTGTTCGGGGTGGCCCACCTCCTCCTGCACGATCCCGCCTGGGCGGTCGAAGAGATCCGGCGGGTGCGAGCAGAGGGCGTCCGCCTGGCCATGATGGCGCCGGCCCCGGTGGACGGCAAACCTCTCTCCCATCCCGACTTCGACCCGGTCTGGGCGGCCTGCAGTGACGAGGGGGTGGCGCCGGTCTTCCACGTCTCGGGCTTCGAGAGCCCGCTCCACCCGGCCTGGTTGCAGGGTGAACTGGAAACTGGCGAGATCCTGTTCGACTCCATCTTCTTGTGGTTGGCCCCGGCGGTCGCGCTGGCCGATCTCATCCTGCACGGCACACTCGAACGGTTCCCGGCGCTGCGCATCGGCGTGGTCGAGCTCACCGCCGGGTGGGTGCCCAGTTTCCTGCTGCACCTCGATGGCGCGTCGGACTTCTACGCCCTGCGCCACGGAGGTCCGTACCGGCCCCTGGCCGAGCGGCCGTCGGACTACTTCCTGCGCCAGGTCCGGGTGGCCGCGCTGCCCTACGAGATGCCGAACCGGCTCGTGCCCAAGGTGGGGGACCGGACCTTCATGTTGGGCAGCGACTGGCCCCACGCCGAAGGCGTGGCCGATCCCCGAGCCGCCGCCGAGCGAGCGGCGCACGGTCTGGGCGAGGACGCGCGAACCCACCTGCTGGGGGCCAACGCCGAATGGCTGCTCGGATTGTGAGCGTCGACCTTGTGGCAACCGAGCGTGAACGCGAGCGACTTCGCTCGCTGTACCTGGCTGCGCCGTCGCAGCGCGCGCCCTCGACGGCACGCGGCGTCCACCACATCGCCCTGATGTGTGCCGACGTCGAGCGCACCATCCGCTTCTATCAAGGGCTCCTCGGCTTTCCGCTGGTTGAGATCTTCGAGAACCGCGACTACCGAGGCTCGACCCACCTGTTCTTCGACATCGGGTTGGACAACTCGTTGGCCTTCTTCGACTTCCCCGGCCTCGACCTCGGCCCGTACGCCGAAGTGTTGGGTGGACTGCACCACATCGCCCTCTCGGTCGATCAGGCGGCGTGGGACGCGGCGCGGGCCAAGTTGGACGAGGCGGGCGTGGCCTATCACATCGACAGCGAGATCTCCATGTACTTCAGTGACCCCGACGGCGTGCGGCTGGAACTGATCGCCGAGGAGCTGGGCTCTCTGTACGGCACCCCCCTCCACTAGTGGGCGTCACCGGCATGGCCAACCTGGCGGTCAAGGTGGCCGACCTCGAGGCGGCTTCGAGCTGGTACGCCGAGGCCGGTGCCACCGTGACCGAGCCCGTCGCCTGGGAGAACGGCCGCCGAGCCGACGTGACCTTGGGTTGGCTGCACCTCACGTTGTTCACCAAGGCCATCTACGAGGACGCGGTCGAGCTTCCCGACGAGGGGTTTCTGCACCCGGCGCTCTTCGTCGACGACCTCGATGCCGAGCTCGCCCGCCACACGGTGCTGTGGGGACCGCAGGTCGTCTCGGGGAGTTTCGGCGTGCGCCGGATCGCCTTCGTGGAGGCGCCCGGCGGAATCCGCCTCGAGTTCATGGAACAAGTGGAAGGACCGGAGGTTCCCGCGTGAAGGTCGTCCGAGTGCAGCACGTGAGCGTGAATTGTGATGGCCGGCTCGAGGAGACCCGCACGTTCTATGCCGACCTGTTCGAAACCGAGGAGCTGGAGCGACCGGTCATCCCGGGCATCTCGGGGAGTTGGCTGGCCCTGGGCGACGCCCAGCTGCACCTGGTCGACGCCAAGCCCCTGGGGACGCCGATCGACCGGGTCGGCGACCACTGGTGCGTCGAGGTCACCGACCTCGACGCCGCCCGGGCCGAGTTGGAGGAGTCCGGCATTCCCTACGACGAGGGTGCGCAGGGCACGGTGGTGCAGTTGTGGATCAACGATCCGTGTGGCCGCACCGTCGAGCTGCAACAGGCCCGCTGATCTGCGCTGCCACTTTTCAGGCCGTTCGACAGGCGATCCGATAGGTAGCTCGCGCCGTGGTCGTCGGGTTATTAGGGCCACGTCCGCGGGCCGCCGACGGTTGCTGCTGCACGGAGCGAACCGTCTCGCGCAGCCACTGTTGGGCCGGGTCGCGGTCGAGTCGCGGTGCCAGACCATGAGTAGTGAAACGGTTCGAGTTCGACGGGGGCCGCTACGATCGCGAGCGCCGGATCATCGGCGTATCTGTCAACGAGTCGCTTGTTGAGGGTCGCCACCAGGTTCGTGTCCGGTAGCACCGCGGGCGCCCCCATGTTCAGCGGCAGGGTGAGTGCGGCGCGCGTGCGACGCCGAGCTCTCTGGGACGGCTGGCGATCAGGGGCTGCTCACCGTCGATGATGTCGATCACCAGGTGGGAGCAGCGAAGGTACTCGTTGGAGCGTCAGCCGCTTGCGCTTCGCAAGCGGGTGGTCGGCGGACATCACGCAGACGCAGATGTCGTCGAAGAGGAGTTCCTGGCGGAACGCTGCGGGCGGGGCCACGACATAGAAGCTCAGGATCGAGGTTCCCGAGGCACGTTGACGAACACTGCGTCGCGAGGCGACTCGATTCGGATCGCGGAATCGAGGCGAGAGCCTGTTCACGTCGCGAGCGACCTGTGAAGGAACAGGACGTAGCGCGTAATCGGTTGCTGCGAGCGGTAGTGCTCTCGGCGTCACCTGGGTCGAAGGCCTCAGCGGCGAACAGCGTCTACAGTTGCGGCATCAGGCCGGCGAGCTGCCGCGATGCGCTCGGCGCGAGGCGTCAGGACGTACCCGCTGCCGTCGCGAACCAGGAGCTGGTCGTCGAGCAGCTGCGAAGGCGCGCGAGCGTGCGGCTCATCGCCGGCTGGCTGAGACCCGACCGCTCCGCGGCCCTGGTCACGTGCCGCTCTCGAGCAGGGCAGGCGAGCGGTGGAAGCAGGTTCAGGTCGATCCCTTCTAGATGCGTGCGAGCATGTCGGCCATACTAAACATTCGGATGCGCGATGCGCAACGTGGCGGGCACATCGATCACGTGTTGACCACGGGCAACGAGCTAGCCGGGCCGAGCACCTGCCCGACCCATCCCAGTGGCGACGATCTCTTCCACGCGCGCGACTGGCAGGCGTTGGACGGCGTCCACCACCCGGACATGGTCGCCTACGTCACCGGAGCGCAGAGCCGATCTATGGACGTGAGGCACATGGCGCGGCGATGAAGCAGCTGGTCCGGATGTTTCCCGACGTCCGCGTACACACCCCGTACCCGATCCAGTTCGGAGGCGGCGACTGGATCACCGTTGTCACCAACGTCACCGGGACCTTCACCGGGGAGATGACCCTGCCCGACGGCACAGTGATTCCGCCGACCGAGAGGGCATTCGACCTCGAGTTCGCCCAGACCAGCAAGTGGGACGGTGAGTTCCTCATCGTCATCTCTGCCTTCTGGGACGCAGCGCTACAGGCCAACCAGCTCGGACTCCCGCAGTAACACGGGACGCAGGCCGGGCTCGTGGCGGTCACGCGGCCATCCAGCCCACGAGAGTTGCCTGCCCATAACGACACCCTTGCCGGCGTTAGGGCAGGCGATTCATGGTCTTAGCCATCGGGGATCCGGCGATACCCGGACGCAGACCGCATTGGCGCCGTCCCGGGGCTAACGTCCGACTGAGATGGGTTCTAAGCGATGCCAGGAGGAATGATGTCGTTCATCCAGATCATGCAGTTGCAAACGTCCAGGATCAACGAGATCCGAGCTGCAGTCGACGAGTGGCAGAGGGCAACAGAAGGCAAGACCACTGTCACACGGAGCGTCATCAGTCAGGACCGGGACAACCCGGACCGCTTCTGGGTCATTGTCACCTTCGACTCGTACGAGGATGCGATGAGGAACTCGGCCCTCCCGGAGACGGACTCTCTTTCGCAGCAAACGATCGAGCTATCTGACGGCCCTCCCGTCTTCTTTAACCTCGACGTAATCGAGGAACGCCTCGTAGGCGACCGACGCCCGGGGAACCACTCTTGAGTGTCACGATGCGAGGCTCCTGAGTTATCCGTAACCGAGAGCGAGAGCATTTCTGAATCCGCCGCGTACGCCAAAGGTCAATCATGAACCAAGACATTGAGCCAAGCCGGGCCGCACCCGGCGATGGCGAGACTCCAGGAGGGTGAGACTCATGTTCCTCGGCTCCTATCACTTCGATGGCGATCCTGACGAACTTGTGCCCGCGTACAGGCGGCTTGCCGCGGGCATGCCGGTTGAACAGGTTGAGCTGCACGTCTGCGCGCAAGGCGAAAGGGGCATCACCGTATTCGATACCTGCCCGTCGCGTGAGGTGTTCGACGGCTTCATTTCCAGCACCGGCTTCGCCGACGCCGTGGCGGCGGCCGGTTTGCCCCGACCCCGGATCCAACCGGTTGGGGAAGTGGTGAACACGATGGGAACCGCTCTTCGAACCTGACATGCCAGGAACGAAGAGCGTGCTGCGATCGTTGGAGCGAGGAAGGATCGCCAGTGCCTGAGGTCGATGTGGGGGAAATCTCGCTCTACTACGAGGAGACAGGAAGCGGACCGCCGTGCCTCGTCGCGCACGGCGGTCCCGGACTTCACCACGGTGTGTACCGGAGCCTGGACCGGCTCGGTGACATCCGGCGGCTCGTGTACTGGGACCACCGTGGGCACGGACGCTCGGGTCCCCTGCCAGCAGGTGATGTCCAGATGTCGGTTTTCGCCGACGACGCGGTTCGGCTCGCCAACGCCTTGGGCATTGGCACGTTCGCAATGTTCGGGCATTCCTTCGGCGGATGGGTGGCGCTCGAAGCGGCCCTCCGCTACCCGGATCGAGTCTCGGCCCTCGTCCTGGCGGCGACGACTCCCGGGCAGCTCGGTGCCACCGAGTCCGCAGAAGAGGAACAGGGCGAACCCATGCCTGCGGAGATCGAGGGGCTCTTGCTCAGCCAGCCCGCCACCGACGCGGAGGCCGCCGAGGTCTACCGGGCGCTCGCCCCACACTTCATGAGGGGACTCGACCCCGCGCCCTTGCTCGAATCGATCGACGAGGACCTTGTCTCCGCCGACAGCATGCAGCGAGTTTTCGCTGCCTTGGCCTCATGGAGCGCCATCGAGCGTCTGGAAAAGCTCCAGTGTCCAACGCTCCTGCTCGCGGGAGGCCATGACCTGTTCTGTTCGCCGCCGCAGCTGCGCCGCATCGCCAAGCGGGTGCCGACTGCCGAACTGGTGCTGTTCGAGAATAGCGGCCACTTCATCTGGTTCGAGGAACCTGGCCGCTTCTTTGACGAGGTGGTTGGTCCCTGGCTCGCTGCGAACTGAGCGCCCGTCCGCCCGGGCTCTCCCGGCATGGAGTCGGCCACCCTCAGCATTCGTTCAGTTCGATCGCAACGGGCCGATACCGAGTAAGTCCGAGAGTGTCCCCGTTCGCCGGGACGGGGTGCCACCATGCGGCACCATCGGGATACCCACACTCCGACTGCCGGGATGGGGTCACGGGGGCACGACCGCCAGGGCTATGGGAAACATTCGCTGCGTGAACCGTTACTTGCCCTCTCGGTGGGTCACGACCTGGCCATCAACCAGAACGGTGAAAGAAGCAGAGCGAAATCCGCCGAACCAGCGCTGCCGCTCAGAGCTGATTTCGACCAGATGTCCGCCAACTTCTTGATTCCATGTGCGCTTCGTTGACAGTTGGTAATGAGTCCCAAGCCTCCAGGGACTTTGTAAGAGAAAGGTCTGGTCTCCGACAGAGAGGTCGGCTCTGCCGGTCCGATTGTTCCGCTGAAACAGCGCAGGTCTGCCGCCTACCTCGAAATGGATTTCCATCCACGAGATTATTACCTGCATCAGATGACCTATGCACAACCTTCCAAAGCCTTTTCTGGGAGGTGCCCCAGTCCGCCGGATCTGTGATCACTCGCGGCCACCTGTCCGTGTCCCCCTGGGCCTATGTCTCGGTTGAACTCGGGGAAGGTGTCATGTCATGAGAGCCTCCAGCAAGCGCCATACCGCTTCTTCGTCGACAGGTGACTCGTACTTGCTGGCTGCACGACAGTCGGCCTCCAACCTTCGAAACAGCTCGGCTAGACGACGAAGGCTGAGGCTGATTTCCGCCGATCCATATCCCGTTCGTGTCGCTTTCAGGGCACTCATCACCGACGGGTCCAGCCATTCCTCTATGAACCGGGACCCGTGCCAAAGATGCGTCGATGGCCGCGAGAGCTGCGTCCACCAACGCGCCAGCTCGATGACAGAGGCGGTCAGTTGGCCTTCACACCAAGCCATAGCGAACCAGAGCTCGCCGCGACGCCATTTCCTAGCAGCAGCGATCAGGTAGTACCAGAATTGGCTCGCCAGAGCCCGGTACTCGTTCTCAGAGAGCAGCCCTCCACCATCCTCGGGCGGCGCAATCGTCGTAATGTCGTCAGCGATTCCTATCTTGTCGACGAGAATGCGCACTCCACGACCGAACAGTTCTCGAACTTCCGCAAGATCCTTGAAATCTCCGAGAAGCCGCATCATGTCCACTGGCACGATGCTGAAATCAGCGTCTCGTCCAGATTCGAAAAGGATCCGTCGCTCCGACATCCCTCCGACGGCTGTGGGTTCGATTAGATCGGCGATAACGGGCCCGATTTCGCTGAGCCACTCGTCATGGCCGAGGAACACTTCCGGGTCATCAACGGTCATAACGAGGTCGATGTCAGAGAATGCGTCTGCCGGATGGTCGCTTCGGGCTTGCGACCCAACAAGCATGAGCACGTGAACTTCGTTATTTCCGTTCGCCCACGCTGCCAACCGCTCAATGAGAATATTCGCGTCTTCGTGGGTCCCGGCTGACATACCTCATATTGCCCCAAAATGTTGGCTCCGTCGTAAGCCGTTGGCGACGAGTCGGGGGCTGAAAGGAGCGTCCCCTATCGCCGGGTCGGAGTGCCACTCTGCGGCACATCGGGGGCAGGGACAGAGGACGTTGCGAGCCCACTCAGGTCGGGCCAAGCTGGAGTGTGCCTGAAAACCGATTCGTCGGAGAGATCGCCAGAACCTACGACCAACCTGGGACAGGGATGTTCGCTGATGGCGTTCTTGAAGCGACTGTCGACTGTCTGGTCGAGTTGGCCGACGGCGGAGCGGCGATGGAGTTCGCCATTGGTACTGGCCGGGTCGCTGTCCCTTTGGCTGCCCGGGGTGTTCCGGTCGCCGGGATCGAGTTGTCCGCAGACATGCTCGACGTGCTGCGGTCGAAGTCCGAAGCGAGCGATATCACATCCTTCGAAGGCGACATGGCCGTGACATTCGTGGAGGGCGAGTTCTCCCTCGTGTACCTAGTCTTCAACACGATCACGAACCTGACGACGCAGGACGAGCAAGTCGCGTGCTTCGAAAACGCTGCCCGGCACCTTCGCCCCGGTGGGCGCTTTGTCATCGAAACCAGCGTGCCCAGTCTTCGCCAGTTACCACCAGGCAACTCCGGTGTTGCGTTTGCATTGACAGAGGACTACATCGGCATCGACGATTTCATTGACCGCACGCACAAGCAGATCTCCCGGTCTCGGCACTTCAACCGACTTCCCGATGGCAGCTTCACCGAATTCACGGCACCGTTCCGATATGCGTGGCCGGCTGAGTTGGACTTGATGGCTCGGATCGCGGGAATGACGCTGGAACATCGATGGGGGTGGTGGGATCGCTCGCCCTTCACTGGTGAGAGCCCTTGGCATGTCAGCGTGTGGCGTCTCCCGGAGGCGTAGACGCGGTTGCAGACCGGGTCGCCGAGCTCCTGCAAGCCGTGGGTCGCGAGCCTGCCCCCCTAACTCCGGTTCGGTGGGCACAAACCGGTCACCGAGGCAGGTGCTTAGTATCACGATCGCCCGACCCCGCTCGTTTCCGAAGAGCCAGGAAAGGCAACTGACCTTGAGCCCAAACAGCGGAGGGAGTGGGATTCGAACCCACGGAGGCTTGCACCTCACAGCTTTTCAAGAGCTGCGCATTTGTCCGCTCTGCCATCCCTCCAACAGCTCATGCTAGGTGAGCGCCGGCGTCTGGCCGGTGGGGCCTATGACGCGCTCGTGATCCCGGGCTCGGCTCCGGGTCCGCCCCCGCACCGCCTGGTCGAGCACGACCTTGCGCAGCCGGACGACCTTGGGGGTCACCTCGACGCACTCATCGTCGGCAATGAACTCGAGCGCGTGCTCCAGCGAAAAGTTCAACGCCGGGGTCAACCGCTCGAATTCCTCGGCGTTGGCCGAACGGATGTTGTTGAGCTTCTTTTCCTTGGTGGGGTTGACGTCCATCTCTTCCTGACGGGCGTTCTCGCCGATGACCATGCCCTCGTAGACGTCCTCGGCCGGCCCCACGATCATCGTGCCGCGCTCCTGGAGGTTCATCAACGCGAACGTGGTGGTCAGGCCGCGTCGGTCCGCCACCATGGAACCGTTGCGACGGGTCTTCAGCTCCCCGTGCCACGGTTCCCAGCCGTCGAAGATGTGGTGCAGGATCCCGGTGCCCCGGGTCTCGGTCAAGAACTCGGTCCGGAACCCGATCAGTCCCCGGGCGGGCACCCGGTAGTCCAGGCGGACCCACCCCGATCCGTGGTTGACCATCTCCGTCATGATGCCCTTGCGGAGGGCCAGCAGCTGGGTCACGACTCCGAGATAGTCATCGGGCACATCCACCGACACCCGTTCCACCGGCTCGTGCGTCTTCCCATCGATCTCGCGGGTCACGACCTGCGGCTTGCCGACCGTCATCTCGAAACCCTCACGGCGCATGGTCTCGACCAGGACGGCCAGCTGCAGCTCGCCCCGGCCCAGCACTTCCCACAGGTCGGGTCGGTCGGTCGGCTTCACCTGGATGGCCACGTTGCCGACGAGCTCGGAGTCGAGGCGGGCCTTGAGCAGACGGGCCGTCAGCTTGGTGCCGTCGGTACCCGACAGCGGCGACGTGTTGATGCCGATGGTCATGGCCAGGCTGGGCTCGTCGACCGTGATGGCGGGGAGGGCGACCGGGTCGTCGACGTCGGCCAGGGTCTCGCCGATGGTGACCTCGGCCAGACCGGCGACCGAAACGATCTCGCCCGGACCGGCCGATTCGGACGGCACCTGCTCGAGCGATTCGGTGACGTACATCTCGGTGATCTTGGCTTTCTCGAAGGTGCCGTCGAGCTTGCACCACGAGATGACGCTGCCTTTGGTCAGCTCGCCGTTGTAGATGCGGCAAATGGCCAGTCGACCGAGGTAGGGCGAGGCGCTGAGGTTGCAGACGAGGGCCTGGGTCGCCGCCCCCGCCTCGAACTGCGGGGGCGGGATGTGATCGATGATCGCCTCGAAGAGGGGGTTGACGTTCTCGCCCACCACGTTCTTCTCGGTGCTGACCCAGCCGGCCCGCGCGTTGGCGTAGAGGATGGGGAAGTCGATCTGGTGCTCGTCGGCATCGAGGTCCAGGAACAACTCCTCCACCTGGTGCACCACCTCGTCGATGCGGGCGTCGGCCCGGTCGACCTTGTTGATGACCAGCACCACGGGAAGCCGGGCTTCGAGTGTCTTGCGCAGCACGAAACGGGTCTGCGGGAGGGGTCCCTCGGAGGCGTCGACCAGCAACAGGACCCCGTCGACCATGTTCAATCCCCGCTCGACCTCGCCCCCGAAGTCGGCGTGGCCGGGAGTGTCGATGACGTTCATCTTGACGCCGCCCCAGCGCACGGCCGTGTTCTTGGCCAGGATGGTGATGCCCTTCTCTCGCTCGAGGTCCCCCGAGTCCATGACGCGATCGGTCATCTCCTGGTGGGCGCCGAACGCGCCGGTCTGGCGTAAAAGGGCGTCGACCAGGGTTGTCTTGCCGTGGTCAACGTGGGCCACGATGGCCACGTTGCGAATGTCATCTCGAGTTTGCATGGGGGTGACAACGATAGGCGAGGTCAGCGGGGTCTCATGCCGCAGCCCCGGATCCATGGTCCGGTGCCCCGAGCAGGGCCACGGTACGGGCCACGGTCGCCACGCCCAGGGAGAGGGTGACCTGGTCGACCTCGAGGCTGACGAAATGTCCCGATTCGGGCCACCACCCCACGATTCGCCCCGGTGGCCGGGGGTCGCCGGGGCGCAGGGCCTCGGCCAGCGCCACCAGGCTGAGCTCTGACCGGACCGCGGCTCGGCGCGGCCCACCGAGGACGACCAGGTGCACCGAGACCCGATTCCCCCTGCCGTCGGTACTACTGCCCCGAACCTCGGCGCGGCTCCGGATGGCCAAGAGGGAGGAATGTGGGCTGTCCCACCAGTGGTCCCGGCCGATGACGGGAGGGGTGTCGAAGGCTTTCCAGTCGAGGCTGTTCCACAATCGCGTGGCCCAGGTGACGGCATCGGCCTGGACGGCGGCACGTCCGGCGGCCGTCAAGCCGGCCAACCACTGCCCCATGGAGGACATGGGCCCCCGCCCCCGTCTCTCATCGGTTACAGCTCGGCTCACGGCGAGACCCACTCCGTCCACCGGCGATTGAGTCGTCCCCGCCACCAGGAAACGGACGGCGGACAGGCCGATGCCGCGCCGGGCGGTGCCGGCCGACCAGGCAAACGGAGAGGACGGACCCGGGCTGGCCGACGGCCACAGCGTCGTCCGCACGAGGTAGTCGGTCAGGCGAAACGGACCACCGGGTCCATGGGCCACGAGCGCGCCCAGTTCGGCCGAGAGACGTTCGATCTCCGCGCTGGAGACCAGGCAGTGGTCGGCGCGCAACGGGCGCAACAGGGCGACGGTGAGGGGCGACGCAGCCGGAAGCCCGGACGCAGCAGGAAGCCCGGCCGGCCCGGCCTGACCGACGAGCTCAGTCATCGGCCCCAGCCAAGAGGGCGAGCCGGGCGACCAGGTGGGAGGCCATCGCTCGGAGATGCTCCTGCTGCACGTCCTCGATGACGTAGCGACCGACGGCCGAGTCGAGCAAGCCGAGTCGGAAGGGTGGGTTCCCGTGGCGCAGCGTCTCGAGCAGCGCCAGGTAGTGCAACGCGGTGCGCGCGAAGGCCCACGGGCCCCCCGAGGTGAGTTGGAGGGCGCACAGTGAGGCCTCGCCGGGGGCCGGCGCGCCCACCAGCAGGTCGAACACCCCGCAGAGGACCACGCGTCCCCCGGCCAGGGGAATGGCCACGCGGTCGTCGGTGCGGGGCAGCCAGCCGGGGGCGAAGTGGGGAGTGAGCTCGCGCAGGTGCCCGATCTGGTTGGTCAACTCGGCCCTGAGCTCGGATCTGGCCCGACGATCCAACCGGCCGACGTGGCGGACCAGGCCGGCTCGATTCGGGTGGAGGCCGAGGGCGTCGAGCGCGTCGGTCAGTGGGTCTCCGACCGAACCGGTGGTGACGAGCTGGCGAAAGAGGGCGTGGACCAGATACGAGGTGACGACCTGGCTCGGGTAGTCCTCTCTCTGGCGCGACGGTCCCTGGCGCGACGACGAGTTCTGGTCCGCGTGACCCAGGAGCAGTCGGGGTCCGAGGTGGAGCGGCGGTGCGTCGTCCCCCCGGCGCGCGACCAGCGCACCGGCCCCGTCCTCCAACCAGGCCCGCAGGCCGCCGGCCAAGCCGGGGTCGAAGCGGGGTCGTTCGGTCGATCGATCGCGCAGCCGGGCCAGGACGTCGCCCTGTGCCGTTCCCGCCTTCCCCGTTCGCGTGCTCCCCAGCGCAGGTGGCCCGGGGTCCACCTCGACGAGGACCTCACGTTGCGGCGCTCGACGCGGCTGGAGGGTGACCGGAACCATGCACGCAGTGTGCCTGGAGGGTGTGACGCGGCGTGACGCACCGAGACCCGAGCCGGCTCCTCTACCCTGACGGGTGCCATGGTTTCTGCTCTCGATCCGCTGATGGCGACCAATGTGGGATTTGCCATCACCTTCGGGTTGTTCGTGGTGGCACTGCTGACCCTCTTCTTCCTTACGGCCCGCTGGGCCATCCGCCATGACCGGGCCGGCTATGCGGCGTGGCGGAACCGACAGCAGGCCGCGGCCCCTCCGACCATCACTCCGACCGCGACCCCGACCACAACCCCGACCACACCCGACCACAACCGAATCCCAGACCGAGACCGTCGCGGAAGGGGACGGGCCCCCCACCTCCGACCCGTGAGCTGGTCGGAGCGCCTGGCCGCCAGATGGCGGGCCTGGAGAGGCAACTCCTCGACGGGGCCGACCCTCCCGAAGACGGCCTTCGTCCTGGCCGGTGGGGGCAGCCGCGGCGCGGTGCAGATCGGCATGCTGGCCGAGCTGGTCGACCGGGGCATCCGGGCCGACCGGGTCTATGGCGCCTCGGTCGGCGCCATCAACGGGGCTGCCTATGCCTCCAACCCCACACCCGAGGGGATCGAGCGGATGGCCGAGATCTGGCGGAAGCTCAAAGGGGACGACATCTTCCCCCGCTCCGTGCTCGATGGTCCTTGGCTCTTCTTGCAGAAGCGGCCGGCCGTGCACGCCAACACGGGGCTGCGGACGATCATCGAGGCGGGCATCGACTTCGAGCAGATCGAAGATGCCGCCATACCGTTCGAACTGGTGACGACCTCGCTCACCGACGGACGCGAACGGTGGATCGCTCACGGCAACGCGGTGGAGGCCATCCTGGCCTCGTCGGCCATCCCCTCCATCTTTCCTCCCGTCACCATTGACGGCGACATGCTGGTCGACGGTGGCGTCGTCAACAACGTCCCCATCAGCCGGGCCCTGGCGGCCGGGTGCACGCGCATCTTCGTGCTGCTCTGTGGCCCCCTGCACTACCACCCGCGGCCAGCCAAGCGTCCGGCCGAGGCGGCCCTGACCGCGTTCTTCGTGGCCATCCACGCCCGCTTCGTGCGCGAGCTGACCGCCATCCCACCCGGGGTCGAGGTCGTGGTGTTCAGCGGCGGAGGCGAACCGTCGGCGCAGTACCGGGACTTCTCCGGTACGACGACCATGATCGAGGAGGGCCGGGCCGAAGTGGCCGAGGTGCTGGACCGCTACGCCGGGACGTCCCAGGACGTGACGGTGCCCCACGAATCGCGCCGATGACCGGCCCGGTCGGCCGCCCACCGAGCGGGGGCGAGGACGGGGGCAAGGGCGGGGGCTACCTCCTCGATAACGCCGCAGCCGCCGCCGGGGCCCGGTTCACCGCCTTCGGCGCCCTGTTCGACCCGTCGACCTTCCGCCATATGGCGGCGCTCGGCCTGGCCCCGGGTTGGCGCTGTTGGGAGGTGGGGGCGGGCGGTTCGTCGGTGGTCCGCTTCCTGGCCGACCGGGTGGGGCCCGAGGGGCACGTCCTGGCCACCGACATCGACGTGTCGTGGGCCGAGGCGGCGGCCTCCGGCCCACCGGTGGAGGTCCGGCGGCACGACGTGGCGGCCGACCCGGCGCCCGAGGAGGAATTCGACCTGGTGCACGCCCGTCTGGTCCTGGTGCACGTGACCGATCGCCAGGCCGCCCTCGATGCCATGGTGGCCGCCCTACGCCCAGGCGGTTGGTTGTTCATCGAGGACGCCGATCCGGCGCTCCAGCCGCTGAGCTGTCTGGAGGAGCTCGGGCCCGACCAGGCGCTGGCCAACAGGCTGCGCACCGGCTTTCGGGCCCTCATGGCCGAACGGGGCGCCGACCTGGCCTACGGGCGTACCCTGCCCCGCCTGCTCCGGGAGGCCGGCCTGGGCGAGGTGGGGGCCGACGCAGCGTTCCCGGTGGCCCTGCCCGAGTGCGCCCAGCTGGAGACGGCGACCATCACGATGATCCGGGAGCGGCTGGTGGCCGAGGGTGTGGCCACGGAGGAGGACATCGAGCGCCACCTGGTCAACGTGGCGGCCGGACGGCTCGATCTGGCCCAGCCGCCGATGATTGCCGCTTGGGGGCGCCGACCCTTCTGAATCACCGTTTCGGAGGCCGCGTGCGACAGCGTCACACCACCCCGGTTAAATGGGGACGTGACTGATCTGCTGGCGCCGCCACTGGAGTTCCACCCGGCGGTGGCCGAGTGGTTCGCCGGGCGCTTCCCTGAAGGGCCGACGGCACCCCAGGCCGCGGCCTGGCCCCACATCGCGGCGGGGAGCGACGTCCTGGTGGCCTCGCCCACCGGAACGGGAAAGACCCTGACCGGGTTCCTGGTAGCGATCGACGCCGCCTACCGGGCCGCCGAGACCGCCGAGACCGGGACGGAGCGGGGCGGGTCGCCGAATGGTTCGCCGGGCGTCCTCTACATCTCCCCGCTGCGGGCCCTGGCCGTCGACGTGCACGAGAACCTGCACATCCCGCTGGGCGAGATCCGGGACATCGCCGCCCGCCTGGGACACGTCGATCCCGAACTGCGGGTGGCCATCCGCACCGGTGACACGCCGCCGGCCGAGCGGGCGGCCATGCGGAAGTACGCGCCCGACCTGCTCGTCACCACACCCGAATCGCTGTACCTGCTCCTCACCGCACCGGCCTCGCGGGCCATGTTGCGCGGCGTGCACACCGTCATCGTGGACGAGGTGCACACGTTGGCCCGCGACAAGCGGGGGAGCCATCTGGCCCTCAGCCTCGAGCGATTGGATGCGCTGGTCACCGAGGCCGGCGGCCACCTCCAGCGCATCGGCCTCTCGGCCACGCAACGCCCGCTCGACGTGGTGGCCCGCCTGCTCTCGGGCGTGCACGACGACCGGCCGCCGACGGTGATCATCGACTGCGGCCACGCCCGCGATCTCGATGTGTCGATCGAGCTCCCCGACTCCGAGCTCGAAGCGGTGGCCAGTGGGGGACAGTTCGGCGACATCTTGGACAAGATCGCCGCACACACCAAGGACCACCGCACCACGCTCATCTTCGTCAATACCCGCAAGATGGCCGAGCGGGTGGCCCACCAGCTGACCGAGCGCCTGGCCGGCGAGGCGGACGGGCGGCACGGCGCCGACGGGCGGCACGGCGATGACGTCGACGCCTCGCTGTTGGTGGCGGCCCATCACGGCAGCCTCTCGGCGGCACGACGGCGCATCGTCGAGACGCGACTGCGGGCGGGCGACCTGCGCGCGCTGGTCGCCACCGCGTCCTTGGAGCTGGGCATCGATGTCGGGCCGGTCGAGCTGGTCTGCCAGATCGGGTCGCCCCGGGCCATCGGCACCTTCCTCCAGCGGGTGGGGCGGGCCAACCACCAGCGTGACGGGACGCCGGCCGGCCGCCTCTTCCCGATGACGCGTGACGAGTTGGTCGAGTGCACCGCCCTGTTGGCCGCCGTGCGGGCCGGCCGGTTGGATCTGCTCGAGCCGCCGGTGGCCCCCCTCGATGTCCTGGCCCAACAGGTGGTGGCCGAGGTGGCCTCGGTCGACGAGTACGACGTCGAGGCCCTGTGGCAGCTGGTCCGCCACAGCGCGCCCTATGCCGGATTGGGGCGCCACGACTTCGACGACGTCGTGTCACTGGTCAGTTGGGGCATCGAGACGGGCCGGGGGCGCCGCGGCGCTCACCTGCACCACGACGCTGTCAACGGTCGCCTGCGGGCCCGGCGCGGCGCGCGGCTGGCCGCGCTGACCGGCGGGGGCGCCATCCCCGAGACCGGTGACTACCGCGTCGTGCTCGATCCCGACGGCGTGACCGTCGGCTCGGTGCACGAGGACTTTGCCGTGGAAGCCATGGCCGGCGACATCTTCTTGTTGGGGACCCACTCATGGAGGGTGGCCAAGGTCGAAATCGGAACGGTCCGGGTCCACGACGCCGGTGACCTGCCCCCCACCGTGCCGTTCTGGCTGGGCGAGGCGCCGGCCCGCACGGCCGAGCTCTCCGAAGCCGTCAGCGATCTGCGGACCGAGCTCGAGCCGCTCCTGCCGCGCCGACGATGGCGACGGGGCGCGCCGGCTGGTGGTCGAACGCGCCGGCGTGGCCATGGAGGTGGCGCAACAGGTGGTGGCCTATTGCGCGGCCGGGCTGGCCGCGCTGGGCCACCTGCCCACCCGCCGGCGCATCGTGGTCGAGCGGTGCTTCGACGACAGCGAGGGGACCCAGCTGATCCTCCACGCGCCCTACGGCGGCCGCATCAACCGTGCCCTCGGCCTGGCGCTGCGCAAGCGCTTCTGCGTGTCGTTCGACTTCGAACTGCAGGCGGCGGCGGACGACGACACCGTGGTGCTCTCCCTCGGCCCTCAGCACAGCTTTCCGCTGACCGGGGTCCAATCGATGCTGTCCAGCACCTCGGCCCGGGAGGTGCTGACCCAGGCCGTCCTGCTCCATCCCATGCTGGCGGCGCGCTGGCGTTGGAACCTGAACCGGGCCCTGGTCCTGCCGCGCATGCGCGCCGGCAAGCGCCGGCCCATCCATCTCCAGCGGATGGAGGCCGATGACCTCCTCGCCGCCGTGTGGCCCGGGCTGGCCGCCTGCCAGGAAAACGCCCCGCCCGGTCCGCTCTCCGTCCCGGATCACGTCCTGGCCCGCCAGACAGTGGACGATTGCCTGCACGAGGGCCTGTCGGTCGAAGGCCTGGTCGACCTGTGGTCCGAGGTCGAGTCGGGCCAGGTCGAGCTCCACCTGGTGGAGTCGTCCGAGCCTTCCGTGTTCGCCCACGGGATCCTGACCGGCCGCCCCTTCACCTTCCTCGACGGTGCCCCACTGGAGGAACGCCGGACCCGCGCCCTCTCGTTGCAGCGGGGTCTGGGTGCGCTCGGGCCCAACGGGCTTCCGGTCCCGACCGACCAGCTGGACGCGCTGGACCCGGACGCGGTGGCCATGGTGCTGGACCAGGTGCAGCCCGAACTGCGCAACGCCGACGAGCTGCACGACCTGCTGCTCTCTCTGGTGGCGGCCCGCCCGGTGGCGGAGTGGTCGCGCTGGTTCGCGGCCCTGGAGGCCGACGGTCGTGCCGCCCTGGTCGAGGGGTGTTGGGTGGCCACCGAGCGCCAAGCCGGGGCCACGTCGCTTTCGACCGACGACGAGGCGGCGGCGGCCTGTGTCGGCGGCCACCTGCAGTTGGCCGGGCCGGTCACGGTGGCCGAGCTCACGGCCGACGCGCCGCTGCCGTCGGGAGCACCGCGGGGAGCACCGGTGTCGCCGGCCCGGGCGCGCACCGCGCTGGCCCGATTGGAGGCCCAGGGCTCGGCCATCGAACTGCCCGACGGGCGCTGGTGCGCCCGACACCTCCTGGTCCGACTGCACGGCGCCAGTCGGCAGCGCCGGCGTGGCCTGGTCGCGCCGGTGCCCATCGCCGATTACGTGCGCTTCCTCACCCGTTGGCAGCACGCCGTGCCCTCGGCCAGATTGGAAGGGCGCGCCGGTCTGCTGGCCGTGCTCGAACAGCTCCAGGGGATCGAGGCACCGGCGGTGGAGTGGGAGGCGCAGATCCTCCCGGCCCGGGTCGCCGGCTACGACGCCCGATGGCTCGATGAGCTCTGCCTCTCGGGCGAGGTGGTCTGGGGCCGGCTAACCCCGCGGGCAGAGCGCGTCGGGCGACCGGGCACGCCGTCGCCGGCCACCCCGCTGGCGTTCGTCGTCCGTGAGGACCTGCCGTGGATGCTGCGGGCGGTGCGGGCCGGGGCCACCGCCACCGATCCCGAGGTCGGTGCGGCGGCCGACGTGCTGGCGGCCCTGCGCCTGCGCGGGGCATGTTTCCGGCCCGAGCTGGCGCCCCTGACCGGTCGGCTGCCGGCCGAGGTGGACGAGGGACTGTGGGATCTGGTGGCCCGGGGCATCGTCACGGCGGATGCCTTCTCGGCCGTCCGCTCACTGCTCTCGGCCCGGGATCGCTGGCGCACCCGGACCTACCGCCGCCCCACCGGGGGCTCGGGGGGCGGCCGGCCCGGCCTGGCCCGGCGCCGGGCTCCGGTCGGCACCGGGATCGGCGAAGGACGCTGGTCGCTCCTGCCCGTGGATCCTGCCCCGTCCGGCGAAGCCACTGACGGCCCGGCTTCCATGGTGCCGCCCAACGAGGAGCTGGCCGAGGACGTGGCCTGGCAACTCCTGGCCCGTTGGGGGGTGGTGGCCTGGGAGGTGTGGAGCCGGGAGTCCTTCCACGTGCCCTGGCGCGAGGTGGTGTGGGCGCTCCGGCGCCTCGAGGCTCGCGGGGTCGCCCTGGGCGGCCGCTTCGTGGTCGGGCTCTCGGGCGAGCAGTACGCCCTGCCCGACGCGGCGGCGGAGCTGGTCAAGGTGCACCGGAGCGAGCACACGGGCGAAGAAGTCGTGGTGGCCGGGGCGGATCCGCTCAACGTCACCGGCGCGATCATGGGAGGCACGCGCGTCCCGACCCGCCGGTACCAGAGCGTGACCTTGCGCGACGGCGTGGTGGTGGACACCCAGCAGGCCGGGTAGGGCCGTGGGACCGCCGACGGTTGACCTCAATGCCGACGTCGGTGAGGCCGAGGACCCCCTCGGCCGCCAGGTGGAGCTCGACCTGCTCGGCGTCGTCACCACGGTGCACGTGGCCTGCGGCGGCCACGCCGGAAACGAGGAGTCGATGCGGGTGATCATGGAGGCGGCGCGCCGGGGTGGCGTCGCCGTCGGGGCGCATCCTTCCTTTCCGGATCGCCCGGGCTTCGGCCGGCGCGCCATGGTCATGGCGCCGGACGATCTGGCCTGGTCCCTGCGGGCCCAGATCGGCGACTGCCTGGCCATGGCGCTGCGCTGCGACGTGCGGCTGGTGTCGGTCAAACCGCATGGGGCGTTGTACGGCGAGGTGGCTCAGGGCGGCGATGCCTGCACGACGTTGCTCAGCGCGGTGGAGGACCTGTGTGAGCCGGGCACCGCCGTGGTGCTGCCGTGGGGGGCACCGGCCCGCCAGACGGCGACCGAGGCCGGCGTGCCGGTGCGCGACGAGGGATTCTGCGATCGGGCCTACAACGCCGACGGCACGCTCATGGACCGAGCGCTCCCGGGCGCGGTCTACGACGATCCGGGTCTGGCCGCCACCCAGGCCCTGGCCCTGGTCGACCGGGTGGACACGCTCTGCCTCCACGGTGATTCGCCCGGCGCGCTGGCCATGGCCACCGCCGTTCGTCACGCGCTCACCACGTCCGGCATCACCGTCGCGGCCCCGGGCCCCCAACCCTGAGAAGGTACACAGCGTGTGGACGCGCTCGGTGCCGGTGGGAGAGATTCGCCGCCTCGGTGACCACGCGCTGCTCGTCGGGGTGCGCGACGCCGGGTCGGCCCGCGCGCTGACCCGGGCCCTCGACGCGTCGCGCCCGCCGCTGGTCAGTGAGCTGGTGGGAGGACTGGCCACGGTCATGGTGTCGTTCGACCCCGGGACCGACCCCGACGAGCACCGCCCGTGGCTGGAGGGATCGTTGCGCGAGGTCGACGCCACCGGGTGGGGGTCCGACCGAGGGAGCGGTGAGGAGACGGACGCGGAGACCGTGGTGACCGTCCCGTGCGTCTTTGACGGTCCCGACCTGGCCGAGGTGGCCGAGCTGGCCGGTTGCCAGCCGGACGAGGTGGCCGGTCTGGTGACGGCGGCACGCCTCACCGTGGCCGCAGTCGGCTTCTCGCCCGGATTCGCCTACCTCGAAGGCCTCCCCGAGGAGCTCTCCCGCGTCCCCCGCCGCCGGCGACCCCGACCGGTCGTCCCGGCTGGCTCGATCGCCCTGGCCAACGGCTACGCCGCCGTCTACCCGTCGGCGTCGCCGGGAGGCTGGCAGCTGATCGGCCGGACGGCCGAGCCGTTCTTCGACGCCCGGGTGGCCCCGTATGCCCGCTTGGCTCCGGGCGACCACGTGCGCTTCGACGCCCGAACCGAGATCGCCGAGACCGCCGGACCGCCGACGCCCGCCGCCGACGCCCGGCCCCCCGAACGGCCGGCGAACCCGGTGTTCGTGGTGACCCAGCCCGGACTGCGCACGGTACGACAGGATGGCGGCCGGCGAGGCATGGCCGCCATCGGGGTGCCGGCTGCCGGCCCGGCCGACCCCACCTCCTTCGAACTGGCCAATCGGCTGGTGGGCAATCCGCCCGATGCCGTGGCGCTCGAGGCGACGGCCAAGGGACCGACCCTGCGTTGCCTGCGCCCGACGTTCGTGGCGGTGGTCGGAGCCCGGCCCGAGCTCCGCCTGCAGGGCCAGCCGGCGCCGGTGGACCAGGTGGTGCCGGTGGCCACGGGCCAGGTACTCGACGTCGGGCTGGTCCGCGAGGGCTTCCGTTGCTACCTGGCTGTTGCCGGGGGCTTCGCCGGGCCCGACCTCTTCGGGAGTTGCGCCACCGATCTCCTCTCGGGTCTGGGCCCTGGCCCCATCGCCGCCGATGACCACCTTGCCGCCGGCGTGATCAGCCCGCCGCTCGGCGACCACGTCGACGCGGGAGCACGGACGGCGCGACCCGGCGGGGAGGCAGTGGTGCTTCGGGTGGTGCCCGGTCCGCACCACGAACGATTTGCCCCGGGCGCCTTCGGCAACTTGGCCTCCATGAACTTCACGGTGGAGGCCGACAGCAATCGAATCGGACTTCGCCTACGGGCACGAGACGCGACGCCCGTGCTCGCCGCCGGGAACATGACCGAGCTCGATTCCCAAGGCATCGTGACCGGCGCCGTCCAGGTCCCACCCGATGGCGATCCGGTGATCCTGCTACCCGACCACGCCACCATGGGCGGCTACCCGGTGCTGGCCGTGGTGGCCGCGGTCGACCACGGTCTGCTGGGCCAGTGCGCGCCGGGGACGAGCGTTGCGCTGGCGCCCATGACGCACACCGCGGCCCGCCATGCTTGGAGCGCTCACCGACGCCGCATGGCCGATGCCATCGCGGGCCACTATCCGGTAGTGGTCGACTCGCCGGACTAGCTCGTCGACTGGGCGGGAACGCGGCGGCTGATGTCGACGCATTCCTCACAGACCGACTCGGGGATCACGCCGCGACGCATCAAGAAGGCGAAGATGTGGCAGCCCACACACACAGCCAGCACCGACTCGGCGAAGGCGAAGACCACCATCAGGCCCAGGAGGATCTGCGCGACCCACCAGTCACCGGCCAACCAGCTCACGGTGGCCGCCGTGGTCACAACGGCCCCGATGCCCTGGGCGAAACGCTTGGGTGGCCCGGGTACCAGGCGGGGGTGCGTGCTCAACCTGGGCGCCACCACGCGGGTGGCCAGCTGCCCCAGCGGGCTCAGCGTCGGTCCGGTCAGGACCCGAGCCCAAAATCCGAGCGTCAGCGGGATGAGCAGCGCAGGCAGGTCGCCCACCAGCGTGATCAGGGCCAGCACCATGACACCGCCGGCCACCACGCGCGCCGCCACCTCGTTCACCGGATTGGGGAAGCTGAAAAGTGAGCGACGACCAGCCATGACACATAAAACGTAGCGACTTGGTCGGGTATTCCCGGACCGGGTCAGACGAGGAGCTTCACCGTGGTGGCCAACCCCACCGCCACGACCACGGCGCGCAGCGCATTGGCCGGGATGGAGAGGGCGACCCGGGCTCCGATCCAGCCCCCGACCACACTGCCCAGGGCGAGGAAGAGGATGGCTTCCCACACCAGTCCGCCGTGAATGAGAAAGACGAGGGCGGCCACGCCGTTGACCAGAATGGACAGCACGGTGCGCAACCCGCTGGTGCGGGTGATGGAATCGGGCAGGCACAGGCCCAGGATGGCCAGCAGGATGACCCCCAAGCCGGCGCCGAAGTAACCGCCGTAGACAGAGGCGGCGAACGTGCCGGTCATCAGCAGCACGGGGTGGGTCCGGGCGGGTCCGCCCGAGCCGCGCAGGGCGCGGCGCAGCAAGGGTTGGGCGGCAAAGAGGACGGACGCGCCCAGGACCAGCCAGGGCGCGATGGCGGTGAAATCGGCCGACGAGGTGGTGAGGAGCAGGGCGGCGCCCGCCACGGCGCCCACGACGGCAACCGGACTGAGCCGCGCGAACTGGCCCATCTGATCCGAGATCTCGTCGCGGAACCCGGCGGCGCTCCCGAGATAGCCCGGCCAGATGCCCACGGTGTTGGTGATGTTGGCCGTCAGCGGGGAGAGGCCGAGCGCCAGGAGCACCGGGAACGAGATCAGGCTCCCACCCCCGGCCACCCCGTTGAAGATTCCGGCACAGACACCAGCCAAAACCAACAAAACCTCATGAAGAGGGGTGAAGGAGATCGTGCCCAGCAGTGCCGACTCCATGACCGGTCAGCGTACGGGACACCGGTGCGCACCCCCGGGTGGGTCGTGAGGCGAGCGAAATGTCCCGTGGGGCCGCAAGGTTCCCGGTCTCGGCCCGTTTCACCTCTGGATAGGAGTACCCGTAGTCGACGGGGAGGGAAGGGGCAGCACACATGAGGGGTCGGAGTCGACTTAGCGCGGTCGCCGCTCTCGCCCTTCTCGCCCTCGTCCTCCCCCCTGCCGTCGCCACGTTCACGTCGAGCGCCGGCGCCGTCGATGCGCCGGGCACCTACAACGTGTCGGCCACGGGTTCCGTCCTGACCCTCAATGTGCTGGGCGCCCTCGACATCAGCGGCGCAGCCTCGTCGGCCGGAGCAGGCAGTGGCAAGGCCCCCACCGCCACGGGTGCCGGCACCACCTCCCCTCTCGGAAACTCGACGGCCACCGCCACCGAGGACACCGCGGGCGGGACCGCGGCGCCGCCCCAGGTGTGCGGCCCCCTCCCCTCCGCCCCGGTGGTCGTGGCCACGGTCGGTTCGGCCTGTGGTCAAGCGACGGCGTCGCAGGACCGGAGTGGCAATCCCGCCGCTTCGGGAGCGGGCTCTCTCCCGCAAATCACCTTCGGGTCCGGCCTCTCCGCTCTCACCACTCCGATCTCCTCGACCACCACTCCGACCGTGACCAGCCTGCTCGGCCCGGTGGAGACGCTGCTGAACACCCTGAACTCCACCGCCGGCGCGGCCCTACCGACGCCGGCGGGGGTGGCGCTCAATGCGCTCATCGCGGATCTGGAGAACATCTCGCGCTCGAGCGTGGCCGACCTGGTCACCGTCCACCTGGGGACTTCGACCTCGACCATCGCCACTTCCAATAACTCGGTCGGCGACACCATCGAGACGGCGAGGACGACGACGACGGGCACGTCCGTAGATCTCCTGCCGGGACTCCTCGGTGGTTCTCCGCTGGCCACCATCACCCTGGGCCACAACTCAGCGACCACGGCGGTCGACCGGACTACCGGCGCCGTCACGGCATCCGACGACCCGTCCGCGGTCAGCGTGACCGTGGCCGGCGTGCCCGTCAGCATCGGGCAGGGCACGGGACAAACGCCGATTCTCGCCGGCACGCCTCTGGCGTCGACCATTCACATCGTCGGCGGTTCGGCCATCCCGGGGCAAGGTTCCGGATCGGCCCAGGCCGGCAGCGTCGACCTCAACCTCCTGACCGGCGTCAGCGGTGGCATCCATCTCGACCTCGCCAGCTCACGGACCTCGGCCGACGACGCGCCCGCGGCCACGACGATCGCCGCGCCGGTCACGCAGGCGGCGGCCCCGCCGGTGCCCAATGTCACGACGGTGCACACCGGTGAGTTCTGGGCCGGGCCACTCCCCATCATCCTGCTGGCCGGCATGGGGCTGGCCGGACTCGTCCTGGTCACACGGCGCCGCGTCGCCTCGGCCACCCGCACGCTCTTACCCACCCTCCGCCACTCGACCACGCGGTCGACAGGTGGACCGCCACCGGGCCCGGCCTCCGGGACCTCCTCCGTTCCCCCTCCGGTCTCGGGGCCGGCCCGGCGGCAGTCTCCCTAAGACGAGCCATTCCAACAGCCAGCGTGTCGGTTGACGCGCCAGAAAGGAAACACGAAGAGATCTTCGGAGGATCTGGATAGGGGAAACAAGTTGCAGCGGGAACCGAAGCTGCAAGCCGCTCGGGGCGGGATGACGGAATCCCGTCCCGAGCAGGCGCGGCCAGCAGAGAGTTCGGGACCATGGCTCCGCTAAGGAAGTGGGCGATCACCGCACTGGGCGTGGTGCTGATCTGGTCGGCCGTCGGTATCGGCGCTTACGCCCTGGCATGGCAGGCCCATGCCCGTCACGCGGCGCAGGTCCTCCTCAAGAGTGAGCATGCCGCCATGCACCAGATCGCGGCCAAGGGTCACGGGGCGGCCTGCCTGGTCAGTGGCCAGCAACCCGGTCAGCTCTCGGGGATCCTGCACGTCCCGGCCCTGCATCTCACCGCGCCGGTCGAGGAGGGAACCGATGATCGCGAGCTCAACGTCGCGGTGGGTCACGACCCGCAATCGGTCTGGCCCGGCGTGGCCGGCGCCTCCGTCTTCTTGGCTCACGATGTCAGCTATTTCGTCCACCTCAACGAGCTGAAGCCCGGTGACATGATCACCTATCAGACGGCCTGCAACACCGTGAAGTTTTCCGTCAGCGCACAGCAGGTCGTGGCGGCCGGCTCCGACGTCTCGGGCACCACCGGGCCGAGCCTGGTCCTCGATACCTGCTTTCCCCCCAACGCGCTCTTCTTCACCTCCCAGCGGCTCCTCGTCCGGGCCACCGAGGTCTCGGCCGCGACGAAGGGCACCAGTCTTCGTCCGGGCCGGGCCCTCACCGCCGGGGCGAGCTCGGTGAACTACGCCGTACCGGCGCCGCCGGCGCTGGTGGCCCAGGGCCTGACCCTCGAGCAGAACGAAGCTCCGATGGGCACCATGCAACTGGTGAATGCCTCCATCGGGTTCGCGCAGTCACCCGGCCCGCTGGCCCTCGCGGCAGCAGCGCTCCAGGCCTACTTCGGCGGTCTCCACGCCGGAGCCCAAAACGAGCAGGCGTGGTGGTCCGCCATCGCGCCGGGCGTCGCCATGCCGCCGCAACTCGCCGGAGCGGCCGTGGTCGGGCACGACTCGCCCCTCAACGTCGAAATTGACTCCGCCGGAGGCACCCCCACCCAAGTGGTCTTGCGGACGACGGTGACGCTCTCGGGTGGTGCGGGTCCGGGCGAGTACGCCGAGACGGCCACCCTCCCTGTCCATGGGACACAGGTCACCATCGGGAGCTGGCAGTTCACATGATGGACCACAGTCGGACCCCTACGACGGAACTTTCCCGATCTCGGGGCGGGCGGAACGCAAGACTCCCGGGCCGCAACCGTTTTCAAGAGGCAGGTCGGGGGGGGCCGAGGAGGACGGAGGGGTTGGACCCATGAGTTTCGACGAGATGTACGACGAAGCGGTGCACGTCGAGTTCCTGCCCGGTGCCGTCAACGGCCCACCCCGCCACGGGGCGGACGCCGCGGCCAGGGCCATCTTCGGCACGCCCCGCCTGCGGAGCATCGCCGTGATCGCCTCGGGCGGACTCGCTTTCGCCGCCCTCGGCGCCTTCCTGGGCGGGCTGGGGAGCGACGTCGCCGTGTCACCCGCGGCGGCCCACCCCCTGACGACGTCGCACCTGAGCCTCCCCGCGGGCAACGGAGCACCAGGCCCCGCCAACCCGCCGTTCCGCCTCGGCACATTGGCACAGGCACTTGTCCCGGCCGGCTCGGGAGCACTGACCCCCTCGACCAGCAACGACAGCTCGCCCGCCGGCGCCGCATCGGCGCCGGTCACCTCCGTCGGCGGCGGGTCCAGCGGCGGCGGTCCGCTGCCACCGGGGGTCATCGACGGCGCAACGATCCCTGCGGTGCCGCTGCAAATCGCCGCCCCCCCGCCCGTGACCCAGATCGTGAGCCAACTGGGGCTCTCCGGCGCGGTCGCCGGCCTCGGTCAGACCGTCACCGGCATCGCCAGCTCCGTCCCCGCGCCGAACTCCGGGTTGGCGGCGGTGACCACGCCACTCACCGGAGTGGTGACCAATCTGACATCGGGCCTGGCATCGAGCCTGACGGGTACGGGTGGATCCGGTGGATCCGGTAGCTCGGGTGGCGCACCGATTTGCGTCAGCACGCCCGCCCTCCCGGTCCCCACCGGTGGCGGACTCGGACTTCCGATCGGACCAGTCGGCGTGTCGGTCTGCGTGACTCCCTGACACGCTCGTCCCGACACGCTCGTCACTGAGGGTTCGCCTGGGCGTGCTCCCTTCCGGCGAACGCCTACTGTGCCGGGAGGGCACCGGACTTTCGCTGCTCCCGCAGCGGCCCCCGGGCCGCCCCAAGGTCCGAGGAGGCCACATGGTCAGACTGACGTGTCTGTTGCGCCGCAAGAAGGGCCTCACGCCCGCGCAGTTCCACGAGCACTGGCGGACCGTGCACGGCCCGCTCATTGCGGCCAGCCAGAGTGGTAGCCACGTGGTCCGCTACGAGCAGCACCCCCGCCCGCTGAGTGACTACAGCGGAGACGACGACCCCGGCTTCGATGGCGTCACGGTCCAGTGGTTCGAGAACATGGACGAATACCGGGCCCACATGGGTGAGCCCGACTTCTCGGTCATGTGGCAGGACATCGAGACCTTCCTCGATACGGACAGCCTGCATTTCGTCCTCACCGAACATCCCCACCTGGTCATGGGCGAGGACCCGTTTCCGCTGGCCTGATCAGGCCGGGTTGTCGGCGCCGCCCGCGCTGGGGGTAGGTCGGGTGGGGATGACCGGCGCAGGGTGGACCGGCGTGATGTCGGGTGACACCGCCGGGGTGGCCGAGAGCGGGAGCGGCACCGGGAGTGGCACCGGCACCGCCGGGACGGAGCGCAGCGTCCGGCGTATCGGTGGCAGGAGGGCGAGCGCCTCATGCCGACGCCGATCCATCGCCGTAGCCAGATCCTGCCATTCCCGCGACGAGACGCGGGAGAGATCGTCGGGCAGTCGTCGGAGGAGCCGCCGCAAGTCTCTCCGGTGGTGCTCGGCCACGCTTCCCATCACGAAGACGGTGGGGGCGGGGAGGTGGGCCTCGCCCAGAGCCAGTTCGGCCAGTCGCGCCGCGGCCACTTCGGCGTCCTGCATCAGGCCGAGCTGATTCTGCAACCCGGTGAGGCGGCGGGTGTAGCGGTTGGTGCGCCCGCCGTAGAGCTCGCCGGTGAATTCGAGCGAGTAGCGCAGGCGCTTGCAGCGGATCCGGACCCGGTGGAAGTCCGCCGCGATGCCGGTGCGCTTGGCCCGCCGGGCCGCCTTCATGACGGCGGCATGCCGGGCGTTCACCAGATCGGGCACGGCCAGGGTGGCGGGGAGGCGGGCCGCCGCCGACCGCCGCAACGGTCCCTGCTGCACCATGGTCGCCATGCCGTTGAGGAGGCGGTCCCACCGGACCGAATCGAGGGCGGCCAGCATGTCGGCCCGGGCCGCGTCACGGGCGCTCCACAGCAGGGCGGAGAGGTCACGCAACGGGTCATGGTCGTCGGATCCGAGCACGTCCCCCCACCCGGCCACGGTTTCGGACATGCCGTCAAGGGCTTCGAGTTGGACATCGAGATCGCGGACGTGACCGAGGGCCGCCGCCATCCACCCGAGCTCGGTCCGAAAGACCCCAGCCCGTACCGGCAGGACCTCGACGAAGAGATCGAGCGCCGCCCGGAGGCGTCTCGTGGCGACGCGCATGTCATGCAGCTCCTCGGTGTCCTCGCCCAACCGCGTCCCTGGCTCCTTCGCCCGGAGGACGGCCAGCTGTCGGCGCAGCACGGCATAGGCCAACTCTCCGAGGGTCACGTCCGGCCCCACGTCGGTCGATCCCAGATCCGGCGGGCCGGGGATGACCGCACCCAGGGCGAGCAGACCCGCTTCGAATTTGGAGAGCGTGGCTGGCTGCAGGCCGCACGCCGCCTGCATCTGCCGCACAATCGGTTCGAGCGCGTCCTGCCACTCGGGGAGCACCTCGACCTCCACCCGGCGCAGCTGCATCGGGCGCTGGCCGGTGCCCACCACGATCATGGTGTCGTCGAGGGCCAGCTCGGCCGCATCGGTACCACCGACGCGCAGCACGAACGGCCGCCGCCGCGTGCGGACCTGGAGGACCTGGCGCACCGGGCGCCGGCCGGCGATGGCATGCATCCGTCGACCGACCGGACCGTCCCGGCCCAGCGCGGTCACGCCGTCGTCGGGCAGCTCCTCGGTGATCTCGAGCCGTTGGCGTAGGCCACCCGCCTGCGCCGCCTGGGTGTCCTTGAGGGTGATCTCGTCGTGGCGCCCGCGTCGACGCGTGCGCAACACGAAGCCCGCGCGCGCCATGCGCCAGTCGTCGGTGTCGATGTAGGAGTCGATCATCCGCCGCGGGGGTCGGGCCAACGCGGTGATGGTCAACTGTTCCTCTCCGGTCAGGGACAGCATCGGAAGGGTCGACAACCAGCGCTCGACCGGGCGCAGATCGAGCGCGTCGAACTGCCACTCGATTTCGATCATCTCGCGCCCCGGCGGCTTTCCGTCACCTGTTTCCCGAGCCATGGCGTGAGGCTACAGGGCGAGCGCGACCCGACCCCGAATGACCCCCGGACTTCGTTGATTGCCCTATTTTCGCCCCGTGCGGCGGTAGAGTGGAGGGGGTGGGACGGCGTGCAGTGACGGTTGAGCCCCCGACGCCACCCGAGGTGGTCCAGGCCGCCGGCGGTCTGCTGGTCCGGCGGAGCGGGGGCGAACTGCAGATCGCGCTGGTGCACCGTCCGGCCCAGTCGGATTGGTCCTTTCCCAAGGGCAAGCTCGAAGAGGGCGAGACCTACGAGGAAGCGGCCCAACGAGAAGTGCAGGAGGAGACGGGTCTGGCCTGCCGGCTCCTCCGCTTCATCGGGCACACCGAGTACACGGACCGCAAGGGCCGACCCAAGGTGGTGGCCTACTGGGTGATGGCCGCCGAGGGGGGCACCTTCTCGGTCAATGAGGAGGTCGATGAGCTCCGCTGGCTGGGTCTGCCGGTCGCCGGCCGGCTCCTCTCCTATGAGCGCGACCGCGAGCTCCTGGCTGTGGTGTCCGCGGCCGATCAGGTGGAACCACTGGTCTGACCTGCGGAATCATCGATTCCGAGGTCGATGTTTACCCCCGCCCCAACATGGGTACAGCCTGAGTAAGCGATCGGCCCCCCCCGGTCGCCATTTGCCGGAGCGAGCGGCCCCAGCTGATGTTTCCAGCCTCCCACCGCCAAGGGAACTGAGATGCCCTGCATCAGCTGGGGCGCCACCCGGTAGCGCCCGTAATCTCAGGCCGTGGCCCCCGAACGCGTTGTCCCCGTCGGCGGCACCGTCGGTCCGGGGTTTGCAGCCGTCCGCGACGCCTTCGTCGAGAACTTCTCGAGCCGGGGCGAAGTCGGGGCCTCGGTGTGCATTGCGGTGGGCGGCTCGGTGGTGGTGGACCTGTGGGGAGGCTGGCGGGACGACGACCGCCACCGGCCCTGGGAGCAGGACACCCTGGTCAATGTCTTCTCCGTGGGGAAGGCCGTGGCCGCCCTGTGTGTGGCCCGTCTGGTCGGGCAGGGCGCGCTCTCCTTCGACGATCCGGTGGCCCGGGTATGGCCCGAGTTCGGAGCGCAGGACAAGGCCCGCATCACGGTGCGGCAACTGCTCAGCCATCAGGCCGGCCTGCCCGCCGTGCGCGAGCCGCTGCCCGATGAGGCCGTCTTCGACTGGGACGCCATGTGCGCCGCGCTGGCTGCGCAGGCCCCGTGGTGGGAGCCGGGCACGGCGCACGGGTACCACGTCAACACCTTCGGGTTCCTGGTCGGCGAGGTGGTGCGTCGCACGAGCGGCGGCTCGCTGGGGACGATGGTGCGTCGGGAGATCACCGGCCCCCTCGGGGCGGATTTCTTCGTCGGGGTGCCCAGGGTCGAACTGGCCCGGGTGGCCGACTTCCTCGGGATGGTCGATCGGCCTGACACCGCACCGTCCAACGGGATGTCCGAAGCTCACTTGTCCGAAGCTCGCTTGATGGAGCATCACGCCTACTTCAATCCGCCGACGTTGTCGGGGTCGGGCGTGATCAACACGGCGGAGTGGCGGTCCGCCGAGATGCCGTCGACCAACGGCCACGCCACGGCGCGCGGCGTGGCCCGGATCTACCAGGCCCTGGCCGCCGGCGGACGCCTGGACGGCATTGACATCGTGGCGTCGGTCCCGTTGGCCGAAGCGGTCGACGAAGCCGTGTGCGGCAACGACCTGATCCTGCACCGGCCGTCCCGATTCGGCCTGGGATTTCAGCTCACCCAGCCCGAGCGGACGCTGGGGCCCAATCCGGGCAGTTTCGGTCACTTCGGCGCCGGCGGTTCGCTGGGCTTCTGTGATCCGCAGGCCTCGGTGGCCTTCGGCTACACCATCAACACCATGGGCCCCCGTTGGCAGAACCCGCGCAATCAAGCGCTGATCGAGGCCTTTTACGGCTGCCTGTAAGTGCCTTGACAGTCCCCCGGCCGCCCGCTGCGACCAGGTAACGTGCACGAGGTTCCATCACGGCTATTGCCACCGACGGCACGAGGAGGCCCACACCATGCTCGCCACCACCTATCCCATTCTCGACATCTTCTGGACGATGCTCGAGGTCTTCCTGTTCTTCATCTGGATCTACCTGATCTTCGTGGTCTTCCTCGACATCTTCCGCAGCCACGACCTGGGCGGAATGGCCAAGGCGCTGTGGGTGATCGGTCTGATCATCTTCCCCTTCCTGGGTGTCTTCATCTACCTGATCGCCCGCGGCGGCAAGATGCACGAGCGGGCCGCCCAGGCCGCCCAGGCCCAACAGCAAGCCTTCAACGCCTACGTGCAGGAAACGGCCGGCAGCAGCAGTGCGGACCAATTGGCCAAGCTGGCCGACCTGAAGGAGAAGGGCGCGCTGACCGAGGAAGAGTTCGCCGCCCAAAAGGCCAAGATCCTCGGCTAGGTCGTCTCCGCTCGTTTCTCTCTAGTCGTGGAATCAGAGTGGAATCGGGAGACGCAATTGGCCATCGCTGGACCAAAACGACCGGCGGAATCGCTGCCTACGTTGCCCTGCGTTCTCGCCCTGTCCACACAACCTTCGAGGCCTTTGACCGGCGTTCCTTGGCCGCGGCACTGAATCGGTGCTCGGCGCCCTGCGGTGTGATCCCACCGACGACCTCCCCGATCGCTCGCCAACTGGCTCCGTATTGCCGGGCGTTCTCCGCTGAAGCCTTGGATAGACGCTCGGCCGACCGTCGAAGGTGATCGGCAAATCGAAGAGTGGCGAGCGACGCTTCCGGCTCGCCGGATACGCCGACGACAGCTTCCTGGCGACCGGTCTCGATCAAGCGGTCGGCGACCAGATCGAAATCCGTTGCCATGGTGACAAGGTTAGCCGCCGGTGCTCCATACTTCAACCATGTGTTGACAACCATGTGTTGAGGATCTAGAGTTCAACACATGGTTGAAACGGGGATCGAAGAACTCCCCCCGAATCAGCACGCAATCCGGAGGCCCCGGGGGGGCCGCCTCCTCGGCGGACTCGATTGGATCCCGTCGGCACTGCGCGCCCACCGGCGGCGCTGGATCATCGTCGTCCTGGTCGCGGTGATCCTCCTCGCCGCCCCGGCCGTCGCCGCACGGCCGCTCGGCCTGCTTGGGGGTACACAGGCCGCCCGGGCCTCGACACCGCCGGCCGGCACCGCCGCGCCGGTGCACAATCGTCCGGCCGAGCGAGCCCCGCACGCCATCGCCCCACGGCAACCGCCTCGACCACTCCGACCGGTCCGACGTCCACCACAACCACTGCCCCAATCGCGGTGGCGCCGACTCCGGCATCCACGCCTGTTGCGCCCGCCCCGGCGAATGCGCCTATCGCCGCACTGGTTGCCGAGGTAGAAGCCTCCGGGGTGGACCCGGGCCCTAGCTGGAGTTGGACAATGGGCGACACGGCGACGCAGTGTGGTGTCATTCCCGGCAACGGCGCCGGAACCGGCTGCACGTTCGGGGCGGCCGGGGCCGCGCGGACCGTCTTTTCCGGATCACCCTCTCTCGCTCTGGTCGCCCACGAGCTGGCCAACGCGGAAACCGAGAACGACGCCATCCCAAGTCTCATGAATGAGGTCGCGCAGGCTGAGGGCGGGACGGCCTGGACTCCCATCGACGCCGTGGCTTCGTGCCTGGTCGAGCACTTCATGGGATTTCAGGATGGCGCGGCGGGAACGTGGGAATGCCCCGTCGCCCTGGCCACACAGGTGGCCGCCAATATCCACGACTGAAGCGCGAGTGCGCCTTCAGGATGGGAACCGGACCGAACCGGCTCCTACGCCACGCTCGGGGTGACCGTCACCAGCGACGAGTAGACCACGATGTTGGATAAGTAGCTGCCCGTCTGGTGGTCGAACACTCCTCCACAGGTCACAAGTTGCAGCGCACTCGACCCGTGTGACGCATAGACGCCTCGGTCGGGAAACTGCTGCTTTGAGTACATGGCCACTGAGCTGACCGCAAACTGGGCGGTGTCGCCATCGCTCAGGGTCACGTACACCTGATCACCGGCGACCAGCGTCCGCAACTGGAAGAACACCCCTGGGCCGGAGTAGTTGTCGACGTGGCCCAGGATGACGGCTGAGCCCACCTGTCCGGGAGAGGGACCCAGTCGGAACCAACCCGGCTGCTGGACATCGGTGGGCACCTGGACCGTCCCGTCGGCGTTCGTGCCGAGGGTGGACAGCGAGACGGACAGTCCGATCGCCGGTATGGACAAATTGGTCGGTACGGAACGTACGGTGGCAAGAGTGGCCAGCGCCCGTGGCGTTTTGGCCGCCGGCGCCGCAAACCTCTTGGCCGTCGGGGACGGAGACGGGGCCGGCAGCGCATGGTTGCCGCCCCGCACACCGACGCTGATTGCCGCGGCTCCTGCGAGTAGCAGAAACGCCGCCACGAACAACCATGACTTCGACACCGCGGACCTCTTGGCCGCCGGGGAGGGTGCTGGGGCCGGCGGGGCCGGGTTGCCGACCCGGCGAAGACTTGCGGTGATCGGCGGGAGGGCGATGAGCAGGAGTACTGCCGCCATTGACAACCATGACTTCGATTCCGAAGACCTCTCCGCCGCTGGGGATGGCGGGACGGACGATCGAGGACGGGGGCCGCGCCGGTGGCTCGAGGTGATCGACCGCAAGGAAGTCATGAGCAGAACCTCCGCCACGAGCGCCCATGACTTCGACCGCCTCGATCCATCGTGGAAATCCTGGGTCATGAAGACCCGCTGGATCCCTCCCGGCTGGCGAGGCGACGACGCCGAGGCAGAGCGGTGGCAAACGCGGCAACGGACCCGGCCAGGGCCAGCGCACCAAGAGCGATCAGGACATCAAAGGGGGCATGGGCTGCACCGCCCAAGCCGGTATGGGGAGCGCCGAGGGGAATGATGGACCCCGACGTGGACCCCGCTGCCGTCCCGCCGCTGCCGTGGGCGGTCGTGCCGCCAGCGCCAGCTGGGGTAGAGCCACCCGCCGTACCGCCAGTGCCACCTGTCGTACCGCCAGTGCCGCCCGTGGTTCCGCCGGTGCCGCCAGTCGTACCACCCGTACCGCCTGTACCGCCTGTACCCCCCGTCGGCGTGGTATCGACAACGTTGGATGTGATCGTCGTTGAGCAGTTGATCTTGGCGCCGCCGCCGTTGACTGAGCCGTTGCACTGATTGATCGTCACGGGCAGCGACGAGCTCACTGTCCCGGAGGCGTCACAGGTCGACGGGGCCACCAGACCGCCACCACCGGCCGAACCATTGCACTGGGTGATCGTGGCACCAGTGGTGGTCGCCGGGTAGGGAGTGCAGGGGTCCGGGTTTCCCGGCAATGGGGGCCCCAAGGGGTTACCGGAGGAGCCATCGAGGGGGCCACCCGAGCCGACGCACTCGTTGACCGTTGCCGCCGACGGCGCACCCGGCCCATTGACTGCGATGTTGTTGGTGATTGACACGCTGCACGTCAGTGTCCCGCCGCCACCGTTGCCCGAGTTGTTGCACTGCGTGACCGAGGTCACAAGATCGCTCGAGGTCGTGGGTATCCCGCCGTTCAACGTGACAGACGAGCCCGTTGTCCCCGGGTTGTTGGTCAAATTATTGATGATCACGACATCGCATGTCGTCGTCAGTCCCGGCGTGTCATTAATGCCGTTGCACTGTCCGATGGGCACGTTTGCGGCTGTCGCCGGCCCAGAAAGAACCAGCGCCACACCTCCGCCCAATGCGAGTGCGACTATGCCGGCCGTGGCCAACCTGAGCGAGTGGCGTTTGCCAAATGTTTTTGTCAACATGCAGAACACTGTACATGATTTCATGAAATAAATAACATATATTGTGGCTTTGGCCCGACGGCGTCCCCACTCCAGGCCCGGATCGTGCCTGGACGCGTACCTTCCGGGGCGAGCTCCACGGACAGGATGGCGCTCGGGCAACGGACAAATAACGAAGCGATGGATGGAATCGGCTTACCCGACCTGATGCAATCCCAGACCTCCATCCGCTCAGCACCGGAGAATTTTCGTGGGTCCCTCGTCGCACGTCCTCATGGGCAGTTCCAATGTGCTGAGCACTGAGGAGTGATGAGTGGTCGCGGACCTCCTGAATCCAAGGTCGAACCGTCGATCCGACGGCAATCTCTTTCCTATTGAAGCCTCGCCGCCGCATCCTCCACTGCCGCCGCCGCAACGGCGCGCCCACGGGCGGAAAACCGCAGCTTCCACGTCTTCACGCCCCGGGCCATCACTCGTCGGCCGTTCGAACGAGTCGGAACCTCCGAGAAGTGCGCTCAAGGTCGCGGTCACTGAAGTCCGAAGGGCGGTCGGGTCATAGCCACCCTCGAGGAACAACACGAGGCGTCCGGGCCGCGGCGCGTACTGGGCCACAAGATGGGCCAACATGGCGAAGTCGCCATCCGAAAGTGCAAGTTCGCCCAACGGGTCCGCACGATGAGCGTCGAAGCCGCATGAGATCAGCACCCAGTCCGGGGCGAATCGCTCAATTGCTGGCTGCCCCACCTCATTCAAGGCCATCCGAATGACGTCTCCGGTCGCGCCGGGCGGCACCGGTATGTTCACCGTCAGCCCTCGTGCCGCAGACCCGCCGATCTCAGCTGCCCTTCCCGTTCCCGGGTAGAGCGGCCATTGATGGGTTGAGACATAGAGCACGTTGGGATCGTCCCAAAAGATCGATTGCGTCCCATTCCCATGGTGCACATCCCAGTCAACGATCAGGACCCGGTCCCCATGAGCCGTGAGGGAGGCCGCCGCCACGGCAATGTTGTTGAGCAGGCAAAAACCCATGGCCCGATCGGCTGTGGCGTGGTGGCCTGGAGGGCGCGCCACCACGAAACCCACGCCTTGGTCGTGCTGGCGGAGGGCGTCGATGGCGGCCAGTCCCGCCCCTGCCGCCCTACGACGCGGCGGTCCATGAATCCGAACTGGCGAACGTGTCGGCGTCGAGGTTGCCGCCGCCCCTCCGGCAGAAGTCCTCGAGCTCCTGGAGGTAGGTGGCTGTGTGCACCCGGGCCAGCTCCTCCCGATTCGCCATCGGCGCCTGGACCGTGATCAGCTCACCGCCAAGGAGCAAGTCGTGGACGCCGGCCATGACCGCGTCGATGCGCCTTGGCTGTTCAGGATGGAACGGCCCTCCGTCGTGCTCGGAAGCTCCGGTCGGTCCGCCGACGATCAGCATCGTTCTCGTCGCGTGTAATGCACGGGTCGAAACACTGACTTGGGCTCCTGGCGCAGTTTCTCTCGCCAGTGAACCGCCGCCCAATACGCTTCGGTCGGTTCGATCGGGAAGCGAAGCGCCAATGTGCCATATGGACACCCCGTCGAAACGAGGAACCCAGAATGAAAGAAGACATCGAGCATGGCGTGATTTTCTTGGAGGGTGTCGGCCACAAAGGTCGTGATACCCCTTTCCAGGGCGGCCCGAGCCAGCTCGTCGAGCAACAATCCGCCGATTCCATGGTGCTGGAAATCGTCAGCCACGACGAAAGCCACCTCAGCCTCGGTGCTGCCAGGTGTGCGATCGTAGCGACCCACCGCGAGCAACTGACCATCGAGTTCGGCCACGAGCGCCAAGCGGTCTTCATAGTCGACGCACGTGAAATTCTCTAGTTCGCGGTCCGAGAGATACGGATGGAAAGAGAAGAACCTGAGATAGATCGAGTGAGGGGCCAAGTGACGGTGGAACGTCGCCAGACGCGAGGCATCGTCGGGTCGGATGGGTCGGACGTGAATCGTGATGTTCCCCGAGCACACAACGTCATTGTCGAATCCCCTTGGGTAGTTCGGGGGCAATGCACGAGAGTGGACTGGGCTTGAACCGAACTCCTCGGCGTCGATGCACTCAGTGGGTGTGGAAGACGAGTCAGCGCGACCGGCGCATTGCGGGCCATCGCTCCCGAATGCCACGTGGAGGTGGTTCTCGCGAGGGATGGTGATGTCGTTCTGATGGGTCACTTCAATCACCTCATCCTCCATCGTGGCGCGAAAGACCGGCCAGCGATAGGGACGAAGGACCCCATTCAAGCAATACGGTCGGCGGCTGGGCCTCGGGAACAAGCGCCACCCATGAGGGGCCATGGTTACCCGGCTCACGCCCTGGCGCCGACTCGGTGATTGTCCCTTGAGCAATGTGGCCCGCTTGGCGATCGCCATCGGCGAAACAGCCGATTAGCAAGGTACGCCCCAGACGAGATGTGTCCCGCCCTCGCCGGAGGATTCAACCTCAAGGCTGCCCCCAAGCCTCTCGGCCCTGCTGCGCAGATTTCTCAGTCCCCTTCCCCCGCCCGTGGCGCCACCTTCCCGCACCCTTGCGCCTACCCCATTGTCAGTCACTTCAATTCGCAACTCCTCGCCGAGGGTGACGTCGACAAGAACCTGAGTGGCGTGGGCGTGCTTGCTCACATTGGTGAGTGCTTCGCGTAGGACAGCCAGCGCGTGGTCAGCCACCCGCTGGGAGACTGCACCTTCGACCGGCCCATGAAAGCTGACCTGAGGGCGAAATCCGAGTATTTGGGTCATCTGGGTGGCCAAATCGAGGATGCTGCGGCGTAGCCCACGATCCCCCAGCCCGTCTTCGAGGTCGAAGATGGCTGTTCGGATGTGGTCCATGATGGAGTCGAGTTCGTCGACCGCCTGATTGACACGGTCGACAATCTCCACGGGCCCTCCGATCCGGGTTGCGCTTTGGAGCGAGATGCCGACGGCGAAGATACGTTGGATGACCTGGTCGTGGAGGTCACGGGCGATCCGGTCTCGGTCTTCCAACATGCGCAGCAGGCTCACCGTTGCGTTGAGTCGGTTGTTCTCAATGGCCACGCCAGCGGCCAAGGCGAGCGCCTCTACCATGAACTCGTCCTCTTCGCTGAAGGCGTCGACGTTCACTTTGTCGGTCAGGTAGAGATTCCCATAGACCTCTCCTCTGACCCTTACCGGAACTCCGAGAAACGAGTCCATCGGTGGGTGATGAGCCGGGTACCCGTAGCTGTCGGGATGCGAGCGAAGATCATCTAAGCGCAGAGCCGCGGGATCGGTGATGAGGAGTCCAAGGACCCCACGACCGGTGGGCCGGGCCCCGATCTGTCCTTCCTCCTCGTCGCTCAGTCCGACCGTCACAAACTGGTCCAGGGCTGTGCGGGCCTCGTTCAGGACCCCGAGCGCCCCGAAGCGGGCCCCGACCAAATCGCGCGCCTCCTCCACCAGGTGGCGGAGCAATTCAGGGAGGCCTACATCGGCTTCAATCATAAGGATGGCCGCCACCAATCGCTGAAGCTTGGCAGCGTCATTTATCCTTCGATACGGCACCGGCAGAATCGTACCCAGGACCGATGTCGCTCCGCCGTGTCGGGTCCTCCCAAGAGGGCTCGGCGGCAGAAAATGGTCCTTGCTGTCACAATGGATCCGTGACCATTCGGGTATTTCTCCTCGACGATCACGAGGTAGTTCGACAGGGCGTCCGATCTCTTCTCGAAATTGACGACGACATCGAAGTGGTCGGCGAAGCATCAACTGCGGCCGAGGCTCTGACGCGAGTTCCATTGGCCAAACCTGATGTTGCAATCTTGGACGTCAGGCTCGAGGACGGCAGCGGCATCGAGGTCTGCCGAGACCTGTTGTCCGATTGGCCGGACCTGGCTTGCCTCATGTTGACCAGCTACGCCGACGATGAAGCTCTCTACGCCAGCGTGATGGCCGGAGCGTCGGGCTACGTTCTCAAACGAATCCGAGCCGGCGAGCTCGTCGAGGACGTCAAGAAAGTTGCCGCCGGCATCTCCCTCATGGATCCTCGTGCCGTGGCACGGGTGGTCGAGCGAATCAAAAAGGCTCCCGAAGAGGACTCTTTGCTCCGTGGGCTTTCCGCCCAAGAACGCCGGATCTTGGATCTCATCACCGATGGTCGCACCAACCGCCAAATTGGCGAGGAGATGTTTCTGGCCGAGAAAACGGTCAAGAACTATGTCAGCAATCTCCTGGCCAAGCTGGGTATGGCCAGCCGCACGGAAGCAGCCGTGTACTCAGCCCTTCACCCCGCAGAGAAGCCCACCGGGGCCGCCGACGGTATGTCCTAGGTGGTCCGATCCGATCTGCTTCCGCCACTGCTTGTCAGGTCCTCACCCGCTTCGTCGAGCGCCTTTTCAAGCCGCGCCCTTTCGGGTGCGGGCTGAACGAAACGGGTCGAATCGGCCGGGATGCCCAGAGCTCTACACAGACTGATCAGCGAACGGTCATAGTCAACTTCTGTGGCGAGGTCGCGTTCCGCTGAACGATCCCCTCGACTTCTCGACGCGAGCATCCGGGAGCGGCACATCACCACCGATGCGTGCACGTCATCGACGTTCATCGGCGCTCGAGGGTCGCGAGCGAGGGCTGCCGAGAGAAGTTCGACGTACATCGTCATCCATCCATCATGGGCCTGTGCCGCCGGACCGAGTAGAGGCGAACTTCCCCTTCCTTTGTGGACACCCGGAGTGGGACGCACCATGGCTGGGCGGGGGAGCCCCCGGTTCTGGAGATTGGACACGGGCGTTTCGGAGCTGCCCGCGGGGACCTCAGGCGCATCAGGCAATCAGGGCCCATGCTTTCGAGAGCCCTGGAAAGGGTGGGAAGACGGGCGAAGGTTGGGAAGACCGAGGACTCGCCGCCAGGTCACGCGGAATGGACTGGGCGCGACCCTGCCCGGGGCCACCGGAGGGCGGCACCGGGCAGGGGGCGCTTGTTTTTGATGTGTCGTTGCGGTGATGGATTAGACCGTGACCAGCTCACGCTCGGGTTCGGGCACGGGCTCCGAGTGCACCAGAATTTCGGTGTCCTCGGGAGTGCGGCGCGCGTGCCAGATCCCAAATCCGACCAGGATCGCCATGAGGGCGGCGAGAACGAAGGAGGCGATTGCTCCCCACAGAGCGATCAAACCAAACTCTGAGAACGCGTACGCCTCAAGCAGCAATCCGCGCAACGTCGTGCCTTGGAATGAAGTCTGAACCTCAGCCGCGAGTGCTTTGTTCGTGGGGTTGGCCCGAGAAGCCGTACTGACGTTGGCGTAGACGCCCCCGAGTGGCATTTCACCCAGGTGGACGGCAATGAAGTGGTCGGCGTACGCCTCAGCTTGAGCCCCGGTTGTCAACGGTTGGCCGGCGTACTTGAGGAGGTAAGGCCTCATTCCAGGGGTGATCTCGGTGCCTGCCTTGGCGTGAGCAAAGGCCGCTGCACTCGGAAAGGTGATCTGCTGTTGGGCCAGCTGGTTGTGGACGCTCGAGGTGGTGAAGCTGTAGCCCCACATCAACAGACCTCCCGCGACGACAAGAACCACCACCATGACGGCGCCACCGGCGCTGGCTATGAAATCGAAGACTTTACGTTGCATGACTATTCCTCCTGTTGGTTTCGTGGACCCCACCATGCGCTCTGACTACGTCGTCCGCTAGGGCCGAACGTCATCGGCATCGGCCCAGATCACGATCGGTTGGTCATCGCTTTCGGTGCGGCCGTTCGCGCCAATCTCTATGGCAGGAGTGACCCGATCCACGTTCGGGGGTCAGCCTTGGGACTTTCGGCTCTGTCCCGACGCCCCGCGTCTGGTCAGACTCGTTCCATGATCTCGGTTCAATCAACTTCCGACAGAAATGAAAGAGGCCGCGACGGAGCGAAACTGTCTCGGACTTCCGTCAACTCCGCCATCGTTGCCCCGTGCACGACCGTCATGACGACGCTGCTTCTGCCCTCGTTCGCCAATCGAATCAATGGCCGGCTGAATGTTGAAATCGGGAAGACGACGGGATGTGAGAGATGACGGTGCGCCCGGTTGCCCCCTCCACCGGTGACTTCGCTCGCCGGGTTGACCATCGCCAATCGGAACTCGGACTGAGCACCGAGGACCTGGCCAAACTCACCGGCATGGATGTTGGCTATCTGGAAAATCTCAAGTCGAGCCCCTCGGTTTCGTTGCCCGCCGGAGCTGTTGTTCGGCTTGCCGATTCCTTGGGCACGACCGCGACCGCTCTCGCCGGCGGTGAAATCGATCGATCCCCTGGCAGCGGCCGGGCCGGTATCCATCCTGTACTCGAAGTGCTCTCACCTGATCTGTGCCAAGAGCGCTTGCGGTCCGGCGGGGTCGGACGAGTGGTCTATTCGACGGCCAGGGGCCCGGTGGCACTGCCGGTGAACTTCACCGTCCACAACGGCGACGTCGTCTTTCGTACCGACGAATCGATGGCCTCTGGAGTTGAGACAAACGAAACGGTTGGTTTTGAAGTCGATCGCATCGACGACGCCATGAGCGCGGGATGGAGCGTGCTGGTGAGCGGCACCCCCCATCGAATCCAAGATCCGATTGGTCGGCGTCAGGTGGCAACGCTCGGTATCGAGCCCTGGGCCGGTGGTTCGCGGGATGTCCTCATGGGGATCACCATCTGTCAGATATCGGGCCGCGTCATCGCCCAAGAGATGCCTCCATGCGGCGGCGTGCAACACCCACTCAGGCTTCATTGCGACACAGCCAGCGAGCCGAGAACTCTCGGCTCGGAGATCTCCCAGGCTCAAACGCAGTGTGGGCACCAAGACATAGAGGAGATGCACCCATGAAAGCACTCGTGTACAACGGCCCCGGATCCAAAGCGTGGGAAGAGGTGCCGCACCCGTCCCTGCGTGAGGACACCGACGCCATCGTGAGAATTGACGTCACCACGATCTGCGGGTCTGACTTGCACATCTTGAAAGGCGACACGCCCGAGGTCACGGTTGGGCGAATTCTCGGCCACGAGGCCGTGGGCACCGTTGAAGAGGTCGGCACCGGTGTCAAGACTGTTTCCGCCGGTGACCGGGTGCTCGTGTCGTGTATCTCGGCTTGCGGAGCCTGTCGATTCTGTCGGGAAGGGCGTTACGGCCAATGCCTCGGTGGGGGTGGTTGGATCCTCGGCCACTTGATCGACGGCACCCAAGCTGAATACGTTCGTGTGCCCTTTGCCGACACCTCTACGTACCGACTGCCCGATGGTGCCAGCGACGAGGAGCTCCTCATGTTGGCCGACATCCTTCCAACCGCCTACGAAGTGGGAGTCCTCAATGGAAGAGTCCAGCCCGGCGACACCGTCGCGGTCGTCGGAGCCGGCCCGATCGGGCTCTCAGCCATCACCGGGGCACTGCTGTACTCACCGAGTCACGTGATCGCCATCGACCTCGCGGACGCCCGCCTCGACGCGGCCAAACGTTTTGGGGCCGATCACATATTCAACAACTCCCAAGAGGGTGCCGTCGCCTATGTTCACCGGCTCACCGGCGGGCTCGGGGCCGACGTCGTCATCGAGGCGGTCGGGGTTCCGTCCAGCTTTCAACTCTGCACCGAGTTGGTTCGCCCGGGGGGCCATGTGGCCAATATCGGAGTCCACGGCAAGCCCGTCACCCTGCACCTCGAGTCGTTGTGGACCCGCGACGTGACCATAACGACTGGGCTGGTCGACACCTATTCGACTCCCACGTTGCTCCGTCTGGTCGCTTCTCACCAGATTGAAGCCGCTCAATTTGCGACCCACCACTTCAAGTTGCACGAGATGATCGAGGCCTATGACGTGTTCGCCCGAGCCGCCGACACCGGCGCTATCAAGGTCGTGCTCGCCCGATGAAAGCGGTGTCGGCGCTCACGAGCTGCGGCGTCGCCGGGTCGGAGTAGCGGCTCCGGGACCTGTGCTGTCCCGCCCGCAGGCGGCACTGGCACCGCCGTATTGCCCCAGTTCGCAGGCTCGCAGGCCCTGTCCGGTCGAAATGGTGATGCATCGCTCATGACCTACACTTGGCGCACCGGGAGAGGTGCGAGAGCGGCCGAATCGGATTCACTGCTAATGAATTGACCTGGGTAACTGGGTCCGAGGGTTCAAATCCCTCCCTCTCCGCTCCGGGGGCGGGTACCAGATGTGCCCGAACCAAAGAGGTCCGCCCCGGCGGACTTGCCGTGTCCCGCCACCGTGGTGGGCCCGGTCGGCTGTAAGGAGCGCGCGTGGGCGAAGGTCGGTACTGGTTACAGACCTTGGGATGTCCGAAGAACCAGGTTGACTCGGACAAGCTGGCGGGGCGGTTGGCCGCTCAGGGCTATCGGCGCGCCGCAGGGCCGGCGGAAGCCGACCTGGTGGTGATCAACACCTGCGCCTTCATCGAGTCGGCCCGCCAGGAATCGATCGAGACCGTGCTCGAGTTGGCGGACCAACGGTCACCCGGGGCTCGTCTGGTGGTCACCGGCTGCATGGCCGAACGTTACGGCGACGAACTGACCGAGGCGCTGCCCGAAGTGGACCTGGTGGCCGGCTTCGGCCTGGACTTCGCCGATCCGCTCCCGCATCCCGCCCCCGCCGCGGTCCCGGTCCCCGTGACCTTGTCTGCCACGCCCTCGCCGACGCCCTCGCCCCCTGCCACGCCACGGACCGGCCCACGACCCACCAAGGGTTTCGATCTGCTCGAGTTGGCCCGCCCCGCGTCGGAGGCCCCGTGGGCCTACGTCAAGGTGGCCGAAGGGTGCGACCGCATCTGTGGCTTCTGCGCCATCCCGTCCTTCCGGGGCAAACAGCGGTCGCGGGGCACCGACGAGATCATGGCCGAGGTGGCGTTGCTCCTGGCCGGCGGATCGACGCCGGACGGTGACAAAGCACCGCCGCTGCGCGAGATCGTGCTGGTGGCCCAGGACCTGGCTTCCTACGGCCGCGACCGCTCCCGGCCGGGTGAACGGGTGAAGGCCGGCCGGTCGCCCATCGCCGCGCTGACCCGCGCCGTCTCGGCCCAAGTCGACCGCACGAGGCTGCTCTATCTGTACCCGTCCGGGTTGACCGACGAGCTCATCGAGGCGGTGGTGGCCACCGGGGTGCCTTACTTCGACCTCTCCCTCCAGCACGTCTCCCGCCCGCTGCTGGCCCGCATGCGGCGATGGGGTGACGGCGAACGCTTCCTGCGCCGCATCGCCGACATCCGCCGCCTCGACGATCAGGCCACCTTCCGCTCCTCCTTCATCCTGGGTTACCCGGGCGAGACCGAGCGTGACCACGACCGGCTCCTGGAGTTCCTGGCCGAGGGCCAGCTCGATTGGGCCGGGTTCTTCCCGTTCTCTCCCGAAGTGGGGACCCACGCAGCCGATCTGCCCGATCAGGTGCCGGCCGAACTGGCCCTCGAACGCCTCCGCGAGTGCGCCGAGCTGCAGGACGGGATCACGGCGGCCCGGCGGGACCTGCTGGTCGGCCAGCGGAGCCAGGTGCTGGTGGACAGCCCGGGCCGGGGCCGCACGGTGCACGAGGCGCCCGAGATCGACGGCATCGTCCGTCTCCCCCCCGACACCGTGGCCGGTGACCTGCTCGACGTCGAGATCGTCGCCGCGGAGGGACCGGACCTCCACGCCGTCAGGGTCGACGACGCGGCCGCCCATGACCTGCACTTGGCGGGAGCGCCGCGGTGACCGACACCGACCCGAACCGCGTCTTCACGTTCGGGCCGAGCGCCCTGGCCACGCCGGCCAACGCGGTGACGGTGGCCCGCCTGCTGGCCGCGCCGGTCTTCGTGGCCATGATCGTGATTTGGGGAGCGACGTGGTTCAACGTGGTCGTCGGCCTGGTCGTTGCCGGCAGCGATGGGCTCGATGGGTACATGGCCCGCCGCCAGGGCACCACCCGGTCGGGGGCGTTCCTGGACCCCCTGGCCGACAAGGCGGTGGTACTCGGTGCGCTCTTTGCCCTGGCCGCGGAGGGGCATCTGCCCTGGCTCCCCGTCATCCTCATCGCCATCCGTGAGGTCGGCATGCAGGTCTACCGCTCGTGGGTGGGGCGACGCGGCATCTCCATCCCGGCCCGGAACTCGGCCAAGCTGAAGACGTTCGTCCAGGATTGGGCGGTCGGGACCTGCATCATCCCACCGCTGGCCAACAACCACACCGTGCAGGTGGCGTCGATCTGGGTGGCCGCCGCCCTGACCCTGGCCACCGGGTTCCAGTACCTGCTGGACGGCCGCCGGGCCTCCAGGGAGGTCAACGCGTGAGGGTGGAGATCGTGGCGGTCGGCACCGAGCTCCTGCTCGGCCAGATCGCCGACACCAACTCCGCCTGGCTGGGCGACCGCCTCGCGTCGGCCGGGGTGACCTCGCTCTTCCATCAGGCGGTGGGCGACAACCACGAGCGCATGACGCTGGCCTTCCGGACCGCGCTGGCCCGCAGCGACGGGATCATCGTCTGCGGCGGCCTGGGCCCGACCCAGGACGACATCACCCGGGAGGCCATCGCCGACGTCATGGGGGTCGAGCTGGTGCGGGACCAGAAGATCGTCGACGTCATCGCCGGGTTCTTCCAGACCAGGGGCCGGGCCATGTCGGTCAACAACGAGCGCCAGGCCGACGTGCCCGCCGGGGCCACCATCATCCCCCAGCGGGCCGGGACCGCCCCCGGACTGATCTGCCCGCTGGGGAACAAGGTCATCTACGCCGTGCCCGGGGTGCCCTACGAGATGGCCGAGATGTTCGAGCGGGGCATCCTGCCTGACCTGCGGGCCCGCATGGCCGCGGCGGGCGAGGAGAACGTCATCGTGAGCCGGGTGCTCCGGACCTGGGGGGCCAGCGAGTCCGGCCTGGCCGAGGCCCTGCAGAGCCGGATCGACGCGCTCGATGCGTTTGACCGTGGCGGCTCGGTCACGCTGGCCTTCCTGGCCTCGGGCATGGAGGGGATCAAGGTACGGATCACCGCTCGCGCCCCGACCCTGGCCCAGGGGACCGCCCTCCTCGACCTCGAAGAGAAGGAGGTGCGCTCGACCATCGAGTCACACCTCGGCGACATCGTCTTCGGGACCGACGAGGAATCCATGGAGCACGCCGTGGCGGCCCAGCTGGTCGTGCACGGGCTGACCTTCGGCGTGGCCGAGTCGCTCACCGGCGGTCTCATCGCGTCCCGCCTGGTCAACGTGCCCGGCGCCTCGGCCTGGTTCCGGGGCGGCGTGGTGGCCTACCACGCGCAGGTGAAATTCGACGTGCTCGGGGTGCCCGTCGGCCCGGTGGTCTCGGAGTCGGCCGCCGTCGCCATGGCGCAGGGGGTGTGCCGGGCCACCGGTTCCGACATCGGGCTGGGCATCACCGGGGTGGCGGGGCCGGACGACCAGGAGGGGGTGGCGCCGGGCACCATCTTCGTCGGGTTGGCCCTGCCCCACGGCCGGACCGAGGCCCGGGAGATGCGCCTGCCGGGCGATCGCGAACGGGTGCGCCAGTACGGGGCGATCTCGGCCCTGGACCTCCTGCGCCGGGCGCTCATCGCCTTGGGCTCCTGACCAGCGGGTTGGTCGGCCCCGGACGCCGACGATGTTCCGGCCGTGAGGGGGTTGGACCCTCCCACATGGAGTCAGCCTCGGTACCCCGCCCACCCATCGGTGCCGGAGGCCGGACTCCTCACAGGGGGACCACAGCCGGTCCACACGGGGTGGGAAACTCCAGGTGGAAATGTGGGTCCACTGGAGGTGCGATAGGTGAAGACTGAGAACGGACCGAGGGTCCTGGTGGTCGACGACGAGCCGTCCATCGTCGATGCCGTGGCCACGTCCTTGCGCTACGAAGGGTTCACGGTGGATGAGGCCGTCACGGGCCGGCTCGCCCTGGCCCAGGCCCAGGACGATCCACCGGACCTGGTCATCCTCGATGTGATGCTGCCCGACCTCGATGGCCTCGAGGTCACCCGGCGGCTCCGCTCGGACGGGTTGCGGGTCCCCATCCTCTTCCTGACGGCGCGGGACTCCTTGCAGGACAAGCTGGCCGGCCTGACCATCGGGGGGGATGACTACGTCACCAAGCCCTTCGCCTTGGCCGAGTTGATCGCCCGGGTCCACGCCATCCTGCGCCGGACCGGCTACGAGGGCGAGGACGACGGCATCCTGCGCTTCGCCGATCTCGAGATGGACGAGAACGCCCACGAGGTGCGACGGGGGGGCAGCCAGATCCAGCTCACGGCCACCGAGTTCAACCTCTTGCGCTACTTCCTGCTGAACCCGCGTCACGTGCTCTCCAAGTCCCAGATCCTCGACCACGTGTGGCACTACGACTTCGGCGGCGACGGCAACGTGGTGGAGACCTACGTGAGCTACCTGCGGAAGAAGTTGGAGCGACACGGGCCGCCGCTCATTCACACCATCCGCCTCGTCGGCTACACCCTCCGCGAGCCGGAGCCCACCGCCGGATCGAATTGAGTGTCACTCCGACTCCGACTCCTCCTGGCCGTCGGGGCGATCGCCATTGTCGCACTGGTGCTGGCTGACTTCGCCACCTACTCGGCCCTGCGCTCGTCGCTCTACAAACAGGTCGACCAGCAGCTGGCGTCGCACCCAGCCCGGCTGTTTGGCAACCCCAGCACGGGGACCTTCTCCTGCCCGGCACCCCGTTCGTCCTCTGGCGGGGGCGACGGAAGCGGCAACGGTCCCGGGGGGGAGCCGGCGGCTTTGTCAACACATTCGACATCAGTTACATCGCCCTGCGGACGACGAGCGGGGCGATCGTCGATGGGGTGCAGTGTCCCGCCTATGTGGGAAACCATCCCTACAGCCCACAGCTACCGAGCCACATCACCGGTTTCACCGCCCAACCCAATGGCAGCAAAGTGGCCTACTTCACGGCCGGAGCGACGAAGGCGGGCGGACCAACCTTTCGGGTGCAGGCCCAGCTCCAGGGCGACGACGTCATCGTCCAGGCCATCCCCATCAGTTCCACCACCAGCACGCTCCACTCGCTGTTCCTGATTGAACTGGCCGTCACCGCCGGGGCACTGGTCCTCGCGCTGGCCGGCGGGTGGTGGTTGGTCCGCCTGGGCTTGCGGCCACTGGAGGACGTGGAGCGCACAGCCGACGCCATCGCCGCCGGCAATCTCGACCAGCGCGTCCCCGGCGCCGACGACACAACTGAGGTCGGCCGTCTGGCCCGCGCCCTCAATGTCATGTTGGAGCGCATCGAGGCGGCGTTCGCGGCGCGCCTGGCCTCCGAGGCCCGGTTGAAGGAATCCGATCGGCACTTGCGCCAGTTCGTGGCCGACGCCTCGCACGAGCTGCGCACCCCGATCGCGGCCGTGGCGGCCTACGCCGAGCTCTTCGACCGCGGCGCGTCCACCAACGCCGAAGACCTGCCCCGGGTCATCTCGGGGATCCGCTCGGAGACGGGGCGCATGGAGCGACTGGTCACGGACCTGCTCGAGCTCGCCCGGCTCGATGAAGGGCTGCCCCTCCAGATACGCGCCACCGAACTGGTCGGCCTGTGCGCCGAAGCGGTGCGCACGGCCACCACCGTGGGTCCGCTCTGGCCGGTGACGTTCACTGCAGCACACCCGGTCGAGGTGCTGGGCGATCCCGCCCGGTTACGCCAGGTGGTCGACAATCTCCTCGCCAACGTGCGCGCCCATACCCCGGAGGGCACCACAGCCACGGTGCACGTCGATCAGGACGGCCCGATGGCCCGGATAGTCGTCCACGACAACGGCCCCGGCATGCCGGCCGAGGATGCGGCCCGGGTGTTCGAGCGCTTCTATCGGGCCGACCCGGCCCGGGGCCGGGATCATGGTGGCACAGGCCTCGGTCTCTCCATCGTCTCGGCCATCGTCTTCGCCCACGGCGGCACCGTCTCGGCCGAGTCGGCCCCCGGCCGCGGCATGACCGTGACCGTCTCCCTCCCCGCCGCCGCCGAAGTTCTGGACGCCGAGCGAGCCGAGGCCGTGGAAGCCGATGGTGGAGGTGCCGACGCCGGGGAAGCCGACGCCGTGAAAGCTGACGGCAAGGACGCCGAAGTCGTGGACACCAACGGAGCCGACGCCGCCACGGCGGCCCGGAAAGGAACCGCGTGACCGATCCGGTCAAGACCAAGAAGAAGCGCTCCCCCCTGACCTGGATCGTCGGCGGCATGGTCGGCGTCCTCATCCTGGCGGCGCTGGTCGTGGTGGGGGGCACCTACATCTACATCCACTTCATTGAGGGACCCGCCCCCAAGCCGCTGACCCTGCCCAAGGCCACGACCCCGAAGCACTCCGCTACCAGTCCCACGTCGGTGGCCTCGCCCACCGGGACTTGGCAGGCCACCGGCAAATCGGTGGTCGGGTACCGGGTGAACGAGGTCCTCTTCGGTCAGAACAACGTGGCCGTCGGGCGCACCAACGCGGTCACCGGGACCATCACGGTCGACGGCACCAGCGTCGGCTCCGCTTCCTTCACGGCGCAGATGGCCGACGTCCACAGTGATCAGAGCGAGCGGGACGGCCAGTTCGACGGCCGCATCATGGAGGTGTCGCGTTACCCCACGGCCACGTTCGCCCTCACCTCACCGATCAGCCTGGGCCGCATCCCCACCGCCGGCGCCACCGTGCACGAAACGGCCACCGGCAACCTGATGCTGCACGGGCAGACCCACGCCGTCACCTTCCCGGTCTCCGCTCGGTACTCCGGCACGTCCATCGATGTGACCGGCTCCATCCCGGTCACCTTCGCCGACTACGGCATCGAAAATCCCAGCTTCGCCGGCACCGTCACCACGGACAGCCACGGCACGCTGGAATTCCTGCTCGTCTTGGACCGCACGACCGGGTCGTAGCCGAGATTCACACCCCGGTCACAGCGGAGGCACACGGCGGCCGGAACGGACTCGGGCACCATGCGTGGCATGACAGTGCTGGCGGCCCCCGAACGCGGCGTCGACCCCCGGCGGGTGCCCCTCGATGTGGAGATCGCCGTGCCGGTCTACAACGAGGCCGAGCACCTGGCCGAGCGCATCACCGCACTGCGGAACTTCCTCAACGAATCGTTCCCGTTCCGCGCGTTGGTCACCATCGTCGACAACGCCAGCACCGACCGCACCATGGCCGTGGCCACCGAACTGGCGGCCACCCTGCCCGGCGTGGCGGCCCTGCACCTGCCCCGGAAGGGACGGGGCCACGCTCTGCGCACCGCATGGTCAACCAGCACGGCGCCGGTGGTGGCCTACATGGACGTCGACTTGTCCACCTCGCTCACCGCCCTGGTGCCGCTGGTGGCCCCGCTCCTCTCGGGGCATCGCGATGTCGCTGCGGGCACCCGCCTGGCCCGCGGCTCCCACGTGATCCGTGGGCCCAAGCGTGAGCTCATCTCGCGCGCCTACAACCTGCTCCTCAAGCTGTCCTTGCGTGGTCGATTCAGTGACGCCCAGTGTGGCTTCAAGGCGCTGCGGCGAGAGGCCGCCCTGCGAATCCTCCCCCTGGTCGAGGACGATGAGTGGTTCTTCGATACCGAGCTCCTCGTCACGGCCGAGCGGCTCGGACTGCGTATGAGCGAGGTGCCGGTGGACTGGGTCGATGATCCGGACTCCCGCGTCCAGATCCTTCCCACCGCCGTGAGCGACCTGCGCGGCGTGTGGCGTATCTCCCATGGCCGGGCCCGGCGGCTGACCCGGGGCACACCTGACCGCCCGCGGTCGCGCGTCGATCAGGTGGCGGCCGACCAACTGCTCCGCTTTGCCGGTGTGGGCGCCATCAGCACCCTCGGCTACCTCTTTCTCTTCGTGGCCTGGCGCCCCCTGGCCGGTGCCCTCGGAGCCAACGCGCTCGCCTTGGCCATCTGCACCATCTTCAACCTCGCCGTGCACAGGGAACTGGCCCGCAGCATGCCCGGAAAGGCCCATCGGGGCCGCTTGGTCGCCGTGGGAGCCGGCCTCTTCCTCCTCAGTCTGGCCCTGACCACTCTGGGTCTCCTCGCGGTGCAGGCACTGGTCGGTTCCTCGCTGGGCTGGGACCTCCTGGCCGTGACCGCAGCCAATGCCGTGGCCGCGGTGCTCCGCTTCGCCGTCCTGAGGGCTTGGATCTTCCGTCCGATTGCCCTCTCGTCCGACCATTCCCTGGAGGCTTCCTCATGACCACGCTCATCCCGGCATCTCCCGGGGACGGTGTCGACGAGCAGCAAGAGCCCAGCGGACCCGGCACCGGTTCGGGCCCCTTCGTCCCCGGGGCGGCCCCAGCGGATTCCACGCCGCCCCGGGGACGCCTGGTCCGCCTGGTTCGTGGCCGCGAGCAGGACCCGGCCTGGGTCCGGCCCGCTCTCCTCGCCCTGTTGAGCCTGACCGCCGTGCTCTACCTGTGGGACCTCGGTGCCAGCGGGTACGCCAACTCCTTCTATTCGGCGGCCGTCCAGGCGGGCACCAAGAGCTGGAAGGCCTTCTTCTTCGGCTCCTCGGACTCGTCTAACTTCATCACCGTCGACAAGCCGCCGGCCTCGTTGTGGGTCATGGAGATCTCGGGCCGGATCTTCGGCTTCAACTCGTGGAGCATGCTGGTTCCCCAAGCCCTCGAAGGAGTGGCCACCGTCGGTCTGGTCTACCTGAGCGTCCGGCGCTGGTTCTCGGCCAACGCCGCCCTGCTGGGGGGCGCCGTGGTGGCCCTGACGCCGGTGGCCGCCCTCATGTTCCGCTTCAACAACCCCGACGCCCTGCTGGCCCTCCTCCTCACCGGCGCCATCTACGCCATGATTCGGGCTCTCGAGGCGGCCCAGACCAGGTGGCTGGTGCTCGCCGGCACGTTGGTGGGCTTCGGGTTCCTCACCAAGATGATGCAGGCCTTTCTCATTCTCCCTGCGTTGGGCATCGTGTACCTGCTTGCCGCCCCCACCCCATTCCGGCGCCGGGCCTGGCAGGTCATCGTCCTCGGCCTGACCACGTTGGTGGCGGCCGGATGGTGGGTCGCCGCAGTGGCCCTCACGCCGGCAGCTGACCGCCCCTATGTCGGTGGTTCACAGAACAACAGCATCCTCAATCTCATCTTCGGCTACAACGGATTCGGCCGATTGACCGGGAACGAGGCCGGACACGTGGGGGGCTCGACCCAAGCGGGCAGCATGTGGGGCCCGACCGGTCTCACCCGTCTCTTCAACCCCCAATTCGGCAACATGATGTCCTGGCTGCTTCCCGGGGCTCTCCTCATGGGCGCCGTTGTGTTGCTTCTCACGTGGCGGGCCAAGCGCACCGACCACGAACGGGCCGCCTTCCTGCTCTGGGGTGGCTGCCTGGCCGGCATAGGGCTGACCATCAGCTTGGCCCAGGGCATCATCCACCCCTACTACGCGGTCGCCCTGGCGCCACCGTTGGGCGCCCTGGTCGGCATGGGCACCATGTCGCTGTGGCAGCGCCGCACCTTGTGGGTGGGTCGATCGGCCCTGGCGGCGGCCCTGGTGGTCACCACGATCTGGGCCGTCGTGTTGCTGAATCGCACCCCGGACTGGTTCCCCTGGCTCCGCGTCGTCGTGGCGGTGGCCGGCGCTCTCGGTGCCCTGGCCATCCTCGCCCTCCCGTGGCTGCGCCGGATCCCCAAATTGGCCATCGGCCTGGTGGCGATCCTCGGGTTCGGCGCCGCCCTGGCCGCACCGCTGTTCTCCACCATCGCCACGGCGGCCACGCCGAAGAGCGGCGCCATTCCGACGGTGACCCCTTCGGCGGCCGGGGGCTTCGGCGGCCCCGGCGGCGGCGGCGGCCCGGCGGCGGTGGATTTCGCCGCCTCGGTGGGATCCCAGGAGGCTTCCCCGGTGGGACCAGAGGCGGCCGGACCGGTGGAGGATTCACCCCCCCGGGCGGCTTCGGCCCCGGACGTGGCACCGCCGGCGGCTTCACGCCGCCGACCTTTGCTGGCGGGCGGGGCGGCACCTTCGGCGGCGGCGTCGGGGGTGCGGGCGGAATCCTGGGCTCGAGTACGCCCGGCTCGGCCGTCACCAAGCTTCTCCAAGCCGATGCCGGCAGCTATTCGTGGGTGGCCGCCACCACCAATTCCAACTCGGCCGCCGGCTACCAGTTGGCCAGCGACGATCCCGTGATGGCCATCGGAGGGTTCAACGGCACCGACCCGGCACCCTCGCTGGCCCAGTTCGAGCAGTACGTGGCGGAGGGCAAGATCCACTACTACATCAGCGGCAGCGGGGGCCTCGGCGGTGGCGGCTTCGGGGGTGGCGCGGGCGGCTTCGGCGGCAACAGCAGCACCAGCGGCAGCACCGACGTGGCGTCGCAGATCTCAACGTGGGTCGAGAGTCACTTCACGGCACAGACGGTGGACGGCACCACCCTGTACAACCTCACCCAGCCGACCACCTCGAGCTGAGCGGTTGGGGCCGTTCCCCTTGCGGCCCGAACCGCTCGGCTTCCGGCGCCGCACCGCCGCCCGATGAGAATTCCGGATCGCTGTGGACCGGACGATACGGAGGCGCCTTCTGCAGCGAATGCCGTCCTTCGAGACCCGGGGTTCCTAATGGGCTCCCGTACCGGTGTCGATGTGATCTGACGTCCCGTTGTGTGCGGGCGAACCCGACCCCGGGGGTTGAACGGGTCCGAGATACGCCGAGTGGAGCACCGACTCCACGTCGCTTGCCGCCCCGGTCTGGACGATCCGTCCGTTCGCCATCACGATGGCCGAGGTGGCAACCGACAGGGCGGTGCGTGCGAATTGCTCCACCACCACGACCGTGATGCCCTCCGCCACCAGGCGCACGACATGGCTGTAGAGCTCGTCGACGATTATGGGCGCAAGCCCCATCGAGAGCTCGTCCAGCATGAGCAACCGCGGGCTCGTCGCCACGGCGCGGGCAAGCGCCAGCATCTGCTGCTCGCCGCCCGACAGCGTGCCGGCCGGCTGGTCTCCGCGATCCGCCAGGCGCGGGAACCGTTCGAACGCGCAACGCTCGACGTGTCGTCGCCCCGAACCGCTGTGCGTCATGACCCAGAGGTTCTCCCGCACGGTCAGGTTCGGGAACACGCCACGGCCTTCGGGAATAAGGCAGAGCCCCCGGCGGGCCAACGAAGACGTCGATCCCACGCGTACCTTTTCACCGGCGAAGCGGACTTCACCCTCGCTCGGCCCCATGATGCCGGCCGCCAGGGCGAGGAGGGTCGACTTGCCGGCACCATTTGCCCCGAGGACAGCGGTCACGATGCCCTCTTCGAACGTCGCGTCGATCCCGTGGATGACCTCGACCTCCTCGTAGGCCGCCCGTACTCCCCGGAACTCCAAGAGGGGTTCAGGCATCGGTGACGGCTGCCGATACTGTGCCGAGATACGCGGCCTGGACCTCGGGGTCGGCTCGGACCTCCGCTGGCGTGCCGGTGCAGATGATGCGGCCATAATCGAGGACGACGACGGTATGGCAGACGTTCATGACCAGTTCCATGTCGTGTTCGACCAGCAGAATGGCGAGGCCATCGCTCGTCAGATCGCGCAGAATGTCCGAGAAGCGCTCGGTTTCGTCGGTGTCCTGGCCCGCCGCCGGTTCGTCGAGGAGGAGGACCTTAGGCCTGGTGGCAAGGGCGCGCGCCAGCTCGACGAGGCGACCGGTCCCCGTCGGCAAGGTGTCGGCCCGTTCGTTGGCCACGGACGTCAGTCCCACCCGGTCCAGTATCTCCTCGCGTATTTCATGAATCGCTCTCGACCTTGCCTTCACCACCCCTCGTTGCCCGATGGATGCGGCGACCCCGATGTTCTCGGCGACGGTCAGGGTCCCGAAGAGCTCCAGGCGTTGGAATGTGCGCCCGAGCCCGAGCCGGGCCCGGCGGTAGGACGAGAGTCCGCCCACATCCCGACCGTCGAGGTGCACGGTCCCCGCATTGGGGCGCTGCATCCCCGTCACCACGTTGAACAGGGTCGTCTTGCCGGCTCCGTTCGGCCCGATCAATCCGGTGATCGCACCCTCAGCGGCGCTGAGCGACACCTCGGACAGTGCAGCCAAGCCCCCGAAGCGAACCGAGACCTCTTGAATTTCAAGTCCCACTGGTGCCTCCGGTCCCCGACAGCGCGGTGAGCGGGTCGGCCGAGACGACGGTTCCTTCGTCGGACACGGCCTCGGCGAACCAGGCGTGCCTCTTTTCCTTCGACCGGCGCTCGGGAAGGCCGAATGCGGGCGGCGCGATCCTCGCCCGGTAGTCGGCGACGTAGGCCGGGACCGGGAACAGCGCGAGATCGACCATCATGATGATGGCCATAGTCCAGTTGCCGATCGCCCCGCTGAGACGGAGCGTCCAGGCAACCCCGACGACCACCACCATCAGGGCCACCAGCCAGGGCCGCCGCGCCACCGAGAGATAGACCGGGCGGATGCTGCCCGGGACGGTCCCATTGGGGGTGGTCCCCACGCCGACGCCGCCGAGACCGACGAGGACCAGCGGCAATTGGGTGAGTGAAGGGAAGAAATTGGTGAAGAACGGCGATCCCTGGTACAGGCCGTTCAACCCCGCCGCACCGAACGAGGTGATCCCAAAGATGACCATCACCAAGAGCACGGAGAGCCCGCTGAAGAACTGGAAGACGTCGGGCGCCGCGCTGCCGAGGGCCATGCCGTAGATGCCGCCACCGACCCCGGCCAGGGCGGCCGAGAAGGCGAACACTCCGATGAGCGACGCTCGGCCGTTCATGCCCAGCGTTGCACACGCGGCGGGACTGTCCTTCATGGCCAGGAGGCGCTGCCCGAACTCCGAACGCCGCAGGGCGACGACGAGGAGGACCAGGATCACGAAGGCGACCGACCCGGCGATGAACTGCGACTTCTGAGAATTGAGCGCAAGCGAACCGATGCGGAAGGGCGCGAAGACGAGCGACCCAGAGCCGAAGGGCGCGTAGGGATGCCCCAACAGGTTGAAGGACGGGAGCGGGAACACCCAGTTGTCCATGGTGATGGCGAATGCCGCGGTGGCCAGTGCGAAGTAGATGCCCGAGAGTCGCAAGGCAGGGATGCCGACGATGACGCCGATGACTGCGCACACCCCGGCTGCGGCCAGTAGGGAGAGGGGATTTCCCCGGGCTCCCAGATGCCCGACCATCGTGGCGCCGATGCCGGCGAAGGTCATCTGGCACAACGACAGGCGGCCCGCGTATCCGACGATGGGGATGACCGAGAGCCCGACGATGGCCAGCCCCCACATGCGATTGAGGCTGAACATGTCGGCTTTGCCGACGGTGGTGGCCAAGAAGACCGCGACGATGATCGTGCCGGCGCAGAACAGGCCGGTGCCGTTCCATGTGGGACGGAAGGCAAGCTCGCGGCTCCGAAGCTGCCGATGCCCGCGCAGTCGCGATTGGGGCAGGACCAGGAGGGCAATGAAGAGGATGATCGCAGGCACCGCGTTCTCGAACCCTTGGATGTAAGGGTTCTGGGGCAGGTAGGCCACCGAGTACGCGATGGAGAGGCCCAAGATGATCGCACCCACGAAGGTCATCGGAATGGAGCGCAGGCGCCCGATAACCGACGCCGCATACGCGTTGACGATGAGCAGCGTCAGCGCGGAGGCCGACAGGGTGAGGGTGGGCGCGATGAGGATCCCCGCCAATGCAGCCAGCATGGAGCCGATGATCCAGGCGTTGCGGGCATTCGTATTCGCACTCGACCCGTTGAGCGAGGTGAGCGTCCGGTCGTCGACGCTGGCCCGCATGGTGACGCCCATCCGGGTGCGATAGAGGAAGAGGCGCAGCCCGATGGCGACGACCAGGGCCAGGATCAGGACGGTCACGTCGTTATAGGAGATCCTGATCGACCCCAGGACCAAGGTGTCGTTGTGGAAGAGTGGGGGCAGTGCCCGATAGGTCGTGGGGCTCCAGATCCATTGCGCGACGCCCAAGAGCATGAGCGCGATGGAGAGCGTGACGACCAGTTTGGCTGCCTCCGAGACACCCTCGAGCCGGCGCATCACCGCCGCTTCGATCCCGATGCCGATGGCAGGCGCCAGCACGAAGAGGCAGACGAGAATCGAGACGAGCGTCGGCCAGCCCCAGCCGATGCTCATCTGCCAATAGGCGAAGGCGCAGACCATCCCGATGGCGCCGTGCGCCCAATTGAAGATCCCCGTCGTCGTGTACGTGAGGGTGAGGCCGCTCGCCGTTATCGCGTAGATGCCCGCTGCCGCCAGGCCACCGATGGTGAAGATGATGAACTCATGCACAGCCGTCCCCCGACAGAATGGTCAGTCGTCTGCCCGGGCAAGACTATGCAATTTGCACCCAGCCCCGCGGCCTGCCGAACCCATCCTCACAAGGACGCCAGTTGTTGCTTCTCTTTCGAGGTCAGGTGGTAGACGTTCTTGGGGTTGCAGTTCCAGATGGACTGCGTGGGCTGGGTGATCGCCTTGTCGTAGAGGATCCCCTTGGGTCCGACCTTCATGAGGAGGAAGCACGGCGAGGGCTGGGGGTTCTGGTTGGAGAGCGTCAAACTGGCTATCGGCGCCTGAATGCCTCCGGCGTCCCAGTTCTTCACGGCTGCCGCGTTGTTCAGCACGCACGTCACCGTGAGGCTGGCGCCGCAGGCCGAGGCCGACTTCGCCCACAGGAGCCACGCCTCGGCCCCCTCCTCGGAGTCGAAGTCGATGGTGTCGCCTTTGGCGTAGGTGTGCATGACGTTGACGAGCTGCTGGGTCGAGGGGTTTTGCGAGGCCATCGAGAGTGGCCACCACGACGTCTCGACGTAGACCGGGGGCAGACTGGGGTTCTCGGCCACGGCCTTCTGCGTCATGGCGTTGGCGAACTGGGTCCCCAGCGCGATGAAGGCGGGATGGTAACCGGCAGTCGTCATGGCCTGGGCGAAGGGAGTGAGGTTGGCGGTGTCGGCGGGCCACAGGGCCTGGACCCCCTTGCTCTGGTAGTCCTCGACGTAGGGCGCCCAGTTCTCCACCGTGATCGGGGGCTCGGGAAAGTCAACGACCTTCCAGCCCTGAGCTTCGGCGGCGAACTCGTACTTCGTTTCGGGCTCGAGGATGGAGGGGTTGTTTTGCCCGCCCATGCCGGCCTTCTTGACCGCCTGCGGGTAGGCCTTGGCCAGCGCCCCGAACCATCCAGCACTCACCGAGCTCGTGTTGATGCCGCTCGGGTCGACCTGGAGGGAGGCAAGGTCGGAGGCGTCCGAGACGACGTAGCCGGTGATCTGTCCCAGCCCGCACTGCTCACGGATGGGGACCGAGGGCTGGTCGAGGGCCATGCCGCCGCCGACCGCCATGAAGTCGCTTTGGCAGGCCGCTGTTGCCTGCTGCGCGGCGTTGAACAGCGCGGCATCACGGTCGTCGATCACGATGTGGCGCCCGTTGATGCCCCCCGAGGCGTTGCACCAGGCCGCGAACGCCTTGGCCTGTTGGGGGAACTCGGCCTCGAGTCCCGGCTCTACGGTGTTGGCGGCGTCGTTGAACACGGCGATGTGGATGGTCTTCGGGCTCACACCGCGGACCGAGGAGGCACCGCCGGGTCCGGGTTCGCAGATCTTGCCGACTCCGGGCCAGACGCCGTTGGGGGTCACGCCCGACGACAACGTGCGACTGCCCGACGTCGCCGCGGCAGCGGTCGTCGACGTGAGTGCGACGGACGTCCCTGCGACCATCAAGGCCGCCACTGCCAGCGGCAGCGCCGACTTTCGAAGCTCGGCCAGTCCTTTGCAGATCATCCCCATACCCTCCCAAGAGCACTTTGCGAACGGTTCATTCAATCAGCACCCCGACAGAATCGGGGATCGGGCTGCGGACGCGAGCCGGGAGAAGATGCACAAAACCGGACCCTCGCCAGCTGCTGGTGCCCCCCGAAACTTGCGATTGAATATTTTATATAGAAGTTGGGGAGTGACGCAAGGGCGGGGAGGGGCCGTCTCGGCTGGGCCCTTGCGCACATGGTCCTCTGACGCCCCTGGGCTGGACACTCTTGCACGGTCCATGGAGACACGACCGTCGCAGACCGGGGATTTCATGGGGTCCGAGCCAGACAGCTGCCCTGGGCGTCAAGTCCCCATGGATCTGGCCATAACCCGGCTGGGTATTTCAACTAGCGCAGGCAGAATGATCGGCGAGCGATCAACCGGCCGGAGCGAGGGAGAGAAGGGAGACGGCGTGTGAGGGCTTGGACACGTGCGTCTGCTGTCCCCAGTTCGAAAAGGTCACTGACCCGGCGACACTCGTCTTCCCCGGGGTCGAGGTGGTCACTTCCTGCAGGGGGCGTGGCGTGCTGCCGGACTGAACGTAGAGCGTGGTGGCCACCTTCTTGCCGGTGCTGTCGCTGATGAATCCCTTGACCGCCTGGGCCGATTGTCCACCGATTGTTGTGGCGGGGCCGAACGAAAAGGGTCCGGACATCTTGAGCTCGGCGGCGACATCCTTGTTGCGGAGGCCGCTGACCAACGCGTCCAATTGCTGGTTCCCGGTCGGGAAGGACAACCACTTGTTGGTGTAGGTCGTGGCCTCGGCCGCGGTGAGCCCGAGAATGTGGGCCAGGCCGGCACCATTTCCCCGCACATATCCGGTCTTTCCGATGAGCGCGGTGGTGAGGGTCTCCGTGGCCTGGGTGCTCTTGACGATCAATGACTGCGTCCCCGCGGTGGGACTGGTGTCGCCGGTGACGTTGAGGACGGCCGCGCCCTGCGTTGCTTTGGACACGTAGTGCACATTCTGCGTTGCCGCGTAGGCCAGTGCGGCCTTGTACATCGCCTGGGCGTTGCCGGCGGCTCCCGACACTCCCGGCGACGCCGCCAATGCTCCGGCGGTTGTGGCAAGGGTGCATGTGACCGCGCCAACGATCACGGGAAAACGGCGCATTGGGTTCCCTTCTGCAGCCGCGGGCGCGGATGCGAAACGGCCATCATCCTGACAGGAAAGCTGTCCATAGGGACGTCGCCCCGCGCCTTCGGATCAGGTCGCGCTCACCGGCCCCAGGGTGATGGTGGCGTCGGGTGCCTTCGGTCGTACCTGCTCGCCCCATTGGGAGAAGACGATGTGATCTTCTCCGTTCGGCTGACCCTGTGCCCCCACTGTGTCCTCTTCGACGGGAAGGGGGCGACCCGATGCTCGTACGTACAAGACGGCTCGCGCCGGCTTGGCCCCCTGCACCTCGAGGGTGCCCCGGATCGCATCGACCTCGTAACCGTCGAGCTGGCGCGAGGACCCAAGCGCGAACGGACCCCTGAGGGCGATCTCCTCGGCCACATCGTGCGAGCGGATGCCGGCCACGATCTGAGAGAAGGCGGCGTTCGCCGTCGAGAACAGGATCCACTGGTTCGCGTCGGCCGCCGCTTGCGTCGCCGACAGGCCCATCAGATCCTTCAAGCCGGCGGCGTTCGCCTTGGCATAGGTGATCTGGCCGATGACGACCAGCGACGCCTGGTCGGACGTCGCCGCGGTCTGAATGAGCACCTGTTGAGTGCCCGACGACGGACCGGCATCGCCGCTCTGTGAATTGGAGACCTTCGAGACGGTGCCCGACGAGGTGTAGTGCACGGACCACGCTTGGGTGGTGGCCATGGCCTGGCGGTACAACGTGGCGGCGTTGGGGGCGGCTCCGGCCCCGGTGGCCCCGAGGAGGACGGCGACCAGCGCGCCCGCCGCCACCATGCCGGTCACGCCGAGGGCCTTGGTGGTTCGCACCCATCCAGCATCACACGCATTCGTGGCGAGCGAGGGTCGGTACGAGCACGGTGGCCACCGCTCGACGGCGCGCCGAGATGTCGCTCGGAACCGGTTCGCCGGATGTGTCCGCTCTTCGATTGGTGGTGACCGAGACGTCACCCGACGCGGGCCGCCGCCCGGGCATGCCACCCACCGCGCGGCACCCCAAGTGGCTCGAAGGCCGGGCCGCGCTCGGTCCGGGTCGAGCCGCTCGAATGGGATGCTCGAGGGCCGCGCCGGGTATGGAAATCCCGTGTGTCCAGGTAATCCGGGGCGACCGTTTGTAGGGGGCGGGGATCCCCGCAGAGCGAACACATGTTCGTTACTATTGGCGTCGAGGCACAGAAGCAGAGGCGGCCGGGCCGTTGTCACACCCCGCCCGTAGGGTCACACCACACGACAGATTGCCGTACGAAACAACGAGGAGAGACATGGCCGAGGATCGGGATAAGGCACTGGACGCAGCACTGGGCCAGATTGAGAAGCAGTTCGGCAAGGGCTCGGTCATGCGGATGGGCGACAACATGAGCATGAACATCGAGTCCATCCCCACCGGAGCGCTCTCGCTCGACCTGGCCTTGGGCATCGGCGGGCTGCCCCGGGGGCGCATCGTGGAGATCTACGGACCGGAGTCCTCGGGGAAGTCGACCCTGGCCATGCATGCGGTGGCCGAGGCGCAGCGCAACGGTGGGATCTGCGCCTATATCGATGCCGAACACGCCATGGACCCGGTGTACGCCGGCGCCATCGGGGTGAACGTGGACGACCTCCTCATCTCCCAGCCCGACACCGGTGAGCAGGCCCTGGAGATCGCCGACATGCTCATCCGCTCGGGTGCGCTCGACATCCTGGTGATCGACTCGGTGGCGGCCCTTACACCGCGCGCCGAGATCGAGGGGGAGATGGGCGACTCCCACCCCGGCCTGCAGGCCCGCCTCATGTCCCAGGCCCTGCGAAAGCTGACGGGGACGCTGTCCAAGTCGAGCACGATCGCCATCTTCATCAACCAACTGCGGGAGAAGATCGGCGTGATGTACGGCTCGCCCGAAGTCACATCCGGCGGTCGCGCCCTGAAGTTCTACTCCTCCGTCCGCCTCGACATCCGGCGCATCGAGCAGATCAAGGACGGAGCCGATGTGATCGGGAACCGGACCCGGGTCAAGGTGGTCAAGAACAAGTGTTCCGCACCGTTCAAGCAGGCCGAATTCGACATCATGTACGGCAAGGGCATCAGTCGCGAGGGCTCCCTGCTGGACGTGGCGGTCGAACTGGGCTTCATCAAGAAGTCCGGCGCCTGGTTCACCTATGAGGGTGAGCAACTCGGGCAAGGCCGGGAGAACGTCAAGGTCTTCCTCACGGAGAACCCACAGCTCATGGCCGAAGTCGATGACCGGGTCCGTCAGGCTCTGGCCCCCAAGGCCGCGGACGAGGTCTCCGCCGAGGGCATGGACGTCGACGCCGATGATCTTCCGATCATGCTGGACAAATAGATCTTCCCCCGTGGTTCAGGTGTTGCCACCACCTGGGCCACCTCTCACAGCATCGAAGTAGCTCCGGATTGACCCCGTCCCCCCTCGGGTGATCAGTCCGGAGCGCTTCGCGTCAGGGCGGTCAGGGAGTGACGGCGGTGGCGATCGTGTCGGGCACGAGCTCGACCCACGTCTGTCCGGGTTGCAGGGTGATCGGCGTGCCGGCCGCGGTGAGGAATTGGGAGGGTGAGCCCAGTGCGGCGCGCTGCCACGTGCCGGTGGTCTCGACGCCGTTGCGGAAGACCTGGGCCTGGCCGCTGGCGTCGGGGTAGAGATCGGCCTGTACCTCGAGCCCGCCTTCGCTGTTCTCGAGCCAGGGCCCGTAACTGATGTGGACGAATTGGACCACGACGTTGGCCGCGGCGTTCTGTGTCCCGTCGGCCAGCGTGTCGGGAGTCGTCCCGTTGTAGAAGCGCTCGAACTGGCTGGTGGTCGCGTTGTAGGTCCAGGTCACGTTCGAGGTGCCCGAGAAGTTGATGTTCACGCTGGCCACCGGTGTCCCGGTCGGTGGGGTGGCCGAATAGCCGAAGAGCGGTTGGGGCGGGGTGGTCATCGTCGGGTGCGTTCCCCACATCTGTGCGGTCGACGAGTAGGTGTCGTAGGGGGCGTAGCGACCCGCCGGGTGGGTGATGATCGAGCCGTTCTGGCCCAGGTCGACGTTGACGATGGGTGAGGCGTCGATGTTGGCGAGCACAGGTGGAATGCCACCGACATGCGCCAGGAGCGGGTTGCCCAACTGGCCCAGGATGCCGATGTCGATATTTCGGGCTGATCGTACGGGGCCGACCGATGCGGCATCTTGGCATTGGAACACGGCGGCGTAGCGGGTGATGCCACCTTCCACCGGCTCCTCGTAGATGACGTCCGCCTTGTCGAGACCGCTTTGGGGACGGGCGGTGGGATAGTTGTCGACCTTGACGGCGAGGGCCGGTCGGGCCGGTACGGCCGCACCGCCGGGCACGGGCAAGCCGGTGAGGGGGCACGCCGGCGCCGGCGCCGGCTTGGCGGTCGTGGACGTCGTGGTCGGGGGGTCTGCTTTTTTGACCGCCGCCGGTGCCGCCGAACAGGCGCTCAGCACCAATCCGGAGAGACCGGCCAGAGCCAGTAGAGCCAAGCCAGGGCGGCGTCGTATCGGGTAGCTGTACATATCTGCCGAGTGATCGTAGAGGGAGGAGGGGGTCAATTGGGGTCATACTGACCCGGTGAACCTTGGGACGGCCGCCACTGCGGGCCACAAGTCCACTGAATATTCGGCCCCGTGAGTTGGGCCCGCAATCTTCCCGGACCGTTGCGGCGGGGGATTTCCGGGCTGGTTCACGGCGCTTGGAACGTGGCCGGCGAATTGGGTGCCATCGGTCCCGACGATCGGCGCGGCCGCCGCTTCGGCGCCATGGGCCGCGGTGCCTGCCTGCTCTTTCCGCAAGGTTCCATCTACAACGAGCACCGCATCCAGATCGGGGCGGAGACCCTGGTCGGCCCCAACACCTGCATCACGGCCGGCATGGCTCCAGGACAGGACATGCCCACCGACCCGGTCGTGCGGATCGGAAGCCGCTGCCTCATCGGGCGCGGCTCGCACATCGTGGGCCACTGGTCCATCGAAATTGGCGATGACATCCAGACGGGCCCTTACCTGTATGTCACCGATCAGAACCACACCTACGAGGACCCGTACCAACCGATCGGGCGACAGTGGCCGGTTGAGGCAAGCGTGCGCATCGGTTCGGGAAGCTGGTTGGGGGCCAACGTCGTCGTCCTGCCGGGTGCCCACATCGGTGAAAATTGCGTCGTGGCGGCCGGAGCGGTCGTCCGGGGCACCTTCCCGGATCGCTGCGTGATCGCGGGCGTGCCGGCGAAGGTCATCCGGCACTGGGTGGACGGACAGGGCTGGGTCGACCTGAAGCGCGACGCCGTCCCGTAGGCGTCGGCGGTCCGGCACGGCCCGATACCGTGAGACCCCCATGGACCCGCACCTGCCCTTCCTGGTGACCCTGAGTGGTCAGGACGGACCGGGCCTGGCCCAACGCCTGTTCGCCGCGCTCGAGGCCGGCCACATTGACGTGCGCGATGTCGAGCAGGTGAGAGTCCATGGTCGTCTCCTGCTCTGCGTGGAGATCGGCGCCGACACCCCGGGCGACGTCGACGTGGCGGAGCGGGCCATCGCCCGCCATTTTGCGACGACCAACGTCGACGTCTCGATCACGCCGCTGGTCGAAGCCGAAGTGGCGTCGGGGCGCGATCGAATTCTGGTGATCGTGCTGGCGCCGACGATCGGGGCGTCGACGCTGGCCAATGTCACGGGCCGGATCGCCCAATGCGACGGCAACATCGAGCGGATCGTCCGGCTGTCGGACTATCCGGTGCAGAGCTACGAGCTCGCCGTGACCGGCGGTGACCTCGACCGGCTCCGCCGCGCCCTGGCCGACGAAGCCGTCCGGAGCGAGGTCGACATCGCGGTCCAGAGAGCCGGACTCCACCGCCGGGCTCGGCACATGATCGTGCTTGACGCCGATTCGACCCTTCTGCAAGGAGAGGTGATCGACCTTCTGGCCGAACGGCGTGGATGCGGCGCCCAGGTCGCCGACGTCACCCGGGCGGCGATGGAGGGAACCGTCGACTTCGATGCAGCTTTGCGGCAGCGAGTGCGGCTTCTGCGGGGCCTCGACGAGTCGGATCTGGAGGTCGTGCGCGGCGCGCTGCTCTTGACTCCGGGGGCCCGCACGCTGGTGCGGACGCTCAAGCGCTTGGGCTACGAGATCGCCGTGGTGAGCGGGGGATTCACCCAGGTCCTGGCCCCACTGGTCGTCGAGTTGGGCATTGACTCCTTGGCCGCCAACGTCCTGGAGATCGAAGATGGAGTCCTCACCGGGGGACTGGTCGGACCGATCATCGATCGAGCCGCCAAGGCGGACGCGCTCGTACGGTTCGCCAACCAGGCCGGAGTCCCGCTGTCGCGGACCATCGCCGTCGGCGACGGCGCCAATGATCTCGACATGTTGGCCGCGGCCGGCTTGGGCATTGCGTTCAACGCCAAGCCGTTGGTGCGTCAAGCAGCGGACACGGCACTCAGCGTGCCCTATCTCGATGCCATTCTGTTCCTGCTCGGCATCAGCCGCGATGAGGTGGAATCGGCCGATCGGATGGGGGAGGCTGGTGGGTCATGACCGGCCAGGATGTAGTGCGGCGAGCCGAGGTCACCGATGACGCAGGATCGGCGGGGGCGGACAACCTCGGCCCCCGGCCATTGCTGCGAGGGTGGCTGCACGTCGGCGCCGTCCTGGCCTGGCTCATCGGCGGCCCGTTCCTCATCGCCGCCGCGCCGAACGGGTGGAGCAGGTTCGTGCTCAGCGTCTACGTGCTCTCGATGCTGTTCATGTTCGGGACGAGTGCGCTGTTCCATCGGATCCGCTGGTCTGCGCCGGCGTGGCGCCGCATGCGCCGGGCCGATCACAGCGCCATCTTCATCGGCATTGCCGGCACGTCCACCGGACTGGCCGGTCTGGCCCTGACCGGGTGGTCGCAGGCGTTGGTCCTGAGCCTGGTCTGGGCCGGTGCCCTGGTCGGGATCGTCCTGCGCCAGGTCTGGCTCGACGCACCGCAGTGGGCCGTTGCGGTGCCCTACGTGGTGGTCGGATGGTGCTCGCTGGTCGTGGCGCCGCAATTGGTCCGGAGTCTGGGCTGGGTCGGTTTCGTCCTGATGTTGATCGCCGGCCTGTTCTACACATCGGGTGCCCTGGTGTACGCCCGCAAGCGCCCGGATCCGTGGCCCGGTGTGTTCGGCTTTCACGAGGTGTTTCACGCCTGCACGCTGGTCGGCGCGGGCACCTTCGCCTATCTGATCGCCTTCATCGCGCTGCCCCGCTACTGAAGGCGGCGGTCACCGGTCGAGTTCGAGCCCGAGCATGTCGATGGCGTTGCCGCGCATGATGCGGTAGACGTCGTCATCGGAGAGGTGTCGGACCATCTGCTCGGCCACGGCACGGGTTTCGGGCCAGGTGGAGTCCGTGTGGGGGTAGTCGGTCTCGAACGTGATGCGGTCCGCCCCGATGGCGTCGAGTGAGTCGAGACCGTGCTGGTCGCGGAAGAAGCAGCCGTAGACCTGACGGCGGAAGTAGTTCGACGGAGGTTCGAGCACCACGTCTTTGACCCCGCCCCACGCCCGGTGCTCCCGCCAGACGTCGTCGGCCCGTTCCAAGATGTAGGGCAACCAGCCGATCTGCCCTTCGGAGTAGGCCAGGATCAGCTTCGGATAGCGGATGAGCACCCCGGAGAACAGGAAGTCGCACAGGGACGACATGGCGTTGCCGAAGCTGAGGGTGGCCGCCACGGCCACGGGCGCATCGGCCGAGGTGGCCGGCATCTTCGACGACGAACCGATGTGCATGCAGACGACGGTATTGGTCTCCTCGCAGGCCGCGAAGAAGGGGTCCCAGTACCCACTGTGAATGGAGGGGAGCCCCAGGTGGGGCGGAATCTCGCTGAAGCAGACGGCGTGCACGCCCCGCGCGGCATTGCGGCGGACCTCGGTGGCGGCCTTGGTGGCGTCCCACAGTGGGATCAGGCACAGGGGAAGGAGCGCGCCGGCGGAGTCCCCACACCACTCCTCCACCATCCAGTCGTTGTAGGCCACGACACAGGCTTCGGCCACTTCCCGGTCCTTGGCCTCGAGGAAGGTCTGCCCGCAGAAGCGGGGAAAGGAAGGGAAGCACAGGCTGGCCTCGACCCAGTTCGACGTCATGTCGGACACCCTGGCCTTGGGCTCGTAGCACCCCGGGCGCATCTCGTCGTAGGTGATGGGTGACATGGTCATGTCGTCCCGGTCGAACCCCACGGCGGCCACGTGGCGCTTGTTGATGTAGACGAGGTCCTCGTAGACCCAGCAGTCGGCCGGTGCGCCGTCGGGGTCGAAGCTCTGCCGGTAGGTTCCGCCGCCGATGTGCTCCATCTCCCCGATGCCGCGTCGCTCCGCGTGCGGGCCCCGCTCGCGGAACCGGGCGGGCAGCCAGGTCTGCCACAGGTGGGCCGGTTCGACGACGTGATCGTCGACGCTGATGATCTTGGGCAGAGGAGTGGTGCCGCCCAGGCGGGGAGTCGTGTCGTCCATGGTGACCATCCTTGTGCGTATGGCGGGGTGCTTCTTCGGGGTGCTTACGCCGGCCCCAACGTGGCGGAGAATTCCACCAGGGCAGCGAGCGGTTCGACCTGGGCGCGCATCTCGTCTCCGGATCCCGAGCGCACGCGAAGGACGACCTCGTCGACGCCGAGACCGGCATAGTGGGCAAGCTTGGCCTCGTTGGCGATGGTGCCGAACGGAATGACGGACAGCTCTGCGGGATCACGCCCGGCCAGTTCGGCCAGATGGTGCAGGCGCGGAATGGCGTCGCCCAGGCCGCTGCCTCCGATGGGCATCCAGCCGTCGGCGTACTCGGCCACCGCGCCCAGCACCGCCGGGCCGGACCCGCCACCGATGAGCGTCCGCACCCGTGGTTGCTGCACCGGTTTGGGCCAGGCCCAGGCCGGGGGCAGGTCGATGAGCTCGCCGTGGTATTCGGCCCGGTCCTGGGACCACAGGGCCTCCATGCAGTAGAAGTGTTCACGGACCAGGGCGTGGCGACGGCTGAAGTCAACGCCATGGTCTTCCGCCTCGGCCCGGTTCCAGCCGAACCCGAGACCGAGGGTGAACCGGCCTCCGGAGAGGTGGTCGAGGGTGGCGATCTGCTTGGCCAAGACGATCGGATCGTGCTGGGCGGCGAGCAGTATGCCGGTGCCCAGGCGGAGGCGGCTGGTGGTCTCGATGGCCGAAGAGAGCGCCACCAATGGGCACAGCCCTCGTTGGTAGTCATCCAACCGCACTCCCTCGACCAGCGCGGGAGGGACGTCGGCCCGGACCGGAAGGTGTGTGTGCTCGGGTAGGTACAAGGAGTCGAAGCCGTGGTCCTCGACAAAACGGGCCAGGGCGGCCGGGCGCATGTCGCGGTCGGTCAGGAAGGCGGTGATCCCCAGACGCATGGTGGTTACGAAGACGCCTTGGCCGCAAAGTCGGCCAGGGTCCCGGTCGACGCGGCCTGGCCCAAGAGACCGGCGAAGGCCCCTTGTTCCCGTCGGTTGGCCGCGTGCACCAGGTCGTGTTGTCCAGCCCGCATCAACGAGGTGATGGCGCGGGTCGCAGCTCGCGGGTGGGCGGCGATCCGGGTCGCCAAGGTGATGGTCTCATCCAGCGTCGTGCCTTCGGCGCAGACGCCGAGGGCGAGACCAAGATCAACCGCCTCCCGGGCGCTCACCCAGTCCGAGGTCAACAGGATCCGGGCGGCCTGCTGCCATCCCATCCGGGCCGGGAAGAGGACGCTGCTGGCCGCCTCGGGCGGGACGCCCAGTTCGGCGAACGGCACCCGCAGACGGGCCGATTCGTCGACCAGCACGAGATCACAGTGGGCCAGGAGCGTGAATCCCAGCCCCACGGCGACGCCGTTCACGGCGGCCAACATTGGCACGGAGAGCTCGGTCAAGGCATCGAGCAGCCCCATGAACCCTTGCCCCGCCCCTTCCACCGCTGTCCCGGTGGCCATGGCCGCCATTTCGGCCAGATCCTGACCCGAGGTGAAGGCGCTGCCCCGTCCGGTGAGGATGAGCGCGCTCACCGTTTCATCACGGTCGGCCTCGACCAGTGCCTCCGTGACTTGGAGGTACATCGTCGTATCGAAGGCATTTCGCACCTCGGGTCGGTCGAAGGCAACCACCCTGACGCCGCCGGCCGGGTTGTCGATCACAATCCGGCTCGCCGGAACGTCACCGGTCCTCATTCAGCTCTCCTCCCCGTTCTGGCGGCCGCGGCGCGCCGGGCGATCACCTGTTCGGCCGCCTGGTTCATCCCCACCGAGAGGGGCCAACCGACGTAGTGCGTCAGGTGGATGACCACTTCCCGGAGTTGTTCTTCGGTGAGCTCGTCACGGGCGAGCGCTGAATCGAACTGAAGGTCAAGTAAGTCGCTTTGGCTCAGGGCAGCCAACACGCCCATGGTCAGGAGGCGGCGATCGCGTGTGTCCAGTGCGCCGCGCGTCCAGATGCTTCCGAAAAGCTGATCGACCATCATGGCGGTGTAGTCGCCGGGCATGGCGTCCGGGTCGACGGAGAACCCGTAGACCTCCTGCATCTTGGCCATCCCGGCGGCTCGTCGTTCGTCGGGCGCGGTCATGCCACCTCCGGGAGGGACGCCGATTCCACCCGCTTCCCGTCAGCCACCGCGGTCTCCCTTCTGATGCGCCATCACGACCTCGTGACCCTACCGACCCTGACGCCATCCCGCGAGAGCTCGTGACAAGGCGCGCCGGTGCCCGCCTTTTTCCGTCGACGCCGCCCAAATTCGGCAATCGGGGGCAAAAGGGCAGCAGGTAAGCTCCACCTTCGTGCGAGGAATACTCAGCGCCGCCGGTTACGTGCCGTACCGGCGGCTGTCCCGATCAGACATTTCGGCCTTCATGATGAGCGGGGGCGGCAAAGGCGCCCGGGCCGTGGCGTCCCATGACGAGGACACCACCACCCTCGGTGTCGAGGCGGCCCGCCTGGCGACCAAGGGCGCACCGACGGCTGCCGTCGATGCGCTGTGGTTTGTCACCTCGTCACCGGCCTATTTGGACAAGACCAACGCCACGGCCGTCGCCGCGGCCCTTCGCCTGCCCTCCGACGTGCCCGCCTACGACTTCGGTGGCGCACTGAGGTCCGGCATCGGCTGCTTGCTGACTGCCCTTCGCGGCGGCGGTACCACGCTGGTGGTGGGCGCCGACACGCGTGACGGTCTGCCCACGAGTGCGGACGAGTCCGCCGGAGGGGACGCCGGCGCGGCCGCCCTGATCGGCGATGGTGACGCCGTCGTGGCCGAATTCGTCGCCAGTGCCTCAGCCACCGACGAGTTCACCGATCGTTGGCGCTCTCCGGGGTCGCCCGTCTCGAAACTGTGGGAAGAGCGTTTCGGCGAGAACCGCTATGTGGCGCTCGGGCAGGATGCGTTCGCTCGGGCGCTCAAAGCCGCCGGCCTTGAGCCGGGGGAGGTCGGGCTGGTGATCGTGACGGGGATGCACGCCCGCGCCGTGACCGGCCTGCGCAAGCGGCTGCAGGTGGACGAGTCCGTCCTTCCCGATGACCTCTCCTCGACCGTCGGGCAGGCCGGTGTGGCGCACCCTCTCCTGGTCTTGGCGTCGGTCCTCGAGAGTCTGTCCATTGAGGAAGGTGGGTCGACACCGACGGTCATTGTCCTGTTGCACTTGGCCGATGGCGCCGATGCCGTGGTCTTGCGCACGACCGACGCCCTGCCCTCGTGGCGGCCGGTGCGTCCCGTTGCTGACCAGGTCGACCGTGGGGCGGATCTGCCCTATTCGAAATTCCTGGCCTGGCGGGGGCAGCTGTCCCCCGAACCGCCGCGTCGGCCCGAGCCGGCTCGCGTCTCGAGCTCGGCGGCCCACCGGAGCGAGGACTGGAAGTTCGGCTTCGTCGGTTCGCGTGATCGATCCTCGGGAGCGGTGCACATGCCTCCGGCGCGGGTGTCCATGACGGGCGGCGCCCTCGACGACATGGAACCCGTGGCCATGGCTGACGCCGTCGGGACGGTCGTCACCTTTACCATCGACCGCCTGGCCTACTCGCCCAGCCCGCCCATCGTCTTCGCCATCGTGGATTTCGACGGCGGGGGCCGCTACCCCGTCGAGCTCACCGACGTGGATGCCGCGGCAATCCGAGTGGGGAGTCGGGTGGAGATGACCTTCCGCCGGCTCTTCAGCGCCGACGGTATCCACGACTACTTCTGGAAAGCGCGCCCGGTGCGCGGGAAGGAATGACCTGATGGGTTCGCACGGCATTCGCGATCAGGTGGCCATTGTGGGCATGGGCTGCACGCCCTTTGCCGAGCACTGGGACAAGGGACTCGACGACCTCATCGTTGACGCCAGCACCGAGGCCTTCGCCTCGGCCGGCATCACCAGGGAGGAGGTCGATGCCTACTGGTTCGGCACGGCCCAAAGCGGGATGAGCGGCATCACGCTGGCCCGGCCGCTGCAGCTGCACAACAAGCCGGTGACCCGGGTGGAGAACTATTGCGCCACCGGAGCGGAGACCTTGCGGGCGGCGGCCTACGCCGTGGCGTCTGGTGCCTACGACGTCGCCATGGCCGTCGGCGCCGAAAAAGTGAAGGACAGCGGATTCCAGGGCCTCAACGCCAACAATCCGCCCAATGACGGGACGGCCAGAACGCTCACCGCGGCCGCCATGTTCTCCATGGTGGCGCCGGCCTACGGGCAGAAGTACGGCGTCGACGACGAGACCATGGCCGATGTCCTGGCCGCCATCGCCGTCAAGAACCACCACAACGGCGCGCGCAACTCTCGCGCCCAGTTCCGCAAGGAAATCACCAAGGAGACCGTCCTCAAGTCTCCCCGACTGGCTGGAACGCTCGGTGTGTTCGACTGCGCCGGCGTGGCCGACGGGGCCGCCGCGGCCATCGTGGTGCGCGCCGAGGATGCGCTGAAGTACACCGACAAGCCCATCTACCTCAAGGCGCTGTCCTTCGTCGCCGGGAGCGGCTCGGGCCTGATCGATCCCGGCTATGACTACACCCATTTCCCCGAATGCGAAGCGGCCGCGGCGGACGCGTACCGCCAGGCCGGCATCACCGATCCCCGGAGCCAGTTGGCCATGGCGGAGGTGCACGACTGCTTCACTCCCACGGAACTCGTGCTCATGGAGGACCTCGGGTTCGCCTCGCGTGGGTCGGCCTGGAAGGAGGTCCTGGCCGGGACGTTCGCTCTCGACGGCGATCTCCCGGTCAATCCCGACGGTGGGCTGAAGAGCTTTGGCCACCCCGTTGGTGCCTCGGGCCTTCGCATGTTCTTCGAGTGCTGGCTCCAGCTCCGTCACGAGGCACCAGGGGATCGCCAGATCGCCACCGTCGACCGTGGCCTGGCCATGACCCACAACCTGGGCGGCTACCCGGGGGAGATGCTGTCCTTTGTCTCCGTGGTCGGCAACCAATTGGGCTGACGTCCCGATCCCTACCGTCGGGTCAGTCCCGGCACCGGTCACCGACGCGGTGCGCCCCCGGGCCGACGGCAGTTCGAAGCGCCCGAGACCTCCACGAAAGGACCACCACATGGGCGAGAATCAAAGGGCGAGCATCACGATGAGCGACGACGAGATCACCGCGTTCATCGAGCAGCAACGAAGTGCGACCATCGCCACGGTCGGACCGAAGGGTCTCCCTCATTTGGTGGCCATGTGGTACGCCGTCATCGACGGCCACGTGTGGATCGAAACGAAGGCCAAATCACAGAAGGTGACGAACCTGCGCCGCAACGACCTGTTCTCATTCCTCATCGAGGATGGCTTGACGTACGATCAGTTGCGCGGCGTCTCGCTTGAGGGTCGGGGCGTGGTGGTCGAGGACCCCGACGCACTGTGGAAGGTGGGCGTCAGTGTCTTCGAGCGCTACATGGGTCCCTACTCGGAGGACCTCCGTCCACTGGTCGAGGCCATGATCAACAATCGGGTCACGGTCAGACTCGACGTCGAGCGGACGCGGTCGTGGGACCATCGCAAGCTCGGGATGCCCGAGATGGACGTTGGGGGCTCCACCGCGCCATTCCTGACTCGGTGAACGGCGCCGATACCCCGACCGATGTCGTGATCGGTGCCGGCTCGGGTATCGGCCGGGCGGTGGCCGAAGCGCTTCGCGGCGAGCGACCGCTCATCGTGGCCGATCGGAATCTCGACGCGGTGTCGGAACTGGCCAGGCGCATGGGACCCCCGGTGACCGCCGCCTCGGTGGACATAACCGACGAGGCCCAAGTGCGGCAACTGGCTTTGCCGGTGAAGAGGCTCGGCGCGCTGGTCATCACGGCCGGACTTTCACCCCATATGGCGTCTGGACGTCCCATCTACGAGGTCAATCTCGTCGGGACGGCCCGGGTCCTGCGCGCCTTTGCCCCGGCCGTCGTCCCGGGATCGGCCGCGGTGTGCTTTGCCTCCATGGCCGGTCACCTCATGGTCCCGGCACGACCGGTCATGGCGGAGTTGGAGAGACCACTCGATGACGATCTCCTCGGCCGATTGACCGCGGTCGGGATTGACGTGGATGAGCCCAACGCCGCGTACGTCTTGTCGAAGGCGGGGGTCATTCGACTCGCCCGCAATCTGGCGGCGGAATGGGGATCGTCGGGCGGGCGGATCGTGTCCCTTTCGCCGGGCATCATCGATACCACGATGGGTCAGTTGGCGATTGATGATGAGATGTCGGCCCGAGCCTTTATCGATCCGGCCCCGATCCCACGCCTGGGCCGACCCGAAGAGATTGCTTCTGTGGCCGCGTTTCTGTGCTCGGCCGGCGCGTCGTACGTCACGGGGATCGACATCCTCGTCGACGGCGGGGCGACGTACGCCAGCATGCCTCCCCCCGACCCCGACCCCGACCCCGACAACAGCCCCGACCCCGACGTCTCTGCCGACGCCGACGATCGGTGAGACGTCGGTCATGACCGTCACCGGCGGCGGCCCCCGGTTCGATCAACCCTCGGAGCGGACCCTGGGGAACGTCCTGCGACAGCAGGCGCTTCATCGTCCGGAGACAAGGTTTGTGGTTGCCGACGGCGTGAGCTGGACGTTCGCCGATGTGGACCAACGAGCCGATGGCCTGGCCCGGGGCCTGGTCGACCTGGGCGTCGCCCCTGGGGACACGGTGGCGATCTACTCGGGAAATCGCGCCGACCTGGTCCCTTTGGTCTTCGCCATCAACCGCCTCGGCGCCGTGTGGGTCCCGATCAACACCGACGAGCGCGGCAGCTGGTTGCGCCGAACGTTGCAGGACAGTCGAGCCACCATCGTCATGGTGGACTCCGCCGTTGTCGGTCGGGTCGCCGAGGTGATGCATGGCCTTCCCGTGGCACACCTGGTCCTCATCGGGGAGAGCGATGCCCCGACCAATCTCGAGGAGCTGCCCGAGGGGGTCGCGCTCCACTTCCTCGACGCGTTGGCGTCATCGAGCACCCGATTGCCCGACGTCGATGTCACCTACGGCGACACATCGGCCGTCCTGTGGACGTCGGGCACCACCGGACGGCCCAAGGGGGTGATGCAGAGCCACAACGCTTGGATCCGGGCCGCCCTCACCGGCGCTGCCTCCGCCCAGACCAGGGATGACGACGTTCTCTACTGCTGCCTTCCCATGTGCAATTCGGCGGCGTGGATCGGTGTGGTGTTCCGCTCGCTGCTGGCCGGCGTTCCCTTCGGGCTTGACGCCGGCTTCTCGGTCAGTACGTTCTGGGAACGAACGCGGCATTTCGGTGCCACCCAGGCCTTCACGCTCGGGGCCATGCATCTGTTTCTGTGGCAGGCCGCCGAGCAGGCCGATGACGCGGACAACCCGGTGCGGGCCATGGGTGCGATACCGATGCCCGATCCCATGCTCGAGCCCTTCAAGGCGCGTTTCGGAATCGACTTGATTCAGCAGGGCTATGGGCAGAGCGAAATCATGGGGCTCATATCGCGGGTGGACGGGAGCGGTCGTCACTGGAACCCGGGGTCAGTCGGACTGCCGCTGCCCGGGATTGACGTCCGCCTTTTCGATGACGAGGACCGGGAGGTGGCGCGAGGGGAGGTCGGCGAGTTCTGTGTCCGACCGGTGGAGCCGTACGTCCTGTTCAACGGCTACTTCGGCGACCCCGAGGCGACCCTGACGGCCCAGCGGAACCTCTGGTATCACACCGGGGATCTGGGACGGCTGGACGACGACGCCCAGTTCCACTTCGTCGATCGCAAGCGAGACCTCATCCGGCACAAGGGACGAAGCGTCTCCTCCATGGCAGTCGAGCAGGCCGTCCGGGCCCACCCGGACGTACGCGAAGTGGCGGCGTTCGGCATCGTCACGGCCGAACTGGCCTCGGAAGCGGAGATCATGGTGGTCGTCGTGGCCGAAGCCGGGGTGGAGATCGATCCGGTCCAGTTGGCTCGATTCGTCAACGACAACGCGCCCCACTACCTGGTGCCCCGGTACATCGACTTCGTCGGTGAACTGCCGCATACCCCGACCGGCAAGACCCAGAAATTCGACCTGCGCGATCGTGGCGTCACCGCCACGACATGGGATCGCCAGCGCAGCGCCTTCGAGGTGGAGCGCTGACGCGCTCTAGCTGAGGTGCGCCTTGGTGAGCGGCAGTTCACCCTTCTCAATGGCGTCGGCCCGGGACCGGAGGGTCGCCGCCGTCTCGTCCAGGCCCAACATCATGACGAAGCGTTGTGCCTTGATGCCCGAGACCACCAGGTCGGCCAACTCGTCGAGGGATTGGAATTGGAGCTCCCGCCCGGCCTTCTGCGCCATCGCCTCGAGACCTTCAATCGTCATCGGGGTCGTTTCGCGAGGGCGTTCCCGGGCCAGTTCGGGCGGCCGCGTGCGCTCCGCCGTCCAGAGGCCGGTACGCATCAGACCCCCGGAGGGATAGAACACGGACGCCCTCAAGTTGGTGCCGTCGGCCTCGAGCTGAGCGGCCAGGCATTCGGTGATGGTCGAGACGGCCGCCTTGCTGGCGGCGTAGACCGACGCCGTGGACAGTGGTGAGATGGGACCGTCCGGTGAGGAGGTGTTCACGATGTGGCCCTCGGCTCCCTCCTCGAGCATGCGGGGCACGAAGGTGAGAATGCCGTTGACCACGCCGGTCACGTTGACCCCGAAGACCCAACGCCAATCGTTCGGCGTGGTCGTCCACACCTTCGAGCTGGGCGCGCCCACGCCAGCGTTGTTGCACAGGATGTGGCAGGCGCCGTAGGTGCCGTAGACGCGGTCGGCCAGGGCCCCGACCGATTCGAGCTTGCTCACGTCGGTCGCCACGCCGGTGACCGGGCCCATCGGGCTGAGCTCGGCGACGGCGCCGTCGAGCGCCGTCTGCTCGATGTCGGCGATCACCACCGACATGCCCTCGTTCAGGAAGGCTCGCGCGATGGCGAGGCCGATGCCGCTCGCTCCCCCGGTGACCACCGCCACCTTTCCGCGAAGTTCTTTCATGCTGTCCCTCTCCGGAGAACGTGGGCACCAGGCCCCCACCCCCTTGACTCCTGACTTGCAGAGTATATATTGATAATTGATTCGGAAATAGTTTGAGTTCCCCTTGGGGAGCCATCTGAAGGGGGCGACATGACGGATGTGAAGACCGCGGATGGCGAAGTCGGCGCGATCGGCGAGCCGCTGAGAGGTGGGATGCCTCGTCGACCTGAGTACATCTCGGACGTGGGTGGCCGGCCGAGAGTGCGCCGGGAATCGGCTGCACGTTTTCCCTTCCCCATGCCCAACGGGTGGTTCATCGTCTCGGAGGCAGCCGAGCTCGCGCCGCTCGAGGTGAAACCGGTCTTCTATTTCGGCCGGGATCTGGTGCTGTACCGCACGGCGGACGGGGAGGCCCGTCTGGTCAGTGCTTATTGCGCCCACCTGGGGGCGCATCTCGGCGTGGGCGGTCGGGTCGAGGACGATGCCATTGTCTGTCCCTTCCACGGCTGGAACTACGACGGGAGCACGGGCCAGTGCGTTGCCATCCCGTACGGTTCGGGGAAGATCCCCAGTCAGGCGAAGATTCGCTCGTATCCCACCATCGAGCGAAATCACATGGTGTGGGCCTGGTTCCATGCCGAGGGCAAGCCGCCGTTCTACGACGTGCCCGAGGTGAAGGAATTCGACGACCCGGCGTACGGCGAGCCCTACACCCTCGATTTCACCCTGCAGACGGTCTGCCAGGAGATGGCCGAGAACAACCACGACCAGGTGCATTTCCAATTCATTCACGGGACCGAGTCGATTCCCGAAGAGGACATCTTCATCGACGGCACGTACAAGCGGGTCATCGGGATGAACGGCATGTTCACTCGTGAGACCTTTGGACTGGGCCTGGGGGTGTTGCGCATCACGAACCATGTCACTTTCTTCTCATCGACCACACCGGTCGACGAGGAGCATGTCCAGGTCCGGTGGACCTTTCTGGCCCCGGTCGCCAATGGTCCCGGAGCGGCCGAAGCGTCTGCCCTGAGCTTCACCTCCGGACTGAGCCAGGACATTCCCATCTGGGAGAACAAGCGTTACGTGGAAAGGCCGATCCTGATCAAGGACGAGCGAACCATCCTCGACCACCGTGAGTGGTGCCAGCAGTTCTACTCCGATCCCTCGTTGGCCATCGACTGACATCCCACCTGCACACCCTCAGAACGTCACCGTCCAACCTCATCCAAAGGAGCATCACATGCCGCAAAACCGTTGGGTCTCGAATGCCTCATGGCGACCAGCCGCCATTCCCGAAGGCCCCGTCCTGCCCTCATTGGAAGCCGTCTACCTGACCGATCCTGTCCTGCTCGCCGCGGTGCTGCCACCACCACTCGAAGTTCCGCCCGAGCCCCGCGTCCACGCCAGGGTCACCACCATCGACCTGGCCCTGCCCAACGGTCACCGGCACCAGGAAAAGGTGGGCTTCTTTGCGGTCGACGCCGTCTACCAAGGCACTCTGGGTGAGTACCCACTCATGATTCCCATCGATCTCGAGTCAGCGGTGGCGATCAGCCGGGAGCGCTTCGGCGAGCCCAAGAAGCTGGCCGAGATTGAGATGGAGCGCGATGGGTCGCACGTGCGGGCCAGCGTCTCGCGTCACGGCGTGGCGTTCATTGAGATGGTCGGCGATGTCGCCGAAGACCTTCCTGTTCCATCGCCGTATGCGGCCACGCAGTTCTGGTTCAAGTTCCTGCCGGCCATCGAGGGTCCCGGTTTTGACGCCGGGCCGCTGCTGGTGCGGGTCGACCAGGTGCGGACACCGATCACGGCGGAGCGCGTTGAAGGCAAGCTGGTGCTGCGTGACGTGGCTACGGCACCGGTGGCCGATCTTCCCGTCGAGGAGTTCGTCTCGCTCACCTGGACGACCCGAAAGAGCAGCGTGAGCCCGAAGGTCGTGGGACCGGTCGATGCGGAGAAATTCGCCGCCCTTCGCCTTTGCTCGCTATGACCACGTCTGAGGATTTGGCCCGGACCACCTGACAGTTTGAGGAGCACGAATGGAGAGCACGAATGGATAGGTACCTGGTCATTTCGTCTGACACGCACGCGGGGCCGCCCACTGAGCGCTATCGCGACTATCTGGACCCGAAGTACCTCGAGGCGTTCGATGCCGACGTGGCAGCGAACCAACAGTTGATCGGGGCGCGTCGGGATCTGGTCGACTCGGGCGACTTCGAAGAGAATTGGGAACACGAGACCGGAGACGGCGGCAAGAAGGCATCGTGGGACTCGACCGCCCGCAACATCGAACTCGACCGGGAAGGCATTGTGGCCGAGGTCATCTTTCCCGACGCCGACGTGCTTGGCGGGGGAGCATCGGCGCCGTTCGGGGCCGGATTGGGCTCTTCGGGTGATCTGGACGGCGAGCTGGTCATGGCGGGGGCCCGGGCCCACAATCGTTGGCTGGCCGAGCTCTGCTCGGAGAGTCCGGAGCGGCGTTGCGGGATCGCCACCGTGCCGATCCTCCACAACATCGAGGAGGCACTGACGGAAATCACGCGGATTGCCAACGACGGGTTCCGGGCCATGATGATTCCAACCCTCTGGGGGAGTCAGCCGGCCTATAACGATCCACGTTACGAACCGATCTGGGCCGCCTGCGCCGACCTGGGGATCGTCGTGCACGTGCATTCCGGGGGGGCGTCTCGAGACATCATCTCCCCGCCCGGTCTGGTGGCGATCTACGCCACCGAGGCGTGGTGGTGGGCCGCCCGGCCGCTCTGGGCGCTCTTGTGGTCCGGCGCATTCGATCGCAATCCCACGCTCAAGTTCGCCCTCACCGAAGACGGTGCGTGGTGGCTCCCGGGCATCGTCAAGCGGATGGACGAGAAATGGGTGGGCGGGCACAACACGGCCAAATTGGGCGATGCCTTCCGCCAACACGTGTCGCGCCGGCCCAGCGAGTACTTCGGCTCCAACATCTTCGTCGGCGCATCGACGCCCAGCCGGGAAGAGATCGAGCGTCGCCACGAGATCGGTGTTGAGGCGTTTCTGTGGGGGAACGATTTTCCGCATCCCGAGGGGACCTGGCCGCATACCCGAGAGAGCATCCATGACACCTTCTTCGACGTCCCAGAAAGCGAGGCCCGCCGGATGCTCGGGGGCAATGCTGCTGCCGTCTACCGTTTCGATGTCGCTGCGCTGTCCCCGTTGGCGGAGAAGATCGGCCCCACTCTCGAGGATGTGCACTCGTCGGAAGTAAGTGTGGCCAGCTGAGATGAGGGGGAAGGAACCAGCCGTCCTCCCCACCGGGCGTCGAGTAGGTCGACCGGCGCGGATCGACAAGGACGCCATTGCCGAAGCGGTCCTCGAGATCGGGTTGGAACGCAGCAGCATGAAAGCCGTGGCCGAACACCTGGGCGTGAGCGTGCCCGGGCTGTATCACCACGTACGGAATCGGAAGGAGCTCCTGCTTCTCGCTGCCCAACGGTCCATGGCCCAGATGCGGCTACCGAATCATGAGGGAAAGCACTGGTCGGCGTGGCTTCGTGAATGGGGCCGCTATTCGCGCAATGCCTTCATCGAAGAGCCCGAAGTGCTGGGCCAGTATCTCAGTGGCGCGGTCAGCTGGGAGCAGGTCGTCGAGGTCGTGGACAGCGTGATCCAGGTCCTGACCCCTCAGGGATTCACTCCTGCATCCGCCATGGCCGCATGGGATGCCGTCGGGAGTTGTGCCATTGGTTCGGCCGTGGCGGCCATCCGTCGTAAGTCAGCCGTGCAGTCCGGTCAGCCACCGATTGCGGAGTGGCACCGGGTCCTGGCCCAGCGGCCCGCCGACGAACTTCTGGGGGCTCGGTCGTTCCTTGACGGTATCGGTGAGAACCAGGAGGCGGATTTCGAGGAGGAGCTGACCACCCTTCTCGTCGGCATCGCGGCCAGACGGGGAGAGTCATGGGAGGTCGTGCTGTCACACGGCGAGACGGACCCCGGACTGCCTATGCAGAAATTGGCAGCTGGCTGAATCCACGCACCGTGCTCGTGAAGAGCAAGACCGCACGCTCGGTGTCGACTTCCCAATTCGGATAGCGCCGCAGGGTCTCTTCGATGGCGATTCGGCCTTCCAACCGGGCCAGCGCGGCCCCGATGCAGAAGTGAATCCCGTACCCGAATGAGACATGGCGATCCATGCTGCGGTGGATGTCGAACCGGTCGGCGTCGGGATAGGTCCGCTCGTCTCGTCCGGCCGAGCCGGTGAGGAGGAGGACCTTGGAGTCAGCCGGGATCACCTGGCCGTGGAGCTCCACTTCTGCGGTCGTCCAGCGCCCCTGCACAGGCGAGGGGGACTCGTAGCGCAGCAGCTCTTCAACGGCATTGGGTATCAGGGAAGCGTCCGCGGCCAGCTCTGCCCGTTGGTCGATATGAGTGGCGAGGAGGAGCCCGGCCCAACCGATCAGTCGGGCCACCGTCTCGGTCCCGGCGGAGACGAGCAGGATGGCGAAGCTGGCGCTCTCCGCTTCGGTCAAGTGCCGAGGCACGCCGTCCTCGTCGAGGACCTCGGCCTGGACGAGGTCCGTCAGCAGGTCGTTCTGGGGAGACTTCCGCCGGCTCTTCAATTGATCGTCGACGTACTCGTAGAGCGCCGCCCCGGCGATGAACGACTTGTCGTTGACCATACCGACGCCGGGTTCGATATGGAACAGCTGGTCAATCAAGGAACGCACATGATCCCGGTCGGGCGCCGGGACGCCGAGCAGCGTGGCGATGACGGAGGCGGGGACGATGGCGCCGAACTGCTGCACATAGTCCCAGGTGGCGTCGTCCCGTCGTTGGTCGAGGAGCTGGGCGCAGAGCGCCCGGACACTCGTCTCGAGTTCTGCGATGCGGCGCGGCGTGAACGCCTTGGAGACGAGGCGGCGCAGACGGGTGTGCTCGGGCGGATCAACGAAGATCATCATCCCGGCCGCGTCCATCACGGTCTCGGTCATCATCTCCAACACGGTTCCATGGGCGGAGCTGAACGTCTGGGGGTCGCGATGGGCCGCGTCAACGTCGACGAAACGACTGAGGGCCCAGAAGTCGTAGCGGTCGTTGTAGTAGACGGGAGCCTCGTCGCGCAGGCGGCGCCAGATGGGATGGGGATCAACCCGCAGTGTCTTGTCGAAGGGGTCCCAATAGATCTCGCCACCTTCCGACGGAGGTGGTGCGTGCGTGACGTTCATGGGTGCCAATCGGCCTCCTTCTGGTGTTCCCGATACCCAGCCAGGGTCGTGGGATGCGCGGTGCGTGCGGGGGCCGGGTAGGAACGCCACCGTGGTGTTCTCGCCATAACTAGATCGTATACGATATACAGTACAAATCCCCCCGACATTCGGCAAGGAGGAAGATTACCAATGGCGCTCGCCGTGGCCGAAGGCCAATCGTTGTCCGGGGTCGGGACCATCCCCCTCATCGTCGACCTCGATGCGCATGTGGTCGAGCCACCGGACGTGTGGTCGAATCGACTGCCGGCCCGGCTGCGCGAGGTGGGCCCTCACATCGAGTACATGCCCGGAGGAGTGCCGGTGCTCAAGGGCTCCTCGTACGTCGAGTCCCCCGGGACGGAGGGACCGGACGTGGCGTGGTGGTGCTACGAAGACCACCGGGCGTCCATCAAGCGGACCATCGCGGCGGCGGGATTTGCGGCTGACGAGGTCCAACTGCGCGGCGTGACGTACGACGAGATGCGCCCCGGTTGCTGGCGCGGGAGCGACCGGATGATGGACATGGACGTGAACGGGGTCGAAGCACAGCTCTGTTTCCCCAACTATCCACGCTTCTGTGGTCAGCAGTTCTTGTGGGGTAAAGACAGGGAGCTCGCCCAGTTGTGCGTCGGCGCCTACAACGACTGGATGGTGGAGGAGTGGTGTGGGACCAGCGGGGGCCGGCTCCTTCCTCTCTGCCTGGTGCCGCTCTGGGATGCCGAATTGGCGGCAGCAGAGGTCGTCCGAAATGCGGCGCGCGGTGTTCGCGCCGTCGCCTTCAGCGAGCTCCCCACCTTCTTAGACCTTCCCAGCATCTACAGCGGCTACTGGGACCCGTTCTTCGCGGCCTGCGCCGAAACCGGCACGGTGGTCTGTATGCACGTGGGTTCGGGGACGAAGGTCCCCACCACCTCGCCTGATGCGCCCGATGCCGTCCAGGCCACGATCCTCTTCGGCAACAGCGTGGGAGGGTTGACCGACTATCTGTTCTCCGGCGTGCTCCACCGGTTCGCCCATCTGAAGCTCATGTTCGCCGAATGCCAGATCGGTTGGATCCCCTACCTCTTGGAGCGGGCCGACGACGTCTGGGCTACCCATCGGGGCTGGAGCGGGTCGCAACTCCACTGTCCGGAATTGCCCTCCACCTACTACTACCGCCAGATCACCAGCTGCTTCTTCAAGGATCCGGTCGGAGTCGCCCTGCTGGATCGCGTGGGTGAGGCCAACGTGGTCTTTGAAACCGACTACCCGCACCAGGACGGAACGTGGCCGAACTCCAAGCAGGCGGCGGCTGACCAATTCGGCCATCTTCCCCAAGCGACCATCAACCGGATCGCCCGGGGCAATGCCATAGAGCTCCTCGGCTTACCGCTGGATCCCAACGGCTGAGGAGCAACTCGAGCCGCCCTTCGGCCGGGGCTATTTGGCCCAACTCTGCAGCCCACGTCCCTGCGAGCCGAAGATTTGAGTGGCGAAGACGTCTCCAACCTTCGAGGCATCCCAGCGCTTCCCGTCATTCGACGCGCTGGCGGCTTCGTGCCATCCGCCCATGAGGTGGATCTTGTCGCCGATGACCCGAATAACCTGACCAGTCACGTGTTGGGCGTCGTCCGAGGCCAACCAGGCCACCACCGGCGAGCTGCCCGCGGGGTCCAAGGGGTGGAAATCGTCCTCGGCGATTTCATCGGGCTCCACGACGGTGGGTGCGTTCGGCATGGTTCCAGTGATGCGGGTCGCCCCTGCCGGCCCGATGGCGTTCACCGTGACCCCCAGGCGATGGAGTTCGAGGGCCAGAGTCTGAGTGAGGCCCACCACAGCAGCCTTGGCGGTGGCGTAGTTGGTCTGGCCGAAGTTGCCGACCAGGCCTGCGCCCGAGGTCGTGTTGATGATCCGCCCCCGGCTGTCGAGACCTTCCTTGGCCAGCGATCGCCAGTGCCGTGCGGCCACCCGGCTGGTCAGCCACGGCCCCCTTACGTGGACTCGCATCACGGCGTCCCACGCCTCGGCGCTCAGGTTCCAGATGACACCATCGCGCACAATGCCGGCGTTGTTCACCAGAATGTCGAACCGGCCCCACTCGTTGATCGCCCGGTCGATCATCGCCTGGGCATCGGCCTCTTCCGCCACGTTCCCGTAGTCGGAGACGGCGGACCCGCCGCGGGCGGCTATGAGGTCAACCGTGAGGTCCGCATCGTGACTCGAGCCCTCCCCATCGACCGAGCTGCCCAGGTCGTTCACGACAACCCGTGCGCCCTGGCGGGCCAGCTCGAGCGCGTGACCTCGACCGATGCCATGGCCGGCACCAGTCACGACGGCGACCTTCCCCTCTAATAACTTGCTCATCTCTTCGCAGCCTCGCATTGATTCGTCATCGGGTCCGGGAGACCGCAAGATGTCTCGCCCGGGCTACTGGTCGCGCCAATCCCCTGAACTGTAACTTGCATATAATATCTAACTGTCGAAGATAGTACACACGGAGTACTGCCGAATACGACCCGCGGCGACGCCGCGGCCGGGCCGAAAGGACAGTGTCGCCAGATGATGGACCCTGACAGCCTGACCGGTCGGACCGCCGTGGTGACTGGCGGTGGATCCGGGCCGGGCGCGGCCACGGCCCGGACCTTTGCTGAGGTTGGCATGGCGGTGGCCGCCCTCGACATCGACGAGGCCGTTGAGGCATGCGCGGCGAGCAGGAAGGGCGAACGCAAGGTGAGGACCATGGGGTGAGTGCTCCCGATGCCGAGGGGACGAAGGCAGATCGCCTGGCCCGTCTCGTTGCGCCAGACCATTGCGCGCTCCTCATCCAAGAAATGCAACGGGGCGTGGTCGGGCCCGATTCGGGTCTGCCTGAGTTGGCCGCGGCCGGCGCCCGGGTCGGACTCATCGAGCACGTCGCCAATGTCGCCCGGGGGGCACGAAGGAGCGGGGTGCCGGTCGTGCATTGCACGGCCGAGAACTTGCCCGACGGATTCGGAGAGAACCACAACGCCCGCCTGTTTGCGGTGGCGCGGAAGTCGGGAATGAAGAATGCGCCCGGGTCGGATGCGGTCCAGCCGGTGCCCGAGGTCGGACCCGAGGCCGGAGACCTCGTGCTCCCCCGCTACCACGGGCTGAGCCCTTTGAGCGGCTCTTCCCTCGACCAGTTGATGCGAAACAGCGGGGTGTCCACTGTTGTCGTGGTCGGCGTCTCACTCAACGTCGCCATTCCAAGTCTGGTCTTTGATGCCGTCAACCTTTCGTATCAAGTCGTGATCGTGTCCGATGCCGTGGTTGGGCTTCCGGTGGAGTACGGCGCCCAAATGCTGGAGCACTCATTGTCGCTCGTCGCCACCATTGCCACCTCTGACGAACTGAGCCAGGCCTGGGCCACGGCATGACCGGCTCCCGGCCCTTCGAAGTGCCTGGAGATCGAGCCATCTCGTCTCCGGCAGATGTTGGTCAACCCCTCGATCCCGAGTACGCGTCGCTCCTCGATGGATTTTCCTTTGAATACTCAGCGGCGAGTTCCCTCTCCGAACTGCGGGTGCCGCTCCCCGGCCTCGGGAATACCGCAGCGGTCGAACGGACCGAACACCGAGGGCTGCTCGAACCCGAGGTGCCCTTGCGGATCCACCGACCACGAGAAGTGGACGGGCCGCTGCCCGGCGTCTTCAGCATTCACGGGGGCGGCTACGTCCTCGGGAGCTACGACATGGATGACCTCCGCTTCGAATCCTGGTGTCCCGACGCTGGTGTTATCGGTATTTCGGTCGACTACCGGCTGGCACCGGAATGTCCATATCCCGGGCCATTGGAAGATTGCTATCGCGGGTTCGCGTGGGCCTACGACAACGCGCAAGAGCTCGGACTGGATCGCTCCCGAATGGGTGTGTACGGGGTGAGCGCCGGGGGTGGGCTGGCCGCCGCGCTCGCCCTTCTGCTCCGAGACCGCGGTGAGATGCCGCTCGCCTTTCAGCTGCTCGAGGCGCCGATGCTCGATGACCGTCAGCAGACCCCCTCAAGCAATCTCGACGGGTTGGCGGTCTTCAGCAAACAGTCCAACGAGTTCTGCTGGCGAGCGTATCTCGGCGAGGGCTACGGCGGTCCCGATGTGCCGTACTACGCGGCTCCGGCCAGAGCGACCAACCTCTCCGGACTCCCACCCTCGTTCATCGCCGTTGGTGCTGTGGACGGGTTCAGGGACGAGTCCATTGACTACGGGCTTCGACTCAATCAGGCGGGAGTTGCCACCGAGCTGCACGTCTACCCCGGGGCCCCTCACGGATTTCAGATGTTCGTCGATTCGAGAGTGGCACGACAGGCGCAACGTGACAGCGACGATTGGCTCACGCGGGTCCTACGTGAGGCGGGTTGACAATGGCGCGGTGCGGATAACCGAGGAGGCTGGACCTGATGGCCACGTATCTCGTCACGGGCGGCACCGGCCTGATCGGGTCAAACATATGCCGACTGCTGGTTGACGCTGGCGACCACGTGCGGGCAATGGTCCGCCCGGGAAGCGACTATCAGCCCCTGGCCGGGTTCGGCGTCGAGCCACTGGAAGGAGACATCACGTCACCCGACGACATTGTCCGGTCGGCGGCCGGCTGCGACGCCATCATCAACTCGGCTGCCGTACTCGGCGGGGCCGAGCAGCAGCTCGAGGAACAGCGTTTGACCAACGTGGACGGAGCTTCCCACGTGTTCGACGCCGGGGCGAGGCATGACATCCGAGTGGTCACGTTGAGCACCACGACGTTCTTCAAGCACGACGTGTCCCTTACCGAAGTTTCGCCCGTGGCGGCCGACTGGAGCGACGACCCGTACACAGTCACGAAGGGATCGGCCTACGTCGAGGCCATGCGCCGGGTGAACGAAGAGGGCCAGGACATCGTCATCGTCGTCCCTGGCGGAACGTTCGGCCCCGGAGCATCGGTGAAGCGGGCGATGAGCCCAACCTCGTTCAACCGGGCCGTTCGGGGTGCCGTCAACGGCAAAATCTCCGAGTATGTGTCGTACCCGGTGCCGTGGGTATATGCCGAGGACGTTGCCACCTGCGCCATCGCCGCCACGAAGGTGGGGCTCGCTGGCCACAAGTACCTGGCGTTCGGCGCCGAGGACGCCCAGTCCACCGCCGCCTTTCTCAATGTCGCGTGTGAGGAGGCCGGAGTGTCGCACCGGATCGCCGAGGTGGTCCTCGATCCGTCCGACCCCCAGTCGGCCGACCGCTATGGTGCCACGCTGGTCGATCTCGCCCAACGGCGGTTCCCCGTGCCGTGGTTCGACAACACCCAGACCCGCCAGACGCTCGGCTACGCCCCTCGATCTCTGACTGAGGCGATGGCCGAAACCGTCGAGTGGCTCCGCGCCAACGGGCAGATCCCGTGATCCCGTGACTCCACGTGGCGCAGCTGGCGAGCCCTTCGACCAGTGTGGCTGGCATCCATTCAAGGGCAGAATCTGTTCAGTCGACTCCGAGTTCACCGGTTCCGATCGCCGCCGCCGACTCCAGATAGCGCCATCCAACGTCAGGGGGCAGGCCACCGACCAGCGGTTGCAAGGCCAACGCGTTCCCCTTCTTGACATACACGCGCGCTTCTTCGGGAGTCACAATCTGGTAGGCGCCGTGCTCCGCCCTGAGTTCGGCCACCGAGGTTGCGAACGACACCGACGAGGTGCCGAGCCGAGCGGAATTCCAGCTGGCGTAACTCACGGCATCACGCAGGAGGAACTCTCCGATTTCATTCCAGGCTTCGTCTGGATCATCGGCGACAAACACGGTGAGAGGGACATCGACCGCAGGAAACGCACACCCGACCGGTGTCACTCCCGCCTCGAGGGCGGCCGCCGTGTAGAAGTTCTCGAGGCCCGTATCGGGGTTCTCTGCCAGGAAGTACAGGCCGAGCCGGCCGGCTCGGCGGGCGGCGATCTCGGAGCCGCCTCCGTACGCCAATATGGGTCCGCCGGGGGTGAAGGGCATCGGCGCAATTGTGGCCGGGCGACCCTCGACATCAACAGTTTTGCCCTCCCAGAGGCGACGGAGGACCTTGATCCGATTTTCCACGACCGCCCCTCTTCGCTTCGGGTCGATGCCGAACATGGCGAATTCTTCTGCCCGGTAACCGACGCCGACCACATAGCTGACCCGGCCGCGTGCGATCAGGTCGATGACGGCGAGGTCTTCGGCCAACTTCACCGGTTCGTAAAGGGCCAGCAGGAGGGCGGCCACGCTGATCGGCAAGGTCGTGGTCCGTGCCGCGATGGCGGCCGCCAACGGGAGTGGTGACGGAAGGTAGCCATCGTCCACGCCGTGATGTTGGCTCAGCACGGCTGCGGCACAGCCCCGATCCTCGGCCCAGGCGCACATGTCGAGGGTCGCCGCGTACAGGTCGGCCCGCTCAGACGCTTCGACCGGGCCCGAACGCATGGCGAACCTCATGATGAACATGGCCACTTCCCTCCCAAGGGTGAGGCACCGTAGCGGCGATCCGGCGTTCCAGAAAATGGCTGATCTGATCTCAGCAGGCGGCTCCGCATTTCACGGTTCGTGGTAGCGCATATCATATACAAGAGGTCGAAAAACGAGTGAGCGCTGGCCCACTGGGGTCCTCCGATTTCCATAACGCCACGTGCGGCCGGTTGAGTGCACGCACGCAATGATCGCAAGAAAGAGGGAGCATCGTGTCGAGCACCGCCTGGCGCAGTGAAACGGAGCAGCTCACCTTGCGGAGCCTGCTCGAGCGTCGACTCGAGAACGATCCGGACGGCGAATATCTCGACGTCTGTGCGACGAAATTGTCGGCTCGACTGGTCTACGACACCGCCAACAGCCTGGCCAATGCCCTGGCGGAACTCGGGGTCAATCCGGGCGACCGGGTGGCCACCCTGATTGAGAACTCACCCGAAGCGACTCTCAGTTGGTGGGGGACCGTGCAGGCCGGAGCCATCAGTGTGCCGATCAACACGGCGTACAAGGGTGAGTACCTGCGGCACCAATTGTCCGACTCCGGCTCAAAGGTACTGGTGGTCGAGGCATCCCTGGCCGCGCGGGCAGCCCAGGTGTTCGGACAGAGTGGGGATCTCGACCACCTGGTGGTGATCGGCGAGGTGCAGGGAGAGCTTCCCGGCAACGTGCACAAGTGGACGGACTTGCTGAGCGCCACCAACGCGCCGCCCACCACGGCGCCGTCACCGGGTGACTTGGCCACTTTCGTCTATACGGGTGGGACGACCGGGCTCTCCAAAGGCTGCATGCTGAGCCATAACTATCACGCTGCCCTGACCGAACAGATCGGCGTCTGCTGGGATCGGACGGCCGACGACGTGGTGTGGACGCCGTTGCCGTTGTTCCACTTCAATGCCATCACCACCGCCGTGGTCGGGCCGCTTCTCTACGGTGGGCGGGCCGCCATCTACCGACGGTTCTCCGTGTCGAATTTCTGGAGCGAGATGAACCGGGTGGGCGCCACCATCACCTCGACCCTGGGGACGATGGCCTACCTCCTGGCCCACGACACCGACCGCCCGGAGATGCCACTCTCGGGATCCCCCGAAGCCAACCGAAGTCTGCGACTTATCGGCGCTGCTCCCATGCCGGTCGAAGTGGACAAGGTCATCCGTCAGCGTTTCGGCGTCCGCACCTTCTCCGGGGCGTACGGCGTGACCGAGGCAAGCCTGGTGTCGTGGCAGCCGACGGGGATGACCAACCGGCCCAACGCCGCAGGCGTCATCAACGACGAATACTTCGATGTGCGCATTTTCGATGATGACGACAATGAACTGGCCCGGGGAACAGATGGCGAGATTGTCATCCGTCCGAAGCGACCTCACGTCATGTTCGCCGGCTATTGGGGCCAGCCCGAGGCAACCGTATCGAGCAGCCGGAATTGGTGGTACCACACCGGTGATATCGGGCACGTCGACGACGACGACTACCTCTATTTCGTCGACCGAAAGGCCGACTACCTGCGCCGTCGCGGCGAGAACATCTCGAGTTTCGAAGTCGAGCGGATTCTGATGGGACACGGTCAGATCGCCGACGTGGCGGTGCACGCCGTACCGAGTCAACTCACCGAGGACGACTTGAAGATCACGGCGACCCTCAAGGCAGGTTCTGAACTCAGCGAGGCAGAACTGTTCCGGTGGTGTATCGACCAGCTTCCCTACTTCGCGCTCCCGCGCTACATCGAGTTCAGGTCGGAGCTGCCCAGGAGCCCGGTGGGCCGGGTGTTGAAACGGGAGCTCCGAGACGAATCCCTCAGCAGCGCAGTCTTCGACTGCGAGACGTCCGGCATCACCTATGACCGACGCTGATCCACAGGAACGGGGAGCGGGACTGATGAGTGACAGTTCGAGCGCAGACGCCATACGCTCCGCGGTGGCGGCAATGAACGCGGGTGATGTCGACGGTTACATCTCGCACTTCGCTCCAACGTGTGAGAGATGGGTCTCAGGGTTCGACCAGCCTGTGAGTCTCGACGATGTGGCGGAAAGCCTCCGGCAGCTTGTGAGGGCGTTCAGCCCACTCCGACTCGACGAGGAGCTCCTGATCAGCGAGGGTGCCTTCGTGTGCGCGCGATGGCGACTGCGGGGCACCCAGACGGCCGACTACGTCGGTCTGACATCGAACGGCCGCAGCATCGACGTGGCGATTTGCGAGGTCTACGAGATCGCCGAAGACAAAGTCGTGGCCACTTGGGCCTACCAGGACCCGAGCCAGATGTTCCGCCAAATGGCATCAGCAGCCACTTCAGGAGGGATCCAATGACCATGGCACTTCCCGGCACGTTCCTTCTCGATTCCGCCGTCATCGACGATCCGTACCCCTTCTACCGGCGGCTGCACGCGGAGGCACCGGTATGGCACGTCCCAGGTACTGATGTCTTCACCGTCAGCACCTACCCGTTGCTGGCCGAAGCGGCGTCCCGCGTCGAGGACTTCTCGTCGCATATTCGCTTCTTGCTGTACCGAGACGAGGAGGGCCTTCCCAACCGGGTCTCCTTCGGCGACGCTGGCGTTGACGTCCTGGCCACCGCTGATCCGCCAGTGCACAAGGTCCACCGGGAGGTCGTGTTCTCGGAGCTGGTGGCAAAACGCATGGACGCGCTGGAGCCGGAGGTGTCCGAGGTCGCTCTGGGGTGTCTGGACCGAGCAATCGGTGATGGCCGCGTTAATTTCATGGCGACCGTTGGCAACATTGTGCCGATTACGGTGATGAGCCGTCTGATCGGATTCCGCGACAGCGACCCAATGGAACTTCTGCGCGCTGCATTTGATTCGACGTCCATGTTGAGCGCCACCGCCACTCTGCCGGAGTTGGAGTCACTCATCGTCCGCACCATTGAAGTCGAGGGGTGGATCGCCGATCAACTCACGGATGCGGCGACGAACCCCAACGATGAGATCCTCGGCACGGTCGCTCGCGGGATCGCCGACGGCATCCTCAACCTTCAAGAGGGTGGTGTACTGCTCCATACATTGCTGAGCGCGGGAGGTGAGTCAACGACGAGCTTGCTCGGCAATGCCGTCCGGATGCTGGCCGAACATCAAAATCTGCAGCGCCATCTCCGGGCCAATCCGGAATTCATCCCGGCCTTCATCGAGGAAGCGTTGCGCCTAGAGTCTCCGTTCCGCTTCCTCCTGCGGACCGTTCCCTCTGACACCACGTTGGGTGATGTGCCGATCCCGGCCGGGGCGACGGTGTTACTCCTGTGGGGCGCCGCCAATCGTGACAGCGGAACCTTCGACCGTCCTGACGACATCGACCTCGAGCGCAAGGTCCCCCGCCGTCACGTCGCCTTCGGCCGTGGCATTCACCACTGCGTCGGCGCGCCGCTGGCGCGCCTCGAGGCCCGCGTGGTCCTCACGGCGCTGCTGCAGCGCACCAGCGCCATTCACCTGGATCCTCAGCAGCCACCACAGTGGGTGTCCAGCCTGATGGTTCGCCGGCACGATCAACTCGCCGTGCAGCTCATTCCCCGGTGAGCCCCGTTCTCACTCGGCCGGAACCAACGGCGTGGAGCAGTCACCGAGGAGGAGGAGCATGACGACGACGCTGCTGCTGGTGCACGGGGGCACCGTGACCTCGACCATGTGGGATCCGGTCCTGCCCTACCTGCGCACCCCGGCGCACGCCGTGGACCTGCCCGGCCGTCGCTACAGCCCGTCTGACCTTTCGACCATCACGCGGGCCGAGTGGGTCGGCGCCGTCATTGACGAGATCATCGAACACGACCTCGGGTCGGTCGTGCTGGTCGGGCACTCGTCCGCCGGGTATGTCATACCGGAAGTGGCGGCCGGACTCCCCGACCGGGTCGCTCATTTGGTGTTCGTGGCGGCTACCGTGCCGGCGGACGGCCGGCGCCCGGTCGACTACATCAAGCCCCGCCTTCGAGACCTGGCGGTCGACCACCTGGACCTGGTCCGTGAGATGGCCAAGGGCAAGACGTTGGGCGGGCTTCGACCGGGCGAGCCGCCCATCGCGACCGAGCTCGAAATCGTCGAGAACGATCCCCGCATGGGCCTGGAGGCGCCCGGACCCCTCCACGAGGTCTATGACGGCTGGAGCCGGGTGCCCCCTCGGCTTCCGAGGACGTTCATCCGTTGCCGGCAAGATCGCGTCGTGACTCCCGAGCTGGTGGAGATGATGCTGCCCCACATGGGAGGTGTGCAGGTCGTTGACATTGACGCCGGCCACGGCGTGGCCGGTGAAGCCCCGGCTGCGCTGGCCGACCTGCTGGATCAGATGGCCGACGGCGTCGAGTCGATGTAGAGGGTGGCTGTGGCCCTCACCAGGGTGTCGGAGAGGCTCCCACCACAGGAGAGTTCGCCCGAATGACCATGTGCTCGAGTCCGACGTCCGGGTAGTCAAGGGCGGTCCCGAGTATGCCGACGAGCGTCCCGGCCACATCGTCGGGATCAAGCATTCGTTCGGTCATGAGCCCATGTCGGGTCCAGTCATTGAGCGCGTCGGTGAGGTGGCCGGGATCGAAGGAGGCACCGAACTCGGTGGGGAAGCACCCGCCGACGGCGATGGTCGAAAAACGCACCAGAGGCTGCTCAATACTCCAGGTTCGCACTGACTCTTCGAGTGCCGCCTTGCTCGCTCCGTAGGCACCCATCATGGATCGCGGCCTTCCCACCGTTTCCGATGAGAGCACCGCCACCACGGCCACAGGGGACAGATGCTCAAGAGCGGCGCGCACGACATGGTGCAGTCCGAGCACGTGAGTTTCCAGTACGGACGCCCAGTCCGCGGCGGTGGTCGAAGCCAGTGGCTCCAACGGCGCCACTCCGGCCGAGTACAGAATGAGATCGATCTTCCCCTGGGCGGACGCGGCTTCGGCCACGATGCGCCTGCAGTCCTCCTCCTTGCGAACATCGCCGACCGCGGCGATGCCGAGGTCGGTGTCGGCCTCGGCGAGCAGGCTGTCGAGGCGGTCGGCCCGGCGGGAAGTGACCACGACGTGAGCACCCACATCGAGGGCGCGTACGGCGAAGGCCCGCCCGATGCCCGCCGACGCCCCGACGACGAGGACTCGCCGACCCTTCAGCCCGGGCCCGATCGCTCCCTTTCCACTCGTGGTTGGTGAGACAGGTGACTCGGCCATGGCGACAGCTTTCTGTATGACGCCGACGCGGTCCCTATGAACCCACGGTCGAGCACCGGGGACGCCCACCGGCGCTGGTGCGGCGACGACCCGGACTGGGCCAGCGCTTGATTGCGGACAATGCAGATCATATACAATCCGTTGCCTTGGGTTTCGATCCACACGGCCAGAGGTGGAGGGCAGCTCGTGGACACTGGCTGGCTACTTGCGAAGGTGGCGGGCCCGAAATTGGCATTCGAATTTGGCCTGAAGTATTTTGAACTGCAACTCAAATTCCGGGATCAGCCGGATTCGGACCCTTGTGAACGGGAGTGTCGTGGACAATTTGCTCGGAATGGGGTGCTGGTACCGGCGCCGGCTCGGCGGCGGGGCCCCCATCGGGGGACCATTTGACTGCTGACGACGACAACGGCCGCCGTGAACAGCGCCGGACCCAACGTCAAGACTTGAGCCGAGGTCAACTTCTTGATGCGGCCGAGCGGGTCTTCGGCGAGAAGGGGTTCCACGATGCATCCCTCCGGGAGATTGCCGAACTGGCGGAATTCTCTGTGGGGTCTGTGTACTCCTTCTTCGATGGAAAGGACGATCTGTTTCGTCAGATGTTCGTGCGCCGTGGCGCCGAGTTCATGCTCGGGATGCATGCCGTCCTCGAGGCTGAAGGCACGGCAACCGAGAAGCTGCACATGCTCATCGACTTTCAGATCGGATTCTTTCGCCGCCTCCGACCCTTCGGCCGTCTCCTCCTGCGCTACGGCAACGCGTCGCTACTCTCGGATCCCAACGAACTTGACGCCGTGATCGCCAGCAATGTGGCGGAATCAATGGAGCTGCAGTCGGCTTTGTTCGCCGCTGGGCAAACGACAGGCGAATTCTGTGCCGGCGACGCCACGGTCCTGGCGCATCTCTTCAGCGGGCTGATGGCGGCCTACCAATCCGTCGACCCTTCGATCATGTCCGATGGCACGGATGCCGGAGAGAGCCTTTCGTTGCCGGAGTTGCACCAATTGGTCGCGCGAGCCTTCTCGGTGTGAGCCGAGCCGATGTTGCGCCGGATCCGACCACCATGTGGGAGCAGCTCGAACGTCGAGTTGCCGCGACACCCGATGCATTGTTCCTGGTGGATGACAATGGTCGACGTCTGACCTTCTCCGAGTTCCGTCAAGCTGCCCAAGAGGCAGGGGCGGGACTCACCGCGCACGGTATCGGGCCCGGGAGGGTGGTGGCCTGGGCCCTGCCCACCAAGATCGACACCTGTGTGCTCATGGCGGCACTGTCACGGTTGTCCGTGGTGCAGGTCCCGATCGTGCCGATCTACCGCGAACGTGAGGTCAGCCACATCACCCAGGAAGCGGAGGTCGACGTGGTGCTCGTCGGCCCGCCGCAACGTGGCGTGGACTATGCGGTGATGATCCGGTCCATGGCGGCGGTCCGCGGCGGTCGCCCCCGGGTACTCGAGCTCGAAGGCCCACTCCCGAAGAGCGGCGCCGGCCTTCTGCCTCCACCTCCCGTCGCCCATCGGGCGAACCAGCCCGATCCCGTCCGGTGGTACTTCTACACGTCCGGCTCGACGGGAAGGCCAAAGGGGGTACGGCACACCGACAGCGGTCTGGCTGCCGTTGCGAGAGGCATGGCAGCCCATCTGGAGATGGTGCCATCTGACCGCAGCGGACTCGCATTCCCCATTGCCCATGTCGGGGGACCCATCAACCTGCTGGCCAGTTTCATGTCGGGGTCGGCACTTATCCTCATCGAGAGCTTTGATCCACCCCGGGCTGTCGAGATGCTCCGTCGTGAAGGCGTCACCATGGCCGGCTCCGGTACGGCATTCCACTTGGGATATCTCCACGTGCAACGTCAACATCCGCACACGCCGATCTTCCCCCGTTTGCGCTGTTGTCCCGGTGGCGGTGCGCCGAAGCCGCCCGGGCTCCATCGCCAGGTCAAGGAGGAGTTGGGCGGGGCCGGGATCCTGTCTGGGTGGGGACTCACCGAGGCGCCCGTGCTCACCATGGGCCGGCCAAACGATCCTGACGAGAAATTGTCACTGACCGAGGGTCGTCCGCTGGCGGGCGTGGAACTTCGAGTGGTGTCACCGGAGGGCGTGGCGGTTGCCCACGGTGAAGTCGGCGAGCTGCGGGTACGCGGCCCTCAGATGATGCAGGGCTACGTGGACCCGTCACTGGATGCGGCCGCCTTTGACGAAGGAGGCTTCATCCGCACCGGTGACCTGGGGGCCGTAGATGACGAAGGATTCGTCACCATCACCGGCCGCCTCAAGGACGTCGTCATTCGCAACGGCGAGAACATCTGGGCGGCGGAAGTCGAGGAACTCATACGTCGTCACCCCGCCGTGGTTGACACGGTCGTGGTGGGATTGCCCGATGAGAGGACGGGAGAGCGGCTGTGCGCGGTGATCGAGCTGCGAGCCGGGCACGATCCGTTCGACGTCACATCACTGGCGGCGCACCTCGAGACGAACGGCCTCAGACGGCAGGCTTGGCCCGAACGGGTAGAGAATATGTCTGCCCTGCCCCGCACGATCGCGGGCAAAGTGGACAAGCCTGATCTTCAGGAGAGGTTCAGCGGGGCATCGGCCCAGGTACCCAGCGATCGAGCAGTTGACCCAACGGAGGAGAAGCACCGTGCATGATCAAACCCAAGGCCGACCGCCCGAAGGAGACTGGCTGGGTACGCCCTACGTGCGATTCGAACGGAACGGGAGTCTGGCCAGTTGCATTGTCGACCGTCCAGAAGCGCGCAACGCCATGACCGGGGCGATGTACTTCGCCGTGCGTTACGCCGTTGACGTCGTCAATGCCGACCCCACGCTGTCGGGGATGCTCCTCACGGGGACCGGCGACGTGTTCATTCCGGGCGGCGACCTCGGTGGACCAACGATGGATGACTGGGGCAACGTCACCGGTCTCCTCGGAATGGACACGACCCCGTTCGAAGCGATCCGCAACTCCCGAAAGCCGATCGTCAGCGCGGTGAACGGCATCTGCCAGGGTGGCGGGCTGCTCATGGCCATGTTGTCCGACGTCACGGTGGCGAGTGACAGGGCAACCTTCCGGGCGCCGGAGCTGTACCGGGGTATCGCCGACATGGGCTACGCCGCGTATCTGCCGGCCCAGATCGGGCCCGCACGGGCTCGCGACCTGCTGTTCACCGGGAGGACGCTTGACGCACAGGAAGCCTGTGCGTGGGGTTTGGTGACACGTGTCACCGAGCACGACCATTTGCTCGATGAGGGACGCTCGGTGCTGAGTGCCTGTTGTCGGACGGCGCCGCAGGCCCGATTGGCGGTCAAGCGCGCCGTCAACGAGGTCTACGGCCGCTACGACCGCATGTCGATGGACGAAAGCCTCGCCGGGCCGGAATGCCTAGAAGGGTGGCTCGCCTTCAAGGAGCGGCGTTCACCATCCTGGGTGGCCGAAGATTTGCGTCAGGACGGGCGACTGTGAGGACGCCGCTCTCAATCCCCGGCTGGGGACGGCCGGTTCACCGTCAACGTCGACTGGCTGCTCCCTGAGCCGCGCCGCGGCGTCGGAGCGCAGAAAAGCAGGCGCCACCAGGCCTTGGGCCGCTCGGACCACTGGGTCTGCGCCCGCACCCGGGGATGCATATTATATATGACCCAGGGTCGGTCGGCATCGATTCGGGCCGGTTAGAATTGAGATTCAGAAGTTCGAACTATGGTTTATCCGGAACTCGAAGGCAGGGGAGGACGCACATGCGAGCCGACGACATGATCATGATCAGCGTGGACGATCACGTGGTGGAGCCTCCGGATCTCTTCGCGGGTCGATTGCCGGCGGCGTACCAGGACTTCGCGCCCCGGGTGGAGCGGCTGGCCAACGGGAGCGACGTGTGGGTGTTCAACGGCACGCAGATACCCAATATCGGGTTGAATGCCGTGGCCGGGCGGCCCAAGGAGGAGTACGGGATCGAACCGACCGCCTTCGACGAGATGCGCCCCGGGTGTTTTGACGTCCACGAGCGCATCAAGGACATGAACGCTGGCGGAGTGTTGGGCTCCATGAACTTTCCGTCCTTTCCGGGCTTCAGCGCCCGACTGTTCGCCGCATGCCGGGACAAGGACCTGGCGCTGGCGGTGTTGCGGGCGTACAACGACTGGCACATCGAGGAGTGGAGCGGCTCCTACCCGGGCCGTTTCATCCCGATGGCTCTCCCTATCCTGTGGGACGCCGAGCTGTGTGCCGAAGAAGTCCGGCGGGTGGCGGCCAAGGGCTGCCACTCCATGACCTTCACCGAGAACCCGGCTGCGCTCGGTTTTCCCAGTTTTCACGACCCGTCGTGGGATCCGCTCTGGACGGCGCTGTGCGACGAGCATGTTGTGCTGTCGATCCACCTCGGTTCATCGGGAAGCATCACCGTGACGGCTCCGGATGCTCCCGTCGATGTGATGATCACCCTGCAGCCGATGAACATCTGCAGTGCGGCAGCCGACCTGCTGTGGTCGCGGGTCTTGAAGAACTTCCCCGACATCCGAATCGCCCTGTCTGAGGGGGGTACCGGGTGGATTCCCTACTTCCTCGACCGGATCGACCGAACCTATGACATGCATCGGTCGTGGACGGGGCAGGATTTCGGGGACAAGTTGCCGAGCGAAGTCTTCCGTCAACACTTCTTGACGTGTTTCATCTCGGACCCGGTGGGCGTTCAGCTACGGCATCAGATCGGCATCGACAACATTGCCTGGGAATGTGACTATCCCCACTCGGATTCGTCGTGGCCGCACGCCCCCGAGGAGCTGGCGGACGTGGTCACCGGTGTGCCTGACGATGAAGTCGAGAAGATGACGTGGCGCAACGCCAGCGAGTGGTACTCCTTCGAGCCCTTCGCCCACCGCCCCCGTGAGCGGTGCACGGTACAGGCACTGCGAGCCGAAGCAGCCGGGCATGACGTCGAGATTCGCTCCTACGACAAGGGCCGGTTCACCCGCAGCGGACAGGGTGTCGACCTGGGAGAGCTGGCCGCGAAAGCAACCGCGTGAGGAAGATTTCACCGTCGCTGGGCAGAGATCACTCGAGGGGTCCCTGCCCCCATACGAGCGAAATCGAGGGAGGGTACCATCCACTATCACGTGCAAGACGAGACCGGTAACGGTCCGGGGGCGGTGCTGCGGATCGACCACCGCGCCGGATCCGATGAGTGAGTTCCCCACCTTTCTGATCAAGGCGCTCCCCGGTCCATTCCACGATGCGACGTCAACGACCCGTGCGCACGAGCCGGTGAGCCGGTGGGCCGGTGGGCCGGGTGCTTGAGGCCGAATCCACTCCGGAGCCGCCGGTCGATTCCGCCGGTCCCCTGGGCGTCGGGCCGGACGCCTCCGTCGACGAGGTGGTCGACGCGGTGCGGAGCTGGATCGAGTCGAGTCTCCCCCAAGCGTGGATTGAGGCCGGCCGGAGAGGTGGACCCGCCGCCGTCCGAGAAGTAAGGACGCGAGCCGACTATGCGTCTTGGTACCCGAATTTCGGGAGGTCCGGTCTCGTGGCCGCTACTTGGCCCAGGGCGTACGGTGGCCTCGACCTCTCACCAGCCGCGGCGCGACGAGTCGAAGAGGAACTGCGTCCGTTCAACCTGGGGCGACTCAATCCATTGGGTCTGAATCTGGCCGCACCGGCACTCTTCGCCCATGGATCCGAAGCGCAGCGTCTCCGATTTCTCCCCCCCATGGTCCGGAACGAGGAAGTCTGGTGCCAGCTCTTCAGCGAGCCCGGGGCCGGTTCGGATCTTGCGTCCTTGGCCACTCGTGCCGACCTGGACGGGGATGAGTGGACGATCACGGGCCAAAAGGTGTGGACCACGTGGGCGCACCTGTCGGACTGGGCGGTACTGCTGGCTCGTACCGACATCGATGTGCCAAAACGCCAGGGCCTGACCTATTTCCTCATCAATCTGCGCCAGCCCGGTGTTGATGTTCGCCCGTTGCGACACATCGGGGGCGAGGTTGATTTCAACGAGGTCTTTCTCGACGGAGCCACGGTGCCCGACGCCCACCGGGTGGGTGAGGTCGGCGCGGGCTGGAAGGTCGCCAACGCCACCCTGTCGGGGGAGCGCCAGATGGTGTCTGGGGGTGGCTCGGGTGGTGTCGACCGCATCGGAGGCTCGAGTGTGGCCTATCTCATCCGGCTGGCCCGACGGCGGAGCGCTGGCGGTGGGCCCGGAGGATGGGACGACCCGGTCTGTCGCGACGAGATCATCCGCCTCTACTGCGAGGAGCGCGTCCGGGAATGGACGAACCAACGCGTCCGCAGCCAGGTGCGCGCCGGACGATCACCCGGTCCGGAGAGCTCGGTGGGCAAGGTCCATCAAGGAGGGCTCAACCAGCGCATACAGCTCGCGGCCACGTCGGTGCTGGGCATGGGGGCCACCGCCTGGCTGGACGACCTCGGCGACTACGCCGATACATTGCCGCATGAGGTTCGCGGGATGCTGCGGAGCCGGGCCAACACGATCGAAGGTGGGACCACCGAGATCAACAAGAACATCGTGGCCGAGCGCGTCCTCGGATTGCCACGCGAGCCAGACCCGTACTCGACGCTTCCATGGAAGGAAGTTCCCCGCAGTTGAGCTCGTACTCCACGCTTCTGGTTGAACGCAACGGCCCGGTCGGCTGGCTCATCTTCAACCGACCGGCCGCTGGGAACTCCATGGACGCCGTCATGCTCGACGAACTGGAGGAGGCCTGGCGCGAGCTCAACGCGGACCCGGCTGTGCGTGTCATCGTGAACACGGGGGAAGGGGACGCCTTCCAGACCGGCCTCGACGTGGTCGAGCTGAGCCGCAATCCCGACGCCCTGCGCAAGCAGTCCGGACGGACGCGCCGAGCCGAGCTGAGACTGACCGGCTGGCACAACGACGTGTGGAAGCCGGTCATTACCGCGGTGAACGGGATCTGCGCCGGGGGCGGGCTGCATTTCGTGGCCGACGCCGACATCGTCATGGCCTCCTCGAGTGCCTCCTTCCTCGACACGCACGTCTCGGTCGGCCAGGTGGCGGCCTTCGAGCTGATCGGCCTGGCCCGTCGCATGCCCTTCGAGGCGGTCCTGCGCATGGCCCTGGTGGGGCGGCACGAGCGCATGTCGGCCGACCGCGCCCTGGCGTTGGGCATGATCAGCCAGGTGGTCGATCCGCCCGAACGCCTACGTGAAGAGGCCCAGGCTCTGGCCGAGAAGATCGCCCGCAATTCCCCGGCGGCCATGGCGGCCACCAAGCGGGCGCTCTGGGGAGCCCTCGAACGGGGCCTCACCGACGCCTGCAAAGCGGGTGCCGCCGAGTTGGTCTCCATGTGGGGCCATCCCGACCAGACCGAGGGACCGTTGGCCTTCGCCGAGAAGCGTGAGCCCGAGTGGGCCTCGCCATCCGACGAGAGCCTCGCCGGGACATGACGTCGCCAGCACACGAAAGGGGACGCCCACCGGTGTTCGAGACCTTGAAGATAGAGCGCCACGGCCCGGTGGGCTGGCTGATCAACAACCGCCCGGATCGGCTCAATGCCATGAACAACGCCATGCGCGACGAGTTCGCTGAAGCGTGGCGCGAGCTTGACGCCGACCCCGCCGTTCGCGTCATCGTCCACACCGGGGAAGGGAAGGCTTTCCAAACCGGGGCCGACATGGTGGAGATCTCGTCGGATGGACTCGGCATGCAGCGCTACCGAGAATCGGTTGAGAACTTCGACCTCGGTTTTACGTCCTGGCACAACGGCGTATGGAAGCCGGTCATCACGGCTGTGAACGGGATCTGTGCCGGCGGAGGCTTCCACTGGGTGGCCGATGCCGACATCGTCATGGCGGCGTCCGACGCTCAGTTCTTCGATCCGCACGTCTCGGTCGGCCAGGTGGCGGCCTTCGAGCTGATCGGCCTGGCCCGTCGCATGCCCTTCGAGGCGGTCCTGCGCATGGCCCTGGTGGGGCGGCACGAGCGCATGTCGGCCGACCGCGCCCTGGCGTTGGGCATGATCAGCCAGGTGGTCGATCCGCCCGAACGCCTACGTGAAGAGGCCCAGGCTCTGGCCGAGAAGATCGCCCGCAATTCCCCGGCGGCCATGGCGGCCACCAAGCGGGCGCTCTGGGGAGCCCTCGAACGGGGCCTCACCGACGCCTGCAAAGCGGGTGCCGCCGAGTTGGTCTCCATGTGGGGCCATCCCGACCAGACCGAGGGACCGTTGGCCTTCGCCGAGAAGCGTGAGCCCGAGTGGGCTCCGATCGAGCGGCCGGGCGAGCGTTGAACTCGAACGCCGTCGCTCACGGCCGACGCACGTGACGTCGATTCCGGCGGCGGAGCTATGGCTCCGGGTGGCTCGCGCCGCGGGCATCGACGCCGTGTACGGAACGCCGTTCGGCCCACTGGAGGTCGTACCCGTGCCGGACGCCCTTGCCCCGACGTTCGGTGCGGCCCATCAGCGCGTGCACGGGCGGCGCGCCGCCATCCACCGTGGCGACGGTGTGTTCGTGCTGCCGGCAGTCGATGTTGGGCCTCGGCACGTCGTCGAGGCAGAATCGGCCGAGGCGTTGGTCGGCGCCCTTCCCGTGTTGTGCGGTCCGGGAGAAGTCGAGCTGCGATTGACCCTCGGCTCCGATGAGCCGGTGGCTGACCTGATCCCATCGCCACCACCGCCAGAGGACACCTGGGTGCAACCGGCCGAGGAGGCGCTGGCCGTCATGGATGCCGCGGCCTCGGTGGTGGTGCTGGCCGGTCCCGGTGTCATCCGGTACGGGGCGGTGCCGGGACTGCACGATCTGGCCGTGGCCGCAAGGTTGGGCGTCCTCAACACGTGGGGGGCCAAAGGGGTGTTCGACTGGAGAAGCCGGCACCACCTGGCCACGGTCGGTCTGCAAGCCGACGACTTCGTCCTGAGTGGCCTCGGCGAGGTCGACCTGATCATCGCCACCGGCCTCGACCAAGCCGAGTCGCCCGATCGGCGCTGGAAACTGGCGCCCGCGCTCCACTTGCCCCCGGGAGGCCTGGCTCCGTTTGCCGAGCGATGCGGCTCTGCGCGCGGCACCCCGCGTCCGCCACCACTGCGCGATCGACTGGCCGACGTCACCCAGCGCGGGTGGACGGTCGAGACCACCCCGATTCCCCCCAGTCGAGTGACCTTGCACTACGCCCAGTGTCTGGCCGAGGGTGCGCTCATCGCGGCCGACCCGGGCGTGGCCGGATTCTGGGTGGCGCGGACATTGGGAACGACGAGACTTGGAGCGGTGATCGTGCCGTCCACACCGTGGCCTGGGTTCGCCGCCGCCTGCGTCGCCGTCTCGTTGCTCCGCCGGCCTTCCCAACCGTCCCTGGCCGTCACCGATCGCTCGGCCGAAGGCCCGACCGCGGCGATCGTCGACGCGGCGACGACGCTCGGGCTTCGCGTGCCCGTTGAGGTCTGGGACCCCGAAGGAGAGCGGCTCGACGCCGCGTCGCACCGCGAGCGTCTGCGCCGATTGGTCTTTGGAACTATTCCTTCCGGAGGCGCACCATCCACCCTGGCCACCGACCCGGGCCAGATGGCCGAGATGATCGAGGCGGCCGGGCCCATCGTGGCGTGGGCCTGAGATGGGCGACGACGAGCTCGGCCGGTCGGATCGCCCCCTATCCGACGACGCAGGAGGATCTGAGGGCTGAGATCTCAGTGTCGGTCAGGCCGAGCTCGGTGCCCAAGATCTCGTCGGTGTGCTCCCCGAGCCAGGGGATGCGTCGATCACCGCCCGCGGGGCGACGGGCGATCCTGGCCGGATTGCCCGGTACCAGCACCGGTTGATCGATGCCGTCCGTGCGTTCGATCCCCACCAGCATGTGACGAGCGGCGACATGGGGATCCGACACCAATTCATCCGGCCGCATGCATGGGCCGGCGGCGAGGCCGGCCTGGCTGAGGGCTTCACAGGCCTCCAACCGGCTTCTCCCAGCCGCCCAGCCCTCAATGGCCGGGCGGACGACATCCTCGAGATGCTCGACCCACCCGTATGGACTGTCGAACCGCGGGTCGGACAGCCATTCGGGGTGACCGACCACGTCAGCCAGGCGTTCGAACATGTGTTGCCGCGCCACCTGCATGACGAACCAGCCGTCGGCGGCCCGGAAGCCGTGATTGATGACCGATCCGGAGTCACCGTTGTCGACCCCCATCGACCAGTAATTGGTGACGATGTCCGTCATGGCCATGACGGAGTCGAGCATGGCCACGTCGACGTAGCTGGGGCGCCCGGTACGGTCGCGGTCCCTGAGGGCGGCGAGGAGGCCGATCGTGGCGAAGAGCGCTGCCCCGATGTCCCCGAGCGCGCCGACCGGGGACACCGCGGGCGGGAGATCGCCCTGACGTTTGGTCTCGTAGATGCCCGACATGGCCTCCACGATCGGGGCGAAAGCGGGCCAATCGGCATAGGGGGTGGGCATGGAGGTACCGAAACCCGACACCGAGGCGTAGACGCAGCGCGGATGGACGGCGACGACGTCATCAAATCCGAGACCGAGCCGGTCCATCGCTCCCGACTTGAAATTCTCGGCGAAGATGTCGAATCGGGGTGCCATGTCGAGCACCAGCTGGCGTCCCTCGGGTTGCTTGAGGTCGACGCAGATGCTGCGTTTGCTCAGGTTGTTCCGCAAGAACGTCGCTCCCACCGGGCGACCGTCGGGATCGGCCATGGCCGGCAGCGAGGCCCGACCCAGTTCGCCGGTCAGCGGCTCCACCTTGACGACATCAGCGCCCAAGCGGGCCAGGAGCTGCGTGGCGTACGGCAGTGCCTGCATCTGTTCGACCGCCAGCACCCGTATGCCCTCGAGGGGCCGTCCGGCCGCGGGCGCGGCCCCCGCGGTTGCCGCAACGAACTCCATTCTGCATATTATATCCGAATCGGGAAGATTTGGGTTTGCCGGTGGGCCGGAAGCGTCACCCGGTGGCGTTTCTCACTGCCCGGTGAATCGGGGCTCTCGCTTCTCCTGGCTAGCCCGACCGTATTCCTTGAAGTCCTCGGAGCGACTCGAGACATCCATCGCCCAGGCCTCGTCGGCCAGGTGGCGGTCGATGTCAGACGTCAGGCCGCGGTGCAGCAGGAGCTTTGTCAGACCGACCGCCACGGTGGGAGCCGAAACCAATCGTTCGACCAGATGGTGAGAAGCGGACTCGAGCTCGGCCGCGGCCACCGATCGGTGGACCAATCCCCAAGCGGCGGCGTCGGTACCCGTGACCTTCTCGCCCAGCATGAGCATTTCGCGGGCTCGGGCCACCCCGGCCAAGCGCGGGATGAGCCAGGTGGCACCACTGTCGGGGGTGAAACCGAACGTCGTGAACGGTGCCCAGAGTCTCGCATCGTCCGCGACCACGGCGAAGTCCGACGCCAGGAGGAGGTCGAGACCGAGGCCGATGATCCACCCGCGAGCGGCGCAAACGATCGGCGTCTGACAGGTGAGCATGGCCGGGATGAGTCGGTTGACGTGTCCGTTCATGCGCCGGTGAATCGAACCGACCCGAGGTCGGTCAGGCCCCGACGTTCTCTCGGCCAGATCGAATCCGGAGCAGAAATGATCTCCCGTCCCCTCGAGGTGGATGACCCTGACCGACTCGTCGCTGGCCGCCGCGTCCACCAGGTCGGTCAGCGCGTACACGATCGGATCGGTGAGGCTGTTGCGTCGTTCCGGACGGTTCAGGCGAATCCGCAGGACCGGTCCGTCATGCTCGACCACGATGCCGGGCGGTATTTCCGGATAGGGCTTCACCGCTTCTCCTCTGCCGCGAAGCGTGCGGCCAACGCATCAAGGGCGTCCTGGCACGTGGCCGCTCCGCCCGGAGGTTCTGGCAGCCTGACCTCGCCGTGCTCACGGGAAGGCAGCAAGATGGTGGCGTGGCCCGGCGTCGTCGTCTCGCCCCGTTGGTTCTCTCCCCAGAGGTCCAGATCGACCGCCGGGCGATTGTCGTCTGCCAGGTACTTTCGTGAAACCCGGCCATGCATCCAGTGGGTGTCGCCCACGTAGTTGAACTTTCGAAACTGGCAGTCGAGTTTCCACAGCCAGGCGTCGTCACCCATCCAGTCGGTGCACAGGTGGATCAGCCACGTCTCGCGCATGCGCCCGTAGTCGTAGCTGGCGGGATTGCCGGCCCGGTGTGCCCATTCGGGGTCCCAGTGCACCCGCTGCTGGACGTCGGGAATGTTCAAGTCGTCAGGCTTGAAGAAGCGCGGCATGCGCTGCAGCTGGTCGTAGCCGAGACGGAGGGCTTTGACGCCGTACAGGCCCATCCCCATCCCGGTGTGCCACACGACCATGTCGGTCACCCGCAAGGGACCCTTCACCAGCGACGCAATCTCGTCACCCTCATGGACGTCTTCCCACCACCGTGGATCCGCCCCTCGTCGTCGGGCCCGCTCGCCGGCGAGGGACTGCCCAATGGCCGCGATCTCGTCGTCGGTGTACGGGCGTATCTCGGTCTGGTCGTTCTTCTTGCGTTCGGCCGCCTTTTCCCGCTCGGCTCGGATCATGAGTCGGTACTGGCCCGACAGCACGGGACCATCGGCCGCGGCGAAGACCTCAGCTAGCCACTCGTGCACGGCCCGGCCGGCGAATTCACCGGTCTTGTCGTGCACGCCGACCAGCGCGTTGCGACGGGTCACCCGGGTTCCGGGGTGCAGCGGGTTCCACCACTCCCGGAACGAGCCCGAATAGAAAGCGTGGACGCCGCCGAGCGGGTCACCTTTCATTTTTGCCTTGGTCTCGCCCTCGAGCTGTGTCACTTCATCCTCGCCGATGAGGGTGTCCCCGCCGACCAGGTGCGGGGGGGCGATCGGGCCACCCCACCGTGTTCCGGCGCCGTAGGACGGGTCGCACCAGAGGGGATTGTCGTCGCCGTAGGCCTCGGCGACGTGACGAAAGGCATCCTCATTGGGGCTGCGGTAGTGGGGAGGATTGGTATGCGGACGAGCAATCCCGATACGTTCCCGCAGGCGGGCAACGCCCTCGTCGGTGATCGCGTCAGGCATGGCCACGCGTGCTCTGGTCGATCATCGTTGTCGTCTCGGGCCGGTCGGTCCGCGGCGTGCGGGGCTTGCGGCTGGTCCGCATGGGACCACCGAGATCGTGAGCACGTCGAACAAGGTAGACGACCAGTGCCTACCGGGCGCCGGCCATCCCGGCGGCCCCAATCAACAGGGCCTGATTCGGCGAGTCGGGAAGCCCGTCGAGCGCTTGGGACAACTCGGCCACCGTCGGACCGTGCTGTGCGGCATATGGCGCCAGCGCATCGAGATCAAAATTGTAGAGGGCGGCAGCGTTTCCGGCCAGGATGTTTCGCATATCGGTCTCGGGTGTCCCATGGAAGATCTGGCGCAGGTGCTCTCGGGTGAAAGGGTACGTCCCCTCTTCGTGGGGGTAGTCGTTCCCCCACATGAACCGATCCGAACCCAGCGTTGAGCGGGTGAGCGCATCGACAACTTTGGGTTGGCTGACGCCGATCCAACAGTTCCGGGCGAAGTACTCGCTGGGGAGCATGGGCAAAATGAGATCGCCGCTTAAGCGCAGCTCACCGGTTCTACCGCTGCTCAGCATCTTCATGGAAGAGTCGAGCTGTTCCAGCAGCGGCGGAACCCAGGCGCACCCGAGCTCGGTGATCACGAACTTCAGTCGCGGAAAGCGTTCGAAAATGCCCGACAGGAGAAACTGCACGAGCGGTCGCTGTGAATAGAACAGTGCCTCGCTGATATGCAGGAGGGGAGAAACCGGGAAGCGGCCGTAGTTGGGGCTGCCAGTGCCGCCGTGCACGTGCACCGGAAGCTGGAGATCCTCCAAGACCGCCCACAGCGGATCGAGCTCGGCGTCGTAGAGCGGATGGACCCAGTTCACGTCTGGAGCGGCGTTCGGGATCAGCACGCCTCCCCGGAGGTCGTGCTCATGAATCCACCGGACATCGGCGACGGCATCGTCCACGTCGTTGGTGAAGACCTGGCCAATGCCGGCGCGTCGAGCCGGGGCCTCGGCCACGTAGTCGGCCAACCAGCGGTTGTGGGCCTGAATGCCCGCGTGCCGCTGCCGGTACTCTTCGGGCTTCGGAGGCGCAGCGAAGAGCACGAAGTTCGGGAAGAACGGGGGGACCGTGTTCGGGAAGACCACCTCGGCCACGACGCCGTCCGCCTCTTGGTCAGTCCAACGCTCCGCGCTGTCCCAGTTCTTGGACCTCCGATCGTCCTTGAGGTCCTTGAAGGGATTCTTGTACTCCCCGCGCCACGCATCGAATTCTTCGATGAACTCGGGGTCGAGGTAGTTCCGGTACTGGGCGTGGCTGCCCCCCGCATGCGTGTCAGCCGAGATGATCGTGTAGCGGTCCGTTCCAGCCATGACTCACTCCTAGGGTATTGAATGAAATATACAACTTTTGTCGGTGCCGCAGAGCGCCGGTAGTGTTCTCGGCGGTTTCCAGGCTGCGGGGGACTGATGCCGCCGGCGCCGTCATTGCCGCATTGCCGGAGCGCTCCACCGGGCACGAGGCACCACGAGTTTCCGGGCGGTCGGCCAGGAGAGTGACCGCACGGCCGGATGAGAAGGAGCAACGGTGTCGAGCAGTAAAGGACCAGGAGCAACGGAGCTGATGGGCGGGTGCGCGCTTGCAAGGCACCACGTGGCCCGCGCCGTGGCACAGCTCGCTGGAGAGGTGCCGCCGCGCGAGGGCCGAGGTGGCGTGTGACCTGGGTCGCCCTGACGGACGAGCAACGGATGCTGGCCGCGACGACGGCACAGATCGTTGCCGATCACCCCACCATCACCGATGCCGAGGTCGAACACCAACGTGGCACCGGTGAGTTGTGGGGTGCCTTGGTGGCGAATGGACTGGTCGCAATGGTCATCGCCGAGCAACCCGACGCCGACGATGATCCCACCCTCAATGCGGCGCTTGTGGTCGAACAGCTGGCTCGAGGTGTGTCCGCCGTGCCGTACCTGGGCACCGTGCTGGCGCTCGGGCTCCTCCACGCGGCGGAACCGCGTGGCGCTGAGATAACAGAGATTCTCGCCGGACGCCCGGGATGCGTCGTGGTGGACTCGACACTGTCGGGGTTGGCGCCACACGGCATCGCCGTCGACGTCGGACCGGGAGCGCTCGCCGTCGGGGCCGAAGGGGGCGTGGTGCGTACGGCGGCGCTCGGTGCCCACCTCGACGCACTCGATCCCTCGCGGCCGCTAGCGAACGCGGTCGGCGGGGGAACCGAGCTCGGTGCGATCTCGTCGGGAGCCGGGACGCGATGGCAGGCTCAAGCCCTGGCCTGGCTGTGTGCCGATCTGGTCGGGACGTGCACCGGCGCGCTGGAAGGGGCCGTCGCTCACGCCTGTGTCCGCGAGCAGTTCGGCCGACCGATCGGCTCCTTCCAGGCCGTCCAACAGCTCTGCGCGGACCAGCTCGTCACCGTGGAGGCGTGCCGATCCATCACCTGGCAGGCGGCTTGGGCCGCGGACGCATTGGAGCCGGCCGAGGCGCTGGTCCAGGCGCAGATGGCCAAGGCCTATTGCTCCGAAGCGGCACGGACGGTGTGTGAGGCGGCCATTCAGGTGTGGGGCGGTCTGGGCATGACGTGGGAATGCCCGGCCCACCGTTACCTGCGCCGCGCCTTGTTGGATCGTCAGCTCCTGGGCGATGAGCGCGTCCAACTGGGCGCGCTCGTCCATGAACGTCTGGTGATCGCGGCGACGAAGACGAAGGTGCGTTGATGGATTTTCGCGACGATGCGGCCGAAGCGTCCTTTCGTCAGCAGTTCAGGTCCTGGCTGATCACCCACCTCCCCAGTGAACCGGCACCGCTCGGGGGGCCCGAGCGGGCCCGCTTCTGGCGCGCCTGGCACCGCGCGCTCTACGAGGGTGGATGGATGGGCTTGTCGTGGCCCGTCGAATACGGCGGGCGGGGCTTGTCGGCCATGTACGAGGCCATCTTCAACGAGGAGATCGGCACCGCCGGTGGACCACCGGCGCCCCATGTCGGGTTCTTGGGCCGGGCCCTGCTCCACTTCGGTCTCGACGACCAGCGACGGCGATTCCTTCCCCGCCTCCTCTCGGGCGAAGAGGTGTGGTGCCAGGGCTTCAGCGAACCTGGAGCCGGGTCGGACCTGGCGGCCTTGTCCACCCGGGCCAGCCTCGACGCTGACCACTATGTAGTCAACGGCCAGAAGGTCTGGACCAGCGACGCAGCCTGGGCCGACTGGTGCCTGCTGCTAGCCCGGACCGACTCGAACGCCTCGCGTCACGAAGGCATCTCGACGCTGATCGTCGATCTCCACCAGCCGGGCGTGGAGGTGCGTCCCATCGTCCAGGCCAACGGCGACTGCGAGTTCAACGAGGTCTTCTTCACCAATGCCGTCGTCCCCACCGATCAGATGGTCGGAGCCCCCGGTCAGGGGTGGGAGATCGCCATGGCCACGGTCGGCTACGAACGCGGGCCGGTCGATGTCGGGTTCACCTCTCGCTACGCCCGCCTGGTCGGCGAGCTCGAGGTCACGGCGCGCGCCGGCAACGTCGACCCCGCCCGGCAGCTGGACTGGGCCCGGGCCTATGTCCAGGTCGCCGTGCTGCGGGCGCACGTGATGCGCGACCTCTCGGCGAGAACCGAGGGTAAGGCCCCCGGCCCGGAAGGCTCACTCACCAAGCTGCTGGGTACCCGGACCGAGCAAATGCTGCATCATGTCGCCATGGACCTCGCCGCGCCGGCGCCTCTCGTGGGCATCCAGCCCGACGTGCTGGCTGCGTACCTCTATTCGCGCGCCGCCTCGATTGCCGGTGGCACCAGCGAAGTGCAGCGCACCATCGTGGCCGAACACCTGCTTCATCTGCCGCGGTGGCGGTAGGCGCTGATCCGCCGGAACCTCCACTCCGGTGCCACATGCTTTCGCGAAGGGAAGGAATGAGATGACAGAAAAGGTTCAGCTCGAGGTGAGCGGTGCCGTCGCAGTGATCACCAACAACAATCCCGAAAAGCGCAACGCGTTCGACGACGACATGGACGCACGGCTCTTCGACATACTCAACGAACTCAAGGGGCGTCCTGATGTGCGCGCGGTGATCTGGCGAGGAGAGGGCAAGGCCTGGTCATCGGGGCGAGATGTGGCGGCGATCGGCAACCAGACCACCCCGCTCAGCCATCATGAGCTCATGACCCGTGGCCATCGGGGCATTCTCCAGGTGTTCGACATCGATGCCCCGATCATCGTGGCCATTCAGGGATGGGCCATCGGCGGCTCGTTCCAGCGGGCATTGCTCTGTGACATCAGGATCGCCGCCGAAGGCTCACGCTTCATGTTGCCTGAGGTCGGCCACGGCGTCATTCCCGACACCGGTGGCGTGGGACGCTTGTACGAAATCTGCGGGAGCGGCGTGGTCAGCGACCTGGTCCTGACCGGGCGGGCCATGGGTGCCGAAGAAGCCTTGGGTCACGGCATCGTCTCGAGGGTTGTGGCGCCGGAGGCGCTCGACGACACGGCCTGGGAGATGGCCCGCAAGATCGCGGCCTCTCCGAAAGTCACGGTCAAGATGGCCCGACGTGTCCTCCAGCACCTGAGCGAGCCCGGTGTCCGGTCCTCCATGAACGATGAGTTGATCTATCAGACCTTCATCAACAAATCGTCTGATTTCGCCGAATTCAGGGCGGCCAACGCCGAAGGGCGCGAGCCCCACTACACAGGGAGTTGAACATGACCGAACAAAGAGGACTGCTCGAACCACCGCCCGTGGGGACGAGGGCGTTGCCCGACGGCACCTTTACCGGGACGTCGGTCTTCGTCACCGGTGGCGGCACCGGCCTTGGAAAGTCGATTGCGGCCGAATTCGCGCGACTGGGGGCGGACCTGGTCATCGCCAGCCGAAAGGCGGAGCACCTCGACGCCGGCCGGGAATCGGTGGAAGCACTGGGGGCGAGCGTTCTGGGGGTCACGTGCGACATCCGTGATGCAGACCAGGTCGGTCAGGCCTTCGAGGAGGCGACGGCAACCTTTGGCTTGCCCGACGTGTTGATCAACAACGCCGCGGCCAACTTCCCCGTGCCGGCAGAGGACATGTCACCGAATGCCTGGCGCACCGTCGTGGACATCACCCTCAATGGCACGTTCTTCTGCTCGCGTGAATTTGCCCGTCGGCACATCGAAGCGGGGACCGCCGGCTCGATCGTCAACGTGGGGGCCTCGTACGCCTGGACCGGCGGCCCGGGTTTTGCCCACTCGGCCGCAGCCAAGGCCGGGGTGAAGAACATGGTCGAGACGCTCGCCGTGGAGTGGGGGCCCTATGGGATCCAGGTCAACGGACTGGTCCCCGGGCTCTTCCCGCACGAGGACATGACGGCCGACATCAAAGGCAACCTTGATCGAACGAACGAGAAGGACGCCTGCCAGCCGGCCCTGCGGGTTGGGCGCCTCCAAGAACTCGGGTGGGCCGCGACGTTCCTGGCCTCGCCATTCGCCCGTTTCATTTCCGGCCACACGCTGGTGGTCGACGGCGCAAACTGGCAGCGCCGGACGCTCACCAACGTCCCCGTCGTCACCGTGCGCGACCAGATGGGCCGCGGACCGTTCGACCCGAATCCCTCACGGTAACGACGAGAGGACCGAATCGCATGACTGACCGACCAGAATTCCACCTGTTCCTGCCGCAGATGCGCATGTCACCCGCGGCGCTCGTTGACCGGGCGCACGCGGCCGAGGCCGCCGGATTCGCCGGCGTGGCCCTCATGGACCATCTGGCCCCGCCCCAGGCCCTGGATCAACCGATGTTCGAAGCGATGACCTTGGCGACATGGCTGGCCGCGCGTACCGAGCGCATCACCATTGGCCATCTCGTCCTGTGCGATTCATTTCGGCACCCGGCCGTGCTGGCCCGTCAGGCGGCCACCCTCGACCATCTCTCCGAAGGCCGCTTCGAGTTGGCGATCGGCTCGGGTTCGACCCCCGATGAACTGGTGACCTTCGGCATCAGCGACGCTAAGGGGGCGGAGAGAACGGCCCGACTCCGCGAGACGCTCGACATCATGACCCGGCTCTGGACGGGGGAGCCCGTGACCTATGACGGGGCGTTCTACCAGCTGGTCGAGGCCCGTCAACTGCCGAGGCCGACGCGTCCGATCCCGGTGATCATCGGCGGCACGGGACCGACCACGTTGGGGATCGTCCGGGATTTCGCCACGTGGTGGAACGTGCCGGCGCATCAAAGCGCTCGACTCGAAGAGCGTCGCTCGCTCGTTGGTTCCGCCCGGGTCTCGCTCCAACAGGTGGTGACGTTCGTTCCCGAGGGGAAGGACGGGCAAGACATCGTCGACACGGCCGAGCGGCGTTTCGGGTGGATGGGACAGATGGGAAGGGCGATCGGTTCGGGTCCCGAGCTGGTGGAGAACTTCGAGGGCCTCCGTCAACGTGGTGTGGCCCGCTTCTATGTCTGGTTCACCGACTTTGCCGATCCCGACACGCTGCGCGCCTTCGGCTCGGAGGTCATCGAAAGCGTCGGTTGACCGGGCCGACGTTCCGGACGAAACGGGACGTCCTGGCCCGAATGAATATAATGTACAGTCGTCGGCCGAGCGACGCGCCGGCTGGCGCGGTGCCCGATCGAAAGGACTTCTCGTGCCTGATTCATTCGACTACGCCGAGCGCCTCTTCCCTGAGCCAGTCGACCTCGGGATCGCCCAGCCCGACCGTGCCGTCGCTTCGGTCGAACACGGCACGCGCAGCTTCTTGGAGGGACAGGGCGGCGAGGGAACGACGTGGTACGAGGGGGGCGGATCGGCCAGCGACCAGGCTGTGCAGGGGATCACCATCTATCCCCCCACCCGGGGGGTCACCACGCAGGGCGACCCCTTCGAGCCCGTGAAGATCGGGATCCTCATTGACATGGACCTCAACCAGCTCCTGGCCGACTGGATCGATCCCACCATCTTGGCCATCGAAGACGCGCTCAATGAGGGCGTGTGGGCCCGGTCTGCCGTACAGCTGATCATCGCCGATGCCCGGGGACTGCCTCGCGAGAATTACAAGAAGGTGATCGATGGCTATCGCTGGTTGGTGGACCAGGGATGCGTGGTCGTGCTCGGGCCGATGATCTCGGACAACTCGCTGGTGCTGCAGGACACGGCCAATGCGTTGGGTGTCGCCTGCCTTGGATGGACCGGCGCCCACCGGTTCGCCTCTGAGTTCTGCTTCACGGTGGCCAATGGCGACATCCCCACCGAAGGGGTCATCTGCGCCAACTGGCTCCACCAGCGGGGCCTTCGCAACGTGGGCCTCTTCTGGGAGGCCGGGTCTTCGGGCCGCGACTACGCCGACTACTTCCGCGACGAGGCGATTCGCCTCGGTCTGACCATCACCCGGGAGGTCAAGCTCGAGCCCAACCCCTCGAACTTGCGGGAGCACCTGGCCGCCATGAAGGACTCAGGCACCGAAGGCCTCTACTACGGCGGATACGGCTACGCCGCCTTCCACTTCGGTCCGGCCCTCAAGGCCCTCGAGTGGGATCCGCCGCGGATCATGGGTACCGCCTTCATGTTCTATTCGAACAAAAACCAGTGGGGCGAGGGGCTGGAGGGCTGGCACGGCATCGACCAGCTCGGCGAGGACGGCGCCAATCCCAACTACAACGCCATGCGCGAGCGCTTCGAGAAGCGCTTCGGCCGGACCACCGGGAACGTGGTCGTCGCTCTGGCCTATGACACCGCCCGGGTGGCCATCCACGGGATTGCCAACGCCTCCATCCCTTCGCCGCCCCAGGTCAAGGACGGAATCGAGAGGATCCGGTGGATGCCCGCAACCAACGGAGGTCCGTCCACCTACATCCAGTTCGGCCCGGGCGATCACAAGGGCTACAAGGGAGACTTCCTGACCATCCGAGAACTGCGCGGGGGAGAGTTGCGCTTCGGCGGCTATTTCCGACCGGAGTGGCCATCGAACGACACGCCGCCTTCCTAGTGCCAGCAGTAGAGGGATTGGCCGCTCTGCTCACCGAGCACCCCTTCGCCGACGGTGATGTCCTGGTCAGCACCTCGAACCTCGACGTCACGGCCGGCGAACTGCGCGCTGACGCCGAGCGGCTGGCCCACCGCCTTCGAGAGGTCGGGGTGGAAGCCGGGCAGGCCGTGGTGGTCGAACTGCCCAATGGGCCTGCCTTCATCACGGCCATGTTCGGGATCTGGCTGGCGCGGGCGGTCTTCGTGCCGACGAACTCCCGTCAGCCCCGGACCGAGCTCGAGCGCGTCGTCGGCGCCACCGCCCCGGCGGCCATCATCGATGGCGACGGGGTCCGGAGGACGGGAGTCGAACCCACGCGGTACGAGGGCGACGTGGCCTTTGTCACCTGGACGTCGGGAACGACCGGTCAGCCCCGGCCGATTCTCCAATCTCACTCGGGCTACCTGGAACTGCTCGACCGTGTTCTGGGGCCGTTGCGGGGAAAGCCGGCCGATCCGGACCGTCGACCATCACCCAACCTGGTGCCGGTGTCGCTGGCCCTCAACGCCGGCATCTACAACGCCCTTTTCGGGCTGCGCGCCGGTGCGCCGCTCGTGGTCATGGACAAGTTCTCAACCTCGGAATTCGCCGAGCTCACCGCTCGATTCGCCATCCGCTCCACCGTCCTTCCCCCACCGGCGCTCGTCATGTTGGCCGATGATGAGGCGATCGTCGATCTGGCGCCGTTGCGCTACGTGCGCAGCATCACGGCCCCCCTCTCGCCCTTGGCGGCGCGGCGCTTCACCGAGAAGTTCGGCGTCACCGTACTCAACGGGTACGGGCAGGCCGAGATCGGCGAAGTCATCGGTTGGACGGCCGCCGACGCCCGGGAACACCCGGAAAAGGTCGGGGCGGTGGGACGTCCCCATCCCGGTGTGGCCATCAAGGTGGTGTCCGCCGAGGGCCTCGAGGTGTCACGCGGCACGGTCGGGGAGTTGCTGGTCAGGCCACCGCGCATGGCGGCCGGCTATGCCGACGGTGACACCCTGGACGACCGACTCGACGCAGATGGATACCTGCGGACCGGTGACTACGCCAGGGTGGACGAGGAGGGCTTCGTGTGGATCGAGGGTCGGGTCGGCGATGTCATCAACCGAGGGGGCAACAAGGTCTTTCCCGGACAGGTCGAAGAGGTGCTGTGCCTCTCTCCCGCCGTGCACGAAGCCGCGGTCGTTGGTGTGCCCGATGATCGTCTGGGTGAGGTCCCGGTGGCCTTCGTCGTCGGCACCGCGGCGCCGGAAGACCTCCGGCGGCTCTGTCGGGAGCATCTGGTGGCCTACAAGGTTCCCGTGGCCTTTCACCAGATCGACGCGCTGCCGCGGAGCGAAATTGGAAAGGTCCTGCGCCGAGACCTGATCGCCGACTCTCGCACGCGGTCTGACGCGGTCTGACGCGGTCTGACGCGGTCTGACTAATCGTCCCAGGCTTCCGTACGATCGGCCCGTGACGGTTGCCGACCGATGTGCATTGGCGAGAGTGCCGAGTCCACGAGGAGTATCCGCTCCAGTCGTTCGGTGACGGCGAGATTGCGGGCTTCCCATTTCATGAGCATCGGGTCACGACGACGGGCTTGCTCTCGCTCGGCCCACTGTTCCCAGGTGGGGATGGCCCAGAGGAGGAAGCATTCGCTGTCGTCTCCCAGCGCGGTTTCCCACGCTCCAGCCAGAACCCACCCGAACTTCTCCAGTGATGGCGCGCCCTCCTGTCGAACGATCTCGAGGTACTGCTGGGACGTGCCCCTCGGAAGGCGGATCTGCTCGTGGCCGTAGGCGACGCCGCGTGTGCCATTGGCACACAGTTCCTCAATGGTCGGCGTCCACGGGGCCGGCACGAGAAGACGGTCCACCCCGCCGGCGCGCAGCGAGGCGGCGGCCGCCCACCACGCGGCAAGCTTCGGGTCCTGCAGGTCGCGATGCCCGAGTTCGTGGCCGAACGAGCGAGCCAGTCCCTCGAAGCCGTCCTCCTCCCACATGTTGATCACCTGGGGCCAGTGGCCGGTACTCCCGACGACACCCCAGACCCCGAAGCAGAGTTGGTGGCGGTCCTCCATGGCGGCCGGGCTCCAATTCGCCGTCATGTGGTACATGTAGCGGGACCGGTTGTGGCCGATGATGTCGATGAATTCGTGGATGTAGACCTTCTCGTTCATGGCGACTCATCCTCACGCGTAGATTGCATATTATCTACAATCCCTTCCCGGTTCAGACCGGGTCGAGGGGAGAGAAATACGGCAGGGTGACGGTGTCCGACACCGGATGGAACGTGACTCCCACCCGCATGCCGTCGTACAGGTCGTCCGCCTGGCAACCGATCATGGCGCTCATCAGCCAGAATTCTTCATCCAGTCGGACAATGGCCGGCGCGTAGGGAACGATGAACGACGGGTCCGGAGGGCGCCAGACCACCGTCCAGCTGTACAACGAGCCGAATCCCGCACTCTGCTCCCACGCCATGGAGGTGCCACGACACGAGGCACACACCGTCGAAGGGCGGAGCGCCCTGGCGCCGCACGACGCACAGCGCTGATAGAGAAGCCGCTCCTCGCGGCAGGCGTCCCAGTAGGGCTGGCTGTGCACACTCGGTGACGGAGTGGGAATTCCCCGCGCCTGGGCCATCAGCTGGGTCATGGGCGCTCTTTCCCCAAGAGGAGGACATCGCAGAAGAGAGCCCCGGCGCCGCCATTGGAGGACATGGCCACCTCGGCTCCTTCGACCTGACGGGTGGCACACGACCCACGCAGCTGCTGGGCGGCCCGGATCACCCGCTGCAGCTGTTGCGCGCTCACCCCGGCGTGGCTGAACGACATGGTGCCGCCATCGGTGGTGACGGGGAGCCGGCCGTCCGGGGCGATGTTGCCCTCGTTCACGAAGGCGCCGCCCTCGCCTTCGGGGCAGAATCCGAATGTCTCGAGCTGTCGGATGATCTCGAAGGAGAAGGGGTCGTAGAGCTCAGCCACGTCGACGTCGTCGGGGGTCAGGCCGGCCATGGCGAACGCCGCGCGCGCGGCCTGGGCCCCGACCCGCCCGAAGCATTCGCCGCCGTGGCGGGGCCGAAAATCCCACACGGGGGGCACCATGTACGCCGGGCCGAAGGAATCGCTGGCCCCGCCATGAATCCAGACCGGCGCCGGCGTGTCGGAGGCCCGATCGGCGGCAACCAGGACGAGCGCACAGCCACCTTCCGACGTGGTCGCGCAGTCAAGCAGATGAAATGGGTCGGCCACCATGCGTGAGGCCAGAATGTCATCAGCCGTGAACGGGCCGCGACCGAAGTAGATCGCTTCGGGGTTCACATGACCGTTGTTGCGGATGGTGGCCGCCACGGTGGCCATCTGTTCGGACGTCGTGCCGTAGGTGAGCATGTGCCGACGGGCCATGAGGGCGAACTCGGCGGCGGTGAAGAGGCCGTAGCTGACCACCAGCTCATTGGCCGGTCGGGTCCAGGGCGCCGTGCTGGTCGCATCGGTGTGCACCCCCGCCCCTCCGGCGGCAACCACGACGACCGAACACTGACCGGTGACGATCAGAGCGGCGGCATCGAGGACGGCCGGGATCCCCAATCCACTCGGTCGACGAGTGCAGGGCCCCAAGCCGAGTTCGAGGGCGATCTCAGCGCTGGCCGGTCCAACGATGCCGTCGACCTGGCGGGGTGAGATGCGGGCGTCGGCCAGAGCGCCGACGGCACCGGCCAGCGCGATCGACGTGGAGGTGTGCTCGGGTAACCGTCGAGCTTGCGGGGTGTTGTAGACCCCGGCGATGGCGACGTCGCCAAATGGATGTGGGTGCACGCGACGAGGCGAGATCACTCTCGGCGGATTCAGTCGGTGGCGTCAGGCGCTTCGAACAGGTTGCGCTCCTTGAAGAGCAGAACCACGGCGTCGCCAACCGCCCCCATCATCTTGAGGTATTCGGCCGAAGCCTTGTCCCCATCACCCTTTTGTATGGCCCGCACGATGGCCGCCAAGCCTCGCTTCTCGACGTCGATCGCGCCCGGCACAGACGCAAAGAAGCTGCCCGGCACCAGGGCGGACATGGCCCGGAGTGGAACATTGATCCGTGGAGAGGCGGCGGCTTCCACGATGGTGCCGTTGAAGGCCATGGACAGACGCCGCAATTCATCGGGCTCACTGGCGGCCAGAAACTGGGCCTGTATGTCGGACAGGCGATCAGCCAGCCCGGGTGTCGCCCGGGCGAGCGCGCGCCGGGCCGCGAATCCGTAGAGAAGGCCGAAGAGCTCGTAGTGGTCGTGCACCGATTGTTCGTCCAAGGCATTGATGAAGGCGCCCCGATGCATCTCGATGGTGACCCATCCCTCGCGCTCGAGCACGATGAGGGCCTCGCGAACAGGAATTCGGCTCACGCCCAGATTGCGGGCAATGGCGTCCTGCGGCACGCGCATCCCCGGCCGCAACGATCCGTCGAAGATCAGCCATCGGATGTGGGAGGCGATTTGCTCGCCGCTGCTGGTGCGGACGATCTGCCCGTCCCGGCCACCATCCGCGCCCTGAGCTTCGGGTTTCTTGGAACTCGCGGTCGACGACGGCATTCTTATATCTTATGCGAAATGGCCCACGGCCCGACGTGACGGCTCAGGGCTGGGTCAGCCGGCCGGCCGAGGCGTGACGGGAGGGCCGAACAACGACGGGACCAGCCCCATCAGCTGGCGTAGCGTGCCCGGAGCTCGAACTTCATCACCTTTCCGGTGGGATTGAGCGGCAGGGCGTCGACCACCTTCACCTGCCGCGGCACTTTGAAATTCGCCATGTGATCACGACACCATGCGATGAGGGTGTCGGGATCAATGGTCTCGCCCGGTCGGGGGACGACGAACGCGACCCCCACCTCGCCCAGCCGCTCGTCCGGTACCCCGATGACGGCAACTTGGCCCACCTTCGGATGGCCGACGATGATCCCTTCGATTTCCGCCGGGAAGGCGTTGAAGCCTCCGACGATGTACATGTCCTTCTTCCGGTCCGTGATCCTCAGGTTGCCGTCCAACCCGACCACGCCGACGTCGCCCGTCCGGAGCCAGCCATCCTCAATGGCCTCGCCCGTGGCGATCGGATCCTCGAAGTACTCCTTCATCACGTTGTAGCCACGAACGAGGATTTCACCCGGCTGGCCGGCTGCGACGGGCTCTCCCTCGACGTCGACCAGGCGGATGTCCACTCCGGGGAGCGGCCGCCCCACCGTGGTGGCGATGACCTCGGGGGAGTCGTCATGTCGACACATGCTGACGGTGCCGGTGGTTTCCGTGAGCCCGTACCCGGTGACCACCGTTTCGAAGCGAAGGTCCTCGCGCATGCGTCGGATGATCTCGACCGGCACCGTGGCCGCTCCGGTGACCGACAAGCGGAGTGAGGACAGGTCGAAGGAAGCGAAATCCGGATGATTCAGGATCGATTGGAAGACGGTTGGCGTCCCGGGCAGCATGCTGATCCGCTCTTCGACGACGCGCCGCATGACCGGCACAACGTCAAAGACGGCGAGGGGGACGATGGTGGCCCCGCGGAGCACGCAGGCGAGAATGCCCGACTTGAGCCCCGCGGTATGGAAGAAGGGGTACACGACGAGATAGCGGTCGCCCCGTCGGAGGCCCACCAGGTCAGACCACGCGACGTACGTCTCGACACTGGCACCGTGACCCAAGACGGCGCCTTTGGGTCTGCCCGTCGTTCCCGACGTGAAGATGATGTCGGAAGTGTCGGTGTCTTTTATGGCGGCACATCTCGCCTCGACGTCCCCTGGCGGCACGGCAGCGGCGCGGGCCATGAAATCAGCGAAGGCGACGGTCCCGGCCGTCGTCGGCCCCGTGATGATGACGGTCTGCTCCAGGGCTTCGAGTCCCGACACACCGCCGAGCAGTGCCGAGAGATCCGATCCGAGGAAGTCGGTGACGGTGAAGAGAAGCCGCGCCCCCGACGTGCGCAGGACGTGCCCGGCCTCCTCACCCTTGTAGCGGGTATTGAGGGGGACGAGAACGCCGCCGACCGAGTACACCGCGAAACTGATCACCACCCAATCGGCGCTGTTCGGTGCCCACAGCGCCACTCGATCTCCCGCGGCAATGCCCGAGGCGATCAGGGCGCGGGCAACCAGGCCGACCTTCTCCTTGAGATCGCCGAACGAGAGCCTCGTCGACCCGTCGACCAGCGCCTCGTCTTCTCCGAACAGCCTGGCGGCGCGGGCGAGTGCCTCGGGAATGGTTCGCGGTGCGGCATCAACGGTCAGCATTCCGCTCCATCTCTGATCGGGCACGAATGTATATATTATGAGAATGGCCGGGCCAGAGGTGACCGTGACCAGTAGCCCAGGCGACAGCGACTACGTCCGGGTGGACCACCGAGGCGACGTCGCCGTGGTCACGCTCGATCATCAGCCGGACCGCAACGCCCTGTCCTGGGCCATGACCCGGGCCCTTTCCGGGGCGGTGGCGGCAATCCAGGCCGAAGGCAGGGCCGGCGCGCTGGTCGTGGCGTCTGCCGGCCCGGTCTTCTGCGCCGGCGGCTCGGTTGACGATCTGCTCGAGCCCAAGGCGCCGCTGGAGGCGATGTACGCCGGCTTCGAGGCGATCGCCGAGAGTGCGCTCCCGACGGTGGCCGCCGTGAACGGCCCGGCTCTCGGGGCCGGCATGAATGTGGCCCTGGCCTGTGACCTCATCGTCTGCACACCTTCGGCCCGATTCGAGACCCGGTTCCTCGACGTGGGCCTCCATCCCGGGGGAGGGCACCTGTGGCACCTTCGCCAGCGGATGGGCCGGCAGGGCGCGGCAGCGATGGCCCTTTTCGGAGCAAGCGTCGGGGGCGAGGAAGCGGTCCGTCGGGGACTGGCATGGCAATGCGTCGAGCAAGACCGTGTGCTCGAGACGGCGGTGGCGCTGGCCGCTCGAGCCGCCGGGCTGGACCGCCCGCTAGTGGCTCGGACCCGGGCCACACTCGACGAAGGTGCCGGAGTGCACCGCATGCCCGACGCCCTCGCTCTCGAGCTCGCACCGCAGCAATGGTCCATGGGGCGTCCTGAGTTTGCCTCCAAGCTCGGCCTCCTGCGGGAGCGCCTCGGGCGCCGAGACGAGCCTGGCCGGGAATCGGCTCCTGGGGCATCGGAGGTGTGATCCCAGCCAAGCAGAGCACCTGAGGGACGGCGCATCGTGTCTAACGTGTCCGTGACATGCCGGATGTCCCCCTACCCACCCACCACGTCCATCGGATGGACGATGGGAGAAGGGTGGGGTATGCGCTCTACGGCGACCCCGCCGGGTTCCCCGTTCTCAACTGCCACGGGGGTCTTCTGAGCCGAAACGACGTGGCGCCGGTCCACGCCGACGCCTGTCGCCTGGGCGCACGCATCATCTCGATCGACCGGCCCGGCGTGGCTCTCTCGGATCGGAACCCCGGCCACGCCATGTGTGATTGGGTGAGCGATGACGTGACATCGGTGCTGGCCGAGTTGCACGTGGGGCGGTGTTCGGTCATGGGCTGGTCATTGGGCGGCCAATACGCCGTGGCGGTGGCCCGCGTCCTGTCCGACCGGGTGGCACGGGTGGCCGTAGTGGCCGGATGCCCCCCGCTCGACCATCCGTCGCGACTGGCCGAGCTCAACGGCATGGATCGGCGATTCACCGCACTCAGCACCACGCGCCCGCGTGCGGCCTGCGCGGCCTTCGGTGTCGTGCACGCAGCGGCCCGCTATGCCCCGGCGCTGACCACGCGATTGACCTGTGCCGACCTTCCGGCCCACGAAGCCGCCGCCGTCCGCGCCCAGGGTGCCTGGCTACCGCGCACGTTGGAGGAAGGGGTCCGCAACAGCCGCGGGGTCATCGATGAGTACCGGGCCATGGTGTCCCCCTGGGGTTTCGACCCCGCCGATGTGAGCGCTCCCGTCGCCGTGCACCAGGGGAGTGCCGACAAGCTGGTCCCCCAATCGTGGGGTCGTGATCTCGCCGCCATGTTGGGCAATGCCACGTTCCATCTCCACGCCGGCGACGGGCACATGATCGGTCTGACCAGGCGGGCCGAGGTGCTGGCGTCACTCGTCGAGCAGTAGCGCCGCCACACGTCCGGTCACTGCGCAGGCCATCGGATCGGGCGCGGCTAGCTCACCGGGTTCAGGATCTTGTCAAGCTTGCCGAGCTCGCTTTCGTGGCCCGCCACGGCGCGTTCGGTCCACTGCTCATCGTGCATGGCATCGAATGTCAGCACCATTCGCACCCCATCTGGCCTCGGATCGAGAACCACGGTTGTCTCAACCTCATAGGTTTCATGGCCCGGGATGAAATCCGCCAAGCTCTTGTACCCGAGGCGACGCAGCGGTTCGACGCCGGTGTAGACGATCGACACGTCGGTGGCGGTCGGCATCCCGGCTTGTTTCATGAATTCGACCTGATCGGGGGCGGTCGCGGTCATGGTGTAGAGCAACTCACCGCCGACCCGAAGGTCGAGGCGTTTGACGGTGACGTTGAATCCGTCCGGACCCCACCACGACTCGATGCCGCGCTCGGTGGTCCACAGAGCCCACACGGCCTCGACCGTGGCCGCGTAGTTCCTCTCGATGGTGATCGTTCGACGTGGCCCGTCCTTCGATGTGGCGTTCTCGCTCATGCTTCCTCCATTGGTTGGTTCTTCTTCGGATCCCGTTGCACCCCTTCAAGGGCGGCAGCAAACCGCTCGAGTCGGGCTTCCCAGATGTCCCGGTAGCTCCCGACCCAACGATCGAGCTCGTTGAACGGCTCGGGGCGCAGGGAATACATCCGCTTGGGCCCCACCGGGCGCACCTGGACGAAGCCGGCCTCGTTCAGGATGCGCAGGTGCCGGGACACGCCCGACTGGTGGACGCCGACGAGAGCCACGATTTCGTTGACCGCCCGTTCGTCGTGCAGCACCTCCACGATGCGCCGCCGGGTGGGGTCCGCCAGGGTCTGGAAGACGTCGAGTTGCATAGTCACATATATATGTGATCATGCATATGTCTGTCAAGGGACGGGATGACCGGGTCGGCGAACCGACCATCCCGCGAGGCGGTGGCGCCCGAGGCGTGCAGACACGAAGCCACCCCCGTCGAACACCGGTCGAGCACCACCGAACGCCCGAACGCCCGAACCCGGCGCGGCATGCCACGCTGAGTTGGTGCACGTGCGCTCCCCCTCGGTGGCCTGGCGCGGCATCTTCGTCGGGGCCGCCGCCGCACTCCTCCTGGCCGGTTGCGCCGCCGATGCCCGGACGCCACGCGCCGCAGCCCGGGCTCAGCGCACTCCGACGACATCGTCCCCGACAACGACGACAACGTCGACCCTGCCGGTCTCTCCCATTGCCTGGACGCCGTGCAACGGCGATCTGCAGTGCGGAACGCTCACCGTTCCGCTCGATTACGCCACGCCCCAGGGGACCACAATCGGCATCGCCCTGGAGCGGCACCTGGCCGAAGATCCGGCCGAGCGGATCGGCTCGCTGGTCATCAACCCCGGCGGTCCCGGCGTGTCGGGGATCGACGACTTTCCCAATGAGCTCAGCGTCCTCACCAGCCAATTGCTCGATGACTTCGACATCGTCACCTTCGATCCCCGGGGCGTGGAGCGCAGCGACCCCGTGACCTGCGGGGAAACGCCTGGTGCGCCACCGGCCGCCGTGTCCGATCCGGTGCCCCAGACGGTGGCAGCCCAGAAGGCGGCGATCGCCGCCATGCGTCAGTTCGGTGCCGACTGCCAGAAGGCGAGCGGCGCCATCCTTCCCTTTGTCGGCACCGTCGACGTCGCTCGCGATCTGGAACGGCTGCGGATCGCCCTCGGCGATGCCACCCTCACCTATATGGGACAGTCATACGGGACACTGCTCGGCGCGACGTACGCCGAGATGTTTCCCACCCACGTCAGGGCCATGGTCCTCGACAGCGCCATTGACCCGGCCCTGCCGATCGGACAGTTCACCTTGGGCCAGGCCAAGGGATTTGAAGGTGCCCTGAGTTCGTTCTTCACCTGGTGCGCGGCCAGCACCTCGTGCCCGTGGCAGACGACCGATGACCCGACTGCGGCCATCCTCGCCCTGATCGACCGATCCCGGACCGGCCCGGCGCCCGCGGGGAGTGGGCGGACGGCCGGGCCGGGCGAGATGTACAACGCACTCCTCGAAGGTCTCTATGCGGAGTCGGATTGGCCGACCCTGGGCACCGCCTTGGCCGATGACGCCGAGGGAAACGGCGCGCCGATTGTGACCATGTCGGACCGCTACCTCGCCGACGGTTCGACCAACGGGTCCGACGCCGGCGAGGCTATCGATTGCCTTGATCATCCAGTCTCGAGGGACGTGAGCGGCTATGCCACGCTGGCGGCGCAGTACGGGGTGGTGGCTCCGGTATTCGGGCCGTTCCTGGCCTGGGGTCAAGCCGCCTGTGCCCTGTGGCCGGTGGCGGCCACACGGACGCCGGCTCCGGCGGCCGCCGTGGGCTCGCCACCCATCCTGGTGATCGGCACGACGGGAGATCCGGCCACGCCGTACGCCTGGGCCGTCAGTTTGGCCCGCCAACTCAGCCAGGGCGATCTCCTGAGCAGAGACGGCAACGACCATGTTGCCTATTTCTACAGCGGCTGCGTCCGGTCCTACGTACAGACATATCTGGTCGGTGGGGGTGCACCCGCCCCCGGGACGATCTGCTCTTCGTAAGCCGAAGGTCCGGCTCAGGCGGTGGTGGCGGTGAAACGATATGAACCGCTGCTGACCCCGAGCACCGCCGCGCCGTCGTGAAACGACTCCAGCGTCACGCCGGATGCGCGGTCGAGCGGGCCGCCCCCCTCCCGCACCGACGCCGCTCCCGCGGCGGGGAGGGTGATCCGGGCGGAAGCATTAGCCGGGACGACGGCGGCGAGCGAGAGCCCGGTTCGATCCTGGCTCCACGAGACCGTGATCGGTCCGGCGATCGTCGGGACCGTACCTCGGGCCCCGCGCAACCCCGTCCTCGGGGGAATGATGGCAGCCGTGACCGTCCCGTCGTTGGTGGGGGCTTGGAGGGTGACGCCCAGCAGTGTTTCTTGCATGGCGACCAGGGCGGAGGACCCCCACCCATGGGACATCGAGTCTCCGATGAGATCGCTCGGTGTCCAGGTCTCCCAGGTGAAGGTGCCTCCCGAGGCCACGATGTGGGCCCAGCCCGGTGTGCCGGTATCGGTCAGGGTGCGGACCATGTCCTGGACCAACCCGGCGTTGGCCAGACCGCGCAGGAGCTCGAGCCCATGGACCGGACCGACCGCGATGCCGAGTCCGGCCACGTAGGCGCCGACGGCAGCGACGCGGGTGGCCGGCACGACCCCGTAGGCCAGGGCCAAGGCGTTGGCCTCTTGGGAGGCATGGGCGCTCTGCGCGCCGCCGGGCAGCAAGCCGTCCGTGTAGATCCCGTTTGGGCGCGTCAGTTGGGAGTTGATGGCGGTGGTGAGTTGTGCCGCCCGCGCCATCTGCGTGGTTGCGCCCGTCGTGTCACCGGCCACCATGGCCAGCTGGGCGATGCGATTGAATGCATTGACGCCCAACACGTTGCTGGTGGTGTCCAGCACCACGCTCTGGTCGTAGCCGAACACCGGGTCGCCGTTGCTTCCCTCGGCGAACCCGTTCAAGAGTCCGGTGGCGGCGTCACGGGCGGCCCAGATGTAGTCGGCCACCTTCTGGGTCGACGGGTAGAGCGACAGCGCGGTGCCCCGGTCTCCGGTGGCGACGTAGTAACGCCAGACCCATTCGGGGTAGCGCTCGGTGAAGATGGGGATGTGGCGTGCCCCGTCGCCGTTGGGATAGACCGCGTTGACTTGGCCGTCCGGCCAGTAGCGGGCCTGCCCGCGGGCGACGTCGCGCAGGCCCTGCCAGCTCATGTTCTGATCACCGTAGGCCCGCATGACCGCCTCGGAATCGTTGGCGGAATCCCAGACGAACTGCCCCTTCTCCCGGGTCGGGGTATCGACGAATTGCTCGTGGGTGCAATAGAGGCACGAGTGCGCGTTGAGTCTCCATACGGCATCGAGCATGGGCTGGCCGGTGGCGAAGGTGGCTGAGGCGACATGGGGCATGGCGGCATGGGTGGCCACGGCGATCACCTCGCCGGCGCCGAGCGACTCACCTGGATCGTCGATCTGCAAGTAACGAAAGCCGACATAGGTGAGGGGCTCAAACGTCTGCGCTCCCTCCCGGGTGACATAGGAGAACGAGAGATTGGTCCCCTGGGTGCCGTGGGTGGTGGAGACGTGGCCATCCGGATCGAGCTCGTAGCCGACATGCATCGGCACGGTCCGCCCGCTGACGCCACGGGCGAATTGCACCTGCGGCCGGGCGGCGTAGACCGCTCCGAAATCCGCCACCACGGACCCGCTGCCCAGCGTGCGCACGCTTATCGGCGCCACCACGCGCTCCTCTATGTTCGTCCGCTGGGCGAACATGTTGGTGAAGGGTGCCGTTCCCGCCGGGCCCAGGACCGATGGCGCGGCCCAGGCGGACGCGTCGAAATCAGCGGTGGCCCACCCCGGCGGGTGAGCCCGGCCGTCGACCCACTCAACGAAGTCGGCTCCATCGGAATTGCGCAGGGCGGAGGGCAGCCATTCCGCCGGAAGCTCTCTCCACGTGCCGTCCGTCCCGTACGCCACCTGCCGACCGTCGGTGTAGATCAGTGAGAGCTCGACAATGACTCCGGGAGCCGAGAGCGGGCGACCCTGACCCGCGCCATACCACCGATGCAGCACACCGAGTCCGGTCGTCTTTCCCGTGTGGATCTGCCCAGTCAGATCGACCGATCGGACGTACTGCTCGTCGGGATACGAGAAGCTGGGACCGAAGTCCACCCGATTGCCGTCGACGAAGAGCTGATAGGTGTGGGCGGCCGAAACGAACGCAGTCGCCCTCCGCAAGGCTCCCGCTGGCGGGGTCACGACGGTCCGGACGTAGGTCACGACATCGGGCTGCTGGGAGGCCGCTTGGGGCTGGAGCCATTGAGCGGTCCAGTCCGCCAAGCGCAGGGTGGTCACGAAGCTGCCGCTCGGGGCGGGAGCGCTCCAGTGGCCGGCGTCGTCTTGTACTTGGACCGTCCACGTGTAGGCCGCATTGGCGGTCAACGCAGGTCCCCCGTAGGGGACGAAGGCTTGACGGGCCGATGCAACCTGGCCACTGTCCCAGGCCAATGCGGTGTGGAGCGGATCGGACCGATGGACGGTGATGCGGTAGCCCCGCTGACGGGCACCGCGGTCGGGCGACCGGAGGAGCCAGGCAAAGCTGCAAGCGTCGGGATCAACGCCAATGGGGTCTGCCGTCCCATTCACCGTGAGATCCTGCGCCACCAAGCCCGGCGCCGAGGACGATGCTCTGGCCCCACCCTGTGGGGTGGCAGCCGCCGCCGCGTTCTCGAATCCGGGGAGCACGCCGGCCACCGCGACGGCGGCCGACGTGCGGACACCCCTGGCCAAGAAGGTACGGCGGTCGAATGGGTTCACCCGATCTCCCGCACCAGTTGAGTACCGCGGTCACTGTAAAGGACGGTGCCCGACGTCGACACGGTGATGCCCGTCGGGTCTCCGATGCGCGTGAGTATCCAACGGGTCCCATTTCCCAGCCCCGTCGAGTTGGAGACCGGCAGCGCCCCAGCCAGGGTGTAGAGGTCTCCTCCCTGCATCGAGCGGCCGAGCACCGTAGAGGTGGAGCTCGGCACCGCCCTGATGCAGTGCTGACTGCCATCGGTGATGAAGAGCGTTCCCGCCGCGCTCACGGCGATACCTTCGGGATCGTTCAATTCGGCGGTCTGACCGAGTGCCGGCATTCCGTCTGCGAGGTAGGGGCCGTTGCCTCCTTCACCCACGATGGCGGCGATGCCGCCCGCGGCGATCGAGGTGCCGTAGTCGCTTCCGCTACCGACCGGCAGCTCGAGGATCGATTGATCACCGCTGTCGGCGATGAAGAGGTCACCGGCCTGATCGGTCGCCACGGCCACCGGATTCCACAGCTGAGCCAGCGCGGCCGAGCCACTTCTCTGGCCCGACCCGCAGACGCCGTTCCCGGCGATGGAATAGAGGTGCTGGGACAACATGGGCTGACCGAAAGAGGTGCCGTCTGCCGCCGGCATGACGCGCACCCGGCAGTTCGCCGTGTCGGCGATGTAGAGATCGCCCTTCGCGTCGACGGCGATCCCCGTCGGATAGTTGAGTTGGCTGCTCAGGGCGGCCAAGCCGTTGCCGTTGTAGCCGGCTGACCCTGTTCCGGCCACGATGGCATCGACATGGCTGCCGGGCCGGACCATCAGGATCCTCTGGTCCGTGGCTTCGGCAACGTAGACATCCCCCGCATGGTCAACCGCGACGCCGGTGGGGAAGCCCAAACTGGCTTTCCCGCCGCACCCGCCGCCCACCAGGCTGTACGAGTGATGCGCTGCCACCTGGAGCCCGTAGAGGGTGCCAGTGTGGCTCGGCACCAGCACCACCCGGCAGTGATTGGTGTCGGCGACGAAGAGATCCCCGGCGGCATCGACGGCGATCCCGCTCGGGGAACTGAGGCTTCCTGAGCCACCCGACCCAGCCACGGTGCGAACTGTCGGCAGCGAAGAGGCGGCCGTGGGAATGGCCAGCGCGCCACTCACGACAAATGTCCCGGCCAAGACCATCAGCGAGCGCCGCACGGCATCATCATGCCGGACGTCGCGTCCTTCCGCTTGGGAGCTTTCCAATCTCGCCCGAGGCGTCATAGTGTCTGCCCGATCGACCACCAATTCGAAGGAGAGATCGTTGACGCTCCGTGACGAGGCAATGTCAGCCGCGAATGTGATGCTGGTTGGCCACCAAGGCGACGCCATCAATGGCTACCAAGCAACGCCCACCGGGGCTGGACCATTCCCTGGCGTGGTGGTCATCCATCACATGCCCGGTTGGGATTCGGCGACCAAAGAGATCACCCGCAATTTTGCCGCGCACGGGTACAACGCCATCTGTCCCAATCTCTACTATCGAGAAGGTCCCGAGGACGATCCGGACGACGCCGCTGCCAGTGCCCGGGCCAACGGCGGCGTTCCCGATGACCGCTTGGTGGGCGATGTCAGTGGTGCCATTGCCGCATTGCGGGCCCTGCCGACATCAAACAAAAAGGTCGGCGTGATCGGGTACTGCTCGGGGGGCCGCCAGTCATTCCTGGTCGCCATCAGCCTCCCGGTCGATGCTGCCGTCGATTGCTACGGGGCCTTCGTCAGTGGATCTGCTCCCGAAGGCTTCCCACTGAAGGTCACGCCGTTGATCGACCGGACCGAATCGCTAGGCTCCCCGTTGCTGGGACTCTTTGGCCTGGAGGACCAATTCCCGAGCCCCGAGCAGGTGGATGAACTGGAGCAGGCTTTGATAGCCCACAGCAAGACCTACGAGTTCCATCGGTATGAAAATGCCGGACATGCCTTCTTCTCGCCCAACCGTACGAGTTTCCGCCCGGAAGCGGCCCTGGACGGGTGGCAACGGATCTTCTCGTGGTTCGAGACCTACCTCACACCATCGGAGGCGTGATCATGTGCTCCTATGTGACGGTTACCGCCGATGTCGCCGGTAGTGCCAAAGGGCCCGACGGCTGGTTCTCCGCGACTTCGGTCGCGGTGTACTTCGACCACCCGTATCACGCCGCCTATGACCACACGCTCAACATCGATTTCACCGACGCTTCTCGCGGACCCAGCGCACGGGTGGCGGTCGAGTTGAGTGCGGAGTCGGCACGCGAACTCATTCGCTGCATGGAGACCGCACTCGAGGCCGCCGGGGCAGCCGCCTTGCCCTAGCGAACGGCGCACCTTGGCCACAGCGACCAAGATGGGTGGGGTGCGGCGACCGACCGGGAGCTTCTCTACGTGACCACGAGCCCCGCTCCGTTCGCCTCGGGCGTTCACCTACCCTGGGCCCGCGTTCCCGCTGAGGTCCACCAGTGGGCTGCTGAGGTGGGCGGCGGCTGCCCGCTCCGGGCCCACGACCTCTCCGGCGGGTTCTCGCCGGGGGCTATCGCCCGCCTCGAGTTCCCCGGTCACCCGGACCTCTTTTTCAAGGCGGTCGGGGCCGACCTGAATCCTGAGTCGCCGGACATGCACCGACGCGAGAGGGTGGTCTCCGCCCTCCTGCCCGTCGCGCCGTTCCTGCCTCGGTTCATCGCCAGCTATGACGACGGCGAGTGGGTGGCGTTGGCCTTTGCGAACATCGAGGGTCGATTGCCTCGTCATCCCTGGCGCGACGACGAGCTGGAGCTCGCCGTCGGTGCGCTCGGACGCATGCACGAACAGCTGACGCCAAGCCCGTCGACCGCACTGGCCACCACGAGCGACCATCTCCAGACTCAGTTCGGTGGGTGGCGACGCCTGGCCTCAATGCCCACCCCTCCGGCCAGGCTCGACGAGTGGTGCCGGAGCCACCTGGATCGGTTGGCCGATGTCGAATCGGGGTGGTCGGCGGCCGCCGAGGGGGAAACGCTTCTTCACGGTGACATCCGGTCCGACAATCTTTTGATCGGCCGCGAGGGTGTGGTGTTCGTCGACTGGCCACACGCGTCGGTCGGCGCTCCGGTGCTCGATCTGGTCGAGTGGGCCCCGTCGGTCGCGCTGGAGGGTGGGCCCGACCCAGAGGAATTGCTCGCGCGCCATGCGGCGTCGCGTGGGGCTGAACCAGAGGCAGTGACCGCCTTGGTGGCGGCAGTGGCGGGATTCTTCACCGAACGCTCCTTGCTCCCGTCGCCACCCGGACTGCCGACGCTGCGAGCCTTGCAGGGGGCCCAAGGCGGGGTGGCGTGTGACTGGCTACGGCGTCGCACGGGATGGGCGTAGGAGACGTGTCCCGTCCCCTCCCTGCGATTGCTCCGTTGCCTCCGGTAGTCGATGGCCGTCTGCCCTGGGTCGGGGGAGGCCTTGGGTTGCTGCGCAATCCCACCGAGTTCCTCGTCCGCCAACGAGCGCGACACGGCGACTCGTTCGTCCTCGACGCCTTCGGCCATCGGCTCTTCTGCGTATTCTCGCCGGCCGGCGTGCGCTCGCTGTATGCGCAACCGGAGGAGCAGGCCAGCTTCGGGATGGCGACCTACACCCTCATCAAGTCGAAGGTTCCCATTGAGCTTCTTCTGGGCCGGCGCAATCATCCCAAGTCACTCTTCGGGAACGCCAAGATCGAGACCTACCTCGAGAACCTCGGCCTCGCCGTGGCCCAGGAGATTGACCGACTCGGGCATTCGGGGAGTTTCGAAGTGTTCGCCGAAATGCGGCGGCTGGGTCACCGTCTGGGCCTGGCGTCGTGGAGTGGCGCCGAGGCGGCATCACCCGAATACATCGATCGTCTCATCCCGCTCTTCGACCGGCTCGACAGTTCGGAGTCCTTCGTTCGCCCCGACCGAAACCTGGTGACGTGGGCCACCCGCAAGCGGGGGGAGCGGAACGCCATGGCGGCCATCGAGTCCATCCTGTCCCAGATCATCAAGAGCCGATCCGCACAACCGCCGGCCGACGACTTCCTCGATCAGATTTACCAGTCCTATGCCGACCTTCCACCGGACGAACAGATGACGGGCACGGCGAGAGACGTCATGGTGATCCACATGGGATCCCAATCCAATCTCTATGCGGCTCTGGCCTGGACCTTCGTCAATCTCCTCCAACGTCCCGACCTCATGGACCGGGTGCGGCACGGGGACGATGCGCTGCTCGAGCGATGTGCCAACGAGTCCATTCGGATGGCCCAACGATCGATCACCATGCGCCAGGTGCTTCAGCCCATTGACGTGGACGCAGGTGACGACACGTACCGATTGTCACCGGGAACCCTCCTCACCACCATGTTGTCAGTGACCAACACCTCGGCTGCTCCCGGGCTCGAGGTCTTCGATCCGGACCACTACTCGGGTCGAAAGCTGAGCCCTGACGTGCCGCTGCCGACGAGAGAGCTCGTCAGCACGTTCGGTCATGGCTCGCACACCTGCCCGGCCGCCAGGTTCTCCATTTCGGCCATCCGCACGTCAATCCGACTGCTGCTCCAGGAGTACGACTTCACGCCAGTCTTTCGATCGGCCACGCCGCGCCACCGCCAGATAGGTGGGGTGGCACGAGCCGCCAGGCCCTGTCGAGTGGCGTACCAGAGTCGTCGTTAGTGCTAAGCCCAGTGTGCCCTCGATCAACGGCATTTTCTGGCGCCTTGTCTCACGGGTAATCTTGCCGTCCCGGGGCCGCTAGCTCATCCGGAAGAGCAGAGGACTTTTAATCCTAAGGTGCCGGGATCGAGACCCGGGCGGCCCACCAGGTCAGGGTAGATTTCTTGCAAACCAAGTGGATTTCGTTTTTCAGAACGCGGTAGTGGTGTACCGCCCGCGACCTTGATGAGAGGCTCATGAAGGTCCCCACTCACGAAGGGTAAGTATTGCGCCGCTGGGACAGGGTTGCTCGGTTCGGCGTCGGGGCGCTTATGCGGTTTCTAGTCGCGAATCTGTGGGTGCGGGCGTGGCAATGACCAGAGCGGATTCTGCCGGAGCGACATCAACATCGCCTGCGGACACATCCTCAAGCGTGCGGCCAGCCGGTTCGGGTAAGAGGGTGGTCACAGCGATGCCCAGTAACGCAGAGACACCTGCCACAGCCAAGAGACCTCGTAGACCGATGTGATCCTGAAGGACGGGAACCAGGAATACCCCGACGAACGCACCCAGTTTGCCGATCCCAGCGGCCACACCGTGGCCAGTTGTTCGCATGCTGACGGGGAACACTTCAGAGGGCAACACGAATGTGGTCATGTTGGGTCCGAACTGAATGAAGAAGTAGCTGAGTCCGAGGATCGCCAAGAACGGCGCCACGTACTGGGTCAAAGCAGGCACGGCGGCCAGCACTAAGAAACACAGGGCCATAACGAAAAACCCGATGAACTGGAGTTTTCGGTGTCCGATGCGGTCCATCTTCGCGACGGCCAACAGGTAGCCGGGTACGGCGAAGATCACAAACATTCCGAGCGACCACAACAGCTTGGTCTCAAGCGAGGCCGCCGGGTTGACATCCTTCAGGATGGCGGGCAAGGAGAGCGTGTTGCCGTAGTAGGCGTAGTCGAACAAGAACCACGCGCCCGCCGTACCCAGGAGGAGGCGGAGCATCCGACGATCGGCGAGGAACTGACGCAGCCGGAGGCGCTCGGCACTCGTATTCGTTTTGGTTGACTCCGTGATGACGCCCTCGGAAAAGCGTTCCAAATCCTTGGCGGCCCGTGCTGACTCACCCTGGACCTGCGCCAGATACCGGGGTGACTCAGGCATCTTGGAGCGCAAAAAGACGACCGCCGCGGCAGGAATCGCTCCCAAGCCGAGCAGGATTCTCCAGACCAATCCGTCCCCGATGCCCGAGGAAAGGAGAATGAGAGCAATGAGCGGACCAACGATCAGCCCCAATGCCTGCATGGAGAACACCAGGCCAACAAGGCGACCTCGATCTTGGCGGTTGGAGTATTCGCTCATTAGGACGGCTGAGACCGGGTAGTCCCCCCCAATGCCCAGACCGAGCACCAGGCGGGCAATGACCAGGAAAAGGAAATCAGGGGCAAAGGCGGATGCGACTGCTCCGAAGATCATGATCACGGCCACCGTGACGTAGACCTTCTTTCGACCGATCACGTCCGCAATGCGGCCAAAAATGAAGGCACCGACAAAGGCACCGAGAATGGCGGCACCCGTGACCCAACTGGTCTGGAGCGTGCTGAGGTGCCATTGCACGGCCACGAGGGCGGCCGCCGTGCCGATTACGAATAGGTCATAGGCGTCGGTGAAGAAGCCGACTCCTGAGATGATCACGGTGCGGCGGTGGAACTTGCTCGTCGGTGCTTCGTTCAGCAGGTCCGTGACCGTGGACTCATGGTCCTGACTAGGACATTCAGCCTCAGGATCCACATGGGGCTGCGCCGTAAACTCCCATTCCCCCGCCCACGACGAAAGCACAGGCCAACTCTTGCTGTCGCGAGTGAACTAAAAACCATCCGCAAGTGAACTTTACACGAACAACACGCGAACTCTTGGTTATCTCCGCAGGTAGCCTGCTTGGGATATGGAAACTGCACCATCGGATCTTGAGTTCATAGACCTTCGGGTGACCCAACTCTTCGCCCTGGTCTCGGAGGCTCTGGCACGAGGGACCGACGCACTCCTGGGCAACGATGCCGCCGCTGGGCTCGGCGTGGTTGATGGAGATCAGGTTGTGGACGACTTGACCGCTGAAGTCGAACTGATGGTCTGGCGACAGCTGGACCAGGAGAACATGACCACCCAAGTCCTTCGGCATCTGGTCGGCATATTGCTGATCCTGCCGGAGTTGGAGCGGAGCGGCGATCTGGCCGAGCACATTGCTCAGCGCGCCGTTTCTAACCTTGGCTGCGAAATGAGCCCGCTCAGCCGGGGCATCGTCCAGCGTATGGCCGAAGTCGCGAGGGAGATGTGGAGCGAAGCGGCCGAGGCTTACCGCGACCGAGATTCCCGAAGTGCATCCCTGGCCGAGGACGATGAAGAGCTCGACATACTCCACGATCGCCTCACCGGCGAAATAGCAGCCGAGACGATGCCCACATCGATTGGAGCACAAGTCACACTGCTTGCTCGTTTCTACGAGCGACTAGGTGATCACGCTGTCGATCTCACTCGTCGCATCGAGATGCTCCAAGATCCGGCCTCGTAGCCTGGAGGCCGCCCGGCGAGGTCCAACGTCGTACGGCAAGCTAGTCATTCCGTTCTCGTCGGTGCCGTCGTAGATCCGGTACGTATCCACGGCCCGACGGTAGCCAATAGGTGACGGGGTCCACCCTGACTCCCCTGAAGTGACTGGCATGGCTGGGTAGTCCCCTCAAGGGTCAGAGCGAACCCCAGGCCGATGGTAAGCAGCCTCCGTCCCCATGGTGTCCCCGTTGTCGCGGCCGCCCACGGACAGTCCACAGGTCCTTCCCAGGGCCGAAAATTCGGCACTTGGAGACTGCTCGTCGCGCCATCTAAGGTTCGATTTCGAGAGTTTGGGGGTCGGGGGATGCGAACCTGGATGAGGACGCTCGTCGTCATGGTCGTCGCGATTGGCGGGGCGGGCCTTAGCGCTCTGTCAGCAGCGCCTGCAAGCGCGACGGCTGGAATTGGAACTATCAACCACATCGTCGTGCTCATGCAGGAGAATCGCTCGGCCGACACATACTTCGGGCAACTCAACAGCCAAGGCCAGCCCGCGTACGAAGCCGAGCCCACCACGGGCAATCCGAATCCGCTCGTCTCCGGGGGGACCATCGTGCCCTTCCATAAGGCGAGTCTGTGCGAGACCTCCGACCTGAATCACTCCTGGAACGGTTTACACCAGGCAGTGGACGGCGGGGCCATGGACGGCTTCACCGCGGCGAACGACATCTCGTCGGCCAACGCCGACACCACCGACCCCACTGGTTCCCGAACCATGGGGTACTACGACCAGACCGACCTGCCCTTCTACTACTCCCTGTACAACACCTTCGCGACAGATGACCGCTATTTCCAGTCGGTGCTGAGCCAGACCTATCCCAACCGTTTCTATGCGCTCGCCGGAACGTCCTTCGGCCACATCCGAAACGACGCCCCACCGCCTGGGGGATGGACCCAGCAGACCATCTTCGATCGGCTCGGAGCCGCCAACATCAGCTGGAAGATCTACTACTCGCAGTTCCCGTTCGGGTCCTTCTTCAGCTACGTGCAGCAGCACATGGATCACGTCGCGCCCATCTCCCAGTACTACGCGGATGCGGCCGCTGGCACGCTCCCGTCCGTGTCCTTCGTCGACCCCACCTTCCTTGCAGCCCCGAACACCGAAACCGACGAACACCCCTCGAGCAACGTCCAGGTGGGCCAGAACTTCAGTTACGGCGTGTACCAGGCCCTCAGGAACGGTCCGAACTGGCCAGATTCGGCCATGTTCCTGACCTACGACGAGAACGGCGGGTTCTATGACCATGTCGCCCCGCCGTCCGCCGTTGCGCCAGATGCGATCGCGCCCATGCTCCAGCCCGGAGATACTTCAGCCAGCTTCAATCAGTACGGCATCCGAGTGCCCGTGGCGGTGATGTCACCCTATGCAAAGCCGCACTACGTTTCGCACGTCGTGGACGATCACACCTCGATCCTGCGCTTCATCGAGACGCGCTACGGGCTGCCCTCGCTGACGGCCCGAGACGCCGCGGCAGACCCGATGCTCGACATGTTCGACTTCAGCACTCCCGCGTTGCTCAACGCACCGGCCTTCACAGCCCCGACCGTCACGCCGTGTACAGCGCCCACCATCAGCCTCCATCCAAACAGTCAGACGGTCAACGCGGGCCAGACCGTGACCTTCACGGCCGCCGCGACCACCGAGACTGCACCGAAGGCGCAGTGGCAGCTGTCGGTCGACCACGGCTCGACCTGGTTCGATGTCGCCGGGTTGACCTCGCCGAGCTTCAGCGCAACGGCCATCCCATTTGTAGAACGGCTGGCAGGTCCGGGCCGTGTTCACCAACCCGATCGGCACGGCCACCTCCAACGCGGCGACCCTCACGGTGACCACTCCTCCGGTCATCACGCTCCAGCCAACCAACCAGACCGCCAGTCCCGGCCAGACCGCCACCTTCACCGCTGGGGCCAGCGGGAGTCCGACTCCCACGGTGCAGTGGCAGGTCTCCGAGGACGGGGGAACGACCTGGTCCGACATCATGGGAAATTCCACGTCGAATTCGACCACGCTGAGCGGGGGCGTCTACGGCACCTTTGAGAACGGTTGGCAGCTCCGGGCCGTGTTCACCAACGTCGGCGGGACGGCCACGACCAACCCGGCCACGCTGACGGTGCCCTAGACCGTTCCGAGGGTGAACCGGAGGGTGATCGGCCGAGATAATTCCCAGCAGCTCAGTGGGGAGCGATCTGGCGCGACACGGATTCTCACCGTGCCCAGCTCCGTGCGCAGACGGAAGAGCTTGAGAATCTCATCCGGGCCGAATTGTCCTCCAGCGCCTGGCCCACGGCAGCTCATCGGCGTGCCGCTCGCACGACCACACCTTCGTCCGACTGTTGACCGCTCAAGTGAGGCCAGCTAGACATTCGCTGATCAAGCCGAAGTACTGGGGGCCAGGATGCGTATGGGCTTTCGACGTGGTCTACGTGCGGCTCTGGCCGGGTCATTGCTGCTCGGGGGGCTGGCGGCGACATTCTCCTTGGCCGCGGCCAGTGCTGACGCAACCGTCACGCCATCTACCACCGTCACTATTCCGGTGAACAATGCCACCGTGTCGGGCACACGCGTCCTGTTCGACGCCGCTGCCACGTCGGGGGCGAATTCGGTCGTCTACCAGGTCAGCGGAGGGGGCCTAATCAACCAGGTGATTGCCACCGCCACGCCCACCTACTACGGCTGGCTTGCCCTCTGGAACTCGACGAGTGTGCCGAACGGTGCCTACACGCTCCAGAGCGTGGCCTCCTATACCGGCTCAGGCAGTGTGTCGAGCGGGGCCATCACCGTCACCGTAAACAATCCGGCTCCGAGCACCAGCGTGGTCTTCCCGGTGGACGGCGCTACCTACAACACTACGACTTCGACCAATTACTTGGACGCTGCCGCCTCGCCGGGTGTGACTCAGGTCCAATTCACCCTTTTGGCCCAATCAGGGTTTAGTGAGGTCTTCACCGCTACTGCGACCATCTACGGTTGGATCGCCGTTCTCCCTGAGACTTTCGAACAATCGGGGGGCTGTGGTCCGATCCCTTTGCCCCTCTCGATTCAGAGCGAAGCCTCGTATGCGGGCGGGGTCACCGGCACGAGTGCGCCCGTCAACATTTCGCTAATTGTCTGGGTTCCGCCCGGCGAATGCCTCTAAACGTCCGCAGAGGTTATGGCTGGGGCTGGCCCTGACTCGCCGAGCACCCACCAGCTCGTCGGCGTGCCGCTCGCAGCTCCACACCTTCGTCCAGCCCTTTAGGAACGTCCACCGTCCAACCCACGCCACCGGCTGCATTCAGTGCGTCCCATGCCCCACGGGTTCGCATAGACCATCCGCCAGCACCGGCCCTCCTGGGCGAAGAGCCCCGGGGCGACCTTGCCGACGACCCGTTTTCGTCGGTGCCGTCGTAGATCCGGTAAGTATCCACGGTCCGACGGTAGCTAATGGGTGGTGGGTCCGCCCTTACCCCCCGAGTTGCCGGCGTCTGCTGGGAGTTCGATTGGGGTTCCCAAACGGTCGTCTGTTCATGGGAGTCCGTACGCATAAAGGTTGTGGTCGGTCGATCCCTCATAGACCATACCGTTAGCGATAGCTGGCGATGATGAGTCTGCCAAACTACCTCCCGTTGTTGCTGTCCACAGCGGGTTGCAGGTCTGGTTGGGCGGCGCCGAACACCCGATGTTGCCTGCGGCGTCGAACGCGTAGAGGTTGTCGTTCTCTGTACCGACATAGACGACCCCGTTGGCGACCGCTGGAGCGTCGCCGAACGGAGTTGGGTTTCCGGCATAGTGGCCCTCCCACAGGGGGGAGCAGGCCTTGGGGGTGCCTGAGCAGTTCGTGTTCCCCGCCGCATCAAAAGCGACAAGGGCACCATCAGTGCTTTCATACACCACGCCGTTGGCGATCGCTGGCGGGGTGTCCACCCCAAAGGTTCCAGATGTCCACAGCGGCGAGCAGGCCTTGGGGGTGCCTGAGCAGTTCGTGTTCCCCGCCGCATCGAATGCGGACAGTTGACCGATGTCGTACTGGGCGCCGACGTAGACGACACCCTTGGCGACGGCGGGTGCGGGGGGAAAGCCCCCGGTTTGCACAGCGGCGGTCCATAGCGCAGCACCCGACGTAGCGTCGTACGCGCGAACGTCAGCCACCGGTATATGTCCATTTAGAGCGGAGAGACCGACATAGACAACCCCGTTGGCGACCACTGGATCGGATAGGGTTCCGTTGGTGGCGGCGTCCCATAGCGTGGCGCCGGACGCCGCGTTGATTGCAGATAGTACGCCCCCTCCAGTGACGTAGACCACCCCGTTAGAGAGGGTCGGCGAGCCCCCACCTAGGCTAGAGGTCCACAGCGGCGAGCAGGTCTTGGGAGTGCCCGAGCAATTTGTCTTACCCGCGGCGTCGAACGCATAGAGAGTGCCGTTGCCGTCGCTCACGTAGACGACGCCGTTGGCTACAGCGGGGGAGGAATCAACGATGTTGGTGGTGTTGGCAGTCCAAAGCAGCGTGCCGGATGAGGCGTTGAAAGCGTAAAACCTGTGGTCTTCCGACCCAATGTAGGCGACGCCGTTGGCTATAGCCGGGGAAGAAAAAAAGATGGCAGCACCGGTAGGAGCGCTGAAGCGCTGAACCAAAGTTGAAACGTTGGCCGTCGAGATGACGCTCTCGGTATTGTTGAAGCGACTACCACCGGAGTCAAACCCGAACTGGACCCAGTCACACCCCGCTGCTCCTACGGTTAGCGTTGCAACCACCACGGTTAGCGAAAGGCGCCGAAGCATCCTCTGCCACCTGGGACGGCTGACACGTCGAGCGGACGAGCTTCCGCTGCGAAACTTGAACATCTCGCCCCCCCTCAGAATCTTCTATGTAGAAGGCGCTGCTCGGAGCGTAGAGCCAGTGGCATCCTCGGTCAATACCCATGCAGTGCGTCCCATGTCCCACGGGTTCGCGTAGACCATCCGCCAGCACCGGCCCTCCTGGGCGAAGAGCCCCGGTGCCACCTTGCCGACCGTGTTGCGGTGATCGACGCCGCCGTGGGTTGCGAACTCGGTCATGGCCCGACGGCAGGGTCTGCGCTGGCGATGATGGAGGCCGAGCTCCACCAGAGAGGAATCAAGTCTGCCGTCATTCATTTGATACCCGACAACACGGGGTCCGGCCCGTCTCAGTGCTTAAGAACGAAATCGGTCACCGCTTCATGGTCGACGAGAAAAGCCCCTAAGCCGACATCTATCAAAGCTTCGTTGAGCGCTTGGCGTGATCTGCACATGTCTGCACGCGCTGCGTCCGCTCGCGCCAGAGAAAACTCAGAGGGTTGTGTTTCGGCAACTCCCTCGGCGTGACCAAGAGCTTTGCAGGCAATACCCCAGGCAAGTGTGGCAATCATGGCTCGACCCACGGCCTCGTCCGAACCTGAGAACACACTGGATGCTTACCAAACAACCGTTCACTTCTCACTAGAAAAGAAGTACCGCTGATTGTCCTATTGCCAGACCGCTATAGGTTGGCGCTAGCAAGGTTTCCTTGTTTCCCTTGCTACAAGCCTCGCTTCGTGGTCGCCTGGGGCATGCGGCCCGAAGTAGAGGTCAGTAGGTCGTAGAACCTCATCGGTGGGTGGCGGGGATCACCCTGGCTCCCCGAAGCCCCCCGCCGGAGAATGGCGGACTCGCGTCTCCGAACGAACGGGAGGCCAGAGTGAATCCCCGGGTGGATCGTAGAGAATCCTCCGTCCGCGCGCTGTCCGCGTTCATGAACTGTCCGCGCGGCGCAGGCCGAATACTGAGCCCTCGAGGGTCCACCCCCTGGGCACGAGCCAAATGTACAATTTTTGCGGTGACCATTTTCGGGCGTCATCAGCCTCCGCCGCAGCCCAAAAGTGTCGTTGAGTTGCTCATGACAGGGTCAAAGCCGAGCACTGCGACTAGCGCGCGCTGGCCAAGACCGGATGCAATGCTAGGGAGATACCTGGACGCACAAAGGACGCGAGAAACACAAGCTGCACTGGCTGATCGACTCGCAGGTGAATATCCGCGAGCGCTTGAAGGCGCTAGCCGTCATGAGCGACATTCAGCGGCCGTAATGGTGGCTGAAGCCTACGACGAGGCTCGCTCCATGACTGCAATCGAACTGGACTTAATGGTCGCCGCAAAGGTCATTCGAATCTCCGACTGCACGGAATGTGAATTGGACATTCACGATTCCAACGAGGTTTATGTTCAAGCTGCTGCGCACTGGCGCGATGTCGCCGAGAAGTCCCAGATCCAGCCCCTCAACCAGTTCCAGCCGGTTCTGCCCCCGAGCACCCCCGAGCGACACAGCCCCGACTACGTCCGCCCCGGCACGACTTCCTTGTTAGCCGAATTCGACGTGGCAAGAGGCAAGGTGATCGGATCCCTCCGTCACCGCAGGCGGGCCCAAGAGTTCAAGGAGTTCTTGGTCGAGATCGATACCGAGGTCCCCGCCGACCTCGACGTGCACCTGATCTTGGACAATTACGCCACGCACAAGAGCCCCGGAGATCCGCCGCTGGCTATTGCGTCACCCGCGCTTTCACCTGCACTTAATGCCGACCTCGGACTCGTGGCTCAGCATGGTGGAGCGGTGGTTCGCCGACATCGCCACTAAGAAGATCAAGCGCAGGAATGACGCTCCTCATCCCCACCTCTGGGTGAAGACCGCCGACCAGGTCCTCGCTGCACTCGCTCGGTACTGAGAAGTTCCTACGGCTTTCCGGCCAAGGGACTGAGACGGCAGCCGCGGCTCGAGCTGTCTGCGCAACGTGCAAAGTCCAGCCGGAGTGCTCGACTACGCCCGGGCCGACAGCGACACGGCGGGCTTTTGGGCGGCACGTCAGAGCGAGAGCGGCGACACCATGGCCAGGTGGCGTGACTAGAACGTGACTACAAATCCCGGCCTAACCTGAGTAGGCATGATGAGCGGTGGGAACATACACGCAGGTCATGGCGTATATCGGTGAGCGACGGTCAACCATGAAAAGCATAAGACCGCACTTTTAATCCTAAGGTGCCGGGATCGAGACCCGGGCGGCCCGCCAGACTCGCTGGTAGCAGTTGGTTTCTTGGTGCAGTGGCGGGACTCATTTTTCGCCACGGGCGCGATCGGGCGCGATTCAGGCTCATCCAGCGGCGATTCCTATTGCATTGCAATCACATCGAGCAAATCCGCAATGGTCCTGTCCCCCGCTTCGGTCGCGTGTTGGTAGCGCGCAACCATCTGCGGCGAACTCCATCCGCCTCTTCCAGGTAAAGCAACTCGCAGAAATGTGGGTCCTCCCATGTCTGCCGGGTTTGACCGTAGTCACGTGGCGATCTCCGATTGAAGACCCGATCAGGGAGTGGGGACAGCTCCTGGCCTATCTCCCAGAGATCAAGAAGAAACTCGCCGTTGACGACCGTCCAGATGTGATCTTCCTACCAGCGCCACGACTCGGAGCCGACAACCTCTACGACGCTGACGAGACCGTCGGGATCGAGGCGCGCCGACGCGGAGATTCCCATGCTCAAGCAAGGTCGATGGCGCTGCGAGAAGTTCGCGATTGGCTTGATCTCAACGGATATGACCCTGAATCCTTCGACGAGACTCTTGCGTTGCCTTGATGAGCGTTGGCCATGCTTTAGATGCGCCCAAGTCCGGCGAAGTGGGACACCCCAGTTGTGAGCCCCTGTGACGGGTCAGACGCCAACGGCGTGGCGCCCGCCTTCGAGCCAGATTCGTAATGCCGGATCGAGAGCGGACGCCGCTGTCTCATAGAGCGCAAGATCGTCGAGGGTCAACACGCCGCGCCATCGACCACTGTCGCCCTTGTAGAAAAAGCTGTCTGCACCACCCTTCCACGTCGTCGTCATTGGGTCTTCGGTGCCACGTGCTTCATTACGCATGGCTTCGAGTCCGACTGTTGCGACCAAAGCAGGCCAGGAATCCTCACGGACATCGATGTCGCAGAATTGGGCGATCCGCCGTATCTCTGACTCGGGGTCGGCTTTGAGATCACCGAAGTGGACGAACAAGACATTACGAAGCGCCCGGACCTCCCACCAGGTCGACAGGTGGTGGTGATGCGACCAATACGGCCAGCCATCGGACTCCCACTCGAACCATCCTTCGCTGACCCACCGCGGCCACAACTCGCCCGGCGTTGACGGGCAGCGCGGGAACTCCGGTCCTGGACGATCGGAGTCGTTGAACAGCTGGAATATCCGGTCGGTGTAGGACGAATAGTGATTGAACAACGACATAAAGACGTCGCGGGTGTCGCGGCCAACGACGATGTACTTCGCCTGTGGAAAGAACCGCAGACCATCGGCGGCAAGATGGCTCTTCATAAACCTGCGATGACGCTGCGCTTCAAGACGGTCGAGGATCGGTTGCACCGGTCCAACGAATCGCGCATCGATCCACGGCGAGATTTCGGACAGTCTCGCACGCAAAGGACCCGGCCCGAGGATCAGAGCGGCGAGGATACGTTGCGTCCATGTCGTGCCGGCCTTGTACGCCGTCGTAACGAAGATGTCATCGTCCCGTGGTACGAACTGGTCCCAACGTGTGCTGTCGAGGTGGTGGTTGCGGTACTCCCGGGTCCGCTCGGGTGGTTCCAGCCTCATGGCGACAATCATGCCACCGTGCCACCGGACGTCTGACGACGTGGCGTCCGACGGCACCCCGTGAACGTCGGTACGCACAGCCGGAGCGTCTCGGTCATGACCTGATCTACGGAGGAGGGACACCACCGCTCTAGAGGTTCTGCGGTTTCACACAGCCGGCGATCTGGGTCACTCCGGCTGCCTTCGGACGATCCCTTGCAGGACGCAGCCGGATATGCCACAGCGATCCGATACTGGAATGGTCGCGGTTAGGGCCGAGACAATCGCCACAGAGAGCCGCGGCATATGATCAGTAGGAGTGCCGGGCAAAAGGCAGGGAGGGTCCCGATGGCTGTTCCGAAGCTCCAGGTGACGGGCATCAACCACGTGGTGCTTCACGTCACCGATATGGAGCGATCGAAGAGCTTCTATATGGACATACTTGGCTTCGAGGACCGCAACATCTCCGGCGGCCCGCCCAACATGAAGGCCAGCTTCCTGCAATGTGGCGTGCAGGGCCTTGACCTGTTCGAGGTCTCCGGTGATGCCCACGGCGGGCAGGAGATGAACCACATGGCGCTGAACGTGACGGCCGATGACCTCGACCAGCTCGTTAGCCGCCTCTCCGAGGCTGGTGTCGATGCGTCCGAGCGCACCCCGCGCAACTCCGTGTTCATCTCCGACCCGGACGGCCACCGCCTTGAGATGTTGCCTCACACCGCCAGCGAGCGGGCCCGCGAGCGCCAAGGGATCGGTGCCACCACGTAGCTGCCTCAAACCGAGCTCGTGTGATCTCCTACAACCGGCAATGTACTGGGACACCCTCGGCCCTGCTCGGCGTTGACACATCTAATCCCCTCCTTCGGAGACGTGGATCACCGGAACGGTAAGTTGGCGGGCCAAGGAGGCTCACGTGGATACTCAGGAACTGAAGGAAATCCAGACTCCGCTGAAGGCTCGCTATCGCGAAGACCCGAACGCGGCGATGATCACACTAGAGGCAGAAGGCCGTCTTGGGAGTGAAGAGGTGAGCTGTTCTGTAGCGACTGGTCGAGCAATGGTTGAGGCCGGACTTCACCCGGCCTCGGGGGGCGACGGCAGCTTCGCGTGTTCTGGAGACATGTTGCTCCAGGCACTGGTGGCTTGTGCTGGCGTGACGCTTCGTTCCGTCGCAACCAACTGGGGCCTGGAGGTCGAAGGCCTCGTGCGAGCGGAAGGGGATCTCGACTTCCGTGGAACGTTGGGTGTCGATCGAGGTGCTCCGATTGGGTTCACGGCCATCAGGCTGGTGTTTGACCTCACGGCCTCGGTGCCGGAGGAAGAACTCAACTCCCTTATCCAAACGACGGAGCGATACTGCGTCGTTCTACAAACTTTGACCCGATCACCGGTGATTGAGGTCACCTCCAAGGTTCGGTAGAAGGGAGCCTTGATGTGGTCAGCCCAGCGTTTATCGGGCGGCCCCCGTCACGTCAGAGTGTCCGACCGTGCCGGCGAATGGGGACACCGTGCCTTGCTCGGTATCGGCACTATGCGCTGTGGACGGACTCGGAGAAGCCGGTGTCAGGAGGCCCCAACCTCGTCATCGGACGGGAGTAGTTGGGCGTCCATCGTTGCGGTGAGCCAAGCCTGAAACCTCCTCTCGGTCCACGAGCGTTCGACGACTAACCGGTGATAGAGGCTGGCGTCGATGAGGACCCAGACAAGGTCTGCCGCGGCCTCCCGGGTGAGACCTTCCCGAAGCGGCCCCTTGGCGCTGAGTATCCCGACGAAGCCCTTGGCGCCGCCGAAGCGCTCCTGTTGGATTTGAGTCCATTGCGTCCGTACGCGAGGGTCGACCCCAGCCGCACACCGAAAGGCCTCGTAAATAACAGCAACCCGGCTGCTCACGCCGGTCACCATGGCTGCGTAGCCGGCGACGGCCTTTCTGGGATCGCGCTCGGCTCGAACAGCGAGGGCTTCCGGTCGCTGGGGGAGCGGGATCGGCTCGTCGTCGCCGACCGTGGCGACGTCGAAGGCGGCCCGGAGCAGCGACAGCTTGCCCCCGACCGAGTTGAACACGGTGGCCCGACTTACGCCGGCGGCATCGGCGATGGCTTGAACCGACGTGCCGAGATAGCCCTGCTCGACGAAGAGGTCGCCCGCCGCCTCGATGACGGCGGCGCGCGTGCCACGGGCTTTTGCTCTTCTGGCCGGCCATTCGGGTCCCGCGTTGACCTCCGAGGTCATTAGACTTATAGTCTAATCATCTGCGAAGCCGATCAGCGCGATCGCCGAGGAGAACCCAAGGCCCGCACCGACGAACAGGAGGGCGGCCATGACCGATCAGGCAATTTCGACGGGACTAGACGACGGTCGACGCGCCCGGCGGTCAGCGAAGCATCGGGTGCCGCCGCGATTCGCGATCCGCATGTCGATGTGGCTCCGGCGGTCGCTCTTGCGTGCCGCCGACCGGGTGCTCCCGGCGCAGGTGGCCCTGCTCGAGCACGTCCATCAGTTCGTCGGTACCTACCTCCTGTCCGCCTTCGCCGAACTCGGCATCGCCGACCACTTGGCAGCTGGCCCGAACACGGCCGACGAATTGGCCGCCTTGGTGCACTGCGACGCCGATGCCCTCCACCGCGCCCTGCGGGCTGCGGCAGCCTGCAACTTGGTGCGACTCGACAAGAGGGGTCGCTTCCACACCACCCGACTTATGAAGCCGATGCGCTCCATCGATCCGGGCGCAACCGCCGACTGGTGCCGCTACATCGGCTCGCCTTCGCTCCAGGTTGCCTGGGCCGACCTGGCCGAGACGATCCGAAGCGGTCAGAACGGGTTTCACCGCATCAACGGGATGTCCACCTTCGAGTGGTTCGACGTCCATCCCGATGAGGGCCGCCGGTTCGCGTCCGGCCTGGGTGGGCTCACCCGTGCCGAGACCCAGATGATCATCGCCGCCTACCCGTTCCCCGAGACCGGTACCGTCTGCGATGTCGCCGGGGGTGCCGGCGTCCTGCTCGGAGAGATCCTCAGATCCCACCCCGGGCTTCGTGGTGTCCTGGTCGAAGCACCCCTTGTGCTCGCTGAGGCGGCCACCTACCTGGCATCCATCGGCCTCGCCGACCGGGTCCAACTCGTCGAGGGCGACCTCTTCGGAGAGATCGATGCGACGGCGGACATCTATCTCCTCAAATGGATTCTCCACGATTGGGATGACGCGACCTGCGAGAGGATCGTCAAGAACGTGGTGTCGTCGATGCCTGCCAGCGCCCGCCTCGTTGCCATCGAAGGCAATCAGGATCGCAACGAGGTCCACCCGCGCTTCTCCATGATCGACTTGCAGATGCTGACTATGAGCGAAGGCGAGAAGGAGCGCTCAGGTGGCGAAATAGAGCAGATCCTCACCAATGGAGGGGCGCACCCCATTGGCACGCGCAGAACAGCGACCGACTTGCTGCTCGTTGAAGCGGACATTCCCGACCCTGTTCAGACTCGACCACACGGGGTTGTCGTCTGACGAGCGCTACCGCTCGCTATTGCCCGCGAATACCGGGTGGCCCGCCGCCATGAATCCCCTGCCCTCAAGGTGCCGTACGGGGGCGCTCAAGGCCCGGATCGATTCGACTGGATTGTGGGCGCGAAGCGGGCGCGAAGTCGGTGACAGCAATGAACTCCAAGCGACATTCGAGAAAACGAGATCCGAAGAGTTCGAGCAACTATTCGCGTTGTTCCAGGTCAGGATCATCGCCATCATTAGTCCTAAGGTGCCGGGATCGAGACCCGGGCGGCCCACTAGGTCAGAGCAGATTTCTTGCCCACACAATTGGGCGAACCTTGTCCGGCAGCGAATGATGGTGTCAGCCGGTTCGCTGTCATCCACAAGCGTAGACAGCACGGCACGTCTGAGGCATTCGTGTCCACGCCGTTGCGGTTGTTCGCTGAGTTGGTTGGGGATGAGGTGAAAGCGTGAAGCGGCGGCCACTACCCTTCTCTCGTTTCCGAGAGCTCCCTGAAGTGATTCGAGTGTCTCTCAAGGTCTCTCGAGAGTGTCCTAACAGACTTCGTCATCTCTGTGACTTGCGATGCGAGTTGTTCCAGTAGCGCAGCGAGCTCGGGCGGTTCGACGGATGGCGCTTCAATACTCGCGGGAGGAGAGAGATCGCTCACAACTCCGAGGGGATCGTGAAGCTGGTCGATCTCCCTGGCGAGCTGGCGAAGGCCAAGCAGATAGAGAGCGGACACGTCTTTGAGGAAAGCCATGCGGTTGACAGATTTCCGTTCGACTCTCCGGGCCTGTTCAATGATCCTCTCGATCTGATCTTCGGCACTGACTATTTGTATGGACATTCCGACAACCTAGATCGGGAATTTCAACGGATGTCGTCGTGCTGAAGCCCTGCTCGATCCGTGGCGATCTAAGCCGTGGCCCTCGATGTGCCAGGCACCCATTGACCAGGCGCATCACCACCGAGCGTGGTCTGGGTTCCTAAGTGGGAGAAGGTAGCCAGGGAACAGATCAAGCGCGAGCCGTGGTGCTCATGTCCTGGCTGCTCGCTCCACCCCGGTCCGTGCAATGAAACCCAAGACTTGACAGCGTCGCACCCTCGATGAATGGCTTGCAAAAACGGAGGGTGCGGTCGATGTCCAGACAGATATTGAGATCGACCGACCTCGGGCTGTTGTTGCTGCCTATGCTTCCGACTCCGGTGGAAATGTCACCGCCAGGGACGATCTCGATCTGCACATTGCCTCAAAACGATGATGGACCTCGCGGCTTGTCAAGTCCCGGACACGTCAACCTTCGTGCATAATGCTGCAGTGACCGGAAGACATAAGCCCACAACGAGAGTTGACCGGCAGGTGTTGTCCGGACTGGTCTCGGTGGCGAGAGCACGGTCGGGGTCGATCCTGCTGTTGTCGGGTGCATTCGCGTTGGTCGCATGCAGCGGCGCGTCGGTTGGGGCAAGCGGCGGCGTCAACGTCCCATCGCTTCCTTACCTGCACGTCGTCACGGCACCGTCGGACTCGGCCAATGCCACCCCGTACCTCGCCGATCCGGCCGGGCGCCAAGTGCTCCTTCACGGCGCAGCCGTCGTCGGCATGCAAGATGTGGCATACCCGAACGCCGACGGTGGACCCGCGCTCTTCCCCGTGAGTCCCGGTGCCTATGACGGCAAGTGCCCGGCGACGTCGGCACTGATCCCACAGCCGCCCCTTTGCGAGGTGCAGGCCGACCTGCCGGCATACCAGCAGTCCATCGCACCGGGCAGCGGCAATGACTTCGCCCAGATGCGGGCGCTCGGCTTCAACGTGATCCGCCTGGTCCTCAATTGGAGCCAACTCGAACCCCGACCAGGGGTATACAGCACCACGTATCTCCAACGGGTGAGACAAGTGGTCGGCTGGGCTGGTCAACAGGGGATCTATGTGATCCTCGACATGCACCAGGACCAGTACTCGCGCTTCATCCTCCCTGGAAAGCAATCGGACCTGCCCTCTGGCTGCACCTCGTCGGGAGGGGGCGACGGTGCGCCGGCCTGGGCAGTCTTCACTGACGGCAAGCCATCGTGCGCGCTCTTCGGTGAGAGCGCTCGTCAACCCCGCAGTGTCCGCCGCGTTCTACAACTTCTGGCACGATCTCACGGTGGTGTCTTCGAAGGGAGCATCGCCAGGTACCGGGCTTCAGGACCACTACATTGGCGCGTTGGTAACACTTGCCAAGGCGTTCGAAAACAGCTCGACCGTTCTCGGCTACGAGGTGATGAACGAACCGCAGCCCGGCGCGTTGTCGGCCCTACCCGTGGAGAACCTCTACCAGGCCTCGTCGCAGGATCTCTTCCCCTTCTACCAGCGCGTCATTGAGGCACTCACCGGTGTGCGGGATGGGCTACCCACTTGCCCGGCATCGGATCCCAGCTCGATGACGAACGCGTGCGCCTACCCCAAGCTGGCCGACGTGACCCACCAACAGATATTCGTCGAGCCGATTGCCTACCGGAACCTGGTCGATTTCTCGCCTCAGGTCAGCGAGCCGTTCACCCAGTACCCCAATCTGGTATGGGCGCCACACATCTACACCCATGCGTTCACCCTCGACCAGTTCATCGGATACCCCGCCAATAACAGCCCCTTCCCACCGAACTACTCGTTCGGTTACCAGACGGCGGAGTTCGAGGCACGGGCCATGCACGCAGCTGTCCTCACCACCGAGTTCGGCGATTCCTCGAGTACCGACGGTGCCGTGCTGGCCGGAGAGACCGCCGCCCAGGAGTCGACGCTCACCGGTGGAACGGTGTGGGCTTGGAAGGGCCTGTCGGCGTCCATGGGTACCTGCTGGTGCGTCCGCTGGCAGCACAGCTCATACCAGACCACTGCCAACGGGCAACCGGGCAAGGGCAATCCGCGTGCCGCTCCGTCCTCCAAGGACCGGCTCATCCCCTCTCGGCAGCAGTACCTAGCTCGTGTCTGGCCACGGGTAACTGCCGGCACCACACTCGCCTATCGCTACGACCCTACGTCGAGAACGTTCGATATGGCTGCTACTGACAGCGTCTTCGTGCACCGAGGCGACCGCGGCGCCGAGACCGTGATCTACATTCCGAGCGCAGTGCGTGGTTCGGTGACGGTGACCGGGGCGGCCACGAAGGACACCGTGATCCTCAACCCCGACGGCAGCCGGATCGCCTATGTGGCGCCGACAGGCAGATTGGGCTACGGCGTCACCGTCGGATCGCCCGGGACCGCGCTGATAGGAGCCGTAAGGACCGCTGCGGTCGCCCCCTTGCCTCCGATCAGCGAGCAGCAGGCCCGGGAGGTAGCCGAGCAGGCGATTTCCCAGGCGCAGACGTCTTCGAGCCCGATGATCGCCAGCAACGCCGCGCTCGCCGGCACATTGGGCACGCTCCTGCTCGGGCCGTCCGACCCCGCAGCGAGCTGAACGCCAGGCCGTCCAATCTTCCGTCAGGCTCCGAAGAGATCGGTCACTTTGACGACGGCGCTACCTATCGATCCGATCCGGTTACCCCAACATCCCGAGGTCAAGCGGAGCTTGGCAGTGGCGTCCGCGGCCCCTCTCGTCACGGGTGACGACGGCGTGCCGGTGCCGTTCGGTCTTGGCCCGGACTCTCCTGATTTCGAGCCCGATTCCCACTTGAGGCGAAAGAGGCGAACTACTGATTGAATGTCCCAATCACAAGATGTTCGGGGGTGGATATGAAGGGGTTGCCGAAAGGCCTCATTGACCGGCGACGGACGGCGCTGCCGCTAACAACAGCGACCGTAATTCTCACCGCGATGCTGGTTTCACTGTCGTCAGCAGCGACGGGGGCGGCCACGTTGTCCAGCCGGCTGCTGGCGTCGAGCGTCCCCACCAACGGTGTGTGGCCCGGGGTCGGCAAGATCTGCGAACCCGGACCCGGCGGTGCCTCCTCGGTCCGCGGTGTGAGCCCGAAGACCATCAACATCGCCGTGTTCAACGACGCGGCGAACACCGTTCAGCCGGGACTCGAGGCCGAGTTCCCCCAGCAGGCCAAGGCGTTCGCGGCATGGTGCAACGCCTCGGGCGGCATCAACGGACGGAAGATCGTGATCGACAACCGCGACGCCGCGCTGTTCAATGCCGCGCAACAGGCGACAGCGGCCTGCCAGAGCGACTTCATGGCGGTCGGCGGCGGCATGGCCCTCGACCAGCCCTCGGTCCCGGTGCGTGAGCAGTGCGGGCTGGGCCAGATCAGTGGCTACCTCGTGTCCGACGCAGCAGAACTCGCCTCCGATCAGGTCAACCCCAGTGGCGGCAACACCAACACCATCACCTCGGGTTGGTTCGGTGCGCTGACCAAGGCCTACCCCCAGGCGGTCAAGAAGGCGGCTATGGGAGGGGCGAATAACCCCTCCGTCCTCGAAGCCGAGCGCAAGGACGAGTACGGCGCCGAGGCCCAGGGGTGGAACGTGCTCGAGTTCCAGGAGCCACCGATTTCGGTGACCGACTGGGCGCCCTATATCGAACAGGTCCAGAGCAAGGGCGTCGAGGCTCTGTGGCCGTCCCTGGACAACAACATCGTTCCCTACTTCCAGGCGATGACCACCGCCGGCTACCACCCGGCCTTCGTCATCCTCGGAGTCCAGTTCTACAACTCCACGACCACCAAGGGGGTCGCCGAAACCCCAGGCCTCCCACCGGTCTACGTCGAGACGTCATGGTGGCCACTCGAGATGGCCTCCCAGAACCCCTCGACACAGCAGCTCGTCAACACTATGCACACGTACGCCAAGGGCGACGCCGTCGACTTCGACGACGAGGAAGGTGCAGAGTCGTGGCTCTTGTGGGCGAAGTCAGCCTCGGCCTGTGGCGCCGACCTGACGGTGTCGTGCGTGCTCAGCCACGCCGCCGCCACGAAGAACTGGTCTGCCGGAGGCATCGAGTCACCGGTGGCGCAGTTGACCATGTCCAACAACAACCCTCAGCCCTCACCGTGCTTTGCCCTGCTCAAAGCCGAGCCCAACAAGTTCGTCTACGACAAGGCGATCACCCAGCCCACGCAGTCCATCTGGAACTGCAACCCGAAGAACGTCGTCCACCTGACCCCGCAGCAACAGGCGTCCTTAACTGCGGGATCGTGAGGGGTTGACCGTCGCCCTTTTCCGTCGGTACGCCCCGACAGCTGCAGGCGCTCTCAGGTAGGGTCCAAATCGAGGCAACATCACCGCTCTCGGAGGCCTCACCTTCGAGTTGAGGCTGCGGTCGGTACCGGTGAATCGGACATCCCCGTTACCGCTCAGCCGGTTTGGCCGGCTAAACGCCAAGATGTGGGAATGAGCGGACGTGGACGCTGCTGGCTTCCACTTCCAAGACTTCACCAGCCGGCGTCGTGATTCGCCCGCGGCACGTCAAGTCGCCGCGCAGTGCGCAGCCATCGGGACCGATCGTCAGCACGATCGGCGCCAATTTTTCCCGGTCGAGCACGACGTCGTGCCCCCACACCGAGAACCGCGGTTCGTAGGCGAGGTGCTCGACCGTCGCCGGAATCGCCCGCCGCTCGCGAGCGACACCCACGATCCGCTCGAGTGAGGCGGCCAGTGCGGCGTTCCAATACGGCCATGTGTGGGCGCCCGGTCCATAGTCGTCGTACACGTGGGCGATCCCGAGGTCGTCGAGGCGGCGGTGCAGGTTGGCGGTCGCCTGGCTGACGCCGAGCTCCTGGGTGTCTCCTTCGGGCCCGTCCCCGTGGAGGCCGCCTCGTTCGCCGTTGCCGGTGCGCAACTCGACCTCGACGGTCGCCAGGTTGGCGGCCAAGTCGACGGGGTTCGCCGCCCGCCACACCGCTTCGTCCGCCACGTGGTCCCCGAAGATGTCGCCCCGCCGCCCGCCCATGATCTCGGGCGACACCCGGACCACCCGTCCGATCCCCGGGTGGCGGATGTCGACGGCGCCCGAGAAAGCGGCGGTGAAGCCAAAGAGGTCAGGGTGGCGGGTGGCGTAGTGCACGGCGCCGAAGCCCCCCATCGACAGACCGGCCACCGCCGTGCCGGCGCGGTCCGTCCTCGATCCGAAGTGGGACACGACGAAGGGCAGCAACTCCCCGATGTGGTACTGCTCCCACCGCTGGGTTCCCTCGGCGGAGGTGGGACGTAGCCAGTCGCTGTACCAGCCGCCTTTCCCCCCGTCGGGCATCACGACGAGGAGCGGCACCCCGTCGGTCAGTGCCTCAACCGAACCGCATTCGGTCCAGTTTGAGTGGTCGCTGTCGCTGCCGCCGCCATGCAAGAGGAAGAGCACCGGCAGCCCGGCGGCATCGGCCGACGTGGCGGCGGACGGGGCCAGCACCCGGACCTTCGTCTCCCGCCCGAGGGCGGCACTGCGGAGGCGGAGCTCGGACAGGCGCGGCGTGAGCTGCTCGGCGTCCAGCAACTCGATCGGGCGGAGGTCGGGCACGAGCTGACGGTACCGTAGTGCCGGACCTCGAGCTGCCCTCGCCGGGCAGCTCGGTTGGGACGAGGCGCGCGATAGCCAGCCGGTTGCGGCATCTTGCGGTGAGGCGAACCCGGCGCTTGGGTTGTCCGCGTCAGACTGTCCAAGTGGACGGGAGCTTGCCGGGAGGAGTGGCCAATGCCGGTCAAGTGATCCGTCAAGGCCACTCGGTTCTTCGACCCTCGAACCCCAACTCCACCTCGATTCACAAGTTCTTGACCGCCTTGAGGGGAACCGGCTTCAAGGGAGCATCGCTGCCCGTCGAGATCCAGAGCGACGGGCGGGAACGGCTGAACTTCATTGAGGGGGACGTTCCGATCCCGCCATACCCCGAGTGGGCGCAATCGAATGACGCCTTGGCATCTGTGGCCCTCTTGATGCTCGAGTTCCATCGTGCATCGGCCTTGGTCGCCGCCTATCTGCAGACGTGGAGCGACGAGCTGGCCGACGCCTCTGGAGGCCCGATCGTGTGCCACAACGACGTGTGCTTGGAGAACGTTGTCTTCCGGAATGGTGTTGCTATCGGTCTGCTCGACTTCGACTTCGCTGCACCTGGTCGACCGCTCTACGACCTGGCTCAGTTTGCCCGAATGTGTGTCCCGATCGACGACGATATGAGTGCTGAGCGGCTTGGGTGGAACATCACCGACAATCCGGCTCGACTCCGGCTTGTGACCGACGCCTACGGGCTCGCCGCCGAGGCACGCCAGGACCTCATCGAATGCCTGGATCGCTCGATGAATCGAGGCGAAGATTTTGTTCGACGCAGAGTCGCGGCTGGCGACCCGAACTTCATTCGCATGCTGAAGGAGATGGGTGGCATAGAGCGCTATGAACGCCGTCGAGCCTGGTGGGAGAGCCGACGAGGGGAGTTCGTCGCTGCGCTGGTTTGAGCAGGTGACCGGAGTGTCCTCAATCCGCTGTTTAGAGGTGATCCGCTTGTCCCCGGGCTGAGCAGTACCGAGAACATCGGGTCGTAACATCGAAAAGCAGAGGGGCATCTCGCATTGCCGAATTCGCCCTGTAGCCATTGATGTAGCCCAACCAGCGAACTGTCCCACTCGGTGACGAACGCTCGGGAACACCTGTTGACGTTTGGACTGCCAAGACGGACCGACCTGAACCCCTACGGCTTCTCGCCTTCCAATCCCTAAGGTGCCGGGATCGAGACCCGGGCGGCCCACCGGGTCAGAGCAGATTTCCGAGGTCAGCACACTGACCACCTGAGCCCATCGCTACAGAATTGTTGGCTACACCTCCCTTGTCCTCTTCGAGAGATTCTCAAAGTCCTTCGAGTGTTTCTCAAGGTCTCTCGAGAGTGTCCTCGCAGGCTTGGTCATCTCCGCTAGTTGCGATGTGAGTTGATCCAGTTGCGCGGCCAGCTCGGTCCGTTCGATGGGTGGCACTTCGATATTCGGGGGAGGAACGAGATCGCTCACAACTCCGAGGGGATCGTGAAGTTGGTCGATTTCCTTGGCGAGGTGGCGAAGGCCAAGCAGATAGAGGGCAGACACGTCTTGGAGGAAGGCCATACGGTTGACAGATTTCCGTTCGACCATCCGGGCCTGTTCAATGATCCTCTCGATCTGATCTTCGGCACTGACTCGTGTGGACATTCCGACAACGTAGATCGGGATCTTCAACGGATGTCGTCGTGCTGAGGCACTGCTCGATTTGCGGTGTCCGTAGCCGTGGTACTCGATGCGCCGGGCAGCCATTGACCAGGGCCAACCACCACCAAACTCGGACTCGGGAGCAGTCTGGAGGACTCGGTGCGAGCGCCTGCCCTAGCCGATGACGAACCGAAGAGCTACTTGGCTTTCCAGAGTTACTGACCCCTCGCCGAGCGGTACCGCCCATGTTTTGATCGCCGACGATGCCATCGACCTGGAGACTTCCCCAACCCTAGGCCGGGGCTAACGGTGGCAGATACTCCTCGCCAGAGCCGCTTTCATCTGCCCGTAACCCAATCCTCACCGTGCGTTCAACCGAGGTCGTTAGGTTGGCTTTGTCGTCAGGACACCCCATCCTGCGTCATTGCCCCCCTTTGGGTCCGTGGGCTCCCCCAGCAGATACCCCCTCTGCGAATCCCACGGACCCGGAGCGGGGCGACCGATCCAATTAACCACAGCTCACTTTAAGAGCACCGTCACCTTTAGAACATTTTTAGCTTGGTGGCCCGACTCGAAACGAGAGGGTCGAAGCCCTCCCATCCCGTTACTCCCGCCCTCATTGGCGACACGACCCACCTTGTAGTTGACCCGCCCAGAGCGACCACACCGAAGATCGTGATGCGCAGCCATCATGTTGGGCCCAATGTGCAGTGCTAAGGGAGGGTGGCACCGAGTGCGTGTGGAGCTCAGCAACATGGAAGAGCGGTACGACGCCGCCTGGGCTGTCATCGGACGGCTACTCAGTCAGTGAAGTTTGCCCAGGTCCATGCCGCCACCACTCCTCTATGAAGGACAGATCACGCTGTCCTCCCGGTGAGGCTGAAAGTTGCACGGCGGGGCTCACGTCAATGCTCACAATTCCCTAACACGTGACCCATCAGCTCCTCATGCGCGCAAGTGATGGTTAATCGTAACGACCTGAAGCGACGACTTTTGAGGGGTGAACACCATGGGAATGCAGATGACGGGTAGCAACGGGATCTTTAGCGTCCCGACAGAGCACGTGCCGGGCCTTATCGCTCTTATTGCCTTTCCGCTCGTAGCTTGGTGCGTCATGGCTGCTATCCGCGCCGGAGCAAACCGAGGGTACCGGCCCACTGCTTCGCTGCAGTCCAAGCTTGACTCCCTTTCCTTCGCCGGCCGAGTGACACTGGTGGCGATGTTGGTGGGAGCTGTGGTGCACGCCGCCATCATTCCGACACATTGGGGTGACTCCAGGGTCTTGGCGCTCCTCTTCGTGGCCGATGTGGTGGGGTTTCTTGCGGCGTCGGTTTGGTTGGTGCTCCAGCGACCACACTGGCGGCTCGCTGCCTTCGGCATGCTGGCCGGCACCGTGGTTGGGTACGTCTTCTACGTCTTGAAGGGATGGGAGACTCCTGACCCGGTCGGCCTCATCACCACCGGCGTCGAACTTACCGCAGGCCTGGTCGTGCTGATGCCCGCAGCGGCACGCTCCGGAGCTCCGATCGGACGGCGTTGGACCCTTATCGCCTCGATGCCCATCGCAGCAATCACGATGATCGGAGCTGCAATGTTGTCCGGAGCCTCCAGCACTGATGGTCTTCAGGCTGGTGCCGCGGTATCCCGCACCGGGATGCCCTCAATGAGCTCACGCGGTCAGTCGGGGGCACCGTCCGGATCGATGTCATCGATGCCGAGCGTTCCTTCAGCACAAGCAGGCGGCACCATGCCTGCAATGAATGGCTCCACGGGAGCTTCCGGCAGCACCATGCCCGCAATGAATGGGTCTCCCGGTGGTTCGACCGGCGCAGGCACCATGCCGTCAATGACCACAGTGCCCAGTTCATCTTCCGGAGGCATGCCAGGCATGGGGGGAGGGAGTTCGGGAAGCGCAAATGGAAGCGCCATCTCTCTAGCAACCAACTCCCCGGCCGGACCCGTCACGTGGCCCCTATCAATGGGCTCCATGGATGCAGGGATGCAGATGGTCACCCCAAACTGCACGGCCTCCCCGACGGCAACGCAAGAGCAAGCCGCTGTGGCACTGGTCAACCAATCGGTGTCCGGGGCGAGTCGCTATCAAAATCTCGCCAATGCTCGCGCCGACGGCTATGTGCCCATAACCCCGACTGGGCGTCCGGTCGTGCACTATGCCAAACCTAGCTATATCAATGACGGCAATCTCCTCGATCCTGCCGCCATCGAATCACTGGTGTACGCCAATACATCACACGGTGCAGTCTTGGTGGCAGCGATGTATCTCATGGCTTCAAATCAAGTCGGCGCTACCCCACCAATGCCCGGTGGCTGTTTGACCGAATGGCACATCCACACGAATCTGTGTTTTTCGAACTCGGACGGGGCGGTGGTAGGAGTCACAAACGGGGGAGCATGCGCGGCAGGCTCTACCAATCACATCAGTCAGCCAATGCTCCATGTGTGGCTCGCACCTGTTCCCGGCGGCCCACTCGTGGTGGACGCTACCGATGCTCAGGTGGCCCAAGCTGCCCAACAGCTTCCGGCGCCCAGCCCTCAGAATCCGACCGCATGACCAAACACCGCAAGTGATTGCTCCGGAGTCGGGGCTGTAAGACGCCTTGGTGCCGCACACGACCGGCAGCGGATCGGTACCACGAAAGGTGCTGAGCGGGTCTTGAGTTGGACGAGGGCGGCAGCGTGTTGTTGTCGTTTAGGTCCTCGAGTCAGTCGGTGCCCAGATAGCTGTGTTCCCTTGCGCCGCGACACCCATGGTGCCGACACTCAAGCCTCGGGGGTGGCACACCACCAGAATCAAATTTCCGCACTAGAAAAAAAGTACCGACATTTCCCAACGATGTGCGCAAATGAAGTTGGGAACTACCGCGTGAACGTGAGCCGCCAGACGCGGCCAAGTTAAGCAAGGACCGACGAGTGCGCCGACGGCCCGAGAGAATTGGCGCTTGACGAGACGCAATTCCGGGGCAAAAGTTAGTTAACGGATCAACTCACGTCGAACGAGGGGGCTTTGCCGATGAGGTTCTCGAAGATTCTCACGACTGGTGTCACAATGGCGATGATCGGGGGAATGGCCTTAGTCATGAGTGCGTCCGCTGGTGCTGAGCCCAGAATGGGTCACGACCATATGGGGGAAGGCCACTCCGACCACACCACGACGTGTACCGGAACATTTGCGTCGCCGGGGGTGCTCGCCGGGACGTACCACTCGAACGTCGTCATTAGCGGAGTGTGTGCCGTCAATGGTGGTCCTGCCTTAGTGTTCGGCAGTCTCACGGTCTCTCCCGGCTCGACATTGGATGCGGCATTCGCCCTCAATGACTCTGGGTCAGGTGCCTCGAGTTTGACCGTCGCGGGCGACGTCAATGTCCTACAGGGTGCCAGTGCACTGATCGGCTGCGAACCGAACTTCTTCGCGTGTCAGGACGATCCCAACCAGACGACCGGCACACTCACGGGGCAGAACCGCATTTTCGGAAACGTGCGTGCGTTCCAGCCACTGGGTGTCGTGATGCACACCACGACGGTCGGCGGCGATGTGTTTGAGGGCGGCGGCGGTGGCGGCGTCAACTGCACCCCGCCCGCCGGCAGCCTGTTTGCAACCTTCCAATCCCCCGCCTACAGCGACTACGAGGACATCACGGTCGGCGGTAACCTCGGGATAATCGGGATGCAGACCTGCTGGCTCGGCAGCTTGCGGGACACCGTCCGTGGAAGCATCATCGACTTCAACAACACCATGGCGGATCCCGACGCCGGTGAAGTCCTTCAGAATACGGTCGGTGACGACATCGCCTGCTTCGGCAACAGTCCAACCGTTCAGTTCGGCGACTCGGGGGCGTCGCCGAACGTTGTGGACGGCCGGGCATTCGGCGAGTGTGGATTCAACGTGTTGAGCCCCGATCCGAACTTCGGGACTGGCGGAAGTCAGCCCATCTCGGTGAGGGGCACCTCATCTCGACGACGACTAACTAGTTGCGAGGTGGGTCCACCGCGGTTCAGCTGTCGCGTTTGTCGTGGAACGACGGGGTGTAGCAGACGGCGACGAGTAGACCCTCCGGGCTCAATAGCCGGGCCGTGATCTGGGCCCACGGTTCGGTGCGGGCCTCGTGGATGAGCCGGCAGCCCTTGTCCTTGAGTTCCGCGGCTGCGGCGGCGACATCAGCGACCTCGAACTCGATGCTGGCCTGTGGGACTGGGATGTCGGCGGGCCATTCGGTGGTTCCGAAACAGGCGTTCGCCGCCTCCGAAAGGGGCCACAGGCCGAAGTGTTTCGTCCCTTCCAGCTTGTGGGTGAACACGTAGTCGCCCTCTTCGCCCTCAAAGGACAGGCCCAGAGTGTCCCGATAGAACGAGCGAGCCGCGCCAGCGTCGCGCACAATCGGGGCGACACTCGCTACGAACTGGATATCCATCGGCTTCCTCCTTTGGAGACATTGCTTCAGTGCGCTTCATTTGGTTATACCCGCCGGGACCGGACACACACCTCGACACGTTCGGCCGCCCAACGACCGGGTTGGCCCGAGGCCGCCCGGGCTGAGTCGGCCGGGAAATCGTTCGGAGGCCACCCTTGAATGTGGTCATCCATGGTTGCGGTTGGGGCCAGACCGTCGCGGAACGAGAAGGCCGAAGCCCTCCCGAATCCGCCACTCTACGCCCGATTGGTCACGACCCACGGGTGAGGTTGCCCCGCTCAGAGTGACGACACCCGCAGATCGTGATGTGCAGCATCATGACGGGTCCGGGGTGCAGGGCCGGGGCGCACCCGTCGCAAGCTGGTTGCCTTTGACGTAGCCGTGGCGTTGTGCCCACCGTCCGTCGTCTCCGAGTCCACCGTGATCGTGACCTACCGGGTTGCTTGCCCTCTTGACGTGAATGCGTATGCACGATTCCAATGAGGGTCGTGAAATGTTCAGTATCCCCAGGCATCATGCTCAAGCCGCCACGTATGGGCGCGACGTTGCGGAACTTGAGCGACTTAGCCTTAATCCATCTGCTTGAGAGGCGTCCGCCTCAGACTCGGCTGACCCCCCGGCTTCAAGGGAGGAAGTCCGTCACCCGCTCCTCGTCGGCGAGAAATGGGCCTATGCCGATCGCTGCCAAGGCTTCATTGAAGACGTCACGTGTTCTGGCTACTTCTGCCCGTGCCGCTTCCGCTCGCGCCAATGAGAGATCAGAGGGGTGCATCTCGGCGAATTCATCCGCGCGACCGAGAGTTTCGCGGGCGGTGCCCCAAGCAACCGTGGCAACGATCGCTCGACCCACATCTTCGTCCGTAGCCGACAGCACACTGAAATGTTTACGCGGAAACCACCAGATCCGCACTAGAAAAAATTTGCCACCGTTGCCTCACGGAGGTTCACAGGGGTTGAAGCGGGAGCACACGGGCCACCGGCTCGGAGCCGATACCGTTTGGGGCACGGTCCACGTTCAGAGAAGATGATGATGTGTTTGAAAACGCGGCCAACTACCGCCGCAGCCGAAGGTGCCAGACCGCCATCGTTGAGGTACCGCGCCCCGGATTGGAGGTTCGGGCGACGTTCACCGGGGGCCACGTTGCCGAGGCCGCCGTGACGATCGACGCCGGGGCAGATCGGATACATGGCCATCAGCGACCGCCGCTGACAGATGGCGGGGATCCACCCTGACCCCCCGAAGTGACCCTGAGGTGCGTCCGAGCCCCACGACGGACAGAGTGGATCCCCGCCAGGACAGTAGGCATCCTCCGTCCCTGCGCCGTCCCCGTTGTGGGTGGGACATCCCGGCTCCACGAGCGCCTCTGCATGCCATGTCAGCGCGCCCCGAATAGCGGTCACACTCAGCCCCCGTCCGCTGAGCTTGGGCCTGACGAAAGTCCACCGGAGGGACGAATTCTGGACTACCGCAAACGCTCAATGACAGGAGCGAAAGCGGCGTAGTCGCGGACGCTGTAGTAGGACACCCCCCAGCGCTCCCGGCAGGCAACGAGATGCTCGGCGATCTCGGCGCACGTTCCGAGAGCCAGAAAGGGTGTCACCAGGGCATCATCAACACTCAGGCCGGGGATGCGTGCCGCGATCTCCTCAGCTGCCCGACGTCGGTTGGTGGTTACGACAACCGCCTGAACCAGCACATTGAGCTCTAATCGAGCCCAACCCGATCCAGCCTCCTGCCGTAGATAGGCGACCGTGTCGTCGAGGCGGTTTTCTTGCCACTTCACTTCATGGCGGTTGCCATCGCCAAGGGTTCGACCGAGCATCGTCAACCCGACTATGTCGGCGTGGCGCGCTGCGTGAGAAAGGGCTCGTTTGCCGCTGACTCCCACGAGGAGCGGTACGTGGGTTTGGCGAGACCTCATCGTCTTCACGCCGTCGATGCGGTAGTACTCGCCATGGAAGACGACTTCATCGCCCTCGAGAAGGCCGCGGAAAATTTCGATGGCCTCCCCCATGCGAGCCTTTCGGATGGCCGGAGTGTCGAAGGGGACTCCAATTGCCTGATATTCGTTGAAGGAGTGGCCCGCCCCGATGCCGATCTCGAGGCGACCTCCGCTCAGGTGATCGATAGTTGCGAGCTCCCTCGCCAGATGGACGGGATGGTGAAAGTCGTTGTTCAGCACCAATGGGCAGACTCGAAGCCGTGTTGTTGCCTGGGCCATCGCCACAAGTGGCGCGAGGGGAGCGGGACCGCTGTCGATGTGATCCCACGTGTGCATGACATCGAATCCGAGATCTTCGATAGCCCTGGCATGAGAGGGGATCTCATCGAAGTGGAGTTCGCTCGCTTGAAACCCAAAACGAAATGGATGCACGTGATGAGCCTACCGACGAGATGGGGCACTTTCTCGTGCCGTGACCGGCAACGCTGCCCTCTCGGTGGCACCCGACAGTGAGAGAGCGAGAAGTCCAACGAGGCCTCAGAGTCCACGCGAATCCTTGTCTCGGACGCGGGTCTTGGCGCATCGCCAGCGGATCTGGCCGGGTGCCGCAGGGTGGTCTCTGTGGGCCTTGTTTGGGGACGCCACCGGTCTGGTGGACTTGCCAGTTGACTCTGCCCTACGGGAAGGGTTCATGCTCTAGAGGTGGATGAACTACTGAGCATCGGCGACTTCTCCGACCAGTGCGGCCTATCGGCCAAAATGCTTCGTTCGTACGCCGCTGCCGGCCTCTTGGTTCCCGCCGCCGTCGACGGCTCGTCGGGCTATCGCTACTACTCGACCGGCCAGCTGCACCGGGCCCGGATCATCGCCCTACTGCGCCGGGCCGGGATAGCGGTGGAAGAGATCGCGATGTTCTTCGGCAGTCCCGACACAGTCCAGCTTGATTGCTGGGACCGAGAGATCGTGAGTGAGTCGACGGCCCGCCGCCAAGCGCTGGCCCAGGCTCGTGCAGCCCTGGCGCTGGCTCAAGCGCCTCCTCCAGCCCAGCCAGAAGCCTCGATGAAAGGAGCCGAAGTGACGCACACGTATGTCACCGGAACGGCCACCCATACTGGTGGGCGCGAGTCCAACCAGGACGCCGTGCTGGTCAGCGATGATTTGTTGGCAGTGGCGGACGGACTGGGGGGCCTCCAACGTGGCGAAGTGGCCAGCCGACTTGCCCTCGACACGCTTGATGCCGCCTTTGCCGCAGACCGAAGCATTTCGGGACTGCTCACCGCTGTCCGAGAAGCCAATCGGGCGGTATGGCGGCAGGCGAATGGGCAGGACGCAACCATGGGCACCACGCTGGCGGCCCTGGCGTTGACTTCCGACGGCGCAGCAGTCGTTCTCCACGTGGGTGACTCACGCCTGTACCGCTTCCGGGCCGGGCGACTCGAACAGCTCACGCATGACCACACCGTCATCGCAGATTTGATCCGCGCCGGTGAGCTCAGCGAAGAGGACGCCCATACCCACCCCTACCGGCACGTCCTCACGCGAGCGATCGGCGTGGTCCCAGAAGTCGACATCGACTACGCCGGAGTGACCTGCGAGCCCGGCGACCGACTCCTGCTCTGCACAGACGGTCTTTTCAATGCTCTGTCCCCCGATGAGATCAACATGGTGTTGGCATCGGATGCCGAGCCCCAGAAGTCTGCCGACCAACTGATCACGAGTGCCGTGGAGTGCGACGCAGAAGACAACGTCACCGTCGTGATCATCGACGTTCTTGAGACCGGCGACTCGTCCTGAGTCGAGGCAAGCGCATCAGCGTCCGAAGGTCTATCGTTTTGACCGAGCCTTGAAAGCAGGTACCGATGATGCTGGCGGAAGTGTTTGGCCCCGACCTGTTGATCGTCGTCATTGTGGGCATGGCCCTACCCCTGTGGGCGATCATCGACGCTCTGAGTCGACCAGCCGCCGCTTTCTATGGCGCTGGAACCAACAAGACCGCTTGGGTCATCGTGCTGCTCGTTGCGACCTTCGTGTTGGGTCTCGGCCTCTTTCTCGCCTTGTTCTATCTCATTAGCGTCCGCAGAAAAGTCCACAATCAGATGCAGCTGATGTGCCTCCTGTAGGCATGAGGTCGGGTCTGCGGCTGCCTCATCCCCCAGTCCGCCGAACCCAGGGCGTGCAGTGCGAAGCCGTCCCGTGCACGGCTCGAAACGAAGGTACGTGACGCACGCGGCGCAGGTAGATGGTCGGAAGACATCAAACTTCGGCGATTGGCGACGGAATCTGGGAATGTCGATTGCCATCTGCGTCGAACGTGGGCGCGTCTGACCGTCGAACTGACAGAATGACCCTTGTGTCGAGTTGGGGTGTTTTCGAGGCCCAAGCTCCGCAACTGGCTGCGTTTGGGGCGGAACGCCTCGCCGCTGCACCGGCGTACTTGGCAACCCTTCGGAGGGTGGGCGCACCCCGAGTCCACCCCATTGCGCCAATCGTCGGCGCCGGACGGCTCTTCGTCTTCATGGAACCGACCTCGCCCAAAGCTCGCGACTTGCGAGAACGGGGTTGGTACGCACTCCACAATGGCGTGCCGGACACTTTTGGGACAGGTGGCGAGTTCTTCGTCAGCGGCCAGGCCACCCTGATAGACGATCCCGAACTACGCACCCTCGCCACCGAACTGGCCTCGTACCAACCGGAGGATCGCTACATCCTCTTCGAGTTGGCGATCGCCGAGGCTCGCTGCAACGGTTACGGAGACGTGCCTCTTCCGGATCCGAGTCGCTGGATGCCGTGAGGAGCGCCGTCTTGGCGCGCCCCACGTGGCCCGACGCCCGGCGCTTCACTGGGGATCATTGATCGGACGAATCGGCGGCGCACGGCCGAGCCGGCGGAACCCGACCGAACCGGACCGCATCCCGATCGCCTAGGCGAGGTTGGTTGGCACGGAGGGGCCGATCGACCTGGCCCGAGTCCGCAGGAATCACCGACCGCTGATCTTCGCTTCGAGTCCGTCGATTCGATCAGCTAGATCCTTGAGCCCACCCTCGGTGTGTATGTCGAGGCGGTCGAGTATCTGCACTGTGTCGTCATAGGTGTGCTGTGATCGGATGTCGCTGGCCACGCTCTGCACGTTCTGTCCGACCATGATGACGGAGAGCAGAACCAATTGGAGGAACGTCTGGGCAATCCAGGCGATAATGCCCTCGCCGCCCGGCTTGAGTGCTGGCGGCAATCCAATCAGGGCTATGGCACCGAACGCATAGGCACACCACATCGATCCAACGATGTTGGTGAGGAACACGGCAATCTTTGCGTTGATCCCGTCTGCCCTCTTGACTTCTGCTCGCAGCCCGCGAACGCTGATCGCTTGACCGATGTGATGGTGAATCTTGACCGGGCTTTGTATCTGAAAATCGTTCATTTACTCTCCTCGTCCGGTGGTCACCCATGAGCATGGCATGAGACCGAAACCCTTGAGGTGAAGGCTTGGCTCCGAGGTCGGGGCGCGGCCGCAGGGTGGTCATCGTGCGGTTGCGCAGGCGCTGGTCGCGACCGGCGGTGGCTGGATGTGGCCCGGACGGCTCCTGCGTGTCTCGCCGGTTGCGTCGCCGGTTGCGTGTCCGGTTGCATGCCTCGCCGCGCTCGGTGACGCGGTGGTCGCCCGCAACCGACATCGGCTGCGCGGTGGCAGCCCTGCCTGCCGGTCCTTACTTCGTCCGCCGGCTGTCGCGACTCGTTAGCGGGCCGGAACCTTCCGGGGCGGCGGTGGACCGACGTAACGAGCGGCCGGACGGATCAGTCGGTTGTGCGAGGCCTGTTCCATCACGTGGGTACTCCAGCCGATGGTGCGGCCGGCGGCAAAGGTCGGGGTGAACATGTGCCGGGGGATGCCGCACAAGTGCATGACCACGCCGGCGTAGAACTCGACGTTGGCGTAGAGGTGGCGTCCGGGCTTCAGTTCGGCCAGCACATCGACAATCGTGCGTTCCACCTGCACGGCCAGGTCGACCAATGGCCCGCCGAGACCCTCGGCGACCCCACGCAACAGGAGCGAGCGGGGGTCGTCGGTCTTGTAGACGCGATGGCCGAACCCCATGATGCGATCACCCCGCTCAACCAGTGGCCGGATGTATGCCTCCGCCCGATCGGGCGTGCCGATGGCGTCGAGCAGGTCGAGGGCCCGACTCGGCGCACCGCCGTGGAGCGGGCCCGACAGCGCACCTATCGCCCCCACGATGGCTGCCCCCAGGTCGGCACCGGTCGACGTGATGACCCGAGCGGTAAAGGTCGAGGCGTTGAAGCCGTGGTCAATGGTCAGGATCATGTACTGCTCAATGGCGCGGGCGTGCTGCTCGCTCGGGACATGGCCCGTCAACATGTAGAGGTAGTTGGCGGCGAAAGCGAGATCGTCCCTGGGGACCAGAGGCTCGTGGCCTTCCCGGAGCCGGTGCGCCGCCGCCAAAATGGTCGGGACGACGGCGCACAGCCCGAGCGCCTGGTCGTACAGATCACTGGGCCCTATGTCATGGGTCGGTGGCCAACCCGACTCGGCACCGAGCACGGAGACCGCGGTGCGAAGCACGTCGAGCGGCGCACCCTGCCTCGACAGTGCCGGAAGCAGCGCGGCCAGCCCGGGTGGCAGCGTGCGAAGCGACCGGACCGCCGCGGCGAACGCGTCCGAGGCCGTCGCGTCGGGCAGTTCGCCCCGGAAGAGCAGATACCAGACGTCTTCAAGGGAACGTTGCTCGGCCAAGTCAACCGCGGAGTACTCCCGGTAGTGGAAGAACCCTTCCAGTCCGCGCACATCACCCACGGTGGTCTCGGCCACGACGACACCTTCGAGCCCGGCCGGCACGTCACCGCTCGTCTCTGTGGCCGGGCGAATGCGGGCGACGCCCATCAGGTCGCGCGACGAGACCACACCGAGCAGTTGCCCGTCATCGACCACCGGGAGGTGGCGGTAGTGGTGTGAGGTCAGGCTGCCCCACGCCGCGTCCACCTTCTCGTCCGGGCCGAGGGCGTCGGGGTGCGGGGTCATCCAGAGATTGACGGTCTCATGATCGGGACGGGCCGACGTGGCCGCGGCCCGGAGGAGGTCACGCTCGGTCAGTATCCCGACCGTCTTGCCCAACTCGGTCACGATGACGGATCCGGTGGCCGCCTGCTGCATCAGGCGGGCGGCCGAGGCCAGGGTGTCGGCGCTGGTACACGTGACGGCGGGGGTGGTCATGAGGTCTCGCACGACTGTCTCCATGGGTCCACTATGCCCGCGTGACCTCGGTCTGTAAATGTTGATCAAGTCAATATATGGTGGACGGGTGGACCGGATGCTGCAGAGTGAGGAGGCGGCCCGGCGGCTCGGCGTCAAGGTAGCCACGCTGTACGCCTACGTCAGCCGGGGCCTGCTGGAGTCGCACCCCGAGCCGAAGGGCCGGCGGCGTCTGTTCGACCTGGCCGACATCGAGCGCTTGGCCAAGCGACGACGTGGTGGACGCGAGGTCGAGACGCGGTTGGCCACCATCACGACCGGAGTCACCCAACTCCGAGAGGACGGTCCGGCGTACCGGGGCCGCCCGGCCGTTGAGCTGGCCCGGCGGATGTCCTTCGAGCAGGTGGCGGAACTCCTCTGGCAGTCGGGCGCGACCGAGGCGGCAACGGCCGACTGGACCGCAACCGATCACGGCCCATGCCCCCTCATCGAGACGGCCGACCGCTTCCGCTGGACGCTCGTCATGTGCGCCGCCGCCGATCCCCTGCGGGCCGACGCCCGACCCGAGTCGATCCATCGATCGGCTCGCCGGATCATTGCCGCATTGGTGGATTCGGTAGGACACCGCGCCGAAGGCGACGATCGCACCGGACCTATCGCCGACCGGTTGGCTGGTCGACTGGTCGGCAGCGAGTCCTCCTTGTCGGCGACCGCCATGAACGCCGCCCTCATCCTCATGGCGGACCACGAGCTGGCCACCTCGACCCTGGCGGTGCGGGTGGCGGCATCTGTTCGAGCCGACATTTACGACGCGTTGCTGGCCGGACTGGCCACTATGGCCGGACCACTCCACGGCGGAGCCAGCCAGCACGCCTACGAGCTGTTGGTGGCGGCCGAGCGCGACGGCGCCTCCCGCGCGCTCAATGACGCCTTGCGTTCTCAGCGCCACGCTCCCGGGTTCGGGCACATGGTGTACACCGGGGGCGACCCGCGTTTTGACGCGCTGCTCCCTATGGTCGAACCCCTCCTCAGCGAGGAGCGACGGCAATTGCTGCGCCAGATCATGGACCTGGCCGACGCCAACCAGGTGGGTCCGTGCAACAGCGATCTGGCCCTGGCCGCCCTCAGTTGGGGCACCGGCATGCCCAGCGACGCCGGTCGCACCATCTTCACCCTGGCTCGCATCGCCGGCTGGACCGCCCACTACCAGGAAGAACTCACCGAACGCCCCCTGCGCTTCCGCGCCCGCGCCGTCTACAGCGTGTGACCCGCTCAGCCCCGCTCAACCGCTCAGCCCGACAAGACCCCTCAGCCCCGGGCACAGGCGGCGCCGCTCGGGCGATCGGCGTGTCCCCACCCGAGGATCTCACCCTGGGGCCAGAAGTCACCCGTGATCTCATCCTGGACGTAGGGCACCGGAGCCGGTGCGCCCTCGGCCAAGCTGCGCACGGCGGCCAGGAGGACGTCGACGTCCTCACCCGAGGTGCCCAGCCCGCAACTGGCGCGGACGGCGCCGGGTATGCCCCGGCGGTCCCCGCGCTGCACGGCGGCCCGGGCCTCAGCCACTCCCTCGGGGCCGACGCCGAGCAGGCGAAGCAGGTAGGGGTGGGCACAGAAGCACCCGTGGCGGACCCCGATGCCCCATTCCGCGCTGAGGCGGGCGGCCACCAGCGCGTGGTGCATGCCCTCGACGGTGAAGGCAGCCAGCGCCAACGTGTCGCTTCCCGGTCCGGGTCCCAGTACCCGCACGCCGTCAATGGCGCGCAGGCCCTCATGGAGCCGGGTCGAGAGCGCCGCCTCGTGTTCCATCACGGCATCCCAACCAAGTCGCGCCAGCTCGTCCATGGCGGCGCCGAAGGCCACCGCGCCGATCACGTTGGGGGATCCGGCCTCTTCCCGATCGGGTGGGTCCGTCCAGATGACCTCGTCCAGATCGACCAGATCGACCGCGCCGCCCCCGGCCAGGAAGGGGTCGCCGGTGGCGAAGACACTCCGGGGCCCGATGAGGGCGCCGGCGCCATAGGGGGCGTAGAGCTTGTGCCCGCTGAAGGCCATGAAATCCGGTTCGGAGGGCAGGGGCCGATGCGGGGCCAACTGCGCCGCATCGAGCAGGACCGGGATCCCGCGTTGGTGAGCCTCGGCACAGATCTGGGCCACCGGCGGTGACCACCCGGTCACATTGGAGGCCCCCGTCAGAGCGAGCAGGGCCGGACGTCGACCCGCATCGAGGACATCCGTCACGTCCTCCACACTGAACGTCCCTTCTTCCCCGCACTCCACCCAGCGCCGTTGCGCCACCCGGGCCCAGGGCAGCAGGTTGGCGTGGTGCTCGACCACCGTGGTGGCCACGACGTCGTCGGGCCCGAGCTGCAGTCGATAGGCCAGATGGTTGATGGCCTCGGTGGTGTTGCGGACCAGGACCACGACGTCATCGCCCGCTCTGGACCGGCCGGCGAAGTCATGCGCACTGTCCCGGGCCGCTTCGTAGCCCGCCGTGGCGAGACGGGATTTGTACCCGGCGCCCCGGTGCACGCTCGAGTACCACGGCAGGAACTCGGCCACTCTGTCCGCCACCACTTGCAGCGCCGGCGTCGAGGCAGCGCAGTCCAGGTCACGGTAGGGACGATCGGTGCCGTCCAGGCACGGAACGGCCAATCCGGCCCCGACCAGCCGGGCGGTGGGGGACAGCGCGGTCACCACCCAAGGATAGGGAACGCACCCTGGCGGTGCCGCGGTACCCTGCCGTGGTGGAAGAGCGCTACGAGGACGATCTGGGCCAATCCCAGCGGGTGCTCGATGACGTCGAACGCGCTCTGGAACGCTTGAGCGAGGGCAGTTACGGCTCGTGCGAGATCTGTGACGATCCGATTCTCGGCGCCGACCTGGCTGCGGACCCGACCCGGAGGGTATGCGAGCAACACCTGGCGCTCACCCAGACCCCCGAGCCCGAACCCGGCGGCCCCGCCTGATCAGCGCCCACACCTGGCCATCGCGGACTATCGCCCAATCTTGACCAGCGCTATCGGCGCCCCCGACCAGCGCCGATGTGATCAGATACCGAGTCCCTTGACGGACCCGAACCGGGCCGCTACATCGGACCAGTTGATGATGTTCCACAGGGCGCTGAAGAAGTCAGCCTTCACGTTCTTGTACTGGAGGTAGTAGGCGTGCTCCCAGGCGTCGAAGACCAGCAGGGGGACCGAGCCGTTGCCGACATTGCCCTGGTGGTCGTAAATCTGCTCGACGATCAGCCGGCCGCCCAGCGGCTCGTAGGCCAGCGCCCCCCAGCCCGAACCCTGGATGGTCGAGGTGGCCTGGGTCAGGTGAGCCTTGAACTTGTCGAATGAGCCGAAGTGCTCGTCGATGGCGGAGCCCAAGGCACCGTCGGGCTTGCCACCGCCGTCGGGGCTCAGGTTCTTCCAGAAGATCGAATGCAGCACATGCCCCGAGATGTGGAAGGCCAGGGTCTTTTCCAGGCCGACGATGGGACCGAAGTCATCCTTGTCCCGGGCTCCGGCCAGCTTCTCGAGGGTGGTGTTGGCCCCGGCCACATAGGCGGCATGGTGCTTGTCGTGGTGCAGTTCCATGATCTGGCCCGAGACGTGGGGCTCCAGGGCGCTGTAGTCGTAGGGCAGGTCGGGCAGCGTGTAGTCGGCCATGTCGGTGGTTTCTCCTCGGTAGGTCGTCGTTGCACCAGGACGATACCCGAATGCCGGGCGATCCAACCCCGCCACAAGGGGGCAGACCAGGCGATACGGCGCTGTGGCACTACGATCGACGTGTGCCTCCCGACCCCAAAGATCGCTGGAGAGATCTCGGATCTTTCATCCGCGAACAGCGGGGCACGGCCCGCCTCTCGCTCCGCCGGCTGTCCGAGCTGGCCGGTATTTCCAATCCGTACCTGAGCCAGATTGAGCGTGGACTGCGGCGACCCTCGGCCGAGATCCTCCAACAGATCGCCAAGGCGCTTCGTATTTCGGCCGAGACCCTCTACGTGCAGGCCGGCATCCTCGAGCCGCCGGACGGGGCGCCGGACCTCACCCGGTTGATCCTGGCCGACGGGTCCATCAACGAGGAGCAGAAGCAGGCGCTGGTCCTCATGTATCTCTCGTTCCGCCGTGAGTATGAGGAAGAGCACGGTGTCGAGCCCCCCGAAGCCTCCAATGGGACCCCTCCGCCCGCTTCGGACCCGCCCCCGCACGCCGTCACCGCCTGAGGAATCGAACCCCGGGCAGGAAAAAGGCCCGTCACCGGTAGGATCTCACCGGCATGCGCCGGCTCGCGGTTCTCTCACTCCATACCTCCCCCCTGGCCCAACCGGGCACCGGCGACGGCGGAGGCATGAACGTCTACGTCCGGGAGCTCACCACCGCCTTGGCCCGATCGGGGGTTTCGTGCGACGTCTTCACCAGGGCCTGGTCGCCCGACCTCCCCGCCACCGTCGGTGTGGAACCCGGGCTGCGGGTGCATCACATCCGGGCGGGACCGCTCACCGTCCTGCCCAAGGAGCACCTGCCCGCGGTCGTCGATACCTTCACCCAGGGGGTGCTGGAGCGCATGGCCTCGCCCGGTTCGACCTCGCCCGGTTCGACCTCGCCCGGTGACGACGAGACCCTCCCCTTTAGTTCGGTGCACGCCAACTACTGGCTCTCGGGGCTGTCGGGTCACGTCATCAAGCACGAGCTCAATCTTCCGCTCGTCTGCACCTTCCACACGCTGGACCGGGTCAAGGCCGAGTCGATGCCCGAAGAGGTCGAAGCCGACATGCCGCACCGCCGGGCCGAGGCCGAGGCCTCCATCATCGATTGTTCCGACGCGGTGCTGGCGTCCTGCACGGTGGAGGCCGAGCAGATCGCCTCGCTGTACGGGGCCGATCCGGCGCGCATCCGCATCGTCCCGCCCGGGGTCGACCACGCCTTCTTCGGGCCGGGTCACCGCCCGCAGGCCCGCCGCGCCCTGGGCCTTCCCCTCAGTGGGCGGCTCCTGCTCTTCGTGGGCCGGATCCAACCGCTCAAGTGTGCGGACCTGGCGATCGACACGCTGGCTGAACTGAGCACACGCGGCGGCGAGCCCTATCGGCTGGTCGTGGTCGGTGGTCCCAGCGGCCCCCATGGGGAGAAGTCGCTCCAAGGCCTCCTCGATCTGGCCGACGCCCGAGGCGTGCGGGATCTCGTGCACTTCGTGGCACCACAACCGCACGAGCTCTTGTCCTCTTATTACCGGGCCGCCGACGTCTGCATCGTGCCCAGTCGGTCGGAGTCGTTCGGTCTGGTCGCCCTCGAGGCCGCCGCCTGCGGCACCCCGGTCGTGGCTTCGGCCGTCGGCGGGTTGACGACCCTGGTCGACCAGGGCCACACCGGTTTCCTGGTCGAAGACCCCACGCCCCGGCGCTACGCCGCCGCGGTCCGACGGATCTTCGACGAGCCACTGTTGGCCGAGCGACTCTCCACGGCCTCGGTACTGCGGGCCCGCCGCTACACCTGGCGGGCCGCCGCCGGTGCTCTGGTCGAGCTGCACGACGAGCTGGGCTCGGGCCGACTCGTCGAGTGCAGCTGATCGATCGACGGGGACCGTGCCGGTTGTCGACCTCCCCGAGGATGAGGAGATGGCCGCCGCCGTCCGCTGCATCAATGCTTGGCTAGAACGGGAACTGGCCACCGACGGGCTGCTGGTGGCGGGCGAGCAACAGAGCGTCACCGATCGCACGGCGTCACACCGGTGGTATCTCCGTTTCGCCGGCGAGGAGAAGGACTTCATCACCGTGTGGCTCACCCTGCGCCAGCGCACCTTGCACCACGAGGCGCAATTCATGCCGGCTCCCGAGGAGAACGTCGAGGAGACTTTCACCTACCTGCTTCGCTGCAATGCCAACTTGTACGGCATGTGGTTCTGCCTCGGTCCCGAAGACGCCGTCTATCTCGTGGGAAAGGTCCCGGCGGCGATGATCGACGATGATGAATTGGACCGCATCGCCGGGTCATCCGTGCTCTACGTGGACGACCATTTCCCGACCGCGATGACGCTGGGGTACGCGTCGGTCTACCGTCGTCGACCACGCCGGTCCTAGTCGCCGGCCCGCGCTCTGTATCGTCATGGCCATGCCAATCACCTTGATCATCTCCGGGGGCGGGAAGATGGGCGCTGCGCTCCTGAGCGGATTACTCCGCTCGGCGTGGGCGGATGCCGACGAGATCGCGGTGATCGAGCCGAACACCGAGCGTCGGGCGGAGCTGACCGACGCCTACCCCGAGCTCGGGGTTTTCAACGCGCCCGAGGAGGGAATGCTGAGCGGTTCGGACGATCGCATGACGGGAGCCGTGCTGGCCGTCAAGCCCGAGGCGGCAGAGGGAGCGTGTCGGGTGCTCGGTGCCGTCGGCGTCACCCGGGTGCTGTCCATCGTCGCCGGCATTCCGTGCTTCCGGCTCGAGGCGGCCCTCGGTGGGGAGCCCTCAGTGGTGCGAGCCATGCCGAACACGCCGGCCCTGGTCGGTGCCGGGGTCACCGTCATCGCCGGGGGATCGCACGCCACCACCGCCGACCTGGCCTGGGCCGAAGACTTGATGTCCGCCGTCGGCACCGTGATCCGGCAGCCGGAGCGGCTCTTGGATCCGGTCACCGGTCTCTCGGGCTCGGGCCCGGCCTACTTCTTCCTGGTGGCCGAATCCCTCATTGAGGCCGGGGTCCAGATGGGGCTCTCCCGCGAGGTCAGCCGACAGCTGGTCGTCGAAACGATGCTCGGTTCAGCCCGGTTGCTGTCCGAGTCAGGAGAGGAACCAGAGGTCCTCCGAGCCATGGTGACCTCGCCGGCAGGCACGACGGCCGCTGGAATTCGCTCCCTGGAGTCACGGGCGGTGCGGTCCGCGTTCATGGAGGCCGTCGCCGCCGCCACGGAACGCTCCCGCTCCCTGCAGCGGTAGGGAGCGGGAGGGGGCTTCGTCCCACTTTTCCTGGGGCCGGAATGGGCCTACCATCCCTTTTGGGAGGAGGCACTGTGAGGACCACTGAAGACCTGAATACCGAGCAGATCCGTTTCATGACGGTGAGCGAAGTCGCCACTTCCTTGCGCGTTTCGACCATGACCGTCTATCGGCTCATCAACGGGGGTGAATTGCCGGCTGCCCGGATCGGGCGCTCGTTCCGGGTGCGGACCGAGGACCTCGACGCCTTCGTGGCCGACCACTTCAATCGGGCCGGCTGAGCCGAGGGGAACGGACCGCGATTGCCGCCGAAGGACTCGCGGCCATCGGCCTTGGCGGGCCCAATTTTCTTTCTCTCCGACTACGGCACGAGGGACGAGTTCGTCGGTGTGGTCCATGCCGTGGTGGCCGCCTCGGCGCCCCGGGCCACGGTCATCGATCTGACGCATCGGATCCCCGCCTTCGATGTCCGTGCCGGCTCCCTTACCTTGGCCCGCGCCGCGCCCCATCTGGGTTCAGGTGTCGTCCTGGCCGTGGTCGATCCCGGCGTTGGCTCGTCACGCCGGGGACTGTGTCTGCAGTGCGAGTCGGTCGACGGAGGACCGACCCTCTTTGTCGGGCCGGACAACGGCATCCTGGTCGCCGCGGCCGAGCTGGTCGGTGGTGGGTCGATCGCCCGGGCCTTCGAGCTCTCCCGCCGGGGCCCGGCCGACGATCACCGCGGGACCTTCGATGGGCGTGACCTCTTCGCCCCGGCGGCGGCCGCCCTGTGCGCGGGCACCCGACCTGAGCTGCTCGGGGAGGCCATCGACCCCACGTCACTGGTCCGTCTCCTGCCCGGTGTGGTCGAGCACGGTCGCCTGCCCGACGGGCGCCATTGCCTGCGGGTCGAGGTCACCTGGGTCGATCACTTCGGCAATGTCCAGTTGGCCGCCACCCTGGCCGACGCGCTGGCGGCCAGCCTGTCGTTCATGGACGCGGTGACGGTGACGGCGGTCGTCGAGAGCGATGTGGTCACCCGGCCCGGGTGGCCCAGCGCATTGGTACCCGAGAGTGCGACCCTGCGCTGCGTGGAGACCTTTGCCGATCTTGACCGCGGCGAACTGGGCCTCCTGGTTGACGCCAACGAACACCTGGCCGTGGTGGTCGGTGAAGGCTCGGCCGGACACTGGCTCAACGTGGAGGCGGGCGAACTGGTGGTGCTCGCCTGGTGACACCGGCGGTCCACTCCGGAGGCCGCTGATTCGGAGGGTTGGTGCCCGGGCGCGCCCGGTCGGTACGATCCGGGCCAGTGAGCGCTGATTCGCCCTCCCCGTCGAAGCGCATTCCCGAAGCCACCGTGGTGCGGCTGCCGGTCTACCAGCGCATTCTGGCCGAGCTTGTGCGCACCGGCGTCTCGACCGTGTCCTCCGAACAGTTGGCCACGCTGGCACTCGTCAACGCGGCCAAGGTGCGGAAGGATCTGTCGTTGCTCGGTTCCTTCGGCACCCGGGGGTCGGGCTATGACCCGGCGTTCCTCATCGCGCAAATCGATCGGGCTCTCGGGGTCGACGAGAACTGGCCGGTGGCCGTGGTCGGCATCGGGAATCTGGGCCGGGCGTTGACCAACTCCCAGGGCTTTGCCACGAGCGGGTTTCGGGTGACGTGCCTGTTCGATGTCGATCCCGCCGTGGTTGGTGAAGAGATCCGCGGCATCCGGGTGCGCCACATGGACGAGATCCCCGCACTGGCCACATCGGAACGGCCCGCCATCGGGGTCATCACCACGCCGGGTGGGGTGGCGCAACAGGTGGCCGACACGCTGGTCGAGGTGGGTGTCACCTCCCTCCTCAACTTCGCGCCGCGCGTCCTCATCGTGCCCCCCTACGTGCACCTGCGCTATGTCGACCTCTCCATCGAGCTGCAGGTGCTCGGCTTCTACCGGGCCCGGAGCGATGGCTCGGCCCGGGGCGGAACCGCCCGGGAGGACCGGGTACCCAGCATCCGCTCGGTGGGCCTGTCGGCCCCCTCCGATCTGGGCTGAGCCATCGTGGGAGCACCCGGCCCGTGCCTGAGGCCAGGTGACTGGCACATAAGGTGACGGCGCGGGCAAGCTTGTAGCCCCACCCAGGAAGGATCCGCGTGTCCGTCGTCGTCGTAGGGCTCCAGCACAAGCAGGCCCCCCTCCCCCTCCTCGAAGCGGTGGCCATCGGAGACGCCGACCTCCACAAGGTGCTGGGTTCGCTCCGGCACTGCCGAAATCTCCAGGAGAGCGTGGTGCTGTCGACCTGTTTGCGGACCGAGGTCTACGCCGTGGTGGACCGCTTCCACGATGCGGTGGCCGAGATCTACGACGTGCTGTCCGAGCTTTCCGGAGTCTCGAAGGACGAACTCGAGGCCTGCGCCGCCGTGCGCTTTGACGACGATGTGGCCTCCCACCTTTTCGCCGTCACCGCGGGACTCGAGTCGACGGTGCTCGGGGAGAGTGAAGTGGTGGGCCAGGTTCGGCGGGCCTACGAGCAGGCCCAAGAAGAGGGCATGTCCGGGCCGGTCCTGTCCGCCCTCTTCCAACACGCGCTGCAGACCGGCAAACGAGTGCGGACCGAGACCGGGATTTCCCGCGGGACGACCTCGTTCTCCTACGCCGCCGTGGCCGTGGCGCGTGGTGAAGGCGGCGCCGACCTCCGTGACAAGCGAGTGCTCGTGGTCGGTGCCGGAGAGATGGGCATGGGCGTCTGTCGGGCCCTCTGCGACATCCCGCATGACGCGGCGCCCCGGTCCATTGTGGTGGTGAACCGGTCGGTCGGCCGCGCCGAGGACCTGGTACGCACCGCCGGTCTGGGCCCGCAGCTGCGCGCCGCTTCTCTCGGAGAGATCCACCGCGAACTGGCCCGAGCCGATGTGGTGCTGGCCGCCGTGGCGGCGGAGGCGCACGTGCTCACGGCGGCACACTTTTCCGGCGTGGGCGGGCCCATGCTGGTCATCGATCTGGGTGTCCCGCGCAACGTGGATCCCGTGGTCGGCACGCTCCGCGCCGTCACCCTGCTCGACATGGACACCCTGAGTGCCTCGGTGGCCGTCGCGTTGGGCGACCGCCAGGATGAGTCACTGGCGGCTCAGCTGATCGTGACGGAGGAGGTGGAGCGCTTCCGAACGGCGAGCCGCCAACGTGGCGCCGCTCCGGTCATCGCTGCGCTGCGCGCCCGGCTCGAGTCATTGCGGGAGTCCGAACTCGAGCGGCGCCGGGCCCAACTGGCCGATCTGACCGAGGCCGAGTGGGAGCAGGTGGATGCCGCCACCAGAGCGGCGCTGGCCAAGCTGCTCCACGAGCCCACCATGCTCTTGAAGGAGACGGCCGGCTCACCGCGCGGCGAGCGCCTGGTCGAGGCGCTGCGCATCCTCTTCGATCTCTGAGCTCGTGACGAACACGCTCCGCCTGGCCACCCGCGGGTCGCCGCTGGCGCTGTGCCAGACCGCATCGGTGGCCGACGCCCTGCGGACCGCCCATCGCGGACTCGAGGTTGAGGTGGTCGTGGTGCGCACCCGGGGCGACGAGGTCTCCGCCCCGCTCGACCAGATCGGGGGACAGGGCGTCTTCGTGACCGAAGTCGAGAGCGCCGTTTCCGAGGGCAGGGCGGATGCCGCGGTTCATTCGGCCAAGGACATGACGTCGATCATGGTCGACGGCCTGGTGCTGGGCGCCGTGCCCGCGCGGGCCGATCCCCGCGACGGACTGGTGGGGTGCCGGCTGGCCGATCTTCCGCCGGGCGGCCTCATCGCCACGGGGTCGGCTCGCCGCCGGGCCCAGCTGGCCAACCTGCGCCCCGATCTGAGCTTCACCGAGATCAGGGGCAACATGGAGCGCCGGGTCAGCCGCGGCGAGGACGGCTCGGTGACCGCAGTGGTGGTGGCCGTGGCCGCCCTGGAGCGGCTGGGCTGGACCGCTCGTCTGACCGACATCTTGGATCCGATCGATGTCCTGCCCCAGGCCGGGCAGGGCGCCATCGCGGTGCAATGCCGGGCCGACGATGGGGCGACGCGAGAGCTGCTCGCGCCCGTCGATGACGTGCCGTCGCACCGAGCACTGCGGGCCGAGCGGTCGGTCCTGGCCGGACTGGGGGGAGCTGTACCGTGCCGGTCGGCGCTTGGGCGGAGACCTCCCTCGGCTCGCCGCGGCTCCACCTGCAGGGTCTGGTGGCCAGCGCCGATGGGCGCACGGTCATCCGACTGGCCCGAACCGGGACCGATCCGGAAATGCTGGGTGCAGAAGTGGCACGAGCGCTCCTGGTCGATGGTGGGGGATGGGGCATCGACGGATTCGAAGAGGCGCGCCGGGCGCTGCCCGAGCTCACGGGGAACCCGTGACCGTCTACCTGGTTGGCGCCGGTCCGGGTGACCCCGGGCTCTTGACCCGGCGGGGGGCCAAGCTCGTGTCCCAGGCCGACGTCGTCATCTTCGACCGGCTGGTCCACCGCTCGCTGCTGGCCTTGGCGCCCTCGTCGGCCGAGCTGGTCGATGTGGGGAAGCGACCCGACGCGGCGCAATCGGGGACCGGCCGACAGGCTGAGATCAATCGACTGCTGGTCGCGCACGGACGGCAGAGCCACACCGTGGTGCGACTCAAGGGTGGGGACCCATTCGTGTTTGGCCGCGGCGGCGAGGAAGGCGACGTGCTCACCCGGGCCGGCGTGCCGTGGCAGATCGTTCCCGGCGTCTCTTCGGCGTTCGGGGTGCCGGCCGCCGCCGGCATCCCCGTCACGCATCGTGGCCTCTCCTCATCGGTCACGGTGGTGACGGGCCGGGTGGGGGATCCCACTGCGCCGGGCGGTGTCGACTGGGACGTGCTGGCCAAGGTGGGGGGAACGCTGGTCATCCTCATGGGGATGCAGACGCGCGCCGAGATCGCCGATGCCCTCCAGCGCGGGGGCAAGCCGGCCGACACGCCCACCGCGGTCATCGAGCGCGGTACCACCACGACGCAACGCGTCGTTCGGACCACGTTGGACCGGCTGGCCGAGGTCGACCTCGGTTCGCCGGCGGTGATCGTGGTGGGCGCGGTCGCCGCCCTGGGGGACGATGCACCGGTGGACCCGCCCGGCCCGCTCTCGGCCCGCACCGTGGTCGTGACCCGATCGGGACCCCGGGCCCACGGCCTGGTCGACGCCCTCCAGCGGGCGGGCGCCGAGACGATCGAGGTCCCGCTGACCGAGCAGACCGAGGCCGCCGACAGCGGCGCGGCGCTGCGCGACGCCGCGGCCGAAGTAGCGCAGTACCGCTGGGTCGTCCTCACCTCGGTCAACGCCGTGCACCGCTTCATGGCTTCGCTGCGCGATGCCCGGGCGTTGGGCTCGACCAAGGTGGCGGCAGTGGGACCGGCCACCGCCGTCGCCCTGCGCCGGACCGGGGTCGAGCCCGACCTGGTACCGGCCGAGCACTGGGCTTCGGGACTGGTCGACGCATTCCCACCGGCCGGTCTCGAACCGGGCGCGGCTCGGGTCCTCTTTCCCTGTGCCGACCAGGCGCCGTCGACCATTGAAGACGGGTTGGCGCACAAGGGGTGGAACGTTCGACGCGTGGAGGCCTATCGAACCGTGGCCCTCCCACCGCCCGAGCCCGAGCTCATGGCCAAGATGGCCGACGCCGATGCGGTGACGTTTACCGCATCCTCCTCGGTCAAGGCCTTTGTCGCCCTTCGCCGACCCGACGGTCGGCCGCTGTCGGTACCTCCACTGGTGCTGTGCATCGGGCCCACCACGACGGCCAGCGCCAGTGCGCTCGGTTTGGCCGGAGTCCGGATGGCTGACGAGGCGTCGACCGAGGGGATCGTCGCGGCCCTGATCCGCCATTTTTCCGAGGGCGAGCCCGGCGGCTCGTAGGCTGGACCGTCATGTCACCCGACGTCGCACCTGCATCGCCGGCCCCCGGGCCACCGGGCTTTCCGGTGCGCCGGCTGCGCCGGCTGCGCCGCACGCCGGCCCTCCGCCGCCTGGTGGCTGAGGCTCGCCTCAGCGTCGACGACCTGATCGCACCGTTGTTCGTCCGTGAGGGCATCGAGGCGCCGGTGGAGATCACCTCGATGCCGGGGCAGGTACAGCACACCGTCGACTCCCTGGTCATCGAGGCCAAGCGCCTGGTGTCGCTCGGCCTGCCCGGGCTGATGCTCTTCGGCGTGCCCACGGAGAAGGACGCCACCGGGTCCCAGGCCTGGAATCCCGACGGGATCGTGCAGCGCGCACTGCGCGCCCTGCGCGATGTCGTGGGCGACGAACTGATCCTGATGGCCGATCTCTGTCTGGACGAATACACCGATCACGGGCACTGCGGCGTCCTCGGCCCCGACGGAGCGGTGCTCAACGACCCGACCCTCGAGCTCTACGGCCGCATCGCCCTGGCCCAGGCCGGCGCCGGGGCCGACGTGGTGGCGCCGAGCGGGATGATGGACGGCCAGGTGGCCGCCATCCGCGCCGCGCTCGATGCAGGCGGTCACGACCAGGTGGCGATCTTGGCCTACGCCGCCAAATATGCCACCGCCCTCTACGGCCCCTTTCGTGACGCCGTCGACGTCACCATCGCCGGCGGTGGGGACCGGCGCTCCTACCAGCAGGATCCGCACAACCGACGTGAAGCGCTCCTCGAGATCGCCCAGGACGTGGCCGAGGGGGCCGACATGGTCATGGTCAAACCGGCCATGACCTCACTGGACGTGATCGCCGCGGCCCGACGGGCGGTGCCGGTGCCGTTGGCGGCCTACCACGTGAGCGGTGAATACGCCATGGTCCAGGCGGCCGCGGCCGCCGGCTGGATCGATGGTCCGGCCGTCGCCCTCGAGCAGCTGATCGCCCTCAAGCGGGCCGGGGCGGACTTCATCCTCACCTACTTCGCGACAGAGGTGGCCGAGGCCCTCGGTGGCTGACGCGTCCTCGGCGTCGAATGCCCAATGGTTCGCCCGGGCGGCACAGGTGATTCCCGGCGGCGTCGACTCACCCGTCCGGTCGTTTGCGTCCGTCGGCGGCACTCCCTACACGGTGGTCCGGGGCGAGGGCGCCTCCGTCTTTGACGTCGAGGGTCATCGCTACATCGATCTGGTGCAGTCCTACGGGGCCGTCCTGCTCGGGCACGCCCACCCGGCGGTGACCGACGCCATCACGAGGGCGGCCGCACTCGGGACCACCTTCGGGGCGCCCACGCCCGGAGAGGTGCTACTGGCCGAGGCCATCTGCGCGCGCGTCCCTGGGTGCGAGCAGGTGCGGTTGGTCTCGTCGGGTACCGAGGCGGCCATGAGCGCGGTGCGCCTGGCCCGCGGCGCGACCGGACGGGATCGGGTGGTGAAATTCGACGGGTGCTACCACGGCCACTCCGACGGTCTGTTGGCCGGCGGCGGGAGCGGTGTGGCCATGCTCGGCCTGCCGGGATCGGCCGGGGTGCCGGTCGGCGCGGTGGCGGCCACCGCCGTCGTGCCGTACAACGTGGTCCCCGAGCTGACCGACGAGGTGGCGTGCGTCATCGTCGAACCGGTGGCCGCCAACATGAACCTGGTGGCGCCCCGGCCCGGATTCCTGGCGGGGCTGCGTGCTGCCTGCGACGCCGTCGGGGCACTGCTGATCTTTGACGAGGTGATCACCGGATTTCGATTGGGCCCCGGGGGCGCGACCGCCTGGTCGGGGGTGACACCCGACCTGTGGTGCTTCGGGAAGGTCATCGGGGGCGGCCTTCCGGTCGGGGCCTTCGGTGGGCGCCGGGAGCTGCTGGCCGAACTGGCGCCGGGAGGCCCCGTGTACCAGGCGGGAACCCTTTCGGGGAATCCATTGGCCACGGCCGCCGGGTTGGCGGTGCTCTCACTGGTCACCGAGCGGGACTACGCCGATCTTGGCGCACGGGTGGCGGCGTTTGCCTCCCGCTTGTCCTCAGCCATTGCCGACGGCGGCTTGGACGTGGTCGCCCCGGCCATCGGACCGCTGGTCGGTCTCTTCCTCGCTGACCACGACGGCCCCGGGGCGGGGGAGACCGATCGTCCCGCTCCGATCGACTACGTGACCGCCGGCGACTGGTCCGGCAACGACCTCTATCCCCAGTACTTCCACGCCATGCTCAGGCGGGGCATTGCGCTGGCCCCCGGTCCCTACGAAGTGATGTTTCCCGGACTGGCCCACGGTGATGACGTCCTCAATCGCGTGGTCGAGGCCGCAGGAGAAGCGGCGGAGGAAGTCGCCACGCGTCGATTCGTCGGCACGTGAGGCGGAGTTTCACGCGGGATCCGTCACGATCACGTGACCGCTCCATAAGAAGGAAGGCCTGACATGGAGGACCGCAGCAATTCGGCCTTGTATCTCGAGTTGGGAAACGGCGCGGCACCGGACACCGAGCGGCGCGCCGGCAACCTGGCCGCACGGCCGGGGGCTGAACGGGTCAGCTGGTGGGAGAATTGCTACCCCGGGCGCACGGACCTGCCGAGGAAGGTGGAGGAAGGGTCCATGCTCACCGTGGCTGAAGTGGATCGCACCTTTCGAGCCCCCGACCCGCTACCCGGCGTGACCGCTCACCTCTTTCATCGTCATCCCCGCCCGAGCCAGGGCATCCTCGACGGTGGCGCGACCACCGGGCTGCTGATCGTGTGGATCAGTCCGAAGTCGCCCGATCGGGCGCAGGAACTGCGCGATTGGGGGGACTTCGTGCACATCCGCCACATCGCCGCGGCGGGAATTCCGGGTTTCACCCAGATCTCGGTATTCGAGAACACCGAGGATGTCGATCCCCGCTACATGCATTTCTATGAGTTCGCCAGCGCTGACCCCGAGGCGACGTTCAAGACCATGACGCCCCACGTTGCTCCTAGGCTGGGTGGGGCCGAGAGCGAGGCCTACGCCGACTGGGCCGATTGGCGGGCTCACGGCGGCCGACTCTTCTATTGCAACACCTTCGCGCTGCTCGGGACGGTGCCGACGCCCACGCCGTAAGCGGAGCGAGTGCGGTGGTCACGGATGTCGGTCCGCCAGCGCGTGCACGGCCCTGCGTCGCGGTGCCTGCTTCAGATCGCCGGCTCCAGTTCCGGGCCGGCGCAAAGCTCCACGTCCGAGTCCGCGATTTCCGTGCTCTCCGACTCCGTGCCGGCTCGGACCCGCTTCCGACTCGGCACCAGGAGAGCGGTGAGCACCCCGAGGAGAACGACCGCGGCACCCACCCAGATCGCCGGCGTCAACCCGTTCACGTAGTCCTGCGGCGAGGCGTAGCCCCCCGAGGAGGAGAACACCGCACCGAGGACCGCGATCCCCAACACGCCGCCGAGTTCGCGGAATGCGCTGTTGGTGCCCGAGGCGATTCCCTCCAGTGAGGAGGGCACCGCGCCCAGCACCAGCGAGGCCAGCGGGACGAAGAAGAGGGTCATCCCGGTGCCGGCCAGAATGAAGGCCGGGACCATGTCGACGTACGGCGTGCCCGGCGTCAACAACAGGGCCAACCACACCAAGCCGGCGGTCTGCAGGATCAGGCCGGGCACGACCAACCGCTTGCCGCCCCAGCGCTCGGACAGGATTCCCACGACGGGAGCCAGGACCATGATCATGCCGGTCCACGGCAGGATCCGCAGTCCGGCACTGAGCGGTGAATAGCCCTGCACGGTCTGGAGGAACTGGGAGAGGAAGAAGATCGAACCGAACATGCCGAAGCTGAACAGCATGGCGGTCACGTTGACGGCGGCAAAGGCCCGATTGCCAAAGAGGCGCAGCGGCAGCATCGGGTTCTCGATCCGCAGTTCCCACCAGACGAAGACGGCCAGTCCCACGGCGCCGATGGCGAATGCGCTCATGACGCCGGCGCTGGTCCACCCGTGGGAGTTGCCCTGGACAAGGCCGTAGACCACGCCGAACAGGCCGATGCTGACCAGCACCACCCCTCGGAGGTCGAGCTGGGCCTTGTAGCCGCGGGACTCGGCCAACTTCCACCAGGCCAAGATCCCCAGGGCGACGCCGACCGGCACGTTGATCCAGAAGATGTACTGCCAGGCCCACCCGGTCGTGATCGCCCCGCCGACCAATGGTCCGATGGCGACGGCCACGCCGCCGATGGCGCCCCAGATGCCGAGGGCCGCGTTGCGACGTTCCGGCGGCACGGCTGCGCTCAGCAGCGTCAACGACAACGGCATGATCATGGCCCCGCCGGCCCCTTGCACGGCCCGGGCCGCCACCAGGACCCCGATGGATGGCGCCAGGGCGGCCACGGCGGACGCCGCGGTGAAGATGGTGATGCCGAGAACGAAGATACGGCGTCGGCCAAATCGCTCACCGATGGCCGCCGCACTCAACAACAACACGGCAAAGGTCAGCGTGTAGGCGTTGACGATCCATTCGAGACCCGAGAGTCCGGCGTGCAGGTGGACGCGAATCACCGGCAACGCGTTGGTGACGACCAGGTTGTCGAGCGAGGCCATGAACAGGGCCAGCCCCGTGATGAGCACCGCCCAGGCGGCGCCGCGGCGTGGTGTCCCGACTGCTTCGCGCTGCCGATCGGGTGGTACCAAGGTCGTGGTCATAGTGGGTCCTTTCCGTTCGACGCGAGCGACAGTTGGTCAATGTGGTTGTGACTGCTTACTAACTTCGTAGGGGAAACGAGATCGGCGGTCGACCAGCGCATGGGCGTGCCCTGCTCCTACGCGACGCCGGCGTCGGCCTGCGCGGGCACGCTGGCCGAGCCATCGTCTATGGACCCGGTGGTCAACTGATGTGCTTCGTCCTCGCCGGCAAAAAACGATTGGGCCCACGGCTCGTTGACCGAGCGGAGGTCGATGGCGGCCATCACGCTGCAGAGCATGCCGTGGGCGAAGAATTCTCGCAGCGTGTCCGGCTCTGCTCCCGTGGCCTCGGTGACCAGCTGCCACAGCCGCCGGAACGTGTCCTGACAGGCCGATGCGATGTCGGGATCGGCGGCGGCGGCCACGAAACCATGGAGTTGCACTTGGAGGAGATCGGGGTCTTGTAGCAAGTCGAGATAGGCCACACCCATCGCGGCCATGGCCGTCTCACCTTCGAGGCCGACGGCCGCGGCGGCGAAGGCCTCCTGAATGCGGGAGCTCACGATGCCGTAGGTGGCGATGAACAGATCCTTCTTCGTCCCGAAGAGCCGGAAGAGATACGGCTGCGAAATGCCGGCTCGGGTCGCGATGGCTTCGGTGGAGGTGCCGGCATAGCCGGACCGAGCGAACTCGACGATGGCGGCGGTGAGGACGGACTGCCGGCGGACATCGGCGCTTTGGCGGATCGGGACCATGGCTCTAAGATAGTGATCACTCACATAGCTGTCAAGGGGTCGACCCGGATTGTTCGAAAGCGCGTCCGGAGGTCTGACCTTGGTGTTCGGGCCGTGTTGCCTGCGTCATATCTTGAGCGTATAGTTTGAGCAGTTGCTCAAGAAAGAGGGACAATGGCCAAGTCGGGCGCTCCGAGCAGGTTGACCGAGGACGGATCCCCCCGATCGGCCGAGACGCGTCGGCACCTGGTCGAGGCGGCGCTGGAGACCTTGAAGGCGGAAGGCTACGCGGGGGCGAGTGCCCGGGCGATCGCCGAGCGAGCCGGGTCCAACCAAGGATTGATCTTCTACCACTTCGGCTCGGTCACCAACCTGCTGTTGGCCGCGCTCGACGCGGTCAGTGCCGAGCGGCTCGAGCACTACAGCGCGGCGGTGGCCGATGTCGGATCGCCGGGTGAGCTGCTGGACGTGGCCACAGCCATCTTCCGCCAGGATCTCGATGCCGGCTACGTGACCGTTCTGGTCGAGATGATGGCCGGAGCATCTTCGACGCCGGGCCTCGGGCCGGCCGTCGCCGCCCGCATCGGACCCTGGACAGAATTCACGAGGCGAGCAATCGAACAGCTACTCGGCGGTTCCCCGTTCGCTTCGGTGGTCCCGGCCGGGGACGTGGCGTATGGCATCGTCGCCCTGTACCTCGGACTCGAAATGCTCAGCCATCTCGACGGTGACCAGGCTCCGGCCCTCAACGTGTTGGCCCACGCCCGGGTCCTGGCGGGTTTCTTCGACTCCCTGGGCGGACCGGAGAGAGAGGAGTCGGCATGACGACACGAACAGCGGGGTCCGAGATGCCGGCCCGCCCGACCGGGGACACGGGTCTCGATGTGGTCACGGGCGCATTCAGCTATTCGGGCCGGGCCATCGCCTCCACGTTGCTCGAATCCGGCCGCCGGGTGCGCACTCTGACGGGGCACCCGGGCCGGGCGCCGGAAGGCTCGCCCATTGCGGTGGCTCCGTTGGACTTCGACGACCAGCTGGGCTTGGTGGCGTCACTCGAAGGGGCGACGACGCTCTACAACACGTACTGGGTGCGATTCGCCCATGGGCGAATCGATCATGATCTGGCCATTTCCAACTCCCGGGCCTTGTTCCAAGCGGCCAAGCGGGCCGGGTTGCGCCGCATCGTCCACGTCAGCATCACCCATCCCAGCGCGGCGTCACCGTGGCCGTACTTTCGGGGCAAGGCGCTGGTCGAACGGGCGCTGGCCGAGAGCGGGCTGTCGTACGCCGTGCTGCGCCCGGCCATTCTCTTCGGTGGCGACGGGGTGCTGATCAACAACATCGCCTGGTTGCTGCGGCACCTCCCGGTGTTCGCCATCGGAGGTCGGGGCGACTATCGGGTCCGGGGCATCCACGTCGACGATCTGGCCCAACTGTGCCTGGCCAAAGGCCGGGAAACCAACGACAGCGTGACGGACGCCGTCGGGCCGGAACGCCCGACCTTCAACGAATTGATCGACTCCATCCGTGACGCCGTCGGCAGTCGAGCCCGCATCCTCCACGTTCCGGGCGCCGCCCTGCCGGCGTTCTCCCGGGTCCTCGGATTGGTCCTCCACGATGTACTCCTCACCCGTGAGGAGTACATCACCATGGCCCAGGGAATGGCGGACACCGACGGTCCGGCCACCGGCCAGACCGCCCTGTCAACGTGGTTGGCTGCGCACCGCTCGGAGCTGGGTCTGCGCTACGCCAACGAGCTCGAACGGCACTTCGAGGGAACGGGCACGAGGTCGCGGTGCGCTCTCGGGTGACCATACGGCCGGCGTGGTCGGAGGACGCCGATCGCGTCCTCCCGCTGGCCCGCGACATGGCCACCTCGTTCGTGGTGGACGCCGGGCCGTTCGCTACCTCGTTCGCCGAATTGCTGGGCCGTGACGATGCGGTCGTCCTGGTCGCGCTGGAAGCTGCAGGGGCGGTGGGCTACCTGCTGGGGTTCGATCATCCGGCCTTCTACGCCAATGGCCGCGTGGCCTACGTGGAGGAAGTGGCCGTGCGAGAGGATCGACGAGGGGCCGCGATCGGTCGGCAACTCATGCGGGAATTCGAAGGCTGGGCCATATCGAGATCGGCCACGTTGATCACCGTGGCCACCCGGCGGGCGGCGCCCTTTTACCGGAGTCTTGGATTTGACGAGACGGCCACACTCTTTCGGAAGGTGTTGTGACCGGCCCGGTACGCTGCGGCGGTGGAGTTGCTGGCTGAAGGGCGAATGGCCGAGGTCTTCGCCTACGAGGACGGGACCGTGGTCAAGCTCGATCGCCCCGAGTGGAGCGGCGTCTCGAACTTCGAATCCGATGTGCTGGTTCGGGCCGCCGCGGCCCGATTGCCAGTGGCTCGCTCGCATGGCGTGGTGACCATTGACGGGCGCTGCGGCGTCGTGCTGGACCGCATCTTTGGGCGCACCCTGCGCCAGGTTCTCGAAGTACAGGGGGGAGAGCCCGAGGTCCTCGCCCTGGCCCAGCAGTTCGTGCTGCTCCAGCAGACGATCAACGACACCGCCATTGAAGGGCTGCCCGACCTGGTGACACGCCTGGGCGAGGAACTGAAGGGGAGCGGGCTGGGCGCCCGAGTGGTTGGTGCGCTCACCGACCTGCTGGCCGAGCTCGACGACGGTCAGCGGGGGGTGTGCCACTTCGACTTTCATCCCGGCAACGTGCTGGTCAGTGCGGACGGCTGGATCGTCATCGACTGGATCACGGTGGCTTCGGGTCCGCCGATGGCCGATTTGGCCCGGACTCTCGTCCTCGACGGGAACGCCGCCGTTCCGCCGATGTACGAGTTCATGCAGGCGGTCCGGCGCCACGGTCTGGCCGGGCGAGGTGTGAGCGACACCACGTGTGACGACTGGGTCCGGGTGGCGGCGGGTGCCCGACTGGCCGAGGGGTTCGAAGGTGAGTACGCCGAATGGTTGGCCGAGGTGGCCGGCGGCCGGCTTCGACTCTTCGTCTAGGACGGCCGCGCCGAGGTCACGGCCGCGGCGAGGTCACGGCCGCGGCGAGGTCAGGCGACCGCGGACCGTCGCTCGGTCCGCTCGGCGGGCTCGTCGGGGAGCAGGCGGGACACCAGCTCCATGGCCTTGAAGCCGATCTCGGCCGGCCCGGCGGCGTCGGGTCGCATCAGGTTGGCCATGATGCGCAGCAGCTGGCTCATGAGGAACTCGGAGCGCATGCCGACGCCGACGCAGGCCCGCATGGCCTGGGGGTTCGAGATCATGCGCACGAAGGCGCGGGCCACCTTGTAATAGGCGCCGTAGGCGTCGTCGAGCTGGCGGTCGTAGTCGGCCAGGGCACCGGCACCCTCACCCGAGAGGGCGCGACCGAAGGCGGCGGCGGCCAGCCGGCCCGTCTCGTAGCCGTAGGCGATGCCCTCGCCGTTGAAGGGGTTGATGGACCCGGCGGCGTCCCCGGCGAGTATCACGTTGCCACCGGCCCGCGGTCCGACCGAGAGGCCCATCGGGAGTTTGCCCCCGGTTGGCGGACCGAGGCAGGTCTCGGGGGAGAGGCCCCAGGACGCGGGGGCGAAGTTCACGAAGGCGTCCATGAGGTGGGTGGTATTGATGCCCTTCCAGCGGCGGTCGGTGGAGAGCAGCCCGACGCCCACGTTGACCCGCCCGTCGCCCATGGGGAAGATCCAGCCGTAGCCGGGGACCACGGTGCCTTCGGCGTCGCGGATGTCGAGGTGCGACTCGATGAAGGGATCGTCGTGGCGGTCCGAGGAGTAGTAGCCGCGCAGGGCCATGCCGAGCGGGAGGTCGCGGCGCCGCTCGGTGCCCAGCATGCGGCCCACGCGCGAGTTGGCCCCGTCGGCCACCAGGACGTAGCGGGCCGCGATGGCGCGCGAGGCGCCACCGTCCTTGTCCGTGACCGTGACGCCGGACAGGGTGGGGAGGGTGGACGAGGGTGCGGCCGCCTCGTCCAGGTCCGGGGACACCACCTCGGTTCCGGTCAGCAGGGTGGCCCCGGCCTTGACCGCTCGATCGGCCACCAGGCCATCGAGGTCGTGGCGGGTGATGGTGTAGCCGTAGCTGGGGAAATTGGGGTGTTCGGGCCACTGCATCTCCAGGGACTGCCCGAAGCCGTACGCCCGCAGGCCGCTGTACTTGTGCGACCCGGCCAAGGCTTCTTCAAGGCCCATGTCGGCCAGTTGGCGCACGGCACGTGGGGTCAGGCCGTCGCCGCACGTCTTGACGCGGGGGAAATGCTTCTTCTCCACCACCACCACGTCCCAGCCGGCGTCGGCCAGCCAGTAGGCGCACGAGGATCCGGCCGGGCCGCCGCCGACGATGACGACATCGTGTACCGGCTCGATCCGGGCCGACTGCGTTTGGCGTGGCGCGGTGAGGAGCCTTCCGCTGAGCCTGCCGGTGGGCGGGCCGCTGAACGGGTCGGTGGGCGTCTCGGTGCGCGGTTCGGTGGGTCAGCCGGGGTTGCGGCGGCGGCAGCTGGCACCCCCTCATCGTAGGCTCCGACAAGGGCATTGCGACCAGTCGCCTCAATGTGCCTGAGCGAAGGGTCGCATGGTAGAAACGGACCACCATGGACCAGTACCTGCCGATTCTCATCCTGGGGTTCCTTGGCCTCGCCTTCACCGTTTTCTCACTGGTGTCGTCCTCCATGTTGGCGCCGCGCAAGAAGCCGACCCTGGCCAAGCTGGCGCCCTACGAGTGCGGGATCGTGCCCAACCGTGAGCCGCCACAGCGCTTCCCGGTGCGCTTCTACCTGGTGTCGATGATCTTCATCATCTTCGACATCGAGATCGTGTTTCTCTATCCATGGGCCATCGTGTTCCACCAGATCGCCACCTTCGGGCTGATCGAGGTCATCGTCTTCGCCGCCGTGGTCTTCGTGTCCTTCTTGTACCTGATCTCCAACGGCGCGCTGACCTGGGGCCCACCCAAGACCCTGCAGTCCGGCATGCCCCTGCGCACGTCCGATTCGACCATCTCGCGCATCAGCGCCGAGCCCAGGCGCCCCGGTCAGGCGGCTTGAGGCATGGGACTCGAGGATCTCCAGCACAACTTCTTGACCGGCAAGATGGAAGACCTGGTGAAGTGGGCCCGGCGCAACAGCGTGTGGCCGGCCACCTTCGGTCTGGCCTGCTGCGCCATCGAGATGATGTCGGTCGGCGCGGCCGACTATGACATCAGCCGCCTGGGCATGGAGGTGTTCCGGGCCTCGCCCCGGCAGGCCGATCTGATGGTGGTGGCCGGTCGGGTCTCCCAGAAGATGGCGCCGGTGCTGCGCCAGGTCTACGACCAGATGATGGAGCCCAAGTGGGTCATCTCCATGGGTGTGTGCGCCAGCACGGGCGGGATGTTCAACAACTACGCCATCGTCCAGGGCGTGGACCAGATCGTGCCGGTCGATGTCTACGCGCCCGGTTGCCCGCCCTCGCCCGAGACGTTGCTGCACGCCATCTTGACCCTGCACGAGAAGATCCGCACCGGTGAGATCACGCGGCGGCCGGGGACGAGCCTTCCCGTCGGGGAGCAAGCGACGGGGGGTTGGGTGCCCACGGTGCCCAACGCCGTGCGGGTGGCCACACCGCGGTGAGCAACCCGAGTACGACAGAGGCCGCGGCGGCGACGCCGCCGGCCGTCCTGCCCGAAGTGCCGCGACTGGCCGACCGCCTGGTGGACCAGCTGGCCTTCCCGCACCGGGACCGCTACGCCGAGATGGTCGAGGCCTTCCGGCTCAGCGGCTTCGAGACGTGCGCCGACCTCTGCGCGGTGGACTACCTGACGCACCCGGGGCGGTCGTTGCCCGACGGCGTGGAAGCGCAGCGCTTCGAGGTCGTGGTCAACCTGCTCTCGCTCAGCCTGCGCCAGCGGGTGCGCATCCGCGTGCAGGTGCCCGAATCGGACCCCGTCGTACCGAGCCTGGTGGACAGTTACCCCGGCGTCGACGCCATGGAGCGCGAGGCCTACGACATGATTGGGATCATCTTCGAGGGTCATCCGGACCTGACCAGGATCCTGATGCCCGAGGACTGGGAAGGCCACCCGCTGCGCAAGGACTACGGGGTGGGGCGGGTACCGGTGCAGTTCAAAGAGGCCCCCGGTCCACGATGAGCGACCACGACAGCGACCACGACCACGAGCACGGGCATCGCAATGTGCACGGGCACGGCCACGAGCCGAGCCCCGATGAGGTCGAGCACGAAGAGAGGGTCAGGGTCGAGGAGGCCATGCTGCGGACCGAGACCTCCGAGGGTGCCCAGGAACTCCTGCCCCGCGACACGACCAACGCGCCCGACCTGCGCCGCGAGGTGGGCGCCGTGCTCCGCCTGCCCGAGGGCAACTACATCGACCCCGGTGACATCGACTTCGAGCGCCGCGACGACGAGACGATGATCATCAACATGGGCCCGCAGCACCCCTCGACCCACGGCGTGCTGCGCCTCATGCTCGAGTTGGACGGCGAGACGGTACTGCGCACCAAGCCCATCATCGGCTACCTGCACACCGGAATGGAGAAGACGGGCGAGGAGCTGACCTACGTCCAGGGGTCGACCAACGTCACCCGGATGGACTACCTCGCTCCGTTGCACAACGAGTTGGTGTTCTCCTTGGCCACCGAGGCGTTGCTGGATGTGGACATGCCGCCGCGGGCCACCTGGATCCGCATGCTCATGGTCGAGCTCAACCGGGTGTCGTCGCACCTCATGTGGATGGCCACCAACGGCATGGACCTCGGGTCCACGACCATGATGATCTACGGGTTCCGCGAGCGCGAGATGGTGCTTGGCCTTCTTCGAGAAGACCACGGGCCTGCGTATGAACACCAACTACATCCGGCCCGGCGGCGTGGCGGCGGACCTGCCCGACGGGTGGCAGGACGACATTGAGGTCATCTGCGACACCATCATGGCCCGCACCTTCGAGTACGACGAGTTGCTGACCGGCCAACCGATCTTCCGGGACCGGACCGAGGCGGTGGGCAACCTGACGGCCGAGGAGGCACTGGCCCTCTCGGTGACCGGGCCCATCCTGCGCTCGACCGGCGTGCCCTGGGACCTGCGGCGGACCATGCCGTACCTGGCCTACGACCAGATCGACTTCGACGTCATCGTCGGCACTTACGGCGACAACTTCGATCGCTACTCGGTGCGCCTCAACGAGATTCGCGAGTCGATCAAGATGATCCGCCAGATCGCGGCCAAGATGCCGCCGGGGGACTACCGGGTGCAGGACCGCAAGGTGACGCCGCCGCCGCGGGCCCGCATCGACGAGAGCATGGAGGCCCTGATCCACCATTTCAAGATCTTCACCGAGGGCTTCCGGGTGCCCGAGGGCGAGGTCTACGTGGCCATCGAGTCACCCCGGGGTGAGCTGGGCTGCTACCTGGTGTCCGACGGGACGTCGAAGCCCTACCGCATGCACATCCGGGGGCCGAGCTTCGTCAATCTCCAGGTGCTGCCGGTCCTGTTGCGCGGAGGGTTGATGGCCGACGCCGTGGCCGTCATCTCCTCGGTCGACCCGGTCATGGGCGAGGTGGACCGATGAGCCATCTCACGCCCGAACTGCTGGAGCGGGCCAGGGACCTGGTGGCGCTCTATCCCGAGCCACGTTCGGCGCTCATCCCCATGTGCCACCTGGCCCAGGAGCAGGACGGCTGGCTGCGCCCCGAAGCCATGAGCGAGATCGCCGACCTGTGCGGCGTCACCGCGGCCGAGGTGCGGGGCACGGCCACCTTCTACGACATGTTGCACACCGAGCCGGTGGGGACCTACGTCGTCTCGGTCTGCACCAACATCGCCTGTCTGCTCGGGGGCGCGGCCGAGTTCCTCGAGCACGCCGAAGCCGCGCTCGGCGTCCGGGCCGGCGGGACGACACCCGACGGTGTCTTCACCCTGGAGGAGGCCGAGTGCCTGGCCGACTGTGACCGCACGCCCTGCGTGCAGGTCAACCACCGCTACGTCGGTGGCCAGACGGCCGAGTCCTTCGATCAGCTCGTGGTCGACCTGCGCCGCGGCGCACTGGCCGACACCATCCCTCCGCACGGGACCCTGGTGCGGGTGCGCCGCAGCGTCGGACTGGTGGCCGAGCCGCAGGCCGTGGCCACCGAGCGGGCCGCCATGGACGAAGCCCAGAAGCGACGGGCCGAAGCGGCCGCGCCCTCCATCCCGAGCGGGCAGGGGGGCTGAGGCGGATGGCCCTCACCGAAGCGCCCAAGATCGTGACCCAGCGCCTGGGCTACGACGATTCGCACACGCTGGAGCGCTACCTGGCGACGGGCGGGTACGAGGGACTGCGCAAGGCGCTGACCATGACGCCCGAAGCGGTGGCCCACGAAGTGGACACGGCCAGCCTGCTCGGTCGGGGCGGGGCCGGCTTCCCGGCCGGCCGCAAGTGGGCGCTGCTGAACAAGAAGCCGGTCACCTACCTGGTCATCAACGGGGACGAGAGCGAGCCGGCCACCTTCAAGGACCACCTCCTCATCGAACGCGACCCCCACCAGATCATCGAGGGCGTGCTGATCTCGGCCTACGCCCTGCAGGTCACGCAGGCCTTCATCTACCTGCGAGGCGAGTTCGCCCTGGGGCTCGAGCGCATGCAGGCGGCCCTGAACGATGCCTACGCGCATGGCGCCGCCGGCCGGGACATCTTCGGCTCGGGGTTCTCGCTCGATGTGGTGGTGCACCCCGGTGCCGGCGCCTACATCTGCGGCGAGGAGACGGCACTGCTCGAGTCGCTCGAGGGCAAGCGCGGCTTCCCCCGGATCAAGCCGCCGTTCTTCCCCGCCGCGCGCGGTCTCTACGGCGAGCCGACCGTGGTCAACAACGTCGAGACCATGGCCAACATCCCGTGGATCATCACCAACGGCGGGGCGGCCTTCGCCGCCCTGGGCGAGGGACGGTCGACCGGCACCCGGCTCTTCGCGCTGGCCGGTCACGTGCGCAACCCGGGCACCTACGAGCTGGAGATGGTCAAGACCACCTTCCGCGACCTGATCTATGCCCCGGTCCTGGGCGGCGGCATCACGGGCGACCACGACCTGAAGGCCTTCATCCCCGGTGGCGTCTCGGCCCCGTGGTTCGGGCCGGATCAAGTCGACCTCCCCCTGGGCCAGGACGAGGTGGGCGACGCCGGTTCGATGCTCGGTTCGGGCTCGGTGGTGGTCATGGACTCGACCACCTGCGTGGTGCGGGCGGCCTGGCGCATCACCAAGTTCTTCTCCCGCGAGTCATGCGGCCAGTGCACCCCGTGCCGCGAGGGCTCGGGCTGGCTCGAGCGCATCCTGTACCGAATTGAGAAGGGGTCCGGTCGCGAGGAAGACCTCGATCTGCTCATGGACCTGTGCGACAACATCTCACCGGGAGTGGCCTGGCCGCCCCAACAGACGACCATCTGTGTGCTCGGTCCGTCCATCCCCTCTTCGATCGCCTCGGGTATCCGCATGTTCCGCGACGAGTACCTCGTCCATGTCAAGGACGGGGGGTGCCCCTTTGACTGACGTCCGGCCAGTCCGGCCACCCAGAAGAGGTCTCCTTCGTCCTGGACGGGCGGCCCATCACGGCCAAGCCGGGCGAGATGCTCATCGCCGCGGCCGAGCGGGCCGGGACCTACATCCCGCGCTTCTGCTACCACCCCCGCATGGAGCCGGTGGGCATGTGCCGGATGTGCCTGGTCGAGGTGGACGGTCCGCGCGGGGCCACGCTCCAACCGTCGTGCTTCATCGCGGTGACCGACGGCATGTCGGTCGACACCGTCTCGGAGAAGGTCAAGAAGGCCCAGGACGGCGTGCTGGAATTCCTCCTGGCCAACCACCCGCTCGACTGTCCGGTCTGCGACAAGGGGGGCGAATGCCCGCTGCAGGACCAGACCCTGGCCTACGGCCCGGGGGAGAGCCGGTTCGTCGAGGAGAAGCGGCACTTCGAGAAGCCGATCGCCATCTCGGACCTGGTGCTGCTGGACCGTGAGCGCTGCATCCAGTGCGCCCGGTGCACCCGCTTCGCTTCCGAGGTGGCCGGCGAGGCGCAGATCGACTTCGCCGGACGCGGCGAGCAGGTCGAGGTGGCCACCTTCCCCACCGAGCCGTTCTCCTCGTACTTCAGCGGCAACACCGTGCAGATCTGCCCGGTGGGCGCACTGACGGCCACGCCGTACCGCTTCACCGCCCGGCCGTGGGACCTGGACCAGGTGGAGTCGACCTGCACCACCTGCTCGGTCGGCTGCCGGGTGGCGGTGCAGTCCTCCTCCAACCGGCTGACCCGACTGCTGGGCATCGATTCGGACCCGGTCAACCACGGCTGGCTGTGCGACAAGGGACGCTTCGCCTTCGAGTCGGTCAACGGCGACGAGGTGGATGCGTCCCCCGAGTCGGCGCCCGCGGTGGCGGAGACCTCCATCACGGCGACCGACGCCGCCGCCGCGGCCGATGCCGCCGTCGACGTGGCCCCGGCCACCGCGGCCCAGGTCGTCAGCCTGGGCGTGTCGCGCGGCCAGTTCCTGGGCGAGGTGCGCGAGACGGGGCGCTTCGAGCACGGGCGCCTGGTGGAGCCCCGGGTCCGCAAGAACGGTGAGCTGGTCGCGGTGAGTTGGGGCGAGGCGCTGGCCGCCGCCGCCGCCGGCTTGACGGCGGCCCGTGAGGCCGGTGGCCCGGGCGCCGTGGCCCTGATCGGCGGGGCCCGGCTGTCCAACGAATCGGCTTACGCCTGGGCCAAGCTGGCCAAGAGCGTCATCGGGACCGACTCGGTCGACGCCCAGCTGGGCGACGGTCTCCCGGCCGAACTCGTCCTCGGTCTGCCCCGCGCCACCATCGATGCCGCCTGCGCCGCCCCGGTCCTGATCACGCTGGCCGGCGACCTGCGCGAAGAACTGCCGGTCCTCTTCCTCCGCCTGCGCGAAGCGGTCATCGGCACGACCGAGCTCATCGAGCTGACGCCGGTCCCCACCGGCCTGAGCCCCCTGGCCACCGCCACCTTGCCCATCCGGCCCGGCGAGGCGCCACTGGCGGCCCGCGCCCTGTGCGGCGACGCCGCGGCCGCAACCGCGCTCGGCCTCGCACCCGCAGGGCCCCGCCGTCGCCGACGACGTGCTGGCCGCGGCCCGGGCCAGCGTGGCGGCACGGCCGGACGGCGAGGGCATCGTCGTGGTGCTGGGCCGACCGTCCTACGCCGAATCGGGCGAGGTGGTGGCCGAGGCGGCGCGCGCCCTGGCGGCCGCCCTCCCCAGGGCGACGTTCCTGCCGGCCCTGCGCCGGGGCAACGTTTTCGGGGCGCTGGACATGGGGCTGGCTCCCGGGCTCCTGCCCGGGCGGGTCAGCCTGGAGACCGGCCGGGACTGGTTCACCGCCGCCTGGGGCTCGGTGCCCGAGACCGCCGGCCTCGACACCGCCGCCATCCTCTCCTCCATGGCCGGCGAGTCCACCGCCGGTCCAGCCGTCACCGCCCTGGTCCTGCTGGGGTCCGACCCCATGAACGACTTCCCGGACCGGGCCGTGGCCGAGGCGGCGCTGTCGGCCGGCCACTTCATGGTGGCGGTGACCGGGCACCCGTCCGAATCGGTCAACGACCACGCCGACGTGGTCCTGCCCTGCGCGGTGGCCCACGAGCGCCCGGGCACCTCGACCAACCTCGAGGGCCGGGTCAGCCGCTTGGGCCACAAGCTGACCGCGCCCGGCTTCGCCTGGGCCGACTGGATGATCGCGGCCGAGCTGTCGGCCGCGCTCGGGACCGATCTGGGGGTGAGCAGCGCCAACGACCTGGCCGACGAACTGCAGCTGACCGCGCCGGCGTATGCCGGGCTGACCCTCGGGGTGCTGCACTCCGACGCGGCGCACGATGGCATCGTGCTGCCCCTGGTGGAGGGGGCGACCCGTTCGGGTGGGGTCGAGCCGATCGACCCGGTGGCGCTGCCCGGGGTCGAGTCGGTGGAGCGCCAGGGGGCGCCGCCCCGCACCGGTCTGGCCGCCGGGGACGGCCGGGCGCACGGCCGCGTGGCCACGACGGGACCACGGCCGCCGCTGCTCTCCGGTGTGCCCGATGCCCGGGACGACCGGGCCCACGTCCCACCGACCGACAACTACGCCTTGCGGTTGGTGGCCACCCGGAGCCTCTACGACGCCGGGTGCACGGTCACGGGGTCACCGTCGTTGACGCCGCTGGTACCCAAGTTGACCGCCCGGGCCAATCCGTACGACCTCGACCGGCTCGGGGCCCACACCGGGGACGAGGTGCGGGTGCGCTCGGCCCGCGGCTCGCTGGTGCTGACCGCCGAGGCCGACGCCGGCGTGCCCCGGGGCGTGGTGGCCGTCGACTTCAACGTGCCCGTCGGCCCTGATTCGGTGGCCAACGCCGTGTCCACCCTCATCGACAGCCGCAGCCCGGTGACCGACGTGCGGATGGAGTCGCTGTGAGCTACTTCGATCCGCTCTTCTACCAGGGGCTCAACTGGCAGGTCTGGTTGATCGTCATCATCAAGGTGCTGGTGGCCTTCGTGGCCCTCCTGGTGGCCACCGCCCTGATGATCTGGTTCGAGCGCAAGGTGATCTCGGACATGCAGAGCCGCATCGGGCCGAACCGGGCCGGGCCGTGGGGCCTGCTCCAGACCTTGGCCGACGGCACCAAGCTGGTCTTCAAAGAGGACCTCCTGCCGGACCGGGCCGACTCGTTCGTCTTCAAGTTGGCGCCCTACCTGGCCGTGGTCCCGGCCGTCCTCATCTTCTCCGTGGTGCCGGTGGGCGGCGTCATCACCATCGGCAGCCACACCTTCGAGCTGCAGGTGTCCGATCCCCCCATCGGAATCCTGGTGGTGCTGGCCATGTCGGGCATCGCCGTCTACAGCGTGATGCTGGCCGGCTGGTCCTCGGGGTCCAAGTACCCGCTCCTCGGCTCGGTGCGGGCGTCGGCTCAGGTCATCTCCTATGAAGCCGCCCTCGGCATGACCGTGGTCGCCGTGATCCTGGTCAGCCGCTCGCTGTCCACCCGGGCCATCGTCAACGCCCAGGCCCACGGCTTCTGGGACTGGAACCTGATTCGTCTGGGCTTCTTGCCCTTCATCTTCTTCATGATCGCCATCACGGCCGAGCTGACCCGCCCGCCGTTCGACCTGACCGAGGCCGAGCAGGAGTTGGTCGGCGGCTTCCACACCGAGTACTCCTCCATCCGCTTCGGCCTCTTCTTCCTGGCCGAGTTCATGAACACCATCACCATGTCGGCCGTGGTGGTCACGCTGTTCTTCGGCGGCCCCGATGGGCCCATTCCGCGCTTCATCCCCACCTCGGACATCTGGATGCCCGTCATCTGGTTCCTGATCAAGACGGCGGCCTTCTGCTTCATCTACGTGTGGTTCCGGGCGGCGTTGCCGCGGCTCCGCTACGACCAGCTCATGGACCTGGGGTGGAAGCGCCTGATCCCCATGACCCTGGCCTGGCTCCTGCTGGTGGCCAGTGTGATCACCTGGCACTGGTGGGGCCTGATCATGGCGGCCGTGGTGGTGCTGGCCGCCGCGCTACTGATCCGGGCCAACAAGTTGGGGGAGGGCCGGAGCGAGGCCGACGCCATTCTCCCTACCGTGGGCGCGCGCCTGACCCCGGCTCCCCGCCTGAACCCGGTGGGCGACCCGGTCGGCCCGAAGGGAGAGGAGACGTAGTGGGCGTCAGCGACGAAATGAAGGACCAGCTCAGCTTTCTCGGTGGCTTCAAGCTCACCTTCCAGCATCTGACCCGCCCCCGGGTGACCACGTCGTACCCCGACGACAAGAAGCCCAAGCAACCGCGCCAGCACGGGCGCCACGTCCTGAACCGCTACGAGGACGGGATGGAGAAGTGCATCGGGTGCGAACTGTGCTCCGGCGTCTGTCCGGCCGACTGCATCTACGTGCGCGGCCTGGACAACCCACCGGACCACCCGGTCTCGCCGGGCGAGCGCTACGGCTACGTCTACGAGATCAACTACCTGCGCTGCATCCACTGCGACCTGTGCGTGGAGGCCTGTCCCACCGAGGCCATCACCGAGTCCAAGTTGTTCGAGTTCTCCTTCACCAACCGCTCCGACGCCATCTACACCAAGGCGGAGCTGCTGGTCGACGACGACGGCATGCCGCAGAAGCTCCCGTGGGAGGACTGGCGCGAGGGCGACGACATGATGACCTCGGGCTGGATGCGCGCCACGTCGCCGTCGGGCAGCGCGGCCTACGAGGGCGAGGTGCAGTGGTCGGGCGAGCTCGGCTACGGCATCCGTAGCCCGGAGGGGGGCCAGTCCGGCCGGCGCAACGACGAGCTCACCGGCACCAAGTCGCTGCGCGAGACGCTCGAACCGCACCTTCTGGCCGAGGACATCCCGTTGGCCCACTCGGGCATGCAGGGTCGGGTCTGGCGGGCCAAGACGGGGGCGGCGCGCAACAAGAAGAAGATGGCGGCGACCCGGGCCCGGATGAAGGAGCTGCGCGCCTCCCGCAAGGCGGCCAAGGGCGAGGCCAAGGCCGAGGACGACGCGTGATGGACCACAGCATGGTCCTCCTGGCTGCCACGCGCGCCAGCTTGCCTGATGTCCTGGTCTTCGCCGCCAGTGCGGCCGTGATCCTGGTCGGTGCCCTGGGTGTGGTCACCTCGCGCAACCCGGTGCACGCGGCCCTCAGCCTGGTCATGACCCTGTTCGGGGTGGCGGTGCTCTTCATTGAGCAAGCGGCCGACTTCCTGGCCGCGGTGCAGATCATCGTCTACGCCGGCGCCATCGTCGTGCTCTTCCTCTTCGTGATCATGTTCCTCGGGGTCGACCGGCGCGATGACATCGAGGTGGAGCCGCTGGTGGGGCAGCGGCCGCTGGCCTTCATCATGATCGGCCTCACGCTGGCCGGTGTCATCACCATGATGGCCACGGCCCACTGGGTGACCGGGGCCCACCAGGTGGTCGGGCCCATCGAAGGCCACATCACCGCCAGCCCCACGTCGCCCTACGGCGAGCCGGCCCAACTGGGCAAGCAGCTGTTCACCACCTACCTCTTCGCCTTCGAAGCGACGGCCGCCTTGTTGGTCATCGCCGTGGTCGGCGCCGTGGTGCTGGCCCGCCGTCCGCCCATGCCCCACGATGCCCCGAGCGACCAATCGCCCCCGGAGCTCCCGTCGTGAGCCTGGCGGGAGGGTGGTACCTCGGATTGGCCGCCGTGCTGTTCTCCATCGGAGCGGTGGGGCTCTTGGTGCGGCGCAACGTGCTGATCATGTTCATGTGCATTGAGCTGATGCTCAACGCGGCCAACCTGACCTTCGTCACGTTCGCCCGCATGCTGAGCGACATCGGCGGGCAGGTCCTCGTCTTCTTCGTCCTCGTGGTGGCCGCGGCCGAGGTCGTGGTCGGCCTGGGCATCGTGGTCGCCATCTACCGGCGTCGGTCGACGACCGTGGCCGACGACCTGAATGCCCTGAAGGGCTGACGGCTCCCATGCTCTCCACGTCGTACCTCATGCTGTTGTTGCCGCTGGCCGGTTTCCTGGTGCTGGTGGCCGTCGGCCGGCGCGTGGGCGATCCGGTCGCCGGGTGGATCGGGACGGTCGCCATCGCCGGTGCCTTCGTGGTCGCCTGCATCACCCTGGCCGGGGTCCTGCACCAGCCGGCCGACCACCGCGTCTTCCTGCAGACCTACTTCACCTGGTTCCACGTGGGTGGCCTGACCGTGCCGGTCGGGATCCAGGTGGACCAGCTCTCGATCACCATGTGCATGTTCATCACGGGCGTGAGCATGCTCATCCACCTGTACTCGATCGGCTACATGAAGAGCGACCGGGACTACCCCAAGTTCTTCATCTACCTCAATCTCTTCGTCTTCTCCATGTTGTTGCTCGTCCTGGCCAACAACCTGCTGCTCACCTTCGTCGGATGGGAGGGGGTCGGCGTCTGCTCCTACTGGCTGGTGTCGTACTGGTTCCACAAGGACGCGGCGGCCTCAGCCGGTAAGAAAGCCTTCATCTACAACCGCATCGGTGACGTCGGCTTCCTGGCCGCCATCTTCCTCATCTTCGAGAAGACGGGAACGCTGCAGTACGTGGGCGGTCCCGGCGGCGGGGTCTTCGGCCAGGCCCACCATCTCAGCGGAGGCACCGCCACCGCTGTGGTCCTCCTGCTGTTCCTGGCCGCGACCGGAAAGTCGGCCCAGATACCGCTCTTCAACTGGTTGCCCGACGCCATGGAGGGCCCGACCCCGGTGTCCGCCCTCATCCACGCCGCCACCATGGTGACGGCCGGGGTCTACCTGCTCTGCCGCATGAACCACGTCCTGTTCCTCAGCTCGAACGGCACCGAGGTCATCGCCGCCGTGGGTGGGATCACCGCCTTCGTGGCGGCGACCATCGCCTGCGCCCAGCAGGACATCAAGAAGGTGCTGGCCTTCTCCACCGTGTCGCAGATCGGGTACATGATCCTGGCCGTCGGCAGCGGGGCCTACGTCGCCGCCATCTTCCTCATGGTGTGCCATGCCTTCTACAAGGGCCTGCTCTTCCTCTCCGCGGGATCGGTCATCCATGGCCTCGACGACGAGCAGAACCTCAAGCGCATGGGCGCGCTGCGCAAGACTATGAAGTACACGACCTTGATGTTCACCATCGGTTGGTTGACCATCGCCGGGGTCCCGCCGCTGTCGGGCTTCTGGTCCAAGGGTGACGTGCTGGAGAACGTGTACGCCCATTACAAGGTGTTGTGGGCGATAGGGCTACTCACCGCCGTCCTCACGGCGTATTACATGACCCGCCTGCAGACGCTGGCCTTCGGCGGCGAACCCCGCTGGGACAAGATCGGCCCCCACGGCGAGCCGGCGCTCCATACGCCCCATGAACCGACCTGGCTGATGCGGCTGCCCCTGGTGATCCTGGCCTTCTTCTCCATCACCGCCGGGATCTTCGACCTCCCCTGGGTCCACCACTACACGTTCGCCAATTGGTTGGCGCCGGTGTTCTCGGGCACCTTGTACAACGATCATCTGCACTCGACCGCGGTGTGGGTCCTGTCCCTGACCGATGTGGCGGCCGCCCTCATCGGCATCATCATCGCCTACGGCCTGTGGCGCGGGGCCAACGTCGACCAGCCGCGCCTCGAACCGGAGTTCCTCCAACGGGTCTGGTACTGGGACGACTTCTACGACGCCGTCATCGGCCGGCCCAGCGAGAAGCTGGCCAACTTCTTGGCCTGGGTGGTCGACGCCCGGGTCATCGACGGCGCGGTCAACGGGGCTGCCCAGCTGGTGAAGGCCACCGGCACGGCCACCCGCAAGCTCCAGACCGGGTACGTGCGGAACTACGCGCTGGGCATCGCGCTCGGCATGGCGGCCCTGATCATCTTCCTGCTCAGCCGGGTGTGGTCATGAACAGCGCCTTCCCGTACCTGACCATCCTCGTCCTCCTGCCCGCGGGCGGGGCCCTGGTCCTGGCCCTGCTCGGGTTGGGCGGCAAGGTCTCCAAGGAAGTGAGCGGCGTCATCGCCCTGGCCGTCTCGCTGGCCACGTTGGGCTTCGCCGCCGCGACCCTGGTGGCCATGAAGGTGGGCTTCGGCGGCTACCAGCTGGTGGAGAACCACACCTGGACCGGTGACGCCCTGGGGGTGCGGTGGTTCCTCGGCGTCGACGGCATCTCCATCTTCTTGGTGATGCTCTCCGGCGTGCTGTTTCCGCTCGTCTTCATCAACGCCCGCCACAAGACGAATCTGCGGGCCTACGCCGCCTGGATGCTCCTGCTCGAAGCGGCCGTGATGGGCAGCTTCCTCTCCCTGGATCTGATCGTCTTCTTCCTCTTCTTCGAGCTGACGCTGGTGCCGGCCTACTTCATCATCGCCGGGTGGGGCCACGAGCGACGGGCCTACGCCGCCATCAAATTCTTCCTCTACACCTTCTTGGGGTCGGCCTTCTTGCTGGTGGGCATCTTGACCCTGGCCTTCATCCATCAGGCCCAGACCCACGTGCTCACCTTCTCGCTGCCGGCCCTCGAGCACACCCACTTCTCGTCCACCACCGGGATCCTGCTGTTCCTGGCCTTCACGGCGGCGTTCGCGGTGAAGGCGCCACTGTTCCCTCTCCACACCTGGTCGCCCGATGCCTACACCGAGTCGCCCACGGGCGGTTCGGTCGTCCTGGCGTCCCTGTTGGCCAAGCTGGGGACGTACGGGATCATCCGCTTCGACCTCAACCTCTTCCCGCAGGCCACCCGCACGCTGGCGCCGATCTTCCTGACCCTGGCCGTGATCGGCATCGTCTACGGCGCCATCGTGGCCTGCGCCCAGCGCGACCTGAAGCGACTCATCACCTATTCGTCCCTGGCCCAGATCGGCTTCATCGCCCTGGGGACGTTCGCCCTGAGCACGCAGGGCCTGTCCGGTGCGGTGCTGCTGATGCTCAACCACGGGATCATCGTGGCCGGCCTGTTCCTGCTCGTCGGGTTCATCTACGAACGGAGGAAGACGTGGCAGGTCGGCGAGCTGCGCGGCCTGCAGAAGGTGGCGCCGGTCATGGCCGCCGTCTTCACCGTCGTCATGATGGCGTCGATCGGCGTGCCCGGGCTCAACGGCTTCGTCAGCGAATTCCTGGTGCTCCTCGGCACCTTCATCACCCATCGCTGGTGGGCCGTGGTGGCGCTGCTGGGCGTGATCGTCTCGGCCATCTACCTGCTGTGGGCCTACCAACAGGTCTTCCACGGCGTGCCCAAGCCCGCCGACGAGAAGACCCGCGACCTGAGCTGGCTCGAGCGCCTGGTCATGGCCCCGCTCATCATCCTCATCGTCTTCCTGGGGGTGTATCCCAAGCCGGTGCTCGATCGCATCAACCCGTCGGTGAACCAACTGATGGCGCACGTCCAACACGTCACCGGCCATAGCCAGCCCGCCGTGGTCACCCGGGGCACCGCCGGGGTGGGGAGCCCACCATGATCGCCCACCTGCTGGCCACCGCCACCGCATCGGCCGCGTCGGCGGCGTCGACGACCGGGTCGACCGTCAAGCTCCACGTGCCCCCGATTCGCTACCTGAGCATTCTCCCGCCCATCATCATGATCGGCGGGGCGGTGCTGCTCCTGGCCCTGGCCTCGCTGGTCAGCCGTCCGCTCCGGGTACGGGTGGCCACCATCGGCACCGTGGCGATCGCCGGGACCGCCGTGGGGATCTCCATCTGGCAGTGGTTCGATGTGCAGGATCACGGTCCGCACACCTACGTCGCCAACGCGGTCGTGATGGACGGCTTCAGCGTGTTGATCACCATGCTGGTGGCTTCGGCCATGGTCGTCACCGCACTGGTGGCTGACGGCTATCTCCGGCGCGAGGACATCACCGGTGCGGAATTCCACGTGCTGGCCCTGGTCTCCGCCTCGGGGGCGATGTTGATGGGGATCGCCAATGACCTGATCATCGTCTTCCTGGGCCTGGAAATCCTGTCCATCGCCCTCTACGTCCTGACGGCGTTCAACCACCGTCGAGCGGCCTCGGGCGAAGCGGCGCTGAAGTACTTCATCCTGGGCGGGTTCTCCTCGGCCATCTTCATCTACGGGATCGCGCTGACCTACGGCGCCACCGGCTCCACCAACCTGACCCAGATCGCCGACTTCCTGTCCAAGAACGCGGTGTTGACCAATGGGCTGCTGCTGGCCGGTTTGGCCCTCATGCTGGTGGGCTTCGCCTTCAAGGTGGCCGCGGTGCCCTTCCACATGTGGACGCCCGACGTGTACCAGGGAGCGCCTTCACCGGTCACGGGATTCATGTCGGCCGTGGCCAAGGCCGGAGCGTTCGCCGCCATGCTCCGCGTACTGTTCACGTCCTTCGGCGTCGTTTCCACCGACTGGAAACCGATCATCTACGGGCTGGCCGTGCTCTCGTTGGTGCTGGGCTCGGTGCTGGCATTGCGCCAGCGAGACGTCAAGCGCATGTTGGCCTACTCGTCCATCAACCATGCCGGGTTCATCCTCCTCGGTGTCGAGGCGGCCACCAACCGCGGCGTGAGCGCCTCGCTCTACTACCTCTTCGCCTACACGTTCATGACGATCGGCAGCTTCGCCGTGGTGACGGTCCTGGGCCGAGAGGGCGACGGGGACCACGACCTCACCCGCTACCGCGGCCTGGCCCGACGGCAGCCCGTGCTGGCGCTGTCCTTTGCCGTCCTGTTGCTGGCTCAGGCCGGGGTCCCGTTCACCACCGGTTTGTGGGCCAAGCTGCAGGTCGTCCTGGCCACCATCTCGGCCGGTGCGGTACCGCTGGCCGTCATCGCCATGGTGACCGCCGCCATCGCGGCCTTCTTCTACCTCCGGGTGGCCGTGCTCATGTACGCCCCCACGGCAGATGACGGCGGGCAACCGCCGGCGACGAGAACGGCGCCGGAGGCGGGCCCGTCAAGCTGGGCGTCGCCGGGCGCGGTGTCGGGCACCATCTCGACGCTGAACGCGGAGATCCTTCTGGCGGACGAGGCCCCGGCGGCCACCAGCGAGGAGACACCCTCGGTGGTCCGGGTCCCGGCCCTCACCACGGTGGCCATCGGCCTCTGCCTGGCGGTCACCGTGGTCTTCGGCGTCTGGCCCGCACCCCTGCTCGACTTCTGCCGCCAGGCCACGTTGCTCTTCATCGGTCAGTAAGGCAACGGCCCAGCGGTGGGCCGATCACCGTCAGCCGTAGCGTCAGGCGACGACCCGATCCTTCCCCGAGCCGGGCACCTACGAGCGGGTCACCCCAGGCCGGCGCTGAACGCCGCCAGGCTGTTCGGGAAGTTCCCGCCGGTCAACTCGGCGTTCGTGTCGCCCCCGCTCGGCAGCGTGTTGTAGTTGAAGTAGCTCTCGTACGCTACGCCGTTGGTCGGGTTGGTCATCCAGGCAATCAGATTGTTGACATAGAGAGGGTCATCGCCCAAACCGTGCCCGTCGGGGCGAATGGTCACTCCCCATTCGCTGACGGCCATCGGCTCGCTTTGGGCGGCGGCAAAGCTCTTGGCGGCGCTGAGAGCGGGCAAGGTGGTGTTGGCCCAGGCGTTGGCCGGGGTCAATGGCGTCACCCAGGACTGGTCGTAGACGTCCAGGCCGACGTAGTCGACGTAGGCGCTCCCGGGGTAGGCCAGGTCCACGTTGTAGTTCGAGACGACGGACTGGCCGACAAATGCCGACGCATCGGGGTTCCACACGAACTTGAACGCTTCCCCCGGCACCGAGCGCATGGCCGTCACGATCTGCTGGAAGTACTTGGCGTAGTTGGATTCAGCCGCGGGGGTCAGTGCGTCCCATGCGTACCAGTTCCCGTCGAACTCCCAGCCAAGGCGAAGATCGGCGTTGGCCTCGCCGGCGGCGACCAGGGTCCGGGCCAGAGTGACGAAGTATGCGTTGTAGGCCCCGGTGGCTCCGGCCGCCAGGGACCCCACGGGGGTGTTGGCGGCGTTGGTCGGGATGATGGGTACGCCGAGCGACAAGGTGTACCCCGTTCCCTCCCAGCCCTGGGCGAACAGCCACGAGAGGCTTCCGTTCGCGCCATCCATGCCCGACCAGCCGCTGCTGGCCGGCAGGTAATCCGAGGCGATGGTGGGCTTGGTCCCGGTGGCGCCGGCGAAGGAGGCGATGCCGGCGGGATTGGCCGGGCCGACGTAGGCACCCTGGTGCAACGAGGTGGAGGACAACGGGGCGGTCGCCACCGGCGTCGTGGACTGCATGGTGCGCGAAGCGGTCTGCGGGGCGAGAGGCCCGGACACGGCCGCCGCGCCGCCACCCCATTGCCCGCTCGCGGCGGGCGGAGAACCCGAGGCAATGCCGGGCGTGGTCCCGGTTGCCCCGGCGGCCGGGGCCATGCCGGCGGGAGTGGCCGGGCCGACGGAGGCACCATTGGTCACCGAGGTGGAGGACGCTGGAACGGTTGCCGCAGGCGTACTGGACGGCTTCGTCGGGGAAGCGGTCGGTGTGGTCGGCGAAGCGATCTGCGGTGAGTCGGGGAAGCGATTTGTGGGGCGAGGGGCCCCGACACGGCCGCACGACCGCCACCCCGTTGTCCGCCGCCGTGGGCTGAGGCAACCGACCCGAAGCCGACCGCGACGGCCAACACGCATGAGCCGGTGGCGACGATCGCCGCGCGCCGACGGGCTGCACCACGGACCAGAGCATCGAGTGGCCTTCTCTCACGCACTGTTTCCCCCTCATCGTGCTGAGCAGGGGGCCGCTGAGAAAACCGCTGCATTCTCAATCAACGTTTCGGCGACCCGGCTGACTCAGAGAGCTCCGTGGCTTTGCGTCCCCCTCTCGCGAGAGGTTTGCCTTTTTCGACTGTTGCGCTCATGACATTAATCGCACTTTTCCGTCCGATTCAATGGTCGGGAGCACGATGCATCGAATGCAACCATTCAGCGACCGTTGTGCCACCAAGGTCACAGCACGTTGTGCCCGAGACCGAGTTTTCCGCTGCACCGTCCCTTCCTTCAGGGCTCACGCGTGCGCGCCGGCGTGGAGCGGACGAGTCGCATGTCCCTTCGACGTCCCGTCCAGGAACGGTTCGTGCCATGACGACCGCTCGCTCAGGCACGGAACACGGCGCGTCAAGATTCCCGCTCGATGGGACGGGACGCGAACGATACGCGGACACGCACCTTCTTAAATCCATGCATGCGCACACCTGTCGGACTCAAGTCGAATCCCCAAACGCGCCCCTTCGTGACCCAACCCCGCCACGCCGCGTCGGTCCCTCCCTCGGGGGAACTGGTAGCCACCACGGCGGACCTCGTGACCCAACCCCGCCACGCCGCTGTCCTCAGGCTGACGGTCCTCATTGCGGCCCACAACGAAGAGCAGAGCATCGGTGCCACGTTGGATTCCGTGCTGGCCCAGGAGCGATTGGCTGATCGAATCGTGGTGGCGGCAGACAACTGCACCGACGCGACGGCGATGATCGCACTATCAAAAGGGCTGCGGAGTGCTCGCCCTTTCCTCGTCCACGAGACGGTCGACAACACCCACAAGAAATCCGGTGCCCTCAACCAGGCCTGGGCCTTGACCAGAGCCGACACGGACTTGTTCATCTGCATTGACGCCGACACGGTGCTCCCGCCCGGAGCACTGCGTGACTGGGAGGCCGAATTCGTCCAGGACGACGAGATCGCCGGGTGCAGTGCCAAATTCACCATGCTGAGCGCCCAGGAGATGTCGGGGCTGGCCAAGGAGAGCATCGTGCCGATGACCGCCGGCGAATTTCCGGCGCTGTCGTTCCGGGAACGGATGTGGTGCCGGATCCAAAAGGCCGAGTTCGCCAAGTGGACGGACACGGCCCTCGCCCGCAAGGGTCGCTGGACCAGCGTGCTGGCGGGCACCGCCTGCGCCATCCGCGCCTCGGCGCTCGAAGACGTCGTGGCGCAGCGAATCGAGCGGGGCGAAGAGGCCAACCCGTGGGTCTACACCTCTGAGGTGGAGGACTTCGAGCTGACCTACCGACTCCGCGAGCTGGGCTACGTGTGCCGGGTCAGCGCCGACGTCCGGGCGTACACCGGAGCGATGCTGACCCTCAAGACACTGTGGGCGCAGCGCTTGAAGTGGCAGGTCGGAACCGTGCGCGAGCTCAAGAGGATCGGCGTGAACCGCCTGACCGTCATCGACTGGTGGCAGCAGTTCCTCGGCATGGTCTCAGCTCTCCTTCGCGTGTCGTGGGTGGCACTCTTCGTGTTCGCCATCTTGGTGTCCGGCCACGTGCACCTTCTCAAGTTCTGGTGGATCTTCCCGGTCGTGTTCGTCGTCTGCGATGTCCGGGAGGCATGGCGCATGCCGCACCGGACGAAGGCGGATTTGCTGACGTCGGCGCTCCTGTTCCCTCAGGAGGCTTTCGCCTGGCTACGGGCGGCGTGGTTCGCATGGTCATGGGTTGAGGTGCTGACCGGTCGCAAAGTTGACCGCTGGGCCCTTCAGATCGCCGCAGAGTCGAAATAGTCACTTCTATGAAACCAGAGAGGAGGTAATCAGATGTCCATTTATGGAACCGATCCGGTGTCGGCGAGCACGGTGGGTGCGTTGGCCTCAGGCAGCACGGCGGGGACCCTGGCATTCACGGGAGCTCACATCGCGTCCGAGGCTGTTCTCGCTGTTGGGCTCATTTTCATGGGCGCCACGTTGGTGAGAGCTTCTGTTCGTCGCCGTCCGCACCGTCCGTAGCCGAAAGCCGGTCCGAGCCGGATAGAGAGTCCCTCTATCCGGCTCTGCCGGTCTCAATGTACCGAACAGCAAATGTACCGAACATCCGAAGTACCGAACATCCGAAGTACCGAAACCAAAAAAAGGAATGCAATGCGCAAGCTTCGATTGGCCGGGTTCCTGACGTCGGCGATCCTCTTCACTTCGGTCGCTGCCGCGACAGTCGGGGCAGGGTCGTTGCCTGCTTCGTCGGCCATCAAGTTGACCACCCCGACCAACGTGGTCACCAACTCGGCCACCACCGGGTCTCCTCAGCTGGGGACCTCGGTGACCTTTACCGCCACCGTTGCGGGACCCTCGGGTGCGAAGACACCCACGGGCAGGATCACCTGGTCGGTGGGCGGATCCGGCGGCGCCACCGCCTGCAAGACCTCGAAGACCACGCTGAGCGCGGGCACGGCCACCTGCGCCATCACCGTCTCCAAGGTGGGGAGCTATGTGGTCTCGGACAGCTACGGCGGCGACACCACCTACGCCGCGGTCAAGTCTGCCTCCGACACCGTGGCCGTCGCCCAGGCCAGCGCGGTCAACGTCGTGAGCGATTCCACGACCGCTTCGAGCCCGGCGTCACTGGGCGGATCGGTCACCTTCACCGCGAAGCTCACGGGACCCTCGGGATTGAAGGTCCCCACCGGCACCATCACCTGGTCGGTGAGCGGCTCGGCCGGCGTCACGGCGTGCAAGACCTCAAAGACGACCCTGACCGCGGGTGCCGCCACGTGTGTCCTCACCACATCTGGAGTCGGCACGTACTCGGTCTCAGACACCTACGGCGGCGACGCCAATTACGCAGCGGTGTCATCGAACACCGACGTGGTCACGGTGGCCGGCGCGGTGCCCACCGCGATTCCCGTCGTGGACTGGCACGAACTGAACAACGGGTGCGCGAGCACCGTGGCGGTGTGCAACGGGCCCGATGAGGAAAGCGTGAGCACGGCACAGCTGACCGCAGAGCTGTCCTACCTGGTGAGCCAGGGGTACCACACGGTGACCCCGGCCCAGTACCAGGCGTGGACCGAAGGCTCCCAGACCCCCCTGCCGACGAACCCCATCCTCCTGGTGGCGGACAACGGGATCGAGTCCTTCTTGGCCGGGGCGCAGCCGATCCTCAAGGCTGACGGCTTCACCATGGCCGTGGCCGTGGTGACCGGCTTCGCCGATGGTGCCGGAGGGGTGTGCACCGAGCCCGCCTATGAGTCCGGATGCCCCGGGGCCAACCAGGACGGAAACTGGGACGCCACGTGGGCCCAGCTGGCCGCCCTGTCGCCCTCGGTCTACAACTTCATCGTGGAGTCGGGCACCGGTGGACACTTCGTCCAGACCTATGACCCGAACTGCACCGCCTTCTATGCCTGCAAGGTCCCCGGAGAGACCGACGCCGCCTACGAGGCGCGCGTCGCGTCGGACCTGTCCGCCGGCCAATCGGCGATCATCTCCAAGCTTGGTGCCGCGCGCTTCACGGCCGGTGTGTGGGTCGTCCCCTACTCCAACGACGGGTACACGGCCTGCACCCAGACCGGCTGCACGCCCCAGCCCTACGACGGCCCAGCCGGTTGGCTCACGTCATGGACCGCGCAGAACTACCCGGTCGCCTTCGTCGAAGATGCCTTCCGTAACGGCGTGCAGAACGAGCGTTTCCGCCTCGACGCCAAGGGTTGGATGACCGAGAGCAACTTCGAGAGCCTGTTGACGTCAGAAATCGCCGCCGGCGACTTCACGTTGACGCACACCGCGCCGGTTCCGGTCTCGCCGACCGATGTGGTCACTGACTCGAGCGGCACTGGCTCGGCGCAGGTGGGTCAATCGGTGACCTTCACCGCCACGCTGGCCGGTCCCTCGGGGTCCGCGGCGCCGACGGGCACCGTCACCTGGTCGGTGAGCGGGACGGCGGGTGTCACCGCGTGTACCACCTCGACCTCGGCCCTGAACGCCGGTACGGCCACCTGTGCCATCACCGTGTCCGCGCCCGGAACCTATGTGGTCTCCGCCGCCTACGCCGGGGACCCGAACTACACGTCGGCGACGTCGAGTCCCGACACGGTCACCGTGCCCCCGCCACCGCCGACGAGCACCAATCCCGTGGCGGCCATCCCGGTCATCTCCATGGACTCCACGACGATGACGCCGGCGCAGGTTCAGGCCGAGCTGGCCTACCTTCAGGCAGCCGGCGACCACACCATTGCGGCCGCCGCCTACGTCAACTGGGCCGAGGGCCACACGGTCGCCTTACCGGCCAATCCGATCCTCCTCACGGTGACGGGCGACAATGAGAGCTTCCTGGCGGCGGTCAGCCCCTCTCTCGTCAACGACGGGTACAGCGCGGTCGACTTCGTGTCCACCGCTCAGGCCGACCTCGGGGGGTCCTCGGCCACGTGGGCTCAGCTGGCCGCCCTGACCCCGTCCGCCTGGCAGTTCTCCTTCTCATCGGGCGCCAACGGCGGCACGTTGGTGGCGAGCGATCCGAGCACCTGCGACGTCTTCTACGCCTGCGAGGCGACCGGTGAGGGTGATTCGGCCTACCAGAGCGCCGTCATGAACGACGTCGGTGCCGGACGGCTCGAGGTGGACAACCAACTGTGGATGCAGACGGTGAATGACTTCATGTGGTCGGCGCCGTTCGGTGATGCCGGACAGGCTGGGCAGCCGTACAACGGTCCGGCCGGTTGGCTCTCCCTGTGGGCCTCCTACGTCTTCCCGGTGGTTTTCGTCCCCGGGGGAGCGAGCGGCAACAACCAGCACAACGCCCTGGACCTCACCGGGTCCACCACCGAGGCGACCTTCGAGTCCACGCTGTCGAGCGACGAGGCGAACGGCACGTTCAACGGCTGAGCGGCCTCACGCTCGGGTTGGTCCGGGCCGAGTCGAACTCGTTTAACTCCCGGGACCGACCGGGCTGGCCTTCTCGGCCTCGAGGGTCCCATCGGTGCGGTCGACGTCGTCCATGACCGCCAGCACTTCTTCGGGCACGGCCGGCCCGGATCGTTTGGCCACGCCGGTGGTGAGGAGGCGGCCGATGACCGGCACCTCGGTCAGGGACTCGGCGCGCATGATCTGGACGACCACCGGGACGAATTGCTCGGCGGAGTCGAAGACGATGTAGCGGGGGAGCCAGGTCGGTTCGTACTTGGCGTTGAAGCGCCACAGCGTCTCGATCTGCAGCACGCCCGAGAGGCGCCGCAGGGCCCAGCGTTCGACCCGCTGGGTGACGCCGTCGCCCGATTCACCATCGAGCACGGAACGGAGGGCGGCGAAGTTGAGGCTCAGGCCCTTCATGCCGATCTCGTTCAGGTGGGCGATGGTCGAGCACAGGGCGAAGTCGAGCAATCCATTGGGGTGTTCGTCCGGATCCCGGCGCATGAGGTCGAGGGAGTACCCACCGATGGCCGGTGACGGCACGAACTGGCACATGGCCACCGGGCTCCCGTCGGGGCCTTCGACCAGCGTGAGGAGGAGGCCGCTGTCGCGCGCATCGAAGAGCCGGCCCAACATCATGGAGAACCCGCGCTCCTGTTCACCCCGCCGGTTCTTCGCCATGAGCTCGACCAGTCGGGCCGCGTCCTCGGGGACCAACTTGGCCGGGTCCAGGAAGCGGACGGTGTAGCCGTAGCGGGCCACCCGATTGACCGCTTGGCGCAACCCCTTCATCTTGCCGCCTTCGAGTGAGAACTGACGTGGGTCCACCACTGCCTCATCGCCGATGTAGAGGAAGCGCATGCCGGAGGCTTGGTAGGTGGGGAGCCATTCCTCACCGGCACCCATGACGCCCAGTCCCCAGCCGTGGCGGTCGACGTAGCGGCGGAAGGCATCCCACACGTGGGCCCGCTCGGAGAAGGGGCCGATGGGATCGGGTGAGACCAGGCACACCCCACCGAGGATGGCGTAGGCCACCATGGAGTCGCGGTGGAAGAACCACTGTTTGTCGTCGCGCAGGGCGAAGTAGTCGAGGGTCCCGGTGCCGTGGCGGCGCACAATGTCGCGGGCCCGGATCTCGGCGGCCCGGCGACCGACCGTGCCGCGGCCGGTGAGGATGCGGCGATCCACCACGGGGCGGGTCAGCACGTACAGGGCGAAGACGACCAACGTGATCCCCACGGCCAGCAGGCTCCACGACGCGTAGCGGTTGATGTGCGGGGGAAAGGCGATCGACTGCACCCCGATCAGCCGTTCGACCGACCCAAGAAGGACGTCGGGCCATCCGGGCAGCGGGTGGTGGTGCACGCGCCCGGCCACCTCCACCCCGACGAAGGCTCCCAACGTGGCCGTCACCCCGCCGATGAGCAGAATCAGGACGGCGGAGACGATCGTGCCCTGCTCGGTCTGGGCCCGGAACCGCTCACGCTGGACGATGAAGAGGACCAGGACCGCCGCACCCACGAGCAAGTCCACGACGTCAAGGGCGTGGACGAGGTGCAGGGCCAGCGTGGTGGCGAGGAGGGCCACCGCCATCATCCAGGAGCGGCGCTGACCCCGAAGGACGCCGCGCGACAGCATGACCATCCCGATCCCCGACAGCGCCACCAGAGCACCCGCCGCTTGGGCCACGCCGATGGGGAGATATTCCTGGATCAGGTGAAGGTGGTCGCGCAGGGGTTCGGTGAAGGCCGAGAGCAGGTCGATCAAACCGGCCACGAAGAGTGCGGTGGCGGCCAGTCGGCGGATCCGGCGCACCCGGATGCGGTCCGCCGCCACTTCGGGCGCCGGCGGCCACGAGGCACCGCCCGGCCAGCTGGCCACCAGTTCCGGGTGGAGCTCGGCGGCGTGGGTGCGGCCCTTGACGATGGTGTCGCTGGTGATCAGGCGCTCGCCCAGGGTGGCCAGGGGCAGATCGACCTCGGCCTGCATGAGACGGACGTGCAGGTCGGCTCCCGTCTCGATCTCCAAGGTGGCCGACTGGCGGTGGTGCAGAAAGGTCGGCGGGAGACCGAACCTCCCGCGATGCTCGTGCACCAGCTCGGAGGTGGCCCCCGGGCAGGCGAAGAACCCGGTATCGAGGTGGGTCAGTTCGGGGACCAGCGCACCCCCGGCGACCAGGCCGCTGGCCCCACCCTCGATGGCCAGCCGGGTGGCGTCCAGAGCATCGAGTTCTCCCACGTTGATCAGGGTGGACGCCATGGGCTGGGTGCCCTGGGGGCGCCCCCCTCCCGAGGCCCAGGGCGAGCCGAGATCCCCACCGCCGAGGGCGCGCCAGATGCCACGGGAGGTGAGGGCCACGACCACGCCCAACACCGCCAACAGCCCGAAGGCGATGAGGACGGTGACCAGGAACCGGGAGAACCAGCTGGCCGCGTAGGCATGCTCCAGCGCCCGCTGTTGACGAGGGGAGCGGAACACGTGGCCGAGTCCATCCCTCACCAATTCGAGGCGGAGGAGGAGGGCGATGGCGGCCAACACGAGCGGTGGGACCCACAGATAGCGCCTGAGCCGGCGGTAGAGCAGGCGGGAAGTGACGAATCGACGGGCCTGGCGCGGGTCGTCCAGGCGCTCCATCCCGACGAGCCACGGCCGCTCGTCATCGGGCGCCACGTCAACCGGTTGTGCCAGGTCGGCTCGTTGCGTGCCGGCGCGCACCAGTACCTTGCGTATCCCGGCGCCGGTCACGCACTGGAAGTCGACGGCGGGATGCACCACCACACCGAGCTTGGTGAGCGCGTCGGCCAGTTCACCGTGCTCCGCCGCCTCCGGCAGGACCACCATGATCTGCGTCTCGGGCCGGGCGGCGAAGGACGTGAAGGCCGCGGTCAGGTCGCCGTGGAGGGCAAGGACCTCGGCCGGGCCGGGTGCCCCGGGGCACCCGGTGGCCACCAGCTGGCCGCAGACCACGACGATGCCGGGGCCCTGCCACTCGGACAGTGTCTGGGCGATGTCGCGACAGGCCGCCAACGAGCTCGCCGACGGTGTGGAGGGGAGCAGGAGGTCGCCCACCACCATGACCCGCCTTCCGAGGGCGACGTCGATCGACACCCCGGCATCGGGCCGTGTCGCCAGTGCATTGCTGTCCTCAACGGCGGCTTCCACGGTCATGCAGCGTCCATCGTGCCACCAACGGGGGGTCGAAGTCCGCCAGAGAGCTGATGGTGGCCCAGTCGTGGGAACGGCACCTGCCCGATAGGCTGATCCCTCGTGTCTCGCCACCTCTGCCTCGGTCTCACTCGGGCCGAATGAGCACGACAGAGCAGGTCAAGCCCAATTGGCGATGGAAGGAGGTCGATGGCCCGGCCCGTGAATGGGGCGACGCGGTCATCTTCGACATCGACGGGGTCCTGTCCGACGCTGCCGGTCGCCAACACTTCATTGAGCAGGGGAACCGCGACTGGTCGGCCTTTTTCGAGGCCTGTGGCGACGATCCGGTCATCGAGGAAGTGGCCCGGCTCCTGGAGCTCCTGGACTCGTCCCTGGCGGTGATCCTCTTGACCGGACGCCCGCTGCGCGTGCAACCGCAGACGCTGGCTTGGTTGCAGCGCTACGGGCTGCGCTGGGATCTGCTGGTGATGCGTGACCGGGGTGACTATGCGCAGGTGACTTCGTTCAAGCAACAGGTGGTGGTGGATCTGCGGGAGCGCGGCTTCAATCTGCGCCTGGCCCTCGAAGATGACCCGTCGAACCACGCCATGTTCGTGGCGGCGAACATTCCCTGCGTCTACATCCATTCGGGGTACTACGAATGACGGGTGGCACGGCGCTGGCGGCGCCAGCCGGCGGCGAGGGCCGCCAGGGCCAACAGCAGCACCGGGAGGTCACCGAAATGGTCGTAGACGGTGAATCCCCGGCGCAGCGCCGCGGTGGCGCTCACCACGGCCGGCCGGCCTAACACCGAACGCTGCACCACCGTTCCCACCTGGTTGACCATGGTGCTGTACCCGGTCGGAGCGGCCTGAACCAGATCGCGGCCCGTCTCGACCGCTTGCACCGCATCGGCGGCGACCTCCTGGGTCGGGATCTGGGCCGTGGCGTAGGACGAGGTGTTGGTCGGGACGATGAGGAGCTCCGCGCCGGCCCGCACCGAGGTGCGGCTGCGACCGGCGTAGAACACCTCGAACGAGACGAGTGTCCCCAGCGGTCCGGCCGGCGTGCGCATGAGCCCGGTGCCGTGACCCGGCACGGCGTCCAGCGGTACTTGGGACAGGTCGGCCAGGTGGGAGACGAGCGAGCGGAAGGGGACGTACTCGCCGAAGGGGACCCGGTGCACCTTCTCGAACGTCGCCACGATGCGACCGGTGGGCCCCCACGCCACGATCTCATTGCGAAACGCCGTCGGGGACACCGGCTCGGTCACACCGGCCACCAGCGTGGTCCGCAGATGCCGGGCGATCCGGCTCATGGTCACCGCTTGACGCGAACCGGCCAGGGACCCGGACAGGGCGATGACATCTTCGGGCCACAGCACGAGGGAGGGCGAAGGACGGTGACGTCCGACCTGGAGGTTGGCGGCCAGTTGGGCCGTGAACACGGTGGCCGGCGGCACCTCGTCCTGGTTGAGACCGCGACGCCCACCCCCCTGGACCAGGGCGACCGAGATGGACCGCACGGGCGGGCCACCATCGGGCGCCACCGCAGCGACCAGAACCAGCACGGCCAGGCCGACCAGGACGATCGCACCCCGCACGCGCACCCGATCCATGCCGGAGACGAACGTGGCGACGCCGACTCCGCCCGCCCATACCGCGGCCGTGAGGAGCAAGGGCCCGCCCAGCCGGGCCAGGGGCAACAATGGTCCATCGGCCTGACCCAAAAACACGCCGCCCAGGGGGAGCCCGCCGAAGGGCCACGTCATGCGGACGGCCTCGGTCAGGGTGAAGGCGGCCACATAGGCGGGGGCGCGACCGCGCCGCGGGGGGTGAGCCCCGCCGCCGCGGCCATGAAGAGGGCTTCGACCAGGATGAGCACGAGTGCGCCGTACCAATTGAACGCCCGGGCCCACATGAGCCCCAGGGCGAAGCAGCCGATACCGGCCCACCACCCCGACCACAGTCGCGCCGGCCAGGGCAGAGCGGCCAGGCGCCAGTAGAGCAGCCCGGCGCCGGCGAGACCCAGGGGCCACCACCCCCACGGCGGGAGGGAAAGGGCCAGGAGGAGTCCGGCGGCCAAAGACGGCAGCAGGATCCGGCCACGGCGCGCCGCGCCGCTCACGTCGAGGGTGCGAGCAGGACCGCGTGCGCGGCGGCCCTTCCGCTGGCAATGCAGGCGGGGATGCCCACGCCGCGATAGGCCGACCCGGCCACGGCCACGCCGCCGAGTCGGGCCACGGCCGCTTCGATACCGGTGGTCCGTAGCAAATGGTGCACGCGGTACTGCGGGAAGGCCTGCGGCCAGCGGGTGACCCGTGCTTCCATCGGGGCACCGGTCAGTCCGACCAGCGCACCCAGCTCGTCCCAGGCCCGCTCGATCACTTCGGTGTCGGTCCAGGCGTCGGCCCGGTCATCGCCGAAGCGGCCCAGCGAGGCCCGTACGAGGTGTTCACCGGGACGGGCCAGATGCGGCCATTTCTGCGAGAGGTACGTGCACGCCGTGACGGCCCACTGGTCGTCGCGCCGCCCGGCGCTCCGTCGCGGCACCAGAAAACCGGTACCGGTCAGCGGGGTAGTCACCGAGTCGTCCGCCACCCGCAACGTCACCAGGGCAACCGAGGCATAGTCGATGCCGCCCAGGAGCCCACCGAGCTCGTCGTCGTGTGGCTGCAGCAGACGGGCGGCGACGGGGGCCGGGGTGGTGATCACGACACCGTCGGCCTCGAGGACCTGATCTCCATGTCTGACGGACCAGGAGGTGCCCCGCCGCTCCAGGCCGTCGATCGGGTGCGCCAGATGGAGGGCGACCCCCCGGGCGACGAGGGCGGCGCCGAGCCGGGTCACCAACGCCGACATGCCGCCGTCCAGCGCCCAGAACAGCGGTGGCGCATCGGGACCTGGGGCGGGAACCTCGGCTCGGAGGGCGCGCATGAGACTGCCCCGTCGTTGGGCCGCGGCCAGCAGCGGCGGGAAGGTGGCTGTCGTTGACATGTCGTCGACCGAGCCGGCGTGAATGCCCCCGATGAGGGGATCCACCAGCCGGTCGACCACCCGCCGCCCCAGCTTGTGGGCCACCAGTGGTCCCACCGACCGGTCGCCGATGGGCCCACGCAGGTCGGGCCGGGGCAGGAGGGCGTCGCGGGCCAGCCCGGCCACGCCGCGCACTCCGAGAATGCCAGAACGCGCCGACGGCCAGAACCGGGATGGGACGCCCAGCGCCAGCCCTTCGGGGAGCGGGCGAACCCGCCCGCGCGCCCAGACCCCGGCCCCCCGGCCGCCGATGGGTACGAGCGATTGGTCGAGTCCGACCGCGTGGCAGAGATCGAGCGCTTCGGGTCGGCGACCGAGAAATCCATCTGGCCCGAGATCGACCACGCCGCCCCCGAACGTCTCACTGTGCAAGGGCCCGCCCAATCGGGCCGACGCTTCGACCAGGGTGATCTGGGGCGCCTCGGGTCTCGGGCCGCCGTCGCCGCCCGTCAACTCCCAGGCCGCCACCAGCCCGCTGATCCCTCCGCCGATCACCGCGACGCGTGACACGGGCATCGCTTCAGTCACACCGCGCCGCGGCGGTGCAGACCAGCGTCGGCCAGGACGCCCATGAAAGCGCTGTCGTCGTTGAGTGATGCGGTGCGGGCGAAGCGCAGGCCCGCGCGCCGCGCCACGTCGGCCAGCTCGATGTCGATGTCGTAGAGGATCTCCAGGTGGTCGGCCACGAATCCGATGGGGCAGACCACCACGCCATCGGTGTGACCCGCACGACCCAATTGACCCACCACCTCGCGCACGTCGGGGCCGAGCCATGGTTCGGGTGTGCGGCCCGCGCTCTGCCAGGCCACCAGCCAGCGGGAGAGGCCGGCGGCCTCGGCCACCAGTCGAGCCGATGTCTCCAGCTGCTCGGGGTAGGTGTCCCCCATGGACCGCACCCGCTCGGGCAGCGAATGGGCGGTGAAGATGACTTGGTACCGCACGCTTTCGGAGGGCGGCGCGAGGGCCGCCAGGGCCTCGTTGACTCGAGTGGCCATCAGGGCCACGAAACCGGGCTCGGCGTACCAGGGCGGCACGGCATGGAAACGACACTGCGGCCCGAGCGCGGTCTCGGCCCGCTCGAAGTACTCCTGCGAGCCCATGGACGACCCGTGCGGCGTCAGCACCAGGCCGATGACGTCGCGCCGGCCGGCGCGCAATGCGAGGGCGGCGTCTTCAATGAACGGGGCGGTGTGCTTGGCTCCGAAGGCGACGGTGAAGCGATCGCCGGCTCGCCGCGTCAGCACCGCGGTGAGGCCGGCCACCTGAGCGGCCGTCACCTGGTTCAGGGGCGAGATGCCGCCGATGGCGGCGTAGCGCCGTTCCAGTTCGGACAGTTGCTCGGGCGAGGGCGGGCGGCCCCGGCGGATCCGCGTGTAGAAAGGCGCGATGTCGGCCGGGCTCTCCGGGGTTCCGTGCGCCATGACGAGAACCCCGACCGGTGCGCTCGGATCGCTCATCCCCGGGCGCTCTCGGCGTGCACGAGTTCGACGACCGCGGCCAGGATCCCGACATCGGCCTCGGGGAGCACGCCGTGCCCGAGGTTGAACACGTGCCCGGTCCCGGTCCCGTCGGAGCCGCCGCGGGCCAGCACCTGCCGGGTGGCCGCTTCGACGACCGGCCAGGGCGCCACGCACAGGGCCGGATCCAAATTGCCCTGCACGGCCAGGTCCGGTCCGACGCGTTGGCGGGCCGCGTCGAGCGGGACCCGCCAGTCGACACCCACCACGTCGGAGCCCGCCGTGGCCATGAGGCCGAGGAGCTCACCGGTTCCCACGCCGAAGAGGATGGAGGGCACCCCAAGGTCGGCGATCCCGTCGAAGACGGCCCGCGTGGTCGGGAGGACGAACTGCTCGTACTCGTCGGGGGAGAGCGCCCCGGCCCAGCTGTCGAAGAGCTGGACCGCCTGGGCCCCGGCCTCCACCTGGGCCCGGAGGAAGGTCACCGACTGGGCGGCCAGGCGAGCCGTCAACCGCCCCCACAGGGACGGGTCACCGTGCATCAGCGACTTCACCTTGGTGAAGGTGCGGGACGGCCCGCCCTCGATGAGATAGCTGGCCACGGTGAACGGCGCACCGGCGAAGCCGATGAGGGCGGTGCCGGTGCCCGCCAGCTCGCGGGCGACCAGGCGGGCCGCCTCGGTGACGTAGGGCACGTCGGTCTCGGGCTCCAGCGGGCGAAGTCGGCGCAGGTCATCGGCCGAGCGGAACGGCTCGGCCACCACCGGGCCCCGTCCCGGCTCGACGTCGATCCCGAAACCGATGGCATGGACGGGCACCACGATGTCGGAGAACAAGATGGCGGCATCGACGCCGTAGCGCCGGACCGGTTGGAGGGTGAGCTCGGCCGAGAGCGCAGGATCGGCGATGGCCGAGAGGATGGACCCATCGCCGCGGGCGGCGCGGTACTCGGGCAGCGACCGTCCGGCCTGGCGCATGAACCACACCGGCGTGCGGGACACCGGCTGACGCAGGCACGCCTGGACGAGGCCGAGCTCCGCCTGGCCCGGCTTGGGGTTCACCCGAGCGGCTCGATGACGACCGCCGTGCCGTAGGCGCAGATCTCGGTCCAGTTCCCGCCCATCTCGGAGGTGTCGAACCGCATGGCGAGCACGCAGTTGCCGCCCCGGGCCTCGGCCTCGGCCACCATGCGACCGGTCACTTCTTCCCGGCTCAGCTGGAGGTTCTTGGTCAGGCCCTTGAGCTCTCCCCCCTTGAGGGACTTGAAGGCGGCACCCATGTTCGACCCGACGTTGCGCGAGCGCACGGTCAGGCCGAAGACCTCGCCGAGGACCGACGTCACCTTGTACCCGGGTACTTCGTTCATGGTCGAAATGAGCATCTGGGTCCTTTCGCCTCGTCAGCCCGGCTCATCGTAGGCGTCGGGCGCCGTGCCTCCGGGTCGTCGGCCGTCGCCTAAGCTGAACCGTTTCCCTGACGGGCGAGGGGAGAAAGGGGAGCCGTGCCGAACCATCCCGATCTAGAGGCTGAGCAGGAGTTTCTCAATCGCGCCTACGACGGCTTGGAGGGCATGCGCGGTGAGGCGCGCCAGATGCTCCAAGGCGTCCTCGATCTGGGCAAGGGCGGCACATTCCAATCTCGCACCGAGCGCGACATCGTGGTGCGCACCAGCCTGGCCCGCCTGGAGCAATTGGACATCGGCGACCAGGCGCTCTACTTCGGCCGCATCGACCGCTTTCCCGAAGGGGACAACGAAGACGGGTCGCTGCTCGGTGAGTCATTCCACATCGGGCGTCTGGCGGTGTCGGGCCCGGACCACGAGCCACTGGTGGTCGACTGGCGCGCGCCGGTGGCCGAGCCCTTCTACCGCGCCACCGGGCTCGACCCGCAAGGCCTGGCCCGCCGCCGACACCTGGCCGTGCGGGGTCGGGCCGTGCTCGGATTGGAGGACGAGTATTTCGTCGACCCATCGAGGGCGCCCGGGGCACCCATCCTGCCGGTGCCCGAGGCCGGATCCTCCAACGGTTCGGCCGGCGAGCGCCTGCTTTCCGAGGGCATGGTCCTGGGGGGCCCCGGCGCCCTGCTGTCGGCCCTCGGCCAGGCCCGCACCGGGCACATGGGCGACATCATCGGCACGATTCAGCGGGAACAGGATGAGATCATCCGCTCCCCGCTCTCGGGGATCCTGGTGGTCCAGGGTGGGCCCGGAACCGGGAAGACCGCCGTGGCCCTGCACCGCGCGGCCTACCTGCTCTACACCCACCGCTTCCCGTTGGAGCGACAGGGCGTCCTGGTGGTCGGGCCCAACCCGCTCTTCCTGCGCTACATCGAGCAGGTGCTGCCGTCGCTGGGGGAGACCGGAGTCAGCCTGTCCACCGTGGCCGGACTGGTGCCCGAAATCCGGGTGAGCGGGGTTGACGATGCCGCCACGGCGAAGCTCAAGGGCGACGTGCGCATGGTCGATGTGCTCGCCCGCGCCGTGCGCACCCGGCAGCGACCGCTGCGACGCGACGTCGAGGTGCCGTTCGGCGCCGGCGTGTTGCGCCTGCGGGTCGGACAGACCCAAGAGATTGTCGCCCTGGCGCGTCGACGACCGGGCACCCACAACGCGCGTCGCCGCTTCGTCGAGTCGCACGTGGTCCGCGCCCTGGCCGAGGACTACCGCCAACGCCTGACCCGGGGGTCGCAGACCCTGGAGGAGGGCGGTCCGAGCGCCGAAGAGCAGGCCGATCTGGCCCGGCGCTTGCGCAAGGCCCCGGAGGTGGCCGAAGCCCTGGACCGGATGTGGCCTCGCCTGTCGCCCCATGAACTCCTGCACGACCTCTTGGGGGCTCGGCCATTGTTGGCCGAGGCCGGCAAGGGGATCCTCGGTGCTGATGACGTGCGTCGGCTCTACCGCCCGCGGAGTGTCGGCCTGGACGAGGTCACGTGGACGGTGGGCGACGCCGCGCTGATCGACGAGGCGCGCACGTTGCTCGGCCCCCGCCGGGGTACGGCACGTCCCCCCCGTTCCCGTCAGGTTCGGGCCGAGGAGGGGAGCGCCCAGGACGTCGGGTTCTGGCCCCAGGGGTTGGCCGCCAACCCCATGCCGACGGGCGGCGCGTCCATCACCGGGGACGACGAGATCCGTTCCTTCGGGCACATCGTGGTCGACGAGGTACAGGACCTCTCTCCGTTGCAGCTGCGCATGCTGGCCCGCCGGTCGCTCTCGGGTTCGATGACGGTGGTGGGCGACATCGCCCAGGCCACCGGCCCGTGGGCCCCGCAGGATTGGGACGACATCACCCGCCACTTGAACCCCGGACGCGAGAACCGCCTGGTGGAGCTGACCGTGAGCTACCGCACCCCGGCCGAAGTGGTGGAAGTGGCGGCCCAGGTCCTGGCGGTGGCTGCTCCGGGCATTGCGCCGCCGCGCCCGGTCCGGCAATCGGGCGAGACGCCGCGCCTGGTGGGCGCGAGCCGCGCCGGGCTGGCCGAGACGGTCGCCCGGGTCACCCGCGAGGAAGTGGCGGCCGTGTCGCCGGGGCGGGTGGCCGTGCTCGGCCCGGCCGTCCTGTTGCCTGAACTGGCCCGTGCCCTCGCCGACGCCGGGCTCCACCCGACCGACCCCCGTGATCCGAACGGCGACGGCCTCGTGGCCGGCCTGGTGCTGCTCCCCGCCGATGAGACCAACGGCCTCGAGTTCGACGCCGTGGTGGTCGTCGAACCGGCTCTGGTGGCCTCGGTGGGCGAGCATCGGGCGGGCGAGGGCCCCCCGGTGGCGACGACACGGGGATTGCGAACGCTCTACGTGGCGCTGACCCGACCGACCAGACGGCTGGCCGTCGTCCATGCCGAGCCGCTCCCGATCCCGCTGGTGATCCCGACGGCCCAATGAAGCCCCGGGCACGGGGCAGGCGGGGCAGCGCCGTCACCTGCCTTTTGGCGCTCACCTGGTCTGTCGACTAGAAATTGCCCTGTGACCCAGGCTGTTTCGGTCGAGCACCCCGCGCCACAGGGCAAGATCGTCCACGACCGACCCCCCATGCTCGCCATCGGCGTCATGATCTGGCTGGGCTCGGAGCTGATGTTCTTCAGCGGCCTCTTTGCGGCCTTCTTCACCATCCGCGCCAATGCGCCCGGTGGCATCTGGCCGCCGCCCGGCACCCAACTCGACACCATCCGTGGCGGCATCTTCACCCTGGTGCTGATCTCGAGCAGCTTCACCATGCAGTACGCCGTCAATCAGGCCGAATGGCGCCGCCGCAAGTCCGCTCGCCGCTGGATCATCTTCACCCTGATTCTGGGAGCGGCGTTCCTGGCGAACCAGGCGACCGAGTGGCTCTTCCTCACTACCCGCTGGTACACCAACTCCTACGGGTCGCTGTTCTTCATCATGACCGGCCTGCACGGCCTGCACGTGTTCATCGGCCTGTTGGCCATGGGCTTCCTGCTCGGTCGGATGAAGGGTGACGTCGGGGGCGACCCCGGAGAGTTGGCGGCCGTCCAGGGGGTCAGCTACTACTGGCACTTCGTCGACATCGTCTGGATCGGCCTCTTCAGCTGCCTGTTCTTCCTCAAATAGACATGCCCGGCCCCCACCACCCCTCCCGACCGACCAGGCGCCACCGGGTTTTCCTTCCGGGCGCCGTGCTGGCCGTAGCCACCCTCGGCGGGCTGGCCCTCTTCTTCCCGGGTTCCGGCGCCGAGGGGGCGACCACGTCCACCACCACCACGACGCCGGCGGCCACACCGGCGCCGGCCACGACGCCGACGACCTCACCGAACAACACGCCGCGCTCGGCGCTGAAGCCGACGGCCAAGGGCCCGACGTGCGGCACGGTCAACACCAAGGGCGTGAGCAACGTCTACAACACGGGCAATCCCAACAACAGCACCTTCAAGCACTGCAGCGGCGGTCACATCGTGAGCTACGGCAGCAGCGCCATCACCTACACCAACCCCCCCACGGCGGAGGCCCAGGCGGGCAAGTTGCTCTACGACCAGACGTGTTCGAGCTGCCACGGGTCCCAGGCCAACGGGGTGGCCCCGAACGGCCAGGCCTCCATCGGACCGAACCTGCAGGGTGTGGGTACGGCCACCGTCGACTTCTGGATCACCACCGGGCGCATGCCGGCGGTCAACGTCAAGGCAATCGAAGCCGAGCGCAAGCCGCCCGTGCTCACCAACGCGCAGGCCCTCCAGGTGGCCGCCTACATCAACTCACTGGACCCCGCCGTCCCGGCCGTACCCACTCCGCACCTGAACGCCGCCGACGTCTCGGACGGGGCCGACCTGTTCTCCCTGAACTGCGCCGCCTGCCACACCATCACGGGCGCCGGGGATGCCCTGGCATTTGGCACGAACGCGCCGACGCTGAACAATAAGAGGGTGACGCCACAGCAGATCGCCGAGGCCATCCGCATCGGGCCGGCCAACATGCCCCGGTTCTCGGGCAATCTCTCGGACGCCGCAGGTCCGCGACGTGGTGGCCTACGTGACGCAGAACATCCAGCACCCGGTGGACCCGGGCGGTGCCGACCTCGGGGGCGTGGGCCCGGTGGCCGAGGGCTTCGTGGCCCTGCTCCTGGGCGTGGGCGGGCTGGCGCTCATCTGCTTCTGGATCGGGGAGCGTTCGTGAGCGACGACCAGCACGAACCAACGCGCACCAAGGTGCCGATGCCGATCGCGGCCTTCGATGATCCGCACCTGAGGGATGCCGCCAGGAATCCACAGCGGGTGGAAGCGATCGTGGGCGGCATCTTCGTGCTGGCCATCATCTTCATCGCCGGCTTCGGCGCCGCCTACTGGCAGAACTGGGACCCCTGGATCCTCGGCGGCACCATCGGGGCCGGCCTTTTCCTGCTCGGCTTCGGGCTCACGGCCTGGGGCAAGTACCTCATGCCCCAGGGCCCCTTCGTCGAGGAACGCCATGTGCTGGCCTCCAGTACCGAGGAACGCGACTTGATGTCGGCGGCGCTGGTCGAGCGGACGGCGGTGGTGGTCAAGCGGCGCAAGATGCTGGGCGGTCTCTTCGCCCTGGGCGCCGGTATCTTCGGCGTCGTCGCCATGTTCCCGCTCCTTCGTTCCCTGGGTCCGGTGCCGGGTGACACGCTGGCGGTGACCAACTGGCGCAAGGGGACGACGTTGGTCGACTCCAACGGCCGGCCGGTGCACCGGGAGACCCTGGTGGTGGGTGGCATCATGACCGTGTACCCGAGAGGGAGGGTCAACACCGACGAGGGTCAGGCCACCGACCAGACCGTGCTCATCCGGGTCCAGCGCACCGAGTTCACCACCGTGCCGGGGCGGGAGACCTGGGCCCCGGCCGGCTACGTGGCGTACTCCAAGGCGTGCACGCACCTCGGATGCCCCGTCGGTCTTTACGAGACGGAGTTGGAGCTGCTGGTGTGCCCGTGCCACCAATCCATGTTCAACGTGCGCAACGGCGCCGTCCCCCAGTTCGGACCCGCCCCCCGCCCCCTGCCCCAGCTGCCGCTGATGTTCGATGCCAACGGCTACCTGGCGGCCCAGGCGGGCTATGACCAACCGGTGGGCCCGGGTTACTGGACGAGGTCGAACACGTGAGCGCGCCCGCCACCACCCCGCGGACCAAGCGACAGGCCAAGGCCGCCCTCGGTCCCTACGGCCGGGCCGGCAGCATCGTCAACGACCTCGATGACCGGCTCGGCATCGCCAAGGGCGGCCGGGTCTTCCTGGACAAGATCTTCCCCGACCACTGGTCGTTCATGCTGGGTGAGATCGCGCTGTACTCCTTCGTCGTCCTGCTGGCCACCGGGGTGTTCCTGTCCCTGTACTTCGTCCCGTCGGCCAGTCAGGTCGTCTACCACTGCGCCGCCAGCGCCACCAACTGTTACCACCCGCTCAACGGCCAGCGGGTGTCGGAGGCGTTCAGCTCCACCGTCAACATCTCCTTCGGGGTGCGGGGTGGCTTGCTGGTCCGCCAGATGCACCACTGGTCCGCCGACATCTTCACCGGCTCGATCATCGTGCACATGGCCCGTGTCTTCTTCACCGGCGCCTTCCGCAAGCCTCGCGAGCTCAACTGGATCATCGGCGTCACCATGCTGACCCTGGCCATACTCGAGGGCTTCATCGGCTACTCGTTGCCCGACGACCTGATCTCGGGGACGGGCCTGCGCATCGGCTACTCCATCGCCGAGTCGATCCCCCTGGTCGGGACCTACCTGGTGACGTTCCTGTGGGGTGGGCAGTTCCCGGGGACCGGTATCATCATCCCGCGCTTCTTCATCATCCACGTCCTCATCATCCCGCTCGTCCTGTTGGGCCTGATCGGCGCGCACCTGACCCTCCTGGTGGCGCAGAAGCACACGCAGTTCGCCGGCGAGGGCCGCACCGAGACCAACGTGGTGGGCTCGCCCATGTTCCCGACCTTCATGGCCAAGACCACCGGCTTCCTCTTGATGGTGACGGCGGCCTGCGCCCTGCTCGGGGCGTTCGCCCAGATCAACCCGATCTGGCAATTCGGGTCCTATGACGCGTCGAAGATCTCCTATGCCGTGCAGCCCGACTGGTACATGGGTTGGCTCGACGGCGCGCTCCGCATCATGCCGTCGTGGGAGTGGACGGGCTGGGGCTACACGATCCCGTTCGAGGTCTTACTGCCGGCCGTGGTCTTCCCGGGTCTGATCTTCACCATCGCCGGCATCTGGCCGGCGATGGAACGGCGAATGACGGGCGATGACGTGCTGCACAACCTGCTCGACCGGCCGCGTGATCGTCCCAAGCGCACGGCCGCCGGTGCGGCGATGCTGGCCCTTCTCTTCACCTTGTTCGCCGCCAGCTCCACGGACGTGCTGGCCAACTTCTTCCGCATCTCGCTCAACGAGGTGCTGTGGTTCTTCCGGATCGCCACCATCGTCGTCCCCGTCATCGTGGCGGCCCTGGCGTACCAGATCTGCCTGGAGATGCAGGGGGTCCACGGGATCGGCAAGCGCAAGCGGGCCGTGGTCGTGCGTCGATCGGCTGACGGCGAATACTCCACCGTGGCGTCCGACCCCCGCCCCGACGACGAGCGCACCGAGATGGACCCCGAGCCGGTGCCCGAGCGGATTGACGTGGAGCCGCTGGTCGGTGGCGCCGTCGCCGCCTCGAACGGCGCTCCGTCGCCCACCGGCGTGCGTCAGGTCACTCGCTGACCCAGCGCCGTTCCGCCCGCGACCTGTGGGTGGCCCTCGAATCGCTGCACGCCGTCACCTACTTTGCCCGGTCCTGCCGTCACGCCCTGCGGGACCGAGGCCTGGTCGGGTTCTGGCCCGGCTACTTCGCCGCACGGGCCGCTCCGCTCGGCCGGGTGGGTGCCGGCCCGGTGTCCGCGGCCTTCTTCAACTTCGACCCGGTCATGGTGGCCGACGCGGTGCCCGGTTGCTGGGAGGTGGTCGACCCGGCGGCGTTGACGGTGGTGCGGGCCGTCGCCGGATCCGGCGCGCTGGGCGAGCTGTGTTCGCTCGACGCGCTGGGCCAGGCGGTCGGGGCCTTGCCCCGACTGCGGATCGCCGCGTCACGCTGTTCGGGTGCGGGCCGGACACTGACGGGCGTGAACCGGGCCCTGTGGGCCTCGATCGAGACCAAGCTCTTCCGCCGGGGGCTGGACGAGCATCAGCTGGCGTTGGCGGAGCTCTGGCAGGCCTGCACCACGCTGCGTGAGCACCGTGGTGACGGGCATGTGGCGGCGCTGGTGGCGCACGGTCTGGGTGGCTGCGAGGCCCATGTGCTGGCCGCCGCCGCCGATGGGATCCCGACCGAGGTCCTGCGGGACAACCGGGGATGGAGCAGGGCACAGTGGGAGGACGCAGCAGCCGGCCTGTCGCGTCGGGGCCTGCTCCGTCCCGACGGGGCGGCGTCCGACGACGGAATAGCGTTGCATGAGTCGATCGAAGTGACCACCGATGTCCTGGCCGAGGAGGCCTACGTCTCGCTCGCCGATGATGACATCAACGACCTGTACCGCGCTCTCGTCCCGTGTGCCCGGGAGCTCCAGGAGTCGGGCCTCTACCCCTTTCCCAATCCAATGGGGTTACCTCAGATCTGAAGTGGTGGCGCCGGCGGTGCGTAAGCCCGTCCCGTGGACAAAGAGCCCGAACACCGGTCGATACACATCGATTGCGCAACTCCGCCTGCCCAGGGTGCTCCCTTCGTCGGGGCCCTTCGCCCTGCTACCCTGCTTGCAGCCGAGCATCCCGCCTTCGCTCGGACTTTCGCTGCCCTAGACCCCGGGAGTGTCGGCCACCTTTGGCTCCGGGCTCGATTGTGAAGTGCAGCCATGACCTCTGCTCTCAACAGCGATGAGGAATTCCAGGCTGAGATGGTTCGGCTCGAAGACCGGGCGTTTCGATGATGTCCTTGTTGGCCATCAGAGCCCTGGTCAATCTGAACGGGCCGGGCCACTATCTGCACTGGGGCTTCATACAGCTTTCCGTGGCCAACGCCCTCGTTATCGCCCTCATGGTGGTGGTGTTCGTCGGAGCGATTCTCATTCCGTTCCGTCGAGGAAAGAGCCGAAACCGATGAGCATCGAGACCGGCAGTCCCGGCCCACAGGCAGACGCCGGACCCGATTCGAGGCAGTGGACGGCGAGGGCCCGGAGGGCCGCGGTTGCGGCGCTCCCGCCTGAACGCCTGCTCCCAGACCGGCAGCCTGCCTATATGGCTTCTTGGATCTACGTGTTCGGGATCCTGACCCTGGTCAGTCTGGCCTGGGTGATCCTCACGGGTTGCGTCCTGGCCATCATGGGACCCACCTGGTGGCACGTGTCCTCGGTCGGCCTCTTCGTGAACTCACTGCACCTCTGGAGCGTCGAGGCCTTTTTCTTCTTCATGGTGATCCACCTGTGGGGCAAGTTCTTCATGGCGGCCTGGCGGGGAAACCGGCGGCTGACGTGGATCACGGGAGTTGTCACCTTCGTGATCTCGGTCGGTGCCGCCTTCACCGGCTACCTGTCCCAGCAGAATTTCGATTCCCAATGGATCTCCACGCAAGCCAAGGACGGCATCAACGCCAGTGGGGCGGGCGCCATCTTCAACGTCTTGAACTTCGGGCAGATGCTGATGTGGCACATCGTGCTCCTCCCGCTGGTCGTCGTCGCGCTCACCGGTGTGCATGTGCTCATGGTGAGGCGTCGGGGCATTGTGCCTCCGTTCGACGTCGAGGGTGAGGCGCCCAGTTCGACTCCCAGGTCGGCACCTGTAGCGGGCGAGGATGACTCGTGAGCGCAGCGAAGGGGGCGGCCAAGCAGCGCCACTTCAACCCCGATCGTGACGTCGAGGAGTGGCATGGTGCCTACGTCACCTATGACATCTTGAAGGAGGCTCTCGTCGCCCTCTTGGTGGTCGGCGTCCTGATCGCCGGGTTGGCCATCATCTTCTCATCGCCCGACGAGCACCCAGTCACGCTCAAGAGCTGGACGGCCAACGATCCGGTCGATTTCGCCCAGACGGCGATCACCGAACTCGACGGCACCAGTGCCGTCGCCACGTACGGCCCCCCGTATAACGCCACGCCCGGCAGCTCCCAGTCGATCGGCTTCTTCTCGCCCGAGAAGTGGTTCGGGGTGCGCCATCCCGTCAACACGGCCCAGGACTTCGTTATCGATCCACTGAGGACCCTGCCCAACCGACCCGCGCTCGCTGCTGTCCTTCATCGCTACACGTCAGCCCCGTCGTCCCAGCAAGCACTGTGGACCACGGCCTACGAGAAGGCGGTCACCAAAGCCAGCTTCGCCCACGGGGCCCTCCGAGTCCCCGCTGGTCGTTACGGACCGGTGGCACCCATGATGAGCGCCTTGACCTCGATGGCCCGCAGCGGATCTCTCGATGGTGCCTTGCTCAGCTCGAGCCAGTTCTACGACACCAACTACACCAAGCCGCTCCTCTACCTCGCCGACGGTACCTACCTGGCCAACCTCGCAGGTCAACAGCATCTCCAAGGAGACCAGTGGGGAATGATGAACGAGACGGGGAGTTTCCCCGGTCAGGCTTGGCTCTGGCTCTACACCTTGTGGTACCAGGTGCCGCCCATGAACTCGTCTCCCAATGCTGACCTGCAGGTGTGGGCCATCATGATGGGACTCACCGTGCTTCTCGTCTTCTTGCCCTTCATACCCGGCCTCCGATCCATTCCCCGTTGGTCACGGGTCTATCGACTGATCTGGCGTGTCCACTACCGGGAGTTGCAGAGCCCAGCGACCACGTAGTGTCCGTTGACCACCGGACTCGCAGGTGGGTGGGCCGCTCCCTATTGGAGCCGGTCGCGAAGGTACGGCAGTGCGCGGTGGCGACGGTACGGCGGTGGGATGCGTGCCGTGGCCACTCAATCGGGGTTGGACGGTTGAACAAGCCCGGAGACAAAAAGACGCATATTTCGATGAGAATCTGACTCACGGCTCGTCTGCCAGTACAACGGCCCCAGCGAGGGAGAATGTGCTTCTCGAGCCATGCGCCGTGCACGTTAAGCCGTGACGTTAAGTTGAAGCGCTGGCCAACGATCGACGCCAAGGGAGACCCACGAGATGACGACAACGGAACAGGGGACGAGTGGAACCGCGCCCCCGTCGATCCTGCCGGCAGCCCGCGCCATCGACCTGGTCAAGACCTATGGCAAGGGTGATGCCGTCGTCCACGCCCTCGACGGGATCAACGTCGAGTTCGAGAGCGGCCAGTTCACGGCGGTCATGGGTCCCTCTGGTTCGGGCAAGTCCACTCTCATGCACTGCATGGCCGGACTTGACACACCGACGTCGGGCCGGACCTTCGTGGGTGAGCGGGAGATCGGGAAGCTCGACGATGCCGGACTCACGCAGATGCGTCGAGACCAGATCGGGTTCGTCTTCCAGTCTTTCAACCTGGTCCCGACGCTGACAGCGAGGGACAACATCACGCTGCCCGCCGACCTGGCCAAGGTCAAGGTGGATCAGGCCTGGTTCGACTACCTGGTCGGGCAGCTCAGGATCGGCGACCGACTATCCCATCGTCCGAGCGAGATGTCGGGTGGCCAGCAGCAACGTGTCGCCTGCGCCAGGGCGTTGATCGAGCGGCCCGATCTGATCTTCGCCGATGAGCCGACCGGCAACCTCGACTCGAACGCGTCCGCTGAGATGTTGGATTTCATGCGCCGTTCGGTGACCGAACTGAAGCAGTCGATCGTCATGGTCACCCACGATGCCCGGGGTGCCGCCTACGCCGACCGGGTGGTCTTCTTGGCTGACGGAAAGGTGGTAGATGAACTCCTCTCACCCACGGCGGACTCTGTTCTCGAGCGGATGAAGCTGCTGGGTAGCTGACGTGCGCAGGATCGTTCTCCAGGGTCTGTTGGCCCACAAGCTCCGTCTGGCGCTGACCGCTCTGGCCATCGTGCTCGGTGTCACATTCATCTCGGGAACCTTCGTCCTTACCGACACTCTGCACAACACCTTCACCACCCTGTTCGGCCGCATCTACCAGAACGTCGACTTCGAGGTCCGGGGGACGGCCGCGTTCTCCAGCAACAACGGAGGGGCGGGCGCGACGCACAAACCAATCCCCCAGTCGATCGCCACCTCGGTGCGTCACGTGCCCGGCGTGGCCTACGCGCAAGGCACCGTGAACGGGTACGCGCAGTTCGTCTCACCCGACGGGAAGGCGATCAGCAACGGGGGAGCCCCGACCCTGGGCTTTTCCTATGACCCCAACCCCCAATTGGCGGCGCTGCGCCTGTCCCAGGGGACGGCCCCCACCTCATCGCACGACGTGGTGATGGACGCCGGAACGGCGCAGAAATACCACTTCAAGGTCGGGGACCACGTCCGGGTGCTCCTGTCCGGACCACCGCAGACGTTCACCCTCAGCGGGATCGTCAGATTCGGCACCGCCAACAATCTGGCCGGCGCGACCATCGCTGCCTTCAACTTGCCCGTGGCCCAGCGGCTGTTCGTCGAGGTGGGCCGCTACGACGCCATCGATATCTTGACCTCTCCGGGGGCCGACAAAGCGACCGTCCAACATGCCATTGCCGCCACGCTCCCCAAGGGTGTGGAGGTGGTCACCGGCCAGACGGTGGCCAACGAGCAGTCCAACGACGTCAACCAATCCCTCTCCTTCTTCTCCACCGCCCTCCTCGTCTTCGCCTTCATCTCGCTGTTCGTTGGCGGCTTCACCATCTTCAACACGTTCTCGATCACCGTGGGCCAGCGCACTCGCGAGCTCGCTCTCCTCCGGATCGTCGGGGCCAGCCGCCAGCAGGTGTTCCGCTCCGTGCTGGCCGAGGCCGTCATCGTCGGGACCGTGGCGTCCCTGGTCGGGTTGGGCCTCGGTGTGTTGGCTGCGTTGGGCCTCGAAGCGCTGCTCAAGGGATTCGGCATCACCCTGCCGTCGGGACCGTTGGTCTTCGAGGGCCGGACCATCATCGTCGCTTTGTTGGTCGGCGTGGGGGTGACGGTGGTGTCGGCCGTTGGCCCGGCCCGGCGCGCCGTTCGCATCCCGCCGGTGGCGGCCCTGGCCGACTACCGCGCTGATGAGGAGGAGTCCTCCCGGCGACGGATCGTCGTCGGGTCGGTGATCGCCCTGCTTGGCGTGGCCGCGCTCGTCTTCGGTCTGACCAAGCCGGCGATCGAGTTGGTCGGGCTCGGAGCGTTCGCCATCTTCATCGGGATCGGGATGCTGGCGCCCGTCGTGGCCCGGCCGATGGCGAGTGTGATCGGTCGCCCGCTCGCCCGATTGTTCGGGATCGCGGGCAAACTCGGTCGGGAGAACTCCATGCGCAGCCCGCGACGGACGGCGCAGACCGCCTCGGCCCTGATGGTCGGGCTAGCCCTGGTCGCCACCATCGCCGTGTTCGGCGCGTCACTGTCCAAATCCGCCACCAGCAGCGTCGACAATGCGATCAACGCCAACTACATCATCACGAGTTCCGCCCAAGGCGGCGCCGGAGGTTTCAGCAACTCGGTCTCCAGCGCCGCAGCCAAGGTGCCCGGTGTGACCGCTGTCTCGACGGTGTATCAGGGTGCCTTCGAGATCCGACGTGCGGTGTCCAACCTCACCGCCGTATCGACCGATCATCTGCCCAGTACGGTCATCCTCCGCATGGACAGTGGCCACGGTGCGTCGTCCCTGGCTGCGGGCCAGCTGCTCATCGACACCACCACGGCGAACACCAAGCACCTGTCGGTCGGGAAGGTGGTGCCGGTGAAGTTTGCGCAAACGGGATCGTCCACCCTGCGGATCGGCGGGATCTTCAAGCCCAACGCACTGCTGGGCAGCTACGTGGTGGGCGACGGCTATTTCTTGGCTCATTTCGACAACCCGTTGCCCGTGGCGGTGCTCTTGCAGACTGAAAACGGCAGCACGGCTACCTCCAAGGCGGTCGACAGGGGACTGGGTGCCTATCCGAACCTCAAGATCCAGTCCCGGGCCGCCTTCAAGAAGTCACAGGAGCAGCAGATCAATCAGCTCCTCGGTCTGATCTACGCCCTGCTGGCCCTGGCCGTGCTCATCGCTCTCATCGGTATCGTGAACACTTTGATGCTTTCGGTTTTCGAGCGGACCCACGAAATTGGTTTGCTCAGAGCAGTGGGGATGAAACGTCGGCAGTTGCGGGCGATGATCCGATCGGAATCGGTGATCCTCGCCATCTTCGGTGCCATCATCGGCATTATCGTCGGCACGGCGCTTGGCGCCGCGTTCGCCGCGTCGTTGAAAGAGCAGGGCATCACCGACATTGTGATCCCGGTGGCCAGCCTGGTGGTGTTCTTGATCCTCGCCGGCCTCCTGGGCCTCGGCGCGGCCAGCTGGCCGGCTCGCCGTGCAGCCAAAATGGATGTGCTGACGGCGATCGCCACCGACTAAGGAGACGACGAGGTCGTCTTCTACTCCCGATCGGGTCGAACCGGGCCTCCTTCGAGCACGTACTGTGGAGCGGATGAGGAGTCCTGGTCCCTTATTGGCCGCCGGGCGGGACGCCGACATCTTCGAGTACGGCCCAGGGCTGGTGCTCCGACGATCTCGGGAGGGGCGCTCGCTGGCCGAGGAGGGTCGCGTCATGGAGTACGTCCGGTCGCAGGGGTACCCCGCACCTGCGGTCGAGGAACTAAGCGACGACGGTGTGGAAATGGTGATGGAGCGTATCGAGGGCGCCGACATGGTGGCCACGATGAGCAAGCGCCCATGGACGATTCCCCAGCAGGGCAGAGTTCTGGCTGACCTACATCATCAACTTCACGAGCTGACCGCACCGGACTGGCTTCGCGACGCCGCCGTCGGACGTGGGGATCGCCTGCTCCACCTCGACCTGCACCCACTGAATGTGATGATGAGCCCAAAGGGCCCGGTCGTCATCGACTGGACCGGTGCCGGCCGAGGTGATCCTGCAGTCGATGTGGCGTTGGCCTGGGTTCTGATGGCGGCGGGCGAGGTGTCGACGGGCCGCTTCATCGGTACGATCCTCGGGGTCGCCCGCTCGGCGTTGGTCAAGAGCTTCCTTCGCTCCGTCGATGTCGATGTTGTGACGAAGAGCCTGAGTGATGTGGTGGCCTGGAAGACCCTGGATCCCCACATGTCGGTCAGTGAGCAAGCTCGCATGTGGCAGATGGTCAAGGAGGCGGGAGGGGCTTCCCCCGCTTAGGGTCTGGCTTCGAGCGCCTGTTTCACTCCGATCGAGGCCGGTCGTTCCAATGCGCCCGCAGGTCGTCCAGCCACGGCGGGTACTCCAGTGGTGGATCCGGCAGCGCGGTGGCGCCTCTCTCGGCCAGGGCCCGCTCGAAGGCCGCTTGGTCATCGCCCCATGACCGCGGGTCTCCCAGCATGACCTCGAAGAGCGTCGCCCCCTCGGGGCCGGCCACCAGGGGACCGAACGCGGCCCCGAGCGGCAGTTCGATGTGCGTTCCGGCCGGACAATGCCGCTCGCCGCACCAGATCTCACCGGCCATGACGATGAGCACGTGGGGGCTGAAATGTCCGTGCCGACGCACCACCATCCCCGGGTCGTAGCGGGCGTAGAGCGAGAGGTACTGCGGGTCGGGGGAGAAGGCCAGCCACTTCTCGTGGACGAAGGACTCGCTACCGTCGGCGTTGCGCTGGGCCTTGACGGCCTGCCACGGCACCCCGGCGTCGTCCAGCAGCCGAAAGGTCGGCTCGGACCCGGCCACCCTGGGATCGGCCGCCGGGAGCTGACCATCGACGCTCACGGCGACGTGGCCGCCATTTCTCTGCGGACCGGCGCCGGCCGGACCCACTCGAAGAGGCTCATGGCGCAGGTCAGCGCGCCGAGTCCGGCACCCAGGACACACACGGCGGACCAGCCGCCGGTCGCATAGACCGAGCCCGCGGCGATCGACCCCACCGCACCACCGACGAAGTAGCAGACCATGTAGGCGCTGTTGATCCGGCTCCTGGCGTCGGGACGCAGCGCGTAGATGATGGTTTGGTTGGTGATCTGCATGCCCTGTGTCCCGACATCGAGCACGAGGATGCCGATGAGCAGCGCCGCCAACGAGGTGCGGCCGAACCACAAGAGGCCGAACGATCCGACCAGGAGCACACCGGCCACGATGGTCGATGCCTTGGCGCGGTCGGCGTCGGCCAGCTTCCCGGCCAAATTGGCGGCCAGGACGCCTGCGGCCCCGACCAGACCGAAGAGCCCGATCACCGCGTTGGAGTAGTGGTACGGCGGATTGGAGAGCAGGAAGGCGAGGGTCGTCCACAAGACGCTGAAGCAGGCGAAGGCGCAGGCTCCGTGCCAGGCCCGCCGCCGCAGGACGGGCTCGTCAACCAGGAGGCGCAGGGACGACCCGACCAGGTGGCCGTAGGACCGCCGGGGCCGGGGACCCTCGTCGGGCAGCGCCCGCCACAAGATGACGGCAAAGAACACCATGAGGGCGGCCGAGACCCAGTAGATGGCTCGCCACCCGGCCCATTGCGCCACCAGGCCCGACACCGTGCGGGCCATCAGAATCCCCAGCAGCAGGCCGGTCATGATCCGGGCCACCACCCGCCCCCGCCGCTCGGGCGGTGCCAGATCGGCCGCGAACGGGATCATGACCTGCCCGGCCACCGAGGCACACCCGACCGCCAACGAGGCGAGCCCGAAAATGACGAGGTTGGGCGCCAGCGCGCAGCCGATCAGGGCCACGACGGCAACGAGGAAGATCTGCACCACCAATTTTCGCCGGCGGAAGAGATCGCCCAGCGGGACGATCAGGAGCAGGCCGGCGGCATAGCCGATCTGGGCGCTGGTGATGACCAGTGCCGTCGGGCCGGCGCCGCTGTGGAAGTCACGCCCGACGTCGTGCAGGACCGGCTGGGCGTAGTAGAGGTTGGCCACCACCGCACCGGTGGCGACGGCCATGACGGCAACGAGGCCTCGGGACAACCCCCGTGAGGCCACCGGTGCCGGTGAAGTGGTGGTCACCGTTTCAGGGTACCGGGCGAGCATCGCCCACCTCTCGGAGTCCGGATGGGCTCGACCCGCTGGTTCAGACGTGACCGCCGCGCCGGCTCTCGGCGGTCACGCCGGTGAGCGCGGTGAGGATGAGGGGGACTCCGAGGAAGGCCAGCCAGGAACCGAACACCAGGGCCAGCACGGTGAGGAAGGCGCCCATACCCAGGACAAAGGGCCAGATGGAGGAGCTGGGGAACGAGTCGATCACGCCGGCCCCCTCGGCGATGGTGGCCTCGTCGCTGTCGGACGGCCGGTCGCCCGCGCCGGGCGCCCGGCCCCAGTAGAAGAACTTCCGCCCGCCGAATCGCTTGTGCCAGAAGAAGTAGTACAGCCCCGGGAGGAATCCCAGGGCGGCGGTGCCGACCAACATCATCGTCCCGCCGTCCTCGTAGCTCCAGAACCAGTAGACGGTGCCCACGATGCCGAAGAAGACACCGAGGAAGAGGAGGAACATCGCTTCGATCTTCACGCGACGGGCACCTTCTCCTTCGGGGGGCTCTTGGACGGTCCGTGGTGCACGGTCAAGTTGTCGGGGTGATTGTAATCCCAGGTCGGACGCTCGGACCGGATCGGGGGCAGGTGGGTGTAGTTGTGGTGCGGAGGCGGCGAGGTGGTGAACCACTCGAGGGTGTGCGCGTCCCACGGGTTGTTCCCGGCCGGGACGGGATTGCGCCACGAGACGACGAAGTTGATCAACAGGATGAAGAACGACACGCCGATGATGAAGGCGCCCACCGTCGAGACGATGTTGTAACTCTCCCAGCCGAGGTTGGAGGGGTAGCTGGCCACGCGGCGGGGCATCCCGAGCAACCCGACCACGTACTGCGGCATGAAGGTCACCCAGAATCCGATGAACAACAGCCAGAAGTGCCACTTGCCCAACGTCTCGTTGAGCATCCGGCCGAACATCTTGGGGTACCAGTAGTAGACGCCGGCGAAACCGGCGAGCACGGCCGTCCCGAAGAGCACCTGGTGGAAGTGGGCCACCACGAAGTAGGTGTCATGGGTGGCGAAGTCGATGGGGGGCGACGCCAGCATGATGCCGGTCACGCCGCCCATCAAGAAGGCGAACAGGAACCCGAGGCTGAACAGCATGGCGGTGGTGAATACCAGTTGCCCATGCCATAACGTCCCGATCCAGTTGAAGAACTTGATCCCGGTCGGGACCGCGATCAGCAGGCTCAAGAAGGAGAAGAACGGCAGCAGCACCGCCCCGGTGGTGAACATGTGGTGGGCCCACACACCCGTGGAGAGGGCGGCGATGGCCATGGTGGCGAAGACCATCCCCTTGTAGCCGAAGACCGGCTTGCGGGCGAAGACGGGGAAAACCTCGGTGGCGATGCCGAAGAAGGGCAGGGCGAGGATATAGACCTCCGGATGGCCGAAGAACCAGAAGAGGTTCTGCCACAGCAGGGGTGACCCGCACGACGCGGTGGGCAGTCCATTGACCAGATGGCAACCGGTGACCGTGAAGATATGGGTGCCGAAGTGCCGGTCGCAGAACAGCATGATCAGGGCGCTGGTGAGGACGGGGAAGGCGATCAGGATCAAGATGCCGGTGACCAGCATGTTCCAGGTGAAGATGGGCATCCGGAACATGGTCATGCCCGGGGCGCGCAGATAGAAGGTGGTGGCCACCAGGTTCACCCCGGTGAAGATGGCCGAGAACCCGGTCAGGACCAGGGCCATGATCCAGACGTCACCCCCGATTCCCGGGGAGCTGGTGGCGCCGGAGAGCGGCGCGTAGGCCACCCAGCCGAAACTGGCCGCCCCGCCGGCGACGAAGAAGCCGAGCAGCATGGTGATCGATCCGGTCAGGTACAGCCAGTAGCTCAGGGCGTTGAGCCGGGGGAAGGCCATGTCGGGCGCGCCGATCTGGAGCGGCACGATGTAGTTGGCCAGGCCACCGAATGCGAACGGCCCGGCGAACAGGTAGAGCATGAGGCTGCCGTGCATGGTGAACAGCTCGTTGTACTGGTTGAACGACAGCAGGGTCGCGTGCGGCGTGGTCAGCTGGAGGCGGATGAGAAGCGCCATGATCCCGGCCAGGTAGAACATGACCAATGAGGTGATCATGTAGCTCATGCCGATCACCTTGTGATCGGTGGAGGTCAGCCACTTGAGAATGCCGGTGGGACCGTGCTCGGCGTGTCCGCCGTCATGGCCGTGATCACCGCTCAGGGGAGGCGCACCCGCACCGTGCGGCTGGTCGACGACGACGGGCGGATTGAGAACTTCAGTCACTGAACGCATCGCTTCCTGAAGTTGAGGGGTTTGCACCACTCGAGCCGGCCTTCACACCGCTCGGAAGTTGGGGGACCGACGCCGGGTTGAGCCGCGCCAGCGCCTGCTGGGCGCGCAGCCAGGCGGCGTACTGGGTCGGCGTCACGGCCCTGACATTGAAGAACATGAGCGAGTGGTACAAACCGCAGAGCTGGGTGCACTGGCCTCGGTACGTTCCGGGGCGCAGCACGTTGAAGTCGAACGAGGTCTTGTAGCCCGGGCTGGCGTAGCGGCTGAAGTTGAACTGCGGGACGTAGAAGCCGTGCAGGACGTCGAGGGATTGGAGGGTGATCTGCACGTCGGTGCCGGCCGGGATGACCATGGTCGGGGCCTGCGTGGTCTGGCCGATCACCTTGACGCCGCCGGGATAGTCGAACTCCCAGCCCCACTGGAAGGCGTTGACGCTGACTCGGGCGCCCGGGTTGGCCGGCGTGGCGTCGACCTTGTTCTCGGCCAGGACGGTGAAGACGAACAGCACCAGCACGATGAGGATCGGCACCACCGTGTAGGAGATCTCGAGCACCGTGTGGTACTGCGTCTGCTTGGGGATGTCCTCTGACGTGCGGCGGTACTTGAAGACGGCCCACAGAATCAGGATCAGCACGAACCCGCCGACGATCAATCCGGCGATGAAAAACCCCTGCCAGAGCTGGAAGGTCGTTCGGCCCTGGGTGGTCGCGCCGGGATAGAAGCCGAAGGACGGGAGCTTGCAGCCACCGAACACCAACGCGGCGGCCAGCACCCCGACGACGGCCAGCGGTCGACGCCGGGCCCGGGAGGGCGAATTTGGGGACGTTGCACCGCCGATTTCGGCAGAAGGGCTGGTCAACGACGAGTCCACGAAGCTGACACTATCGAACCCCACAAAAAAACACGAAGTAGCTGTTCACCGGCTGGTTCGGTGGGCCGCTCCGTGCCTAGTGGGTGTGGGGCGCCGTCGCCTCTGACCCACCGTCCACCGACTCGTTTGCGGCCCAGGTGAAGACCCCCCGGGCCATCGTCGAGGTGGCCCGCTCGGCCCGGGCGGAAAAGACCCGCTGACGGGCCGCCTGCACCGCCGTGTCGGCCGGATTGGCCAGCCAGGCCTGTTCGGCCAGATGCCCGGCCAGCCGGAGGGCTTGCTCCGCGGCGCCGGCGTCGCTGGCGCCGTCGGTGGCCTGGTCCAAGAGCTCGAGGGCACGGTCGGCCAGGACGACGGGCCCGCCGGCCAGCGCCGCCAGTTCGGCGGCCAGGGCGCGTTCGGGAGCGGGCTTGAGCGTGGCCGGGTTCCCGTCCCACCACCCGCCGTACTGGCGCCACACGGTGTGCACGATGAACTCCGGTTCGTCGTAGACCGGGCGCAGGTAGGGCCTCGCTTCGAGCTCGGGCGGTGGCGAGACCGAATGGATGGCGTCATCGAGCCGGCCGCCGGCGTTCATGACGGCCAACGTCTGGTCGACCAGTGACGTCAGGAGGTCGGCCGTGTCGGTGAGCGCCTGGCGCACCCGGTCGGCCCCCACCACCGGGAGGCCGTGGCCGGGCAGGAGGAACTCCGCCTCGAGGGCCAGCATGCGCCGGAGCGCGTCGGCCCATTCGCGCGGGTAGCGCTGCACTTTCTGCGGGTTCCCGGCGTTGGGAGAAGCCCAGATGAACAGGTCGCCGCAGCACAGCACCTTGGTGTCGGCTTGCCAGGTGATCGTGTGATCATCGGTTTCGCCCTTCTCATGGCGAAGGGAGAAGTCGACGCCTCCGACGGAGAGATCGAGGGTGTCGTGGTACGTGCGGTCGGGGTAGCGGTATTTGGTGGGCCAGTTGAGGTCGGTGAATCCGAACTGCCGCCGGTTGATGATCGTGTTGTAGCCCGCCGTGAAGATGTAGCGGTCGAATCGGGCCGGCAGCGCGTGGTGGGCGATCACCTCGGGCGCCTTCCACCCCTGGGCTCTGGCCTCTTCCTCCCAGACCGGCACCCCGAAGACGTGGTCGATATGGCCGTGGGAGTAGATGGCGGTATTGAGGCGGGCCTCGCTCCAGCCGCGGATGTCGCGGTGGACCACCGGGGCCAACGGCAAGCTCCCGGTGTCGACCAGGACGAGCCCGTCATCGGTGGCAAAGGCCGAGACGTTGGCGAAGGAGGGAGTGAACCCAACGCCATCGGTGATCTCGACGAAACCACCGATGTGGTCCACGGGGTGCATGGTGGCCGTCGACACCTCGCCGCGCCAGAGGCGGTCGGCCAGGGTCAGGACATCTTGGGACACGATCCCCCTGTCCGGCGATTCAGTCGATTCAGTGTGAGGAGTCCGGACGCCGGTCCGGCGCGGTCAGTTCCCCGGTGCGCTGTCGTCGGCCTTGGGCGTGGGCGACGGGGCGGCCGTGTCGGCGGCGGCAGCGGTGCCGTTGCTCGCAGCTACGGTCCCGGTGGCCGAGGCGGCCGCCGAGGAGTCCTTCTTGGCTTCGCCCAATCCCTTTTCGAATTCGTTCTTCGCCGAGCCGAGGTTGCGGGCCAACTTGGGGATGGCAGCCCCACCGAAGAGGACGACGACCAGGACGATGGCCACGATGAGCAAGTCGGGCCCAAATATGTCTGCCAGCATGTGAATCTCCTTCGCATCGGTCCACGTGAGGTGTACCACCCATCAGGTTAGACCTATTCGGCCGCCCCCTTGCGGCGGACGGCCTCAGGCTGCACCCGGATCCGACCAGTATTCGGAATCACCCCGCCAGAAGGATGTCGACAGCCGATGCCGCCCAGCTGACCAGGCCCGTCGCCGAACCCCGCAGGCCAGGGCTGTGCTGGGCGTGGACCTGGAGCGGAGCCCCGTCACCAGACCCGCCAGGACCACGACAGAAGCGGTGAGGACGGGGGGTGAGACGGAGCGGCCCGAGGCCAGAGGCCAGGCAGGGTGAATGGTGGCCGGTGCTACTTGCCCTGCCACCTGGGTGGCCGCTTTTCGGCAAAGGCGACGGGGCCCTCCATGGCGTCGGCAGACGAGAACACGATGCCGGCCGCCTCGGCGTTGATCTTCCATCCCTCCGATTCGGGAAGCTCGGCGGCCGTCTTCATGACGCTCTTGGAGTAGCGCACCGCCAACGGTGCATTGGCCGCGATGGTCTCGGCCAGGGCGAGCGCTTCGTCGAGCAGTGATGCTGCCGGCACGACGCGGTTGACCAGACCGAGCGCGTGGGCGCGCTCGGCGTCGATGGCATCTCCGGTCATCGCCATCTCCAGAGCCACGGCCATGGGCAGACGCTTGGGCATCCGGATGAGGCCGCCCGCACCGGCGATCAGGCCTCGCTTGGCCTCGGGGATGCCGAACACGGCATGGTCGGCCGCCACCACGAGGTCGCACGAGAGCATGATCTCGAAGCCCCCGGCCAGGCAGGAACCATTGACGGCGGCGATGATCGGCTTGGGGAATTGGCGAGTGGTGAGACCGGCAAAGCCGCCGGACGCGGCCGTGATCTCGGCCCCCTCGCCCCGGGAAAATGCCTTGAGGTCCATGCCGGCGCTGAACGCCTTGTCGCCCGCCCCGGTGATGACGACGACCCAGCAGTCGGCGTCTTCGCCCAGCTCGTCCATGATGGCCGACATGGCGCGGCTCACCGCGCCGTTGATGGCGTTGCGGGCCTCGGGTCGGTTGATGGTGAGGATCTCGACGTTCCCTCGACGTTCCCTCAAGACTTCATCGGCCATGGATGTTCCCTTCGCTGGTGGGGGGTCCGGCGAAGATTAGTGCGCCGGTCCATTCGGTGGCCGGGCTCCTCTGGCCTCACGCACGGCCGTGGCGGGCATGCCGCCGACTCCGCCGGGTGCCTCACCACGACCAGGAGCGCGGGAATACTCCAACCGTTCGGGCGTAGGCTTGAGAGGTGACATTTATCGAGCAGGTGCTGGTCCTTCTGGTGATTCTGTGCGGGGTCCTGGTACTGGGCGGGACCATCGCCTTCCTCGTGGTCCGTCGTGTCCTGCGTCGACGTTGGCACGGCGTCCGCAACCACGTGGCGACCCGGGCTTTCATGGCCACCCTGGCCCTCCTCTCGGGATGGCGCGAGCGGGTCGGGGCCCGGGCCACACCCGAGACAGACGCGCGCGGCACCGCGGCCAGGACCCGGCGCAGACTGTGGTCCGCCATTGAGGACGCCGAAGCGGCGGTCCATCATGCCGACGTCTCCAACGCTCCCGTGGGTGAGCTTCCTGCCGTGTGCCGGTCGCTGCGCCAAGTGGCCGGACAGCTCGACACGCTCCTGCGTCTCGAACGTCGGCTGCCCCCGGCGGCATCGGCCCGACCCGACGCGCTGCGGACGCAGGTGGCCGAGGTGATGACGGCGGCGCGAGACGTCCAATCGGCCGCCCTTCACGCTTGCAGCGACGCCAACCAGCCGCGGATCCGGACCCTGGTCCGAGACGCCGGCGATGAGGTGGCGATTGTGGCCGCCGCGGTGGCTCGGATGCGCTCGATCTCCTCGTCCTGAGCGGCTCCACCGCGGTGGTCCACCGGCTGCCCTCGTCGCCGCCATGCCAAGCTGTCCGACGTGCCCGCTCCGGCCCATGCCCGTCGTCCCCACACCGATGCCAAGACGAGCCTGCTCGGTGCCGGGTTCGTCATCGGGGTGGCCACGGCGGGTTACCAGGTCGAGGGGGGTTACAACGGTGCCGGAGAGCCGGGGAACAACTGGCTGAACTGGGAGCGCTCGGGCCGGGTGGAGCGCTCCGGCGTTGCCTGCGACTTTTGGGAACACCCCGAAGAAGCCCTTGACCGGGCGTCGGCCATCGGCTGCAACGCCTTCCGCCTGTCGGTCGAATGGGCGCGCCTCGAACCCGAAGCTGACCACTTCGACGAGGTCGCCCTGGCCCGGTACGTCGAGATCCTCTCGATGTGCGCGGCGCGCGGCCTCCAGCCGATGGTCACCCTGCACCACTTTTCCTACCCCTGGTGGCTGGGCGAGGAGTTCTGGTTGCGCCCCGGGTCACCGGACCGATTCGTGGCCCACGTGGAGCGGGTGCTGCCGGCACTGGCACCGCACTGCCGAAATTGGGTGACCATCAACGAGCCCAATATTCAGATGCTCATGGGCTGGATCGAGGGCGCAACGCCGCCGGGCCGCCGCCGGGCCTTCGCCGATGCCTACTGCGTGCTCGACAACCTGCTGACGGCACACGTCCTGGCGTCTGACGCCATCGTGGCCCGGCAACCCGATGCGGTGGTGACGTGCAACACCAGCTCGTCGTCCATTTACGAGCATGATCGGCTCTTGACCGATCTCTTGCTCCTGCGTTCTGCCGCCGTGGACGAGTCCGCGGTCGACGCCTTCATTGATGAGCGCCGCGTCCTGCACGACGCCGCCTTCCCTCCGCAACACGCCGGAGAGTTCATGTTGCGCCGGTTCTTCGCCGCCGTGAGCCCCTACGGCACCACCAAGAGCATCGGCGGGGGCGCGCTGTGGCCCCGGATCCGCGCCGCCTCGCGCCGCCCCGCCCCTCGCCGCGTGGTCGAGGCCGTCTATGCCTCGCCGCAGACGTCCACCCTCGGGGCCGTCGGCTTCGATTGGTACGACCCGATCGCCAGCCATGCCATCCGCCTGCCGGGTCGTCGCGGCGAAAGCGGCGGTCGGGACTGGTCCGTCGGGCGGGCACTGTGGGACGTCCCGCCTGATGCGGCGGCCCTGCGGTCGTGGTGCCGGGCCGAGTCGGCCCTCCACCCCGGCCTCCCTCTGTGGGTGGTGGAGAACGGGATGGCCAGCCGGGGTGGCGCGCCCCGGGCCGACGGGTGGGACCGACCCCGCTATGTGCGCGAGCATCTCGGCGCGGTGCTCGACGCGATTGAAGCCGACGTGCCGGTCCGGGCCTACCTGCACTGGTCCCTGGTCGACAACTACGAGTGGGGCACCTACGAGCCCCGCCTGGGCCTGTTCGGCATGGACCGGGATCTCCCGGGTGGCGGAGTGCGCTGGCACGACACCGACGCCCAGGGCCACGATGCGGCCGGCGCCTTCAGTCGCATCGTCCACGGCCTGCTCGCCGGCGACCGGTCGGTGCTCGAACCGGGGGGCGGCTGAGCTCACCCTGGGTCGCCGGAGGCCACCGCGTGGTCGGCTGAGGCGTCGGCTGGGGCGTCGGCCTCGGCATCGGCATCGGCCAGCTCGGCCCGCTCCTTGCGCCGTCCGCGGACGAACAGCACCACGATGACCACGACGATGAGGCCGAGGAGGATGTCGGAGGCCAGGCTCGAGAGGCTCTCCAATCGCGCGTAGGCATTCCCCACGAAATAGCCCAGCAGGCAGAAGGCAGTGCCCCAGACGACACCCCCGGCGGCGTTGGCGGGGAGGAAGACGCGATAGTGCATGTCGGACATGCCGGCGAGTCCGGGCACCACGGCGCGTAGGAACGCGGTGAAGCGGGCGACGAACACGGCGAGCCCGCCCCGGCGGTTCAGCTGGTCGGCGATGCGGTCGATGAGCCGGCGACGCCGGCGCAGCACGGGCAGGTCGAGCAGGCGGGGACCCCACCTCTGACCAACCACGTAGCCGACAGAGTCGCCGGCAATGGCGCAGAGCACGACGACCACGATGAGAACGACGATGTTGATGTGGCCGCGGGAGGCCACCACGCCCCCGAGAAGGACCGCCGTCTCACCCGGGAAGATGAAGCCGATGAGGATCGCCGCTTCGGCGAAGACAAACGCGCCGACTAGGGATAAGCCTCTAATCCGTGCAGGTTCAGGATCGGGTCGAGCAGTCGCAGGATCATGGTCCGTCGCCGCGGGTCAGCGCGGGATCACCGCCTGCTCGGCACGGCAGCGAACCGCTCTAGTTGACGGCGCGCAGCGTGTGGTCGCGTGCGGTGAACTGGCGCCAGCGGTCCTCGACAGCGGACATGAACGCCTTCCCCGAGGCCAGGTGAAGGAGGATGTCGGACTGGCCCTGGGGGCGAGCCAGCATCCAGCTGTGGCCGCCGGGGACCCACTGGACGGGTGCTCGCGCCACGCTGGCGAATTCGGTGGCGGCCGCTCCCGGCGTGATGCGATCGAAGCAGCCCCATTCGTTCAGAATCGGAATCTGCTGGGCCACCAGACCGCGCACCTCCGTGCGCTGGTCGACTCCCATGAGGAGACTTCCGATCGGCATGGTTTGACTCACGGTGCGGATGTTCTGGCGAAAGTCCGGCAGGAGGGATCGCACGGTCGAATACAGGCGGCCGATGAGGAGATCGGGAAAATCCATGACGACTGCGGCGACCATGTCGACCATTGGAGCCACGTCCGGGATGATGGGTGTGAGCAGGGTCGGGATGATGCCGCGGCGGTCCTTCCAGGCCGGTGTGCTGACCCCATCGCGGTAGATCAGCCCAAGCGTGCGTCGAGGATGGTCGTGGGCGAACTGCACGGCGACGGCGCCGCCCATGGAGTGTCCCAGGAGGACAACCGGTCCGGCATCGACCTGATGCACGATGGCCATGATCTGATTGGCCAGACTCTCCATGGAGACGTCGTGCCAATCGAGTGGGTCACTGCCGCCGAATCCCGGCAGGCTGGGATTGATGACCCGCCACCCCATCTGCTCGGCCAGTCGAGCGCTCTCGCGCCAGTACATGCCGCCGCCGGCGAAGTACCCGTGGATATTGACGGCCCAGATGGGAGGAGTGCCCGGCCCGTCCGGCCCGTGCGCGCCCTCGTTGTCGGATACGGCAAAGTGCAAGCGCCGACCCTCGACCCGAATGGAGCTGGGCACCATCCGAAGCGTCGGTGTCCGGCGGATCTTGCGCACGTATTGGTCCCGGACGACACCGAGCCCGTGCGCGGCGTGCCCGGCGTCGACCAGCTCCACCGGTGAAGGACCGTCGGACGCCGCCACGATGGCGCCGGAGATTTGCAACGAGTCCTGCGGCTCCGGCGACTCGCTCTTACGTCTCAGAAAATTCACCGCCATATCGGACCCCTCAAGCCATCCGTCCCGTACCTGCACCGTAATCGACGCCATACGCCACTCGGTACCTCCGAGCGTGCACGAAGTCAGCGAGGCTGCGACGATGGGTGTGGCTGAACGAGGGAGAGTGCGGAAAAATGAGTGCTGACACAGTCATTCGCGGTGGAACGGTGATCGACGGGACGGGGTCGCCGGGGCAGGTGGCCGACGTCGCCGTCACGGACGGGCGCATCTCCGACATAGGCACGGGGCTGACCGGTCGCCGCGCCCTCGATGCCACCGGGCAGGTTGTCTCCCCCGGGTTCATCGACATCCACACCCACTACGACGCCCAGGTCTTCTGGGACCCCTCGCTGACCCCGTCCTCCTTCCACGGGGTGACAACAGTGGTTGCCGGAAACTGCGGGTTCTCCATCGCGCCGATCCGGCCCGAGGGTGTCGCCCTCATGGCGCACACGCTCCAACACGTCGAGGACATGAGTTTCGACACCCTCTCGGTCGGGGTCCCCTGGTCGGAATTCGAAACGTTCCCGCAGTACCTCGATGCAGTGGAACGCCGAGGCACCGCGCTGAACTTCAGCTGTTACGTGGGTCACACCGCGGTGCGCCTCTACGTCATGGGGGAGGCAGCGTACGAGCGCGCCGCCACCGAGGACGAGATCGACCGCATGCAGGCGGTGGTGGCCGAGGCCATGGCGGGCGGCGCAGCCGGCTTCGCCTCGAGCATGTCGCCCACCCACAACGGTGATCACGGCCGCCCGGTCCCGTCCCGGGTGGCCGACGCCCAAGAGCTTCGGGCGTTGCTGCAACCGCTGCGTCAGGGCTCACGCGGCGTGGTGGCGCTGCTGCCCGGAGGTGTGATGAACCACCAGGAGGTCTTCGCCCTGCAGCGGGAGATCGGTCGCCCTTTCACCTGGACGGCGCTGCTCACGGTGAAGGGCTACCCCTACCACGAGAAGGTGATCGCCGAACACGATGCCGCCTGGGCCGACGGCGTCGAGGTGTGGCCCCAAGTGTCCTGCCGCCCGCTGGTCTTCCAGATGAATCTCTCCGAGCCCTTCACCTTGAACATGCGACCCACCTTTGCCGCGCTCATGGGCAAGACGAAGGATGAGCGTCTGGCCACTTATCGGGACCCGGCGTGGCGCCAGACAGCCTGGGACGAGGTCAGTGGGGGGCGCGGAGGCTTCCCGGTCAACTGGGCCAACATCTCGGTGGCCGAATCGGCCTCGCATCCCGAACTGACCGACCGACCGGTCATGGTGCTGGCCGAGGAGCGGGGCTGCACCCCGCTCGACGTGATGCTCGACATCTCCCTCGACGACAACCTCGAAGCCCGCTTCTGGTCGGTGTTGGCCAACGATGATCCCGAGGGCATCGCCTGGCTCTTGCCGCGCGACAACGTGCTACTCGGTTTGGCCGACTCGGGCGCGCACGTCTCCCAACTCTGTGACGCCTGCTTCTCGACCGACCTGTTGGGAAACTGGGTGCGCGAGAAGGGGGTCATGCCCATCGAACGGGCAATCCACAAACTGACCGGTGAGCCGGCGCAGGTCTACGGGTTGATCGATCGGGGCACAGTCGCCGTCGGCCAGGCCGCCGACCTCTGCGTCTTCGATCCGCAAACGGTGGCTCCAGGACCCCTGCGCCGCATCCGCGACTTCCCCGCCGACGGCGAGCGCCTGACGGCGGACGCACCGCTCGGCGTGACCCACGTCCTGGTCAACGGGGTACCCATCCGAACCGACGGCGTCACCGACGAAGAGGGTCTGGCGGGGCGCCCCGGGGTCTCCCTGCGGCGCTGACGCCGGGGCCACTGCTCGGCGCTTGGACCCCGATGGGAGCGTGCTGCTTCGTCGCGCCGCCTCGTATCATCGATGCATGTCCTTCCCGATAGTGGAGCCGAGACCATGAGCCAGGACGACCTCACATCGCCAGACGAACCACTCGGGACGGAGTCCTTCGAGCAAGGGGACGAGGCGCTTGACGAGACCTCCCGGATCGATCCGGACTTCGTCGAAGAGGTGGAACAGGATCCCTCACTCAATCCGGCGCTTCAGGTTGACGATCGTGAACTTGACGAAGCCGGTCTGCGGCTCGATGACCCTGAATCACTGGCGAGCCTCGACGGAGGCATCGACGACCCCGATGGCATCGGCGAACCGCCGTCCGGGCGCCTTGACCCTCGGGGCGGCGACGATGAGGGCTGGGACCTCGACGCGCCGGTGGCCGGCGGCGACGAGACCGACGAGGATTTTGACGAACCAAGCGATTGATCCTCTGCCGTAGCAGTGTCTTCCAATCGCTTTACCGATGGACGACGTCTATCCAACTGCAACCGCAAGGTACGTTTGTCCACCTGAGGCGGCCGAGGGGAACGGAACGACATGCGTCGCGTTTTGACAATCGTTGGAGTCGCGGTTGCGGCGACAGGGATGAGGGTGTGCGGCTCCCGAAAAGCCTGGAAGCGAAGTCGTTTTCAAGAACGACACGAACCACGTCACCTCTCATCCGTCTGAACTTGATTGGCGAACCTGTAGTGGGTTCAAACCATGTGGACAGGAAGTCGAAGTCATATGTGGTGTTGTTTCGAATACCTGCCGGGCCCACGGCAACGCGAGACGCCTCGTGTTGCCAGATGAGTCCGTAAACCTGGGGCGCACGGCAACCCTTTACGTCAATGAAATCTATCGCTACAACACCAGGGCACATGAACACGAGTACTTTTTCTATAGTTTCTTCGTGTCATTGCCGACGCAATCTCACCAGATTCAACTAACGCTCAGGCAGCTTCATTCGGGGGTGTTTCCGACGGGAGTCCACGTCGTGGTTCACTGCCGTACTGAGGGTAATGTCGCAGGCATCCAGGTTGCCGAGTGTTGAACGCGGAGAGCGCTCTGCTGGTTAGGTGACGTCGCGGCGGAACGTGGTGAAGTAACCGATGGTGAGGGGAATCAGGCCCCAGCCCAACATCACCAGGCCGCCCTGCCACCACGCCAGGAGATCCGGGGCGTGGCCGTTCCCGCCACCGAATCCCCCTCGCGCCACGGCGCCGGCCAGCGCGGCGGCCGCCGAGGAGGGAAGCCAATTCAAGTTGTAGTGAAAGATGGCCCGGGCCAAGGCAATGAGAATTCCCTCGAGAATGAAGGTGGTGCCGATCGTGATGAGGATGCCGGCCACCTGGTTCTTGACCAGGACGCCGAAGCCCAACCCGAAGAGGCCCAGCAGGATGGAGGCCGCCACCAGACCGGGGATGACGGCTCCGGCCTGGTCGAGCACCGACGAGGTGGTGCCACCCAGACTGGAGTTCCAGGGCAATCCGACGGCCAGCGCGACGACCAGGGTGAGAACGGCCATCAGGATGGCCCAGTAGGACGTGACGAGGACCTTGGCCCCAAGGACCCGGCTGCGGACGGGGGTGGAGATGAGGGTGTCGGTGATGGTCTTCTGCCGGTACTCGCTGGTGATGCAGATGACCCCGGTGATCGGGGCCAAGAAGGTGATGCCCAGGTACCCGGCGCCCAACAGGATGCGCCGCTGATTGAGGGTGTGCACGAAATAGAAGGTGTGACCGGGAAAACCCCCTGCACCGGCAAAGACGGCCGTCATGAACAGGACGGTCAGCGGGAAGGCCAATCCGAAGCAGACCCAGACTCCGGGCATGGTGCGCATCTTGAGGAGCTCAGAGCGGACGGTGTTGATCACGTCGGCTTCCCGACCTCGTTAAAGCCAAGGCCGGAGGTCAGCTCGAGGAAGATGGCCTCGAGATCGGCTCCCTCATTGGTCAGCTCGTAGAGCACGATCTGGTGGGAGGCCAACAACGGCCCCAGCTGCTCGGGTGTCACCCCATCGACGGCCACCACATCAGGAGCCAAGCGCCGGAATCGCATGTCGGCCGCGGTGAGAACGGCACAGAGCCGATCCGCCTCGGGCGAGCGAGCGTGCATGCTCGTCTGCGAGATCCCCGCCGTGATCGACTCCAGCGATCCTTGCGCCTTGAGCTGACCGTGCGAGATGATCACGGCGTTGTCGATGGTCTGCGCCATCTCCGAGAGGAGGTGGGAGGACACCAGGACCGTGCGTCCTTCGCCGGCGAGGAAGCGCATGAATTCGCGCAGCCAGGCAATGCCCTGTGGGTCGAGACCGTTGGACGGCTCATCGAGGATGAGCACGTCGGGGTCACCGATCAGGGCGGTGGCCAGCTCGAGGCGCTGGCGCATGCCCATGGAGAAGCCCCCCACCTTGCGCTTGGCGTCGGCCGTCAGCCCGACCAGGTCGAGGACGACGTCGGCCCTGGCCTCGTCATGGCCACCAGCCCGGGCCACCATGCGAAGGTGGGTGCGGGCCCGGCGCGACGGGTGAAAACTGGTCGCTTCCAGCACGGCACCCACCAGGCCGGTCGGGTTGGGGATGTCGCGGTAGTACCGGCCGCCGATGGTCGCCTGGCCGGACGATGGTGCCACCAGACCCAGCAGCATGCGCAGCGTGGTGGTCTTGCCTGACCCGTTGGGACCGAGAAAGCCGGTGACCCGACCCGGCTCAACCGTGAAGGCCAGGTCGTCAACCGCTACCACCGATCCGAAGTGCTTCGAGAGACCGGTGAACTCAATGGGAAGGCCCCGGATGGCCGCCGCTCCGGTCGTCATCGCAGGGACGATAGCCGCCTCACCGGGGGCGGTCGCGGTCGCCGGGGCCACGTCGCGGTGACCGTCCGCCGGATGATTCTGGCTTCACGTGGGGGCGAGGCCAACCCCGCGGTGGAGAGGGATGGAGCGGGATAGAGCGCGATGGCCTCGCCGGGCCTCGCCTACCCGTGCGAGAGTTCGTCCGGCAGCAGGAGGCGCACCGACACGGCCAGCTCGTCGTAGACGCGAGCCATGGTGGACCACCCGTTGATCCAGCCGACCAGGGCCGAATACCACACGTGCCCGATCATGCGGGCCCGGTCGGACATGTCGGGGATGGCCGGCTCTCCCATGGCCCGGGCGATGATGCCCTCCATCAGCAGCGTGATCTGCTGCTGGCATCCCACCGCCCCGGGGTCGGGCGAAGACAGGGAGGCGAACACCGCAGCGACCAACCGTGGTTGGCGGCCCATGGCGCGCAGGGCGCGGTCGAGGACGTCGCGCACCCTGTCGCCCGGATGGTCACCACGCGGCGGGTGCTGGCCGATCCGGGTGTCGAGCAATTCCACCCAGTGCACCAGGGTGGCGGCCAAGAGGTGGTCCTTGCTGGTGAAGTAGCGGTACACCGTCCCCATGGCCACGTCGGCCCGCGCCGCCACGTCGCGCATCTGCACCGCTTCGTAGCCGCCTTCATGTCCCAACGCCATGGCGGCATCGATGACGCGCTGGCGTCGAGCCTGCTGGGCACGGGTGAGCGGGCGGGCCAACGTCTGCTCCATTCGCACATGCTATCCGGGCCGCCACCTGCGTCTTCGAGATCGAGGGGTGGTATTCGGCGCCGCTACGCTGACGAGCGATGCCCGGGCAGCCCGCCGACGCCGAGGCTGAGATCGTCCCATTGGGGCGGCCCGCCGACCCCCTGTCCACCACCGACGGGCGGATGCCGGGTGAGCGCGGGCGCCAAACTCGCCAGCGCCTGCTGACGGCCACGGTGGAACTCTTGACGACCACGTCGTGGCGTTCGGTCAAGGTCACCGACATCGCCCGGCGGGCCCGCACATCGCCCGCCACCTTCTACCAGTACTTCGGGAACGTGGAGCAGGCCATCCGCGTCCTGGCCGAAGGCATGGTGGACCAGGCGGCCCGGCTCTCCGAGCTGGTGGTCGGCGATTGGTCCGAGGAGGCGAGCTGGGAGACGGCGCTGAGCGTGACCGAGGCGTTCTTGTCGTACTGGGAGGACAATCGCGCCGTGTTCCGGGTGGTCGATCTGGCCACCGAAGAAGGGGATGCGCAGTTGCGGGGGATCCGGGTGCGCGCCCTCAATGCCGTCACCATCGCCCTGGCCCAGGTGATCACCCAGGCCTCACCGTCCCACCGCGGTCCGCCCGGGTCGGTCACGACGTCGCCGGCCGGTTCGGATCCCACGGCGGTGGCCGGGACGCTGGTCGCCATGTTCGCCAGCGTGTCCGCTCATCGATATGGCTTCGAGTTCTGGGGTATCCGCACCCGCAATCTGATCGACACCCAGGCCCGCATGCTGCATTGGTCCGTCACCGGCCGTCCGGGGCCGACCGGCGTGGTTGGCCGCGAGACCGTCGGCGCCGCGGTGGCCCGGAGAGCCGCCCGACCCCGCTGAGCGACGCCGTGGCCGCTGAGCGACGCCGTGGGACCGTCGCCCGCGCCGCCGGTCGGGGGCAGACGTAGGGTGTGGCCCGTTCTCGAGGAGGATCCATGACACCCGACGATCGTGCTGCCACACCCGGCCCGCTGGTCCGGAGCAACGTGGGCCAGGCGTTGATCGACGGCTTCGGAGCCAGGTCGGCCGTCCGGGCCGGCTGAATCGGGCCGGGACGATCGTTCGCGCAATCATGTCACCGAAGCCGACCGTGGCCATCCTGGGTGCCGGCGCCGGCGGCATCGCCATGGGCATTGCCCTCAAGCGCGCCGGCTTCGAGTTCACCATCTACGAGAAGTCCGACGGCGTCGGTGGCACCTGGCGGGAAAACGGGTACCCGGGTGCGGCCTGCGACGTGCCGTCCCACCTCTACTCGTATTCCTTCGAGCTGAATCCGTGGTGGTCGCGCACCTTCGCCAGCCAGACCGAGATCCTGGCCTATCTCGAGCGGTGCACCGATCAGTACGGGATCCGGACCCACCTCAGGTTGGGCACCGCCATCTCCGAAGCGCGCTGGCAGCCGGCGGCGCAGGAGTGGGCCCTGACCGCGTCGGACGGGGGATCGTTCACGGCCGACGTGGTTGTCAGCGGGCTGGGCATGCTCAACGTGCCCCGCATCCCCGCCATCCCCGGGGCCGACCGCTTCGCCGGCCGGGCCTTTCACTCCTCGCGCTGGGACCACGGCAAGTCCCTGTCCGGCGAACGGGTGGCGTCGATCGGCACCGGCGCCAGCGCCATCCAGTACGTGCCGGCCATCGCCCCGGACGTCGAGCACCTCACCGTCTTCCAGCGCACGCCGATCTGGATCACCCCTCGGCTCGACAAGCCCTACTCGGCGGCCGAGCAGCGGCGCTTCGCCCGGGTTCCCGGTGCGGCGCGGCTCCACCGCTTCGGGATCTGGCGCACGTACCAGCAGGCGAGTTTCCGGACCGACTCCGAACAGACCACCGCCATGACCGAGTTGGCCCGTTCCTACCTGGCCCGCAAGGTCGAGGATCCGGCCCTGCGGGAGGCGCTGACCCCGGACTACCCCGTCGGGTGCAAGCGACCCCTGACCTCACGTGAGTGGCTGCCCGCCCTCCAGCGGCCCAATGTCCGGTTGGTCACCGAGCCGATCGTCGAGATCACCGAGCGCGGGCCGCGCACCGCCGACGGTGAAGTCCATGAGGTCGACACCATCATCTACGGGACCGGGTTCAAAGCCGACGAGTATCTCTCCACCGTCGACGTCGTCGGCGAGGGCGGGCGCCACCTCAGTGATGACTGGGCGGAGGGCGCCGAGGCCTACCTGGGGATGTCGGTGACGGGGTACCCGAACTTCTTCCTGCTGTACGGGCCCAACACCAACGGCGTGACGTCGATCATCTTCTTGCTGGAGGCGCAGGTGCACTACGTGATGGCGGCGCTGCGTCACATGCACCTGATTGGCCTGGCCACCCTGGGCGTTCGCCGACGGGTGATGACCCGCTACAACCGCCGCGTCCAGTCGCGGATGGAAGGAACGGTGTGGACGGCGGGGTGTACGAATTACTTCCGCGCCCCGTCGGGCAAGGTGGTGACGCAGATGCCGTTCAGCGGGGGCTGGTACTGGCTCCACACCCGGATCTTCCCCATCTGGAGGTACCGGCTGCGCCGCCGGGTGCTGGAGTGAGCCCGCGCCACCGCGTGCTGGAATGAGACACGGCCAACGGCCCCCGCGCCCCGGCGGCCGAGAGAGCGAGCCCTACTTGAGGGCCACCGGATTGAGCGGTGAACCCAGCGCGTTGGTGAAGGGCAGCGGTGTGGCGTCGAGCAGGAAGGAATACTGGCCGTCGTCGGCGCAATCGGCCGCCAGCGGATCGAGCACCCAGTTCTGTCCCTGGGTCATCCCCATCTCCACCAGGTGCAGTAGGTGGACGGGCAGATACAGGTCGTCGTACTGGCTGGGGTAGACCTCGAAGGTCAAGTTGTCGATGGCCACGGCGGCGATGTCGCGGGTGAAGAACCACTCCGCCGTCTCGACGGTGAGACCGGGACTGGGCCAGGTGTAGGCGACCAGGTCACGTGAGCCGGGGGCCAGGTGCACCATCTGCCCGGTGCGCACCAGCACGATGTCACCCGGTTCGGTGGCGATGCCGGCCATGTCGCAGGCCGACGTGAGGTCGTCGGGGGAGATCGGGTACCCCGGTTCGAGCACGTCGACGCCGAGGGCCCGGGCCACATCGAGCAGGACGCCCCGCCCGATCACGGTGGAGAGGCGATGAATGCCGCACCGGCCCGCTCCCTGCGCGTCGACCGACGAGGCGGGGTAGCCGTTGTAGATCACCCTGTCGTAGCTGCAGTGGGCCAGGGCGTCCCAGTGCGTGGCGCATTGGGTGGCCAGGGTCACGACGTCCTCGCTCGAGCAGACCCAGTCGGGATCCGGACTCAGCGGCTCATTGACCTGGATCATGGTGCGGGTGGGGTTCACCCGGCCCGGTATGAACCCGGCCTGGATGCCCTCGGCCTCCGAGAGTGGGAGCCCGAGCGCGAAGGCCTTGCCGCTGTGCACCGCCCCGGCGCCCCGGAGGCGGGCGGCGTCATCGATGAAATTCAGCGTGCCGATCTCATCCTCTGGACCCCAGCGTCCCCAGTTACGGATTCGGCCCGCCACCTCGGCAAAACGAGCGGGAACGGCCACGCGCGCACTGTAGTTGGCGCCACCCGGACGGGTCCGGGAAGGACCTTCACCGGGCTCGGTTGTCTGAGGGAGCAGGGAGGACGATACTGAAGGCGCAACCGGCCTCGACGAATGCAGCGGGAGGGATTTCCAATGAAGACACGTGCCGTGGTGTGCCTGGGACTGGACGAGCCCTGGAAGCTGGAGGAGATCGAGATCGACCAGCCTGGCAACCGGGAGATCAAGGTCAAGATGGTCTATTCGGGCATGTGCCACTCCGACGAGCATCTGCGGACCGGTGACATCAGCGCTCCGCCCGAAGTGCTCGAGATGATCGGCGTGAAGTCGATGTTCCCGGTGGTGGGCGGTCATGAGGGCTCGGGCATCGTGACCGAGACCGGGACCAACGTGACCCAGGTCAGCGTGGGCGACCACGTGGCCGTGTCCTTCATCCCCTCGTGTGGCGTCTGCCACTGGTGCGCCTCGGGCCGCCAGAACCTGTGCGACCTCGGCATGTCCACCCTGGCCGGCGGCATGATCAGTGACGGCACGTTCCGCTACCACCTGGGCGGCGAGAACCTCAACCGCATGGCGCAGCTGGGGACCTTCTCCGACGAGATGGTCTGCCACGAGAACTCGGTGGTGCGCATCGAGCCCTACGCCAATATGAAGGCGGCCGCCCTCATCAGCTGCGGCATCTCGACCGGCTTCGGGTCGGCCGTGGACCGGGCCAAGGTCAAGCCGGGCGAGACCGTGGTCGTCGTCGGCTGCGGCGGCGTCGGCTCGGGTGCGATCCAGGGGGCCCGCATCGCCGGGGCCCGGACCATCATCGCCGTCGACCCGGTGCCCTTCAAGCTCGAGAAGGCCAAGGAAGTGGGGGCCACCCACACCGCCGCCTCGATCCTGGACGCCCAGTTCATGCTTCCCGAACTGACGATGGGTCGCAACGCCGACGTGGTCATCCTGACCCCGGGCGTGCTGCACGGCGAGATGATCGCCCAGGCGTGCGGACTGGGCTCCAAGGACGCGCGGGTGGTCGTCACCTCCATCTCGCCCTTCCACGCCATGGACGTGCAGCTGAACCTGTTCAACTTCGCCATGTTCAACCAGGCCCTGCTGGGCACCGTCTTCGGCTCGGCCAGCCCGCGGGTCCAGGTGCCCAACCTGCTCAACCTGTTCGAGGCCGGCCAGTTGAAGATCGACGAGATCATCACCCAGGAGTACACGCTCGACCAGGTGCAGCAGGGGTACGACGACCAGGCCGCCGGGACCATCATCCGTGGCGTCGTCAAGTTCGACGCATGACCTGACGGGCGCGGGATCGCTCGGCTCCCGCACCCTGGCTGTGACATGTGACTGAACTCCTCCTCCAGCCCGTCACCATCGGGCGCACCACCGCGCCGAACCGGCTGGTGTTCGGTCCCCACGAGACCAACCTCTGTCGCGGGCGCTCCTTCTCGGACCGCTCGGTGGCCTACTACCGGCGCCGCGCCGTGGGTGGCTGCGGGACGCTGGTGACCGAGACCGCCTCGGTGCACGAGAGCGACTGGCCCTACGAGCGCGCCCCGCTGGCGGCCGAGTGCCGGGCGGGCTGGGAAGCCATCGGGCGCGAAGTGCTTGCCGTCGGCACCGGCGCCGTCGTGCTGGCCTCCCTCGGCCATGCGGGGGGCCAAGGCTCGAGCGCCTACAGCCAGCGTGCCCTGTGGGGACCGTCACGGTTCCCGGACCCGGCCACCCGTGAGGTGCCCCAGGAGATGGAGCACGACGAGCTCGCGGCCGTGGTGGCCGGCTTCGCCGAGACGGCCCGGCTGGCCGTCTCCGCCGGTCTGGCCGGCGTGGAGGTCAACGCCGGGCAGTTCAGCCTGCTCCGTCAGTTCCTCTCCGGTCTGACCAACACCCGGGATGACGAGTACGGCACCGACCGGCTCCTCCTGGCCCGCCAGGTCCTCGAGGCGGTGCGGGCGGCCGTGGGCCCGGACCCGATCGTCGGCCTGCGGTTGGGGTGCGACGAGCTGGCCCCGTGGGCCGGCATCACCCCCGAGATGGCACCGGAGATGGCGCGCCAGCTGGCCGGCCCGGTCGACTACATGGTGGCCGTCCGGGCGCCCGCCTTCGACGTGGGCGGCACCAGGCCCGACGGCCATACCGAGCCGGGCTTCGCGGTTCCCCTGGCCGCCGCCCTGCGCGATGCCCTGCCGGCCGCGGTCGCCGTGGTGGCCCAGGGTTCGATCGTCGACCACGACATGGCCGAAGCGACGCTGGCGGCCGGTTCGGCCGATCTCGTCGAGATGACGCGGGCCCAGATCGCCGACCCCGACCTGGCCCGCAAAATGGCGGACGGGGTCGCGGCGCGGATCCGACCGTGTGTGCTCTGCAACCAACGCTGTCAGGTGCGCGACGCCCGCAACCCGCTGGTGAGCTGCATCGGCGAGCCCTTCTCGGGCTACGAGACCGAGGAGGTGTTCCCGTCGCGACGGGCCGCCACGTCGCTCGACGTCCTCGTCATCGGCGGCGGCCCGGCCGGACTCGAGGCGGCCCGGGTGGCCGCCACCCTGGGGCACGCCGTCGAGCTGGTCGAGGCCGAGGCGCGGCTGGGCGGGATGCTCGCCACGGCGGCGGCCGGAGCGGGACGGGAGCACCTGGCCGACCTGGTGGCCTGGCTGGTCGGCGAGTGCGAGCGACTCGGCGTGCGCGTCACCACCGGCACCGTCATCGGCGCCGACGCGGTGGACCGGCGACTGGCGGCCGGGACGCGGGTCATCCTGTGCGCGGGAGCGCGCCACGACCCCGGCGTGCCGGTGGGCGACGGGACCGTGACGGTGGCGGCCGCGGCCACGGTGCTCAGCTCGGCCCTCGACGGCACGCTCGGCCACCTTCCGGCCGGGGCGGTCGTGGTGGCCGACCCGGTCGGGGATTCGGTGGGGGTGGCCGTCGGCGAGCTCCTGGCCGCCCACGGCCGCGATGTCGTCCTGGTCACCGGCGACCTCGTGGCCGGGGTCCAGTTGTCCCGGAGCGGCGACCTGGCGCCGGCCAACGCGCGGCTGGCTCGCGCCGGCGTGCGCATCGCCAAGGGATCGGTCGTGCGTCAGTTGGGCGACCACGCCGTCCACCTGGAAAATCAGTACACCGGCGAGAAGGAGGAGATCCCGGCCGCCCTGCTGGTCGAGGTCACCTTCGGTCTGCCCGACGATGCCCTGTGGCGCGACCATCCGGGCCTGGTCAGGGCCGGTGACACCGTCGCCCCGCGCACGGCCTACGAGGCGATCCTCGAAGGGCGACGGGCCGCCCTGGGCCTGGGGGATCCACCATGAGCTCGGGCGGGCGGTACCGCTTCTTGTTCCAGCCGCTGCGCCTGGGACCCACGGTCGTGCGCAATCGCATCGTCTTCTCGGCGCACTTGACCAACTACGCCGAAGAGGGCCTGCCGAGCGAGCAACATGCGGCCTACTACGGCGCCCGGGCCGCCGGCGGGGTCGGTCTGATCATCACCGAGGAGCACTCGACCCATCCGACCGACTGGCCGTACGAGAAACTGATCCACGGCTTCCACCGTGCGGTCATCCCGGGCTACCGCAAGATCACCGAGGCGGCCCACCGCTACGACACGCCGATCTTCGCCCAGATCAACCACAACGGCGGTCAGGGCTCGGGCATGTACAGCCGGCTCCCGGTCTGGGCCCCCTCGGCGGTGGCCGATCCGTTGTTCCGTGAGGTGCCCAAGGCGGTCGATCGGCACGAGATCAGGGAGATCGTCGACGGGTACGCGCGGGTGGCCGCGCACTGCGCCGAAGGCGGCTTCGACGGGGTCGAGTTGCAGTGTTCGCACTCGTCCATCGTCCGGGGCTTCCTCTCACCGGCCACCAACCGCCGGACCGACGGCTACGGCGGCCCGTTGGAGAACCGATCCCGCCTGCTCATGGAGATCGTGGCGGCGGTGCGCCAGTCGATCGGCTCGGACCTGGCGCTCGGCGTCCGGCTCTGCGGCGACGAGCTCATCGAGGGCGGCACGACCATTGACGACGCCGTCGCGGTGGCCCAAGCGGTCGAGCGGTCGGGCCTGGTCGACTACATCAACACCTCGATCGGGGTGGCCACGGCCACGCTCTACATGATCGAGGCATCCATGCAGGTGCCGCCGGGCTACGCGCTGTGGATCTCGAGCGCCATTCGCAAGGCGGTCAACCTGCCCGTGGTGGGCGTGGGTCGCTTCAAGGACCCCCTCCAGGCCGACCGGGCCCTCATCGACGGCCACGCCGACCTGATCGGCGTGGTGCGGGGCCAGATCGCCGATGCGGACTTCGCCAAGAAGGCGCAGGCGGGGGAGGCGGCCGACATCCGCAACTGCCTGTCTTGCAATCAGGAATGCGTCGGACGCATGGGCCTCAACCGTTGGCTCGGCTGCATCGAGAGTCCGAGCACCGGGCGCGAGTCCGTGGTGGTCCGCCGCCGGGCGAGCCGGCCCCGCCGGGTCATGGTGGTCGGGGCCGGGGCGGGCGGGCTGCAGGCGGCCATCGCCGCGGCCCGGGTCGGGCACCGGGTCGAGGTGTTCGAGGCCGAGGAGGTGCCGGGTGGACAGGTGCGCGTGGCGGCGACGGTGCCCAGTCGGGCCGAACTGGCCGATCTCATCCGCAACCAGCTGGCCGAAGCGCAGCGCTCCGGGGTGGCGCTCCACTTCGGGACCACGGTCGGCGCCGACCTGGTGGCCCAACACCGGCCCGACGTGGTGGTCGTGGCCACCGGTGCCGTGCCCCAACGGCCCTGGTGGGCCGGGGATCACCCCCGGGTGGTCGATGTGCGCGACGTGCTCGAGGGCGGCGCGGTTCCCTCGGGCCAGGTGCTCGTCGTCGATGAGTTGGGTTTCCATCAGGCCACCAGCACCGCCGAGCTGCTGGCCGACCGCGGCTGTGCGGTCGAGATCGTCAGCCCTGGCATGGTGGTGGGCCAGGACTTGGGCCTCACCCTCGACATGGAGACGTGGTGGATGAAGGCCACGGCCAAGCACATCACCCAGACCACCGACACCATGGTCACGGCCATCAGCGAGGGCGCAGCGGGAGGCGTCACGGTCTCGCTGCAACAGCACACCACGGGGATGGACTCCGAACGCCGGGTCGACTGGGTGGTCTGCGCCGTCCCGTCGCGTCCCGATGACGAGTTGTGGAGGGCGTTGCGGGCCGGCGGGCTCTGTGAAGTGCACCGGGTGGGTGACTGCGTGGCACCCCGCCGGGCGCACGCCGCGGTGATCGAGGGCGAGCGGGTCGGCGCCGCCCTGTGATCGCCGTCGTTGCCGTCCGTGACGGCGTGTTGCCGCTCGGAGCCGAAGAGACGATCAACGAGGCACGCGGTCGCGTCCTCCTGGTGGGCACCGGGACCGAGGTGGCCCGAGCCGATTTGGCGGGCGCACTGTCGGCCGCTTTCTGCTGGGAGGCCGGCCCGTATCGACCCGGGAGCTGGGCCCGTGCCCTGGCTCCCGAACTCGAGGCGGAGGATGTCGTCCTGCTTCCCGCCTCGGCCGACGGACGGGACCTGGCGCCGCGCCTGGCCCTGGCTATGGGCCGTCCCCTGCACGCCGGGGCCATCAAGATCGATCCCGCCGGGGCCAGCCTGCTGCGCGGCGGCGGGCGCTCACTCCTCGACGTCGACTTCATCGGACCGGTGGTGGCGACGCTGCAGCCGGGCAGTCGGGGAACCGACGACCGATCCGAGAAGCAATCCGAGAAGGAAGTCGAGTCCCGCGCCATCTCGCCCGACATCGTCCCCGAGCCCGACGCCGACTACGAGGGGCTGGTGCCGGCGGACCCGGCCACCATGGAGCTGCGCGAGGCCACGCGGATCGTGGCCGGGGGGGCCGGTCTGGGATCGCCCGAGGCGATGGGCCTGCTGGGCCAGGTGGCGACGGCCCTGGGCTGCGCCACCGGTGCGACCCGCGTGGTGACCGACGCCGGTTGGGCCCCGTTCAGTCGTCAGATCGGCACCACCGGACAGGTGGTGGACCCCGATCTCTACATCGCGGTAGGCATTTCGGGAGCGGTGCAGCACGTGAGCGGCATCGGACAACCCAAGGATGTCGTGTCGATCAACCTCGATCCCAGTGCGCCCATGATGCTGATGGCCGACCTCGCCCTCGTCACCGACGCGGCGGCCCTGACCGTCGCGCTCGCCGGGCGGCTCGGTGTGACGGCGCCCCCGGCGGAGGGAACAGATGACTGAGCATTTTGACGTGGTGGTGGTCGGAGCCGGCCCGGCCGGCTCCGCCGCGGCCCTGGTGTCGGCTCGAGGTGGGCTCTCGGTGTGCCTGCTGGAGCGGGGGCCCTTTCCGGGATCGAAGAACATGTACGGCGGCGTGACGTACGCCCGCATCCTCGACGACCTCATTCCCCGATGGTGGGAGGAGGCGCCGGTTCAGCGATGGATCACCCGGCGCTCCACCATGGTCGCCACACCGACCCAGGCCGTCACGGTCGACGTGCGGGCGGACGCCTGGTCGGCGCCACCGTTCAATGGCGCCAGTACCTACCGCTCCGAGTTCGACGCCTGGTTGGCGCAGAAGGCGGTCGAGGCCGGCGCCACCCTGGTGACCAGCACCACTGCGGTCGGCCTCCGGCGGGACGAGCGTGGTGCCGTCGTCGGCGTCCGCACCGACCGACCGGACGGAGACGTGACCGCCAAGGTCGTCATCGCGTGCGACGGCGTCAACTCGTTTCTGGCCAAGGAAGCCGGTCTGTACGCCAACTTCTCGAGTGAGCACTTCACGCTCGGGGCCAAGGAGGTGCTCACCCTGGGCCGGGACGAGATCGACCGACGGTTCGGGCTGGTCGACCGGCAGGGTGTCGACATCGAGATGATCGGCGTCACCCAGGGCATACCGGGAGGTGGCTTCCTCTATACGAACCTCGACACGGTCGCCGTCGGCGTGGTGGTCGATGTCGACGCGCTGGGAAGCGCGAAGGTCCGCCCCGAGGAGCTCATTGCGGGCGTCAAGGCCCACCCCGCTATCGCCCCGTCCCTGCGCGGTGCCGAGCTCCACGAGTACAGCGCCCATCTGATTCCCGAGGGCGGGTTCGACTCCATGCCCCAGCTCGTCACCGACGGCATGCTCGTGGCGGGCGATGCCGGAGGATTCTGCCTGGCGGCCGGCCTCTTCCTCGAAGGCGTCAACTTCGCCATCGGATCGGGTCGTGCGGCCGCCGAGACGGCCATCGCCGCCATCGGGCGGCACGACACCACCGCATCGGGACTGTCCGACTACCGGCGCAAGATGAACGACACCTTCGTCATGGCCGATCACAAGAAGATGCGACGTGCCCCCGCGCTGGTGCTCTCCGAGAGGATGCAGAGCCAGTACGCCGACCTCATCTGCGATGTGGCGCAGGGATTGTTCACCGTCTCGAACCCCGCCCCCAAGCCGGGATTGCGGGCGATCTTCCGCCAGGAGCGCAAGCGCCGCGGCATCCGGCTCCGCAACCTGACCCGCGACGGGATCACCACCTTGAGGACATTCGGGTGAGCGAGCCGTCCTTCGAGGATCGCATGGCCACCGTGGAATTCCGGGTGGCCGGTGAAGCGCACATCGTGGTCGACAACGACGTGTGCAAGAGCTGTACCACCCGAGAGTGCGTGACGGCGTGTCCGGCCCGCCTCTTCGTCCCGACCGCAGAGGGCGGCATCCTGTTCAACTACGAAGAATGCTTCGAGTGCGGCACCTGCTACATGGTCTGCAACAAGGAAGGCGCCATCACCTGGAACTATCCGCTCGGTGGCCACGGCGTCGTCATGCGGAGCTCCTGACGTGGCGCCGGACCTTTTCATCGCCGCCCTCCTCAAGCGGGTCGACCTGCGCCCCGAGGCCGATCCCCTGACCGGCGTCATCACCCACGACCCCCATGGGGGCCTCTCGGCCAGCGACCAATGCGCGCTCGAGTTGGCCCTGCGGGTCGCTGAATCCGAGCACGTGCCGGTGCGGGCGGTCACCGCCGGGGGACCGGAGAGCGATGGGATCCTGCGCCTGGCTCTCGAGTCGGGGGTCTCCGAGGTGGTGCGGGTCGACGTCGATCCTGAAGCTCCCAGCGCAGACATAGCGGCCGCCCTGGCCGCCCAGGTGCAACAGGCGCGCTACATCTTCTGCGGCGACCACAGCCTCGATCGGGGCACCGGCTCGGTCCCCGCGTTCATCGCCGGCCATCTGCGGTGCGCCCAGGTGCTCGGATCGGCCTCGGTGCACTGGATGGACGGCTCGCTGCACATCGAGCGCCGACTGGACCGGGGGCGACGGGAAAAGGTCGTGGCCGCCGCGCCGGCCGTCGTGTCGGTCGACGGCGGCCTGCCGCCGCTGCGCCGCTCCTCCCTGCCGTCGGTCCTGCGGAGCGCCGGGGCCGACATCGCGGTGACGACGCACCAGCCCGTCGAGCCCGAACCGGGACGCACCCGGTCGTACCGACCCCGCCCCCGGGTGCTCAACGGGCCCGACCCGCACCTCCCGCCGCGTGAGCGCCTCCTCACCCTGTCCGGCGCCCTCACCGTGTTCGATCCCCCCCGGGTTGTGGTGGCTTCACCCGAGGAGGCGGCCGACGAGCTCCTCTCGTTCCTGGGCGCCCGCGGCTATCTGGCGTCGTCGGAGTCGGCGTCGGAGTCGGGAGCGGGAACGTGAAATCCCGGCAGGACCCGATCGTCCGTCCGGCGACCGCGGCGGACGGTCCGGCCATCGTCGAGATGCTGGTCCGGGCCTTCCGGGACGACCCGGTGGCGAACTTCATGTTCGCCGGTCAGCGACGGCGTGAGTTGGGGCTGCACTCGTTCTTCACATCCCAGCTGCGCCGCCAGTACATGCCCCACGGCCAGGTGTACGTGACCGACGATGTCAGTGGGGCGGCGTTGTGGGGGCCACCGGGCCGGGAGCGCCACGCCGTCCTTGAACTCCTCCAACTCGCGCCGACGGCACCGTTTCTGACCAGTGCGCATACGGTCGGGGCCCTGAAGCTGATGTTCAAGGTCGAAGGCCTCCATCCCACCGAACCGCACTGGTACCTCTTCACCCTGGGCACTGCGCCCGAGCGCCAGGGCCAGGGCGTGGGCTCCGCCCTGCTGCGCTCGATGTGCGACCACATCGACGAACTCGGGGAGCCCGGCTTTCTCGAGTCATCGAAGGAGCGGAACGTGCCGCTCTACGCTCGGTTCGGCTTCGAGGTGATCGACGAACTGCCCTCGATCTCGGGGAGCCCGCCCATTTGGCGAATGTGGCGAGAACCCAGGGTCCCTGAGATCTGATTCGCTCGAGGACACGCCTCAGGTCTCAGGTGAGCGGACCCCGGGCCGACCGCTCACCACGTTCGCGTTCGAGAACGTCGGCGATGGCCGCGTAGGCGAGGTCGGCGGCCGTTCGCCACGATTGGCCGACGTCGTGGAGCACGGCGGCGGTGAAGCGGGCACTGAGGTGGGCACCCACCGTCGCCACGACGATGGCCGGTGGGTCGCCGTCGCCCCCCGCCTCTCGCCAGAGCTTGCCGGCGATGCGCGCCATGGCCTCGTGCCGCCGTGTGCGACGGCGTCCCTCGACGGCGGCGATCTCCGGGGGAAGGTCGGTTCGGCTCGTCAACTCCCAGTAGCCGGGGCCGTACCCCGCCTGCATCTCGTGCGCCGCGTCACACACGCCCCGCAGCCAGGTCTCCCAGCCCCCTTCGAACGAGGGCAGCAGCTCGCCGTAGAGCTGGATGCCCGCCTCCAGGGACTCGGCGATGAGCCGCTCCCGGGACTCGAAATGACGGAAGAGGGTGCGCCGGCTCACGCCGGCTTCCTCGGCGATGTCGTCCATCGTCACGTCGAGACCTCGCGCCAGCAGCAGCCGGCGTGCGGCCGCCAGGATGACGTCAACGGTGGCCTGCCGCTTGGCGTCGGCGATGGTCGGCGTGGCGGTCTCGGTCATGATGCGAGCCTAGCCGCGCCTTGACACTCATAGGTGTCATGAATGATACTCATGAGTGTCAGACACTAGGAGGCAGGATGCCGCTCGATCTCGTCATCAGATCCGGCACCGTCATCGACGGGACCGGTGCGGCACCTCGCACGGCGGACGTCGCCATCGCCGACGGTCGCATCGTCGAGGTCGGCTCGGTCGGGGCCAAGGGCCGGCGCGAGATCGACGCCGACGGCGCCGTCGTCGCCCCCGGCTTCGTCGACATCCACACCCACTACGACGGGCAGGCCACGTGGGACGAGCGGCTGCAACCGTCGTCGGGCCACGGTGTCACCACGGTGGTGAGCGGGAACTGCGGCGTCGGCTTCGCGCCCGTGCGCCCGGGCGACCGCGAGACGCTGGTCGAGCTCATGGAAGGGGTCGAGGACCTGCCCGGCACCGTGCTCCACGAGGGCCTGTCGTGGGAGTGGGAGACCATCGCCGACTATCTCGACGCGCTCGAGCGCCGTCGCTATCGACATCGACGTCGCCGCCCAGGTGTGCCACGGGCCCGTGCGTCTCTACGTGATGGGGCAGCGGGGTGCCGATCGCGAGCCGGCCTCACCCGAAGAGATCGACGAGATGGGTCGCTTGGCGGCCGAGGGCATCCGCGCCGGCGCGCTCGGCTTCACGACCTCGCGGACGTTGAACCATCGGACCAGCCGGGGAGCACCGACGCCGACGCTGACCGCCGCCCGGGAGGAGCTGGTGGGCATCGCCCGGGCCATCGGCGAGACGGGCCGCGGCGTGCTGCAGGTGGTCTCCGACTTCACCGACGGCGACGTCGAGGGGGAGACGCTGCTCGAGATGATGCGGGCGTCGGGCCGGCCCCTTTCGATCTCGCTGCTCCAGGCCGCCCCCGGTTTCGGCTACCGCTCCCGGCTCGATCTGCTCGAGACCGCCCAGGCCGAGGGCCTCGCCATGCGGGCCCAGGTGGCGGCGCGCGCCGTCGGGATCCTGCTCGGCCTGCAGGGCTCGATCAACCCGCTGAGCCGGATGCCGTCGTATCAGGCCGTCGCCGAGCTTCCGCTGGCCGACCAGGCCGCGGATCCTGTCCGGGACCGAATGCCGCCAGCGGCTGGGGGCCGAGGTGAAGGAGAAGCACCTGCCCTTCCCGCTCGAGCACATCTTCGAGCTCGGCGACCCGCCCGACTACGAGCCACGGCCCGAGGCCAGCATCATGGCCCGGGCCCAGCGGGCCGGCGCTCGACGCGCGACGACCTCTACGTCGACCTCCTCTTCGGCGATGAGGGTCGCGCGCTGCTCTACCTGCCCTTCCTCAACTACTTCGACGGCAACCTCGACGCGGCCGCCGAGATGATCGCCCACCCGCACACGGTCCCGGGCCTGAGCGACGGCGGCGCCCACGTCGGCACCATCTGCGACGCCAGCTTCCCGACCTCCCTGCTCACTCACTGGGGGCGCGACCGGGCGCGGGGCACGACCTTCGCCCTTCCGTTCCTGGTCCAGCGGCAGAGCCGAGCCACGGCCGAGGCCGTCGGGCTGCTCGACCGTGGGTTGCTCGCACCCGGGTACAAGGCCGACGTCAACGTCATCGACTTCGAGCACCTCGACGCTCACTCCGCCGCTCGATGGTGCACGACCTGCCCGCCGGCGGCAAGCGTCTGGTCCAAGGCGCACGGGGCTACCTGCACACCGATCGTGTCCGGCGTCGAGACCTACACCGACGGCCAGCCCACCGGCGCCCTCCCCGGCCGCTTCGTCCGCGGTGAACAGCCGCCGCCCTCACCAGGAGGCATCGCCATGAACACGATCCCCCCGCCACGATCCTCGAGGCCGCAGTGCGAGTGGACGTCGACCGACGTCGCCGACGAGGAGCTCTGGACCGAGCGATTCGACGACACCGAGCAGGCCGAGCTCGACGGCCGCCCTGCGCCACGCCCTGGCGAAGATCGGACGACGTGCTCGAGCTCGGGCTGCGACGACTTCCCGCTCCCGACCCTGCACGGCCGCCTGCCTTCGTATCGAGGACGAGCTCATCAACGGGCGAGGGTTCGTCCGACTGCGCGGCGTCGACCGCCGGGCCTATACGCAGGCGGAGATGGAGATCATCTACTGGGGCATCGGCACCCACCTCGGGCTGCCGTGGGCCCAGAACAAGTACGGCCACGTGCTCGGCGACGTCACCGACCAGCACAAGGGCATCGACGATCCGACGGCGCGCGGCAACGAGCTCGGCGGTATCGCCCTGCCCTTCCACTGCGACGGCTCCGACCTGGTCGGCCTCATGTGCCTCGAGAACGGCCGCCGGGGTGGATTGTCCGCCGTGGCCAACTCGGTGCGCATCCACAATCGGCTGGTGTCGGAGCGACCCGACCTCGCCGCCGCGCTCTACGACGACCTCCCGAACGACTTCCGGGGCGAGCAGGCGGCCGGCGGCAAGCCCTACTACCTGGTGCCCGTCTTCACCGAGTGGGAGAGACCGACTGTTCGTGCGCTGCATTCCGCCCTACATCTTCGCGTCGCAACGCCATCCGGAGACTCCCCGTCTGACCGACCTGCAGAAGGAGGCGTTGGCCGCCGTCGTCGCGATGGCCGACGACCCGGAGAACCACGTCCTGATGGACCTGCTGCCCGGCGACATGCAGTTCATCAACAACTACCACGTGCTCCACGGCCGCACGGCCTACGAGGACGACCGCACCACCGGCCAAATCCGGCACCTCAAGCGGCTGTGGCTCGAGACGACGGTGCTCGACGAGTCGCCCGCCGTACTTCGCCAACAACCGCACCCACTGGTCCGAGCACCGCACCGCCAGTCGCCTCCAGGTCCACTGACCCACCTTCGGGCGGGTCGACGGAGTGAGCCACCAGCGGCGGTAGCCAACCGCGATGATGTGGGCGTGCGCTCCCCGTCGAGTCGATCCTTTCTGACCAGCGCCACCGCGGGGTGCGCCGGAGTCGTCCTGATCGCGTTCGGCGCCCTCCAGTCGGGATCTCCGTTCACCACCGAGGTGCCCGGTTCGTGGCCGTTCCGATTCACCACCTCACCCTTCAGCGACCAGTGGTTCGGCATTCTCATGGTGTATTCGGGCATCGTGGTGCTCCTCGGGGCCTGGTACTGCCTCGGTGTCTGTTGCCCGGGGCGGCCGCTGCGCCACCTCTACGCCGTGTTCGCCGCGTGGGTGGCTCCATTGCTCTTCGTGCCCCCGCTCTTCAGCCGGGACGTGTACGCCTACGCCGCGCTGGGCCAGCTCACCTCGCGCGGAGTCAACCCGTACGGCCACAGCCCGGCTTCGTTACACGGTCCTTCGTTTCTCCACCTCGTCGACCCGCTGTGGCAACACGCGCACGCACCCTACGGCCCACTGTTCATGGATCTCGGGAGGGCGATGGCCCCTGTGGCCGGGAACAGCGTGGTGGCCGCCGTCGAGGGGTACCGGCTGATCGCCCTGATCGGCGTGCTCCTCATCGCCGCCTCGGTGCCGACCATTGCCCGGTCGGTGGGGCGGCAGCCGCAGTCCGCCTTCGTCCTGGCCGTCCTCAACCCGCTCGTCCTCCTCTACCTCATAGGGGGAGCTCACAACGATGCGCTGATGCTCGGGCTCCTGGTCGCCGGGGTGGCCGCGGCGACGTTGCGTCACCCGATGGTCGGCATCGTCCTGTGTGCACTCGCCGCCGAGGTGAAGATTCCCGGACTGATCGGTGTGGTCTTCATCGGCTGGGCCTGGGCGGGCCAGGGCGCGGCGCCGGCGCGTCGATTGAAGTTCGTCACGCTGTCTGTGCTGATCGCCGGCCTGGCCATGGTGGCGGTCAGCGAAGCGTCGGGGTTGGGGTGGGGCTGGCTGTCCAATCTCTCGGATCCGGGCACGGTCATCTCGTGGCTGGACCCGGCCACCGCCGTTGGTCTGGCCGCCTCGCACGTCTTTGGCCTCGTTGGGTTCGCCGGCCACGTCCACCCGATCGTCGTGGTCTGCCGATCCATTGGCCTGGTCGTCGCCGGGGTGATCACGGCGGTGATGCTGGTTCGCTCCGATCGTGACGGCCTGCCCAAAGCGCTGGCCGTGAGCCTGCTCGCCGTCGTCTTTTTGGGTCCCATCGTCTGGCCGTGGTATGAGACATGGGGCATCGTGTTCCTGGCCTTCGTGTCGTCCCCCTGGGCCCGACGGCTACTTACGTTGCTGACGGCGGTGGGGTGTGTCGCCACCATTCCGGCCCATGGGCACTTCACCGCCGGTGAAGTCGCCGTCACCATCGTCGTCCTCGGCGCGCTCACGCTGCTGGCCGGGGTGTCGGCCGTGGGTGCGCGCCGGCAGTGGAGGATGGCGTCGAGTTCGTGACGGGGTCGGACGAGATGGTGGACGAGCACGGCCCGGCTCGACTGGCCGCTCATCCCCACGAAAGAGCGCATCGCCGACACCCATGCCGCGGCCGCCTCATTCCGCCTCGATGGCCTCGTCGTTCTCGTCGTTCTCGGCCCGGCCGAGCTGGGTGCGCAGCGACGACGGGGACCACACGCGGGCTCGCAGGACGATGTGGGGGATGAGCGGCCGGAGGGTACGGGCGTCGAGGCAGCCGCGCCAGAGGCCGGCGCCATAGGCCAGGTCATCAGCGACGTGGAGCGCGGTGTAGCGCACGGGATCGAGATCTCCGGGCGCCGACACCAAATCGTTGAGGGCCGGGGCGATCAGCGCCAGCGCGGCGGCGCGGCGGGTGCGCCCAAAGAGCAAGCCCAGGACCAACGCGGGGGACCAGGCCCGGGTCAGGCCCGAGAGGGCAGGGAGCGCTGATCGTGCCGTGCCGCCTCCCGCGATGCGAGTGGCCACGGTCAGCGGTTCGTCGACCAGGCCACGCAGCCTTTGGGCGAGCATGAGGATCGGGGCGGCCAGAGTTCCAGCCGCCAGGACCGGCCGGCGGGCGGCCAGGAGGCCCCACGTTGCGGCGGACCAGGCCGACGTGCGGACGGGCGCCAGTGCGTCAGGGTGCCGGCGCGAGAGCGGGCCGGCCGTGGTGCCGTAGAAGGCACGGCGGATCAGCCAGGAGCGGGCGGTGTCGGGCCCGGCGTGGGCCACCGTCGACGTCGGCACGTAGCGGACGTCCCACCCGGCCGCCACCAACCGCCACACCAGGTCGACGTCTTCACCTCCACGAAGGGTGGGGTCAAAGAGTGCCGTCGGGGCGACCCGCCGGCGGACCACGATGGTCGCGCTCGGCACGTATGGGATCGCCGTGTGGGGTCGAACCAGACCTTCGGCTTCCCCGCGATCCAACGAGGAGCGAACGGCCTCGTAGCGGGAGAGCCAAGTCGGCGGGCTCGCCGGCGCGGGGACAATGCGCGGCGCCACCGCCGCCACCATCGGATCATCGAAGTGTCCGAGGAGCGGGGAGAGCCAATCGGCCGTCGGTTCGCAGTCCGAATCGACGAAGGCCACCAGCGGCGTGCCCACGATGTCCAGTCCGGCGTTCCGGGCTCCCGATGGCCCGGCGTTGGCGGTGAGGCCGATGAATCGGGCGTCGAAGGACACAGCGATCGCCTCGGTCCGTGCCGGATCCGACGACGCGTCGTCCACCACCACGCAGGACAGGCCGTCGAGGAGCGACAGCAACCGTTGCAACTGATCGGGGCGATTGCGGACCGGTATCACGACGGTGACGTCGCCCGGTCCATGGGAGGCCTCCGACGGGTGCGGGTTGAACGTACCGGATGACACCAGGCGCCGGGCCAGGAGCTGTCGGCCTCGCCGCTGACCAACCCTCGCCCCCGCCGCCCACTGCGCCACGACCACGCGGGCGCGGGGCGAGAGCCGGAGGAGCCGCAGCGGGCTACCCCCCATGAGCACGCTTCCGTCATCGAGCACCGTCGTCATCGGGTCCACGGTGAGGTGAAAGGAGCCGGGAAGGGGCGTGGCGGCGCCGTCGGGAGCGGGCGGGATCGGCCCGGGAGGACCCGTGTCTTCCCTGCTCGGAGCGATCATGAAGCAATCTTGACAGGGAGGGGTACCCCCGCCGTGGGCGATAGGCTGGCCGCTGACGTGGAGGAGCCCATGACGCTGGCTGAAGAGGCCGAACGGCAAGACACCGACGACCTGGTGGACGAGGACATCGACGATCTTCTGGTCGAAGAGGTATCGATCGACGGCATGTGTGGCGTCTATTGAGCGAGACCGACGTGCGGCGGGTGACAGCCCCCGCAGAACCGATTGCGTTGGAGAGGGCGTGGCGGCTCCATCCCAACGTTGCCCTACGGGAGGAATCGTTCGGCGCGTTGGCCTATCACTACGACACCCGGCGCCTCATCTTCTTGAAGTCCAGGGCCCTGGTCGAGTTGGTGGCGTCGCTGGAACAGTTCGACAGCGCCGACGCCGCGCTGGTCGCCCTCATTCCCGAGGCGGAGCGCCCGCAGTACGCCCGCGCCATGGCTCGACTGGCCGCGTCCGAGGTCATCGATGAGGTCATTGATGTCGCCTGAGGTGATGCCGGCATCGGTTCCCCTGCGCCAACGCTTCACCCGGGGGCTGGATGCGCCCATCTGCCTGACCTGGGAACTCACGTATGCCTGCAACCTGGCCTGCGTCCACTGCCTGAGTTCCTCGGGCCGACGGGACCCGATGGAGCTGACGCCGGCCGAGGCGCGGCAGATCGTCGACGAGCTGGCCGCCATGAAGGTGTTCTATGTGAACATCGGCGGCGGCGAGCCCATGCTGCGCCCCGACTTCTTCGAGTTGTTGGGTTATGCGGTGGAAAAGCAGGTGGGGGTGAAATTCTCGACCAACGGAACCCGTCTGACGGCGGAGAAGGCGCGCCGCCTGGCGGCGATGGACTACGTCGATGTGCAGATCAGCATCGACGGTGCGCTGGCCTCGACCAACGACGCCGTCCGAGGTGAGGGGGCGTTCGGAGCGGCGCGTCAAGCCATGGAACATCTGGCCGAGGCCAACTTCGGCCAGTTCAAGATCAGCGTGGTGGTGACACGCGACAACGTCAGCCAGCTGGACCAGTTCTCGGGAATGGCGCAGCACTACGGGGCCCAGCTGCGCCTGACCCGTTTCCGGCCTTCCGGTCGCGGCGCGGAGACCTGGGAGGCGCTGCACCCCTCGGCCGGGCAGCAGCGCACCCTCTACCGCTGGTTGCGCGATCACCCGGACGTGCTGACCGGCGATTCCTTCTTCCATCTCTCCGCCCTGGGCGAGCCGCTCGATGGTTTGAACCTCTGTGGAGCCGGCCGCGTGGTCTGCCTGATCGATCCGGTGGGCGATGTGTATGCCTGCCCGTTTGTGATCGACCGGGAATTCCTGGCCGGCAACGTGCGCCGACCTGGTGGATTTGCCGCTGTCTGGCGCGAGAGCGAGCTGTTCCAGTCGCTGCGGGAGCCGCAGAGTGCCGGGGCCTGCGCCTCGTGCGGTTCGTACGATGCCTGTCAGGGCGGGTGCATGGCGGCCAAATTCTTCACGGGCCTGCCGCTGGACGGACCCGACCCCGAATGTGTCTTCGGCCACGGAGAGACCGCATTGGCGGCGCGACCCGCCGACGCGCGGCCGGGGTTCACCGTCGGGCACTCAAAAATCGATGCGAGTGGCACGCCCATCGCCGTTCCGACCCCTGTCCGATTCCGCCGATCAGCCCGGGTCTAGCGCGGCCAGGTAGGTGGCCGGCGATGTCGCTCGAGAGCGCCACCTGGCCCGAGATCGAGGCCGCGGGTCGAAGCAAGCTTCTGTCCATTCCCGTCGGCTCACTCGAACAGCACGGACCCCATCTGCCGCTGAACACCGATACACGCATCGCCACCGAGCTGGCCGTTCGACTCTGCGCCCTGCGTCCCGATGTGATGATGGCGCCACCCCTGCCCTACGGGGCCAGCGGAGAGCATGCGGGGTTTCCCGGGACTCTGCTCCTCAACCACGAGGTCCTGGCCGGCATCCTGGTCGAATTGGTGCGATCGGCCCGAGCAGCCTTCGCCGGAGTGATCGTGATCTCGGCCCACGGCGGCAACGGCCACGGTCTGGCTCTGTTGGAGCAGTCCTGCCGGACCGACGGCGATGCCGTGCTGACCTGGGAAGCCCGTGCCGCGGGTGCCGACGCCCACGCCGGGAGGACCGAGACGTCGCTCATGCTGGCCATCGACGAGCCCGTCGTCCGGCTCGAACGGGCCGAAGCGGGCTGCACCGAACCGTTGGCCACCCTCATGCCCCGTCTGCGCGCCGAAGGGGTGAGACCGATATCGTCCAACGGCGTGCTGGGGGATCCCGATGGAGCGAACGCGGCCGAGGGTGAATTGCTTCTCCGGTCGATGGCGGATGACTTGGCGGCCGCGGTCGCACGCCGGTGGCCGGTGGCCGAGCGGGGCACGTGAGCCGGGTCGCCGTCGTCACCGGTGCGGCCCGGGGGATCGGCGCGGCCACGGTCGACCGGTTGGTGGGCAGCGGGTGGCAGGTGGTGGCGGTCGATGTATCCGCCGACGATCCCGCCCTGGACTACGCCCTGGCCACGCCGACCGATCTGAGGGACGTCGCGGAACGCCACGGCGACCAGGTGCACGTCTTGACCGGTGACGTGCGCAGCCGACCCGACATGGACGCCGCCGTCGACGCGGCTCTGGTGAAGTTCGGCCGCCTCGATGCGGCCGTGGCCGGGGCCGGCGTGGTCTTCGGCGGGCCGCCGCTCTGGGAGACGGCCGACGCTCAGTGGAACGTCCAGTTCGACGTGAACGTCAACGGTGTGCGCCATCTGGCCGCCGCCGCGGTTCCGGTCCTGCTGGATGCTCCGGTGCCCCGGCAAGGTCGGGTGGTGGCCGTCGCCTCGGCGGCGGGGATGCTCGGACTGCGTCGCCTGAGCGGGTACAGCGCGTCGAAGCACGCGGTGATCGGATTGATGAAGGCGCTGGCCGCCGACCTGGCCGGTACCGGCATCACCGCCAACGCGGTATGCCCCGGCTCGACCCGGACACCGATTCTCGACGCCTCGGCGGCTGTCTACGACCTGTCGTCAGCCGAAGAGTTCGCCCACCAGCAGTTGGTGGAGCGGCTGCTCGAACCCGATGAGCCGGCCGCCATGATCGCCTGGCTCTGCGGGCTCGAGTCCAGCGGTGTCACCGGAGCTGCCTTGCCCGTCGACGGTGGCCTGACCACCTCATAAGGTGGACCCATGGCCGAATGCACCCATCTGGACCAGATCGCCGACGTGGAGCCCCAAACCCCAAATGGCTGCACGGCTTGCCTGGCGCTGGGCGACACGTGGGTGCACCTGCGGCTTTGCCTGAGCTGTGGCTTCGTGGGGTGCTGTGACGATTCGCCAAATCGGCATGCGACCCACCATTTTCAAGAGGTGCACCACCCGCTGATCCAATCGTTCGAGCCGGGCGAGGACTGGATCTTTTGTTACATCGACCAGGTGGCGATGGAACCTTCATGACGGTGCGGGGGACGTCTCAGGTGCTCTGCCCGTAGGTGGTGGAACGGTCCGCCGTCCTCGCCATCCCCACCCCCTTGACGGCACGGCGCAGGTCGTCGATGAGGAACGGGACGGTGCCGGCGCTGCCGGCGTGGACCGTGGCGTGCAGGGAGTCGGGACGGTGCTGCCGGTCGAGATACCAGCCTTCTGCGTGCAGGCGTTCACCCACGGCGAAGATGTCGAGCGACGAGGGGTCCAGAGCGCCGAAGGCGATGACCGTGGCCGGCGGGTCACCCCGCACGCCCAGGCCGTCGATCGATTCGATGCCGGCTCGAAGGGCCAGTGCCGCGTCGTGGGCGGTCCGGGTCAGCTCGAGATACCCGTCGATCCCGATGTGCATGAGCGCGGCCCACGCGGCGGCGATGGGACCGGCCGGTCGGGTCCCGGCCATGGCGGTCGAGGCGTAGAAACCGCCCAGCCAATCGGCGGTGGCGAACACCTGGTGTCGGGCCAGGTCGTGGGTGCGGTAGAGGATGACCGAGACACCCTTGGAGGCGTAGCCGTACTTGTGGACGTCGGCCGAGATCGACGTCACGCCGGGCACGCGGAAGTCGTAGGGCTCGGTGAACCGCCCCAGCTGGGTGAGGAACGGCAGCAGAAATCCGCCCATGCAGGCGTCGACATGGCACAGGATCCCCCGCTCCGACGCCAGCGCCGCGATGTCGGTGATGGGGTCGACCACGCCCTGGGGATAGGTGGGCGCCGATCCGACCACCATGATGGTGGTGTCCGTGCAGGCGTCGGCCATGGCGTCGATGTCGACCCGGAAGTCCGGACCGACCGGGACCCGGATCAACTCGACGTCGAAATAGTCCGCCGCCTTGGTGAACGCGGCATGGGCGCTCTCGGCGGCTACCACCCGGGGGAACCTGATGCCCCGGTCCTGGCGGGCCACGTCACGCGCCGTCTTGACCGCCTGCAGGAGGCTCTCGGTGCCACCTGAGGTGAGGTAACCCTCGACGCCACCGCCACTGGCCGGATCATCGGCTCCGAGCAGGGTCGCCGTGATGGAGACGATGTCGTGCTGCATGGTACCGATGCTGGGGAAGGCCAGGACGTTGAGGCCGTTTTCGGCGCTGTAGAGCGAGAGCGCGTCCTGCAGCAGTTCATGGACGTCGTCGCCGGCCGAGTAGACCAGGCTGAACACTCGACCGCCCCGCCAGTCCTGATCACCCTCCTTCATGTGCATCAGTTGCTGCATCACCTCACCGCGTGGCAGCCCGTTTTGGGGCATCGGGGTGTGGGGGAAGGGGACCATGGAGCCCTACTCAACCAAGTTGTAGAGGGTGGAGTCGCCTTGGAGGGCAATGCTCGGGCGTCCGTCCAATCCTTCGATGCTCGTCCCGGCCGTGGTGACCCGTTGCATGCGCCGCCGGTCATCGCCGTAGTCGTAGATGGCGTAGTGCTGGGTGGCCCGGTTGTCCCAGATGGCCACGTCGCCTACTTCCCAGGTCCAACGCACGGTGTTTTCGGGACGGGTGACATAGGACTGGAGGATGCGGATGAGATCCACCGATTCGGCGGCGTTGTGTCCGACCAGGCGATAGGCGAAGCCCCCCAGGAGGAGGGCCCGTTCTCCAGTCTCGGGATGGATCCGGACGACGGGGTGCTCGGTCTCGAAGACTTCGGAGACGAAGGCGGCCAGGTTGGCGAGGCGCACCTCGCCGAGCTTGGCTCTGAGCGCCACCACGTCGGGCCGACCGTAGTCGTGGCCATTGGAGTGCACAGCCCGCAACCCATCGGCTAACTGGCGCAGGTCGTCGGGCAGATCGGTGTAGCCGGCCACGGTGTTGGCCCAAAGGGTGTCTCCGCCGACTTCGGGCAGCACCATGGCCCGGATGATGGAGAACATGGGGGGTCGATCGACGAAGGTGACGTCGGTGTGCCAGTGGTTGGCGGCACCCCCGGCGAGTGAGTCCAGATCGAAAATGAGCTCTTCACCGTCCACCACGGGGAGCGTCGGGTGCCCCTGGGTCAGCGGTCCGAGGCGGCGGCCGAAGTCGATCTGCTCGCGGGCGCTCAGGTCCTGGCCCCGGATGAAGACGACGCGGTGAGCCAGCAGGGCGGCCCGCACGCCGGCGATCTGGTCGTCAGAGGCCCCGCGCAGCGAGACTCCCGAGATCTCGGCACCGATCCGAGCGCTCAGACGTCGCACCTTGATGGTGGTTGCCACGCTGCCGACGGCCATCTCTCCCTCCTTGCTGTGGTCCCAAACGGCGGACCGGGAGCCGGGGGTACCGATCACGAATCTCCACCAGTCCGGTGTGATTCAAAGTGTAGGCACGGATGGCGACCACGGACAGCGGCGGCCATCGGCGGTTGCCACTAGCTTGGCCGCCGTGCCAGGTGAAACTGCATGAATTTCGACGTGACGTGAGCCTTCTCGGTCTGGAGGGGAAGGTCACGCTGATCACCGGTGCCGCGGCTGGCATCGGGGCGGCGACGGCGGCCATGTTCGCGGCCCAGGGCGCGACGCTCGCCCTGTGCGACCGCGACTCGGCCTTTGCCGATGGTGACGGAGCCTTTCGTCGGGTGCTCGATGTGCGCCACGGTGACGCCGTCAGCGCCTTCGTGGCGGAGGTCGTGGAGTCCTTCGGCCGGATCGACGTGATGATCAACAACGCGGGAGGCACCTTCGCCTCGCCCATGCTCGACGTGTCCCCCAAAGGCGAAGCGGCCCTCATCGCCGAGAACTTCACGCAGGTGACGCATCTCGTCCGCCAGTGCGTACCGCACATGCCCGACGGCGGGTCCATCGTCAACGTGACCACCATCGAGGCCCACCGGGCGGCCCCCGGGTTCGCGATCTATGCCGCCATGAAGGCCGGTCAGGCCAATCTGACCAAGACGTTGGCCCTCGAGCTGGCACCCTTGGGGCTCAGGGTCAACGCGCTGGCACCTGATGCGATGCAGAGTGAGGGGGTGGCGGCCCTCGGCGGAGCGCTGGCGGAGAGTGCGGTGGCCTATCGAACCGGTGGCGTCCCTCCGATCGGCCACTACGGCACACCGGTCGACGCGGCCGGGGGGATTCTCTACCTGGCCAGCGACCTGGCCCGCTTCGTCACCGGCATCACCCTCCACGTCGACGGGGGCAATCTGGCCGCCGGCGGCTGGATCCGCACCGATATCCCGTAGCGGCGCCGGCGCCGGCGCCGGCGCCGGTGTCCGGGTCCGCGTCAGTAGGGTTCGCTCAACGAGAGACCGAATCGACCGGCCAGGCGCGCCATGTCCATCCGGTCTTGATCCCGCGGGGCGTAGCCGCCGTGATGTTCGAGCTGGAGCTCCGGCGTCAGGCACGGCACCACCCGATCGAGAATCCGGCCCTCGCCGAAGCCCTCGGCCGGGTAGGGACAATCTGATCCATCCGGAGAGGCGCCGCGCTGCCAGCCCGTTCCGTCCTCGGCGAAGCTGACGGGATGGAGGTCGACCTGGAGGCCATCGGACGAGCGCAGGACCACCCGGACCGGAGCAAGATTCTCGGTCACCGAGAACCCGAGCGTCGTCAGGGCATTGAGCACGGCGGGGAGCGCGTCGAGTTCCACCACGAGGTCGACGTCGTCATGGGGGCGCGTCACCTCCCCGAGCAGTGCGTCCACGCCCCAGCCGCCGTCGAGCCACACGCGCCATCCCCCACGTTGGAGGGTATGGAGGACCAGGAGCACCTGGTCGGGCGGGAACACGGCGCCGGGTCAGGACGTCCAGATGATGGCCTGCGGCTCCGAATAGGCCAGGATCCCGAAGTCACCGCCGTCGCGTCCGACCCCGCTCATCTTGAACCCGCCGAACGGAGCGTCGTGATTGCGCTGGGCCGTGTTGATGCCGACGTGCCCCGCCTGGAGTTGCTTGGCCGCCCGCAGGGCCCGGGCGCCGTCCTTGGAGAAGACGTAGTCGTACAGCCCGAACTCGGTGTCGTTGGCGATGGCGATGGCCTCGTCCTCATCGTCGAAGGGGATGAGGGTGATGACGGGCCCGAAGATCTCCTCGCGGGCCACCCGCATGGAGTTGTCGCCGGTGATGAGCGTCGGTGCGACGTAGAAGCCCGTGGGCAGATCGGTGGGGCGCTGGCCCCCGATGATGACCTCGCCACCGTCCTCCGCCGCCGTGGCGACGTGGGCCTCGATGCGGCCGCGCTGCGCCGCCGAGATCACCGGGCCGATGATGGTGGCCGTCTCGGTCGGGTCACCGACCTTGAGCGCGCCGGCCATCTGCACCAGCCCGTCACGCACGTGCTCGAAGATGCTCCGGTGCACCACGGCCCGGGTCGGGGCCGTGCAGATCTGGCCCGAGTGGAAGGTCCACGTGGACCCGATGCAGCCGATGGCCGCCTTCACGTCGGCATCGTCGAACACCACGCACGCACCCTTGCCGCCGAGCTCGAGGAGGAGCCGCTTCATGGTCCGCGCCGCCTTCTCGGCGATGGTGACACCCACCTGGGTGGAACCGGTGAAGCTCAGGCAGTCGACGTCCTCGGAGTCCACCAGCGCCGCCGACGAGGTCGGGCCGTTGCCGTTGACCAGGTTCACCACGCCGGGGGGGAAGCCGACCTCGTCGAGGATCCGGACCAGTTCCACAATGGCCAGCGGATCCTGGGGCGCCGGCTTGACGACGACGGTGTTCCCGGCGGCCAGGGCGGGCGCCACCTTTCCGGCCATGTTGACCATGGGGAAGTTGTACGACGTGATGCAGGCCACCACACCGACCGGCTGGCGGTTGATCATGCCGCCGATGATGCCCCCCGGGGCCAGGGGCGTGGCTTGGGCCGCCTGGGGCAGCAGGGGAGTCTGGAGCACCGGGCGAGGATCACGGGCGTAGCGCTCGAAGCGATCGGCGGCGACGGGCACCTGCATGCGCGAGCCGACCGTCGCCGTGGCCCCCGTCTCGGCGATCACCAGGGGCAGCAGGTCGGCCGACTTGGCCCGGATGGCGGCTGCTGCGGCGCGGATGAGGTCACCCCGCTCCTCGACCGACAGCGCAGCCCAGGACGGCTGCGCCTCCTTCGCCGCGGCCGCGGCGGCCACGGCATCGGCCGCGCTGGCGTTGGGAGCCCGGCCCACCACCTCTTCGGTCGCCGGATTGATGATGTCGTAGGTGCCATCGGTGGCATCGACCCACTTGCCCCCGATGAGGAGTTGGTGTTCGTCGCGGCGGGTGTTCTCGGCCATGTGTGCTCCCTGTCGGGCGGAGTCAGGTGATCTGACGGTGCGTCACATTGTGATCCGCCGTGCCGCCGGTCGCCAAAGGAGCAGCGTGAGCGCCTCGCGAGCGCCTCGCGAGCGTTGACGCGAGCGACGATTCGGCTCCGGTTGGCCGCGCCGGTGGTCGGGCGGCGAGACTGGGGAGATGGCGACCGGGACCGCACCGTCGGGAACCGAGGGGTTCCTCGTCCCGTTGGGGGATGAGGAGTCGGACGGCTTCTGGGAGGGCACCGCCCAGGGGGAGCTCCGCATCCAGGCCTGCAGCGCCTGCGGGGCGTTTCGGTTCCCGCCGCGGGTCATGTGCCCGCGCTGCCAGTCCACCGAACGGGAATGGCGTGCCGTGTCCGGACTGGGCACGATCTGGTCCTATGTGGTGGCCCACCCGCCACTGCTCCCGGCCTACGCCCCGTTTGCCCCCTATCCGGTCATCACCGTGACGCTCGACGAGGATCCCCAGCTGCGCCTGGTGGGCAACCTGGTCTCGGGGCCCGACGGCGCCATCAATGAGATCGACCCGGCCACCATCGTCATCGGGGAGCCGGTCCGGGTGGTGTTCAGCGTGCGTCAGCGCCCCGATGGCTCCAGCGTCTTCTTGCCGTCGTGGGTCCGCAGGCCGGGCTGAATTCGTTGCTGGGAGGCCCCGAATACGTCTCGCGGACGCAAGATGGACGGAATCCTGCGATTCTCTTGGTATGAGGGAACGGAAAGCTGACAAGTCTGTCGCCGTTGACGGCGCCCCTCCGGCCGGAGTGAACGCCGCGCCGGGCGCCCAGCCCAACGCCCACTCCCTCTCGGGAGTGGTCGGAAATACCATCATGGGGACGGCCGACGTGTCACGGGCCCAGGAACGCCGGCGGCGGATCCGCCTGCGCCGCATGGTCGCCCTGCTGGATCTAATCGGGGGCTGGGTGGCCATTCGCCTGCTGATGGGTCGTGCCATCGTCCCGGACCTCCATGCGCCCCACTGGGTCGGCACGGTGATGCCCGCTCTCCTGCTCATTTCGTTGCTTGGCCTGGTCATGGTTGGGCCGTTCCTCGGGGCGGGCCGGTCTCCCCACACGCTCATCCGACCCGGTGAGACCAGCGTTGGTCTGGAAGACGTGGTGGGGATTGACGGGATCAAGGCCGAAGTGGTGCGCTCGATCAACCTCTTCCTGGCCCATCAGACCTTCCGCGACACCATGGGCGGTTCGGCGCGGCGGGGGGTGCTGTTCGAGGGGCCGCCGGGGACCGGCAAGACCTTTGTGGCGAAGGCGATGGCCAAGGAGGCCCACGTCCCGTTCCTCTTCGTCTCGGCGTCGGCCTTCCAGTCGATGTTCTATGGCCAGACCAACCGCAAGATCAGGTCCTACTTCAAACAGCTGCGCAAATACGCCCGCACCGAGGGCGGTGCCATCGGCTTCATCGAGGAGATCGACGCCATCGGCGCCTCCCGTCGCGGCATGGGCGGCAGTGGCGGCGAGGGCAACAGCGGCGTGGTCAATGAACTGCTGGTGCAACTGCAGTCCTTTGACAACCCATCCCGGGGACAGCGGCTGAGCGGTCTGTGGATTGACCTCTTCAACCGTTACCTGCCCAGCGAGTGGCAGATGAAAAAGCCCACGGTGGTCCCGGCCAACGTACTCATCGTCGGCGCCACCAACCGGCGGGACGACCTGGACCCGGCCCTGATCCGGCCGGGGCGGTTCGATCGCTCGATCTTCTTCGGGCTCCCCGGCCGTCAGGCTCGGGCCGAAATCGTGGCGTACTACCTGGGCAAGAAGGCTCATGCCGAAGATCTCGACGCCCATGGTGCGACCGACAGCGTGGCCGGCATGACTTTCGGGTACTCACCCGCCTCGCTGGAACGACTGATGGATGAGGCCCTGGTCATCGCCCTGACACACGGTCGCTCGGCCATGACGATGTCCGATGTGGCCGAAGCCAAGATGCTGGTCGAGCTCGGCGTCACGGAGGTCTCGGTCTACACGCCCGAGGAGAAGATCCGGGTGGCCACGCACGAGGCGGGGCATGCCACCGTCGCCTACTTCGTGGGTCAGAGCCGCCAGCTCGATGTGCTCTCCATCGTCAAGCGTCGCGATTCACTTGGCCTGCTCCAACACTCCGACACCGAGGAACGGTTCACCCAGACCCAGGACGAGCTCGACGCCCTGCTCCAGATCGCCATGGGCGGTCTGGTGGCGGAGGAGCACTGGTTCGAACACGTATCGACCGGTCCGGCCGGCGACCTGGCTGCGGCCACCAGCATCGGGGCCCAGATGATCGGCGCCTGCGGGATGGGCGAGTCGCTCATCTCGGTGGCGGCGGCGGGCGAAGGTCCGTTGAGCGGTGGGCTGATCGACAAGGTGCTGGGCGACAAGGCCGCCCGGGCCGAACTCGATGCGCTGCTGCTCTCCTCGCGCGAGATCGCTCGTCAGATCGTTGCCGACCACGGCGACGTGGTGGAAGCCCTGCGCGACGCGCTGCTGGAGCGCGATGAGCTCGTCGGTCCGGAGATCAGCGATGTGATCGAGGCGAGACTGGTCGAGGTCACAACGCCACGATGACCTTGCCGGTGTTGCCGCCGGTGAAGAGGAGGTTGAGCGCATCGGGAGCGGACTCCAGGCCGTGGACGATGTGTTCGGCCTGGCGCAACTTGCCTTCGGCCAACCAGCCGAACATGGCCGCCTGCGCTTCGGGGAAGCGGCTGACATAGTCGAGGATGATGAAGCCCTCCATGCGCCCACGCCGGGCGATGAGGGCGCGGTAGTTCCCCGGGCCGGCCACCTTCCCCTCGGTGTTGTAGGTGGAGATGGCGCCGCAGAGCACCACCCGTCCGCGCAGGGCGATCTGAGCCAGACAGGCGTCGAGGATCTCCCCACCCACGTTGTCGAAATAGAGGTCGATGCCCCGGGGGCAGGCGGCGTGCAACCGCTGGGCGACCGGCTCGCTCTTGTAGTTGATCGCCTCGTCAAAACCCAACTCGTCGACGATCCAGCGGCACTTCTCGTCGGTGCCCGCCAGACCCACCACCTTGGCGGCCCCACTCAGCCTGGCGATCTGCCCGACGGCCGAGCCGGTCGCCCCCGCCGCCCCCGAGACCACAACCGTGTCGCCCTTAGCCATCGCGCCGACGTCGAGCAGCCCGAAGTACGCCGTCATGCCGTTGACGCCGAAGAGGTTGAGGGCCAAGGTCGGCTCGACGCCCGCCGGGATCACCTGCAAGCCGGGCTCGCCTCCTCCCGCAATGGCGAAGTCCTGCCATCCGAGCATCCCGAAAACGAGATCGCCCACGGAATGGTTCGTCGAGTTGGAGGCGACCACCTCCCCGATGCCCGCGCCTCGGATGACCTCGCCGATGTCAATGGGGGGTAGATAGCCGGGGGCATCGTCCATCCAGGTGCGGATGGTGGGGTCGATGGAGAGGTACCGCACCCGGATCAGCGCCTCGCCGTCCGCTGGTTGGGGCACCGGCTCATCGCTCATGCGAATGGTGGCGTCGTCGACCATGCCGGAGGGTCGAGTGGCGAGCAGGAGCCTGCGATTCACGTTGGCCATCGGGCCAACCTACGACCTACGCCGATGGAGCGCCGCGGCGACCCAGCACCCTGAGCAACCGGCTCATCGGACCCGGACGCCGGCGCCGTTCGGCGGCTTTGGTTTTGGCTGCGGCTTTGGCTTCGGCCTCGTGGTCGCTCGTCAGCGGGCCGCCGAGTTTCCAGTAGACCCCCGACGCCGGTGGCCTGACGTAGTGACGCACCGGCGGAAGAGGTCGCCGGGGTTTCCGCGGCCGTTTCCCACCTGAGGTCATGTCCCACCTGAGGTCATACGGCCAGTGTGACCGATCGGCTCGCCATGGTCACGCCGGATCGGATAGGTGGGCCGTGTCGTTGAAGCCTCGGACGATCCACTGCTCCGGGGTGACGAGCAACCGCGAAATGGAGCTGTTGTCGGCCCCGAGGAAGGCAAAGGGTCGCGAGCCGCTGGCTTGGGCCAGGATCTCGCCGATGGCGGCGCCGTGGCTGAACACCACCACGCGGCCCCCGGCGTGCGCCGCGGCGATGCGGTTGACCGCATCACGCAACCGAGCGCCGAATGCCTCATCCGATTCGGCCCCGGGCACCACGGCCCATGACTGCTCAGCGAACATGCGTTGCGCGATCGGGTCCTCGTCCGCCACTTTCTGGCGGAAGAGCCCACCTTCCCACTCGCCCAGGAAGACCTCGCGCAAATCGGCATCGACCACCGGCACGAGGCCCGTGCGTCGCGCCAGCGGTGCCGCCGTCTCGGCGGTGCGCCGCAACGTGCTGACCCAGATGGCGGCCCAGTCCCCGCCTGCCAGTCGGGCCCCGACCAGTTCAGCCTGCTCTCGCCCGATCGGGGACAGGGGCGGGTTGCCCTGTCCTTCCAGGAGCTCGTGCGGCGTGCCTTCGACCGCATCGGCCGATGCGCCGTGACGGACCAGGAGCAATTCGGTCGAACCGGGCGGTGCTTGGAGTGGCTGTTGACTGAACGTTCGAGGGACCGTCATGCCGGCTGAGTGTATGAGAACCCGGTGGGGCCTCCCGGCCTCCGGTTGGGGCAGCCGACCGGTCTCAGCGGCCGAAACGCTGGTTGATCGGCCTCCCGGGAGCACGGAGGCATGGGACGTGCCGGGGATGCATCCGCCCAGCCACCTGTCCAGAATTGACAACCCGCCTTGCACTAACCTGGGACCGCTAGCCGGGGGGCGAGCGGAGCGTGATGAGTATCGCTGAGGTGCAGATCTCGGGTCCGTGGGTGCGAGCCGCATGCCCCACGGCACTGGGGATCACGAAGACCAATCGTCCTCCGAGGACGCACGGGTAGTGACGCGCGGTCAATCCGGGCAGACCTTCGGGCTGGCGTCTCGTTCCGGCGGCGGAGCAACTCGCCTCACCTCATGGCAGATCGGCATCGGCCTGATAGTCGTGGTGGCCGTTCTCGGAGCCTCGATATGGTTCGCCGTCGCCGGTCAGCCCAGTCAGGCCGTGCAGACCCAACCCTTCGGGGGTTCGCTGGTGCTCAATGACCAGCAGGGGCCGGTCGTCATGGACCTGGCGTCGGGGACCGCGAGCATCCAGTTGGCCAACGTCAAACAGGCCGTCTCGGCGCCGGGACCCTCCACCGTCAGTGCCATTCCGGTGTCGGCCGGGAGCCTCCTCCTCAATTCGGTGAACGGGACCTTCAACTTCCTCGGCCAGAACAACGTCCTGGTGGCTCCGACCGGGGGCGGGGTGGCCCTGAGCGGGTCCTCGGGCTTCCACAGTGCCGCCGGCTTTGCCACCGGCTCCGATGCCTATGTGGTGGGAGACGCCGCCGCGAGCGCGACCATCTCCCTGGTCAATGAGGAGGTCGTCGCGCTGGCGGCCCGGCGCGCCACCACCGCCTCCACCGGAGGGTCCTCCACGGTGCAGCCGCTCGGCACCGCAACCACCGACAGCCCGGTGGACTCCGGGGTGGGGGGATCGGTCACCGCCAACGGAGACTTCTGGTCCATTGCGGACACGTCACCGAGTACTCACCGGTTGATCCAGTATGCGCCCGCATCGCACCCGGGCAACCCACTGACCATGATCGATCGGGGGTCGGTGGCCGCGGTGGCCTCACTCGGGGTCGGCGCCGGCCCATCGGGAACCCAGACCGTCGCCCTCGCCACCCCCGGCGAGATCCGGGTTTTCCCGGCAGCGAAGGGTTCGGCCCCCGTCTCCCTGGCCGTCCCCGATCTGGGCGCCACCACCCGCATCGTTCCGGTTTCCGGGACGATCGGACAGGTGCTCTTCGCCTATCAGGCGTCCGGCCGCTGGAGCCTGGTGGGCGTGGATCCGGCGACCGATCCGGCGACCGCAAGACTGACCGGTCCCGTCTCCCTGCAGGGCGTCCCCGGCGGCGCGGTCCTGCTGGCGCCGGCGTTCAACCGCGGCAGCATCTATACCGTGGCCGACACGCTGTCGACGCAACCTCGACTCCTTCGCATCGACCCGCGATCCGGTCTCGCTGCGCCGCTCCCCGGCGTACCCGACTACCCGGTGGTCAGTGCGGCCGAAGCAGCCGAACCACCGATCTTCGGTCCGCAGACCCAGGTGATCTCGGTCGGCCCACGGGTCATCATCAACAACCCGGACAGCATCCTCGGTGTCGTGGTCTTCACCGACGGGAGTCAGCCTCCCAAGACCTTCGACAAGGGAACCCTGGCCAGTGTCGACCCGGCGGCGCCCGGGGGCGTCGCCCTGAATGCGGCGCCGAAGACGAAGAAACAGTCGCAGCCCAAGCAGCAACAGGTCCAGGCGGCCGTGGACGCGCAGTCACGCTGCCTCAACACCTCCGAGACGCCGCACCGGCCCGTGATCACCACGCCCCTGGTGGCGTCGACCCACACCGTGACGCTGTCCTGGTCGTACCAACTGTTGAGCAATCAAGACTGTGAGCCCACCACCTACACGGTGGCGGCCTCGGTGGTCGGGGATGGACAAGGGCCGGCGCAACCCGAGTACGCGGTCCAAGGCCAATTGACGTTCACCTACCCGGGATTGCATCCCAACGTGACCTATCAATTCGTGGTGACGGCCTTCATCGGCCACGACCAGACGGCGTCGTTGCCCGAAGAGGCGACGACCAACCCCCAGGGGCCCGACCCTCCGACCGCCGTGACGGCAACCGACGCCGACGGCACCGGTTGGACCGTCAGTTGGACCGCGTGCTCGGGCTCTGGGTGTGACGCCAACGAACCGGCCACCCAATGGACGGTCACCGGTCAATCGTGCGGCAGCGGCGCCTTCATCGGGACGCCGCCGACCGTCACGGTGTCGGGATCCACGGAGACTGCGACCTTCAGATTTGCCGACAATCCAAGCTTGATCGGGCAGCGGCTGCAGTTCGAGGTGCAGGGTACCGACATCCTGGGTCATGTCGGGGACCCGGCTACCAGCAGTGGATGTGCCGACGGTTGGGCCATTCCCGTCGCTTCTGACATCAGCCTGTCGGCCTTCGACCGCCAGGCCGGCGACTTCACCGACACGGCAACCCTCACGGTCGCTCCCGTGCCCGGCGTGAGTGCCGCCGAGGCCTACGGCAGCTTGAGCACGCAATACACCTTTGCCGTCACCAACACGGCCAACGGCAGCCAAGCGGTCACCCAGGTCGGCAATCCAAGTGGTGGCCCCACCGGCAGTCCGACCATGACGGTGACGGGGTTGATCCCCGGAGTGACGTACTCGGCCACCGTCACGGTGACACCGGTCGGCCACCCATCGGCCGCCACGACCCTCCCGGCCCAACTCATCTCCGGAGTGACGTCGTCCTGGCCCTCGATCGCCCTGGTGTCGAGCACGACCGTCCTTGATCCCTCGGCCGACACCGGCTCGCTGTCGGTGACCATCGCCGGTGCGTACGGCAACGTCCCGGCCGGACAGACCGAGGCCCTCCAGGCCTCGGGATCGGTCTCCTGTTCGGGCACCGTCATGCCGGCCTTCGCAGGCCTCCCGGTGGCCCAGGGTGCGGGCGGCACGGGCACCATTTCCGGCATCCCTCTCTCCCTGGTGGGGAACGGCGGGCCCGGGTGTGTCCTGAACCTGACCCTCTCCGAGTCGGGCACCAACTTCCATGGTGGGCCAACGGCGAGCACCTTCGCTCTTCCGCAACTCGGTACGCAGTACGACACCCCGATCGTCTCGGCCGCGCTGCAGGAGACGGCCGGTTGCGCCTTCTGCGTCGCCGTGACCGCAAGTACTCCCCTCGAGGCCGGGACTTCGAGCCTCGGCGGCGTGTGGACGACCACCGTGAGCAGCACCGACGGCGTCGATCCGACCGACTGTGCCCAGGTGAGCCAGCTCGCCCCGTCGGTCGGGGGCTCGGTCAGCGGGCTCGTCGACATGTCGAGTTGCGTGCAGAATTTTGAAAACGTGGACGGCAGCCCGACGACGCCGGTGACCGTCACCTTCACCGTCACCGTGTCGTGGACGTATCTGGGGGTCCTGTCGGGCCCCGTGCCTTCTATCGGTCCGCCCCTGTCGACCGGCCCGGTGACTCCGACCACCACGACCACCACCGTCCCACCGGGTCCGTGATGAACACACCGAACCGCCCGGCCGCTGCCGCGACAATGATTCGCCGCGGCAACGACACGATCGTGACGGGAGCCCGAGGCCTCCATGGCCCGCGCCCCCGTCCGTACTTCCGCTGTCCTTCGCACAAGGAGCGTCCATGACCACCACCCACCCAGATGCCGACTACTTCGCGCACCGCTTCGAGGTTCTCACCGGAAGCGTGGCCCGGGTCATCCAGGGCAAGGACGATGTCATCCGTCAGGCGGTCATCTGCATGTTGGCTGAAGGCCACCTCTTGATCGAGGACGTGCCGGGGGTGGGCAAGACGACGCTGGCTCGAGCACTGGCGGCCACGGTCGAGCTCACGTGGAACCGCATCCAGTTCACTCCGGACCTCCTGCCGTCCGACGTGACCGGGGTGTCGGTCTTCAATCAAGCCACGCTGCAGTTCGAGTTCCGGCCGGGAGCGATCTTCGCCAATATCGTGGTTGGTGACGAGATCAATCGCGCCTCGCCCAAGACCCAGTCCGCGCTTCTCGAGGTCATGGAGGAAGGCACGGTCACGACCGACGCCGTCATCTACACGGTGCCGCGGCCCTTCATGGTCGTGGCCACCCAGAATCCGATTGATATGGAGGGGACCTACCAACTCCCGGAGGCTCAGCTCGACCGCTTCTTGATGCGACTGTCGGTCGGGTATCCGAGTCCCGAGGCCGAGGCCATGGTGCTCAGGTCTGAGAAGAACGCGGCGACCGTGGACGGCCTGTTGCCGGTGATGTCGAGTGACGACCTCTTGGCCATGATCGACCAGATCAAGACGGTCGAGGTCGCTCCGGCCATCGAGAATTACGTCATCGCCCTCAGCCAGTTCACCCGCAGTGCGCCCGAGGTCCGGCTTGGCGTGTCTCCCCGCGGCAGCCTGGCCCTGCTCAAGGCGGCGCGGGCCACCGCTGCTGCGGCCGGACGGAGCTTCGTCACACCCGAGGATGTCAAAGCTGTGGCCACCTCGGTGTTGGCGCACCGGATCCTGTTGCGCCCGGAGGCTGAGCTCGAGGGTCGCACCAACAGCGAGCTGGTGGCCCGCGCCCTCCAGGGTGTCCCGGTACCCCGTACCGTCGCCAGCTAGGCGCGGCAAAGGCCCGGTGCGAGCGCCCCTATGACCAGGATCGGTGTGGGAGCCGCCGTGCTGGGCGCCGGACTGGTGGCGCTGGGATGGGTGCTCGTCTGGCCGCCCCTGGTCGTCTTGGGGGTCGGAATCTTGATCCTGGTCCTTGTCGCGCTGGGCTACGTCGTACGCCGACCTCGATTGGTGATCGAGCGGGAGATACAGCCACCGAGGGTTTCCAAGGGGGATCCGGCGATCGCCTACCTCAGCTTCTCCAACCAGGGCAGGAACCCGGTTCCGGCCATCGTGGCCTCCCAACCCTACGGAAGCGGCGCGGTGCGCATTGTCCTGCCCAGACTGCTGCGCGGCCAATCGGGGGTCCGCGTGTACCGCTTGCCGACCTCGCGGCGCGGGATCTTCGACATCGGCCCGGTGGAGATCACCCGCTCCGATCCTTTCGAGTTCGTCCGGGTGACCCAGCAGCACGCCGGCAATGACAACATCTGGGTCTATCCCGAGCTGTTCCCGTTTCGCCCCCTGCCGTCTGGGATCACCCGCCATCTCGAGGGCCCGTCGTCGGACACGGCGCCCGAAGGGAGCATCACGTTCCACCGGCTCCGTGAATACGTGGTCGGCGACGATTTGCGGATGATCCACTGGAAGTCGACGGCCCGGACTGGGCAGCTCATGGTTCGACACAACGTCGACACGTCGCAGCCCTACACGGTCGTCCTGGTCGACCTTCGCCCAGCCGTCTACTCGGCCGAGACGTTCGAGACGGCGGTGGACGCCGCCGCGTCGGCCGTCTCGTGCTCGGCCTCGGGGAAGTCCCCGGTGCAGGTCCGCACGACGAGCGGGCAGCAGGTCGGTGGCCCGAGCCAGCGAGATCTCATTCCGCTCCTGGACTTTCTCACCGGGATCGAACCCGATGCCAGCGGCTCGATCGGGCGCGATTGCCTGCGGCTGCGCCGTGAACGCGGCGGGACGGGCCTCGTCGTGGTGACGGGCGCGCTCGATACCGCCGACCTTCCCGCCATCGCCGGATTGCGCCGGCGCTTTCAGCGCATCGTCGTCGTCTCCGTCACCACGGTCCCCATGCCTCCGCTCCAATTCCCCGGTGTCACGATCATCACCGGAACCTCGGGCGAAGAGATCTGCAACGCGTGGAACCTCGAGGTGTCGGGGTGACCGCTCGGCGTCTGCTCGGCGCCGCGGTCCTGCCGTTGGCCGCGGCGATGACCCTGGTCGCTTCGACGCCGTGGCTGCGGGCCTTTCCACCGGGCGTCATCCTGCCCATCCTCATCCTGGCGTCGGTGATCTCGGTGGCCGTTCCACCGCTGGTGGCCACCTTGACCGGTCGATCGGTGGCGTGGTCCGCCGCGGCATCCTTCGTGGTGTTGGTCATCTTCTCTCTGCTGGTCGTCCTGCACGACCCGACCGGGATCAGTGGGGTGCTGCGCGGCTTCACCCAGGGAGTGGCGCGGCTCTTGTCCATCGCCCTGCCCGTCTCGGCGCCGAGGTGGCTGTTCATTCCGCCGGTCGTCCTGTGCTGGCTCGTTGGCGCGGTGTCATCCGAACTCCTGACGCGCAGTCGGACGACGGGACTGGCCCCTCTGGCCGGAATCGTGGGATTCAGCTTGGCCTATGCGGCCACCGCCGGAGCTCCCGGCACCATGGTGGCCGAAGCGGCGCTCCTGGGACTCTCGGCCGGGATCCTTCTCTTCGTGCGCCGCTGGCTGTTGAATACCGAGGATCTCGAAACACGGGCGCAACCGGGACCGTCGGGCAGAGCCCTGACCCGACCGCTTGTCCTCGGAACGGTCACGCTGGTCGTGGCGGCGGTGGTGTGCGCGCTCGTCATTCCCCAGTTATCGGCCCTCAAGGGTGCGGCGAAGGCGCCCACGCGGACGCCCCCGACGGTGACCGTCGCTCCCATCACCCCGACGGTCGGGTTGGCCGAGCTGCGGGGGGACACGGCGTCGAACCAGGCGCCCCGGACTCTCTTCGTTGTTCGGATGAACAAGCCCAGTTCCGGCTATCTGGCCGCCGTGGACCTCGACTCCTACGACGGCGATATCTGGTCGTTGCAGCACACCTTTGAACCGACCGGGGGACGGGTGCGACTCGCCGCCGGCACCGGACAGACCAGCCAGGCCGAGTCGGAGGTGGTCCAGCACTACAAGGTCGTCAATGCCCCTGCCCTGCCCTGGATGCCCTACCTCGATCAACCCACGTCGGTGTCGGGGGTCGGGGTTGATTTCGACAACCAGTCGGGCATGATCATTCCCAATCAGCCCCTGGTGAATGGCCAGTCGTATTCGGTCACCTCGGCCGCGACGAGCCGAACGCTGGCCACGCTGACTCCGGGCCAGCTGCGGCGGCTGTCGGCGGGATCCACCCGCAATGCGGCCGACTCCCAATCCTTGGCCGCGGCCGACCAGTCGTTCGACAATGTGCTGACGCAACTGGAAACCGAGACCGGTGTCTCCAGCGGAGCCACCCTGACCTTCCTGCGGGCGGTGGAGGACGACTTTCGAACCAACTACCGACGGGTCTCAACCACCGAGTACGCCGGGGCGCCGACCAAGGCCCGCACGGTGACCGGTGGCCCAGGGGCGGCACACGCTCCCGACCTCTACGGCACCTCGCTGGCCGATATCCAAGGCGCCGTGTTCGGGAGCAACAAGACCGGCACGCCGGAGCAGTTCGCCACTCTGGTCACCCTCTTGGCCCGAAAGCTGGGAATTCCGGCCCGACTGGTGACCGGCTACCGCCTGTCGGGGCCGAATGCGGTCGCCACGCCAACCCGACCCGATACGGACTACCGGGTGACCAACCTTGATGCCTGGGCCTGGGTCGAGATCTATGTGCCGCCTCTGGGGTGGGTGGTGGTCGACCCGACTCCGACGGCCACCGGATCGGTCCCCGGCCCGTCGCCCTCGGCGGCGCCGACCCCGACCACGGTGCCTCCACCGCAGATCCGCACCGTGGTCACTCCCGGCAACAGCGGCCACGCGGTGGCGCCCCGCGTGAATGTGAACCTCGGTCGGTCCTCGGACCTCCTCCTCATGACCCTGGGCGCCGTGCTGATCCTGGCCATCCTGGTGGGGCTGGTCCCCGTGTCGGTCGAGGCCATGAAGGAGCGAAGGAGGCGACACCGACGGTCGGCGGCCGACCCCGGACAGCAGGTTGAGGGGGCGTGGCTCGAGACCCTTGACGTGCTCTATGAGGCACGTGTCACGGGCCTGGCTCCGTTGACGAATTCCGAAGTGGCGTCGGTGGTCGATCAACGTTTTGGCCCGACGGCGGGCGCCCCGGTCGCCGTGCTCGCCACGGCGGCCAGCGCGGTCGCCTTCTCCACCAGCCTGGCGGCGGATGCGGACATGAGCGGACGGGCCTGGTCCCAATTCGAGCACTTCCGGCGCGCCCTGAAGTCGCGACAGTCCAGGCGGGAGCGAAACCGATCTCGCCTGCGGGTAGCACCACGCCGCCGGAACGGGCTGACGAGGCGGGGCCGGCCCGCCGGTTGGCCCTAGTTCCGTCTTAGGTCGGGGCCTCTCCGTCGTCCCGCCGATGCCGGGGTGGCTTGGCGTGTCGGCCCCTGCCGGTCGGGTCCGGGTCGTCGGCGGACGGGTCGGGCGAACCGTCCGTCCGGCCGAGGCGAAGGATCGTCTGCTCCACGAGGTCGGGTGACGGGTAGCCGAAGGAGTCGGGAGCGGTGGGCGCCCCGACGCCGCCCGGGGCTGGCGCCTCGGGCGTGCCCTCCCCCTCGGGCGGGGTTTCTCGAGCCCGGTCCGGGACCTGCCGCGGCCGGGGGTCGAGAAAGCGGGGGTGGACCACGGGCGTCGCCGGGTCCTGATGCGGTGCCGCGCTCGAGAGGAGCCTGAGCAACGGATCGGGGGCGGCGAAGCGTCGGCCGGTATTGGGGCTGGTGGTCGGTGTGGGCCGGGAGGCGACGATGCGGCGCGAGGCGATCTGCCGTATCGGCGTGGGCGCGATGACGTGGCGTTCAACCTTGGTCGTCGGGGCCACGACCGGGGGCGGGGCATGGCGAGCGATCGGGCGGAGCGACCCGGCGGGATGCGGCCCATCCGGCGGCACCCATCCGCCGTCGAATCGGGGGGGTTCGTGGGAGGCGATTCGATCCCGCGCCGTGGATGCGAACCACAGCAGCGATGCCGCCGGTACTTCAAACTCACGCGCCCCGTTCGATCGAGGCGTCCGCTCATCGGGGGATGCGGCGGGCAACGGCACCAGACCCGTCTCTCCGTTCCGGCCGGCGGCCTCGGGTTGCGCCGCGCCCGCAAACGACCATGCGTCGTCTTCGGGCTCGAGCGAGCCGATTTCATCGACCTCGCTCGCAGGCATCGGCGCGAGGAATCGATAGGCCGACTCTCCCACCACGAAGTAGTTGGTCGGAGGCCAGGACTGCGCGTCCTCGATGGCCTTGAGGCGATCGGCGAGCTCGAGGGCCGAACTGGGCCGTTTCAACGGGTTCTTGGCCATGGCCTGGACCAGCAGGTCCGACAGGGCCATCGGGACGCCCTCGGCCAACAACGGCTGGATGGGGTCCCGGAGGATCCGGACGATGACGGCGGCCGGCGCCTCTCCGTCGAAGGAACGGAACGCGGCGTGCCCGGCCAAGAGCAAATAGAGCGTCGAGGCCAATTCGTAGATGTCGGTGGCCGTGGTGGCGGGGGTGCCTTCCAACATCTCGGGCGCCGCATAGAGGGTCTCGAAGCCGATCACACCCGCCGTGTCGGAGGAGGAGCGGAGCCGGGCCACCCCGAGGTCCGCCAGCGCCGGTTCACCGTGGTGCGTCATCAGCAGCTTGCGCGGTGTGACCGATCCATGGACGATGCCGGCCCGGTGTGCTGTTTCGAGCGCTCCGGCGATCTTGATGGCGATGGAGACCGCGTGCGCCGGTTCCATGCCGCCCTCCGAAGCGCCACCATCGGCCACCCGCCCCTGGCAGAGATCCATCACCAGGACGGGACGCCCGTCGGGCGTCACCTCCGTGCGGTAGAGGGTCACGATATTGGGATGGACGCTCAACGTCTCGAGGACCGAGGTTTCCCGGAGCAGGGTTTCGAGGTCGGCGGGCGAGATCTCCCGGACGTTGAGCAGCTTGAGGGCCACCGACCGTCCGGATTCTGATTCCTTGGCCGAGTACACGGTGGCCATCTCTCCGTCGCCGATTTCCGTGATGTCGGAGTATCCGGGCAGGAGGTCACTGACTTCCAGGGGGCTCTTGTGTCTGAGCGCCATGGCGTTCGCTCCTTCCCCGTCGGATGATCCCGGATGTCGTCGCCCGACCTGCCATTGCGGCATGGCGGAATCGAGCCCTGTGCGCTCGAAGCGTACCAATTCGATGCCGACTCGCTCCCCGGTGACCCCGGGTGATCAGCGCAGTTCGGTCGGATCCTCGTCTTCGACCACCTCGGCATCGATGACGGTGGGGTCGTTCCTGGGGTCATTCCTGGGGTCATTTCGTGGTGCGTTCCCGAAGGGCCCACCGGGTCCACCGGCACCGCCGAAGTTGGTGAAGAAGGCGCCCGCACCGCCCGGCCCATTCCCGAACGTGAACTGGAGCGGCCGCCCGGCCTCGGGGCCGAGGGCACGCCACAGCGGTGCCGCCCGCACGTGCACGACGTAGGCCTGGGCGGCCAGCGTCAAGGCCACATAGAGCAGGAAGCTGGCGGTCTCGAGGTGGGCCGTGGCGACCTGTCCGGTGCCAGATCCGATGGCCAGGTGCAGGACCAGCGAGAGCACCCAGAGAATCATGGTCAGCCCGGTGGCCTGACGAACCACCCAATGGTTGGATTCCCAGATCTGGACCGTGAGCGCCCGGACAAAGCCGAGGACTGCGGCGCCCACCACGGTGACCCCGAGCACCAGCCACAGGCCGCTGCTCGAGACCTGGTGGTTGCCGGTGTAGGCCAGGACCTCGATCAGCCCGATGACGCCCAGAAAAATGGGCATGCGCAGGCGCAGGGTACGGGGCACCGGTCGGATCCGCCTCTGGCGGAAGAGGAGCAGGGCCACCACCACGACATCGAAGGCGATCGTCCAAAACATCGCCCACCAGCCTATGGCCGCGGCCCGTTCGGTCGGCCGCGGTCAGGTTCGGCCGCCGGCGGTCAGCCGTTGAGCAGCGGCCCTACGTCCGACCCGAAGGCGGCCGTCTGATCGCAGTACTCGGTGACCGAGCGGGCCATGAAGCGGACCTGGAGGTGGTTGACGCCCATGGCGACGAGCTCACGCAGGGAGGAGGCAATTTCTTCGGCCCCGCCCTGGAGGACGTAGCCGGGCAGCTTCCAGTCCGACGAGCCGTCGGCCAGGTAGATCGGTTCCACGATGGTGCCGATGTCGATCGGTGCGCCGTCCCGCACCTCGTCGCGCCGGCGGCGCAGGCGGGCGATCTGTTCGGGGAGGTCGCGCCGTCTGGTGCCCTGGGGTAGCCACCCGTCGGCGAAGGCCGCCGTGCGTCGTATGGCGGCCGGCGAGGAACCACCGATCCAGATGGGTGGCCGCGGTTGGCGGACCGGCCTCGGTGACACGCCCATGCCCCGGGCCGGGAAACGGGGTCCGGGCAGGGTCGGGAATTCGGAGGTGAAGGCCAGGGCCAGGGCCGAGACGGCTTCGTCGGTGTGGCGACCTCGCTCGGCGAACTCCCCGGTGAGCAGCTCGTATTCCTCTGGGACGTGCCCCGCACCCACGCCCACGATCAGACGACCGCCCGAGAGGTGGTCGAGCGTCGAGAGTTCCTTGGCCGCCCGGAGCGGATGACGTTGGGCCAAGATCAGGACGTGGGAGAGCAGGTGGGTGCGCGTGGTCAGGGCGGCCAACCACCCCAGGGTCGCCGTGGTGTCGTACCACGTGGTGCCCATGGCGTCGGCCAGTCGTTCGGGAATGGCGGTGTGGTCGCAGACGCCGATGTAGAAGTAGCCGGCCTCATCGGCCACCCGGGCGATGTGCCCGAGGTCCTCGACGCCGGCCGTTTTCTCCCACTCGGCCACGTAGAGCGTTGACTGGGACTGAATGGGCAACTGCATGCCGTAGACGACCTGCCCCTCGGGAACGGCGCGCACCACGTCGGCGGGCAGGGCAACCGGGGCAACTGGGTCAGGCATGGCGAGTTCCTCCAGTGGCGGGACGTGGGTCGGGGGCCGAGCCCAGGACGAGCGAGAGTTGCGCCGGCGTCCCGAACGTCGTGGTCAGCACGCGGGCACGCTTGAGGTGCAGGTGCAGCGGGACCTCCCAGGTGAAGCCCATGCCGCCGTGGACCTGGATCCCCGCCCGGGCGTTGGCCAGTGCGGCCTCGTCGGCCAGCACCTTGGCCCCGAGCACGGCGCGGGCCATCACGTCGTCGGGCGTGCGACCCGTGCTCTCGGCCTCGTGGGCCGCCACGTCGGGCTGATCGACCAGGCAGGACGCGGCATGCACGGCGGCCCGGGCCACCTCGTAGCGCACCAGCATGTCGGCGCACATGTGCTTGACCGCTTGAAAGGCGCCGATGGGCTGGCCGAACTGACGACGTTCCTTGGCGTAGGCGACGGCCAGATCGAGCGCAGCCCCGGCGTGGCCGACCTGGAGCGCGGCGGTGAGCAGGGCACCGTCGCGCCAGAGACGCCCACCCTGGTCGGGCAGGGGCTCCCCGGCCGGCAGCGAGTCCAGGTGCCACAGCGGGGTGAAGGGACAGAGTGGCGCGGCCATCCGCTGCCCGTCGGCCGGCGCCGGAGCGGGAGCAATGAGCCGCCCCGTCGAGTCGCCGGCGGAACCGGACAGCACGAGCAGCGCGTCCAACGAGGCCAGGTGTTCCACCAGGATCGGACCGCCCCCGGTGCTGTGCACGCCGACCGCCGCCCGCCCATCGGCCGCTCCCTCGGCCAGCCGGGCGCTCGCCGCCAGATACGTTCCGACCAGCGGTCCCGGCACCAGGGCCCGTCCCAGCTCCTCGAAGACGACCACGGCGTCGGCCAGGCCCAAGCCGACGCCCTCGGGCTCGGGCAGGGAGAGCGCGAAGACCCCGGTGTCGGCCAGCAGCCGCCAGTCTTCGGCGCCGATGGCCTTCTCGGCTCCTTCGTTGGCCCGCAGGTGGTCGAGGGGGAGCCGACCCGTGACCATGGAGCGGATGCCGTCGGCCAGGGCCACTTGGTTGTCGGACAGGCGGAAGTCCATCGCGTCAGCGCACCTTGGGCAGGCCGAGGATGCGCTCGGCCACGATGTTGCGTTGCACCTGCGACGTGCCGGCGGCGATGGTCAGCGAGATCGACTTGAACCAGGTGTGCAATTGTTCGTCGTTGCCCAGTCCCACCCCGTCGGGCCCGAGCAACGGATCGGCGCACAGGGCGCCGCGGTCCAGGACCTCCATGGCCAGATCGCTGAGGGCCTGCGCCTGCTCGGAGTACGACAGCTTGAATACCGAGCCGCCGATCCCGGGCACGCCGGTCTCCGCCGCTTCGGACACGTTGCGTTTGGTCAGCGCCCACAGGGCGTCGAAGGCGGCCGTGAGATGTCCGAGTCGTCGCCGGAGTCCCGCATCGTCCAAGAGGCCGAGGCGACGGGCCAGCGAGTGGACGGCGTCGAGCAGCCGCATCGACTCGAGCAGGTCACCGACAAAGGCGGTGCCCCGTTCGAAGGAGAGGGTGACCATGGTGACCCGCCAGCCGTCGTTCTCCTCACCCACCCGGTTCGCCACCGGCACCCGCACCTCGTCTAAGAACAGCTCGGCGAATTCGTCCGAGCCGGCAATGGTGCGCAACGGTCGGATCTCGATCCCGGCCGAGTCCATGGGCACGATCAACCACGTGATGCCCCGGCGCCCCTCCTGGCCCGTGCGCACCAGCATCTCGCAGTGGTCGGCCACTTCGGCGTGCGAGGTCCATATCTTGCTGCCGGTCACCACGTACTCGTCGCCGTCTCGAGCGGCCCGGGTGCGCAACGAGGCCAGGTCGCTGCCGGCGTCTGGCTCACTGAAGCCCTGGCACCACACGTCGTCGCCGCGCAGGATGGCCGGCAGGTAGCGCTCCTTCTGTGCGGCCGTCCCCTCGGCGATGATGGTCGGTCCCGCATGGAGCAGGCCGACGAAGTTGACCCCGACGTAGGGCGCACCGGCTCGCTCGCACTCCTCCTTGAAGATGAGCTGTTCGACCGGGGAGGCGCCCCGCCCACCGCCTTCGGCCGGCCAGTCCACCCCGGCGTACCCGGCGTCGAAGAGCAGGCGTTGCCAGTGCGAATCGAAGGCGCGCCGAGCCGGCCAGTCGTCGGCCGGCGGTGCGGCCCCGAGGGTCGGCAGGGTGGTGACCAGCCAGGCGCGCAACTCGTCGCGGAACCGCCCCTCGGCCGCGCTGTAGCGAAGGTCCACGTCCTTACCGGTCCACCGACGGCGAGGCGATCAGGCGGGGAAATCGAGACCGAACAACGTGATGGCGTTGCCCCGCACGATCTTGCGCCGCTGCGCGTCGGTCAGGTCGGCCATCTGTTCCTCGGCGATCTGCCGGGTGCGGGGCCAGGTGGAGTCCGAGTGCGGGTAGTCGGACTCGTAGGTGATGTTGTCCTCACCGATCTCGTCGACCGACTTGAGGCCGTGGGCATCGTCGAAGAAACAGCCCCACACGTGGTCCTTGAAGTAGCTGCTCGGCTTCTCGGGCACGATGTCGGCCACGCCGCCCCAGCCCCGATTGTCCTCCCAGACCCGGTCGGCCCGCTCGAGGATGTAGGGGATCCAGCCGATCTGGCCTTCCGAGTACGCCACCTTCAGCTCGGGAATGCGTACGAAGACGCCACTGAAGAGGAAGTCGACCAATGAGAAGGTGGCGTTGGTGTGGGTCAGGGTGGAGCCCACGGCCGGCGGCGCGTCGGCCGACGTCGAGGGCATCTTGGACGACGAGCCGATGTGCATGTTGACGATGGTCCTGGTCTCGGCACAGGCCCGGAAGAACGGGTCCCAGTAGTGCCCGGGGTCGTGCACGCTGGGCAGCCCGAGGAAGGGCGGGATCTCGCTGAAGCACACGGCGCGGACGCCCCGGTCGGCGTTGCGACGGACTTCGGTCGCCGCCATCTCGGCGTCCCACAGCGGGATCAGGCACAGGGGGATGAGCCGCCCGCCGGAGTCGCCGCACCACTCCTCGACCATCCAGTCGTTGTAGGCCTGCACGCAGAGCAGCCCGAGCTCCTTGTCCTTGGCCTCGGTGAAGGTCTGGCCGCAGAAGCGCGGAAAGGTGGGGAAGCAGAGGGCGGCCTCGATGTGGTTGAGGTCCATGTCCTCCAGCCGTGGTTTGACCTCATAGGAGCCCGGGCGCATGTCCTCGTAGGTGACGCCCCGCATGGTGACCTCTTCGCGGGGCACGCCCACGGCGGAGTCGACCCGCAGCAGCGGGCGCTTGAGGTCCTCGTAGTACCACCAGTCCGTCGGCAGTCCCTCTGAGCCGGGCGTGACCGTCAGCTTGCCGCCGACGAAGGTGATCTCCCCCATCGGGGCCCGCACGATGCGCGGTCCCACCTCGGCGTACTTGGCCGGCAGGCGGTCCTGCCACAGGTTGGCGGGTTCGACCACGTGGTCGTCCACCGAGATGATCAACGGGAGCGCCTCGGGCATGGGAGCGAGGTTACTCGGGAGCTGACGGACCGTCAGATGCGGGCCGCCGTCAGCTCAGCCCGATCTTCTCCCCGTTCAATAGTGCATGGCCACGCCGCCGTTGGGGCTCAGCAACTGCCCGGTCACGAAGCTGCTGGCTTCCGAGGCGAGATAGAGCACGCAGTAGCCGATGTCGGAGGTCACCCCCACCCGGCGCAGCGGGGCGAACTTGGCCATGGGGGCCAGCATGGCCGCCTTGGTCTCCTCGTCGATCGTCCCATCGGCCCTGGTGTAGTACCGAGCGGTCATGTTGGTCGGGATGAACCCGGGCGCGATGGTGTTGACCCGCACGCCGCGCCGCCCCACCTCGACCGCCATGGACTGGGTCAGCTGGGCCACGCCGGCCTTGCAGATGGCGTAGGGCCCGATGCCCGGCGAGGGAGCGAGGACGGCGGCCGAGGCCATGTTGATGATGCTGCCCGCACCCTGTTCCACCATCACCCTCCCGGCGGCCTGGCATCCGTACAGGACACCCTTGAGGTTCACCGCCAGGATGCGGTCGAACTCGTCCGGGTCCAGGTCGATGATGGAGCTGTCGATCATGATCCCGGCGATGTTGCACATGATGTGGAGGCCGCCCTCGCCGGTCACGATCTCCTCGACGAGTTGGGCGGTGCGACCGCGCTCGGCCACGTCGAGTTCGGCCGCCCGGGCGGTGCCACCCGCGTCGGTGATCCCGCCCGCTGACGCCTGCGCGCCGGCCAGGTTGATGTCGGCGCAGATCACGGTCGCCCCGGCCGCCGCCAACACCTCGGCGGTGGTGCGGCCGATGCCGCTGCCGGCTCCGGTGACCAGCGCCACGCGCCCGGTCAGGTCGAACGCGTCGCGCACACTCTCCGTCGTTTCCACGGGCGAACCTTAGGTCCCGAGCGTGACCGTGATCCGGGGTGGCCCGGCGCCGGTAGATCCGGGTCCCTCCGGGTCCGTCCGGGTCCGGGTCGACCCCTTTAGGCGGTGCGGCCCTCCACGGCGAGGAGTGCCCGCTTCATGGGCAGGCCACCGCCGTAGCCGCCGATGCCGTTACTGGCCAGCACCCGGTGGCAGGGCACGATGATGGGGATGGGGTTCTTGCCGTTGGCCTGGCCGACGGCCCGCGGGCCCTTGGGCCGGCCCACGCGGCGGGCCAGCTCGCCGTAGCTGATGGTCTCGCCGTAGGGGATGCGGGTGAGCTCGCGCCACACCTCTTTTTGAAAGGCGGTGCCGTCGAGCTCCATGGGGACGTCGAACCCCGTGCGCTCCCCGGCGAAGTACTCCTCGAGCTGGGTGGCGGTGTCCTTGAGTACCGGCGGTGCGTCGTGCCCGTCCCCCCGCGTCGTCGAGGCCTGCGCCGGCAGCCAGATCCCGATGAGGACGTCGCCGTCGCTCTCGAGCACGAGGTGGCCCACGGGCGTGTCCATGGGCATGGTGAACGTAGGTGTTGTCATGCGGCGTGCCTTCCTTTTGCGGTGGTGGGGTCGGTCGGGGATGTTCTCGGTGTGGGGACCTGCGCCGCGGGCAGCGACCACAGGTGCGCCATGGCGTAACTGCGCCAGGGCCGCCATGCCTCGGTCAGCCGGGCCAGGTGCTTCGGGTCGGCCGGGAGGCCCAGCTCCCGGGCCGCCCGGAGGATGCCGAGGTCGGTGGGCATGAAGGCATCGGGGTCCCGCAGGGCCCGCATGGCCACGTACTGCGCCGTCCACGGCCCGATGCCGGGCAGCGCCACCAGGCTCGACCGGAGCTCGTGGGGATCTGCCCCCGGGTCGATCGCCACGGTCCCGCGCTCCACCGCGTCGGCCAGGGCGACCAGGGCGCGGCGCCGGCCGGCGGGCATGGCGAAGATGGCCGGGGCCCGTTCGGCCAGTTCGATCAGCGCAGCCGGGGTGGGGAAGAGGTGGGTGATGCCCTGGGTGGCGTCGGGCAGGACCTCGCCGGCCGCCGCCACCAGGCGCCCGGCCACGGTGCGGGCCCCCGGGACCGAGACCTGCTGGCCGATCACGGCGCGCACCGCCAACTCGAATCCATCCGCCGCGCCCGGGACCCGACGCCCCGGATGGCCGGTGACCAGGGGGCCCACCAAGGGATCGTCCCCCAGGGCTTCGAGGATGGCGACGGGATCGGCATCGAGGTCGAGCAGTTGGCGGCAGCGCGAGACGGCGGTGGTCAGGTCCCGCAGATCCGAGAGGTGGAGCTCGGCGTCGACGAAGGCGGGGCCGTCGCCGTCGGGCTCGTCGGCCCGCAGGGCCACCACGCCGTGGCCATGGGGGAGGCGCAGACTCCGTCGATAGGTGGTGCCGTCGAGCACCTCGATGCCGGGTACGGCCCGTGTCCCGAGAAAGCTCAGGACCGAATCCGGGCTCAGCGGGCGCCGGCCCGGCAAACGAAGGCGGATGCCCTGGGTGGTGCCGTCGGTCCGGTTGCGCGCCGCCCGCTGCGACACCCGCGCCCGGAGTCCACTCGGCGTCTTGGCGTAGATCTGCTGCACCGTCTCGTTGCACTGGCGGACACTGGCGAAGCCGGCGGCGAAGGCGATGTGCGAGATGGGGAGGTCCGTCGTCTCGAGCAGGACGCGCGCCGTCTGGCTCCGCTGCGCCCGGGCGATGGCCAGCGGCCCGGTGCCGATCTCGGCCGTCACCACCCGATTGAGCTGGCGCACGCTGTACCCGACGCTGCGCGCCAACCCTTCGACACCTTCGCGATCGACCATGCCGTCTCTGATGAGGCGCATGGCGCGGGCCACCACGTCGGCCCGTAGGTTCCATTCCGGGGACCCGGGCGTGGCGTCGGGCCGGCAGCGCAGGCAGGCGCGGAAGCCGGCCTGCTGGGCGGCCGCCGCCGAAGCGTAGAAGCGGACGTTCTCGCGCTTGGGGGTGCGGGCCGGGCAGCTGGGCCGGCAGTAGATGCCGGTCGAGGTGACGGCGATGAAGAAGACCCCGTCGAAGCGGGCGTCCTTGCTGTGCGCCGCTTGGTAGCAGCGTTCGGGGTCTTCGATCACCGGGCCATGGTGGCACGCCACGGGCCCGATTACTGGCGGAAATCGGACATCACCGTCTCTGGGTGATTCATCCCTGTTTCTGGGCCGACTCGCCGACGGCGGGGCGGTCGGGACGAAACGGTCCTGCCCCCTCGTTACATTCGGACAATGGAAAAGTGGATGTCTCAGATCCGGGCCGAGAGCACCCGCCTGGCCGGGATCATTGAGGGAACGGACTTCGAACTGAACGTGCCCTCCTGTCCGGACTGGACCTTCCGCGACCTCATCGTGCACATCGGTGAGGTGCAGCGATTCTGGGCCGGGAACCTTCGGGCCCAGGACGCGTCGTCGCCGTGGCGCGCGCCACCGGACCGGCCGGCGTCCGACGCCGACCTGGTCTCGTGGATGCGGACCAGCACGGACCTGCTCCTGTCGGCGCTCCGAGCTGTGGGTGCCACCGCGCCGTGCTGGACCTGGTGGGGCGAGCCGCTCACGTCGGGTGCGGTCGGCCGTCACCAGGTGCAAGAGGCGGCCGTGCACCGCTGGGACGCCGAGCTGACCCTCGGTACACCTGCGCCACTCAACGAGGCCGTGGCTGACGATGGGGTGGCCGAGTATCTCGAGGTGATGGGCGCAGCCGGCGCGATCTCGCTCGCCGGCTCGGTGACCCTGGTGGCCACCGACACCGGTAGTGAATGGCTGGTCGGCGGGGACGCGACGTCGCGAGCCGTTGTGCGGGCCGCCGCGTCGGATCTGGTGCTGCTCCTCTATCGGCGGCTGCCGCTTTCCACCGCCGATACCGAAGGCGACACCGCGCTGGCCGAGTCGCTGCTGGGGTTGGCCGGTCCGCAGGCGTGAGAGACGGACTCGCCCGGGGTTGACATGTGACTATTTAGTCACGTATTATCGACGGCGTGGACGAAGTATTCAGAGCCCTGGCCGATCCCACCCGGCGGAGCCTGCTCGACGAGCTCTTCCGGGAGGACGGGCAGACGCTGAGCATGCTCGAGGAGCGTTTCTCGATGACCCGCTTCGGGGTCATGAAGCACCTCAACGTGCTGGAGGAGGCAGGGCTGGTGGTGACCAGGCGGCGCGGCCGCGAGAAGCTCCACTTCCTGAATCCGGTCCCGATCCGGCTCGTCCACGACCGGTGGGTGAGCAAGTACGCCGAACCCTGGGTGGCAGGGCTCAGTGACATCAAAGAGAGACTGGAGAGTCAGATGGAGAAGATTTACGAGATCTACATCCGCACCACACCCGAACGCTTATGGGAGGCCATCACCGATCCCGAGATCAGGAGCAAGTACAACTTCGGCGCCGGGACCACCTCGGACTGGAAGGTCGGCTCAGCCCTCAATATGGACATGGCCGCGCAGGGCGTCCATCTCGGCGAGGGCGAGGTCCTCGAAGTCGATCCCCCACGCCGGCTCGTCCACACCATGATCGCCCTGTGGGGTGACGATGTGAAGCGCGAGGGTCAATCGAGGGTCACCTGGGAGATCGAGCCCGTCGGCGACTCGTGTCATCTGACCTTGACCCACGACCAGATGCGGGAAGGCGCCAACGACCAGATCTACGGCGGCTGGCCCATGATCCTCTCCGGTCTCAAGACGTGGTTGGAGTCGGGCGAACTCCTCACCACTCCGGGATCACTCATGTACGGCGGCTAGCCGCGAGTGGCCCCGGAACCGAACAGCTGGGAGCCAAACAGCCCGAACAACCGAACAACCAAACAACCAAACAACCCGGAACAACTACACAGAAGGAGCAGGAACATGTCGAAGACCGAAACGAAGATCCGCATCACCGACGTGAGGACCGTCGGCGTCCCGGTGACCCAGCAGGATCGAGCGCTCGAGTTCTACGTCGACCGGCTCGGCTTCGAGAAGCGTCTCGATGTCCCCATGGGCCAGGGAACGCGTTGGATCGAGGTGGCGCCCCCAGGGGCGAGGACGTCGATCGCGCTCATTCCGGCGCGCGAGGGCGTACCGGCAGGGGTCGAGACCGGCGTGCGGTTCACGACCGAGGACGCCGATGCTGACCATGCCGAGCTGCGGTCGCTCGGCGTCGATGCCGACGAGATCCTGCGGTGGGATGGCGTGCCCGCCATGTTCGCCTTCCGCGATCAGGACGGCAACGGCCTCGAGATCGTCGAGCAGCCGTGAGCTGGGGGAAGCTCGACAAGGAGTTCCTGGCCACCATGCAGAAGAGTCCCAACCGGGGCGGCTGGACCTATGTGGTGATGCCCGATTCGGTCGAGTTCTTCGGCACGCGGGGCCTGGTGAAGGTCAAGGCCACGGCCGACGGCCGCCCGTTCGAGAGTTCATTCATGGCGATGGGTGACGGTACGCACAAGCTGCCGATCAAGGCGGCGGTACGAAAGGCGATCGGCAAGGGCGAGGGCGACACCGTGACGGTGCGCCTGACTCAGCGCCTGTCTGAGTGAACCGGTGCGTCAGCGTCACCGGAGGATGGAGGCCAGCACCAGTTGGCGGTGCGTGGACGCGTCGCCCCAGGCTCTCGAGAGGGCCCAGGTGCGCTTCATGAAGAAGTGGAGATCACATTCCCAGGTGTACCCGATGGCCCCGTGGACCTGGAGCGCCACCCGGGCCGCCCGGTCGGCCGCGTCCGAGGCCATCGCCTTGGCCATCGAAGCGTCGTGCGAGACGGTCGGCTGCGACGTGGCCAGGGACCAGGCGGCGCGATACGCGGCCGGCCGGGCGAATTCCAACTTGACCCGGGCGTCGGCGAGCAGGTGCTTGACGGCTTGAAAGCTGCCGATGGGTTTGCCGAACTGTTGGCGTTCCCGGGCGTAGTCCGCCGCCATCGTGATCATGCGATCAGCCAACCCGATGAGGAGCGCCGCCGATCCGGCCGCGGCGCGGTCCGCCATGAGTTGGACGATGGCGTCGGCGGCCACGCCGTACGCCAAGAGGGTGTCGCCCGAGATGGGCCACTGCACCGCGGCAAGGTGGCGTGTCGAATCGAGGGTGGGGGTGGGTCGCATGGTGCAGACCGACGCCGGGATGGCGTGCACCTGCCAGCCGGAGTCGGCGTCGCGGCAGGACAGGAGCATCACGTCCGCGCCCGATACGCCGGCCACCCTCGGGGTGTGCAACATCCCGTCGGCGGACACGGTGGTCGGGGAGGACAGGCCGCCGGCGCCCACGTCGATGCCGCCGACGGCCACGGTGGCGTGGCGTTCCACCAGCGCGGCGAGTGCGTGCGCCGCCGGGGCGGCCGGCGACAAGGTGGCCAGCACCGGAGCGGCCAGGCCCGCCGTCTCGAGCAACGGTTCGGGGAGGGCGGCCCACCCGGCCTCTTCGAGCACACCGACCAGGTCGACATCACCCAATCCGAGACCCCCGGCCGATTCGGGCACCAGGAGGGCCGACGCGCCCAGCTCGGCCAGCACGCTCCAGCGCTTTTCGGCCAGCGCAGCCCTCTCCTCGGCGCTGGCGGCGTCGGCGGCGCGCAGCGCGGCGACCGGGCACTCGTGTTCGAGGACCTGGCGGACCGCCTGTCGCAGGGCTATCTGCTCGTCGGAGAAGGCGAAGTACATGTTCAGCCCCGCGGCAATCCGAGCAGTCGCTCGGCCACCACGTTGCGCTGGATCTCGTTGGTGCCGGCGTAGATGGGCCCGCCCAGCGCAAACAGATAGCCGTCCAACCACGCACCGGGCGCGCCCGACTCGAGCAGTTCGGCTTCGGGGCCGAGCAGGTCGAGAGCGGCGTCATGTATGGCCAGGTCGGTCTCGGACCAGAAGATCTTGTTGCAGCTGGCTTCGGGTCCGACCCCATGGCCCTGGGCGACTCTGGTGGCCGTCCAATAGGTGTGCAATTGATAGGCCTCGGCGTCCATGTGGGCCTGGGCGATGGCGTCGGCCGATCGAGCGGAGCCGCGGCGCGACACGAAGAGCTCGACCAGTCGGTCCGCCGCTTCGGTATACCGGGCCGGGCTGCGCAGACTGAGGCCGCGCTCGCTGCCGGCGGTGGACATGGCGACCGACCAGCCGGCGCCCTCGTCGCCCAGCATCTGGGAGTCGGGTATCTCGACCCGGTCGAAGAAGATCTCGGCGAAGCCCGTCTCGCCGTCGATCTGGGGAATGGGCCGGACCGTGACCCCCGGCGCGTCGAGGGGGATGAGGAAGTAGCTCAAGCCGCGGTGTCGCTCGGCTTCGGGGTCGGTGCGGAAAATACCGAAACACCAGTGGGCGAAGGCACCCCGGCTGGCCCACGTCTTCTGCCCGGTGAGGAGCCAGCCGTCGCCGTCGCTGTTGCGGACGGCGCGGGAACGGATCCCCGCCAGGTCGCTACCGGCGTCAGGCTCGGACCAGCCCTGGCACCACACCTCTTCCCCCGAGGCCATCGGCAGCAGGAAGCGCTCCTTCTGTGCGGTCGTGCCGTACTCGAGCAAGGTGGGGGCCAGGAGGAAGATGCCGTTCTGGCTGACCCGCTTGGGCGCCCGGGCGCGGTAGTACTCCTCCTCGAAGATCAGCCACTCCATGATGCCGACGCCGCGGCCGCCGTACGCCGTGGGCCAACTGACCACCGACCAACGATCCTCGAAGAGCCGGCGCTCCCACGCCCGGTGGGCGGTGAAGCCCTCGGCCGTGTCGAGGGAGGCGAGCGGATCGGCCGCGACGTGGGCGGTCAGCCAGGCGCGCGCCTCGGCCCGGAACGCCTCTTGCTCCGGCGTGAAGGTCAGGTCCATGCTCATGCTCACGCGCTGCCCATGCGGGTGCGAATCTGGCACACCCCCGGAGGGATTGCCAAGGCGAGGGGGAGGCCCAGTGGGGGGCCCGGCCCTGGAAACCCGTAGGATTCATGGTCACCGTGAGCGCCCGATGCCCAACGCCGTAATCATCGATGCCGTCAGGACCCCTGTGGGGCGGCGGGGCGGCCGCCTCTCGGGCTGGCACGCCACCGATCTGGCCGCTCAGCCCCTGGCCGCGCTGCTGGCCCGAAACGATCTTGATCCGGCCCTGGTCGAGGACGTGATCATGGGCTGCACCATGACCGTGGGCGAGCAGGCCATGAACATCGCCCGCAACGCGGCGTTGGCCGCCGGGTTTCCCGACTCGGTGCCCGGCACGACCGTGGACCGCCAGTGCGGGTCGGCCCAGCAGGCCATCCATTTCGCGGCCCAAGCGGTGATGTCGGGCGCCATGGACATCGCCATCGGCGCCGGGGTGGAGTCGATGAGCCGGGTGCCGATCGGCTCGACGACCGAACCGGGCCCCGGGGAGGCCTACGGGCCGCTCTACACCGAACGCTTCGAGTTGATCCACCAGGGCGAGTGCGCCGAGGAGATCGCCCGGCGCTGGAAGGTGACCCGGGACGAGATGGACGCCTTCGCCCTGGCGTCGCATGAACGGGCGGCCCGGGCCGGCGACGAGGGGCGCTTCGCCGATGAGATCGTGCCGTTGGAGGCCCGGGTGCATCCCGACGTGCCGGGCGCGGCCGACGTCACGGGAATGCTGGAGAGCGACGAAGGCGTGCGGCGCGACACCTCGTTGGAGAAGCTGTCTGGCCTGCGCCCGGCCTTTTCCGAGGGTGGCTCCGTGACGGCCGGGACCTCGTCGCAGATTTCCGACGGCGCGGCGGCCGTATTGATCATGAGCGAGGAGAAGGCTTCGGCCCTGGGCCTGCGGGCCCGGGCCCGTTTCCACACTTTCGCCGTGGCGGCCAACGATCCACAGATCATGCTGACCGCCCCGATCCCGGCCACCGAGTTGGTGCTGGCCAAATCCAAACTGTCGCTCGACGACATCGACCTGATCGAGATCAACGAGGCCTTTGCATCGGTGGTGCTGGCCTGGGCGCGCGAGTTCCACCCGGACATGGACCGGGTCAACCCGAACGGAGGGGCCATCGCCATCGGTCATCCGACCGGGTGCTCAGGGGCACGGCTGATGGCGACGTTGCTCAATGAACTGGAGCGGACCGGCGGGCGATACGGGCTGCAGACCATGTGTGAAGGCGGCGGCCAGGCCAATGCCACCATCATCGAGAGGCTGGGAGTGTGACGACCCGCGCCCCGGTGATCGAAGGGTGGTTCACCGTCGACGACGATGGAACCGCCGCGCTGACCGGTTCGCGCTGCTCGGGTTGTGGCACCTTCGCCTTTCCGGCCGCCACGACGTACTGCGGCAATCCCGACTGCGCGTCGCGGGCGTTCGAGGTGGTGGCCCTGTCGCGCCGGGGCAAGATCTGGTCGTACACCGACGCCCGGTACCAGCCGCCGCCGCCCTACGTGCCCGCGGATCCCTACGTGCCGTTCTGCCTGGTCGCGGTGGAGTTGGCCGCCGAGAAACTCGTGGTGATGGGACAGGTGGTGGGCGGGGTGACGGTCGGCGACCTCAACGTCGGGGACGAGGTGGAGCTGGTGGCTGACACCCTCTACTCGGAGGGCGACCACGACCATCTGGTGTGGAAGTGGAAGCCCGTGGCCGAGTCCAAGGAGGCCTGAACCGTGCCGGACGACAAGAGAATCGCCGTCCTCGGCGCCGGCATGCATCCCTGGGGCAAGTGGGGCCGGCCCTTCGTCGAGTACGGCATGGCCGCCGTCCATGATGCGCTCGACGATGCCGGACTGACCTGGCGGGACGTTCAGTTCGTCTCGGGGGCCGAGACCATCCGCAACGGATACCCGGGCTTCGTGGCCGGTGCCACCTTCGCGCAAGCATTGGGCTGGACCGGGGCGCGCGTGTCGAGTTCCTACGCCGCCTGCGCGTCGGGGGCGGCCGCCATCGGGAACGCCCGGGCCCAAATTCTGGCCGGTCTGTGCGACGTGGCGCTGGTGGTCGGCGCGGACACCACACCCAAGGGGTTCTTCACCCCGGTCGGGGGAGGTGAGCGCAAGGACGACCCGGACTGGTTGCGTTTTCACCTGATGGGTGCCACCAATCCGACCTACTTCGCCCTGTACGCGCGCCGCCGCATGGATCGCTTCGGGGCGACCGAGGAGGATTTCGCGCTGGTCAAGGTCAAGAACGCGCGGCATGGTCTGGCCAACCCGTACGCCCGCTACCGGGGCGAAGTGACGGTCGACGAGGTCCTGGCCTCGCCCATGGTGGCCGACCCCCTCCGTCTGCTCGAGATCTGCGCCACGTCTGATGGCGGTGCTGCGCTGGTGCTGACCAGCATGGACTTCGCCCGCCGCCACGCCGGTCGGGCCGACCCGCTGGTCACCATCGACGCCGTGTCCACGGTCACGCCGTCCTTCCCCAACACGGTGATCGAGATGCCCAACTTCTCGACGGACTCGTCCGTCGCCTCGGGCGCCGGCGACGTGGGCCGAGCCGGCTTCCGGCCCTCCATCACCGCCGCCGCCTACGCCGAAGCCGGGATCGGCCCCGACGATCTGGACCTGGCCGAGGTCTACGACCTCTCGGCCGCCCTGGAACTGGACTGGTACGAGGACATCGGCCTGTGCGGGGAGGGGGAGGCCGAGAAGTTGCTGCGCGACGGTGTCACCTCGCTCGGGGGCCGGGTGCCGGTCAATCCGTCCGGGGGGCTGTCCTGCTTCGGGGAAGCCATCCCGGCTCAGGCCATCGCCCAGGTGTGCGAATCGGTCTGGCAGCTGCGTGGGACGGCGACCGGGCACCAGGTCGAGGGGGCGAGGGTGGCGGTCACGGCCAACCAGGGCCTGTTCGGGCACGGATCGTCCGTTCTCCTCACCCGCTGAGTGGCCTCTGAACGCCGGCTGAGCGAAAATTTCTAGGATTGGGAACTCGGGTTTCGGGGTATCGGGTAGGGCGACGGCATTTCCGCGCCGGCTTTGCTTAGGCTGACCTGAGTCCAGTTTGCGCTGATAGGCGTCACGATGTGCCGAACGGTCACATTGGATGGAACGACACGGCGGAAGGAGTCTGGATGCTGGCAACCGATGTGGAGAGGTCCCGTAATGCCGTTCAAACTCGAGAAGGAGCCAACGGCACGGTGACGGACCACAACGAAGCGAGCCCGAGAGCCGAGACGGATGAGGTGCTCAAGGCTCTGGGCGAGTTGGAACTGGTCTTGCGCGAGAACGCCGAGCAGGAACGGTTGCTCTTCCAGCGGGTGGGCGCACTGCGTCTGGCCCGAGAGAGCGGCAAGGAGTGGCGGTCCATCCTGTCGGACGAGGAAGAGCCGGGAACCGTGCAAATGGTCAGCACGGTCCTGCGGCGTCAGTCCGAGGCCAGCGGGTACCTGCGGCGGTCGTTGGTCGTCGCCCTGCGGGCCGAAGGACAGAGCATTCCGAGCATCGCCCATCTCTTCGGCGTGACCCATCAGCGGGTGTCCAACCTGTTGCGTCGCGTCGCACAGGGCGGCACCTCAGCCTAAGGCGAGGCGCCGCCTCCGGTCGAAGTCGGGGAGCTAAAGCGCTGCAGCACCTCGTCGGCTTCGGCCATGACGCCGTCAATGATGTCGGCCACCGTCGGCCATTGGTCGATCAGCCCAACCACCTGACCGGTCGGCAGCACGCCCACGTCCGTCCGGCCGTCGACCAGTGCCGCCTTGGTCATCACGGGTGCGTTGGCCGCCATGACCACTTGCGGCCAGGTGAGCTCGTTGCCCTCCTTCATGGCTCGTCCCTCCTTGAGGAGCGCCACGAGTGACGCTCCTGATTCACGGCGGAACTGATGGGCACTGCGCAACGCCCGCGGCAGGGCACGCAGCCAGCCCTGGGCCTCGAGGTGTTCCACCAGATCGGTGCGCACCACCCGCTGCGGCGCGCCGTCGACCTTGGTGGTGACCACGGTGCCCGTCACCGGCGTGGCGACATACTGCGCCTTGATGGCGTCGGGCACCCGGCTCTCCGCCGAGAGCAGGAATCGGGTCCCCATGGCGATGCCCGAGGCGCCGTAGGCGAGCGCGGCGACCAGGCCACGACCGCTGAAGAAGCCACCGGCGCCGATGACGAGGACGCGGTCGCCGACGGCCTCGACCACCTGGGGCAACAGGAGCGATGTGGGCACCGGCCCAGTGTGGCCACCGCCTTCGCCGCCCTGGGCGATGACCGCGTCGACGCCCCACTCGGCCACCTTCTCGGCATGACGCCGCGCCCCCACGGTGGGCATGACGAACAGACCGGCTTCCTTGCAGCGCGCCACCAGGTCGGGATTGGGAGCCTGGGCGAAGCTGGCCACCCGGGCCCCAGTCTCGATCATCAGGGCGATGCGGTCACCGACGTCGGCCACGTCGGTGCGCAGGTTGACGCCGAAGGGTGCGGTGGTCCGGGCCCGTACCTCGCCGATGGCGGTGGCGAGTTCCTCCAGCGTCATGGTGGCCGAGGCCAGGATCCCCAGGCCGCCAGCGGTGGCCGTGGCCGCCACCAGCCGCGGTCCGGCCACCCACCCCATGCCGGTCTGCACGATGGGGTAGCGCACCCCCACCTGGGCGCAGAACTCGGTGTGCAGGGCGGGATGGCGGGAGGTCGGCGTGGCGGTCAGCTCTTGATGTCCCGGTCGCGCAGCGAGGTCGGGTCCAGCACCGTGCGCAGCAGGTCGAGCTCTTCGGGCGTGGGAAGTCGGGTCTCCGCCACATCGTCGGGAATGGTCAGGGAGAACCCGGTGGCGCCGACGATGTCCTCCACGCTGACGCCGGGGTGACGCGAGGCCAGGCGCATGGTGTGGTCCGGGGTTTCGAAGTCGAACACGCCGAGGTTGGAGACGACGCGCCGGACGTCGTGAAACCGGGTGGCGCCGGCGCCGGCGGCCGCCGCCCGGGCGTAGCCGACGCCGCTCACCACATCGACCCGGGCCACGAAACTGCGAACGGAGTGGTCGGGCACCCAGTAGCTGGTCGGGTGGTTGACCGAATTGCCCGGCGCCCCCCGCACGCCGACCAGTTGCACCTTGGGACGAGCGTGGTCGCCGATGGCCGAGATGTTCTGGTTCCCGTCCCGGTCGATCTGGCTGGCCATCATCATGATGTGCCGCCGTCCGGACCACACCACGTCGAACACGCTCCGGTACGGCATGGCCGCCTCACGAATCAACTCGTGCGGTCGGGCGGTGAGCGGGGGTGCGCCGACCATGAGGGCGGCTTCACCGTCGGTCAGGACCAGGTCGGGGGCAAAGGTCGACTTGGCCAGCCGGGCGCCGAGGGCGGGGATGTTGCCGAACGGGCTGGCCATGATCTCGCCGGCCCCGCGCCAGGCGTCGGCGCAGGCGATGACGCAGGACTCGGCCCGGCTGACGCCGGCGTCCTCGCTCATGGCGCGCTCCGTTCCTTCACGTGGGCCTGGTACTCCGATTCGGTCACGTACAGGTAGCGCTGCGCAAAGGCGCGCCACGCCTCGGCGTCACCGGCGGAGGCGGCGTACTCCTTCTGGAACGCCTCGTCGCGCCCGTAGTCGGGCGGATTGGCGGTGAAGTGCGCCCCCCCGGGAGTCTCGACCACCCCGTCGGTCATCATGCGGTGGATGACCACCGAGCTGAGTGGACCCTCGTCGGTCAAGCTCCCGCTCTCCAGCACGCGCTCGGTGGTGACGAAGCGGCGATCGGCCGCTCCGAGAAAGAGCGGATCGAAGAAGACGTCGGGCGCGAGGATCTGGCCGTTGCCGGCTACGTCGGCCCGGTTGGTATGGATGATGGCGGCATCGAGGCGCAGGGCCGGCATGGCGACCAGTTCGACCTCGGCGTCGGACGGGTCACCGAGAAACGGGCTGTCGGCGCCGTAGGGGGAGCGGACCAGGCGAAGGTCGGGGTTGACGGTGAGCACGTCGGATCCGAGCCCGGCCCGGGTGGGCAGGAAGGGCACCCGCCAGGCCGCGGCCTGGAGCCCCTGGAAGAACATGCCCTCGTCGACCTCCATGACCTCGACCCGCCCTTGCTGGCGAGCGGCGCGCCAGTGCGGGTCGAGCGCGATGGAGTCCAGGGTGACGAAGCCGCACACCACCTTGCGCACCTTGCCGGTGGCGCAGAGCAGCCCGATGTCGGGGCCGCCATAGGCCACGACGGTCAGGTCGGTGAGATCGGAGCGGCACAGGGCGCGAACGGCGGCCATGGGCTTGCGGCGGGAGCCCCAGCCTCCGATGCCGATGGTCATGCCCGAACGGAGTTCGCCGACGATGTCGTCCACCGTCGTGCGCTTGTCGCTCATGTGGTGCGCCGGGTCATGTCGAGGTGTCGGCGTCGCGCTTTTCGACGAAGGCGGCGCGTTGCTCGTCGGCCACGCCGCGCACATGGAGCTCATAGGTGAAGCCTTGCTCGAACCGGTAGCTGCGCTTCACGTCGACGGGGTCGATGCCGTTGAGCGATTCCTTGGCCCGCCGGATGATGCTCGGGCTCTTGGCGGCGATCTCGGTGGCCAGGGACAGCGCCGCGGCGTGGAGATCGCCCGGGGGCACGACCGCCGCCACTGATCCGTAGGAGGCCAACTCGGAGGCCGAGATGGGCTTGGCGGTGTAGACCATCTTGCGCATGGCGTGCTGAGGGACCAGGCGAGCCAGATGGGTGGCTGCCCCGAGCGCGCCCCGATCCACCTCGGGCAGTCCGAAGGTGGCGTCGTCGGACGCCACGACCATGTCGGCGTTGCCGGCCAACCCGATACCGCCACCCAGGCAGAATCCCTGAACGGCGGCGATGACCGGCACTTCGCAGTCGTAGACGGCGGCAAACGCGGCGGCGCAGCCGCGGTTGACCCCGACCAGCGCCTCGTCCCCCTTGGCATTGATCTCCTTGATGTCGACCCCGGCGCAAAACCCGCGTCCGTTGGCCCGCAAGATCACCACCCGATTTTCGGGGACCCGACCGGCCGCAATGAGCGCCTCAGCCAGGTCGAACCATCCCGCCACATCGAGCGCGTTCACCGGCGGATGGTCGATGACCACCTCGCCGATCCCGATGTGCTCCTGGACGATGTGTACGGGCATGACGCCGGTATCCCCTTTTCGTGTTTCGTGCCGTGGGTCTGACGCCGGGTCGAAACCCCTGCGAACTTAGGCGAGCCGGGTCGGGCGGGCCAACACCGCGCTCGAATCGGTGCCGTAGGGTGGGCGGCCGTGCCGCAGGCGGTCTTCGACTTCAACGATCAGGTGGTGGTGGTCACCGGCGGCTCCCGCGGCGTGGGAGCCGGGATCGTGGCCGCGTTCCTCGGGGCCGGGGCCCGCGTGGTCACCTGCGGCCGCCACGAGGCCGAGGTCGAGGGGGCCACCTTCGTGACGGCCGACGTGCGCCGGCCCGAGGAGGCCCGCCTGGTCATCGGCGCCGCGGTCGAGAAATTCGGTCGGCTCGACGTCCTGGTCAACAACGCCGGCGGCTCTCCCCAGGTCATGGCCCAGGCGGCCTCGCCGCGATTTTTCGAATCCGTGGTGGCGTTGAACCTGCTCGCCCCCTTCTACTGCGCCCAGGCGGCCCGGGAGGCCATGGCCGGCCAGGACGGCGGGGGGTCCATCGTGAACGTGGGCAGCGTCTCGGGGCTACGCCCATCGCCCGGGACGGCGGCCTACGGCGCCGCCAAGGCCGGGTTGATCAACCTCACCTCGACCCTGGCCGTCGAGTGGGCCCCGTCGGTCCGGGTCAACTGCGTGAGTGCCGGGCTGCTCCAGACCGACGCCGGGGACGAGCACTACGGCGGTCCCGAGGGATCGGCGCGGGTGGCGGCCACGGTGCCCCTCGGCCGCATGGGAGGGGTCGAGGATGTGGCTTCGGCGTGCCTCTTCCTGGCCAGCACGGCGGCGGCCTTCGTCACCGGGGCCAATCTGGTCGTGCACGGCGGGGGCGAATGGCCCGCCTACCTCACGGCACTGGCTACGCCGGGCGAGGCCTGAGCTGGGCCTGATCCGCACCGGGCCGATGGGAGCCGGCGACGCCGGGCGCCCGAGACGGTTTCGTCAAATGAGGGGTGGTCAGCGCTCAGCTGCTAGACACAACGACCGTGAAATTGGCGGTTCCCACCGAGACGCGTCCGGGCGAACGGCGCGTGGCCCTCGTCCCCGACGTGGCCAAGCGATTGGCGGCGGCCGGCTGGGAGGTCGTCGTCCAGGCCGGCGCCGGTGACGAGGCCGCGTTCTCCGACCAGGCCTACCGCGACGCCGGCGCCACCGTCGCTCCCGACGCCCGGAGCACCCATGACGGGGCGGGTCTGGTGGTCCGGGTCAACGCCCCGAGCGCCGAGGACGCCGCACTCGTACCTCAGAACGCCACCGTCCTCAGCTTTTTCCAGGCGGCCCAGTCGGCCGACGCCGTGCGGACGCTGGCCGCATCCTCGGCCACGGTGTTCAGTTTCGACCTGCTGCCCCGCATCAGCCGGGCTCAGGGCATGGACGCCCTGAGCTCACAGGCCACCGTGTCGGGTTACCGGGCGGGATTGACGGCGGCCGAACACCTGACCAAGTTCTTCCCCATGTTCATGACGGCGGCGGGCACAGTGCCGCCGGCCAAGGTCCTGGTCATGGGGGTGGGCGTGGCCGGGCTGCAATCGATCGCCACGGCTCGACGGCTCGGTGCGGTGGTCAAGGCCTACGACGTGCGGGCCGCCGCCAAGGAGGAGGCGGAAAGTCTCGGTGCGACCTTTGTCGATTTGGGCGTGACGGCCGAAGGGACCGGTGGCTACGCCCGCGAACTGACCGACGAGGAACTGGCGGCCCAGCGCGCGGCGCTGGCGGCCGAGGTCGCCGCGTCCGACGTGGTCATCACCACCGCCGCGGTGCCCGGGCGCGCCGCTCCGATTCTGGTGACGACGGCGATGGTCGAGGGCATGTCCAGGGGGGCGGTCATCGTCGACATGGCGGCCGACTCGGGGGGCAACTGCGAGCTGTCGCAAGCGGGCGTCGTGGTGGACCACCAAGGGGTCCAGATCGTGGGGATGGCCAACCCGCCGTCGGGCATGCCGACGCATGCCAGCTTCTTGTACGCCCGCAACGTGGCCAACGTGTTGGCCCTCATGGGACCCGAGGGGAACCTGGCACCCGACTGGGACGACGAGATCGTGGCCGGCATGGGCGTGCTCCGCCAGGGCACGGCGGTCGCGCCGGCGGCGGTGGATCTCCTCGGCGGGACACAAGGAGGACAGTCGTGATCGCCTTGCTGTTGCAATCGACCCCGACCGGAGGGTCGACCACGGGGATCGTCGGCTACCTGACCATCTTCGTCCTGGCGGCGTTCGTCGGGATCGAGGTCGTCTCCAAGGTGCCGAGCATTCTGCACACCCCGCTGATGTCGGGGTCCAACGCCATCCACGGCATCGTGCTGGTCGGCGCGATGACCATCATGGGTGAGGCCCACGGGGCCGGTGAGGTCGTGCTCGGTTTCCTCGCCGTCTTCCTGGCCACGTTGAACGTGGTGGGCGGCTTCGTGGTGACCGACCGCATGCTCGAGATGTTCAAGGGCAAGCCGGACGACCGGCCCCGCCCGCGGGCCGCCAAGGCGGAGGACGCCACGCCCTCAGAGCCCTCTGAACCCAGCGGGGGCGCCTCCTGATGCTGGCCGTCTCCTTCACGCTGACGACCGCGCGCGACCTGGCCTATCTCATCGCCATCGCCGGCTTCATCTTCGCCCTGAAGGGCTTGAGCTCGCCCAAGCACGCACGCCGCGGCGAGCTGGTCGGCGCCGCGGCGGCCACCCTCGCCATCGCGATGACCTTCACCCTCCCGACGCTGCGGCACTCGGGCTGGAACCTCACGCTGACGATCATCGCCATGGTGCTCGGCGCGGCGATCGCGGTGCCGGTGGCCCGCTTCGTGAAGATGACCGCCATGCCCCAGCTGGTGGCCGTCTTCAACGGCGTCGGCGGCGGCGCCGCCGCCCTGATCTCCATCGTGGAGCTGCTGCACCTGCACTCGCTCGGGCTGCAGCCCGCCGTCTACGTCACGGTCGAGGTCCTGCTGGGCGTGCTGATCGGGTCTGTGTCCTTCTCTGGGAGCGCGATCGCCTTCATCAAGCTGCAGGAGCTGATCACCGGGCGGCCCATCACCTACCCGGGCCAGCAGGTGATCAACGCGCTGGTCGGGGCGGCCATCGGGGTCATGGTCATCCTCGCCCTGGTCACCGGCAGCATCGTCTACGTCTGGATCATCCTGGTGCTCGCCCTCGTGCTCGGGGTGATCTTCGTGCTCCCCATCGGCGGCGCGGACGTGCCGGTCCTCATCTCGCTGCTGAACTCGTTCACCGGCCTGGCCGTCGCGGCCTCGGGCTTCGTGCTCGACAACGATCTGCTGATTGTGGCCGGCACCCTGGTCGGCGCCTCGGGCATCATCTTGACCCGGCTCATGAGCAGCGCGATGGGCCGCTCGCTGCCGAACATCCTCTTCAGCGCGTTCGGCTCGGTCATCACGGCCACCGGCGGTGAGGAGGGCGACGCGACGCGGCCGGTCCGGGCGGGGACGCCCGAGGACGTGGGCGTGCTGCTGGCCTACGCGCGCAAGGTCGTCATCATTCCCGGCTATGGCCTGGCGGTCGCCCAGGCCCAGCACACCGTGCGCGAGCTGGAGGAGGCCCTCAAGGCACGCGGCGTAGAAACCTTCTTCGCCATCCACCCGGTGGCGGGCCGCATGCCGGGGCACATGAACGTCCTCCTGGCGGAGGCCAACGTGCCCTACGGGGACTTGAAGGAGATGGACGAGGCCAACCCCGAGATGTCGACGGCCGACGTGGCGCTGGTAGTGGGGGCCAACGACACCGTGAACCCGGCGGCCAAGACCACGCCCGGCAGCCCCATCTTCGGTATGCCGATCATCCATGCCGACGAGGCGGAGAACATCATTTTCCTCAAGCGTTCCATGCGCCCCGGTTTCGCCGGCATCGACAACGAGCTCCTCTATGACCCCAAGACAACGATGCTCTTCGGGGACGCCAAGGACACCCTCTCCAAGCTGGTCTCAGCGGTCGCCAACGCCTGACAGCCCTTCCCGGCCCCGGAACGTGGGACGGGCCATCCAGCCAGACGATCCCGACCCATCGCCCCGCACCTGCGGTGCCGACGCGACCGACATGTCCCGACTCGTAACAACGGGCGCGCCGGCTGGTCGAGGCTCTCACGACATCACGCCGCCCGATCGTCGTGACGCAGGACTTCACGGTCCCGGATTGAGCCGAATCAGCACGTCGCAGTCGATGTACAGGCCTTTCTGACGGCTGGCCTGACCGTGTGGGCCGGGCCACCCCCAGTATCGTGGCCAGGGCACTATGGCAGACACCGCCGAATTGTCGGCCGCTCGAGCCCGCAGGCTTCCGCACCTGGTGAGGACCCAGCGCACCATCCAGGTCATCCTCGGCCTGTTCTGGATCCTCGACGCGGCATTGCAGTTCCAGCCCTACATGTTCGGCCAAGGCTTCGTGAACAGCTTCATCCTGGCCAACGCCAGCGGGCAACCGGCGCCGATCGCCTGGTTCCTGACCCACATGGGGCACTTCCTCAGCCCCCACGTCGCCGTCTGGAACACGTTCTTCGCCCTGATCCAATTGTGCATCGGCACGGGGCTGCTCTTCCGTCGCACCGTGCGGCCTGCTCTCGTCGTGTCGTTCTTCTGGGCGCTCGGCGTCTGGGTCCTCGGTGAGGGGCTCGGCATGCTCTTCACCGGGACCGCCACCGCGCTGACAGGGGCACCCGGGTCGGTCTTCCTCTACGGCTGCCTGGGCTTGATGGCCTGGCCCCGTCGGGCCACCCGGGCCGGCACCCGGACCACCGATCAAGTCACCGCCGATGAGCAGCACACCGAGGACCTCGAACTCGAAGGGGTGGCGTCGTCTGCCGCGGGTCGCGGGATCGGCGGTGTCGTCACGCCGCTCGCCGTGTGGAGCGGCTACTGGGTGCTGGCCGCCGTGCTGTTCGTGCTTCCGGCCAACCGGACCCCGACCTCGGTGTCGAGCGCCATCGTGGGTATGGCGCCGGGGACGCCGAACTTCTACTCCCACTTCCTGACCAACGTCGGCAGTCACTTCAACTCGACCGGTCTCGAGACGGCATGGGTGCTGGCCATTGCCTCCCTCGTCATCGGCCTCGGGCCCTTGTTGACGCGACGGCCCAGCGGCTTCCTCTTCGCCGGAGGCCTGCTGGCCGCCGTCCTGTGGATCACGGGCCAGGGGTGGCTGGGGGGCATCTTCAGCGGCTCGGGCACCGACCCCAACACCGGCCCCCTCATCATCGTGCTGGCCCTGGCCATGGTCCCCGAACGCCTGGCCACCCGATCCTCCTCGCCCGCCCCGTTCACCGCCCTGCTGCGCCGGCGACCGGCCTTCTCCATCGCTGGCGCCGCCGTCATCGGCGTGGGCCTCCTCGTCAGCGCGACGTACCCGGTGTCGGCCCAGGAAACGGCCGGGACCGCCATGGCCGGCATGCACATGGCCCAGTCGGGCTCCGGCGCCTCCGGCACCTCGAACGCTGACGCCGCGCCGACCTCGACACCGACGTGCACGCGGCACCAGGCCGGCCTGCCGAGGTCGGGGCTCGACCTGGCGAACTCTCCCTTCATGGCCATGGGCGGATCCAATCTGGGCATGAACATGAACGGGGCGGACGCCTCGGCTGCGGCCGGGCTGAACACCACCACGACCAACTGGCACTACACCGGTCCGGCCCTGCCGAGCGCCATGTCCAACGTGCTGCTGGCCAACGGCGCCAACGGTCCGAGCGACATCCACATGGCCGTCACCGGATGCGCCAAGGCGGTCACGGCGACCCAGCTGCTCGGCGCCACGCAGTACGTCCAGTCGACCAGCCAGGCGGCCGCCGCCTACGCCACCCCGACCGAGGCCATGGCGGCCGGCTACGTCGCCGTCTCACCCACGAGCTACCCGGTGGTGACGTACGTGAACCCGGCGACGGTGGCGGCCAACGCGGCCGCCAAGCGGACGCTGGACCCGCAGTTCATTGACGGGCTGGTCTACGCCACCCTGCCGTCCGGTCAGACCGCCCTGGTCGCTGCCATGTACATCCTGCCGGGCACGGTGCCTAAAACACCCATGCCCTACGGGGCGTTGGTGCAGTGGCACCAGCGCACCAACGTGTGTGGGTCGCAGACCGGCGGTCTCGACCGCGGCCTTTGACGTGACCGGTTCGACTCCGTGCGCGGCCGGCACGGTAAAGAAGAGCACGCCGTTCGTGACCATGGTCTGGCAGGTCCCGGTGGCCGGCGGTCCCCTGGCCATCCAGCCACCCGATATCCAGATCGTGGAAGCGGCGGTGATGGCGCCGGCCTAGTCGACACCGGCGAGCCGGCCATGTCACCGCGGGGCGATGACGTCGACCTGAGCCAGGGTTTCGGAGCTGGGCTTCCATCCGCCGGCGGCCACGTTGGCGGCAATCTGCTCGGGTTTGGTGGCTCCGGCGATCACCGAGGCGACCGAAGGCCGCGAGAGCAGCCAGGCAATGGAGAGCTCGAGCACGGTGTGCCCTTCGCTCTGGGCCAGTGCCTCGAGCGCCGCCACCTGGGCCAGGCGGACGTCGCTGAGCTGGCTACTGGCGGCCGCGCCCATGGCGGCCAGGCGAGTGCCCTCGGGGGGTGCCTCGCCCGCCCGGTACTTGCCGCTCAAGAGTCCACTGGCCAAAGGGAAGTAGGGGAGGAAGGCCATGCCGGAGCGCTCACAGGCGGGCAACACGGCATCCTCGGGCTCGCGGTGGAGGATGTTGTACTGATTCTGCACACTGGCGAAGCCCGGCGCGCTCCCGACCAAGGCGGCCCGGGCGTCGGAGAGCATGGCGGCATCGAAGTTGGAGCACCCGAATTCCCGGATCTTCCCCTCGGTCACCAGCTCGGCCAGGGCCCCCTCCGTCTCGGCGATCGGCGTCTTCTGGTCCGGCGCGTGGAGCTGATAGAGGTCGATGCGATCGGTGCCCAGCCGAGTCAGGCTGTCCTCTACGGCGGTCCGGATGTAGGCCGCGCCGGCCCCGCCCTCATGCCCTTCGTACGGGACGCCGAATTTGGTGGCCAGCACGATCTCGTCGCGCCGGGTCCCCAGGGCGGCGCCGAGATACGACTCGCTCTTGGTGCCTCCGTAGATGTCGGCGGTGTCGAAGAGGGTGATGCCGGCATCGAGCGCCGCGCCGACCACGGACGCGGTCTCCTTGCGCCCGATCCGCATGCCGAAGTTGTTGCAGCCCAGCCCCACCACGCCGACGGTGAGTGAGCCGATGGAGCGTGTGTCCATGATCGATGAGCCTCCGTGTGGCTGTCCTGACGCAGGGGTGTGCGGTCGGCAGTAGCGTACCTGCGGCACCGAGCAAATGATCCGGTCGAGGAAGCATCCAGTCAAGGAAGCAAGGAGCAGGACATGGCAGCAGGCGCAGTTGACGTGACGGTGGCCGCCACACCCGACGAGGTATGGGCCAAGGTAGGCAGTTTCGGCGAAGTGGACAAGTTCTTTCCCGGCATCGAATCCTTCCGGCTGGAGGGTGACGATCGCATCATCGGCATGTTCGGCATGGAGATACGCGAACGACTGCTGTCGCGGGACGACGTCACGCGCACCATCACCTACTCGGTCGTGGACGGCGTTCCCATCGAGAGCCACACCGCCACCATCAGCGTCGAGCCCGACGGTGACGGATCCAAGGTGACGTGGGCCTACGACGTCGAGCCGGCGGAGATGGCGCCGATCTTCGGTGACACCTACAAGGGCGCGCTGGCGGCGGTTGAAGCGTCCTTTTCCTGACGCCATGAGTCCCCCCGACGCGGAACCAGCGGCGGGGGACTCGGTCGCTCCGCCGGGCGGGGCAGTGCCACGGCCACGTCCACTGACCGAAGATGTGCCACGGATCTACCCTCGGCGCCTGCCCGAGCCCAGTCGGGCCGAGCTGGTCCGAAGGGGCGCCACGATCACCAAGGTGGTGGGCACGCATTTCGCCCCCACCGCGCTGCGCCAGCTCCGCACCTTTCGCCAGGGTGCGCTGCCCCCGGGCCAGCTGGCCCGTCCGCTGCGCAAGAGCTTCGAGGACCTGGGCGGGACCTTCATGAAGTTCGGGCAGATCATCGCCTCGTCACCGGGGATGTTCGGTGACGAGGTGGCCGACGAGTTCCGGGCGTGCCTGGACACGGGTCCGGCCGTCCCCTTCGTCGATGTGCGCCAACGGGTCGAGGAAGACCTCGGCTGTGCCTTGGGTGACGCGTTCGCCGACTTCGAACACGTCCCGATCGGGCGGGCCTCCATCGCCGTGGTGCACCGGGCCCGCCTCCACGACGGTCGGGTGGTGGCGGTCAAGGTGCTGCGGCCCAATGTCGAACATCTGGTGGCGGCCGACCTCGACCTCATCCAGCCGCTCATGGAGATCCTGGTGCGACAGACCGGTGACCAGCTGGCCGGTTCCACCCTGCAGATGCTGGACGGCTTCCGGGTGCAGATCGGCGAGGAGATGGATCTGCGCAATGAGGCCCGTTCACTCGTTCACTTCCGGCGGCTCCAGAACGAATTCGAGCTGGCGAAGATCGCGGTCCCCGAGCCGTATCCCGAGCTGTCCGGTCGCAACGTCCTCACCATGGAGTTCTTCGACGGCGTGCCGATTGACGACTTGGCCCAGGTCGCCGCGCTGGGCGTCGACCCCAGGCCGTTGGTCCAAGAGGTCATGCGCGCCTTTTTTCTCACCACCGTGCGCTGGGGTGCCTTTCACGGCGACGTCCATGCCGGCAACATGATGCTGCTGCGCGACGGCCGCATCGGCGTCATCGACTGGGGCATTGTGGGACGGCTCGACCCCTCGACACACCGCTTCTTCATTTCGCTGCTCTCGGCGGCCATGGGCGACGAAGCGGCCTGGACCGACGTGACGGCCCACATCACGCGCACCTACGGACCGGCCATCGGGATGGCGGTGGGCATGTCCGACGAGGAACTCACGGGGTTCGTGCGGAGCATCTTCGAGCCGGCGCTGACCCGGCCCTTCGGGGAGGTCAGCCTGGCCGGGCTCATGCAGACCATTCAGCTCCAGGTGGCCAGGGCGCAGGGCATCGAGGCCCATTCCCGCAGCCTCGGTGCGATCGTGCACCGCCTGCAGGCCCAGCGGCGCCTGCGCCGGCTGGCCGACGAGTCCGGCGGCCTCATGTCCGAGTTCGACCGGGGTACCTTCCTCCTCACCAAGCAGCTGATGTACTTCGAGCGCTACGGGCGGCTCTTCATCTCGGAAATTCCCATCCTCCACGACCGTGAGTTCATCGCGCGCTTGCTGGCCAGCGTCGACCCGACGGGCTTGAGCGAATGAGCCGACCGCCTCTGGCACAGAACTGGAATCTGTTCTAGTTTCACCCAGGGCCGCGCGAGGCGGCCGATGAGGTAGGGGAGGTGACGATGGCTGACGACGGGGTCCACTACAGCGCCGACCATGTCCTCGAGTATCCCTACGTCCGCTCGGTCGGTCCCGTTGTCGGAGCCTTCCTGACGGGGCTCCGAGACGGCAAGGTGGTCGGGATCCGCGGCACCGGGGGCAAGGTCATCGTGCCGCCCACCGAGTACGACCCCGAGACCGGGGACGAGACCACCGATATCGTCGACGTCGGCCCCGAGGGGACCGTCACCTCGTGGTCCTGGGTCCCCCGGCCCAGGCCCAAGCACCCCCTGCAGACACCCTTCGCCTGGGTCCTGGTGCAGTTCGACGGCGCCGACACGTCGTTCCTGCACGTCCTGTCGGCCGCGGACTCCGGAGAGGTCGCCACCGGGATGCGGGTTCGGCCCGAGTTCATTCCGCCCGCCGAGCGAGTGGGTCACGTGAACGACATCCGCCACTTCGTCGCAGTGGAAGGGAAGCCATGAGCGAGCCGGTGACCATGATGGCGGCACCCATGCGCCTCGACTATGTCTTCACGCCCGGGGTGGCGCAGAGCAAGAACCTGCACGGCTTGGAACAGGGAAAGTTCATCGGCCAGCGCTGTCCCAAGTGCCAGAAGGTGTACACGCCGTCGCGCGGCTCGTGCCCGACCGACGGGGTGGCGACGGACGAGATCGTCGAGCTGCCCAACACGGGGACGGTCACCACGTACTGCGTGGTCAACGTGCCCTTTGCCGGACAGACCATCGAGATCCCCTACATCTGCGCCCAGATCCTGCTCGACGGGGCCAACATCTCATTCATGGGCCTCATTCAGGAAATTCCCACCGACGAGATCCGCATGGGCATGCGGGTGGAGGCGGTGTGGGTCGAGCCCGACCAGCTCGGACCGACCATGGCCTCGGTGAAGTACTTCCGGCCCAGCGGCGAGCCCGACGCCGAATTCGAGACCTACAAGGAATACCTGTGAGCACGTTCCCGGGCCTCACCTCGGGCCATCGTCCCGTCGGTGTGGTGTCCTTCGCCCAATCCGATCTGGTCCGGCGGGAGGCCGAGCACAATGACGTCGAGATGCTCCAGCCGGTGGTGGCCGAGGTGTTCGGCGCCATCGGCATCACCAAGGACGACGTCGGCTTCATCTGTTCGGGCTCAACCGACTACCTCGTCGGCGGCCCCTTCTCCTTCGTCACCGCGCTCGACGCCGTGGGGGTGTGGCCCCCCCGGGCCGAGTCCCACGTCGAGATGGACGGGGCCTGGGCCCTGTACGAAGCCTGGGTGCTGCTCCAAGAGGGCGAGATCGACGCGGCGCTGGTCTACTGCTTCGGGCGATCGTCCCCGGGCGACCTGAACGAGATCATGGCCGTCCAGCTCGATCCCTATTACATGGCCCCGTTGTGGCCCGACCCCACCTCGTTGGCCGCACTGCAGGCGCAGGCCATGATCGACGCCGGCATGGCCACCGAGGCCGACTTCGCCGCCGTGGCCTCCCGGGCTCGTCGCTCCGCTCTGAAGAACCCCAAAGCCCAGGTGGCCTACGACCGCTCCGCCGAGACCCTGCTGGCCGAGGACTACGAAGTGGCACCGCTGCGGCGACACGCCCTACCGCCGTTGACCGACGGGTGTGCCGCCATTGTGCTGGCGGCCGGAGACCGGGCCTACGAACTCTGCCCGCGCCCCGCCTTCATCACCGGCATCGACCACCGGATCGAGACCCACGCCCTCGGGGCGAGGGATCTGACCCACTCACCCTCGACCAAGTTGGCCGGCGAGAAGGCCGGTGTGGCCGAGAAAGCGGTCGACGTGGCCGAACTCCATGCGCCCTTCGCCCACCAGGAGTTGATCCTCACCGAGGCCCTCGGCCTGGGAGAGGATGTCGACCTCTCACCGTCGGGCGGCGCGCTGGCGGCCAACCCCATGATGTCGGCCGGTCTCATCCGTATCGGCGAGGCCTCCCGGGCCATCTGGTCGGGCCAGGCCGATCGGGCCGTGGCCCATGCCACCTCTGGTCCCTGCCTGCAGCAGAATCTCGTCTGCGTCCTGGAGGGTGTCTGATGGCCGAGCGTTGCGCCGTCATCGGCATCGGCCAGACCGTGGCCAAGTCCAAACGGGAGGACGTCTCCATCGCCGGCCTGGTGCGCGAGGCCGCCGTGATGGCGCTCGAGGACGCCGGCCTGGGCTTTGCCGACATCGATGCCGTCGTGGTGGGCAAGGCCCCCGACATGTTCGAGGGCGTCATGATGCCCGAGCTCTACCTGGCCGCCGCACTCGGTGCCGTGGGTAAGCCGATGTTCCGGGTGCACACGGCGGGCTCGGTCGGTGGGTCGACCGCCATTGTGGCGTCGCACCTGGTGGCCTCGGGAGTGCACAACAGAGTACTGACCGTGGCCTTCGAGAAGCAGAGTGATTCGGACGCCATGTGGGCCTTGTCGGTGCCCCAACCCTTCGCCACCCCGCTACTGGCCGGGGCCGGCGGCTATTTCGCGCCCATCATCCGGGCCTACATGCATCGCTCGGGCGCCCCGCGCGATATCGGCATGAAGGTCGCGGTCAAGGACCGCCTGCACGCGCTCAAGAATCCCTACGCCCACCTGCATCTGCCCGACATCGACCTCAAAATGGTCGAGGACTCCATCATGCTGTGGGATCCATTGCACTACCTGGAGGCCTGCCCGTCCTCGGATGGCGCGGCCGCCATGGTGATCGGCTCGGAGTCGGCGGCGGCACAAGCCGAGTCCGACACCGGAAAGCGCCCGGCCTGGATCCACGGCATGGCCATGCGCTCCGAGCCCACCCAGTTCGCCGGTCGGGACCAGGTCAATCCCCGGGCCGGGCGGGACTGCGCCGCCGACCTCTACCGGCAGGCCGGCATCACCACACCCCGCGAGGATTTCGACATGGCCGAGGTCTACGTGCCCTTCAGCTGGTACGAGCCGATGTGGTTGGAAAACCTCGGCTTCTGCGCCGAAGGTGACGGGTGGAAGCTGACCGAAGCCGGCGCCACCTACATGGAGGGGGGCGACATCCCGTGGAACTGCTCGGGTGGTGTGCTCTCCTCGAATCCGATCGGCGCGTCGGGCATGCTCCGGTTCCTCGAAACCGCCCTGCAGATCCGCGGACTGGCTGGTGAACACCAGGTGCCCGACGCCCGGCGCGCCCTCGGTCAGGCCTACGGTGGCGGGTCCCAGTTCTTTGCCATGTGGGTGGTCGGGGTCGACAAGCCCTGAATCAGGTGGCCCGGCCGATATGCTCGGGCAACCAAATGACCAGGAGGTCGATTGTGAAGGTCGTCGTGGACTTCGACGAGTGTGCCAGCAACGCCGTCTGCATGGGCATCCTGCCCGAGGTCTTCGAGGTGCGCGACGACGGGTACCTCTACGTCCTCGACGAACACCCGCCGGAGTCGATGCGCGAGAAGCTGCGCGAAGCCGTGAACGGCTGCCCGACGGGTGCCATCTCCATTGCCGAGGACGACTGACGCAGTGACCGACGCTGCCCCCGGCAGCGTGCTGTAGTTGTACCCAGGCCATCCATGACTGACCCCTCGCCCCTTCCGGTTCCCCGTCTGCGCTTCGCGCCCTCGCCCACCGGCTTCTTCCACGTCGGCAGTGCCCGCTCCGCCCTGTTCAACTGGTTGTTCACGCGCCAGCGCGGCGGCACGTTCATTCTGCGGATCGAGGACACCGACGAAGAGCGCAACCGCCCCGAATGGACCGATGGCATCATCGCCGCCCTCGAGTGGCTGGGTATGCCCCCCGATGAGGGCCCGTACTTCCAGTCGGCCCAGGGCGCAGCCCACCAGGCGGCCATCGAGGCTCTCTGGGGCAGCGGCGCGCTCTACGCCTGTGGTTGCACCCGGGAGGAGATCGAGGAGCGGACCAAGGCACGGGCGGCGGCCGGTGACCCGACCCCGGGCTACGACGGGCACTGCCGCGACCTCGGGTTGCCCCGGGGTGACGGCCGGGCCCTGCGCTTCCGGACACCCGACGAGGGCAGCACCACCGTGGTCGACCTGGTCCGGGGCGAGGTCGAGTTCCCCAACCGGGCCACCGAGGACTTCATCTGCGTCAAGGGCAACGGCATGCCGCTCTTCGTCCTGGCCAATGCGGTCGACGACCGGACCATGGCCATCTCGCACGTGTTCCGGGGCGAAGAACTGCTCCCCACCACCCCCAAGCAGATCATGTTGTGGGACGCCCTCAACGCGGCTTCGGCCACCGACATGCCACTTCCCGTCTACGCCCATCTCCCGCTCCTCGTCAACGAGCAGGGCAAGAAGCTCTCCAAGCGCCGCGATCCGGTGGCGGTCGAGATGTATCGAGAGCAGGGCTACCTCCCGGCCGCCTTCCGGAACTATCTGGCCCTGTTGGGATGGAGCCCCGGGGAGGACGAGATCGTCCCGTTGGAAACGTTGATCGAGAGATTCCGCATCGAGGACGTGCAGCGGTCGCCGGCCTTCTTCGACATTCAGAAGCTCACGCACATGAACGGCGTCTACATCCGCGCCCTCTCCACCGCTGCGTTCGTTGCCGAATCGCGACCGTGGGTCGACCCGGTGAAGGGGGAGTGGGCGCCCGGGGGATGGCACGATCCCGACGCCGACAGCGCGACGACGCCAGGACCGCCGTGGCCCGCTGAGCGATTCAATGATGAGGTCTTCGGTCTGATGGCTCCGGTCGTCCAAGAGCGCGTGGCCACGTTGAGTGAAGTGCCCGCCCTGGTCGACTTCCTCTTCTTGGAAGATCCGCCGATCGACGAAAAGAGCTGGGACAAGGCCATCGGACGCGACGAGGTGGCACCCAAGCTGCTCCAGGGCGCGTTCGACCTCTACGCCGACTGCGAGTGGCAGCGCGACGAACTGCACCGGGTCACGGCCGACCTGGGTGAGTCGTTCGGCAAGAAGCTGGGGAAAGCGCAGGCGCCCATCCGGGTGGCTGTCACCGGCCGGCAGGTGGGGCCGCCGCTCTTCGAGTCACTCGAAGTGCTCGGCCGAGACGAGACCCGGCGCCGCCTGGCCGCCGCGCTGACCCGCCTCCGTACCACCAACTGATGCTGCTGTCGCCGTTGCGCTGGGCTCTGCGTATCCTGAGCCTGCTGCTGGCGGCCGTTGTCATCTACTTCGCCGTCACCTTGGTGCAGGTGTGGTTGACCTCGCGCCACTACGACCCCCAGCCGGCCGGGGCCATCGTGGTCATGGGGGCGGCACAGGACAACGGCAGGCCCACCAAGGACCTGGCGGCTCGCCTGCACGAGGCACTGATCCTGTACCGCGCCGGCTACGCCAAGATCATCATGGTGACCGGCAACAAAGAGCCGGGTGACCTGTACACCGAGGCGCAAGCCAGCGCCATGTACCTCGAGAAGATGGGTGTCCCCCGCACCGCCATATTGGAGGCGGGAGGCAATGACAGCTACGAGAATGTGGCCGACGCCGCCCCCCAGTTGCTGGCCCGGAATCTCGGCACCGTGCTGATGACGACCGACCCGTTCCACGAGGACCGGTCCATGGCGATCGCCTCGACGCTCGGCCTCACACCGTCGCCGACCCCCACTCAGACCTCGCCTATCACCGGATGGGCCACCGTCCCGTATTTCCTCAAGGAGGCGGTGGGCGTCGGCTTCGGCCGGATCATCGGGTACAACCACCTGGAATGGCTCCATGCGGCCTGAGCCCCGGTCTCACATCAGCACGAACCCACCGCGTCCTGCCGAAGCCACCCTGCCACAGGCTCGGCTAACCTGGTCATCCACTCATTCGGGGGTGGTGTAATCGGCAACACGACTGGTTCTGGTCCAGTTATTGAGGGTTCGAGTCCTTCCCCCCGAGCACCGGCGGAATCCTTCGGGATTCCACCGCCTGGTCCCATCGTCTAGAGGCCTAGGACACCACCCTCTCAAGGTGGCGACACGGGTTCAAATCCCGTTGGGACTGCTCAGGAAGCCGCAGGTCAGAGTTGGACGGAGATGCTGTCCGGTTTCTCGGGGCGTCGTTCATTCTGCGGGCGGGCACTCAACGCCAGCGAATTGCAGGAACTCGCAGAAGGTCTCGCGCGCGACCTTATGATTTCTTGCTGCCGCAGAGCACCACCAACAAGGAGAACCCACCATGGCACGAAAAGTCGTCCTCATTACGGGTGCGTCATCTGGAATTGGGCTTGCTTGCGCTCAACACCTCTCCGAACTTCAGCACACCGTGATCGGTGCCAGCCGCCGGACCTCAACCGCGCACGCGTGGTCCTCTATCGAAATGGACGTGGACGATGACCAGTCGGTCACTGCTGGCGTCGAGGGCGCCGTCACCGAATACGGAGGGCTCGACGCGGTCGTCACGTGCGCTGGTTGGGGGCTAGCCGGTGCAATCGAGCAGACTCCGATCGACGAAGCCCGAGCTCAGATCGAAACGAACTTCTTCGGTACCGTTCGGGCCGTCGTGGCTGCCCTCCCGACGCTCCGACAGCGACGCGGGAACATCATCATCATGAGCTCAATCGGAGGGACGATTGGGATCCCGTTCCAGGGGTACTACTCGGCGAGCAAGTTCGCCCTCGAAGGTTGGGCCGAGGCGCTTGCATGGGAGGTAAGGCCCTACGGGGTCAAGGTGACGCTCATCGAGCCTGGGAACTTCCGCACAGAATTCACTCAGAGCCGGAGAACAGTGATGGTCAGTGGAGATGATCCCTATGCAGCCGCTCGAACGAAAGCAATCGACGTCATGGAGAGAGATGAAGTCTCCGGCGCGGATCCCTCCGCGGTCGCCAGACTGGTCGCCAAAGTACTTGCCTCGAAGCGCTCACCTCGCAGAAGGACGGTTGGACCACGCGTGGAGCGCATGGGACCGATGGCCAAGCGTCTCCTTCCTGGTCGAGCTTTTGAGGCAGCGTCGGCATCAAGCCTCGGTGTTTGACCTGAACCATGCTGGACGCTGCAGCTCTCTTGCCTTCGGGATAGTCATGACGGTTCGGTGCCGCAAACCTCAAGCGTGATGGTTTCGACTGGTTATGGCGCTACCACAATCTTCGGTGTTGGTCCTAGGGCAACTCGGTTGGAGGGATTGGACGGGGCCGAGTGGACCATGAGGACTGTGGCACTCGTTGGGGCCGAGTAAGAAGCGCCACGACGATTGCGTACTGGGCGATCCGGTAGATTGCTCTCGTGTCCGACTCGAAGTCTCCATCGCCCATTATCAGCTATTTCGTCCGAGAGATTGAACCGAGTCTTTCAGCCGCAGAGAAGGCGAAGCTGGCGACGTACAGCGATGCGATTGCCAAGACGACGCATCATGGGGACCTTCGGAGGGCATGGCACTGTGCTGAGTGGGCGATCAAGCTGGCTGAAAGGTCATCCAACTCCCACCCGGACCACCTGATCAAACGCCTCAAAGAGATCCGGAAGTTGGAGAAGGACACGGTCTTTGGCGCCGGGTTCGGCGGGATGATGAAGGACGGAGTTGGCCCGGGCGAGGATGCTGAGATCCAGTGGGTCGATGACGCCGTTGTAGTGGCAAAGGCCGAGGCAGAGCGAACTGGGTGGGATTCGGTGCCTTGGGAGGAGGTTCTCAAGGAAATGTTGGCCGTCGCTACGCCTAAGGATTAGGCCGACCGCGTCGATGGCCTCTCTCCAGAATCTCCGGAAGGGATCTTCAAACAGAACAGGCTGAGCCAGCCGACGGTCAGGCCGGAAACTATGACTTGAGTACGTCCGCCATCTCGAGGGTGTCCCGGCCGTTGAACACCCGGTCATGGCCGTTGCTCGGCGCATCGGAGGGTCCTCCCAGTGCCCGGGCCTCGTGCCCGAGCGTGTCGAAGACGACGACGCGGTCGCGTCCCCCGCGCTTGGCTTGGAAGAGTGCGGCGTCGGCCCGGCTGATGAGAGTGGGAAGATCGTCATGTGGGTCGGACCCAACGACCCCGAAGCTCACGGTGAACTTCGGGAGCCCGGCGACCGCAATCGCAGCCTCGAGGCGGGTCCGCGCCGCATCAAAGATCTCACGCGCCTTTTCGATGCTGCATCCGGGGACCGCGATGGCGAACTCTTCCCCTCCGTGTCGGCACACGACGTCCTCGGTCCGCAGCGACTCGCTGAGGACTTGGGCGAACAACCGCAGTGCGCGGTCACCCGTCCCATGGCCGTAGGTGTCGTTGAGCAGCTTGAAGTGGTCGAGATCGGCCATGGCGATCGTGACGTCTGATTCCTCACGCCGCAGGGTCGCCACGCGATGCTCGAATGACCGTCGGTTCAAGAGGCCGGTCAGGCTGTCCGTCGTCGCCTGGAGCTGTGTTTCCGCCATCACCCGCAGGAGACCGATTCGGGCGCCCGAGAGCTTGGCCAGGGTAGCGAGGTCTTGTTCGGTGTTCTCCGAGAACGAGGTGTGCTGCTCACCTGTGACGTGGATGACCCCCACCGAGCGGCCCATGATGGAAACCGGCACGCACATCGCTGACATGGCCCCTTCGGGCCGGCCCCGTAGCTTGGGGCAGGCGTCCAGCTCGTCGCTATCGGAGAACCGTTGCACCTGGGCCCGACGCGCTGCGGGACAGTGATCAGGCGAGTCCACGCCGCAGGCCGGCGGCGATCCGGTGGGTGATGCCGAGGCCATCCGCAGGAGGTGCGCGTGGCTGTTGTCGGCCAACAAGAGCTCGATGGGTGCGTCTGGCACGATGGCTGAGAACGACCGTTCAATCACCTGGACGACCTCGGGCTCTCCCTCGGCCATGTCCAAGGCGTTAGCCAGACGGCTCTCGAATTTCTGCCCCCGGGCCTGAGACTCGAATTGCCCGGCCAGTGTGGCAATGACGCCGTCGCTCTTCTCTTGTTCCTTCACACTACGGAACGACAGCACGATCGCCATCGGTGCGACGAGGACGGCCATCCACAGGCCCATGACGATGTAGCGGGCGGCGCCTGTCGCGAAGAGCGCCGCCAGGTACACCGCCAGGAGTCCGACCAGCGGGCCCACGATCACGCCGATCACGCAGCTCAGGTAGGCGGCGCGCCTGTTCCGGGAGCGCGCTGCGCTCCAGTCGTCCTCGGTTACCGCGGCGTCCGCGGGTGCCAATTCATCCATCGGGCCCCCCTAGAAGATCCCTCCGAGGCTACGAGGCTTGAGTTGCTAGTTCGTTGCGAAGACGTCGCCATGAGGTGTTGTCGAGCCAGAGCACTGAGCGCACCGGGACGATCCACGACTACGTCAAGCGTGAACTGAGCTCCCGGGACACCTCAGGCATGCTCTCGGTGTCCGATACGCCATATCCACGTTGCACTGATCTCCTGGATTCAAGTCGACCATTCAGCAAGAGTGTTCCCTCGCTAGAGGTGTTAACCGCTGACGGTTGTCTGGATCGGAGTGCGGGCCTCGTTGTCAATGGTGGCCGCTGTCGTGGCTGGGAGATTGGGAGCTTCGAAGTAGCGATAGCGCGTGAGCACCAAGGTTGCCGGCGTGGCGGTGAGGGTCGGATCGGTGACGGGAACAGAACCCGCGGGGGATGTGAGGTTCGTGCCATTCTCGCCCCACGCAGCAGCATCACCGGTGCATTGGGGGGGAGAGGCAGGGTTTCGGTCCTGATACACCGAAGTGGCATTGAGCCCGGTGATGTCGGTGTCAATGGTACGGACGGTCACCAGTGAACCCTGCGGACCGGAGACCATCTGCCACGACGATGGAACAGTCGATCCGGTCGTGTAGGCAATGGGCGTGAAGGCGTCAGGATTTCCGTCAATAGCGATGCCGTTGTTGGCCGGGTCCGAGTAGGTCAGACCTGTCGTGCCGGTCACAAAGTCGTCGGCACTGCCGTATCCGGGGAGTCCAGCATGTCCGCGCAGCTCGGTGATGGTGTCCTGCCGATCGGGGTAGAAGATATCGGTGTTGACGGTGTACTTGTAACTGTTCGCTCCGATGTAAGAGCGAAGAGAGCGCACCGGGCCGGAAATGTTCACGATGAAGGCACCCTCACCCGGGTTGTTAGCACCGCCGTCGAACGTGTCTTCGCTACGGCTGCACGTGTTTGTCACGTAGTAGTGAGTACGTTCAAGGATGTTGGCCCCAGTGGCACCGCCTTGGGTGACGGCCATCCCGTTGTTGAGCCACCGGTCGCCGAAGTTCAAACTGTACGATGGGGTGACGACAGTGGAGTGTTCAGGATTGAAACCCCAGGTGTTGTTTGGAGCCAGCGAGCCCGTGCCCATTTTGTAAGTTCCGGTGTACGAACCCGAGTCGAGGCTGAAGGTGTATTTGACTCCGTCGGTGCCGGCGCCACCTCCGGTCAGGGTGTCACTGTGGAAGAGGTACACGTAGCCGAACTGTGAGGGAGCCAACGGATCGGCAGCTTTGACTTCTTCCCGGGTTGTCACGTCGACGCCGCTCGGGTTGGGAACCGAGCTACCGGCTTGCTGGCCGGTGTCGACGGCAAGAAACGACAGTTGATCATTGGCGTCGAACATGGGGTTTGAGTCGGGCGGGGTATATGTACCGCTCGAGGTGTATCCCGGTGAAAGGCTCGCCGGAGGCGTGTACACCAAGATCTTGTATGGCGTCGTTGTACCGAACACGTCAGGGTAGCTCGACGTCGGGAGGTTGTAGATCTGGCCCGGACTCACAAAGTCGCGCTGGTCGACCTGCACTGGTATCTGATGCCACGAACTACCATTCCATGCGAAGCCGACGACGTGCATCGGATCTGTACCGAGGAGCTTCGGTAAGGCGCTCCCGTCGAGCACCACGGGGTCGGATGACCGAGAGAGCGTGGCGCCGAAAAGTGTGCAACCGGCCAATCCGAAAGCCGCCAAACCGGCGGCCAAGACGGCGATAGGAACGCGGCATCGTAGAACCTTCACGTCCACCCCTCCATTTGACTCACACAGAGACCTCGCTGTGATTATTGCACGCGTCGGTGGTCGCCAGTCGGTTGGATAGCTACACGTTGGGCTCGGTGACTAGATAACCCGATCGCTCAGGTTCAGTAAGCGGACATGCGTAATTTGCCTTGCAACTTTCGCAACAGAACCCGTCGAGGGAGAACGTCATGCAAGTCGTCTTTGTGGGCAGCGGAACGCGACGACTGCGCGGACGCAGCCAGACGTCAGCGGGACCCTAAGCTGTCGGCGATCTTTCGGAGCTCCGCCCGCTCGTCGGGATGGGCAATGTCAACTAAGGCATGTGCCCGCTCGCGCACCGTGAGACCCATCAGCTCGGCCACACCGTATTCGGTGATGACGACCCCGGTGTGGTGCCGGGGAGTTGACACAACCGAGCCCTCAGGCAACTTGCCGACGATGCGGGAGACGGGAGTGCCGGCAACGTGCACCGTCGATCGAAGGCAGATCAGCGAGTGGGAGTCCGCACGGAGCTCGGCTCCGGCCACGAAGTCCTCGTGACCTCCGACACCAGAGATCTGGCGCCCATCAATAGTGTCCGCCACCACTTGGCCGTAGAGGTCGACCGAAAGGGCCCCGTTGATAGAGACCAAGTTGGCGTTGCGCGCGATGGTGGTGGGGTCGTTCACCACATCGACATCCAAAAATGCGACGTCGTCGTTGGCATTGAGCCATCGGTAGAGCGCGGAGGATCCGAGCGCAAAGGTGGTGACCGAGACTCCGGGAAATACGCCCTTGTTGGCGTTGGTGACCTTTCCCGCCTGATGCAACTGCATCAGGCCTGTGGTGAACATTTCCGAGTGAATGCCGAAGCCACCCAATGGGCCGGACGCCAGTTCGGAGGCGACGATATTGGGAATGGTCCCGATCCCAGTTTGTAAGGTGGCGCCTTCGACCACGAAGGCCAAGGCGTGATCGCAGATGGCCCGGTCCTCGTCACTGGGTGGTGGCTCCTCGAGCGAGAACGGCACACCGTCGGCCTCAACGAGGACATCGATCACCTCCACCGGAATGGTGTTGTCGAATTCAGGCGAGAGGGTCTTGGTGCGGGGTAGGTTGGGGTTGACCTCCATGATCAGGAGGCGATCGGGGTCGTGTCCCGCTCGGAGGAGTTCTGGCCGCGTTGCGCCGTAGTGCAATGCGAGATTGACGTTTCCATTGGCATCAGGCGGCGCTCCTTGGGCCACCATCACACGCGGAGCGAACATGGCCAGGATGGGAGCGAATTGCCTGAATCCGCCCGGCACGTGTTCGATGCGGTGACCCTGGGAGAGCAGAAGCCTCTCCGCCGGGCCGAAGAAGCCGCAGCGGTACGAGACGCCAGGCTTGGTAAGCACGTCGTAGTAGTTGAGGAGGAGGGCTCCGCCAAAAACGAGGTCCTCCCAGTCGTCCCGTGATCCCAGTGCCGTCAAGAATGCGTCAGGGTTGGCCGGCCCCAACCCGAAGCCGACTTGATCGACGGGCCGGACGAAGGAGATCGACTCTTCAGGTGTGCAGGTAATGGGCACGGCGCTATCGAGGGCATTCGCTGGTGAGAGAAGTCACGTTCCCATTTTGCCGCACGCATCATGTTCCACGCCATCGCCCGGCTGGCCACGAACGGTGCAATGACGATCACGGATGCGTAGCCACCGCAGCAAGAATGGATTGTGGTAGCTCAGCACGCACGGAACTGACCGAAGTACTGGACGCAATGGATGGGCGTTAATTTGAGGGCAATGCCAAAGTGGTGAGGAGGAACCTAGCGATGTCCAAGCTAAGCGCAGGAATTCTCCTGTTCAAAGTCAGTGATAACGATGTACTTGAGGTACTCATTGTGCATCCGGGAGGGCCCTTCTGGGCCAAGAAGGACGAGGCTGCGTGGTCGATTCCCAAAGGTGAGTATCTGGAGGGCGAGGATGCGTACGAAGCGGCCCACCGAGAGTTTCGCGAGGAGCTCGGAACGGATGCCCCCTCCAGTTCCGGCATCGACTTAGGAGAGGTCAAACAATCCAGTGGAAAGCGAATTCGCGTGTGGGCGATCGAGGGAGATCTCGATGCCTCGAAAATCGAGAGCAATACCTTCGCCATGGAGTGGCCACCCAAGTCTGGAGAGTCCGCCGATTTTCCAGAAGTTGATCGAGCGGCCTGGGAGCCGATCGCGGTTGCCAGACGCAAGGTACACAAGGGCCAGGTCGACTTCTTGAGCCGCTTGACCGATGCGCTTCGTAACGAAGGCCGAGTCGGTGAGAGGTACGGATGATGAGCCCTCCTCGCAAAGCTCACTCTTCTGAACAAAGGGGCGGCCAAGGGCGGACTCCTCAGTAGCAGCCGGAGCCGGGCCTCACCCTTTCGAGCTAACTACTCGGGCCGATCTCGTTTTGACTCCGACACCGGTCGTGGTCAAGGTGGGCTTTGATCGCGAGAATGTCGCGAATCTGTCACCCAAGACGTCCGCCCATCACCTCCCAACAACCGTCACGTTGAGTTCCGCCAACAACATCTGTTTCCAGTTGTGTTGCGCTCCATTCGTGTCTACCGTTACCGACAGGACCAGGGTTGACATCAGTTGGAGGAAACGTGCAGCCAGGGTCAGTTCGTGCCGTTGAGTATGAGATTGTGTCCAATCAGGCGGACATCTTCGGGTTGTCCAATGGCACACTGAAGAACGAACTGGCCGGGCTCTCCGAACTCGGTGTGATGCGATGCGTCGATGACCAGTCCCGGAAGCTCACGGTGATCGGTGACGCGAAGCACGTGCGGAAACTGATCGCGAATGGTATGGCGTGTAACCCTGACGGGATGGAGTTGACCCGGCACGTGTTCCCCGTGGTCCTGCCTGGTTGGCAGAAGTCGAAGTGAATGCGATGAACCATGCGGGGCCGGATTTCCTCAGGACTCCCGCAGTCGGTGGTCCTGTTTGACTGATCGGACTCCTCGTTCGGCCTTTCGACGGAGGTGCAATGAACCGTGGCGAACGTGCCGGTGGCGGTGTTCGTAACACTCAGGTTGGTCCTCAGCGATCAAGCAGGCCAGCACGAGCAAGTGTTTGCATTACCACCCAATGTGCCCACGAGACGCCGCTGTGTCGTTGCTCGCGACGACGGCCGGGGGGTGTCCGAATGGGCGCCCGGGAGTGGTTTGTGGATGGTGAAGGCCAGACCTCATCGGCCGACAATCTGGAGGAGGCGCCTCGTATTGCCTTTGGCGTCACGCTTTGTTCTCGGAATGGTCGACCAATCGCCACCAACAAGCGCGAAGTCTTCGCACGATGGTTCTTGCCGACAACGTGGGGCCCTCCGCGCACCGCCTCCATCGGTATTGTGCCCAGCGGCATGCACATGAACCGAGCGGCACGATCAACTGCGACCTCGGGCTCGACCCGTCGACTTCGGGTGGCCCGTAGGTTCTGGAACCGATGACCAAAGGGCAACACGCGCCGCAGCGGGGATGGGTCCGCAGTCACCTCCATGCCCTTCGGCGGACGTGGCACATGACCGACGGCTGCATCGCTCCGGACTGCCAAAGGCCGGCGATGAAGTTCCCACCGTCTCGGTACTGCAAGAACCACTGTGACTACGTGCCGCCGAACGTTGGTCGCAGTGTCACGATTCCTCCGACGCCTCACGAAGAGTTCTAGACGATCACGTCAGTCGAAGAGGTGGATGCGGTCGAAGCGAGTCCATTCGTGACGCGCCCGGCGGTGCGGGACGACCCCATCAGATGCAACCGCCCGCCCTCATTGGCGCCCGGTGCCTCCAATGATGACGACGTCCCGAGAATGGCCGGGAGCCAGGACGTGACGGCGTTCGCACAGCCTCGTTGGGGCATTCGTGTCCATGCCGTTGCGATGTTCGCTGAGTTGGTTGGCGACGAGGAGGGAAGGGTGAAGCGTCCCCTACTTCTTCTTTCTTTTCCGCATGAGCTTCTGCACCGACTTCGTCATCTTGTTGACCTGCGAGGAAAGCCTGCTCAGTTGACGGGTGAGTTCAGCCGAACCAGCGGAATCCTGCGTCGAACCCATGGTGTCAACTCGCTGCCTTAGTACGTCCATATCCTCCGCAAGGGTCATCAGCGCAACGAGGACCGGCGGCCCAGCTTTCTCGAGCGCGTCAAGGCGGGCATTGGTGTCCGGGTATTTGCTGGTCGCCTGGGCAACCAATTCTTCAATCCGTGCTCTGGTTCCCATCGGGACAGCGTAGGCACTGTGAGAATCCTGGATGGGCGATGGTCAGTGGAGTTCCCGCTCATGGACGCAAACCCCCGTGGCGGTCTTCGTCCACAGGCGATCTCCTGCTTGACGCTGAGTTGGTGGGCATGAGGCGCAATCGTGGACGACAGCTACTTTTTCTTCGAGAGTCTCTTGGCTCCCTTCGACAGCTTCCGAACGTCCTTCGAAAGTTTCTTAAGTGCCTTGGTCATCGTTGTAACTTGCGATGTGAGGTCACCCAATTGTGAGGCTAGCTCGACCATTTCGACGGCTTGAGCTTCGTCACCCTGGGAAGTTGCTTTGCCGTTGCTCACAACGTCGACGCGACGGTCAAGCCTGTCGATCTCCTTGGCGAGCTGGCGGAGGCCGACTAGACACAGAACGGAAACGTCTTGGAGGAAAGCCATGCGATTGGTGGATCCCGCCTCGGCTACCCGGGCTTGTTCAACGATCGTCTCGATCTGGTCCTCGGCACTGACTCGCTTGGACACTCCCGATACCGTAGGCCCGGATCTCCATGGAGTGCTCGTGTCCATGCACCGACCTTGCGGTAGCTCCGTGGCCGACTGGGTTCTCGTGGACCATGCGCCAAACGCCGACCCCCTTCGCTGACGACCGCCCGGAGCAAACCTGACCGACGGTCCCGAGCTCGTCGGGTTGTGTCGTGATCTACCGGTCGCGGTCGGCGGGAACAACGACGCGAGCTGAAGATCGAGGGTTTCCACGGCCCCGGCGACGGTAACGCCGGAGGTTCCAGAGGCACGGACGATCCTGTGCGGGGCCTCGCGGCCTTCGATAGCCTCTCAGCTGTGCCTCAGGTTGACCCCTTGCAAGCAAGGCCCGAGCCCACCCTTGATCAGCATGGCACCCCCGTCGTCCGCCTCCAGCTCACTGGGCAGGATGACACGCCCGCATGGCGCGCCATCTACAACGAGATGGCGGCGAAGGACGATTGCCCGGCTGAGATCGACGGCCCGGAAGGAGCGCCAGTTTTGCTGGTCTATCTGACCGACACTTCGACCGATGCTGCTATTTCCAGCGTCCTAGACCGGGCCAGCTTTGAACACCTTCACAAGGTGAACACCTGCATTTTCCTACGGCCACCCGAAGCACCCACTTCACGCGCCTCGAAGGATCACATCGGGAGACATCAGGTGAAGGACATGCGGGACATCGACTGGAGCGTTCACGCATTCTGGCTTCGATGGCTGAGGGCTCACCCCGAGGCGGACCGGGACCGCTTTTCTGCCCGACGGGTAGCTACCCGATTGGAGGGAATCACTCTGACTCCGAAGTGACCAGGATGGGCCGCCCGGTGGGTACGAGCGTCGCGGTGCATCCCTATCGGATGGTGTGCGTCCGCCGGTCCTGCGCGGAGACACTTCGGACATCGGGGAAACCTCAGGACGCGTGATTTAGGGCGGGCGGGGCCAAGTCGAACAAATGTGGGCTGTGGCCTTCCGTGTAGCCGGGTCGGGCACTTCCCTTCTCGATTCAGGAGCAACCAACACGCAACGCGAGTGCGACAGCCTCGCACCTTGGGGTCGCCATTATGGCGTCCTAGCAACTCAGGATCTATCGGTTGTGGTCGTTTCGGGGCGGGGCGACCACAACCGATGGTCTTGTCAACCACAGAAATGCAGGAATCGACATGTCTGTTGCGAACGGATCTATCGACATGAGCGGCACCGGCAATCCTCGCTCCGATGAGTGCGAGCACACCGGGTTATGACACTGCGTTCACGCATCTACTGGACCATCTCCGTGGTCATCTCGGCCGCCGTCTTCGCTCTGCCTTTCCTCAACCTGTTCAAGGTCCATCCATGATGAGCACACGCATCTAGCAAAGAGACCCTTGCCACCCCGATGACATCGGGTCGGTGAAGAGCGGCGAGTCCTCCCCGCTGCTGGGCGAGCCCACATGGAACCCGCTGCTGCGCTGGCGGTCTCAGCCCGAAGGGTCAGCGTCGGGCGCGAGGTAGGCACGCCACGGGAGCGGTGCCAAGGTCGACAGGTCCTGGCGAAACTTAGGAGTGGAGGCTCGGGTTCCATCCCCCGGAGCTGTGATCCAGGAGCAGCCACTCAGGTCAGCGTCGATTCGCTGCGTGGCCCCATGGGCGTACGTGAAATAGAGGCGGGCGCCCGTGCCGTCGTCGTCGGGGCACGTATACGTGTCGGCGTTCGGGACCAACCGCGCTACCTCAATGTCGCTGGCCAAGGTGGAGGCGATGTGAGCGTTGCCCCGAGTCAGCACGGCCGTGCACGCCCTGCTGTTCAGGCCAGGGAGCCAGACGACGGCCACGGCGGCTGGATGCACCAAGACCGACGGTGACGTCGTACTGGGAGGTGACGAAATGGAGGTGTGTCCCGACACGACGCACACCGCTCCTCGCAGATGAGTGGCCGGGACCAAGCTGGATGGGGCCACGCCTGCGTGGGCTGTGAAGACCGGGGCACCGATGGTCGTGAGGAACATGGCGCAGATCAACCCAGCACCGGCGCGAGCCACGCACTTTGTCATCGAACGACCTGGATCGGGACGAACGGGGTGAAGTACGTAGGCGACGGCCGTCCCCCCGGCCCATCTGGCCCGTCGATGGCCACGCCGCTCACCTCAGCGACGGCGTCGTAGCGACCCGGTGGCAGAGCCGACCCGATGCCACCGTCGCAGCGCCCGGTGCCCCCGACGACGGCGACGTTCTGAGACTGGCCGGGAAGCAGCATTGGTGCGGCGGCAGTCCCGGCGATTGCACCGGTGAAAATGCCGACCACGCGCCGCGTGCCCGGGTTCGTAATGACGACCTCGATGGGGCTTTCGGTGAGGACACGGACACTCCGCGTGGTACTCGTGTCGCGGAACGCCACGTGACCAGTCAAGTTCGCACCGATCTTGATCACCCGGGAACGGAGCTGGAGAACCGAGGAGTAGCCCGCCGGGGTCGCCGTGGGGGCGGCCAGGATGCCACAGGTCGCGCTTCGTCCTGGATGGCCGTTCCAAACTGTCCAGCCGACCATGATCTGGACCGACGGACCGAAATCGGCGCGCACCTTCTGGGCCAGCGCCTCACTCCCCGGAGTGAGCATCACCACGAGGTGGCCCTGGGCGCACTGGCCAACGCCAATCAAGCGCTTGCCGGCGAAGGCTGCGACCTCCTTCTCAATCGGCTGGATCTGGCCTGTTGGCACCGGTGGGATGGAGGTGGCGAAGGTACACGGTGGTTGTGCGGCTGGGACCGTACGCGCAATCGGTGGATACGAGCTCGATCCGGCGGCCGTAGCCTGCCCACCGGCTATCCCGACGCCCGCCAGGGCCAGCACACCTGTGGCCGCAATTCGACCGATGAACGTCATCAATCAACTATGACGCCGGCGGAGGCCGAAAGGGTTCGGAGGAATCCATCACGAGATGCGGGTTCGATTCTCGTCTGACCGGGGGCCGAGCACGAGCCGGCCGTTGGCTCGGCCTCTCCGTCGTCCTCTACAGCGACCGAGTCGTGGCGGCGAAACGTCCGTCTGCGATGCCGTTGACCGCACCCGTACTCAGACCGGAGCGGCGAACTACCCTGCCGCCGCAGAAATTGCCGGGCCTCGGCGGGCCGCCGGACCCCAAAGGATGAGTTCGCAACCTGCCCGCAACTGATCAGCACCCTTGTTAGGTCAGACTCTGAGCCGTAGCCCAGGGAGGAAGGCTGCATTGGGGCCATCTCCTCCTGCAGTGCGCGACGAAGTGACCCAACCTCCCCCCGGCGGCGCTTCGTCGCGCCTCTGTACCGGGGGCAGCGAGCTCGAACACGTATCGAACGTCGGAAGGCTTCTCTGAGCAGACCCTGCCAGGCGGCGGGTTGTAGATCTTTCACAAGTGCCGACCGGCGACGGCTTGGTTGAAGGCGCTCAGCCGCGCTCGACGCCAACGTATGGATATTCACACTGAACGCGACTTTCCGGTGCTGCAGGTAACTTGCTATCCAGCGATCAATGGAGGGCCAGCTCATGACTGATGCTTTCATTCTCGGGGGCGTTCGAACACCGGTTGGACGGTACGGGGGCTCCCTCTCGCACCTGCGTACCGATGATCTTTTGGGACGGACGATGATCGCGGCGTGCGAGCGGGTGGGCGTCCCTCTCGACCACATTGAGGACATCACTGCCGGTTGTGTGAACACCGCGCACGAAGGGATGGGCGACGTTGCACGATGGGGTGCCCTCGCCGCTGGTTTTCCGGACTCTGTTCCTGCGGTCACCATCAACCGTTTCTGTGCGTCGTCGTTGACCGGTGCAATCGCCATTGCGCATGCCATCCGATGCGACGAGCTCGGGGTCGGCCTCGCCGGAGGCGTTGAGTCGATGTCCCGCTCGGGCTGGGCCCAGATGAAGGGCGATGCGCCGTTCAGTCCGCGAGGGCCCGTGCTCCTGCTCGACACCATGTGGGCGGGCGCTGGTGGACCGCCCAACCCGGTGCTCCTGGCCCGCAATGCGTACGTCGAAATGATCAAGACGGCTCAGAATGTGGCCGACCGGTATGAACTCTCACGTGAAGAGATCGACGCTTTCGCGTTTCGATCGCACCAGCACGCCGCCGCCGCACGCGACTCGGGTCGTCTGGCCGCCGAGATCCATCCCGTTGAAATCTCCGGCACGCGCAAGGAGCCGAGTCGAGTGTTCGAGCACGATGAGCTCATCCGGGGTGACACGTCAGCCCAGCAGCTGGCAAAGCTTCCCCCCCAACCCAACACCACGCAGATGACCGCTGGGAACTCCTCAGCCCTCAGCGACGGTGCCAGCGCGGTGGTCCTCGCCAGCGGCAACGCCGCCGAAGCCCTCGGAATTGAACCGCTAGCCCGGGTAGTGGCGTCGGCTACCTACGCCCTCGACCCTCAATTCATGGGGATCGCACCGGCCTTCGCCATAGCGAATGCCCTCAAGCGGGCAAAACTGGAGCCCCAAGACATCGACGTCTGGGAAGTACATGAGGCCTTCGCGGCCCAGGCACTCGGCGTGCTGCGCGAGTTGCCAGTCCAACTTGACGGATTCGAGGTGCCGGACGAGCGACTCAATCCGAACGGCGGGGCAGTGGCGATTGGCCATCCGTTCGGATCGTCGGGGACCCGATACGTCCTGACGCTGGCCACAGAGTTACGCCTCCGAGATGTTCGCTACGGGGTACTCGGAGTCTGCGTCGGATCAGGTCAAGGAGTGGCCCTAGTCCTGGAGAACCCCCGCACCAAGTAGCTGGACCGGACTCATCGACGCGGTACCCCTGGCGAGGTAGGGGCGGTGAGTTGATTCGAGTGGAGTTTCTTGAGCGCGACGCGGGAGCGAGTGTGTTGTGGGCGCGGGATCCAAACCTTGGGGCCGCTCGAGCGGCCCACATATGACGGTAGGACGATTCTGAGTCGGACCGGCCGCTCACACGGTCGGATCGACGCAATTGAACATCCAGCGCACGCCAAACCTGTCAGCACACGTACCCCAATAGGCACCCCAAGGCATGTCCTGCAACCCGAACAAATCGCTTCCGCCGTCAGAGAGCAACCGGAACAATCGATCGGTCTCGGCTCTTTCTTCGAGCTCGAGATTGATCGTCATGTTGTTCCCAACCCTCAATTGATGGCCCTGGGACTCCAGCAGGTCCGTTGCCATCAGCACGTGACCGCCGAGAATCGGCAGCTCAATGTGCATGATCAGGTTCTTCTCCTCGTCTGAAAGCATGGGCATGTTCGGATCGGCGGGCATGTCTCCGATACGCGAAATCGGTTCTACGAATTCGGTACCGAAGGCTGAGCGATAGAAATGAAAGGCCTCTTCGGTATTGCCCATGAAGTTCAGATACGTGCTGACTCGGACCATTCCATTTCCTTTCGCTGGGCTCTGACTCGCTTGTCCAGATCATCGCTAACAAGCGCGACCTACTTGACCTCACGTCAGAGTAGACCTAATGGTGTTGTACGAACGTCTGATCTGCAACTTCGGTATCGATCGGACTCGCCGCCGGTATTTGGGCATGAGCGCGATGCGTTTGGTATGACCGATTTGCGCCCGGCACCTCGCGAAATTGACGACGAAACGAACCAACGCCGAGAAGGATCTCGCCCGCCGTGTCTTCTGAGCAGCCACCCATGTCGACGTCAGGCGGCCGGTTGTTGCGTGTTACAGCATGACCTTCCCACCGGCGAGGTCGAGGGTGACACCAGTAATCCACGATGAGGCAGACGATGCGAGAAAGAGCGTGGCGGCAGCGACGTCCTGAGGTTGGCCTATTCGCCCGAGGGGAAAGGTTTCGCCCAGGGCTTTCCGTTGGGCTTCTGGCACCCATGAGCGCATCTTGTCGTTCTCGATCGCCGACGGTGCGATGCAATTGATCCGAACACCATCCGGGCCGAACTCGGCAGCCAGGTGACGGCTGAAGGCAACGACTCCCGCCTTGGCCGCGGCGTACGCAGCCGAGGACTTGGCGGCTTGCCGGGCGGCCGCCGAAGCCATGGTGATGATCACTCCGGAACGTCGGTCAATCATTCCCGGGAGAAAGGTTGAGACGGTAAGGAAGGTCGACGTGAGATCAGTCTCGATGACTTCGCGCCAGTGCGCGCTGGTCTCGGTGTTGGTGGGAACTGGCATGCCGTTGCCACCGGCGAAGACGGCCAGGATGTCAACGGAGCCGAACGCGTCGTCAGTCTGTTGTCGCAGGGACGACAGGTCATTCTCGACGGTGCAGTCAGCGACCACGCCGAGGACCTGCGCTCCAACACCACGAACGGCCTCAACGGTGCCGTCGATCGCCCCCCGGTCGCGTCCGACGACCACGACAGAGGCGTGATTGGCCCCGAGAGCAACAGCGCTGGCAGCACCGATTCCCCTGGAGCTGCCGGTGACCACGGCAACTTTGCCCGCGAGGTCCGGATAGGTGGCGGTGGTGGGTGTCCAATCGGTACGGATCTGGGTCATGGTGTTACCTCCGTGAGCTCGTGATCTGCGTCGGGTGCCTGAGGTAGCGCGGTACCCGTTGGAACGAGTGGGTGATCGTCACGCCCGGCGCGTCGGCGCTGAGGTCGGGATGGGAGGTGATCCGCGGACGCCGGCTATGAAGCTCATGTGGATGGCGGCCAGTCGCCAGCTTCCTGAGCTGTTGACGATGGCGAGCGTGGCGCGTACGGCATCGGGGATGGGTTGACCGTGGTAGGAGCCGCGGGTGTTGTTTTGGGCGGTGACGAGTGCGACTTCGGCGTAGCGGTGGATCTGGATCTGCTCGAGGTCGAAGGTCTCATAGGTCAAGCCTTGACGATGGCGGGCCAGCCATGCCTCCTTGGGGAGGATGAACCCGAGCGGACCGACACCGTAGAAGTCGTCCGTGAGGAGGTCCTCGAGCTTCCCGTTGTCTCCGGAACGTTCGGCGGAAGTCCATTCGGAGAGGAACCAGGCGATTGGCCCGGCTGTTTTGATCTCAGTCATCACGTTCGTCTTCGCCTGAATGACGGACGGTCGAAACGGTTCGCACCCAAGCCTTCATGATCCATTAAGCATAGAGGACTAAAACTTAGAAGTCAAATGATTAGAGATCGATGCATCGTGGTATTCTGAGCCATGCCACCATTTCCTGCACCCATCGGCCTGCGGTTGGCCCGCGTCTCCCGGGCCATAAGCCGGGCCTTCGACGACACGCTGGTCGAGGCGGGAGGATCACTCCCGGCGTGGTTGGTGATCCTCAATCTCAAGACCCGGCGATTGGCCAACCAGCGAGAGTTGGCCGAGGCGGTGGGCATCCGAGAGGCCACCCTCACCCATCACCTCAATGCGATGGAGGTCGGTGGCCTCATCACCCGCCGGCGCGACATGGCCAACCGTCGGATCCATGTGGTTGAACTGACCGAGTCGGGAGAGGCCGCCTTCCTGCGTCTGCGCAAAGCCGCCGTGGCGTTCGACCAGCAGCTCCGTGGGGGCATGACCGATGAGGAGATCGCGAGCCTTCAAGGCGCGCTCGACCAGCTGGCCCAGAACGTCGGAACGTTCGAGAACACGTCCCACCCGTGGTTGGGACTCATGGACGACAAGCCGTGATCGGACCAATCAAATTCGACGATGCGATGCGATGCGGAAGTGGACGATGCGGTTCCCTCACAAGGAACCGCTCGGGTGTATCCGTCCGCTGGGCTTGCGCGTGGCAGTTTCGGCGCAGCTCGGAGCGGGCCTAATACCAACGACTACGCCTTCTACAGTCCACCGGTGCAATCACACTCATCCACTGGTCACCGTTCGTCGTTGATGATCAGACCGCTGCTCGATCCTCTTGGAAGTGAGGATGCAACCTTGGGGCACCGGTTCCGACACCCGTACCAGCCTCTAGGGGCTCGGAACTACCAATTCTTCGGGCGGTCCAACTCTGCCCACAGCCGGATTCTGTAAAGCTCGACGCCGTCATTGACAAACACGATGGAGTGAGAGCCAGCTGAAGGGATCTGCAATTGATCCTTGGGAACCCTCCGCACATGCCACGCTGGCATTTCGGTAGGTCGCGCCGAGTAGGCGAAGTTTTTCAAATTGACGATGGATCCGAATGTTTTCGCATCGCCGGTTTTCAAGCCCACGTAGATTTCGAACTCCTTGTCGATGTCAGCCGTCTCGAGGACAACGATGAGAACTAAAGGGTTCCTCAGCGGAGCTGGGTAGCTCGAAGCGGACACGCTCGTGATTCCGACACCTACCAACCTCCCATCTGTCACATCCTCTTCCTCGCAGAGAAACGCTGAGGCGATCCTCATGAGATAGCCAACCCGTTTCGGTGTCTTACGAAGCTTGTCCTTTCGACCTTGTTGTTCATTGACCGCACCTCCGTCTTTGACTATTGAAACTGGTCGCTTGACGGGCGAACTTCCACATCGTTTACGTCCACATTCAGTGTGAAGGCTGGAATGAGTGTCGTCGAGGTGGGTAACTCACAAGCATCACTAGAGTTACCACTACCAGGTTCGGGGCTGCACACTTCGGTTGGGCTGGTGGAGAACACGATTGACTACTGAAGACGATCACCCGCCCTACATCCCGCTACTGATTCAAATGGCACGCCAGCGTGCGACGACAGAGCACCGAGTATTTGGAACCCTTGCGATCAAGCGTCACCTCGCCAAGTCGCCACCAGCGGATGATCGCAAGGGCCTGTAAGAATCGTCGTCGTGCGACGATGGAGGTTGCGATGCCTGAGCACCCGAATGTCCAGAGGATCCGCGATGCGTATGCCGCGTTGGCCGAAGGTGATCTGCCTGAGGCTCTGAAGGACATCGCACCTACCGCGACCTTTCATATCGGGGGCAGTGGTCCGCTGGGTGGCGACCGGACCGGTATCGAGAGCATCACCAGCGCGCTTGTGGGCGTGTTCGAGCTGACTGCGGGAACCCAGAAACTCGACATCACGAGTGTCTATGCCGACGACCGTCACGGCATCGTCGTGATGCGCGAAACAGCGAGCCGTCCCGACGGAGCCACACTCGACCTTGAGGAAGTGCACGTGCTTGCCATCGATGATGACGGGCGTATCACCGACCTGTGGGACCTGCCGAGCGACCCGGAGGCGCATGATCGGTTTTTCGACGGTGAGTAGGCGTCTTGCTCTCAAACGATTGCGCAGGATGGCTCGAGTGGTTCAGAGCCAGTGTGGTTCGGGCTGAAGGCGCGTCACTCGCCGGGCCTCACGCCGCGTAGCGGAAGGCGCCTATCCCCGTCCGAGCCAACGCCAAACGGTAGCTTCGAGGCAGCTCAACGAGGGGGTGAACATGGCGGTCAAAGTGATCACGGTACCGAGGACAACGATGAGATCCGATCCCGGGGACGAGGCCAGGCTGCTCCAAGAGGAGCTGAACGACAATGGCCCGCACATGGGTCGCCTGGTTCAGTTGCTTCCTGCGGTCGGCGAAGAGGACTGGTTGTTGGCGGTCTTCGATGTCGAAGACTGATCGCCGGAAACCGGGCCGTAGTGTCACCCGGCTGGTGAGGGCGAGGAGACGTCCTCCGATTCCTGATTCCTGATTCCTGATTCCTAGATCAAGCAACAGCGCCGACGACAGAGTCAGCATGATCGCCGCTTCCGCGGGACTCTCTTCGGCCCCGGCGCGGATGCAGTCGGCGGAGCCCTGATCTCGATCCCCGATGCTCCGGTCGCACGCACCTCCACGCGCAACCGCGAGGCGGGTCGGCCGGAGGCCAACGGCGGCCGGCGGGTCACGCGTGGCGCGGAGCTAGGCCGATCGCGACCGGCGCGGCAGGCAAATGGTGGCTTCCGGCGGCAGACGAGCCGAATCCTTGTCACAATGAGGGCCATCAGGTGACCGTGGCGGGGCCGAGGGGACGGAGCGTGCCGCATGGATCGAGGTGTCTCGACCGAGCATGTGCAGTCCGTCCTGGCCATCGACGACCGGGTGCTTCGTAATTACTGGGTCACCCAGACCTACTCCGACCTCGCTGCCGGGCTGACATCGCTGCTCCAACCGGGCACGGCCAACTGGTGCACGTTCGGCACCTGGGCCTCATGTACCGTCGGCGGCAACCTCCGGGGTGAGGCACTGCCCGACTGGCTGCACCATCGGGTGGTTCTCTCTGACGGCATGATGGGTGTGGCCCAGAAAGCAAACGCCGCCCTCCGTGGCGCAGGCCTTGATGGCGGTTTCCACTGCGTTGGGTCCGAACACCTGATCGACATCCTCCGAGAGCGATTCGGAGCCTGCGCGACCAACCTCTCCGATGGGAACACCGAGGTATTTGCCGAGATCGCCCCGGCCGCTGCCACCTTTCTTTCGTGTTTCGGGGGCGATCCTCAGGACCTCGCGACGGCCCGGGCCACGGCGCTCGGGGCGTGTGAGGGCGCGCCCGTCTTCGAGGGGCGCAACCGGTTGCGGGCGGGCGTCGAGCACTGGTGCGATGCCCTCGCCGAGTCCGACGCAACCCGACGGAGCCAGCTCATCCTCGCCGGGTCCCTCGAATTGGGAGCCCATGAGCAACACCATCTGCAGGGGCCGATTGCCGGAAGCATGGACATGGGTCTGAACGACACGGTGGCGCTGCTCAAACGGCGCCTGACTAAGGACGCACCGGGACCGCCGGCGATGGCGGAAGCGGTTGATGCCCTGTTGCATCCCCTGGGGCACGCGATCAGCGACCTCTGGGGCGATCTCATGACCGAACTGCTGGGCACCATCGAGACGCCCGACGGGACCCTGCGACTCAACCGGGACGTTCCGCCCCTGCCCGGCCAGCCCTTCGTGGCCCCCGACCTCACTCCGGTCGTCGTCGATGATCTGGCCACCCTGTTCGAGCGGTACGACCGGGCCACCGAAGATGGGCGGGGCAGCCGCGCCTTGGACTGGGTCGACCTCAATGGCCGGATGAACTTCATCGCCAATTTGTTCCGATCCCGGCACCATCGAATAGAACTGTTCCAGCCTCCCTTCGGTACCGACGTGCTGGTCCAGATCGAGGCCGGACGCATCCCGGTCACTCCCTCGAGATCACCGGCACGGGGCTCGGTGAGGAGCGCTGACGGCGTGAAGCGGCTGCAGCAGGTCATCCCTCCGTCGCGCGGCACCAAGGTGTTCACCGACGCGTTCGTCGAGACATTGCGGAAGACCGGTGACGAGCCGGCGGACGCGGCAGTGGCCGAGTACTTCAAGGCCCCCGAGGTCGGGCACTCGACGCTCTTCCGTCGCTTGTCCTCGACTGCTGTCGGGGCGGCCACCGACGAGGATCTGCCGGGGATCGGCGCGTTTGCGAAGTTGGAAGAGAATTGGCCCGACTGGGCGAACCCCGAGCTGGTGCGTGACGGGCAGCGGGTCTTCGGCGAATTCGGCCCGCAGCTGGGCATGGGGCTCTTCATGGCCAGCCTTCCGGCCGATTACGCCTTCGCCAAGGGAGTGCAGGCGCTCGGTCGCACCGCCCGACTCACTCGCGACCCCAAGCGCAGGTATGTCGAAACGGGACAGATGATCATCGATGTGATGACGCCGGGCGCCCTCGATCCGGGTCGAAACGGCTATCGGGTCGTTCGCCACGTTCGCCTGATGCACGCGGCGGTGCGCCACGTCCTGTTGCACCTGGCAGAGATCGAGCGGGATGCAGTGGCCCCGATAGAACCGTGGGACGACGCCCTGGGGCTGCCCATCAACCAGCTTCAGCTGCTCGGAACACTCTTCTCCTTCAGCGTCGAAGGAATCAAGGCCCTCAAGCGATCGGGAGTGCGACTCAGTACGTATCAGATGGAGGCCTACATCCACGTGTGGAATCTCGTGGGTCACCAGATCGGTATCCAAAGTGACCTTCTCCCGCTGTCCTGGGCGGACTCGCAGGAGCTCTGGGACCACCGGCGACGGACCGAGTACGGGCCGACAGCCGAGGGAAAGGAACTCACGAAGGCCGCCATCGCCTGTATGCAGGAGCTCTTCGGCTTTACCCAACTGCCCGGCCTGCCGGCCACGGGCATCCGGCATTATTTGGGCAACGAGACGGCCGACATGCTTGGCGTACCGAAGGCCGACTGGACCCGGGTCATTTTCGAACTCATGTACCGGACCGACCAACTCTATGAGTTCGCTCTGGTTCGTATGCCCGGGACCGGGCCCATTGCTTCGCTCCTGGGCCGGCGCATTTGGCAGGGCTTCGAGCTGTACGGGCGGGGGGATGGGCACCGGCCCGCCTTCCAGGTCACCGATGAACTGAAGGACGCCTGGGGGATGAAGAGCCGGTGACCACCGAGCACGTGGCGCTCCTCTTCACCGATGTGGTGGGATCGACCGCCCTGTCCCAGAGCCTGTTGCCCGAGGCGGCCGACGCCGTACGGCGCGACCACTTCGAGCTCTTGCGCCGGACCTTGGCTCACGGCGGAGGCACCGAGGTGAAGAACCTGGGCGACGGGCTCATGGCGGTGTTTTCCTCGGCCTCGGCCGCACTGGCCTGCGGGGTGGCCATGCAACAGGCCGTCGAACGGGACAACCGGGGCCGTGAGCACTCCGTCGGGCTGCGGGTCGGCCTGGGCGGAGGCGAGGTGGTCCACGAGGACGGCGACTACTTCGGGGACCCGGTGATCGAGGCGGCCCGCCTGTGCGCCGCCTGCGACCCCGGCCAGATCCTGGCGGCCGACGTGGTCCGGCTGATGGCGGGTCGGCGAAGCCGTCTCGACTACCGGTCACTCGGTGAGCTCCCGCTCAAGGGCCTGCGCGACCCGGTCGCCACCGTCGAGGTGGTGTGGGAGCCCGTCGCGGCCACCGGGGGCGGATCCGGCGTTCCGCTGCCCCGACGCCTCGCCACCCGTACCGCCACGGGCGTGCACGTGATCGGAAGGGAGTCCGAGCTCTCCGTCCTGGCGGACGTGGCCAAGCGGGTGGCCGCCAGTGACGGACGGGAGGTGGTGCTGGTGTCGGGCGAGGCCGGCCAGGGCAAGACCACCCTGGTCGCCCAGGCCGCCCGCTTCGCCTTCGACGGCGGGGCCTGCGTCTTGTTCGGGCACTGCGAGGAGGACCTCGCCACGCCCTACCAACTCTTCGCGGAGGCGTTCGGCCACTATTTCATCCATGCCGACGAGAACCGTCTCCGTGGCCTGGTCGACGCCCACGGGTCGGAATGGGCTCGCCTCGTGCCCGCGCTCGGCGAACGGATTCCCGACATGCCGCCGTCGAAGGCCACCGATCCCGACTCCGAGCGCTACTTGCTCTTCGCCGCCGCCGTCGGGCTGCTGACGGCGGTCTCGCGGCACGATCCCATCGTCCTCGTCCTTGACGATCTCCAGTGGGCCGACAGTGGGAGCCTGGCTCTGCTCCGTCACTTGACGGCAGCCGAACAGGTGATGCGGGTGTTGGTACTCGGGACGTTTCGCGACAGCGAGCTAGCCCAGTCCCCGGAACTCCGGGAAACCCTCGGGACGCTCCGGCGCCATGAGGGCGTCTCCCGGATCGAGCTCGGTGGGCTCGACATCTCCGGTGTGGGTTCATTGCTCGAAGCTGTGTCCCGGCAGCGCCTCGACGCGTTCGGCCTTGGTCTGGCCGAGGCAGTCCATCGTGAGACCGACGGCAACCCGTTCTTCGTCACCGAGATGCTGCGCCATCTGCGCGACACCGGGGCCATCCATCAGAACGCGGCTGGCCGTTGGGTAGCCAGCGGCACCATCGACCGATCCGCTCTCCCCGAGAGCGTCCGTGAGGTGATCGGTGGTCGGGTCGTGAGGCTGGGGCCCGATGCCGACCGGGTGCTGTCCACGGCGGCCGTCATTGGGCGGGACTTCGATCTCGACGTACTGGAACGGGCCACCCGGATCCCGGTGGATGCCCTCCTCGACATCCTCGAAGCAGCTACCACCGCGTCGCTGGTGCAGGAGGTGGACGACGTTCCGGGTCGGTACAACTTCGGCCACGCGCTCTTCCAGCACACGCTCTACGAGAACCTGGGACCGACCCGGCGGGCGCGCACGCACGAGGTGGTCGCCCTGGCGTTGGAAGACTTCTGCGGTGACGAGCCCGGTACCAGGGTGGGTGAACTGGCCCGGCATTGGATCAACGCCACGCCCCCGGGCAACCTGCCCCGGGCGATCCGCTACTCACACGAGGCAGCCAACGGCGCGCTCAGGTCGCTGGCGCCCGTCGACGCGCTCAGGCACTACACCAAGTCTCTCGAGCTGCTGCAGGCGGTCAGTGACCCAGATCCGGTACTCGTGCTCGACCTGGCCATCGGGCTCGGGACCGCGCAACGCCAGACCGGGGACCCGTCGTTCCGGGCGACGCTCCTCGATGCCGCCACTCAGGCGGCGGACATGGGCGATGTCGACCGCCTGGTGGCTGCCGTCCTGGCCAACGACCGGGGCTTTTACAGCGCAGTGGGCTCCACCGACCGGGAGAAGGTCGAGACCCTGGAGAGGGCGCTCGACCTGTTACCAGCGGCCCACCCGGACCGGGCCCTGGTCCTCGCCACCTTGTGTTCGGAACTTACGCACGGGAGCCCGCTCGACCGCCGGCGGGCTCTGGCCGAGGAGGCCATCGCCATCGCCGAGTCCTCCGGCGACGATGCCGTCGTGGTCAGGGTCCTCAACCATCTTCACGTCCCGCTCCAGGTGCCCGCCCTGCTCGAGCTCACCGAGGCCCGGGCCACCGAAGGTCTGGTCCGGGCCGAACGGATCGGCGACCCGGTGCTGCTGTTCTGGGCGGCGTGGTGGCGCCTCGAGGCGGCGGGGCGGGCCGGGGACATCGAGGAGATGGACCGATGCCTCGCCATCCACGGTGCCATGGCGAAGCGACTGAACCAGCCCGTGTTCGCCTGGGGGCACACGTTCGTACGCTCGCTCCGGGCCCAGATCTCGGGGGACACCGATCTGGCCGAACAGTACGCGACCGAGGCGCTCGAGATCGGCACCGAAGGCGGACAGCCCGATGCCGCCACCATCTTCGGCGCGCAGCTCAATATCGTGTGCGGCCAGCGGGGCACCCAGAGCGAGCTCGCCCCGCTCATCGAGAAGATGGCCTCGGAGACACCGGACATCCCTCGCACCTTCTTCATCTCCATCCTGGCCAAGGCGCACGTCGAAGGGGACCGCACCGACCGGGCCGCCGAACTGCTGGCGGAATTCGCCGCCGCCAGCTTCGAGCTGCCCCTTGATCAGCTCTGGCTCACCGGTATGGTCGACTTCGCCGAGGCTGCCATCGAATGCCGGGATCCCGCCTACGCCGGTCCACTGTTGGCCCAGCTCGAACCGTGGGCGGCACAGCTGCCCGCCACCGGCGCGTCGGCCCTCGGTCCGGTCAGTCACTATCTCGGCGGGCTGGCCACCGTGCTCGGCCGCTTCTCCGAGGCGGACGCGTACTTCGCCCGGTCCGCTGCCATGAGTCAGCGGATGGGTGCCAAATTCTTCGCCGCCCGCACCGATCTCCTCTGGGCCCGGATGCTCCTGCAGCGCGGGGCGCCTGGCGATGCGGACCTGGCCCGCACGCGGCTCATCAGTGCTCGAAATGTCGCTTCGGCCAACTCGTACGGGGTCGTCGAGCGCCGCGCCGTGGCGGCATTGGCCGAGTTGGGCTGACGCTGACTGAGGCGCCGGTCCCGAAGGACCCGCCCGCGATGAGTAGAGGCGGTGGAGCGGTTCGGCTGCGACGCCCTTTCGCTACGCTCGAACCGTGCCCGAAGACCATCGACGTGTCGCCGACCTGCTCGTGGACTGCCTCGAAAATGAGGGTGTCACGTGTGTGTTCGGCATTCCCGGGGAGGAGAACATCTACCTCACCGACGCCTTGTCCCGGTCGTCGATTCGGTACGTGTTGGTCCGCCATGAGCAGGCGGCATCGTTCATGGCTGAAATGTTCGGGCGTCTGACCGGTCGTGCCGGCGTCTGCTCGGCCACCCTCGGTCCGGGCGCGATCAACCTGCTGCTGGGGACGGCCGACGCCAACACCAACAGCACCCCGGTCGTGGCTTTTTCCGCCCAGGTTGGACTGAACCGTATCTACAAGGAGTCCCACCAGAGCGTCGATCTGGTGTCCATGTTCACTCCGGTGACCAAATGGGCCGACACGGTCCTCACCTCGGGAGCCGTGCCCGAGATGGTCCGTAAGGCATTCAAGTTGGCCCAGACGGAACGCCCCGGAGCGGTCTACCTGGCCATCCCTGAGGACATCGAGAGCCAGAGCGCGCCGAGCGGGCTGGCGCCCCTCACCATCAACACCCCTCGACCCGATGAGCCGTCGCCTTCGCAGATTGCCCGTGCCGCCGCCGTGCTCAACGGGGCCAGCCGTCCCATCGTCCTGGCCGGGCACGGCGCGGCCCGCAGCGGTGCGGCTGAGGCATTGCGGCGCTTCTCCGAACTTCTGGGCCTCCCGGTTGCGACGACTTTTCACGGCAAAGGGGTGTTCGCCGACGATCACCCGCACGCCCTCGGCGCGGTGGGATTCATGGGTCACGACTACGTCAACTTCGGTTTCGACGAGGCGGACGTGGTCGTCAGCGTCGGCTACGAGCTCCAAGAATTCGATCCGGTGCGGATCAACCCTGAAGGCGACAAACGGATCATCCACGTGAGCCGCATCCCCGCCGAGGTGGATGCCCACTATGACGTCGAGGTCGGGGTCCAGGCCGACATCAGCCGGACCCTTGACGCATTGGCGTCCGCCACCACCCACCGATTCCAGCTGGGAGCCAGCGGCGAGAAGATCCGCCGCCTGCTGGCCGACGAGCTCGCTCTCGGTGCGGCCGATGGGACCTTCCCCCTCAAGCCTCGAGCGCGTTGTGGCCGAGACGCGCGCCGCCCTGGGCCGGTCGGACATCGTCCTGGCCGACACCGGAGCCGTGAAGATGTGGATGGCCCGGCTGTATCCCACCTATGAGCCCAACACGTGCCTGATATCCAACGGCTTGTCGACCATGGCCTTCGCTCTGCCCGGTGCCATCGGAGCCAAGCTGGCGATGCCCGACTGCCGGGTGTTGGCCGCCGTGGGCGATGGGGCGTTCCTGATGAACTCCCAAGAGATCGAAACGGCCGTGCGAGAAGGGATCCCGCTCACGGTCCTGATCTGGCAGGACGACGCCTACGGACTGATCAAATGGAAGATGGATCTGGAGCTCGGCCGTGACGTCGCCATCAACTTCACCAACCCAGACTTCGTGGCCTATGCGGAGAGCTTTGGGGCCCGGGGGTATCAGGTGCGCTCGGCCGGAGATCTGTTGCCCATGCTGGGCGACGCGCTGGCGTCCGACACCGTGTCGGTGATCGCCTGCCCGGTGGACTACACGGAGAATCTCCGCCTCACCGATGCCCTCGGGGAGCTGTCCGGGCCCTTCTGATCGGCCGATGCGGATCGTCCGCCGCGCCGGCGGGCTGGACCCGGCGCGGAAGCGAGAGAGGATGAGCCATGGCACCACGCATCGTCATCATCGGAGGGGGCAGCGTGCAGTGGGTCCCCAAACTGCTTCGCGACCTTGCCAATACACCTTCGTTGCACGGGTCCGAAGTCGTCATCGAGGACATCGACGGCGCCTCCGTGCCGCGCATGGTCGAGCTGGCGGAGCACATCGCCGAGGTCCGGGGGATTCCGCTGACGGTCACTGGGACGACCGATCAGCGCGCTGCCCTGGCCGGCGCCGAATTCGTGGTGGTGGCCATCTCCACCGGCGGATTCGCCAGCATGCGCCACGATCTGGCCATACCCGCTCGCTTCGGCGTACGCCAGACCATCGGCGACACGGTCGGCCCCGGCGGGATCGCCCGGGCGCTGCGCAACATCCCCGTCCTGGTCGACATCGCCCGTGACATGGAGGCGCTCTGCCCCGACGCCTGGCTGCTCAATGTGACCAATCCGATGACCACACTCTGCCGCGCCATCACCGGCCAATCGTCCATCAAGGCCGTGGGACTCTGTCATGAGATCACCATCACCCACCTCTTGCTGAGCCTTCTCCTCGATACCAGCTACTTCGATGTCGACATGACGGTGGCCGGGGTGAACCACTTTCCGATCATCACCGAATTGCGCCTGGCCGGTAAGGACGGATTCGCCGACCTGACCAAGCTGCTCGAAGGTGGCGACGCCCTCGATCAACCGCTGGCCATGGAACTTCCCGACGGGGTCCTGCATGGTGGGCCACGCGGCGACAAGTGGACCAAACGGGACATTGTGGACCATAGCCAGATCAAGTTGGACGTCTTCGAGAGGTTCGGCGTCCTGCCCGGAGCGGGTGATCGTCACGTGGCCGAATTCTTTGCCGGCTACCTCACCGAGGAGTCATCCTGGGGGGAGCGGTGGGGTGTCCAACTGGTGCCGATCGAGGTGCACGAGGGGAGCCAGGTCGACCACCTGGCCGACTTTGCCCGGGACCTGGCGTCGGACCACGTCTCCGAGTGGCCGAGCGGTGAGCTGGTGGCGCCGCTCATCGATTCCCTGATCACGGGAACACCACGCGTGATGCCGTTGAACCTCCCCAATGATGGCTCGGTCGCCGATCTGCCCGACGGTGTCGTGGTCGAGATGATGTGCGTGGCCGACCGAGAGGGGGTACGCGGCCGGGATCGGGCGTCGTTACCCCCGTTCCTGGCCGAACATCTCAGACGGATCTCGGCCTCGCAGGAGTTCACCGTGCAGGCAGCGTTGTCGGGGCAGCGGTCATCGGTCCTCGATGCCATGCAGACGGATCCCCTGGCCGGACGCATGGATGCGCGTCGGCTCGACGAGATGGCCAACGAGCTCCTCGGGGCGACGGCCGCATGGCTGCCTAGGTTCGCTTCGTAGCTGTTGGATCCACCTCGAGTGGGTGAACCGGCCGAGCTCGATCGCCGTCAGATACGTTCATGGCGTGCCGGATGAGGGCACGACATTGAAGGCGTTGCGCTTCGGTTGCAGTGCGCTGCAGTGCGCTCCAGTACGCTTCGGTTGCACCGGGCCAGTCCACCGTCCATGATCGGCTGTGCCCATAACCCACCTCACGTCGAATGCGTCAGCCGCCCAGGTGGCGGACGTCGTCGCCGCCGACGGCGCCGTCATCGTCGATCACCTTGCGCCGGTGGCTCTGATGGATCGCATCGGGCAAGAGCTGGCTCCCTGGTCGGCCGCAACCCCGACTGGTCCCGATGCGTTCAGCGGAAGCAAGACCCGACGCACGGGTGCGCTCATCGCTCGCTCTCCCGCCAGTCGCGACCTGGTGCTCCATCCATTGTCCCTCGGGGTGACCGGGTTGGTGTTGGAGCATGCCAGCAATTTCCAATTGCACCTGACCCAAGCCATCGCCATCGGAGCCGGTGAGTCGGCCCAACCGATCCATCGCGATCAGTGGGCGTTCGATTTCTTTCCGTTTCCACGGGGGTACGAAGTGCAGTGCAATTCCATCTGGGCCCTCACGGAATTCTCGACCGAGAACGGTGCCACCCGGGTGGTCGTCGGGAGCCACAAGGCCGAAGATGGCGTCGCCTACCGGACCGAAGATACCGAGCCGGCCGAGATGGGTCGGGGTTCGGTCCTGTACTACTCCGGAAGCGTGTACCACGGCGGCGGCCCCAACCAGACGGACACGACGCGTATTGGGATCAACATCACGTACAACGTGGCGTGGCTGCGCCAGGAGGAGAACCAATACCTGTCGGTGCCGCGGGAGATTGCGGCCACCCTTCCCGTCGACCTCCTCAGGCTCATGGGCTACGACCGCGGTGCCTACGCGCTCGGCTACATCGATGATCTCCGTGATCCCATCGAGGCCGTGCGGCCCGGCACGGGCAGCGTGGGGTTTGGCAGCGGCGCGCCGGCGGCGGCCTCGTCGGAGTCGAAGGCTCCCGCGGTGGGCCGTGCCGATTGAGATCCGGCCCTTCGCCGCCGCTGATGAGGATGAGTTCTTTGCCGCCTTCGAACTGATCGTCAATGACGGCGAGGGGTTCCCGCTTGCCGCCCCCCTGACCCGGGCCACCTGCAATGACTATTGGTTCGGGCCCGACACGGCGGTGTGGGTGGTACGCGTGGACGGGGCCCTGGCTGGGGGCTACTACGTCAAGCCGAACTTCGTCGGCCGGGCCGCCCATATCGCCAATGCCGGGTACTTTCTCGTGGAAGCCCACCGAGGGGGTGGACTGGGACGGCGCATGGTCATCCAGTCACTCGACCAAGCTCGGCGGTTGGGCTTCGACGCTCTGCAGTTCAATCTGGTCTTTGCCTCGAATCCGGCCCGGCAGATGTACCGCGAACTCGGCTTTCAAGAAATCGGGGTGATTCCCGCCGCGGTCGACGGAGAGGACGCCGTCATCTACTGGCGTAGCCTTGCTCCGGGGAATCCATGAGCGACGTCACGATCGAGGACCGCGGGCGCCACGTTGCCGTGGTGTGTCTCCATCGGCCGCCCAACAACTTCTTTGACACGGACCTGCTGGGCGACCTTGTGGCCGCCTACGACGAGCTGGCCGGCAGCCGATGGTGCCGGGCCATCGTCGTGGCGTCGGAGGGGAAGCACTTCTGTGCCGGTCTCGACTTCGCGTCCAACGGTGCGCAGGACATCGCCCAGCTCTATCGCAACGCGCTTCGGCTCTTCGCCTCGCCGCTTCCGGTTGTGGCCGCGGTCCAGGGCGCCGCCGTCGGGGGTGGATTGGGTCTGGCCATGTCGGCCGACTTCCGGATCTGCACCGGCGGGAGCCGTCTCAGCGCCAACTTCTCCCGGCTCGGCTTTCATCACGGCTTCGCCTTGAGCGTCACACTGCCGAGAACGGTCGGACATCAGACGGCGGCCGATCTCCTCTTGACCGGACGCCGGGTCGGCGGCGATGAAGCCGTGCGGCTGGGCTTGTGCGACGTGCTGGTCGACGAGGCCGACCTTCTTGAGGGGGCCACGAACTATGCCGCGGTGATCGCGGCCTCCGGGCCGCTGGCGGTGCGATCCATTCGCCAGACCCTGCGCCGTGGACTCCTCGAGCAACTCCGACTGGCCATGGAGCATGAATGTGCCGAACAAGAGCGACTGCGCACGACGGCGGACTTTGCCGAGGGCCTCCGGGCCAGCGCCGGGCGACGAGAGCCGAACTTCACGGGTGAATGACGCCGGGCCGCTGCACGGGTCGGTTCCCGGTCCTCTCATCGCTCCCACGTCGCGCCACCGGTCGGAATGGCACCCCGGGAAGGGAGCGGTCGGCTATCCCGTCGGTGCACCCTGGCCCCGGGGTGGCCGTCCGCCTCCGCCCTGGCCCATCGGTCCCGGGGGATTCGGACTGATCATGATGGTGGTGGCCGAGACGCTCCCGTCGTCGTTGGCGTTCCCCTTGACGGCGATGAAGTCGCCCACCTTGACGGCGCTCGAGGTCAGGGTGCCCGTGGTGGTGCGAAAGGTGGTAGACGAGGCAAACGTGACCGTTCGGGTCGTCCCGCCCCGGGTTTGGATGGTGATCGTGTCGCCCGAGACCGCGGTGACCTTGCCAATCGTCGTCGGCCGCGGCCTCCCCGCGGGCGGCCTCCCATGATGAGCCGGCGAGGAGGGCGGTGCGCTGTTCGCGGTTGCCGCGCCAGCCGCGGCGCCGCCCAGGCCGAGCGTCGCGGCGAGGACGCCCCCTCCGACCAGGGCCCGGCGAGAGGTGGCCCATCTCCACCGCGAGCCCACCGCCGGGCGCGGGAGGACCGAATCCGTTCCGGCTGCGTCCGGTGTCTCGAGGCTTCTTTCCGACATGCCCACTCCTTCTGGTTGATCACTCGCGGTGTAGCCGCCCATGCCCACTGTGGGCCCGGAAGGTTTGGACGGGCTGGTCCATCGCTGTGGAGGAGTTAGGAAGATCGGCCGACCCGGTGGATAACATGGGCGCGACTACGAGGGCGCCTCGCGCTCTGATCGGAAACCACAAAAGGTGGGCCATGGCACGAACTACCCCGGTGAGCGACTGGGCGACTGATTTCGACGTTCTCGACTCCGGCTACATCGCCGATCCCTTCCGCATCTGGGATGGCCTTCGCTCCAGTTGCCCGATCGCCCATACCGATCGGCGCGGCAGTAACTGGCTCCCGACTCGGTACGACGACGTCACGGCCATCGCCCATGACATCGAGCATTTCAGCTCGCTCAAGGTCGCGGTCATTCCGGTCGACAATGACGAGCCCGAAGACAGCCCGGGGCTGGAGTACGGCCTCCCGCCGATCTCGGCGGACCCACCGCTGCACACGTGGACACGCCGGCTGTTGCTGCCCTGGTTTTCCCACCGACGGGTGGAGAGCTACATACCCCTCACCCGCCAACTGTGCCGGGGCCTGCTCGACGGTTTCGCCGAGCGTGGACAGGCCGATGCCGCGTCGGAGTACGCGCAGCAGATTCCCGTCCGGGTGATTGCGCACATTCTGGGTGTCTCCACCGACATGGCGGATTCCTTTACGCAATGGGTGCGCGATGTCCTCGAATTCGCCGATGATGCCGAGCGCCGCATCGCCGCCACCGAGGGTCTGCTCAACTATTTCGTGGCCCAGCTGGAGGTCCGGCGGCACGCTCCGGGCGATGACCTGCTCAGCGAGCTGCTCCAGACCGAAGTCGACGGGGCCCCTCTCGAGGACAGCCTCATCCTCGGTATCGCCGCCCTGGTCTTGATCGCCGGGGTCGACACGACGTGGAGCGCCATTGGGTCCTCTCTCTGGCACCTGTCGACCCACGCCAGCGACCTCGAGCAGCTGGTGGCCGATCCCGGCCTCATGCCGGTGGCGATCGAGGAGCTCCTGCGCGCCTATTCTCCGGTGACGATGGCGAGGGTGGTCACCCAGGATGTCGAGTTCGGTGGCTGCCCCATGAAGGAAGGCGACAAGGTCCTGATGAACTTCCCGGCCGCCAATCGCGACCCCGATGTGTTTGAACGTCCGGACGTGGTGGATCTGGCCCGGGCCAAGAATCGCCATGTTGCCTTCGGTTCTGGTATCCACCGATGCGCCGGCTCTAATCTGGCTCGCATGGAGTTGCAGGTGGCACTCGAGGAGTGGATTCACCGGATACCTGCCTTCACCCTCGACCGGGGACGGGAGATGACCTGGGCCGGCGGCCAGGTGCGAGGCCCCCGCGTGCTTCCGGTGACGTTCTGATGAAAATCCGGGTTGATCCCGACAAGTGCCAAGGGCACGCCCGCTGTTATGGGTTGGCGCCGGAGCTCTTCGACGTCGATGACTACGGGCAGGCTTCGGTCATCGTCGACCAGGTGCCGGCCGAACTCGAGCACAAGGCGCACCTGGCTATCGCCAACTGCCCTGAATACGCCATTGAAGTGGTCAGCGACGAGCACTAGGCCGTCGCCGACCCATGCCCAGGAGTACCTCCCGATTCCCGGACACCCCGGCATGGTTTGATCGGGCCCTGGCCGTTCCCTTCAGCCAGGAAGAGGTGCGGGTCGATGGCTGTGCCATCCGCTCGTTGACCTGGGGCGAACCGGGCCGGCGGGGACTGGTCTTCGTTCACGGTGGGGGCGCCCACGCCCACTGGTGGACCCACGTGGCGGCCACCTTCGCTGCCGAATTCCGCGTGGTGGCGATCGATCTGTCGGGCCACGGGGACAGTGGCCACCGCGACGCCTACGCCTTGGACCAATGGACTGACGAGGTCGTGGCGGTGGCCGAGACGACCCACATCGATGGACTGCCCATCATCATCGGCCACAGCATGGGCGGATTCGTCACCATTGCCACCGCGGCGCGCCACGGGGATCAGGTCGACGGCGTGATCGTGTGCGACTCGCCGGTGGCGGAACTCGACCCTGAGATCAGCGCGTACCACCTACGCGAGGCCTTCGGCCGACCGCGCACGTACCCTGATCTCGAAGACGCCGTCGCTCATTTCCGGACGGTGCCCGCCCAGGAGCACTACCTCGACTACGTCATTGACTTCGTGGCCCGCCACTCCCTCAAAGAGGTCACCGGGGGCTGGCAGTGGAAGTTCGATCGCCGGATCTTCGAGCAGTTCGGCGCCGGCATGCGCTCCATCGCGGCGCCGTACCTCGAAGACGTCTCGTGTCGCCTGGCCCTGCTGCGCTCCGAGTACGGGCTGGTGACTCCCGATATCGGTGCGTCCATGTACGAGAGGCTGGGTCGTGTGACACCGGTGATCGAGATCCCCGAGGCCGGGCACCATGCCATGCTCGACCAGCCCCTCATCCTTCTCACCGCGCTCCGGACCCTCCTGGCCGACTGGGACCATTCGGAACCGCACCGGCGGCGCTGACGGCTCAGGCCGGGACCGGGAGCGGGAGCGTCGCCTCGTTCTCGGCGGCGCTGGCCTCCTCGGCGTCGGAGTTATGGGAAGCCCGGATCAGGGCGAAGGCAATGATGGCGGCTGCGGCCAGCACAATGGCGCTGAAGGTGAAGGCGGTGGTGTAGCCGTGCACCGCCCCCGCCGCTCGCGAGGTCAGCGACGAACCGTGGGCCGCCAGGTAGGACGCCGTGGCCGTGGCGGCGATCGTGTTGATGAGGGCGGCCCCGAGAGATCCTCCGGTCTGTTGCGTCGCGTTCACCAGGGCACTGGCCACCCCGGCATCCTCTTCCTCCACCCCGAGCAGCGCCGTGCTGCTGAGCACGACGAACGCCAGGCCCATGCCCAGGCTGACGATCACCTCGGCCGGGAAGACGTGGCTCAGGTACGACGAGTGCACCGAAATGAAACTGAAGATGGCCAGCCCGACCGCGCCCAGGACCAGGCCACTGGTCAAGACGGCCCGCGGGCCGAAGCGGGGGAGCAGGCGGCTGGCCAGGGTGGCTCCAGCGATGATGCCGACCGAGAACGGGACGAAGGCGAAACCGCTCTTCATGGCCGAATAGTGCAGCGTCCCCTGAAAGTAGAAGGTCAAGGAGAGGAACGTTCCGAGCAGGGCCACTCCCGTCAGGAGCGAGGCCAGGAACGAGCCACCGCGGTTCCGGTCCAGCACGATGTGGAGGGGGAGGAGCGGATGAGCCGCCCGTCGCTCCAAGAGGACGAACGAGGTCAGGAAGACGAACGCCGAAGCGAAGAAGATGACGGTGGTCGATGACCCCCAGCCGTCCGATCCGGCCTTGGTGAAGGCGTAGACGAGCGCCAAGAGCCCGCCGGTCACCGTGATGGCGCCCGGTATGTCGTAGCCATGACGAACCGGGCTGCGACTCTCGGTCGTGACCCGCCACGCGACCAGGGCGGCGGCGATGGCGATGGGCACATTGATGAGGAGGGTCCAGCGCCACGAGGCGTACTGGGTGAGCGCTCCGCCCAGGATGAGGCCGATCGCCGCGCCGCCTCCGGCAATGCCGCCGTACACGGCGAAGGCGCGAGCGCGCTCCTTGGGTTCAGTGAAGGCCACGGTCAGCAGCGAGAGGGCGGCGGGCGCCATGATGGCCGCGAAGGCTCCCTGCAGGGCTCGGGCCCCGAAGAGCATGGCTGAGTTCTGGGCCAGACCGCCCAGGGCGGACGACGCGGCGAACCCGATGAGGCTGACAATGAACATGCGCTTGCGGCCCAGGTAGTCGGCGATACGCCCACCGAGCAGGAGGAGCCCGGCGAACGACAGGGTGTAGGCCGTCAACATCCACTGGCGATTGGCCACCGAGATGTGGAGGGACCGTTGGGCCGAGGGGAGGGCGATGATCACCACGGAGGCGTCCAGCACCACCATCAACTGGGCCACGGCGATGACGGCCAGGGCACGGAACCGCTTGGGGTCGAGGGCTCCGGGCGACTCGAAGTCGGCTGGGACGTGCTCAAGGGTGTCGGTCATCGGATCTCCTCGTACAAATGTGCGGCTGATGCCTCCCTTTCACCGGCTCTGGGGGTCGCTATGTGTCCCGGTCTGCCGTATAATCGGAGGGCTGGTTCCAGTTAGACTATACGGAACGTTGGTTCCGTTTGTCAACACGGGGGGAGAATTTTCTTGGACGCCGAGGCCATGAGCAACACGACCGGATGTGAAGGTATTTCCGAAGGGGAGGCCCGCCCCCTTCGGGCCGACGCGCAGCGGAACCGGTTACGGGTGCTCGAGGCGGCCGAGGCGGTGTTTGCCTCCGAGGGCATCTCGGTGCCGGTCGATGTCATCGCCGAGAAGGCGGGGGTGGGGGTGGGCACGCTCTACCGACACTTCCCCACCAAGGAAAAGTTGTTCGAGGCCATTCTCATCCAACGGCTCGAGGAGCTGGTCGCTGACGCCCGGGGTCGACTCGGGTCGGATGATCCGGGCGCCGCGTTCTTCGGTTTCCTTCGGCACCTGGTCGACGAAGTCGTGTTGAAGCGCGACTTCATTCTGGCCATGTCAGGCGCCGGCGTGGAGTTCGAGGTCGTGGCGGCGGACGCGAAGGAAGATCTGCAGAGAGCCGTGGCGGACCTGTTGCGAGCCGCACAAGCTGCCGGTGCCGTGCGCGACGACGTGACCGGCGCGGTGGTGCTCTCGCTCGTCGGCGGCACATGCATGGCGGCGGAGGGGCACCACCAGGAGGCCGCTCCGCTCGACTTGCTGAAGATCATCTGCGATGGACTGAGGACCGCAGAGACCTCGTCGTAGCGCTCGGCTACGGTCGGGTCGTCAGGCCGTGGCGGCCACCTGATCCAGCCAGGCCAGCATCGCGCCGAGCTGGCTCCCCAACTGACGGCGCCGGCCCTCGCTCATGGGGGAGCGGAACCAGGCGGCGAAGTCTCGAGCCCGATCGGGCCGCTCCATCAGGACGGCGACCGGCATCGACTGGACCCGAATGGTGAAGAGGATCGCCCCCGATTCCGGGAGGCGCCGCAGGGTCTGACGTTCGCTGCGAATCCACAATGGCGGTGCACCGGGTCGCGGCGACCCCTCGGACCACAACGAGGGGTCAAGGTCGTGACAGGGGGCCCACAGCACCAGGGCGGGCCACACGGAGACATTCCTGCGCCAGACCGGCCGACCGGCGGGCAGGCGGTCGAAGAAACGGTCAACCTTGTGGCTGAGTTCCTCGGCGTAGTGGGGCACCGGCTGGTGCACCAGGGCAGTCGGGAGTCCGAGTTTCTCGGCCAGGAGCCACAGACTGGGAAAGCAGAGCGCGGCTCCTTCCAGACGCCAGGCACCGTCGTGGTGCACCATGAGGCAGAGGTCCTCTTGGACACGGGCACCCGCTCGGGCCAGGGGATGGACCTCGTTGGTGTCGGGCCCCTGTTCGCTCACCGGCACGTGGCTGGCCAACCACCGGTCGACCAGGGCGCCGGCCTCTTGGGCCGGCTTCTCCGCGTACGGGCTGCAGGCCAGGACGTGCGCCCGCTGCTCGGTCAGCAAGCGACGGCGGAGGAGGACCTCGTCGGAGGCCAGGTGGTCGTAGACCAGCCACTCATCCTCGGGCAGTGCGCGCGTGCCCATGCGGGTATGGGCCTCGGTGACGGTGAGGTCGATCTCATCCAGCCAGCTCGACCCTTCGGGTGGCCAATACCGGTCGGGGTCGGGTGCGTACGAGCGGAGCACGGCCGGACTGAGGACGCTCGGAGTCATTGATCCCGCGGCCGGCGCCGGGTCACGCCATACGAGTCGATGGGGCTGTACAGGCTGAGTCCGCCATCACAATCGAGAACCTGGCCGGTGACCCACTCCATCTGATGCAGGGACACGATGGCTTCCGCGATGTCGGGGGACTGGCCGAGCCGGCCGAGGGGCGTCCGTTCAGACACGCCGGAGAGCCACGGCGAGGTCGCAGGAATGGGACCGAGCATGGGTGTCTGCGTGACGCCAGGGCCGATGGCGTTGACCCTGACGCCGAGGGGTCCCCATTCGAACGCCGCCACCTTGACCAGCATGCTCAGGGCTGCCTTCGATGCGCAGTACGCGCCCATGGTGCGGTCAACCAGGTGTGCGCTCACGCTGCTGGTGGCGACCATCGAGCCGGACAGCTCCGCGTCGGCCATGGCGCGCGCCAACGCTCGCAGGCACAACCAGGGTCCCCGGGCGTTGACCCGCATGACGCGATCCCACTCATCGGGACTGGTTTCGGTCAGGAGCCCCGAATGACCGATGCCGGCGGTGACGGTGACCCAGCGTGGAATTCCCCTTGCCTCGACCGTCTCGCGCACGGCGCGGTCGATCGCCGCCGGTTCGGCGATGTCGCATCGGACGTCATAACTTCCCGCTACGTCCCACACGGTGGTGGGCACGTCCCGAGCCCGGTAGATCTCGACGACCGCAGCACCGATGCCGGATGCTCCGCCGATGACCAGCGCACCGTGCTCCCTGCTCGAGGTCATACGGCTCCTTTCGCCATGAGACCGGTCGGGCGACCGGGACGAATCGTCGCACAGGTGCCACGACACCCGCTCGGCGCAGGGATCGAGCGGGGCGATCGGGCCGGCCGAGGGAGCACCGCGGGTCAACCTGCTCGCGCCCGCCCTCAGATCCACTAGAACGAGTGGCATCACTTCGCACCAAGGGAGCGGCATTCATGAAAGCAGCGGTGTACTACGAGACGGGCGGCCCGGACGTCTTCCGTTACGAAGACGTGCCCGATCCCACCATCGGGAGCGGTGACATCCTGGTCCAGGTCGAGGCGGTGAGCATCGAAGGTGGGGACACGCTCAGTCGACTGGGCGGCGACCTGAATGCGACGCCGCACATCGTGGGGTACCAGTGCGCCGGGACCGTGGTGGCCAAGGGTGAGCAGGTCACGGCCTTCGCAGTCGGGGACCGGGTCGTCACGGTGGGCATCGACGGCTCCCACGCGGAGCTGCGGGCCGTGCCCGAGTCATTCGCCTGGAAGATTCCCGACCAACTGCCCACCGACCAGGCCGCCTGCGTGCCGGTGCCGTTCGGGACGGCCGACGATTGCCTCTTCGAGTTTGGGCACCTGGTGGCGGGCGAGACGGCCCTGATTCATGCCGGTGCCGGAGGTGTGGGGATCGCCGCCGTCCAGATGGCGAAGCGGGCCGGAGCCCGGGTCCTCGCCACGGCATCGAGCGACGACAAGCTGGAACGGTTGACCGAGCTCGGGCTCGACGAGGGGATCAACTACCGCCGCGATGACTTCGTGGCCGAGGCGCGACGTCTGACCGACGGCCGCGGGGTCGATGTCATTGTGGACTCGGTGGGAGGTGCCACGTTGCAGGGAAGCGTGCGGGCGCTGGCCTACCGGGGCCGTTGTGTGACGGTCGGTGATGCGGGACGCGCGCCAGCCGAACTTCTCGACATCTCCACCCTTCGACCCAACAACCAGTCGTTGTCGGGCTACTTCCTCGGGGCCGAGCTGCTGATGTCGCCGCGTCCGCACGCCATGATCGCCCGCCATCTGGGTGACATCGCCCGAGGTGAGCTCCGCGTCGTGATCGACCGGGCCTTTCCGCTGTCCGAGGCGGCGGAGGCCCACCGGTACATCGAGAGCCGCCAGGCCTTCGGGCGGGTATTGCTGACTCCGTAGTCGCCATCAGTCGCCATAAGTCGCCTGAGATACGGCGATCGGGCGATCCGCTTCCCGCCCTCATGACGGCCGATCCCTCTAGCATCAGCCCATGCGTCGGCTGGCCGATCGGGGGATGAGGGGTCTGGCCCGGCTCTTGGTCCACGTCTTCTTCCGTCGGATCGAGTTGCAAAACGGGGACCGGATGCCGGCGACCGGACCGGTGGTGTTGGTGGCCAACCATCTCAACGGACTGGTCGACGGCCTCCTGCTCATGGCCACGCTCAGTCGCTACCCCAGATTTCTCGGCAAGTCGACGCTCTTCAAGATTCTTCCGCTCTGGCCGTTCTTGAAGTTCGCCGGGGTCATACCCGTGTACCGAGTCATCGACGGCGCCCCAGGGGATCACAACGTCTCGGCCTTCGCCACCTGCCACAAGATCCTGGCCGGGGGCGGCACGGTGGCGCTCTTCCCCGAGGGGATCAGCCACGACGAGTCGTCCTTGCAACCATTGCGGACCGGTGCCGCCCGGATCGCCCTGGAAGCCGGGGCCGACGGCGGCATTGCCGGTGTGGTGACGGTGGCTGTTGGTCTCACCTATGACGCCAAGGCCCGCTTTCGTTCCCGTGCCCTGGTGCGGGTGGCCGAGCCCGTCAGTCATTTCCCGCTGGACCGCGGCGCACCGCTCCGAGGGCCGCGATGCCGTCCGCCAATTCACCGACGATGTGGCCCAACAGCTGACCACCGTGAGCCCGACCTACGCGTCATGGGAGCAGGCCGAGCGGCTCTCCCGGGTGGCCGACGTGGTGGCGCGTCCCCCTGAGCTCGGCCTGCCCGCCGATGTCACCATGGCCGACCGGGTCGACGTGACGGAGCGCCTCGCCGTGGCCGAGCAGTGTCATACGCGGCGGACCGAGGTGCGCAGGCTGCTGGCGACCTTCGAGGCCTACGAACGCGATCTCGAACTGCTCGGACTCAACGATGCCCAAGTGGCGGCCAAGTACGGCCCGGGGAAACTTCGGGGCGCGGTGCTGTGGTCCGTGCTCAAGGTCCTCATGGCACTGCCCCTGGCGGCCATCGGCGTCGTCGTGCATGTCGTCCCGTACCAGATCATCAAGCAGCTGGCCAAGAGGCCGGCCAATGAGGGGATGAAAGCCACGGTCAAGCTTCTGGGCTGTTTTGCGCTGTTTACCCTCGTCTACGTCGCGTTGGGCATCGTGGTCGGTCGGGCCGCCGGTCCCTGGGCCGGGCTCCTGGTCGCCGTGGCCGCTCCGTTGTGCGGCTACGTGACGGTGCGGGTGGCCGAGAGGGTCAAGCGCATCGGTGGACTGGTGGAGGGATACCGCACGGTCAAAGACCGCAGGGTGGGGTTGGCGACCGTGTTCGCCCATCGGACGGCCGTGGTCGACGCCGCCCGGGCGGTCTTGGTCTTGACGTGAAGCGGACCAGCCTGAGCTACGGGCCGGCGCACGCGCAGGTGGCCGAAATCTGGCGTCCACCCGAAGGGGGAGGCGACCGACCCGTCGTCGTGCTGATCCACGGCGGCTTCTGGCGGCAGGTCTATACCAAGCGATTGATGCACCCCCTGGCCGCTGCCGTTGTCCGACACGGATGGGTGGCCTACAACATCGAGTATCGGCGGGTCGGCCCCTTCGGTGGTGGCGGTTGGCCCGAGACCTTTGCCGACGTCGCGGCGGCCGTGAACGCGTTGTCCGATGTCGACGGCATCGATCGCGCCCGCATCGTCACCTGCGGGCACTCGGCTGGAGGGCAGTTGGCGCTGTGGGCGGGAACGGCGCGCCCCACCCTCGGTCCCGCCCGGTCGGTCGCCGTTCGCGCCGCCATCTCCCTGGCCGGCGTGGTCGATCTGGCGGCGGCGGCGCGGCTCGGGGTGGGCGGCGGCGCGGTGGACGCGCTCATGGGGGGCGGCCCCGACGATGTCCCCGAGCGCTACGCACTGGGTTCGCCCGCGGCCCAGCTGCCCCTCGGTATTCCGCAGTACCTGGTGCACGGCACCGCCGATTCGAGCGTGCCGGCGTCGCTCAGCGCCGCCTACGTCGAGCAGGCGGTGGCCCTGGGCGATGACGCCACCTTCGTCCCGCTGGCCGGGGTCGGCCATATGGAGATGATCAAACCCGCCGGCACCGCGTTTGACCAGGTGACAGGTGTGCTCGATCGGTTCTCGATCCCCGCCGTCTGACCGGGCCCACCGGTCGCCGCGTGGGCCGCCTCAGCCGGCTGAGGCGGCCCGGCGCCAGCTGCGCTCGAAGGGCAGGCGCCACTTCCGCGGTTCGATGAGCTCCCCGATCGATGCCGGTCCCCAGGATCCCCGGGCGTAGGGCTGGACCGGCGGGGGCTTCTCGAGCAGGGGCGCCGAGAGCTCCCAGAGCCGCTCGATGCCCTCGGCCGTGTTGAACAAGGTGTGGTCGCCCACCATGGCATCGTGGATCAGCCGCTCGTAGGCCTCGAGGATGTCGGCATCCTGGCCCGTTTCGTGCAGGGCGAACTGCAGGCTCAACTTCTCCAGGTTCATGCCCGGGCCCGGCTTCTTGCCGTAGAACGAGAGCGAGAGCTTGGAGGCGTCGGCCAGGTCGAAGGTGAGGTGGTCCGGTCCTTTGGCCCCGACGCCCGAGCCGGGCGGGAACATACTCTTGGGCGGCTCGCGGAAGGCGATGGAGATGATGCGTTCCCCGCCCCCCAGCTGCTTCCCGGTGCGCAGGAAGAACGGGACGCCGGCCCAGCGCCAGTTGTCGATCTCGCAGCGCAGGGCCACGAACGTCTCGGTGTCCGAGTCGGCCGCCACGCCGGGCGTCTGCCGGTAGCCCTCGTACTGACCACGCACGACCTGCGACACGTCGATCGGGCGGAGCGAACGGAAGACCTTGTTCTTCTCCTCGCTGATCGCCCTTGATTCCAGTGCGGTCGGGGGCTCCATGGCCATGAAGCCCAGTATCTGGAACAGATGGGTCACCACCATGTCCTTGAAGGCCCCGGTGGTCTCGTAGAAGCCGACGCGGTCGTCCACCGAAAGGGTCTCGGGGACATCGATCTGCACGTGGTCAATGTGGTCGCGATTCCAAATGGGCTCGAACAGCCCATTGGCGAACCGGAAAGCCAGAATGTTCTGGGCCGCCTCCTTGCCCAGGAAGTGGTCGATCCGGAAGACCTGGTCTTCACGGAAGATCTCATGAACGGTGGCGTTCAACGCCTTGGCACTGGCCAGATCGGTCCCGAAGGGTTTCTCCATAATGACGCTCGACCGATCGACCAGATCGGCCTCCCGCAACATCTGGACGACGTCGCCGGCCGCACCGGGTGGGATGCTCAAATAGTGGAGGCGGCGCGTGTCCCCGCCGAGGGAGTTCTCGGCCATCGTCACCGCGGCGGCCAAGCCGGCGGCCCCGGTCGATTGGGAGACGAAACTCAGCTTCTGCTCGAAGCCGGCCCATTCGAGCAGGGAGATCTTGCCAGTGGCGAACTGGTCGCAGGCGTGGCGGGCCACGTGCCGGAACTCCTCGTCGGTGAGCTCACTGAGGGACGTACCGACGATCCGGAAATCGGGGAGCAGACCTGATTGCGAGAGGTGCAGGAGGCCGGGCAGCAACTTGCGGGCCGCCAGGTCACCGGTGGCCCCGAAGAGCACGATCACATGGGGGAGCAGGGTGGGCGTGGGTGGGAACAGATCGTCGACCACCGGTTCGGTATCGATCACGGCGCCGTAGCTGTCGGCTGCCGCTGGTTCAGCTCCGACGCGTTGCCCCCCATGATCTTGGCCACTGATCCGGTGTCGAGTTTTTGCAGTTCGGTCACCCAATCGGTGGGCTCGGGGAGACCTTCGATGTGCGGCCAATCCGACCCGAAGATGACCCGGTCGTCCCCCATGAGGTCGACGATCTCGTTGACGTCGTCCTCCCAGAATGGATTGATCCAGACGTGGCGCCGGAAGGTGAGCACCGGGTCCTCCTTGAAGTAGCCCGGCATCTTGCGAGCGGTGCCGGTCAACTTCTTGAACAGGGGGGCCAGGAACTCTGAGCCGTTCTCGACCGAGGCGATGCGGACGTTGGGGAAGCGGTCGAACAGCCGCTCGAGGATCAGGGTGGCCAAGAAGTCGTGGGCCGCCCGCTCGATGGCGAACATCTTGATGCTGGCCCCGCCCGGCCCGCCCTTGAAAGAGGCGGCGAAGCCGTCGGGCGCGTACCCGTTCGATGAGAGCCCGGCATCGCCGGCGTGGACCACGACCGTGATCCCGGCCTCGTTGACCCGGGCCCAGAAGGGGTCGAACATGACATGGGACGGCGAGTGGGGGCCGGTGATCGTGGTGGGTGCGGCCGCCCGCATGACCACCGCCCGGGCGTCCTGGTCCAGCGCCCATTCCAGCTCCCGGACCGCTTCGTCGGGGTCGGCCAGCGAGATGTAGGGAGCGGCGAAGATCCGGTCCCGGTACGCCATGCCCCAGTCCTCGGCCAGCCAACGGTTGAAGGCCCGGAACAGGAGGACCACGGCGCCTGGGTCGTGCTTGAGGGCCTCTTCGTAGAGCATGCCCAAGGTGGGGAAGAGCCAGACCCGGGACAGGCCCTGCGTGTCCATGGTGCCGAGGCGGGCATCCCGGTCGCGGTATTCGGGTCGGATCGGCTCGGGCGTGCCCATCAGCTCGTGGAGCGGGCGGCCATCGGGATTGCCGCGGAAATAGTCCATCAGGGCACCGGCCGGCGAGATCGGGTTGAAGGTGGGATTGGTCACGGCCCGGCTGATCTGCCCGCCCAAGGCGTGGTACTTGCGCCCGCCGACGTCGACCCATTGGATGACCCGGGGACCGTGGGCGCGGTCGAGGTGGCGGGTGAAGGCATCGAGCGCCTCGTAATAGTGATTGTCGGCGTCGAAGACCGGAGTGTCGAGGGTGTGCATGTGATGCCTTCCAGAGTGAGGGGGCGACCCCCCTCAACTTTAGGGGGCGGGCGGGGGCCCGGCCGCCGTGTGCTGGACCCCGCTGGGATCCGCCGCCCAGGCGGGGGCCTCTCCCCACCGCTCGCCGTAGACGAGCTCCGACATGGGTCGGCGGCGGACCGGGCCGTGGGAACCGACCGGTCGACCCAAGGTGATGGTGGCCATGATGGTCGTGTCGTCGGGTATCTGAAGTAGCGCGTGTAGCTCCGCCTCGACGGCAAAGTGCCACGTCGTCATGACCCCCCCGTAGCCCAGGGCCCGGGCCGCCAGGAGCAGGTTCTGGCAGGCCGGGTAGACCGAGGCACCATCGACGTGCGACGTATGGCGGTAGGCCACGAAGCATCCGAGGACGAGGACGGGCACCGACTCGAAGTCGTCCACGTAGCCCTGCATGGTACGGGCCATCCGGGCCTTGGGGGAATTCTGGTCGGCGCCCGATCCTTCGTCGTAGCCGTCCGCTTTGCGCTTGGCCTCCCAGAACCTGCGGGCGCCGGACCCGATGATGCGTTTTGCCTCGGCTGCCACCGGTCCCTCGGTCAGCACGATGAAACGGAAGGGTTGTCGGTTGGATCCGCTGGGGGCCCGGGTGGCGGCGAACAAGACGTCGCGCAACACCTCGTCGGGCACCGGCTCGTCCCGATAGCGCCGAATGGCCCTGGTGGTCAGGAGTCCCTCGTAGAGTCCGATGTGGTCGTCGGGTGCGGTCACCATCACTGACGGTAGCCCTTTCAGGACTGACGCAGCATTCCGCCCCCGTCGACCTCGACCCGTTGGCCGGTGACGTAACCCGAGAGTCCCGAGACGAGGAACAGCACGACCCGGGCCACATCGGTCGGCGTGCAAACGTGACCGAAGGGGGAGACACCGTCGAGAGTGCCGATGTCCTCCACGCCGCCCGCCTTGACCAACCGGCGGCCCATTTCCGAGACGACCAGTCCGGGCGCGACCACGTTGACGTGCGTACCGTGGCGCTGTTCTTCTTTGGCCAAGGTGAAGGCCAGCGCCTCGAGCGCCGACTTGGCCACGTTGTAGGGGGCGCTGTGTCCGGCATTGTGGCGCGTGGCCACCGAGGACACCATGACGACGTCACCGCGGGGTCGCTCCCGCATCTGGGGCACGAAGAGGTGGGCCAGATGGAAGGCCCCCATGACATGGACGCCGAAGAGTCGCGCCATCTCCTCGGGTTCGGTCTTGCTCACCGAGCGTCCCTTGCTGGCGATGCCGGCGTTGGAGACCACGATGTCAACGGCACCGTGGACCGCTATGACGTCATCGCGCAATTGTCGACAGTCGTCGAATGACTCGACCGCAGCCCGGTGTTTCGTGGCGGTGCCGCCGTCGGCGGCGATGGCGGCCACCGTCTCGGACGCCGCGCCCTCGTCGCGGTGATACACCACGGCCACCGTGGCCCCGGCCGCCGCCAGTTCCTGGCTGATACCCCGCCCGATGCCGCGACCGCCCCCGCTGACCAGGGCCACCCGCCCCGTGAGTTGTTCCGATGCCACCGACGTCCCCAATTCAGTCGTCGATGGCTTGATACACCAGGCCCCGCAACTGGGCCCGGAACGGATAGGCGATGGACGGCATGAGTTGGGTCATGAACACGACGAAGAGATCCTCGGTCGGGTCGATCCAGAAGGCCGTGCTGGCCGCGCCGCCCCAGTAGAAGTCGCCGGCCGAACCGGCCATGGCGGTCGCCGCCGGGCCCTGTCCCACGGCGAAGCCCAACCCGAAGCCGACGCCGTCGAACCCGGCCTCGCCGAATCCCCCGACCGCCATGTCGGCCAGGGTGGCCCCACCGGGGAAGTGGTTGCGGGTCATCAGCTCGAGTGTCTTGCGCCCGAGGATCCGTCTCCCCGCCAGCTGCCCGCCGCCCACCAACATCTGGCAGAAGGCCACGTAGTCGTGCAGAGTCGAGACCAGGCCGCCGGCGCCCGAGAGGTAGGTCCGCGGCCGGAGGTAGCGGCTCGTCTCGGGGTCGTCGAAGAGCTTCGGGGTGTTGGCCGGCCGGTACTCGTACAGCGCGCTCAACCGGCCGGCCGAGGCTTCGGGGACGAAGAACCCGGTGTCCTCCATGTCGAGCGGTTCGAAGATCTCCTGTCGCAAGTAGTCATCGAAACGCTGGCCCGAGAGGATCTCCACCAGGCGACCGACGATGTCGGTGGAAAGCCCGTAGTTCCAGTGGGTGCCGGGGTGGAACTTCAGGGGGTGCTCGGCCAGGAGTGCCGTGATGCTCTCAAGTGTCATCCCCTTGTGTTGGGCGGCCCGGGCTTCGGCGAACCGATCGTCGATCGGATTGCCCGAGAAGAGCGCGCCGGGCAGCCCGGTCGTGTGCATGAGCACGTCGCGGACGTTCATCGGGCGATCGGGCTTGACCAGGTCAATCGACCCGTCGTCGCGCACCACCCCGACCATCTGCGTGCGCCAGGCCGGGATGTAGCGGGACACCGGGTCGGTGAGCTGGAACATGCCCCGTTCGTACAGCTGCATCAGCGCCACCGACGCGATGGGCTTGGTCATGGAGAAGATGCGAAAGATGGTGTCGTCGGCCATGGGCCGCGCCCGCTCACGGTCCATCAGTCCCAGCGTCCGCTGGTACGCCACCCGGCCATGGCGCCTCACGGCGATCTGACAACCGGCGATCTTGCCGGGCTCGATGAATTTCGTCTCGAAGTGTCGGGTGATCCGCTCGAGGCGGGCCCCGTCCATGCCGGCCGCGTCCGGCTCGACGGTCATCGTGGTCATCGTCGTGCCCATGTCAGGCGCCGGCGGCCTTCTGTCGGAGGTACGCCGCCGTTCCCTTGAGGAATTTCTCGACGTCCTGGGCCTTGTCGGCGGCGATCCCGGCGAAGTACTCGGGCACGTAGACCTGAGCCTGACCGGCGGCCAGGCCGCCCAGAATGGCGTCGACGGCCACCGAGACCGGTTCGGCCGGTATCGGGAGGTCGGGAATGTCGTTGTCGGGCAGGCTGAACAGATCGGTGTCGATGACGCCGGGGTAGACGACCATGACCTTGACGCCGCTGTCCCAGATATCGACCGCCATCGCCTCGGAGAAGGCGGTCAGCGCGGCCTTCGACGCGTCGTAGGCCGCTTCCCCCGGGGCGCTCAAGGTGGCGGCGATGGAGGAGATGTTGACGATCTGCCCCGAGCCCCGTTGCAACATCTGGGGCAGCAGCGCCATGGTGAGGCGCATCGGGGAGAGATAGTTGATGTGCATGACCTGGGTGATGGTTTCGATGTCCAGGGCCGTGACGTGGCGCCGCTTCGGGATGCCGGCGTTGTTGACCAGGAGATCGACGCCCCCGAAGGCGTCCATCACGTCGACCGCCAATCGGTCCACGGCGTCGGGATCGGCCAGGTCGACGACCCACATGCGGCTGTCCGGTGAGTGGTCCATGCAGCGACCGACGACCTCGGTCAGCCGGTCGGCTCGCCGGGCGCAGATGCCGACGACCGCTCCTTGTGCGGCCAAAGCCTCGGCCAGGCCGGCGCCGATCCCCGAGGATGCGCCGGTGACCAGCGTGCGGCAGCCAGCCAGATCCAATCCCATCGTCCACCCCTTTTCTCGCACGGCTCCCGTGACCCGACGCCGGCGGCAGTCGTGCGACGACTCACCTTAGGCAGCCTCGGGTCCTGACGCTCATTGACGATTTATTCACGCAATCACTGGCTCCGTTAATCACTGGTTGACGCCGGCCGCTCCACCATGGGCGCATGGCAGATTTCCTCGCTGCGCTCGGCATTGTGGGCTTCACCCTGGTGATGCTCGGTCTCATCTGGGCCCTGGACCGGGTATGACCTGGACCCAGGGCGTCCTTCTCGGCGTGGCCATCGTGATGTTCTTCTACCTGGGCTTCGCCATGTTCAAGCCCGAGAAGTTCTGACGTGGGCCTCACCTGGACCATCATCGCCCTGGTCATCGCCCTGGGCCTGACCTGGCGCTATCTCGGGTCCTACATGGCCGCCGTCTTCGACGGCCGGGTCCACTTCCTTGGCGTGGGCCGAGCGACCGGTCTACCGGGCTGCTCGGGACCAGTCCCGAACAGGAGCAGAACTGGAAGCGCTACGCCGGGGCGATGGTCATCTTCTCCGCGGTCTCCTTCGCCTTCACCTATCTGATCATCCGCATCCAGGGATCGCTCCCGCTCAACCCACAACACTTCGGAGCGGTGCCTCAGGCGCTGAGCTTCAACACCGCCTCGTCGTTCCTGACCAACACCAACTGGCAGAACTACGGCGGCGAGACGACCATGTCGTACTTCTCCCAGATCGGCGCGCTCACCGTCCAGCAGTTCGTGACCCCCGCCGTCGGCATCGCCGTCGCCCTGGTGCTCATCAGGGGTTTCGCCCGCAAGAACTCCACGACGATCGGGAACTTCTGGGTCGACATCACCCGCGGCCTTCTCTACATCCTGATTCCCATCGCCTTCATCGCTGGCATCATCTTCGTCGGCCAGGGCGCGGTGCAGACTCTGGCCGGCACGGTCAGCATCCACGACGCCCTCAACGGGGTCACCCAGACCATCCCGCGTGGGCCGATCGGCTTCATGGAGGCGATCAAGCAGCTGGGCACCAACGGCGGCGGGTTCCTCAACGCCAACTCGGCGACCACGTTCGAGAACCCGACCGGGCTCACCAACTGGCTGTCGATCTACCTGCTTCTGGCCATTCCCTTCGCCCTCACCTACACCTTCGGCAAGATGGTGGGCAGCGTCCGCCACGGCGCCGCCCTGCTCGCCGCCATGGTGATCATCTTCGGGGTCTGGGTGGGCTACACCGCCTACGCCGAGCACGGGCAGAACCCGGCCGTCGCCGCCGCCGGGGTCCACTCGACCGTCGGCAACACCGAGGGCAAGGAGGTTCGCTTCGGCGACACCTCGACCGCCCTCTTCGGCGTGGCGTCGACCAACACCTCGACCGGCTCGGCCGACGCCTCCTACGACTCGTTCACGCCCATCGGTGGCATCGGCCTGATGACCGGCATGATGCTCGGCGAGGTGACCCCCGGCGGCGTCGGGAGCGGCCTCTACACCATCCTGATCTACGCCATCATCGCCGTGTTCATCGGCGGCCTGATGATCGGGCGAACGCCCGAGTACCTGGGGAAGAAGATCCAGGCCAAGGAGGTGAAACTGGCCGGGCTCGGGTGCGCTGGTCATGCCCATCATCGTGCTCATCCTCACGGCGATCGCCGTGTCGCTCCATGCCGGCCGAGCCGGTCCCGCTCAACGCCGGTCCCCACGGGTTCAGCGAGATCCTCTACGCCCTCACGTCGCAGGGCAACAACAACGGCTCGGCCTTCGGCGGCCTCACCGGCAACACCACCTTCTACAACGTCATCGGCGGTATCGACATGCTGATCGGCCGGTTCGGGATCATGATCCCGGCCCTGGCCCTCGGGGGTGTGCTCGCCGCCAAGAACGTGGTCCCCGAGTCGCTCGGTACGTTCCGCACCGACAACGGCATGTTCGTCGGCCTGACCATCGGGGTCATCGTCATCATCGGTGGCCTCACCTTCTTCCCCGCCATCGCGCTCGGCCCGATCGTCGAGCAGCTCAGCCACGGAAAGTTCTTCTGATGACATTGACAACCACCCAACCAGAGCCGGCAACGCCCGCAGATACAGGCCCACGGCGTGGCCGAGTCCCGGAGCCTGTTCGACCGCGAGATCCTTCGGCAAGCTCTCGTCGACTCCTTCAAGAAGCTGAACCCATTGGTTCAGAGTCAAGAACCCCGTGATGTTCGTGGTCCTGGTGGGCACGGTGATCACCTTCATCGAGGCGATCGCCCACCCGGGCATCTTCACCTGGTCCATCACCATCTGGCTCTTCCTGACGGTGATCTTCGCCAACTTCGCCGAGGCCATGGCCGAAGGACGGGGCAAGGCCCAGGCCGACACGCTCCGCCGGATGCGGTCCGAGACCGAGGCACGTCGCCTGCATCCCGACGGCACCGAGGACGCTGGTGGCGGCGGCGGAGCTGCACGATGGGGGACCTGGTCGTCTGCGAGGCGGGCGACCTCATCCCCTCCGACGGCGAGATCATCGAAGGCATCGCCTCGGTCGACGAGTCGGCCATCACCGGCGAGTCGGCCCCGGTCATCCGCGAGTCCGGCGGCGACCGCTCGGCGGTCACCGGCGGGACCAAGGTGCTGTCCGACCGCATCGTGGTGCGCATCACCGCCGAGCGCGGCCAGACCTTCCTCGACCGGATGATCACCCTGGTCGAAGGGGCCAACCGGCAGAAGACCCCCAACGAGATCGCCCTGACCATCCTGCTGGCCGTGCTGACCATCGTGTTCATCCCGGTCGTCGTGTCGCTGCAGCCCTTCGGCCACTTCGCCGGGGCGACGGTCTCGGTCGTCATCCTGGTCTCGCTGCTGGTCTGCCTGATCCCGACCACCATCGGCGCCCTGCTCTCGGCCATCGGCATCGCCGGCATGGACCGCCTCGTGCAGCGCAACGTGCTGGCCATGAGCGGCCGGGCGGTCGAGGCGGCCGGCGACGTGCAGACGCTGCTGCTGGACAAGACGGGCACCATCACCCTCGGCAACCGCATGGCGTCGGACTTCTTCCCGGTCGGCGGCCACACCGAACAGGACGTGGCCGACGCGGCCCAGCTCGCCTCGCTGGCCGACGAGACCCCCGAGGGGCGCTCCATCGTGGTGCTGGCCAAGGAGCGCTTCGACATCCGCGAGCGCGAGCTCGAAGGGCGAGCACACCTTCGTGCCCTTCTCGGCGACGACCCGTATGTCCGGCCTCGACCTGGACCAGCGCCAGATCCGCAAGGGCGCCGCCGACTCGGTCAAGCGCTGGGTCGAGCGAGCAGGGCGGGACGATCCCCGCCGACCTCGACGCGATCGTCGAGCGGATCTCCCGGGCCGGGTCAACCCCGCTGGTGGTGGCCGACGGTCGGGACATCCTCGGGGTCATCGAGCTCAAGGACGTGGTCAAGCAGGGCATCCGGGAGAAGTTCGACGAGATGCGCCAGATGGGCATCCGCACCGTGATGATCACCGGCGACAACCCCCTGACCGCGGCGGCGATCGCCCAGGAGGCCGGCGTCGACGACTTCCTCGCCGAGGCCACGCCCGAGGCCAAGATGGCGCTGATCAAGGCCGAACAGGAGGGCGGCAAGCTCGTGGCCATGACGGGCGACGGGACCAACGACGCCCCCGCTCTGGCCCAGGCCGACGTCGGGGTGGCCATGAACACCGGGACCACCGCGGCCAAGGAGGCCGGCAACATGGTCGACCTCGACTCCAACCCGACCAAGCTCATCGACGTCGTCGAGATCGGCAAGCAGCTCCTCATCACCCGGGGCTCGCTCACCACGTTCTCGATCGCCAACGACGTGGCCAAGTACTTCGCCATCATCCCGGCCCTGTTCGTCGCCACCTACCCTCAGCTCAACTCGCTCAACATCATGAAGCTGCACAGTCCCGCAGAGCGCCGTGCTGTCGGCCGTCATCTTCAATGCGCTGGTGATCGTGGCCCTGATCCCGCTGGCGCTCCGCGGCGTGAAGTTCCGCCCGGCCAGCTCGGCGTCCATCCTGCGCCGCAACGTCTGGATCTACGGCGTGGGCGGGATCATCGTCCCGTTCATCTTCATCAAGCTCATCGACCTGATCCTCGTCGCGCTGCACGCCTACTGATGGAGTCCGACTGATGCTCATCCACCTCCGCCGATCGGTCACCCTCGCCGTGATCGCACTCGTCCTGGTCTTCGCCTACGCCCTCATCGGAACCGGCGTCTCCCAGTTGTTCTTCAAGCACCAGGCCAACGGGTCGATCACCGCCAACGGGTCGACCCTCATCGGGCAGAACTGGTCGGCCACGAAGTGCCCCGGGAACCCCCTGGGGAGCTGCGTGTTCCAGGGCCGGCCCGACGACCTCGGGCCCTACGCCGCCAATCCCAAGTCCACACCCGCGGTGGCCGGAGGAGACAACCCCCTGACGGCCAGCAGACAACAGCGCCGTCAGCAGCGGTGAGTCCGCAGCCACGAACCTGGGCCCGCGCTCCAAGACCCTCAAGCAGAACACCCAGGCGCTGACCGCCTACTGGCACCAGCGGGGCGTCAACCCCACCCCGGACCTGGTCACCACCTCGGGCAGCGGCTATGACCCCGACATCACGGCGGCCGACGCCACGGCCGAGATCCCCATGGTCTCGAGGAGCCACCGGTCTCTCGCCTTCGGTCCTGCAGGCGCTCATCAACCGTCAGAACAACGGCGCGCAGTTGGGCTTCCTCGGCAGCAGCTACATCAACGTCCTGCAGCTCAATGAAGCGTTGGCCCAACTGCGGCGGTGACCATCACCGCCATGTCGGCGGTCGTGCCACGGGTGCGCTCCACGGTGGCGGGACGGATCATCGCGGTGCGGGCGTACCGTCGACCGTGGATGCGGTTCGACGTCGAGCTCGGTGACGGTACGGGCACCATCACCCTTCGCTTCATGGGCCGCGCCGCCATTCCCGGCATGTCACCGGGTCGTCGGGTGGGAGCCGAGGGGATGCCTTCGGCGCAGGGCGGCACGCTCGTCATGCTCAATCCGCACTACGCCTTCGTGGTCGATGACGTTGTGGTCGATCACGATCACGCGGAGCAATCCAGCGACGACGAAGGTGGGTCGGTCCACTCGATCGAACGAAGCGGCGGTGGCGGTGCTCTCCCAACTGGTCGGCGACGCCCGAGGCCACGACCCAACCCTCGAGGGATGACCGGACATCCGGTTGACGTTCCGTTCACCCGAATGTGAGGGATATTTACGCCTCGTTCACGCCCGCAGCGATCAAATGGAGCCAGCAATGGAGGTGCGATGATGTGGGATCGCCTGCTGTTCGCGGTTGATCAATTCGAGTCAGGTCAGACAGCCTTGAGGTTTGCCGCTGGTGTCGCCGAGGCGAGCAAGGCCGACGTGAGAGTGCTCCACATACGTGAGCTGCCAAAATGGGCGCGCGTCCCTCCGCTCGAGACTGCCGCCGAGGCAAAGCAGCTCGTGGCCGAAGCCGTTCTCTCCCTGCGCCTCGTCGGCGTGGGTGCGGAAGGCCGAGCCCGTCCTGGGCGCGAGGACGAGGTCGCGGTGCGGATAGTAGAAGAATCGATGTTCTGGGAGTGCGACGCCATCGTGCTCGGATCTCGCCGGCTGCACGGGTTCGAAAGACTGTCGGGTCGGGGCGTGAGAGAGCGCGTGCTGAGGCTCTCGTCGCTGCCGGTGCTGGTCGCACCAACGCCGGTGATCAACGGTTTTCACAGTCCCGAGAGATTCAGATCGCATGCCGACCACACCAAGGGGGTCGGATCCCGGCCGCCCGAGCGGAATTCGTGATGACGGCCCGGCATCTGGGACCGCCTCGACGTTTTCGCCGAGTCTCCTTCCCGCGCGCCAACCCGATGCGTGATGCTCGACCACCGGGGACCGTCGTTGCAATGGATCCGCTGGACTCGTGTCAACTGCCTTAGTCAGCGGGAGCGGGCCGATGGTCGTGCTCTATCTGGCGTCCCTGGCGTTGGTCCTCTGGGGTGTCATCGACATGGCGAGACGTTCACCCGACGTGCTTCCGCCCGGGAAGAAGGCGGCGTGGATCATCGGATCGACCGTCGGCTGGCTGTTCTTCGGCGTCATCGGAGCGATCGTCGTCATCCTCTACCTGGTTGGGCCACGTGGGCGGATGAACGCCCAGTCGTTCTGATGGTGTCCCCGGGCGAAGGTGCGTTGCGCCTGCTGCAGGAATCGAGTCAACCGATCAGCCCGCCAGACGACGCAGTTGTGCTCGACAATGCCCCGTGACGCTGCTCCTCGGACTTCTTCAGGGTGAGCCGGCTCGGACGGTGGCGGACACGGCACGAGGGAAGCGCCTCATCGCTTCGTTGGTCGGTGCCTCCTCTGCCGTGCCTGAACGCAGCGGCGGTCCGTTCCGGCAGAGGCGAACTGGCGGCACGGACCGCCCGGTGCGACGGTGGTCCCTGCCCCCCCGGCGAGCGCTTGGCTTCGGGATCATGACGCTCGCTCTTTGGGCTGCCTTCGGAGGCACGGCCTACGGGGGAACGGTGACGACCGGTTCGGTGCTGACGTCGACCAAGGCGGCGATCGCCCAGCAGACCGGTGTCCACGTGGTGTTCCGCGCGAACAGGGGCTCGTCGGCCACGACCGAGAAGATCGTCGCCGACGTGGGAGTGACCACCGGCCAAGAGACCGTCAGCGAGGGGCAGTCGCATCTCGCGATCAGAGTGACGCCGGGGTACGGCTATGTCAGTGGAGACTCCTCCGGGCTGACCACGATCTTCGGCCTGACTGCCGCGCAAGCGAAGAAGGTCGGGTCGGACTGGGTGTCCTGGAAGGCGGGCACCGGCCAGTACGCCAATCTCAAGGCAGACGTTACCTTCGCCGCGGTCACCGCCCTCCTCCCGGGAGCGAAGGGCACGAGGCTGTCCACCGGCCTCACCAACGGCGCCAACGTGTACGTCTTGAAGTGGACGGCCGCGGCATCGAGCTCCACGCCGATGCTGTCGAACACGCTGACGGTCTCGGCCAGCGGGCAATCGTTGCCCGTCGAGCAAGTCTCGACCGCCTCGGGCGGGACGAAGGCGACCACCCAGTTGTCGGGGTGGGGCGAGCTTGTTCCGGCCAGCGCGCCGCCCGCTGCCTCGACCATCGCTTCACCCAAGATCACGCACTGAGGCCGTGCCTTGTGCGCCGGCACCACCCTTGCGGCGGCGCTCACTCGGCGGGAGCGTCGCTCGTCAGCTGGTAGCCGATGCCGGGAACCGTACGAAGCATCCGTCCATCGTCATCGCCCAGCTTCCGGCGCAGGCGGTGCGCGTAGACCCGCACGTAGTTGGACTCTTCCCCGTAGCCCGGCCCCCAGACGTCCTTGAGGATCATGTGATGGGTGCAGACCTTGCCGGCATGACGGGCCAGGTAGGCCAGCAGGTCGAACTCGCGGCTGGTCAGGGGGAGCGTCTCACCGGAACGGGTGGCCATATGGTGGACCATGTCGATCTGAAGGTCGCCGACCGTCACCGTGGTCGACGTGCCGGACTCGTCGCCCGATCGAGCGGCGGCGTGGCGCATGGCCACCCGCAGCCGAGCCTCGAGCTCGGCCATGCCGAACGGCTTGGTGATGAAGTCGTCGGCGCCACCATCGAGCGCCTCGACCTTGCGGCGCTCGTCGCCGTAGGCGGAGAGGACAATGATCGGGACATTGGAGAACTGCCGAATGCGCCGGCAGACCTCGAGGCCGTCGAGGTCGGGCAGTCCCAGGTCCAGAATCACCAGGCCGGGATGGAGCAGCGCGACCTGTGCAATGGCGTCACGTCCCGAGTGCGCGGTGGCGACGTCGTCGCCGCGGGCCGTCAGACCGATGCGAAGCGCCTTGATCAACGAAGGATCGTCGTCGACGACCAACACCTTCGTCATGGCACGATTCTCCGGTCACACACGGGCCGGAACCTGCGCCGCGCCGGGCACGGTGAAGACCACCCGCGCCCCGTTCACCACGTGGGGGTCGATCCAAATGGAGCCCCCGTGCGCCTCGACGAAGGCCTTGGCGATGGTCAAGCCGAGCCCGGCCCGGTCACCGCCGCTGTGACTGCTGAACATCTCGAAGACCTGCTCTCGCTGGTCGGCCGCAATGCCCGGACCTTCGTCGGCCACCGAGATCTCGACCAACGGTCCCGAGGCGCCGGCAACTGCTCGGGCGTCGATGTGGATCAGGCTCTCTTCTGGAGCGAGGCGCGCCGCATTCTCGAGCAGATTGGCCAGGACCTGGGCGATCAACAGGTGGTCGATCTCCACCAGCGGGAGACCAGCGGTGTCACCTACGACGACCCGCGCCGTCGGAACCAAGCCCGACACGGCATCGAGCGCTTCGCTGACCAGCTCGTCGAGGGGAATGGGGGAGTAGCGAAGGGAGAGGGCGCCCGATTCGATCCGGGTCATGTCGAGGAGGTTGGTGACCAGCCGGGCCAACCGGTCCGACTGGAGCTCGATGAGCTCGAGCAGATCGGCACGGTCTTCCGCTCTCATGCTGTCGCCGTCCTGGCGCAAGCTGGACACCGCGGTCTTGACCGAGGCCAGCGGCGTGCGCAGGTCGTGGGAGACCGCTCCCATCATGGCCCGGCGCCAACGATCGATTTCTTCGAGGAGACGGCTCCGCAGCACCTGGTCCTGGAGCTGTGCCCGTTCGACGGCGAGCGCGGCCTGGTTGGCGAACGTTCCGAGCAGCGCCCGGTCCTGCCGGTGCAACCGCACCTCTTGGAGCACCAACAAGCCCACGGGGCGATTGCTCGCCACCAGTGCCACGGCCACTCGGCTGGGTACGACACCACCGGGCAAGCCGAGCGATCGGGTCTGGCCGCCGGCGGCAATGAGGGACTCCAGTTCCTCGGCCGTGATCGTCTGGCCGGCCCGGGCGGCGACCGAGAGTTCGGAGTCTTCGACCCCGACCGCCGCGCTCGCGTCGGGGAGGAGCAGGACCGTCCAGCGCGGCGCGAAGAGGGCCTGCACGGTGGCGACGATCTGTTCGAGCAATTGCGGGAGCGTGAAGTCGCCGATCAGGGCTTGGGAGAGCTCAAAGAGCCGGTTGGCGTCTTCTTCGCGCCGATTCGCCTCCTGCCGGGCCGCCTGCAGGTTGGTGACCACTCGAGCCACGATCAGCACCACCACCACGTAGACGACCAAGGCAATCCAGTCCTGTGCCGCACGGATGGACAGGGTGCCGTAGGGAGGAAGGAAGAAGATGTCGTAGACCAGGAAGCCGGCCACCGCTCCCACCGCGCCCGGAACGAACCCGCCCACCACAACGCCGAGAATGACGGGGACCACAAAGACCAGTGCCGGTGCGGCGATGGTGAGGTGGGACCGGACCGGCAACATGAGGAACAGGAAGGCGGCCAGTCCGACCAGAGCCACAATGGTGCCGGCGGCAACCCGCCGGTACGCTCCATTGGTGGTCTGCACGCTTGGCATGGCGTTCGTCACAACTTCCCGGCAATATCCATCACCTGTACCCGAGTGTACCGACGCCCTTCGTGGTGCAGGCCTGTGAATGAGAGATGACCATTTCGAACAATGATCCCGATGGCGACGAAGTTCGCCCCACCGGTCGCTTCCGGGTGTACCTGGGTGCGGCCGCCGGGGTGGGCAAGACGGTCGCCATGCTCGACGAGGGGTGGCGCCGCTTCCAGCGCGGGGCCGACGTCGTCGTCGGCTTCGTGGAGACGCACGGGCGCCCGTACACCATGGCGCAGCTCCGCGATCTACCCGTCCTGCCCCGCCAGAGCGTCGAATACCGGGGATCAACCTGGGAAGAGATGGACCTGCAGGCCATTCTCGTCCGGCGGCCAGAGGTCGTCTTGATCGACGAGCTGGCCCACACCAACGTGCCGGCACCCGGAGTCAACGAGAAGCGGTGGCAGGACGTGGAGGCCATTCTCGACGCCGGGATCGCCGTGATCACCACCGTCAACATTCAGCACATCGAGTCGCTGGCCGACGCGGTGGAGCGGATCACCGGGGTGACCATCGGCGAACGCGTCCCGGACTGGATGGTGCGTCGAGCCGACCAGCTCGAGCTCATCGACTCGTCGGCCGACCAGCTGCGGCGCCGCATGCTGCACGGCAACATCTATCCCGAAGCCAAGGTGCACTCCGCCCTGTCGGGTTTCTTCCGCATGGAGAACTTGGTGGCGTTGCGCGAACTGTCCCTGCGTTTCGTGGCTGACGAGACCGAGGAGGAGCTGCTCGAGTTCCTGCGCTCGCGGGGCGCCAATGCCTCAGGCGAGGTCTGGGACACGGCGGAACGGATTCTGGTCGCGGTGACCGGCGCCCCCGGGAACGACACGGTCATCCGCCGGGCCGCCCGCATTGCGGCGCGCAGCAAGGCCGAGCTTCTCGTGCTCCACGTCATCGCCGGCGACGTCGGGACCAATCGGAACGACACCGCCTCCCTGGAGGAGCTGACGCGTGACGTCGGAGGCAGTTGGGAGACGGCCCAAGGGGAGGATGTGGCGACGACCCTTGTCGCCGCAGCGGTCGATCACCAGATCACGCAAATCGTGATCGGTACCTCCAAGCGCTCGCGATGGCAAGAAGTGACCCGTGGCGCCATCGTCCAGCAGATTCTGCGCAAGGCGGCCGATGCCGGCATCGACGTGCACGTCATCGCCCGCCGCACCGAGCGCAACGGGAAGGCGGCCGCGAACTACGAGGAGTAGGACTGGGCCAGATCGGCGAAGGCTGCTTCGGCCGCCACCGTGGCCGCGACGTGCATGCACTGGTTCAGGTGGGCCAGCGCCTTGGCCCGCCGGGGATCTCGGGCCAGGTACTTGCCCACGGCCACCAGGTCGGCCGACCCGTCGGGCTTGCTGAGGGCGAAGACCGCTTGGTCGACGATGTGCTCGTCCGGCCGATCGCTGATGCCCCGGTAGATCGACCAGTCGACGCCGGCGCGTTCACACGCCTCGCCCACCCCGGAGGCCTCCATGTCGACGGCGCCGAACCCCGCGTCGAGAATGGGGCGCCACACGACCTCATCGGAGAACAGACCATCGGTCGTCATCAGGCCGCCCTCGGCCTGGCGCGAGGGCAGCGGGCGGGTGCGCCGAACCGGCCCGTCCGGATGGAGCTGGACCCGGCTCGGCACCATGAGCGAACCCACCGGGAGGGCCGGATCGAGCCCGCCGGCGATGCCCACCACCATGACGTGGTCGAACGGCCCACGCTCGAGCACGCGCTCGGTCGCCTCCCGGGCCGCGGCGGGTCCCATCCCGATGATCCCGGCCGAGACCGACCAGGCACCCGCCGAGCCCTCGTGCGAGAACACCGCGTCGCTCGGACGTCCGGGTGAGGCCGCCCGCCCGCACGACCGCCTTGAGCTCAGGCCGCATGGGGGCCAGGACGGCCACCCGTCGTGTCGTGGTCACCCGGCCATCATGGCCGACTTCTCGATAGCGTGGGCCTTCGGGTCGGACGGCCGTCCGCCTCGCCGGTCGGAGGTGGGCCATGCGAAGTGCCGAAGAGGTCGTGCGGGAGTTCTGCGACGCGGTGAGTCAACGCGATGCCGATCTGCTCCGCCCCTATTTCTCCGACGATGTCGTGTACCACAACATCCCGATGGATCCGGCCGAGGGGATCGAGGCCACCATGGCGACGATCGACATGTTCCTCAGCATCTGCGAAGGGCTGGAGTTCGAGATCCACCATCTGGCCAGTGACGGCGCGGCCGTGCTCACGGAGCGAACCGACACCTTCACCATGCAGGGAAAGACGGCACCCCTCCCGGTCATGGGTGTCTTCCATGTGCGTGACGGGAAGATCACCGCGTGGCGGGACTATTTCGACATGGGACAGGTCAACGCCATCTTCGGACTGGGTTGACCTCCCGCGGCTACAGGCCGCAGGCGAAACGCGAGCTCCACGGACCGAACCCGTCCTCCCCGTGCAGCCGCAGGGCCAACGCGTCCTGGACGGCGGGGGCGGCTTGGTAGGGCCAGCCCGAGTAGCCGAAACTCTGCCAGGTGCTGATCAGGATGCCGTACGCACCCGATGGCATGTTCGGGTTGTTGTAATTGTCACCCGATTCGTGCACCCGGATGCACTGCCAATCGGCCGTGGCGACGCTGTTGCTGTCATTGGTCGCCACCACCGCCGGTGCCGCGGTGACCGGGGGCACCGGGGGCGTCGCCGTCACGGTGGCGGCCGCCGGCGCCACTGGGGCGGCGTCGTCGGCGCGGCCGTTGGGGCCGCCGTGATGGGAAAGTGGCCGCCGACGTCGATGACCAACCCGAGCGGCGTATGGACCACGACGGGTACGTCGAGTGCGGCCAGGTTGGAGTTCGAAGACGGCGTGGTGTGGTTGCTCGCGGCTGGGCCTGATGCCGCGTTCGATGCCGAGGCATCGGGGGTGCGGCCCAGTGCCATGAGAAAAACTGAGGTCATACAGGTGACGGCGATCGCCGTACCGAGTGCAATGCGGATCCGCACGGCACCTCCCTTCGTCGGGCGCCGTGGCGCCAGGCTCTGCTCGGTGGAGGACGGGCTCCGGCCATTGCATACGCGCCCCGATCGGAGAGCGGGAAGGCATCGTCCGATCTGGCATATCGCCGCAGGGTGTGCGGCCGGTTGTGTGAAGCCCGGGGATTGTCCTCGGTGTGTCCTCTTTTCGTCGTCAGCCGGCTCGCCCGAGGGACAGGCGCGCCGAAACCCCGACTGGTCCATGGTGTGTCCGACCGGCACCACCTTCTGCATACAGCTGAATTGCACGCCGCAGCATGAAGCAGAAAGGCCGATCAGCCTTTGCGCAGAACAATGTAGCAGGATGGTGTCGATTACCGGGTTCGCCCCGTCACATAGGACGTTGAACTGGACTTATGGAGACAGAGATTGTGATGTTGTTCACAAAATCGGCTCCGAGGGAGCCTATTTACCTCTATTGATCCCGTTGAATGGCCCCCTTAATTCTGGAAATGAAGAGCCATTAATCGGCCTCTTTTGAAAGCGTGGGACCGGATGGTCGGGCCGTCCTGCACGGGCCCGCCGCCGCCCGTAGGGTCCAGGTCCGAGAACGGGGCCACTCCGGCATCCCGACGCGAGAAAGTGGCTCATGACCTCGACCCCAGCTGACGTGGTTCCGCCGGACGGATTCACGGTGGCCGGCTTGATACGACGGCTGGCCCGGTCCCGGTCGGACCGCGAGATGTTGGTGGCGGGTGAGGTGCGGCGCACGTGGTCGGAGGAGTACCGGTGGGCCTGCCGGGTGGCGCAGGCGTGCCGGCGCGACGGGCTGGTGGCGGGTGACCGGGTGGCCCTGCTCGACCGGAACGGCCTGCCCTATTTCGATGTGCTCTTCGGCGGGGCGTTGCTCGGTGCCGTCAACGTGGCGGTGAACTGGCGCCTGGCGCCCGCCGAGATGGCGGCCATCATCGATGACGCCGCGGCGTGCATCCTGGTGGTCCACGCCGACTACCTGCCGGCGTTGGCGCAGATGGCGAGTGCACTCCCTGCCGTGCGGCGCATCGTCGTGCTGGAAGACCGCGGTGCGCCGGGGCCGTGCCCAGACCCCCGGGCCGTCTCCTATGACCAGTGGCTCGACGGGTGCCCCGAGTCGGACCCCGGCCACGTAGGAGGACCGCTGGAGGTCAGCATGCAGCTGTACACCTCGGGGACCACGGGACTCCCCAAGGGGGTCATGCTGACCAACGCCAACCTGTCGACGGCCGTGTCCGAAGCCGGGCGCACCTTCAGCATCACCGCCGACACCGTCAGCCTGGTGGCCATGCCGCTCTTTCACATCGGCGGCTCCGGGTGGGCGCTGTGCGGCATGTCGCGGGGTGGTCGCTCGGTGATTCTGCGTGACGTCGATCCGGCGCGGTTGCTCGAGCTCATCGCTACCGAGCGCATCACCGAGATGTTCGTGGTGCCGGCCGTGTTGATGGCGCTCCTGGCCGCCCCGACCTTGCCGTCAACCGATCTGACCAGTCTGCGCCACATCTTCTACGGGGCGTCGCCCATCTCGGAGGACGTGCTGATCCGCTGCATGGCCGCCTTCGGCTGCGGATTCAACCAGGTCTACGGCATGACCGAGACCACCGGCGCCATCACGGCCCTGCGGGCCGAGGACCACGACCCCGAGGGGCCGCGCCAACACCTGCTGCGATCGGCCGGCCGGCCCCATCCGGGAGTCGAGATCCGCATCGTCGACCCCGATTCCCTGGGTGACGCCGACCTGGGCCAAGTCGGCGAGGTCTGGACCCGCGGGGCGTACAACATGGCCGGGTACTGGGGGAAGAGTGAGGAGACGGCCGCCACCGTGGTCGCCGACGGCTGGCTCCGCACTGGTGACGCCGGGTACCTCGACGCCGAGGGTTACCTCTACCTGCACGACCGCATGAAGGACATGATCGTCAGCGGCGGCGAGAACATCTACCCGGCCGAGGTGGAGAACGTGCTCCTCTCGCACCCTTCCGTGGTCGACGCGGCGGTGATCGGGGTACCCGACGACCGATGGGGCGAGACGGTCAAGGCCATCGTGGTGCCGGCAGCGGGCCTCGGCGGCGTCATTGACGCCGCCGATGTGATGGCGCACTGTCGCCGGCACCTGGCGAACTACAAGGCGCCGACCTCGGTGGACACCATCGATGTCCTCCCCCGCAACCCTTCGGGCAAGATCCTCAAGCGCCAATTGCGCGACCCCTACTGGGTCGGGCGCCAGCGCCAGATCAACTAGGACCCCGGCGCCACGCTGGTCAGCCGAAGGTGAAGTCGTAGGCCTGCACGCCGGGGGTGACCTGCAAGCCCAACTGCCCGGTTTGCAGCGCCTGGCCCGAGAACAGCGTGTAGAGCGTGGGGATGCCGCTCACCTTGATGGTGGAGAGGTGACGGCCGTTATAGGAGACGTCGACCGTCCCGCTCCCTCCCAGGACGAGATAGACGTTGTCGGCGGTGAAGTGCAGGGACAGCGCTGCATTGGCGCCGGCGGTCGCTTGTTGCGAACGGTCGGTCCACGTCCCGCTGAAGGCGAGGTCGTTGAGCGGAATGGACGAGGGAGCGTGGTAGTCGACGGCCTTGTTGTAGTCGAGCGCCGTCCCCACGAAGTACTGCGGGTTCGACTCGGAGTAGCCCAGGTAGGTCTCCTGGGTGATCTGGTTGGTCGGGGTCTTGTCGGCCACATCGGTCGGGGCCGGGAGACGGGTCGCTCCGTTGGCGGTCAGCAATTGGCGGATGTTCGACTCCATGGCGCCGTAGCCGCCCTCTCCGAAGTCGTAGGCGCGGACCTCCCCGCTGGGATCGATGAGGTACTCGGCCGGCCAGTACTGGTTGCTGTAGGCGTCCCAGGTGCCGTAGTTGTTATCCACCGCGATCGGGTAATCGACCCCCAGCGTGCCCGCCTCGCTGCGCACGTTGGACACGACGTGCTCGAAGGCGAACTCCGGGGTGTGGACGCCGACGACGACCAGGCCGTCCTTCTTGTAATCGTTGTACCAGCTCTCGACGTGGGGCAGCGACCGCTGGCAGTTGATACACGAGTAGGTCCAGAAGTCGATCAACACCACCTTGCCCGTGAGTTGGGCCAGCGACAGCGGCTGGTTGCCCGGTGTGTTGAGCCAGCTGACGATGCCCGTGAAATTCGGCGCCTTGGCCAGGCGGGGCAACGAGCTCGTTCCCTCTTTGGCCGCGGCCGCCTGCTTCTGGGCCAATGTGTTGGCCTTCTCGCCGCTGAGGGCATGAAGTTGATTCGCGATGGCGGTGTTGCTCTCGATGCGGTTTTCCAGCGCGGCGGTGTAGCCCGGCACGGCGCGCTGGAGCGGATCGAGCACCCCGAAGGCGATGGCCAGGGTGGTGACCGCCAGCACGGCCCCCGCCACCCGCCGGATGACCGGGAGGTGCTGACGCACCTTCTTCCATCCGGTAGCGGCGCGCTGGGCCAGCACGGCGAAGACGAGCAGGGGCAGGGTGGCACCGGCGGCGTAGAAGATGGTGACAAAGAAGGTCGAGGCATCCACCCGGTGGTTGCCGGCGGCGGCCGATATGGCGGCCAGGACCGGACCGGCGCAGGGCACGAAGACCAGGCCCAGGCTGAGTCCGAGGACGAACCCGCCGCCCGAGTCGGCGTAGCGCGTCGACCCGAGTCGGTTGAAGGGCCGCTCGATCAACTCACCGACCTTCGGGATCATGAGGCCCACGGCCAAGGCGAGCAGCAGCCCGATCCCGAGCCACATCAGGAAATTCTGGGGCAGGCCGAGCGCGCTGAGCACGGTGCTGCCGACGAGCACAGCCAGACTGAAGCTGACCACCAACCCGGCGATGATCAGGTAGGGGCGGGCCCGGCTGGTTCCGGCCGATCCGCCAGCGACCACCACCGGCAGGACGGGCACGATGCAGGGAGAGAGGCCGGTGATGAGGCCTCCGAGGAAAGCGATGACGAGCAGCTCACCCACGCCGGGAGATCCTCATCTGATGGGGCCTGTGGGCTGTGGATGCTCCGGGTCGCATGTTCCCGTCTTCCGTGCTGCGTGATGGGGTCAGGTTCCCAGCCCACCGCCGTGCGATGCCCCGTGGAGGGGAAGTTAGCGGGCGCCGCGGCGGAAGGGGCGTCACCCTGGGTACGACGGGGCGGTCGCCGGGGCAGCAGACTGTCCCACCGTGATCAACGAGCAGTTCGTCTACGTGGGGGTGGCCATCGGCGTCCTCGGCGCCGCGGCGTACCTGCGCGACACCCTCCGTGGCACCACCCAGCCCAACCGGGTGACCTGGCTGCTGTGGGCGGTGGCCCCGCTGCTGGCCGCCGCGGTCGAGTTCAAATCCGGCGTGGGACTGCGCACGCTGACCACCTTCACCATCGGCTTCATGCCCTTGCTGATCTTCATCGCCTCGTTCCACAACCCGGCCGCCGTGTGGAAGATCGGTCGCCTCGACTATGTCTGCGGTGCGCTGTCGGTGGGCGGGACGGTGGGGTGGTTGGTGACCCGCAGCGGGGTGGTGGCCATCGTGGCCGCCATCGTGGCCGACCTGCTGGCCGGAATTCCGACCCTGGTCAAGAGCTGGACGGATCCCGAGACCGAATCCGTGTCGGCGTATCTCGGTGCATTCCTGAACGCGGCCATCCTCCTGCTGACCGTCACGGACTGGACCACCGCGGAGGTGGCGTTCCCCATCTACATCGTGTGCCTCGCCGGGTTCGAGACCTTCCTGGTCGGGGCCAAGCCCGGACCGCGCCACCGACGCGCCGTGGCCCGGCGCAGGTTGGTGCCCCGGGCCACGCCGTCGACCACGACCTGAGGGGGAGCGGGCGCACCGACTCCGGGCCTGCTAGGAAATCGCCTGAGAGAACATCGCTTGAGAGAACATCGCTCGGGCAACATCGCCGGAGCATCGTCATCGCCCGAAGGGAGCCGCCCGTGCCCACCGCACACGTCAATGGGATCGCGATCGAGTTCGAGACCAGCGGAGATCCGGCCGATCCCCCACTCCTGATGGTGATGGGCCTGGGTGGCCAGCTGATCGCCTGGCCCCAGGCGTTCGTCGAGGCCCTGGCGGCCCGCGGCTTCTTCGTCATCCGTTACGACAACCGCGACGTTGGGCTCTCGACCAAGTTCGACGGCACGCCCGACTTCGGCGCCCTCTTCACCGGAGACGGCTCGTCGGCCTCGTACCGGATCGAGGACATGGCCGACGATGCGTCGGCCCTGCTCGCCCACCTGGGTATCGACGTGGCCCACGTGATGGGCGTCTCCATGGGGGGCATGATCACCCAGGCCCTCGTCATCAACCATCCCGAACGCGTCCTCACGGCCTGTTCGATCATGTCGACCACGGGCGACCGTGCCGTGGGCTCGCCCACGGCCGAGGCGGCGACGGCGCTCCTGCGACCGCCGGCCACCAGCCGCGACGAAGCCGTGGCCGCCAGCGTCGAAGGAAGCAAGGTCATCAGCTCTCCCGGCTTCCCCTTCGACGCCGAGATGATGGCCAGGCGCGCCGAGGCCGCCTACGACCGCAACTTCTGCCCCGAGGGCACAGCCCGCCAGTTGGCCGCCATCCTGGCCTCACCCGACCGCACCGAGGGATTGCGCCGAGTGGAGGTGCCCTTCCTTGTGATTCACGGGGAGGCCGACCCGCTGGTCACGGTGAGCGGCGGCAAGGCCACGGCCGCGGCGGTGCCGGGCTCCAAGCTGATCCTGATCCCGGGGATGGGGCACGACCTGCCCGAGGGCCTGTGGGACCAGATCATCGACGCCGTGGTGGCCAACACCGAGCTGGCCGCCGTCTGAGCCGGTCCTAGGCGTCGAGGGCGTTGGCCGCCGCCACCGACGAGAACCACGCGGCGCTCGGCTTCGGCGTGCGGGCGAACGAGGTCCGGTCCACCGACACCAGACCGAAGCGGGGGCGGTACCCCAGCGCCCACTCGAAGTTGTCGAGCAGCGACCAGTAGGTGTAGCCCCGCACGTCGATCCCCTCGCCGATGGCATCGAGCACCCCGTCGAGCGCCTGGCGCACGTAGTCGATGCGCTGTACGTCGTCGGTGGTGCCGATCCCGTTCTCGGTGACCAGCAGCGGCAAGCCCCCGCCGGTGTAGTCCCAGGCCCGGCGGAGGCAGTTGGCCAGCGACGCCGGGTAGAACTCGTAGCCCATGTCGAGCACGGGCACTCCCGGCTCGGCCCCGGCCCACCCGTTCGGACCGATGCGATTGCGGGTGTACACCTGCACGCCCAGAAAATCGTCGCCTCCGGTGGCGTCGAGGAAGACGTCCTCGGAGTGGTGTCGCCTGCTCTCCAGCTTGGCCTCCCCGCCCTCGAGGAGCTGGTAGTCGGTCATGGACAGGGTCAGGCCCACCGGCACACCAGGCGCGGCGCCCCTGACGGCTTCGACGGCGACCCGGTGCCCGGCGATCAGGTTCTGCGTCACCGCCCGGGACTGGTCCTTGTCCCTCTTGCCCGGTGGGAACATGCCGGCCATCCAGCCCATGACCGCCACCACGTTGGGCTCGTTGATGGTGCAGGCCCGGGACATCACGTCGCCCAGTGCACCGGCCACCACCTCGCTGAAGCGACCGAAGCGCTCGACGGCCGCCCCGCTCTCCCACCCACCCTGATCGGTGAGCCAGCGCGGGGTGGTGAAGTGGTGGAGGGTCACCACCGGATCGATCCCCCGGTCACGCAGGGCGGCGCACAGCCCCCGGTAGTGCGCCAGCGCGGCCCGGGAGAACTCCCCCTGGGCCGGCTCGATGCGGCTCCATTCGACCGAGAAGCGGTAGTTGTCCAGACCGAGGGACGCCACCAGTTCGACGTCCTCCCGCCAGCGGTCCCACGAGTCGCACGCGTCCCCGGAGGGTTCAGCGCACACCGTGTCGGGCGCGTGCTCGAACTCCCACCAGTCGTTGTTGGCGTTGCCGCCCTCTATCTGGTGGGCGGCCGTGGCCGTGCCCCAGGTGAACCCCTCGGGGAACCTTCGAACTGCGTGCGCTGCCATGTCGACGCTGCCTCCTCTGTCGTTCCCGGCCCTCCCGGCGAATTTGGGCTCTCGGGGTGCACGGTATCGTTGCCTGACAATGACGTCATACTCATCGCCGACGACTGACGTGCCGCCGCCCGATGGGGGCCGAGACAGCGAGTCTGCCGCGCCCGTGGGTCCGGGCGCCGGGGACCCGGCGGTGGCGCCCATGGTCGAGGCCCACCAGCTGGAGAAACGCTTCGGCGACTTCGTGGCCGTCGACAAGGTGGACTTCACCATCGCCCGGGGCGAGTCGTTCGGCTTCCTGGGGCCCAACGGAGCGGGCAAGACGTCGACCATGCGCATGATCTCGTGCATCTCGCCGATCAGCGGGGGCACGCTCCGGGTGTTGGGCCAGGACCCGGTGACCGACGGCCCGGCCATCCGGGCCCGTATGGGGCTGGTGCCCCAGGAAGACTCCCTCGACCTGGACCTCACCGTCCTCGACAACCTCATGATCTACGGGCGCTACTTCGATATGCCCCGCAAGCTCATCCGCCAACGGGCCGATCAGCTGCTGGAGTTCGCCCAGCTGACCGACCGGGCCCACGACCGGGTCGACCCGCTCTCGGGCGGCATGAAGCGGCGCCTGACCATCGCCCGGGCCCTCATCTCGGACCCCGACCTGCTCATCCTCGACGAGCCCACGACCGGGCTGGACCCGCAGGCCCGCCACCTGCTGTGGGACCGCCTCTACCGGCTGAAGCTGCAGGGGGTGACTCTGGTGATCACCACCCACTACATGGATGAGGCCGAGCAATTGTGCGACCGCCTGGTCGTCATGGACAAGGGCCGGTTCGCCGCCGAGGGCAGCCCCCGCCAGCTGATCGAGGAGCACGCCACCAAAGAGGTGGTCGAACTGCGCTTCCAACCGGGCCAACACGAGGCCCTGGCCGAGAAGCTGGCCGACCTGGCCGACCGTCACGAGGTGCTGCCCGACCGGATCCTGCTCTACACCGATGACGGGGACGCGGCCCTGGCCGAGGTGCACGGTCGGGGCCTGAGCCCGCAGAGCACTCTGGTGCGTCGCTCGACCTTGGAGGACGTCTTCCTCCGGCTGACCGGCCGTACCCTCGTCGACTGAGTGGGGTCGGCGCCCCCACCATGAGCACCACCGACGTGACCGCCACGCTCTTCGAGCACGGAGAAGTGGTCCCGGCGCGGCGCATGGCCACGCCCATGTGGCTCCGGGCCGCCGGCTACTGGGGCTACCAGTACAAGCGGACGTGGAAGAGCTCGATCGCCACCAGCTTCCTCATCCCCATCCTCTATCTGGCCGCCATGGGCATCGCCCTGGGCTCGCTCATCGACAAGCACTCCCACGGCGTGGGTGGCGTCAGCTATCTCGCCTACCTCGCCCCGGGCCTGCTGGCCGGTACGTCCATGCAGATCGGGACCAACGACATGATGTACCCCGTCCTGGGGGCCATCAAGTGGATGCGGACGTACCTGGCCATGCTGGCCGGGCCGCTGAGTGTCTACGACGTGCTCATCGGCCATTTGGCCTGGGTGGCCACCCGCATCGCCATCGTGGTGTCCATCTACCTGGCCGTGATGGCCGCCTTCGGGACCATCTTCTCGTTCTGGGCCATTCTGGCCCTGCCGGTGGCGGTGCTGACCGGCATGGCCTTCGGCGCCCCGATGGCGGCCTTCGCCGCCACGCTCGACAAGGACAGCGGGTTCTCCACCCTTTACCGCTTCGTGATCATCCCGCTCTTCTTGTTCTCGGGGATCTTCTTCCCCATCTCCCAGCTGCCGCTGGTGCTGCAGGTGGTGGCCTACATCTCGCCGCTCTTTCACGGCGTGTCCCTGTGCCGTGATCTGACCCTCGGGACCGTCCACCCATGGCCCGACCTGGGCCATGCCGCCTACCTGTGCCTCTGGGTGGGCGTGGGCTACGCCGTGGGGCGGCACACCTTCGCCAAGCGGTTGGTGGTGTGAGCACCACATGAGCACCGAATGAGCACCACGTGAGCACCGTATGAGCACCACCCTGGAGACTCCGAAGCGTGGCGGCTTCCCGCTGCGGGTCACCCCGTTCGCCGCCCTCGGCGGCCGCTACGCGGCGCGCGTGCTCGAGCGGAACGTGCTGGTCTACCGGCGCTCGTGGATCTTCCTGGTCTCGGGCTTCTTCGAGCCGTTCTTCTACCTCCTCTCGATCGGCGTGGGCCTCAGCCACCTGGTCGGCCCCATCCCGGTCGACGGCCGGTACATCGCCTACACGGCCTTCGTGGCCCCCGGTCTGCTGGCGTCGTCCGCCATGAACGGGGCGATGATCGATTCGACCTTCCTGGTCTTCATGAAGCTGAAGATCTCCAAGACCTACGACGCCATGCTGTCCACCCCGCTCGGAGTGGGTGACGTTGCCCTGGGCGAACTGGGCTGGTGCGTCCTGCGCGGCGCCCTGTACTCGGGCGCCTTCCTGCTCATCATGACCGGGCTGGGGTACGTGGTCTCCCCGTGGGCCATCCTGTGCTGGCCGGCGGCCATCCTCATCAGCCTGGCCTTCGCCTCCGCCGGCATGGCCGGCACCACGTACATGCGGACCTGGCAGGACTTCGACATGGTCTCGCTGACGTTCATCCCGCTCTTCTTGTTCTCGGCCACCTTCTACCCGATCACGGTGTACCCGGGGTGGCTGCAGGCCGTGGTCCGTTGCACGCCGCTCTACCAGGGCGTGGTGTTGGTCCGATCATGTGACCTGGGCATCTTCTACTGGGCCCTGCTCCTCCATGTGCTCTATCTCGCGGCCATGGCCGTCGTGGGCGTCGCCATCACCCGACGGCGCCTTGGTCGCCTGCTGCTGCCGTGAGCCGAGGCCGACCGCGGCCGATACCCTACGGGCGGAGGTCCCGACGCAATGAACATTGTGGTGAGCAACGTCAAAGGTGGAGCCGGTAAGACGACCACCGCCGTGTACCTGGCCGGCGTCGCGGCCGGCCGGGGGCGCACCCCGGTGCGCCTGGTCGACGCCGATCGCCAGGGATCGACGGCCGAGTGGTTCGAGACCAGGCCGATCGAAGGGGTCGACCTGTTCGAGGCCCCCTCGGAACGGACGGTCATCCGGGCCATGGACGGGAGCGAAGGCGTGGTGGTGGTCGACACCCCGCCGGGTGAAGAGCGCATCGTGCGGGCGGCGCTGACCCGGGCCGATGTCGTGGTCATCCCCACCCGCTCGGGTGGGGTCGAGCCGAACCGGGTGGTCGCCACCTTGGAAATGACCCCGTCCAACATTCCGGCCGGCGTGGTCATCTGCTCGGCGCGGCTCGGAACCAATGATCTGGACGCCACCATCGCCTGGTGGGAGGAGCTGAAGGTACCGGTGTGGGGCATCATCCCCGAGCGGGTCTCCATCGCCAGCGGCCCGGCGGCCCGCCTCTCCCCCGAAGGGCTGGAGTTCTACGCCAAGGTCTTCAAGAAGGCGGCCCGCGAGGCCCGCTGACGGTCCGGGATCACGTGGCCCGCTGCATGAGGTCGGCGTGATGGCGACTGCGGTTCCACGGTGTGGGGGCCTGGCCACGCAGCTGGCTGACCAGCTCGGAGAGGAACCAGCGCCGGACCGCGATGCTGGTATCCGAGGCGGGCAGGGTCAGCAATTGGGCTGACCGGCTGAACTCGTCGGCCTCGTCGAGCATGGCGCTGTAGTACTCGCAGGCGGTGGCCGCCGCCTGGGGCAGGGAAATGTGCCAGTCATAGGTGGCCACCTTGCGGTCCACCACGTCCTGCCAGTTCTCGTCCATCCCGGGCCCGAAGCCGTTGAAACGGCTGCCGACATCCGAGACCAGCACCGAGAGGCGGTCGGACAACTGGGCGGCCGAAGGGATGCCCGAGTCGGCCCGCTCCTTCATGAGACGCAGTTCCCGGAACAACCCCTCGTATTCCTCGCTGGCTTTTTGCAGGAGATCGACCGGGATCCCGAGCAGGTCGATCGTCATCTGGGGCGACGTCCCGGCCGACTCGCGCCGGTCGGCCTGGGCCATGCCGATCAGATCGAAATGGAACGTGCCGTCGGAGACCTCGCCCGCCCCGACCGGCACATCGACCGGCAACTCGAACCAGACGATCTTCCCGCCGGGGACCGGATGCACGCCCCAGCTCGACGCCAGCGTGTTGAACAGGGTGAGCCCCCGGCCCGTGGCCGCGTGCGGGCCGTATTCCTTGAGCGCCGGGATGACCGGGCTGCCGTCGGCCACGTCGACCCGGATCCGGCCGGAGAGGACGTGCAGGGTCACCGACAGGGGGGTGGCGGCGTGCAACACCGCGTTGGTGACCAACTCCGACGTCAAGAGGGCCGCACATTCGGCGACCTCGAGCGGGAGATCACCGAGTCGAGCCGAGACCCAGTGGCGCGCTTGGTGGTGCTCTCCACCACCGGTTCCAGGTACAAGGTCGACATCCCACCTTGTCCAGTACCCAATTCGGCCCGGTTCGTACCCTCGGCCGGGTCGCCGACGTAGTGCAGGGACAGCACGACGACGTCATCGGTGCTCTCGGCGTGGCTCAGCAGCGTGGCCAGGGTGCCGGCCGGCCGGGTGGGCCACCCACCTCTCGCTACCTCAGTTGCCACCTCGGACAGCCGGTCCATGCCGACCGTGATCGATTCTCCCCGCCGTTCCACCAGGCCGTCGGAAAACATCACCAGGGAGTCGCCCGGGGCCAACTCGAGCTCGTGAACCGGGCGGGCGGATTGGCCCAGTCCGGCGGCGATCAGCAGTGAGCTGTGTGGTGCACAGAACGACGCGGGGCCGTCGGCCCGCACGACCAGCGGGGGTGGGTGGCCGGCGTTGGTCAGTCGTACCGCTCCGGTCTTGGGGTTGACCAGGCCCACCAGGACCGTGACCACCCGGTCCTCCCCCAGGGTGTCGAAGAGGTGGTCGAGGGAGGAGAGCACCTCGGACGGGGTCTGACCGGTCACGGCGTAGGCCCGCAGGGCGCTGCGCACCTGTCCCATGAGGGCGGCGGCGGGCGCACCCTTGCCCATGACGTCACCGACACTGAAGAAGACGCGTTCGTCATCGAGCCGGAAGACGTCGTACCAGTCCCCGCCGGCGTAGGTCCCGGCGGCACCGGCGCGGTATTCGGCGTCGAAGTGCATGCCGTCGACCCGGGGGAGCGAGTCAGGCAGCACGGCGTGTTGGAGGACCTCGGCTACCACCCGCTCGCGTTGGTACTGGGTGGCATTGGACAGCGCCACGCCCGTGCGGGCGGCCACCTCGATCGCCAACGAGACGTCATCGGGCTGAAAGTGCCGATCGGCGCCGTCGATGAAGGTCATGACGCCGATGACCTCGCCGTTGGCCGTCATCGGCACGGCCAGCGCGGTGCAGGCGCCCAATCCGAGCGCGGTCACCAGGGGCGAGGCCAGGGGAGCCAGTTGGGCCGCGCCGGTCCGGTAGGCCACGGCGGCCGGCGCGTCGCTGTCATAGGGCGTGTCGTCGGCCCCGATCAGGCGCGAGGTCTCGGCATCGAGGACGAGTTCACTCCCGACGTCGAGCCGCTGGAGCCCGGTGTCACCCGGCACCTCGACGACACAGGCGTCGGCCAGACGCCCGACCACCAGGTTGATGGTGCGGTGGATGACCGTGGTCGGGTTGAGGCTGGAGCTCAACAGCTTGGTCACGTCGGAGAGAAGGGAGAGCCGCTCTCGCCCTGATTCGGCGTCGCGCAACGCCTGGCGTTCCAGTTCGAAGAGCTGCGCCCGCTCCAGCGCCTGGGCGGTCAAGCCGGCCAGGGTGGACAGGAAACGATGCTCGGGGTCGCTGGGCTCGTGTTGGGCCACGAAGGCGAAGACCAGCACGCCGAGGGGCCCGACGTTCCCGGTGAGCGGCTCCGCCACGATGGTGAGGGGTTGGTTGAGCTCCGTCGTGGCCGCGGGGTCCACTTCGTTCGACACGTCGAGATCGAGGTGCTCGGCCGCGCCGACGGTCACGGTCACGGTGCGACCCGAAAGGAACGCCGCGCCCGAGACCGTGTCGTTCGCCCCCACGTCGTGGTGGGACAGCACCACGGGATGCCCGCTGCTGGCCACGCAGGTGAGGGTCCGGTGGCCGCGGTCCAGCGGGACTCGGCACACCGCCGAGTGCGCCCCCAGGGCCCGCAGCCCCGCCCCCAGGGCGGCGCCGGCCACGTCACCTGGTGTCGTCGCCGCGGCCAGGGCCGAGGTGAGGTGTTGGAGATGCTGGGCCCGTTCCAGGTTGGCGAACTCGGTCACGGTCAAGCGGGCTCGCTCGACCGCCTGGGCTGCGGCGCCGGTCATGGTGAAGAGGAAACTCCGATCGGCCTTTGAGATGGTGCGGGGTTGCAGCCAATGGACGACCACCACCCCCACGGCCCGGTCGGAGACCACGAGAGGCACCACGGCCAAGGAACTGAACCGGGTCGTGCGCATGGACGCCTCGATGACCGGCCACTCACGTGCGAGGTCGGAGACGGACTCGGCGATGAGGGCCACGCGTCGTCTCATGACGTCGCCGATGGCCCCGTCGGGGTCGAGCGCCATCAGCAGGTCGTCGCCGTGCCGCTTGGAGTCGTAGCCGAACTGCCGGTGCGACCGGAGCACCCCGCGTTCGTTGGTGGTGGCGAAGATGGCGGCGTCCACCCGCAGTTCGTCGCGCAGGGCGGCGAAGACGGCGTCCGCCACCTGAGCCGGGTCGGCCGCCGTCGTCAAGGCCCGAGCCATGGCCTGCATGCGTTGGGCCGTCTCCGCCGCCACCCGCCGCCGCCGCTCGTTGCGCGTGGCCCTCCGAGCTGACCAGAGTTGCCGGTCGCCGCGCGTGCGAAGGCTGGAGATCCACACCGCCACACCCGAACTTGCCACCAACAAAAGGACGCGGAGGAGGTGGTTCAGTTGCCCGTACTGGCGGGGTGGCGTGCTGAGCACCAACGAGAAGACGGTGGCATACAGCGCCGACGAGTGCGGTGCGCCTCGGGGTGGCGAAGGAGGCGGCAATGAACGGCCCGATCGCCAGGAAACCGATCAGCCCGAATGCCCCCCCGTACACCTCGTCGACGATGGCCACAGCCGAGACCCACACCAGGGCCACCCAGGTGACCACCGACTCCATGCGGTCCGGCGCCGGAGGGGGCTCGTCACCGGGTGCGGCTTCGCTTTCTGGTTCGGCCACGTGGTTCTCCCCCTGACCCAGTGGTCGTGGGTATCGTCGTCGTCGACCAAGCTATTGCGTGCGGGCCGTCGTGCCCAATGCCACTTGCAGTCGCCACACCGTGGCCCCGGTGGGAGGATGGAGCTCCGTTCGGGCGGCGGGGTTTAGGTTGACCAGTTTCGGCAATAGGTCTTGCAAGGCGATGTCCCCGGGGCGTGACCCAGCGGCGCGCACCTCACACGGGGAATGACCAGGAATGGGGACCGATGGAGCAGCAGTTTCAGATTGAAGAGCGATCGGAGGGTGGCGCCACCATCGTGACGGTCTCGGGCGAGATCGACGTGGCAACCGCACCGCAGCTGCAGGAAGCGCTCCACGCGCTGATCGCCCAGGGCCGGTCCTCTCTGGTGATCGACCTGCTGGCGGTGACCTTCCTCGATTCGACCGCGCTCGGAGTGCTGGTCGGGGCGCTCAAGCGTTGCCGGGAGCAGGGGGGCGACCTGCAGTTGGTGATGGCGGACGCCCGGATCATGAAGATCTTCGAGATCACCGGCCTCATCACGGTCTTCCCCATCGTCGACTCGCTGGCCGCCGTGGGCCATTCATGAGCGACGCATCCGACGGGGTGGGCCTCGACACGCTGGGCGGTGGGCGACCGGGTCGAGCTCACGTTCCCCGCCCGCGGCGACCTGGTGGTGTTGGCCCGGTTGGTGTCATCGGCCATCTCGGCGCGTGCCGGCTTCGACATCGAGGAGTTGGAAGATCTCCGCTTGGCCGTGGGGGAGCTCTGCCTTCTGGCCCTGCAGGGGAGCGATGCGCATCACGGTGAGCTGCGGGTGGAGTTCACCTGTACCGATGAGGCACTCGACATCTCCTGCACGCTCGTCAGCGCCGGTCCGGTCCCGGACGCCTGGAGTGGAGGAGCCGAGGCGCTGCAGCTGAGCGAGCAGATTCTGGGCGCCCTGGTGGACGAGTACGGTCGCGACGACCAGGACGGCATGGTGCGGGCGTGGCTGCGCAAGCGGCGGCGAGGTCGCCTGGCGTGACCGATTGCGGGGATGACACACCCGCACGCGAGACGGCACAGGGGGATGGCGGCGTGACGCCGGCCCCGGTGCTCTCTGAGGCGGCGCGGGCCGAGATGATCACCGAGAACCTCGGATTGGCCCACCAGCTGGCCCGGCGTTTCCTGCACCGGGGCGAGGAACTCGACGACCTGGTGCAGGTGGCCTCGGTGGCTCTCGTCAAGTCCGTCGATCGATTCGACCCCGCCCGCGGCGTGGATTTCGCGGCCTTCGCCACGCGCACGATCATCGGCGAGCTCAAGCGCCACTTTCGCGACAAGGGCTGGGCCGTCCGGGCCAGCCGCCGGGTCCAGGAGCTCTATCTCGAGCTTGGGCATGCCACGTCCACCATGGTGCAGGAACTCGGTCGAAGCCCGACGGTGGCCGAACTGGCCGCGGCCATCGGCACCTCGGAAGAAGCGATCCTCGAGGCCATGGAGGCGGGGCAGGGGTACCGGGCGTCGTCCATCGATGCGCCGGACGAGCAGGACATCCCGCTCTCGGCCCGCATGGGCGAGCACGACACCAACTTCGACGCGGTGGAGGAACGCGCCCTGCTGGGTCCGGCCATGTCCCGGTTGCCCCAACGGGAGCAGTCGATCTTGCGCATGCGCTTCGTCGACGGGCTCACCCAGTCGGAGATCGCCACCTCCATCGGGGTCAGCCAAATGCACGTCTCCCGCCTCCTCGCCACCAGCCTGACCGAGCTGCGGCGGGGCATGAGCAGATCGGATCAGCCCGACCCGACCAGCTAGATCCGGGCGACGATTTCCTTCGCCTCAATGGCCGTGCGGCGTCGCACTCGACAGCCTCGTCGGTCATTTCTGCCGAGATCAGCGGTCCCCGGTGACAAAAGCGAGGCATTTGTGACGCCGATTGGCTATCGTGCGAACGACCGCCGCCCGAAAGCGACGATCACCTCCCGAAAGGATCGTCATGACAGATCTGGCTGAAAAGGGTCAGGACCCCGTTGGGAAAGCCATTGGCGACAAAGGCCTGAAGGGAGGGGCACTCGGCCTGATCTCCTCCACCGTGGTCGGAGTGGCCTCGACGGCGCCGGCGTACAGCCTCGCCGCCACCTTGGGATTCGTCGTGGTAGCGATCAACGGCTTGCAGGCGCCGATCGTCACCATCATCGCCTTCGTCCCCATGCTGTTCATCTCGTACGGGTACAAGGAATTGAACAACGCCGACCCCGACTGCGGGACGACCTTCACGTGGGGGGTCGCGGGCGTTCGGTCCGAAGACCGGTTGGCTGGGTGGCTGGGCCATCGTCGCCGCCGACGTGCTGGTCATGGCCAGCCTGGCCCAGGTGGCCGGGCAGTACGTGTTCCTGTTGTTCAACGCCAACGGCATCGGGTCCAACGCCAAGCAGCGGCTGGGTTCTGCTGGTCGGAATCCTCTGGATCGTCGTGATGACGGCGATCTGTTACGTCGGCATCGAGATCTCGGCCAACTTCCAGAAGGTCCTTGCTCGGCATCGAGCTGACGATGCTGCTGGTGCTGTCGATCGTGGCCCTCGTCAAGGTGGGGAACGGCACCGCTCCGCTCGGGCACCTCACGTCCTGCGTTGTCGTGGTTCAACCCGTTCCTATCACTTCTGCCTCTGGCTTCATGGACGGCTTCACGCTGATGCTGTTCATCTACTGGGGCTGGGACACGACGGTCTCGGTCAACGAGGAGACCAGGATTCGACACACGACGCCCGGCGGGCCGCCGTGCTCTCGACCCTCGTCCTCCTGGTGACCTACGTGCTCGTGGTCGCTGGCCACGCAGTCCTACGCCGGGATCGGGACGCACGGGCATCGGGCTGCGGAATCCGAACAACCCGGCGACGTGCTCTCCGTCCTCGGGCAACTCGATCTTCGGCACCTCGGGCTTCGGGAACGTCCTCACCCACCTCCTGTTCCTCATGGTGCTCGAGCTCGGCGGCGGCGTCGACGCAGACGACGATCCTGCCGACGGCCCGCACCACGCTTGTCCATGGCCGTCTACAAGGCGATCCCTTCGCGCGTTCGCCAAGATCCACAAGCGGTACCTCACCCCCACCGTCTCGACGCTCGCGATGGGCGCCGTGTCGATCGTGCTCTACGTGGTCATGAACTACTCTTCGGCGGGCAACGCGTGATCGTCGACTCGGTGTCCGCGCTGGGGACGATGATCGCCTTCTACTACGGGCTGACCGGCTTCACCTGCGTCTGGTACTACCGAACGACCCTCGGGCGAGAGCGCCCGCAATCTCTGGTTCCGCGGCATCCTGCCCGCTGCTCGGTGGCCTGATCCTGCTGGGCTGCCCTCGGCTACAACCTCTGGCACTACTGGAACCCGGTGAACAGCTACACCACCTGGACAGATGCCGTTCTGCGCCGCATTGGCACATGGGTGGCGTCTTCGTCCTCGACGTCGGTGCGCTACTCATCGTCGGCTTGGTCCTCATGTTCGCCTACCGGGCGCGTCCGCCCGGCCTTCTTCCGGGGCGAGGTGCTCAACCGCGACACCCCGACGCGGGTGCCCGAGGACATCGGGGTCCCGGTCGGCCTCTTCGGTATTGAACCCTTCGAACCCATCGACCGGGTGTAGGTGTAGCGCTTCGGCTTCACCATCTCGGGCAATAGGCGAGCCGCTGACCGGGGCTAGAAGGGACGTCGGTTGGGCCACGGCGCTGAGGGCGCCGGTCACCGCGTCCACTAAACCAGGGGAGTGGCCGCGCCGGTGCGGCGGCAGAGTGGTGGAGGATCCATGTCGGAGTCGTTGAGTGGAACCGTGGCCCTGGTGACCGGGGCCAGTAGTGGCATCGGCGAGGCCACGGCCGTGGCCCTGGCCGAAAGGGGCGCCACCGTCGCCCTGGTGGCTCGGCGGCGGGACAAGCTGGAAGCGCTGGCCGAGCGGATCGGGGGTGGCGGGAAGGCACTGGTCATCGAGGCCGACGTGTCCGACCAGGCCCAGGCTCAGGCGGCGGTGGAGACCGCGGTGGGCGAGCTGGGCCGGCTCGACACGCTGGTGAACAACGCCGGGGTCATGTTGCTCGGCCCCATCGTCGGGGCGCCCCTCGAGGAGTGGCAGCGCATGGTCACCCTCAACGTGCTCGGATTGCTCTACTGCACGCACGCCGCCCTGCCGCACCTGCTGGCGGCCGCCGAGGGTGACCCGCGCTCGGTGGCCGACGTGGTCAACGTCAGCTCGACGGCCGGCCGGGTGGCCCGCCTCAACAGCGGCGTCTACAACGCCACCAAGTTCGGCGTGGTCGCTTTCAGCGAGTCCCTGCGCCAGGAGGTGACGGCCCGGCACGTACGGGTGTCCATCATTGAGCCGGGGGCCACGGCGACCGAACTGGCCTCCCACAACCGGCCGGTGGTCCTGGAGGAGATGGCGAAGAACTTCGGCGGCATCGAGCTCATGGCGTCCGAGGACATCGCCGACGCCATCGCGTACGTCGTGACCCGACCCCGCCACGTCGCCGTGAACGAGATGCTCATCCGGCCGACCGAGCAGGAGCGCTGAATTATCAGACGAGTGTCGGTGGTGGGATGTTCGGGGTCGGGCCGACGCGCGCTGGGCGTCTGCGCCTCGCCGGCTCGGGCAAGGGGCGAGGTGAGGTAGTGGACCTCGAACTCGCAGGCACGGTCACCGTGATCACCGGTGGAACCGACGGGCTCGGGCTGGCCCTGGCCCAGCACCTGGTGGCCGAAGGTGGAGCGGTGGCCATCTGCGGACGCGACGCGGCCCGCCTGGCCGCGGCGGCCGAAGGTCTGGAGTCGGCGAGGCGGCGATGTGCTGGCCCAGCAGGCCGACGTCGAGCAGGCGTCGGAGATCCAGGGGTTCGTCGACGCCGTCGCGGCCCGGTGGGGCCGGATCGACGGGGTCGTGCACAACGCCGGCCGATCCGCCGCCGGGAAGCTCGAGGAGACCGATGACGCCCTGTGGGAAGGCGACCTGCAGCTGAAGCTGATGGGGGCGGTACGTCTGACCCGGATGGCCCTGCCGCATCTGCGCCGGCGTGGCGGGTCGGCCGTGTTCACCCTGGCCATGGCGGCCAAGGCACCGGGCGCCGGGAGCGCCCCGAGCTCGGTCAGCCGGGCGGCCGGCATGGCACTGATGAAGGCGCTGTCCAAGGAACTGGCCCCGGACGGGATCCGGGTCAACGCCATCTTGATCGGGCTCATCGAGAGCGGCCAGTGGGTCAGGGGGGCCGCGGCGGCCGGAGTGGCCCTGCCCGAGTACTACGCACGTCTGGCGGCGGGGGCGGGCATCCCGCTGGGCCGGGTCGGGCGCAGCGCGGAGTTTGCCGACCTGGCCAGCTTCCTCCTCTCGGCCCGGTCCTCCTACCTGACCGGCACCGCCATCAACCTCGACGGCGGGCTGTCGCCCGTCGTGTAGTCGCCAGTTCCGTCGTAGTCCGTCGTTTCGCCGTCAGTTGTAGCCCTCCATGGCGGTGGCGTCACCCTGGCCCGACGCCGACAGCGAGATGGCATAGCCGTCGATCCGGTCCAGTCGGGTCACCGCGTCGACGTGGGCCCGACCGTCACCACCCCATTTCTTCTGGGCCGCTTTGCGGGCCGACGTGGTGTCCTCGGCCACCACGAAGACCACCTCGTGGTCCTCGCCCATGCGGTTGGCGGCCAGCTCGCCCCCGAGAAACGCGGCGTAGAGATGCATCAGCGGAGCGTAGCGACTACGAAAGAGGGATGAGCAACGACACGCTGACTGGAAGCACCATCGTCATCACCGGGGTCACCGGCCAGGTGGCGCGCCCACTGGCCGTGGCCCTGGCCCGGGACAACGAGGTCTTCGGGGCCGCCCGGTTCACCGACCAGGCGGCCCGGGACGAACTGGAGAGGGCCGGGGTGCACTGCGTCCCCATCGACCTGCTGGCCGGTGACGTCTCGGGACTGCCGGCCGACGCCGACTACGTCCTGAACTTTGCCGTGGCCAAGACCAACGATTGGGAGACCGATCTGGCCGCCAACAGCGGTGGATTGGCCTACCTGATGGAGCACCACCGCAACGCCACCGCCTTCCTCCATTGCTCGACCACCGGGGTGTACAAGCCCGAGGGTCACCGCAAGTTCGCCGAAGACGGCCCGCTGGGTGACAACCACGGCGTGTGGCCGTTCCTGCGCACCTACAGCATCTGCAAGATCGCCGCCGAGGGGACGGCCCGCTGGGGGGCGCAGCGCCACGGGTTACCGACCACCATTGCCCGACTGTCGGTTCCCTACGGGGACGGGGGTGGCTGGCCGGCCATCCATCTGCACATGATGCTGTCGGGCCATCCGGTCCCGGTGCATGTCGACGCGCCCAGCGTCTACCACCCACTCCATGCGGACGACATCTTCGCCATGGTGCCCCGATTGCTGCGGGCCGCATCGGTGCCGGCCACCACGGTCAATTGGGGCGGCAGCGAGGGGGTCAGCATCGAGGAGTGGTGCACCTTCCTGGCCGGGCTCACCGGGTGTGAGGCCACGTTCGCGCCGACCGAATCGACCATCGACAGCGTGGAGATCGACACGACGAGGATGCACGAGCTGATCGGGCCGACGACGGTGCCCTGGCGCGAGGGCATGGAGCGGATGGCTCGGGCGTTGCATCCCGACAAGGTGCGGTGACCCGGACACGCTTTGTCGCGACAGACCCCGAGGAGGCGCCGGCCTCGGAGTTGCTGGCCGAGATGTCCGATGAGTTGAACGTGCTCTACTGGACGACCAGCCGCCTGACCCGGCCGGCGCTCTCCCCGGCCGAGCTGCGGGCGCCGGGCGGCGCCTATCTGGTCGGGTGGCGGGACGACCTGGCGGTGACCGGCGGGGGTGTGCGCGAGCTCGGCTCCGGGGTGGCGGAAATCAAGCGCATGTACGTGCGACCGCCCGCCCGGTCGCAAGGCGTGGCGGCCGAGCTCCTGGCGGCGCTGGAGTCCACGGCTCGCTCGCTCGGCTATCGGGCCGTTCGCCTCGACACCGGGCCCAAGCAGTCGCACGCGCTGAGCCTGTACCGTCGAGCCGGGTACGTCGACATCGAGCCCTACAACGACAACCCGTTCGCCTGTTTCTGGGGTGAGAAGCTCCTGGTCTGAGTGACCGGCCGCCCCGATGGGACCGCGCCGCGCCGCGCGCCGGCCGCGCTCCGGGCCGCGAACCGGGCCGCGAAGAGGCGACCCCGGAAGGGCGCATGGCATGCTGGTGCGCCATGGACGCCGAACCGACCACCCTGCTGGACGACCTCGTGGCCCAGGCTCTGGACCGCCGGCCCCCGACCAGGGCGCAGGCACTGGGCGTGCTCACGAGCAGCGACGACGATCTGCTCTCCGTTGTGGCGGCCGGGAGTCGGGTGCGCCGCCACTTCTTCGGCAACCGGGTCAAGCTCAATCTCATCGTCAACATGAAGAGCGGCCTGTGCCCGGAGGATTGCTCCTATTGCTCGCAGCGGCGAGGTTCCGAAGCCGACGTCCTCAAGTACAACTGGGTCGACCCGATCGAGGCAGCCGAGACGGCCGACCGGGCGGTGGCCGGTGGGGCCAAGCGGGTCTGCCTGGTGGCCAGCGGCCGTGGTCCGACCGACCGCGACATCCGGCGGGTGGCCGAGACCGTCCGCGTGATCAAGGAGCGCCACCCCGACGTCGAGGTGTGCACCAGTCTCGGTCTCCTGACCAAGGAACGGGCCGAGCGTCTCTTGGACGCCGGGGTGTACGCCTACAACCACAATCTCAATACGAGCGAGGCGACCTACGCCGATATCTGCTCCACCCACACCTTCGCCGACCGGGTCGACACGGTCGGCGTGGCGCACGAGGCTGGCCTGTCCCCGTGCTCGGGCGCCATCTTCGGCATGGGGGAGCACGACGAGGACATCGTCGACCTGGCGTTCGACCTGCGGAAGCTCGACCCCGATTCGGTGCCGGTCAATTTCCTGATTCCCTTTGCGGGCACGCCGCTGGCCGAGCAGTGGCAGCTGACGCCTCAGCGCTGTCTGCGCATCCTGGCACTGTTCAGGTTCTTCTTCCCCGATGTCGAGGTCCGCATCGCCGGTGGTCGCGAGCTCCACCTGCGAAGTCTGCAGACCCTGGGCCTGCACCTGGCCAACTCCATCTTCCTGGGCGACTACCTGACCAGCGAGGGACAGGCCGGCTCGGCCGACCTGCAGATGATCGCCGATGCCGGTTTTGTGGTGGAAGGCCAAGAGGAGATCACCTTGCCCGCCGCCCGCCGCGATCTGGTGTCGTTGCGCCGGCGCGGTCCGGGTACCGAAATTCCGGCCAACGCCTAACGCAGCGAGGAACCGCCGGGGGCGAGGGCGGGGAGGCCTCGGGTGGACCGGGGTTGACCGAATGGACCGGGTCGACCGCCAACGACCATGTTCCCCAGGTGTCCTCCCCAAAATGGCCGAGGACGCCGTCAGTAGACTGACACCGATGTCAGAGAACGGAAGGGGTGCTGCGTGAGCACGCAAGTCACGATCATCGGGGGCGGGAGCTACCAATGGGCCCCCGAGTTGATGGCCGATCTCTTCGGGACCCCGGCCCTGGCCGGGATGCACCTGGTGCTCGAGGACGTCGACCCCGCCCCCCTGCCCAAAATGGAGGCGCTGGCGCACAAGGTGAACGAGGCACTGGGCGCCAAGGCGACGATCGCCTCCACCACCGACCAGAAGGCCGCGCTCGAGGGGGCCGACTTCGTCATCGTCTGCATTTCCACCGGTGGGTTCCGTTCCATGGCCGTCGACCTCGATGTTCCTGCGGCCCACGGCATCACCCAGACCGTCGGCGACAGCGTCGGGCCCGGTGGCATCAACCGGGCGCTGCGCAACATCCCGGTGCTGGTCGGCATCGCCAAGGACATGGAGGAGATGTGCCCGGATGCCTGGTTGTTCAACATCACCAATCCCATGACCACCCTGACCCGCTCGGTCTGCCGGGAGACCGGCATCAAGGCCGTCGGCCTCTGCCACGAGGTGGGCAACTTCACCATGGACCTGGCCATCGCCCTGGGCAAACCGTGGGATGCGATCACGCCGTCGGTGACGGGGGTGAACCATTTCCCGGTGCTCACCTCGCTCGATGTCGACGGCGACAACGGCTTCGACATCATCCGTGATCTGGTGGAAGAGGTCGGCGGGCTGGCCTCGCTGGCTCCCTACCCCGGCCGCCCCGAAGCCGAGGCCTTCTCCAAGCTGAACTTCGCGCAGCGCCACGTGCTCAAGCTGATCATGCTGGATCGCTGGGGCACCTTCCCGGCCGCCGGGGACCGGCACATTGCCGAGTTCGTGTCGTTTGCGCTCACCCCCGAGTCCGAGTGGGGCGCCGCCTACAACATCGGACTGAGCCCGATCACGGTGCGGGAACGGCACCAGGCCGAATACGTGGCCGACGTCGACGCCTGGCTGGCCGGCACCAAGGACCTGCAGACGTGGCAGTCGGGTGAACTGCCCTCCCCGATGATCGCGGCCATGTTGACGGGCGAGCCCTTCGAGGCGCCGGTCAACATCCCCAACGCCGGACAGGCGCCCGGGCTGCCGGCCGACGTGGTGCTGGAGTCGATCTGCGTGATCGACGGGGACGGGATCCGCGGCCGCGACGTCTCGGTCCTCCCCGAACCCTTCAACGAGATCGTCCGGCGCCACACGGCCACGCAGGAGCTCACGGTGGAGGCGGCCCTCAGGGGCGATCGCGCCCTGGCGGGCGAGGCGTTCGCCCTCGACCCGTTGGCCGGGCGGGGCGACCTGCGCCAGACCGATGCCATGGTGGAGGAATTGATGGCCGGCACGGCGGAGTGGCTGCCGCAGTTCGCATAGCGTCGCAGCACGCGCGATCGGCCGGCTCAGCTCCGGACCGGGGCGCGTGTGGGCCAACACCAGCGGGAAGGACACACCATGCGTATCGGATTCGTCGGCCTGGGGGCCATGGGCTTGCCGATGACGGGCCACCTCATCGAGGCGGGTCATGACGTCACCGTCGCCTCGCGGAGCCGCGGACCGATCGATGCCGCGCTGGCCCGCGGGGCCAAGGACGGTGGCTCGCCCAGCGGTGTCGCCGAGGCGTCCGACGTCGTCATCGTGTGCGTGCCCAACTCACCCGAGGTCGTCGAGGTGGTCGATGACATGTTGCCGGTGCTGGCGGAGGGGATGACCATCGTCGACTGCTCGACCATCGACCCCGAGGTGGAGAGGGCCCAACACGTTCGCGTGTCCGACACCGGCGCCCGGTACCTCGACGCACCCCTGTCCGGCGGGACGGCGGGCGCCCAGAAGGGGGTGCTCACCCTCATGGTCGGCGGTGACGCGGCGACGCTGGCCGAGGCCGAACCGGCCCTGGCCCCCTTTTCCGGCCTCATCGTGCACGTCGGGGGTCCGGGCATGGGCCAGGTGGTGAAACTGTGCAACAACCTGATCTACGCCGCGCAGATGACGGCCACGGCCGAAGCCACGGCGATGGCGGTGAAGTCGGGCGTCGACATGCACAAGTTGTTCGAAGTGCTGACCCATGCCACCGGCGACTGCGTGGCCGTGCGCACGCGTCTCCCGGTCCCCGGGGTGGTGCCCGAGAGCCCGGCCTCGAACGACTGGCAGCCCGGCTTCATGACCGACCTCATGGCCAAGGACCTCGACCTGGCTCTGGCCTACGCGGCGAAGACCGGCGTCCCCGCCGCCACCACCGCCACGGCGCGCCAGATGCTCGGGGCGGCGCAGCGGGCCGGTTACGGGCGGGAGGACTTCTCGGCCGTGGCCAAGGTCGTCATGGCTTCGGCCGGGACGGCATGACCCGTCCCCATCGCCTGCGCACCCCCGCCCTCGTGCTGGCGGCCGATCATCGCGCCCGCGGCGTGGTGACCGTGGAACGCTACGGGGACTATGTCAACGCGCTGGCCCAAGCCCTGCCCGCCTGCGACGGCATCTTGGCGACGGCGCAGCCGCTGGCCGATCTGGCCGCGGCCGGTCATCTCACCGCGGCGCACCGCACCTACCTCTCCATCAACCGCACCGGCCTGGCCACCTCCGCCTTCGAGCTCGATGACCGGCCGGTGGCTTCGGTGTCCCGGGCCGCGGCTGACGGGTGGACCGGGGTCAAGCACATGACCAGGATCGATATGGCCGACCCGCTCACCCCGGCGGCCCTCGAGCTCCTGGGGCAGGTGCTCGAGCAGTCCCAGTCGGCCGAACTCGAGGCGCTGATCGAGCCGCTGGTCTGGCGGGCCGGGGGCGTGGCGCGCGACACCGACGCCATCGTCTTCGCCGCCGTGATCGCCCACGACATGGGAGCACCCCTCCTCAAGGTCCCGGTACCTCTGGCCGAACCGGGAGCGGAACGACAGCGCGCCGTGGCCCGGGTGGTGGCCAGCGTCGGCGTGCCCGTCCTCTTCCTGGGGGGACCGATCGGGACGGAGGGGCGGGCCTCGGTGCTCGACGAGGTGCGCGACGTGATGGAAGGAGGCGGTGCTGGCATGGCCATGGGTCGCACGGTGTACCAGGACCATGAACCGGCCGAGATGGCGGGCCTGATCGCCGCGCTGATCCACCCGTGATGATCCTCACCGTTGACTTCGGCACCACGGTGACCAAGGTCGGCCTCTGGCATGAGGAAGGCCTGGTGGCGCTGACCCGATCCGAACTGACCACCACCCATCCGCAGGTGGGGTGGGCCGAGCAGGAGCCGCTGCGCTGGTGGACGTCGGTCGTGATCGCCTGTGCCGAAGCGAGAGCGCAGGCTCCGTTGGCCTTCAGCCAGGTTGACGTGGTGGCGTGTTCGGGGGCCCGCCAGACCTTCGTGCCGGTGACCCGCGCCGGTGATCCCATCGGGAAGGGCATCTTGTGGTCCGATCGCCGCGGCGCGCCGGAGGCGGCCACTCTCACGAAGGACATGGGGGGCGAGGACATCAACCGGGCCCGTACGGGGATCCCGCTCGACGCCGGCGCGGTGGCGGCCAAGTTGGCCTGGATCGACGCTCATGAGCCGGAACGGCTGGCCGCCAGCGACGCCATCTTGTCGCCCCGGGACCTCGTGCTCTTGCGGATGACGAACGAGTTGGTGACCGACACCACCTTCGCCTCGCGCAGCGGCCTCTATGACTTCGACGGCAACGCCGTGCGCGAGCTGGCGGGACCGGCCCTGGGCAAGCTCCCGAGCGTGGTGCCCTCCGACACCGTGATCGGCGCCCTCAAGTCGGTGCCGGGAGCAGAGCTCGGACTGCGCCCGGGCATCCCGGTCGTCATCGGGGCGGGTGACCGCCAATGCGAGGTCCTGGGGTCCGGCGCGTCAGAGGAGTGTCCCATGGTCAGTTGGGGCACCACGGCCAACGTGTCGGTCCCGGTGCACGAGCGACCGGTGCCCTCGCCGGCCGGAGCCGTGGTGACCCGGGGCGCCACCAGCGGGTGGTTGCTCGAAGGCGGCCTTTCCGCCGCCGGGTCGTTCCTGGCCTGGCTGGGACGTCTGCTGGGCCGACCGGTCGACGAGCTGGCGGCCAAGGCGGCGGCGAGCCCGTTGGGCGCCCGCGGTGTCATCGCCGTGCCGTGGCTCGACGGTGCCCGGGCGCCGTGGTGGCGGGACGACGCGCGCGCCGGCTTCGTCGGTTTGGGAGCGGCCCACGATGCCGGGGACCTGTCCCGCGCCGCGATCGAGTCGGTGGCGTGGGACGTGCTGCGCTGCATGGAGGTGGTGACCGCGGGCCGGTTGGGCGGGAGCACGGCCCAGGGCGTCACCCTCGGTGGGGCCGGGACGGGACTGCCCCTCTGGGTCGAGGTGCTGACCTCCATCCTGGGGGTGCCGGCCACCCGCCACCGATCGGGCGAGGCGGCCTCGGCCGGGGCGGCCCTGCTGGCCGGACGCGCCCTCGGGATGGAGCTCGCCCTGGCCCAGCTCGACCCGGTGGCCGCGGTGATCACCCCCGATCCGGCGGCGGTGCACCTGTACCGCCGGCTCCGTCCCCAGGTCGAACACGTCGCCACCGCGGTCCTCGCCGCCACCGAGTCCCTCCCGGCGGCCGGCGGCGGCGCTGAGCAGCCGGGCCGCTAGACGGCTCGTGCTGGTCTCGCTGGCCTACGGGCGCACCGGCCTCGCGGTCGAAGTCCCCGATGACGCGGCGGTCATCCTGCCGACCGAGCTCCCCGGACTGCCCGACGAATCCGGAGCCGTGAGCCAAGCCCTGGACGAGCCCCTGGCCGGTCCGTCGCTGGCCCGGTTGGCGGGCGGCGCGGCGCGGGTCGTCGTGGTCTTTCCCGACCTGACCCGGCCCATGCCCAACCGGACGGTGCTGCCGCCTCTGCTGCGCCACCTGGAGCGGTGCGGGATTCCCGATGCGGCCATCACCCTGCTGTGCGCCACCGGGAGCCACCGCCAGGCCACCGCCGCGGAGCTCGAAGAACTGGTGGGACCCGACATCGTGGCCCGCTACGCCATCGTCGACCACGATTCGGACAGCCCCGATCACGTGTCGGTCGGTGAGGTCGACGGCGTGCCGATCCAACTGTTGCGCCACTACGTCGAGGCGGACGTCCGCATCATCACCGGCTTCGTCGAGCCGCACTTCTTCGCCGGCTTCAGCGGAGGGCCCAAGGCGGTGTGTCCCGGACTGGCCGCCACCGCGACGATCCTCGAAGCGCACCACCCGCGCCGTATCGCCGACCCCCGGGCCACCTTCATCACCCGGGAGGGGAATCCGGTCCACGACTTCGTCCGGGCGGCGGTGCGGCTCGCCCCACCGCACTTCTCGGTCGACGTGACCATCAACCGGGCCCGCCAGGTCACGGCCGTCTTCGCCGGACCGCTCGAGGTGGCCCACGATGCCGCCTGCGCCTGGGCCCGCGCCTCGGCCACCCAACACGTGGATGCCGCCTTCGACGTCGTGGTCTCGACCAATGGCGGCTACCCGCTGGACCGCAATCTGTACCAGGCGGTCAAGGGCATGGCCGCGGCCGAGCGCATCGTGCGCGACGGCGGGACCATCGTGATGGCGGCCGAGTGCGTCGACGGCATCCCGGGCAACGGCGCCTTCGCCGAGGTCCTGGCGGGAGCCCGGAGTGCCGACGACCTGATCAACGCCCGGCACGGCGCGGAGCTCGACCGGTGGCAGGCCCAGGTGATGGGTCGCGTCCTGCGGCGGGCCCAGGTGTGGCTCCGCAGCGAGGGATTGACCGACGAGATGGCGCGCGGGCGCGCTCCTGCACCCTGTCGCCGACCTGACCACGGCGGTGGCGGCGGCGGTGGGCCAGCGGGGCGCCGGGGCGCGGGTCGCGGTCCTGCCCGAAGGCCCGTTGACGGTGGCCACGGTGACCCCGCCTCCCTGACCGTCGACGACCCGTCGAGTCCGAACCTGACGTTCGTGTCAGGGATAGAGTGCTGCGATCGTGACCGACGCGCCGCTGTTCGACTTTGCCGTGCCCGACGATCTCCTGCGCGATGCGGTCTCGCACGCCAAGGATCCCGAGGTCATCGCCAGCATCGAGATGATGCCCGGAACCGGCGAGGGGAAACCGCCGCCGCTGACCGCCATCTTGAAGTCGTCGGGCTATGCCCCGCTGGTCCTGTTGACCGGTGCCGCCCTGATCCCCGGCACGTTCACCAACGGCATCTCGCTCATCGGCCACAACCTGCAGGTCTCGTTCCACATGTCCAATGCGTCGCTCGGGGCGGTGGCCTTCGTGGCCCAGGTGTCCCAGTTGATGTGGGCTGTGCCGCTGGCCCTGTGGGCCGACCGGGGCAGCCGCAAGACGGTGGCGGCCGTCTCCCTCCTCATCTTCGCGGTGTTCGGCTCATTGATGTCGATCTCCCCCAACGTGTGGGCCTTCGCCTTCCTCTACATCGCCGCCTCGATCGGTTCGGGTGTCAACAACACCGTGCACAACTCGTATCTCTCCGACGCCTATCCCACCGAGGCCAGAGGTCGGGTCTTCAGTTGGCACAACCTGTCGGATCCGCTGTCGCAGACCATCGGCATCCTGATCTTCGGCTACGTGGTCACCGTGGCGCACAGTTGGCGCTACGGCCTCCTGGTGGCGCTGGTTGGAATTCCCATGGGCTTCGCGCTCTTCACGCTGCGCGAACCGGAGAAGGGGGCCAACGAGAGCAGCCACATCCTGAAGGCCTCGGGCATGGACCTGCACTCCCAGCAGGAGAAGGCGCCCCGGGTGTTGCTGGGATCGGCCATGACGCGGCTGCTGCGCATCCGGTCGCTGTATTACGAGTTGGTCGCCGTGGCCATTCTCGGCTTCGTCGGCACCGGTTCGGCCCTGTTCGGCAACCTGTTCTTTTTCGACAAGTTCCATCTGGACACCGCCGGCCGCAGCGAGATCTACGCCATCATCGGCCTGGCGGCCTTCCTGGGTCTCCCTCTGGCCTACATCATCGGCGATCGTTACTTTCGCCGCGCCCCGCAGCGCCCGCTGATCATCGCCGGCTTCTGCATCTCGGCCTACGGGATCCTCTACGTCTCCTCGCTCTACGTGCCCAAGTTGTGGATGGCGGTGACCCTGCAGACGCTGGCCAATGCCGCCGTCTCCCCGCTGGCCATCTGTATCTTCATGACGCTGGCCGCCACCGCACCACCGGAGATGCGGACCATCTGCTTCGCCATGTTCGGCGTCTACTCGCTCGTGTTCGGTGGGTTCGCCGGCTCGGTCATCGTCGGCGCCATCTCCGATGCCATCGGTGGCCTGCACGGGATCGTCGTGTCGCTCACGATCATCGCCCCCGTCTGCCTCGTCGGCGGATTTCTGCTGATCCTCGGCTCGCGCAGTGTCAAGCGAGATATCACCCTGGTCATCGAGGATGTGATCGAGCGCTACACGGAGGGCAAGCGACGCCAGGAGGGCGGGGAGATCCCGGCCCTCCAGGTGCACAACCTGGACTTCTACTACGGCACCAATCAGGTCCTCTTCGACGTCAACCTCGAGGTGGAACAAGGGGAGATGGTCGCCCTGCTCGGGACCAACGGCGCCGGGAAGTCCACCCTCCTGCGCGCCGTGTCGGGGCTGTCGCATCCCCACCGCGGCGTGGTCCGGATCTTCGGGATGAACTGCACCTACCTCGAGCCCGAGCAGATCATCGACCAGGGCGTGGCTCTCCTGGTGGGCGGCAAGATGACCTTCCCCGGCCTGTCGGTCCGGGACAACCTTCGCATCGGTGGGCACACCATGCGACGCGACCGGGCCAAGTCGGCCGCCGCCCTGAGGGAGGCGCTGGGAGTCTTCCCCGAGCTGGCGGACCGGATCGAGCAGCCGGCCGGGACGCTGTCCGGGGGAGAACAGCAGATGTTGGCCCTGGCCCGGGTGATGATGACGCGGCCGCGTCTGCTCCTGATCGACGAGCTGGCCCTCGGCCTGGCCCCCATGACGGTGGACCGGTTGATGGGCATGGTGCGGCGGATCAACGAGGAGGGAGCCACGGTGATCCTGGTTGAGCAGAGCGTGAACCGCGCCATGAGCCTGGCCCAGCGTTGCTTCTTCATGGAGCGCGGGGAGATCCGCTTCGACGGTCCGACGGCGGAGCTGATGCAGCGCGATGACCTGCTGCGGCCGGTCTTCCTCGGCACCGCCTCTACGGGTCTGAGCTAGCCGCCCGTGACAATGCTGGCCTTTTCGGCGCCGAGCGGGGTCATCCTCCAGGGTGTCATCGTGGGCCTCGGCTACGGACTGTTGGCGGTCGGACTGGTCCTGATCTACCGCACCAACCGGGTGCTCAACTTTGCGCAGGGCCAGATCGGTGTCATCGCCGCCGTCTTCCTGGTCAAGCTCACCGCCGACTTCCACTTCGAGTACTGGTTCGCCCTCGTGCTCTCCGTCAGCCTGGCCGCCGGGGTCGGGGGCTTGTCCGAACTGGTGCTGCGGCGCTTGTTCACCCGACCTCGCGTGCTGGTGATGGTGGCCACCATCGGGCTGAGCGAGGTGCTGCTGGCCCTGACCGCGCTGCCCTTCATCCGGCCCCACAATCTCTACAAGCCGGTACCGGTGCCCTTCGACCTGTCGTTCACGGTCGGGACCGTCCTGATCACGCCGTCCGAGGTGCTCACCTTGATCGTCGCCCCGCTGGTGGTGATCGGACTGGTGGTGGCCGTGCGCTGGACCCCATGGGGCCTGTCCATGCCGCGCCATGTCGGAGAACGCCGACTCGGCGCGCCTCTCGGGGGTGTGGGTGCGACGGACGTCCACCTTGACCTGGATCGTGGCCGGTGCGCTCTCCGCCTTCAACGCCATCCTGCTGGCGCCCGGCCAGACCAGCGCGCTGGTGCAGGCCGTCAGCCCGGACCTGCTCCTCTTCGCCCTGACGGCGGCGCTGGTCGGCGCCATGGTCAATCTCACGGTGGCGTTCGTGGCCGGCATCGGGGTGGGGGTGCTCTACGAGGTCCTGCAGTGGAACTTCCTCAGCGCGCAGAACAGCACGGCGAAATTGGAGCTGGTCTTCTTCGTCTTGCTGCTGGCCGTGATGCTGATCAGGGTGGGGGCGCTTCGAAAGACCAGTCGTTCCGTCTCGAGCTCGACCTGGCTGCAGGGCGCGGTCACGGTCCGGGGCTCGTTCGACAAGCTGCGACAACGCGTCTCGACCTCGGGCATCTGGCTGGCGGTCGCCGTGGCGGTGTTCCTGCCCCTCGTGCTCAACGTGGGACGCAACTATCTCTTCGCCCAGGTCTGCATCTTTGCCATCATTGCGCTCTCGCTTACCGTGCTCACCGGCTGGGCCGGCCAGGTGTCGCTGGGTCAGTTCGGCCTGGTGGCCGTCGGCGCGCTCATGGCGGCCCACCTCGGGAACTCGATTCCCCTCCCGGTCCTGCTGCTCTTCGCCGGCGCGGTGACGGCGGTCGTGGCCATCATCGTCGGCCTGCCCGCCCTGCGCGTGCCCGGTCTCTTCCTGGCCGTCAGCACGCTCGGCTTCGCCCTCTTCATGCAGGTGGCGGTGGTGGCGACGCCGTGCTTCACCTTGCCCGTCCTCAACAAGACGCTCTGTGTGGGGCTGCCGTCCGACGTCCCCACGGTGGTCACGAACCCGACGCTGTTCGGCCTCAACCTGTCGTCGCCGCAGGCCTTCGCCTGGTTCTCGCTGGGCATGCTCTTCCTCTCGATCCTGGCCGTGCGCATGTGGCGTGACAAAGGCGTGGCCCGCCGTCTGGTGGCCGTGCGCGACAACGAGATCGGGGCGGCCGGCATGGGCATCCCGGTCCTGCGCACCAAGCTGCTCGCCTTCGGCCTCTCGGGCTTCATGGCCGGCTACGCCGGCGTCCTCTTCGCCTACGCCACCGGGCAGCTGAGCACCACCAGCTTCGATCCCACCGTCTCGTTCCTGGTCATCGCCATGGTGGTCATCGGTGGGTTGGGGTCGATCCCCGGGGCCATCCTGGGCGCCCTCTACCTCGAAGGGCTGCCGGCCCTCTTCGGGTCCAACCCGACGATCCAGTTCCTGACCAGCGGGCTCGGGTTGATCGCCTTCATCCTCTACCTGCCCGGTGGCCTGGCCCAGGTGCTCCACCGGCTGGGCGACGCCATCACGGTGGGTATCCGATCGGCCCAGCAGCGCTACTCGGGCGATGGCCCGGACTCGCCGGCGCCGGACGGCCACCTCTCCGAGCCGGCCCTGCCGCCCTCGGGCGGACCCCCGGTCAACCCGGCGCTGGTGGCGGGACGGGTGGAACCGTGAGCGCGGCCAGGTCTGCGACCTCCACCGAGGTGGGCGCGCTCGGGTTCCCTACCGCACCGGCCCGCCTCGACGTCCAGAACCTCGGCGTGAGCTTCGGCGGGGTGCACGCCGTGGTCGACGTCAGCTTCACGGCCGAGCCGGGGTCCATCGTCGGCCTGATCGGCGCCAACGGATCGGGCAAGACGACCACGCTCGACATGATCTCGGGCCTGGTCCAACCCCAGCGCGGGTCGGTGCTCCTCGACGGTGTCGATCTGCGTGAGTACCTGCCCGAGGAACGCCAGCGCACCGGGATGATCCGTTCGTTCCAGGACTGCCGCCTCTACCCCGAGCTGTCGGTGCACGACGTCCTCATGCTGTGCGAGGACGCCAAACACGAGGTGTCGGTGATCTCCACCACGCTGCAGCTCCCCTGGGCCCGTCGGGCCGAAAAGAGGAAGTCGGCCGCCGTGGACCGGGTGATCGAAGCCTTCGGGCTCGAGCACTTCCGCCATCACCGGACGGCCGAGATCTCGACCGGGACCCGCCGGGTGGTCGATCTGGCCTCCATCGTGTTGGCCAACCCGCGGCTGCTCCTCCTCGATGAACCGACGGCCGGCATCGCCCAACGGGAGGCCGAAGCGTTCATCCCGCTCCTCCAGCGCCTCCACACCGTGGCCGATACCACCATTGTCCTGGTCGAGCACGATGTCCCCCTGGTCTTCGAGCTGTGCTCTCAGGTGGTGGTGATGGAACTGGGCCGCGTGGCCGCCGCCGGGCCGCCGGAGGTGGTCCGCGCTGACCCGAAGGCGCTGGCGGCGTACCTTGGTGCCAGTGACGAGGCGCTTCTCGTCTCTGGTCCTACCCGGACGGCGTCCGCGGTAGAGGGGGAGCATTGACGACGGGGGGACGATGAACACATCGACGATCAATCCACTGGCACCGGTCGGCCGCACCTGGCGCCGCCTGCGCCGCCGACCGCGGGCCATGCAGATCCGGACCGTGCTGATGATCCTGGCCGTCGTGGTCGGCCTGGTCCTCTGGATCGTGATGGCCCCGTCGGGGGCGCCGGGCTCGGCGCAGGGCGCCGGGGCCAGCGAGGTGCCGGTGGTGGCGGCCGCGTCCACCGTGACGCCGGTGAGCCAGGCCAGCACCAGCACGCGTGGCGTCTCGGCTCACGGCATCAACGTGGTCTTCCCCGTCATCTCGCTCAGCAGTATCGCGGGCCGGCTCGGCCTGTCCGAAGACAAGGAGTACGGCGACCAGACCAAGGCCATCCACCTCTTCGTCGACCAGATCAACCAGGCGGGCGGGATCCACGGCCGCAGCATCGTTCCGATCATCGTCACCTTCGACCCCACCGATACCGCCGGCATGAACGCGCTCTGCAAGCAGTGGACCATCGGCAGTCCCCCGGTCTTTGCCGTCATCGACGCCATCGGGACGTGGACGGGGAACAACCAGTTGTGTGTCACCCAACAGGGGCACACCCCCATGATCGGCGAGTGGACCACGGTCACCAACTGGACCCAACTGGGCTCCCCCTACCTCTGGTGGACCGGCGCCGATCAGGCTCCGGTGCTCAGCGCCACCATCAACTGGGGGCTGAGCTCGGGCCGGTTGACCAAGGGCAAGACGGTGGGGGTCGTGGTGTCGGACCAGGCCAGCGACCAGACCGCCCTCAATTCGTACCTGCTGCCCGACCTGAGGAAGGCCGGCGTCACCGCCAAGGTCCTCACCGTGGCCTCCAACATCGATGAGACCGCCAGCACCAACTCCGATGCGCAGCTGGCCGTCGAGAGCCTGAAATCGCAAGGCATTGCCTCGGTCATCCCGATGCTGCCCGAAAACGCGCTCTTCCCCTACCTGGCGGACGAGAACGCGCAGCAGTACTACCCCAAGCTCCTGCTGAGCGACTACCAGTCGAGCATCGAGGTGGCGCTCGGGCTCATCCCGGTGCCCTACGAACAAGCACTGAACGGTCAAGAGGGCGTGACCACCGAGACCCTGGGGGGCATCGACGACGCCCGGCCGGAAAGCCAGGGTGGCTATGACCCGGGCCTGCGGTCGTGCTTCACCACGTGGCACAAGGCCTATCCGGCCGTGCCCAAGGGTGAGCAGAACTTCTACATCGAGGAGCAGGGCCCCGTCGGAAACTGGTGCAGTGCCATCCGCCTCTTCGCCCAGGCCGCCACCAGTGCCGGTCCGAATCTCAACCGGCGCACCTTCGTGACCGCCATGTCGAAGATCCAGAACTTCCCGGGAGCCGACACTCCGATCTGGAGCTTCGGCCCGAACAAGATGTACGGTCCGACGCAGTACCAGGTGGTGAAGATCCACAACAACGTGCCGCCATCGTCCCAGTGCGTCCTGAAGTCGAATCACCAACCCCAAGGGACGTGCTGGGTCCCCGTGCAACCGTTCAAGCCGCTGCCCAGTTCATAACTCCCAGTTGGTTACTGCCGGTTCATAACGACTGGTTTATAGCGACCGGTTCATAACGACCGGTTCATAATTTCATCCGGCGTCAACCGAAGACGCCGAATGTGTTCGCCTCGATGAGCACCACCACGCCGATGACGCAAAAGAGCACCGGCGCGGCGAAGGCGCCGATCCGGGTGGTCAAGGCGCGGCTGCGTGGGTGGCGCCCAGCGCTCAGGATGAACAGGGTGAGCAGGATCTCGAGGACCACGAAGACGAACGCGGTGACGACGCGCCCTCCGGCGTCGGCGGTGCGGAACAACGGGATGTAGACGGCGAGATTGTCGCCGCCCGCGCCGATGGTCACCAGGGCAGCCGCGGTGAGCCCGGCCCCGTAGGCCCGCCGGGCGGCGCGCTCGTGGGCCTCGGGGTGGCGCAGGGCGATGAGCCCTCGGATGCCCAGGGCCAGGGGCACCAGGCCCAGGAGCCCGATGAGTCGGGCGGGCACCTCGAAGAGGGCGATGGCCGCGGCGGCGGCCAGAAGGAGCAGGACGGTGAATCCGACCACCTGGCCGGCGGCGATCCGACGCGCCCTGGCCGGCGGTGCGGCGGCCACCATGGCCACGGCCACGACGCCGTTGTCCACGTTGGTGCTGACGAACGCCAAGGCGGCGACCCCGATTTCGGCCGGAAGGCCGGCCAGCATCGGAAGCTCGTCAGCCGTCGGTGCGCGCAGGCATGGCGGGCCCGAACGGTTGGTCGCCCCGCAGCGTCACCCGGTGGGCGAAGCGCGGCGTGTCCCCGTAGTCGTCCAGCGCGTAGTGCATGGTGGCCCGGTTGTCCCAGAAGGCGACCGACCCGGCCCGCCACCGGAACCGGCACGTGAACTCGGGCTGTACGCAGTGCCGGTAGAGCATCTCGAGGATGGCGTTGCTCTCGTTCTTGGACAGGCCCAGGATCGACTGGGTGAACTGGCCGTTGACGAACAGCCCGTTGCGTCCGGTTTCGGGGTGGGTGCGCACGACCGGATGGATGGCCGGCAGCAGCTTCTCGTACCAGACGCCGTTCCATTCGTAGCCGCCCCGGGCGTCGACGTCGGCGGCGAACCACGGGTCATGGTGGATGGCGATCAACCCGTCGCACAGGGTCCGCACGCCCGGAGCCAGGCCGTCGTAGGCGTCCTGAAGGCTGGCCCACATGGTGTCGCCCCCGACCTCGGGTGCCTGGATCATGTAGAGGATCGAGCCCATGGCGGGCGTCTGCGTGAACGTCACGTCGGTGTGCCACCAGCTGGCCCGGTCCACCTTGCCGTCGATGGCCAACACCTCGGTGCTCTCCTTGATGGAGGGGAGCACAGGGTGGGCCTCGGTCACGACACCGAATTGCCGGGCGAAATCGGCCTGCTGCTCGGGCGTGAGCGACTGATCGCGGAAGAAGATCACATGGTGCGTGTTCAACGCTTCACGCACGGCGGCCACGACGGGAGGCGCCAATGGCTTCGACAGGTCGATGTCCCAGATCTCAGCTCCGATGGTGGGGGAGAGGGGATGCACGCTGAGGCCGGTGGCAATGGTCACCCAGGCATTGTGCCCGACGGCGGGGTCGTACTCAATCCGGCCCGGCCCGATGCCCTCTACATTGAGCAGATGAGCAGATCCACCACGGCGGAGCCCCACCACGGCGGGGAGCGCCAAGGGGATCGAGGAAGGGAGCCAGATGGGCAGTGCTGAGAGCGGTGACGGGCCAACTCTGGTGCTGCCCGCGCCAGCGAGGAATTACTCCCCGTGGTACCAGTGGATGACGCGGCTGGCGGCCACCAGGCACGAAGACCCCTTGCCCGAAGAGGATCTCGACTCGCTCCCCGCCTGGAAGGCACGACGCCGGCAACGCCTGGTGGCCCTGCTGGGCCAGATGCCCGAGCCGGTCCCTCTCGACCTCGAGACGCTGGAGTCGGTGCAGTGCGACGGGTACCGGCGGGACAAGGTGGTGTTCGACAGCGAGGAGACCATGTCGGTGCCGGCTTACCTGCTCGTTCCCGATGGCCGGGTCAGCCCGGAGGCCGCCGTGCTGGCCTGTCACGGCCACGGCCCGGGAAAGTCCCAAGTGGTCGGCCTCGAGCACACCAACCAGCCCAACGGCGACTACGCGCGTCAGCTGGTCCGGCAGGGCTACGTGGTGTTGGCGCCCGACCTCCGCTGTTTCGGGGAGCGCCAGGACTGGAACCCCGACGACCACTACGCCTGCGACACCAACCTCGTCCACGCGGTGATGGCCGGGTGGAACCCCCTGGCGCAAACCGTGTGGGATATGCAGCGATGCCTCGATGTCCTGGCGGCTCATCCCCTGGTGGATGCGGGCCGCATCGGGATGGTCGGCCTGTCCCAGGGCGGAACGGTCACGCTCTTCACCGCGGCCTTCGACGAGCGGGTGGCGGCCGCCGTGGTCAGCGGGTACTTCTCCTCCTGGGCGGTGGCCCACAAGATGCCCTGGAACATGTGCGGATCGCAGGTGCTCTACGACATGCTGGGCAAGTTGGAGCATGAGGACCTGGGAGCGCTGATCGCGCCGCGCCCCCTACTCATCGAGTCCGGGACGGACGACGATCTGTTCCCCGTCGCCACCGCCACCGAGACGGTCCGGCGCACGCGACTGGTCTACGACCGCGAGGGCGTGGGAGACCGGTTGGTGCACGACGTCTTCGAGGGTGGGCACCAGTGGCACGGGGTGGCCGCCGTGGACTTCCTCAACCACTGGCTGTCGCACAGCCCGCCCACCGGGTAGCTCCACCGTGAAGGTCGCCGCTAACCAAACTCCGTGTGCTCTCGGTGCGCTGTCGCTGCGGCGCACATGAACGGGCGCGGCGCACCCGATCGAACGACCGAGCCTCCCGTTCGCTACCGGTCACGCGATGAGGACAGCGCCCGCTGGCGGCACTTCCCCTTCCGGGCGGGGGACATCGTCATCAGCACCCGTTCCAAGAGCGGCACCACCTGGATGCAGATGATCTGCGCGCTCCTGGTGTTCCAAACTCCCGCCTTCCCCCAACCCCTGGCTGACCTCTCACCGTGGCTCGATTGGCTGATCACACCGGAGGCCGAGGTCTACGCCCGACTGGCGGCCCAGCGTCACCGGCGCATCATCAAGACGCACACCCCGCTCGACGGGCTTCCGATCGACCGGCGGGTCACCTACATCGTGGTCGCACGGGACCCGCTCGATCTGGCGGTCTCGCTCTTCCACCAGAGCACCAACCTCAACCGGGACCGGATGCGCCAGCTCTCCGGCCAGCCCGCCCCGCCGCTCGCCGAAGACCCGCCGTCACCGACGACCGTGCACGAGTGGCTGGTGGCGTGGGTCGACTGGGAAGGCGAGGCCACCGAGCACCTGGATTCACTGCCCGGGGTGATGCGGCATCTGTCCGACGCCTGGGCCCGCCGGGCCGAGCCCAACGTGGTGCTGGTGCACTACGACGACCTGTCGGGCGATCTCGAAGGTGAGATGGGCCGCCTGGCTGATCGCCTGGGCATCGTGGTGCCGGAGGGGGCCCTGGTTCAGCTCGCCCACGAGGCCCGGTTCGAACAGATGCGGGCCCGCGCCGGCCGAATCGTGCCGGACCCGATGGGGATCCTGGTGGACGGGACGCGCTTCTTTCGACGCGGTTCGTCGGGTGAGGGAAGAGAGGTGCTCTCATCCGAAGAGGTGGCGCACTACCGGGCGCGGGTGGCCCAGATGGGAGCACCCGAACTCATTCGTTGGCTCCACCATTGGGACGGGTGACGGTGTGAGGCGTGACGGGTGACGCGTGACGGGGTTAGGCCGACGTGACGGGCTGTCCTACGAAGTTCAGGAACCGCGTCTGCTCGTCGGCGCCGGCCGGCGACGCGATCTTGTCGGCGAAGCCCCCGGGTCGTCGGACGGCGTCGTCGATGGGCGTGAGGATCGCCGTCGCCCCGGCCATGGCGGCCGGATCGAGCGTCGCGTCCTGCCCGATCGCCCGCGACAACTCCCACGTGTGCACGAGTGTGTCGGGGCAGATCAGCTGACCGACCAGTGCCTCGAAGGGCTGTTCCCCGAGCAAGCCGCGAATCGTCTTCGACCCGCGCTCGGGGTCATTGAGGGCGCCGCGCATGGCCTCGCTGGCGTCATGCCATTGCTCGGCCAGGTCACCGTCCTCATCGGGCTCGACCGCTTTGGGTCCACCCAAGGTGGCCAATACCTTGCGCTGCGTGGTGATGGTGTGCGCCACCAAGTCGCGCACTGTCCAGTCCTCGTGCGGCGTGGGAGCGGACCACTGTCCATCTGAGATCACGTCGACCCTGGCCGAGAAGCCGCTCGCCACCAGCTCATAGAGGTCGGATACGTCGCTCATGGCGGCCACCGTAGTGGAGCGCCGATCTCGTTGCCTGGGTGCGGAACGCCGTCCGTCCGGTTACGTCCCAGGCGCAGGGCCCCGACGGCTACGACGGCAGGAGTCGCGCTGATGCGGGCTCGAGGTGCACGGTGGCGTGTGTGATGGTGCGTAACGCCGACGCCGGGCACGCCGTCGAGATCGGACCGGTCAGCGCGTCGCGGACGGGCTCGGCCTTTCGCGCCTCGGGCACGATGGCCAGCACCTGGGCGGCCCGCAGCAAGGCGGGAATCGTCACCGTCAGGGCGTGGGTCGGGACGGAGGCCAGATCGGCGAAGTGGCCCTCGTTGACCTGCTGCCGGCGGCAGGAGGCATCGAGCTCCACCACTTTGACGTCGAGGGGGTCGTCGAAATCGGCGACGGGGGGATCGTTGAAGGCCAGGTGCCCGTTCTCGCCGATGCCCAGGCAGCACAGATCCAGCGGGTGGGCCTGGAGGAGGTCGGCATAGCGGCGGCACTCGGCCAAGGGGTCGCCCAGGCCCTCGACGTAGTACGCCGCCCGCGGAGACGCGCGTTCGACGATCCTCTGGCGGATGTACCGCTGGAAGCCGGCGGGGTGGTCTGGCCCTACGCCGACGTACTCGTCCATGTGGAAGACCACGCTGTCGGGCCAGGGCACATCGGGTGTGCGGGCCACGAGTGCGTCAAGGAAGTCCAGCTGCGAGTTGCCGGTGGCGAACATGACATGGGCCACGCCCCGAGCCTCGACGGCCGACCGCATGATGTCGGCCGCCTGGTCCGCCGCCGCCCGGCTCATGGCCGCCACATCCGGATGGATGTACACCGTGGCACCGCCATAGGTCGATGGACTGGTCATGTGCGCAGCATGTTAGGTGGACCTCGGCCAGACTGGTGCCGATGAGAGACGTAGCCCTACCTCAACCGTCGCAGTTCGACGCGGCCTGGGACGTGGTGCGTCGACACCTCCCCGTCACACCGGTAGTGGTCGCTCCCCAGCTGGGAGAGCGCGTGTCGATCAAGCTCGAGACGGTACAGCCCACCGGCTCGTTCAAGGTCCGAGGCGGCCTGGCCGCGGTGGCGGCGACGCTGGCGTCAGACCCGGGTCGCGCCGTTGTCGGTGCGTCGGCCGGGAACCACGGGCTGGGGCTGGCCTATGCCGCGGCACAGCTCAAGGCCGACGTCACCGTGGTCGTGCCGCGGCAGGCCTCGGCGGCGAAAGTCTCGGCCCTCAAGCAGTTCGACGTGCACCTGGTGCAGCACGGCTCGGGGTACAGCGAGGCGGAAGCGTTGGCCTTGGCGTTGGCGGAGCGGGAAGGGAGCCGTTACGTCTCTCCGTACAACGATCCCGACGTGATCGCCGGTCAGGGAACGATCGCCCGGGAGTTGCTCGAGCAGGTACCCGACCTGGGCACCGTGGTCGTGCCGGTGGGCGGGGGCGGTTTGATCTCGGGCCTCGCGCTCGGCCTGGCGGACGCCGGGGTCACCGTGGTCGGGGTGGAATCGGTTGCGTCGCCCTCGGTGAGCGCAGCGCTGGCGGCCGGGGGCATCGTTTCGGTCACCGTGACGCCGACCCTGGCCGACGGCTTGGCCGGCAACCTCGAGGAGGGTGCGGTCACCATCGAGGTCCTGCTCCGCCACCATGTCCCGGTGGTGACGGTCACCGAGGCGGACATCCGATCCGCCATGGCCTTCTCCGTGCAGCAGATGGGCCTCGTCATCGAAGGAGCGGGAGCGGTGGGCGTGGCCGCGCTGCGGACCGGCCTCATTCCCGCCAACGAGGAAGGCAGGGAGACCGTCGTGCTCCTGACCGGGCGCAACGTCGCCCCCGCCCTGCTGGCCGAGGTCGCCGGTGCCTGAGTTCGACGCGGGCGAGGTCATCCTCAATTACCAGGTGACCGGCACTGGCGAGCCGCTGCTGCTCATTTGCGGGTGCGGGCAGCCGGCCGTGGCCTGGCACCTCCAGATCGTGCCCGACCTGGTCGCCGCGGGATACCAGGTCGTGACCTTTGACAACCGCGGCGTTGCCCCATCCTCCTCACCCCCGGCGCCGTACCGCGTCGAAGGCATGGCCGCTGACGCGCTGGCCCTGCTCGACCACCTGGGCTTCGACCAGCCCGTGCGGATCGCCGGGCACTCACTGGGCGGCTGGATCGCCGAGACCCTGGCCCTCGACCATCCCGACCGGGTGCGGGCGGCGGCGCTCATGGGGAGCGCCAACCAGCCCACGGCCTGGGAGATCGCCATCACCACCGTCGAACGCGACATCGCCGCCCTCGACGTCGAATTGCCCCGGCTGTTCTACGCCACGCAGACCCTGCGCTACCTGCCCATCGCCGACATCCAGAACGACGAGGTGGTGAGCACCTGGCTCTCCTTCACGGCCGACCTCCCGCCTTGGCCCAACCCGGGCGCCCTCGGCCAGTACGAGGCGGCCCTGGCCTGGTCCACCGATCCCGTCCGCACCACCCGCTGGCCGGAGATCTCGGTGCCCTGCCTGGTCCTGGCCTTCGAGCACGACGTGGACTCACCGCCCGACAAGGCCCGGCGGGCCTCGGAGATCATTCCGCGTTGTGAGTACCGAGAGATCATGGGCTCGGGCCACATCGGCATCGTGACCCATGCCGGCGAGGTGTCCGCCCACCTGATTGACTTCTTCGATCGGACCTGACTACCAGTCCGCCCATCCGGCCGCCGTCACCGATCCCGTGATGGTGCGGGGATCGACCGACGTGCCGATCTCGGAGGCTCGGTAGACGGCGAAGCACAATTGCAGCACCTTGATCGCGGACTCGGGGCTCATGTCGGCCGGCGTGCCGTGCAGGAGGGAATCGACGAAATGCTGTGACGAACGAACGAAGCCGGTGCCCCAATCGGCATCGACGTCCCTGAATTCGGTGGTGACGCACTCCTTCTTGGTGCCGGTGAACAACATCACGGGAGGCAGGTCGAGCATCTCGCCCGTGGCCCGGGTGACCCAGATCTGCCCCTCGTCGCCGGTGATCTCGAAGAATTCGTCGGCCCCGTAGTAGCCCGAGCGCATGTAGAGCTTGGGGGCGTACTGCACCTCCATGGTGCCGAGCACGTCGGGATCCTCGTACTCGAAGATGACGGCGCAGGGTTCGAAGAAGAGGTCGCGTCGCCGCACTACCGCCTGGACGGCCGTGATGTCGAGGTCGAGCAACCACAGGGCCATGGCGTACTTGTGCACCATGTCGTCAAAGAGGTGGCCACCCGGGCTGCGCTTGTCGAGCCGCCACCCGTATCCCTCCGGGCGGAGGGCGGCCTGGAAATCCGAGGTGGTCTGCCCCACCAGCGTGCGGATGCGCAGGGACGTGGGCTTGCCGATGGCACCGTCGGCCACCAGCTTCTTGGCCAACTCGAGCGGCGGGTAGTGCACGAAGCACTCGCTGATGCGGAGCGTCCGGCCGGCCCGTTCCGCTGCGACCTGCATGGCGCGAGCGTCCTCCACCGTGTTGGCCACCGGCTTCTGCACCGAGACGTGCTTGCCTGCTTCCAGCGCGGCGATCACATGGTCGTGGTGCAGGTGGGTCGGCGTCAGCACCTCGACGGCATCGATGGAGGAGTCGGCCAGCATTGCGTCGAGATCCGGGTAGTACGCCGCCCCGCCCCATTCCTTGGCGGCCAGACGACCGACCTCTTCATTGGTGTCGCACACCGCGACCACGTCGCAGCGAGGATCGTCCACGTACCCCCGCACGTTCATCACCGCGATATTCCCGGCTCCGACGACGCCCAACCGGACCTTGTCCATGTTCCCCTCCGTCTCGCGCTTCCTACGTGCGCTTCCTACGTGCGCTCGGCCGCGCGTCCCGAAGCCGGTTCTTCGTGTTTCCCGAAGGCCCCGGCATCGGCGGCGGCGGCAATGCGTGCATCGTCCCACCCCAGGACCGACTTGAGCACATCGTCGGTGTGCTGGCCCGTCGTCGGTGCCCGAGCTGGCTTCGGTAACTCCTCACCCACGAAGTGCAACGGGGTGAAGAGCTGGTCAGTGCCGACGTCCGCGGCCGGGAGCAGAGGGAAACGATCGATGAACTGGGGGTCGTCGAGCAGGGTCTGGGGCGTGTTGACCGGGGCCATCGGGGTATTGACCCGGCCGCCGAATTCGAGCCACTCCGCCAAGGTCCTGGTGCGGAAGATGTCGCGCAGCTCACCCTGCAGCTCACGATTGCCGCGGGCGTGATCGGCATAAGTCGAGCCGGGCCAGCGCTCGAAGAGGTCCATCCGGCCGACCCCTTCACAGAAGTTCTTCCAGAAGGCCTGCTCGGATGCCATGAAGAGGACGTACCTGGCGTCGGACGCCTCGTAGACCTGGTAGCGCACCCCCTCGATCATCCCCCCGGTGCCGGGGGCCCGGCGCTCGTAGTTGTCGGCCTTGTTCCCGGTCACCTCTGATTCGGGGCGCTCGTAGGCCCGCCAGGTCTCGCTGCGCAACCAGTCCATGGCCGCCGCCGCGTCGGATTGGGCCAGCTCGAGGTACGAGCCCTCGCCCGTGGCCCGGGCCCGCAGCACGGCCGCCAGGATCCCCAGGGCCCCGAAGAGGGGGCCGGCATGGATCCCGATGGAAGCGTGCTCGGGAAGGTAGGCGAAGCCCTCCTCGTCGGTGGCCACGTTGACGATGCCGGCCCAGACGTCGTACGCCACTCCGTGGCTGGGGAAGTCTCGATACGGACCGGTCATCCCGTAGCCCGAGATGGTGCAGAAGACGATCTTCGGATTGACGACGCGCAGGTCGTCGAACCCGACACCGCGGCGGGCCAACGATCCCGGCCGCATGGCCTCGACGACGGCATCGGCCGTCTGCACCAACTCCTTCATGATGGCCACGCCCTCGGGCGTGCGCAGATCGAGCACCAGGGAGCGCTTGCCCCGGTTGAGATGGAGGTGCATGAGCGAGACGCCCTCGACGATGGGCCAGGTCATCTGGCGGATGTAATCGCCCGCCGGCGGCTCGATCTTGATGACGTCGGCCCCGAGGTCGACCAGGGGCGTGGTGATCTGGGCCGGACCCAGGGCCGAGCACTCGATGATCCTCATCCCGTGTAGCGGCGATTCTGTCGCCATCGCACCTCCAGTCGCGGACGGCCGGATCGTAGTGGCCCCCGGACCACCCGGCCATGTGCGCCCGGGGACATACTGGGGGGGTGGAGACCGACGTGGACACCGAACCGCTCGACGAGGCGTTGACGCTGCTGGCGGCCACCGCCCCCGAGTACGGGCCCTACGGCCTCACCAACCACGGCCCGATGGCGGCCGAAGCCCTGGTGCAGTTGAAACGGGCCGATGCGGTCCCGGCGTGGACGGCCGCCTACGCCGAGCGATTGTCCCCGGCCCCGGCCCCGGCCTCCAAAGGCTTGAGCGACGACGCCTGGCCGCACGCCCTGGGCCAGGTCGATCGCTTCCCGGAATGGTTGACCCTCTTCGAGACCGAAATGGCCGACCGGCCGGTCACCGCGGTCGTCGGGGAGTGGGTGCCCCGGCTGGTCCCCGGCACGGTCGGCGCCGCCACGCACGGGCTCATTCGGACCGCCCACGGTCTGCGGGCGCTCGGTGAGGCCGACACACCGGCGCGCCGGGTCGAAGTGGCGACCGGGTTGGCCTATTGGGCCTCGGTGTACCAGGAACTTCCCGGACCACCTCTCGTCATCGGGCACCAGGACGTCCCGGAGGCGTTGGCCGACCTCCCCTACCTGCCAGAGGAGGCTCCCGAACCGTTCCTGATCAGCGAACGGGTGACCTTCGTGGCCGACATCTCGGACGAATTCGAGCAGGGCGTGGCGTCGCTGGCGCCTCGGGGCGACTCCGTCACTCTGCTCGACGCCCTGGCCTGCGGCGGGGCGAAGGCCTATCTGCGCAACGCCGAAGACGGGCACGCCATCGCGGTCCTGCACTCGATCACCGCGCCGTTGGCGCTCGAGCTGGTCCTGCCCTGGCTGGCGAAAGAGGACCGGGACGCCGCGGTGGCCTACGCCTGGCAGGCGGTGGCGGCCCTGCATGTCGCCTACGACATCGAGCGCCACGCTCCCCTGCCCACGACCGATCCGCTCTCCGCCGACGAACTGATCGAGCGGGCGGTGACCTCAGAGGATGCACACGCCATCAAGCTGACCGAGGCCGCCCTGCGGTGCTACGCCCGGACCGACGAGCCGGCCCTGCTCCTGGCCGCAGCCGACGCCTCGGCGCGCTTGGGAGGCTGAGGGACCCGCCGACCCGCCGACCCGGCGGCGGGGCCGCTGGCTACCATCTGGCGCATGGACTATCGGACACTTGGTCGTACTGGAGTCAAAGTAAGCCCGCTCTGCCTGGGGGCGATGATGTTCGGGGCCTGGGGAACGCCCGACCACGACGAATCCATCCGCATCATGCATCGCGCCCTCGATGCCGGCATCAATTTCGTCGACACGGCCGACGTCTACTCATTCGGCGAGTCCGAAGAGATCGTGGGCAAGGGCCTGGCCCAGGTCAAGCGGGAGAAGATCGTTCTGGCCACCAAGGTGCACGGCGCCATGGGCAAGGATCCCAACACACAGGGCAACTCGCGGCGCTGGATCATGGCCGAGTGTGAGAACAGCCTGCGCCGTTTGGGCACCGACTACATCGACCTCTACCAGATCCACCGCCCGTCCCCCGAGACCGACATCGACGAGACGTTGGGCGCGCTGACCGACCTGGTGCACGCCGGCAAGATCCGGTACTTCGGGAGCTCGACCTTCCCGGCCCACGAGATCGTCGACGCGCAATGGGTGGCCGAGCGGCGCGCCCGTGAGCGCTTCGTCACCGAGCAGCCGCCGTACTCGATTCTGGTCCGAGGCATCGAAAAAGACGTACTGCCCATGTGCCAGAAGTTCAACATGGGCGTCCTGTCCTGGAGCCCCTTGGCCGGTGGTTGGCTCTCGGGAGCCTTCGGAAGCGGCAAGGACAACACCAGCCGACGCTCGGCCATGCTGCCGCATCACTACGACATGTCGCTGCCCGGGAACCGGCAGAAGCTCGATGCGGTGACCGCCTTGGAAACGGTGGCCGACGGAGCCGGGCTGAGCCTGCTCCAGCTGGCGCTGGGCTTCGTCCTGGAGCACCCGGCCGTCACGTCGCCGATCATCGGACCGCGCACCATGGAGCACCTCGAATCCCAGCTTCCGGCGCTCGAGCTCCGTTTGAGCGCCGACGTGCTCGACCGGATCGACGAAATCGTCCCTCCGGGGACTGACCTCAACGTCACCGATGTCGGATGGGTACCGGCCGCCATCGAGGATTCGTCTCTCCGCCGCCGACCCCGCTGACCTGACCCGTGACGTCGTGGGGAGAGCTCGGCCGGCTGCGCCCCGACCTGACCGACGGAGGCCGGGCTCTCCTCTATCAGCACGGCGTGGGTTTGGCCTTTCTCGCCACCATCCGGCTGGACGGCGGTCCTCGCCTGCACCCGTTTTGCCCGCTTCTGACCGATGACGCGATGTACGGCTTCATCATTCCCTCCCCCAAGCAAGAGGATCTTCGTCGGGACGGACGCTACGCCGTGCACTCCTTCCCGACTCAGGACAACGAAGACGCTTTCTGCGTGACCGGTCTGGCCTCTGTCGTCAGCGATGCCGCTCTCCGACAGGCCCTGGGGGAGCAGTTCGTCAGCGAGCGCGCCGACCTCGGTGTGCCGTTCCCGTCCGACGAGGACCTGCTCGTCACCTTTGCCATCGAGTCGTGTCTCTGGACGAGAACCGAGGGTTTCGGAGACTGGAATCCCCGCCATGAGGTGTGGCGCCCCCATCGGTGACCCACCGGCGGAACCCACCGGCGGAACGCAGCGGTGGAACGCACCGGTGTCGACGTGGTTTTGGTTGGCCGGACGGCCTCACTCCGAGCGGGTGGGCTCCTGACGGGCCATGACCTGAGGCATCGGGATCGGGTAGGTGGGCTGGTTGGTGTCGATCTCCAAAATGTCGCCCTCGGTACACCCTTCGGCCATCACATTGGCGGGAAGGTCATTCGATGTGGACGGGAGAACCGGTGCCGACACGTCTTTGGACTGCATGTGCAGGGTCGAGGTCAGGTCGCCGGCGGTGCGGCGGCGCCAGGCCGTGAGATTCGGGGCTCGGACGCCGAAGCGCGCTTCGAGGAAGCGAAGCTGGGAGGTGTGGTCGAAGACGTCCGACGCGACGTGGCCACCGCGGCTGAAGGGTGACACGACGAGCATGGGCACACGGTAGCCCATGCCAACGGGGCCGCGGATCCCACCGGCCAAGGGCGAGAGGGGGCGGGACGTGAGGAACTCGCCGGGCGTCCCCTTGGGCGGGGTCGGGGGCGGGACATGGTCGAAGAAGCCGTCGTTCTCGTCGTACATGTGGAACAGCACCGTCTTGGACCACACCTCGGGGTTGGAAACCAGCGTCGCGAGGAGCTGGCTGGTGAACCATTCACCCAAAGCGGGCGGTGACGGCGGATGCTCGTCGTAGCCGGCGGGCGGGAGGATCCAACTGACCGACGGGAGCGTGCCGTTGGCCACGTCCGCCACGAATTCGCTCGGGTACTGGGGGAGGAACGCCTTTTGGTAGAGCGGGGACGCCGGGTTCTTGTACTGGCGGAAGTAGGGGAGGATGGCGTCCCCGGCCACCAGGCCGTTCTGCTCGAAGAACGGCGGCGCGTAGATGGAGCCTTCGGGGTTGTAGACCTTCCAGCTGATCCCGGCGTCTTCGAGGATCTCGGGCATGGTGTCCCACGTGGCGCTCCAGATGGCCTCGACGCTCTGGTTGGTGATGATCACCGGACCGCCGGCCTTGCCCGCGGGGTCGATGGTGCCTGACAGCGCCATGAGCCGGTTGGGGTGGGTCGGGCCCATGACCGAGCAGTGGTAGTTGTCGCAGATCGTGAAGGCATCGGCCAGGGCGTAGTAAAACGGCAGGTCCTGTCGCTCGTAGTAGCCCATGGTCATGACGCCATGCTCGGGCCCTTCGAAGGCGGGTGACGTGTGAGTGCGAACGAAGTCGGCGTTGTTGCCCTGGCCCCGGCTCATGTGCTCGGCCGGCCAGGTGTGGCTGAGGTCGTACGTGCACTCTCCGATACCGGAGTTCGCCGCCACGTGGAAGGGAAGCAGGTGCTCGGCGGCACCACCCGGCCACGCTTGGGCAAAGGCGCCGAGGGAATGGGCCGGGTGGTCGTCGAAGCCGCGCACTCCGGGGTAGGTGCCGTAGTAATGGTCGAACGACCGGTTCTCCTGCATCAAGAAGATGACGTGCTCGATGGCGCCCAGGTCCGAACCAGCTGGCTTGACCGATGTCGCCGCCCGCATCGTTGCGCCCACGTTGGCGTCGGCACCCATGGCGGCCAGCAGGCCGCCACCACCAGTCGCCAGTGCGGTGGCCAGGAAGGTGCGTCGATCAAGACGGGGCGAACGACGCGGTGGTTGACTCCCCGGTGCGGCCATCAGATCGGCTCAATCAGTTGGGGATCGTCGTTGCGGAAACTACCGACACGCGGGCCGACCGGGTGGTGTGCGATGGTGCCGCTCGGCGTTGGTCGCAGCAGCGCGGTGAGCTCGCCGACGTCTTCCCTTTCGGGATCGAGCCACCGATCGAAGTCGTCGGGAGAGAGGATGACCGGCATGCGGTCATGAATCCCGTCCATGTCGGGGCCGGCGGATGTGGTGATGATGGTGCAGGAGCGGATGGGAGGCGTATCGTCCGGCGCCTGCTTGTCCCACCACGACTCGGCCACGCCGGCCATGGCCAGGGGGTTGCCGTCGGCGCGGGTGAAGAAGTGCGGTTGCTTGGCGCCGCTGTTGAGCTTGCGCCATTCGTAGAAGCCGTCGGCCGGGATGATGACGCGACGGGACGCGAAGGCCGAGCTGAAGGATGGCCGGTTGGTTACGGACTCGGCGCGGGCATTGAACAGGCGGCTGCCGGCGGAGGGGTCTTTGGCCCATGAGGGGATGAGTCCCCAGCGCAACGAGGTGAGCGTTCGCTCCAGGGGGTGGCCGGCGGCCGAGCGGTGCGCCCTGACGGCGAGCACCGGCGTGGTGGGGGCCACGTTCCAGCTCGGGGGCTGCTCGGGGTCGACGTCGTCGCCCAGGGTGGCCTGGAAGTAGCGGGCCAGGCGCACGGGAGGGGTGAAGAGGGCAAAGCGTCCGCACATGAGGGCTGCATTGTGGCACCGCACCCGTGGCGCTGCGCCTCCACCGGGGGCCTTCAGGGAGGCTGAGCGCCTTTGAACAGGTCTTTTGTCTCTCTGGGCAGAACGAGCACGTTGTCGGTAGTGTACGAACATATGTTCGCTTTCCCCACCGAGATCCCCACCGAGAAGCCCGTTGAGACCTCCGCCGAGAAGAGTGCGCCACTTCGCTCCCGGGAACTTCCGGTCGGCCTGGCCGATCGAGTCCGGCCGACCACCCCGGCGGCCGGGCGGCTCCTCCCGGTGCCGGCGCCCTTGGTCCCGCTCTTCCCCGATGGGGCGCTGCGGCGGGGGACGACGACCACGGTGGCGGGTGAGCCGGGTCACGGTGCCACCACGTTGGCCTTGGCCCTCCTCGCCGCGGTGTCGCAGGCCGGGAGCTGGTGCGCCGCGGTCGGCTTGCCCGATCCGGGGGTCGTCGCGGTGGCCGAGCTCGGTATCGATCTGCGTCGCGTGGTCTTCGTGCCGCACCCCGGCCGCGGGTGGGCTGAGGCCACGGGGGATCTCCTCCCCGGTGTCGACGTCGTTCTGGTCCGCCCACCCGGCCGAGCCCGCGGGACGGTAGCTCGGCACCTGGTCGCCCGGGCTCGTGACCGTCAGGCGGCGTTGGTGGTGCTGGTCGAGCGGGTCAGCGACTGGCCCCAGGGCGGGGACCTGGCCCTGACCGTCGGGGACGTCGAATGGCAGGGGATCGGCCAGGGCCACGGTCACCTGCAGAGGAGGCGGGCCGAGGTACGGGTCAGTGGACGACGATCGGCCGGCCGCGACACCGAATGCACGCTCTGGCTTCCGGCCGACTCGGGCGTGGTGTCGGCGGCGGCGACGACGGCGAAGGGAGAGGACGGGTCGGTCGGGGCCGGTCCCGACAATGGGCCCAAGGCGGCCTGAGTGGAGCAGCAATGGAGTTGGAACGGTTGGTCGTCATCTGGTGCCCCCTCCTCCAGCAGGAGGGGGGCGCGGGGAAGAGGCCCGGCGATTCGTCCAGGTGGTCGCCCGGGCTGGGGAGATCTGTCCGTGGGTGCACCCGATCCGGCTCGGGGTGTGCGCCCTGCCCGCGCGCGGACCGGCCCGTTTCTTCGGTGGTGAGGAGATGGTGGTGCGGCACCTGGTCGAAGCGGTGGAGGAAGATGCCTCCGTCGGCGTGGCCGACGGGCTCTTCGCCGCGATTCTGGCCGCCCGATCACAGCTGATCGTCCCGGCGGGGGAGGTGGCCCAGTTCCTGGCTCCCTGGTCGGTGGCCACCCTGGCCCGGCCCGAGCTGGCCGTCACCCTGCAGCGACTCGGGGTCACCACGTTGGGGCAGTTCGCCGCCCTGCCCGCCCCCCACGTCTCGGATCGTTTCGGCGCCGATGCCGCGGCCTGTCACCGCCTGTCCCGGGGCGAGAGCGGGGAACTGGCCGGCGTGCGCGATCGGGCCATTGACCGTCGATTGCGGGTGGCCCGGGGGGAGGATCCCGACCTGGGGTCCGAGCCGCCTCCCTTCCAGCCCGGGTTCTTCGGTGGCGCATCGGCGGCGGAGACCCGGGCGGCCCTTTCCTTCGCCCGGGTCCAGGAGCGGCTGGGAGTCGATGCCGTGCTGGTGGGCCGGTTACGGGGCGGCCGGGATCCGTCCGAGCAGGCGGCGTTGGTGCCGTGGGGGAGCCCGGAGGCCGATGGGCCCGCGGCGGGCGGCGCTCCCTGGCCGGGACGGTTGCCGGCTCCTTCCCCCACCCGTGTGCTCGGTGTGCCACAGCGGGCCGAGATGGTCGACGCGACCGGTCGCGCCGTGGTGGTGAGCGGGCGGGGATTGCTCGAGGCGGAGGTGGATCGGCTCTCGGTCGAAGGTGGTCCGTGGCAACCGGTGGTGGCCTGGGCCGGACCGTGGCCGGTCACCGAACGCTGGTGGTCGGTACGACGGCGCCGGGCCCGCTTGCAGGTGGTGATGGCGGACGGGACGGCCCGACTGCTCTACAACGAACGGACCCAGTGGTGGGTGGAGGCGCTCTATGACTGAGGTCGAGACCTACGCCGAGCTGCACGCGCATTCGGGGTTCAGTTTTCTCGACGGCAGTAGTGACCCCGAGGAGCTGGCGGCCGAGGCGCACCGGCTGGGCCTGGCCGCCTTGGCGCTGACCGATCATCACGGTTTCTACGGGGTGGTGCGCTTCGCCGAAGCGGCTCGGGCCCTGGGCCTGCCGACGGTCTTCGGCACCGAGGTCACGCTGGCGCCGGCCGGGCTCCGCACCGGTGAGCCTGATCCGCGCGGGACGCATCTTGTCGTGCTGGCCCGTGATCCCGAGGGATACGCACGCCTGTCGAGGGTCTTGGCCGAAGCCCACCTCGAAGGGGGTGTGAAGGGGCAGCCCGTCTTCACCCTGGACGCGCTCGCCGCGTCGGCCGGAGGCCATTGGTTGGTGCTCACCGGATGCCGCAAGGGGGCAGTCCCCGCCGCGCTGGTGGAGGCCGGCCCCCGGGCGGCTTCGGAAGAGGTGGGGCGACTGATCGAGCGGTTCGGGCGTCCCAACGTGGCCGTCGAGCTCTGGGACCACGGGGACCCACTCGATACGGCCCGCAACGACGCGCTGGCGCTGCTGGCCGCCGAATGGCGGGTCGATACCGTGGCCACCAACAACGTGCACTACGCCACGCCGGCCGGGTTCCGCTTGGCCACCACGTTGGCCGCCATCCGGGCCCGTCGGCCGCTGGCCGAGCTGGAGGGCTGGCTCCCTTCGGCTCCCTCGGCCTGCCTGCGCGGGCCGGCCGAGCAGCTCCGTCGGTTCGCCCGCTGGCCCGGCGTGGTCGCCCGCGCCGGGGAGCTGGGTCTGGCCTGCGCCTTCGACCTGCGCCTGGTGGCCCCGCGGCTGCCGGACTTCCCGGTACCGGCGGGGATGGACGAGCAGAGCTACCTGCGTGAGCTGGTGACGCGTGGCGCGCTCGAACGCTACGGGCCGCCCGACGACGAACGGGTGCCGGGAGCGTGGAAGCAGATCGAGCACGAGCTGGAGGTCATCGGTCAGCTGGGCTTCGCCGGGTACTTCCTGGTGGTCTGGGACATCGCCGAGGTCTGCCGCCGTTTGAACATCTATTGCCAGGGCCGGGGCTCGGCCGCCAATTCGGCCGTCTGTTACGCCCTGAGAGTCACCAACGTCGACGCCGTCGACCTCGGCCTCCTCTTCGAGCGCTTCCTTTCCCCAGCCCGGGACGGGCCGCCGGACATCGACGTCGACATCGAGTCGGGCCGGCGCGAGGAAGTGATCCAGTACGTCTACGAGCGCTACGGCCGGCGCCATGCGGCGCAGGTGGCCAACGTCATCACCTACCGTCCCCGCTCGGCCGTGCGTGACGTGGGCAAGGCCTTCGGCTTCAGCCCGGAGCAGGTCGACGCCTGGTCGGCCGGGATCGACCGGGCCTCGCGCGGGCCGTCGTCGGTGGCGGCGGTCCAAGAGGCGGTGGACGGGGTGGTGAACGACGAGGGTGAGGGTGTGCCGCCGCTGGTGGCCGAAATGGCGGCCGAGCTCCTGGATCGGCCGCGCCATCTGGGCATTCACTCGGCCGGCATGGTGCTGTGCGACCGCCCGGTGATCGAGGTGTGCCCGGTGGAGTGGGGGCGCATGCCCGGGCGCAGTGTGCTGCAGTGGGACAAGGACGACTGCGCCGCCATCGGGCTGGTCAAGTTCGACCTACTCGGTCTGGGCATGCTCGAAGCGCTGCACCGCATGGTCGACCTGGTGCGCGACTTCCACGGTGTCCCCGTCGACCTGGCGAAGATCCCCCAGGAGGATGCGGTCTACGACCTGTTGTGCCGAGCCGACACGGTCGGGGTCTTCCAGGTGGAGAGCCGGGCCCAGATGGGCACGCTGCCCCGGGTCCGGCCGCGCGAGTTCTACGACCTGGCGATCGAGGTGGCCCTCATCCGGCCCGGGCCCATTCAGGGCCACGCCGTCAATCCCTACATCCGCCGGCGCCGAAAAGAGGAGGAGGTCACCTACCTGCACCCGTTGCTCGAGCCCATCTTGAAGCGGACGCTCGGGGTCCCCCTGTTCCAGGAGCAGTTGATGGAGATGGCCGTGGCCATCGCCGGGTTCAGTGCGGCCGAGGCCGATGAACTGCGCCAGGCCATGGCGGCCAAGCGTTCCGCCGAACGGATGGCGCGGCTGCGGGTCCGTTTCTATGACGGGATGGCGGCGCGTGGGGTGGTGGGGGAGGTGGCCGACCAGATTTTTGCGGCGCTGGCCGCCTTCGCCAATTTCGGGTTCCCCGAGTCCCACTCCGTCTCCTTCGCCTACCTCGTCTACTCGAGTAGTTGGTTGAAATTGCACTACCCGGCTGCCTTCACCGCCGGTCTCCTCAATTCCCAACCCATGGGGTTCTGGTCCCCTCAGTCCCTGGTGGCCGACGCTCGGCGTCACGGGGTGACGGTGCGCCGCCCTCATGTCGATCGCTCCGAGGTGGGGGCCTCGTTGGAGGGGGAGCGTGACGACGCAGTGCTGCGGTTGGGACTGGCCTCGGTGCGCGGTGTCGGGGACGCGGTGGCCGAGCGGATAGTGGCCGGACGACCCTGGGCCGGGGGGGAGGACCTGGTCCGGCGGGCCGGCGTATCCCGGGCCCAGCTCGAGACATTGGCGGCGGCCGGGGCGCTCGACGCCGAGGAGAAAGCGACGACGGCCTCCCGGAGGCAGTTGTTGTGGGCGGCCGGGGCCGCGGCGCAGGGGACACCAGACCGGTTGCCCGGGATGGTGGTGGGGGCGGAGGCCCCGCCGCTGCCTGCGCCCACTCTCTACGACTCGGTCGGTGACGACATGTGGGCGCTGGGACTGGCTCCCGAGCACACGGCCATGCACCTGGCCCGGGAACGGTTGGAAGCCATGGGGGTGGTGGTGGCCGGTGACCTGTTGTCGTGTGCCGACGGCGACCGGGTCACCGTGGCCGGAGTGGTGACGCACCGCCAGCATCCCGAGACGGCGCGTGGTGCGGTCTTCGTCAACCTCGAAGACGAGACCGGTCATGTCAACGTGGTCTTCTCCCGCGGGGCCTGGGCCCGCTGGAAGCTGGTGGCCCGCCATGCCCCGGCGCTGCTGATCCGGGGCCGGCTGCAGTTGGGGCAGGGCACGGTCAGCCTGACCGCCGAGCGAGTGGAGCCGCTGCGGGTGGGAACGGCCGTTCCGGCCAGCCGTGACTTCCGCTGAACGTTCTTCGACAGCTCCCAGATGGCGACCCAGCGCCGAACGTCCGCTCCGGCCAACGTCATTCATGTCGGGGGGACTGACGCGAGAATTTCAGTCGCGTGTCACAGCTGCGTCACAACCAAATTCATCGACGCGGATTTCAATTCCGAGAGGACCTACCACCCTGCGGCCGGGCCGGGCCACGCTCAGTCCTAGGACTCCGCGACTGGGTAACAGCAACGATGGCAAACACCTGAGACCAAGACTGGCCCGGCACCCAAAGGCACCCAGCCAGCCATAAGGCTTCGGTTCAGCCGGTCGACTCAAATATCAGTCACGAAGCAGCGACGGCTATGAGCCACTTCCGCTGACACTGAACGAAAGCCCACCAAGCAGACTCGGAAGTGAGCTGGCCGACGGCAGACCGGGAACACTCGGAAGTGAGCTGGCCGACGGCAGACCGGGAACACTCGGAAATGAGCTGGCCGACGGCAGACCGGGAACACTCGGGATTGAACCGGCCGAGGGCAGACTCGGAAATGAGCTGGCCGAAGGCAGACCGGGAACACTCGGAAGTGAGCTGGCCGACGGCAGACTGGGAACACCGGGAAGGCTCGGCACGCCGGTGGTGCAGACATTCACGCCGCTGCTCGACGACCCGGTGACCGATCCTCCGCCGTATGAAGTGGTGACGTTTCCGGAGCCTCCGGCCGTAGCGGGAATCGGAAGCGCCGGTGTGGCCGGCGTACCAACGCATTGCGATCCAGTTGGGACGGAAGTAGGAATTCCGGGCAGCGTCGAAAGCGATCCTGCTCCTAGAAGCGACGCCGGGCTGGGAAGCGATGCTGGGATCGGAAGTGACGGGGTGGCAACCGGACCGACGCTGGCGCCACTTGGGAATGCACCGGCAACTCCCAGTGCTGCCGCGGTGATGCCCGCCGCACCGGCGGCGATCGCGGTGATTCGCTTATTGCGTGTCATTTGTCCCCCTCTATGGTTCAGTTCATCGATGGTCGATGAAGCCGTTCCGAGGGACAACGACTTACCTGGATGAACCTTGTGTTTCACGCAATATGACCCGGACGGCGTGCCACCCGCGCCGACTCGGGGCGGTAGGCGCCATCATTCACATCTTGGCGAAGTTTGGCTCATATGTCCTGATCAGGGCCGTCGGAAATCCGAGGCGATAGCGGTGGAAAGTGGACCAAATGAAGTGGCCCATTTGCCCCAGGGCGGATGAGTTTTGTCGGTACCCTGCACGGGCGGTCGAGCATCACCTTTGCCGTGATCGCGCCAGGGGGCGATCAGGTGACCACGAGGCCCCGTCCGGTGATCAGCGGCAGGTCGAGCGCCGTCACGATGCCGGGTTCGGCGGCGATGACGGCAGGGATGGCGTTGACCAGGCGCATGGCCGTGGCCTTGAGGCCAGCCGTATTGTGGTCGCCGTCGGTGCCCATCAGTTGGAGGTCGAGGGTGTAGTTGGGCTCGCCCGTGATCTGCACTCGGTAGCCGCCATGCCCGGCCGGCTGGGGCCAGCTCGCCCCGAGGTCGTCGCTCAGCCGGGTGACGTGTTCGACCACGACGACGGCCTTGTCGCCCACCATGCCCCGTACCTCGAAGTGCAGGGCGGCGGCGGTGCCTTTGGCGATGGGACCGGCAGTCACATCGAAGTCCGCCGCTGCCGCTTCTCGTTCGTACCATTCCTCGACGCCCGAGAGGGTGACGCCGAGGCCCGCGGCGATCTGGCGCACCACGCTGCCCCAGGCCAGCGTGAGCACACCCGGTTGGAGGATGAAGGGGACTTCGTCCATGGGCCGGCCGAAGCCCATGATGTCGAAGAGCACCATGGGCTGGTTGTAGGTGTTGTAGTTGAGGACCTCGGAGCAACGGACTTCTTCGATGCGCTCGCTGATCCCGGTCAGCACCAACGGGAGGGCATCGTTGGCGAAACCGGGGTCGACACCGTTGACAAAGAGTGACACGCCGTGGGCCACGCCGGCGGCGTGTAGGGACCGGGCCATGTCATCATCGTCGGCCGGGTACTGCAAGAAAACGGGTGACGACGAGACCACGTTGCACCCCGCTTCGAGAAAGCGCTGCAGATCGGCCAGGGCCTCCATCATGCGGTCGTCGGCCATGCCGGTGTGCACGATGCAGTCAGGCTTGAGGGCCAGCAAGGCGTCGAAGTCATTGGAACCGCTCACCCCGAGGCTGCGCCCGAGCCGGGCCAGCTCGCCGGCGTCCTGGCCGATCTTGGCCGGATTGGAGACGAAGACGCCGACCAAGTCGAGCTCGGGATGGGCGTCGATGCCGGCCAGTGCGTGTCGTCCCACGTTGCCGGTGCTCCACTGCACGACGCGATAACTCATGACACTCCTTTTCCGTTGGTTTAGAGGTCGGGGAGACCGAATTCGAGGTTGGCCGACTGCAGGCCGCCGTCGGCCTCGATGATCTTGCCCGTGATGTAGGACCCGGCGGAAGAGGCCAGGAACAGGACGGTGGCCGCGATGTCGTCAGGATCGCCGATGCGTTTGAGCGGTGTGGCTTCCTCCATCTGGGTGCGCAGCTCGTCGCTGGACATCACGATGTCGAGGGCCGACGTGGCGGTGGAGCCCACTGCCACGGCGTTGACGCGAATCCGGGGACACAGGTCGCGGGCGGCCAGGCGCGTGTATTGCTCGAGGGCTCCCTTGACCGTCCCGTAGGCCAGGTAGCCCCGGGCGCCGACATGGCCCATGACTGATGAGATGTTCACGATGGCGCCGCCGGGGGCATCGCCTTCGAGCATGAGTGGGACGGCGGCGCGGACCAGGGCGTGGCCGGCGCCGACGTTGAAATGGAAGGCTTCCTCCAGGGCGCGGGGGGACGTATCGAGCAGAGGGCGGGGCATGGTGCCGCCCAAGTTGTTGACCACGATGTCGACGCGGCCGAAGGCTTGGTGCGCCGTGTCGGCCAAGGAGCCCATGAGTTCGACGTCCGTGAGGTCGCCGGCCACAACGACGGCCTGGCGGCCGGTCGCTTCCACGCGCCGCGCCACTTCGCGCAGCTGCTCCTCGGTCCGGGCGGCCAACACGATGTCGGCCCCGGCCTCGGCCAGAGCCACCGCCGAGGCCGCACCGATGCCGCGGCCGCTGCCGGTGACGATGGCGACCTGGTCGGTCACCTTGAAGCGGTCGAGAATCATGATGGCCTCTTGACGTCGTCGGACTGGACGAGCCGGACTGTAGCGTCTCGAACGTTCCTTGACGCCGAAGCGGAGGACGGAGGAGGGTGGTGCTGCCATGGACCGCACCCCCTCAGACACCGCCCCCGCGCTCGGGCGGTGTTGGCATCCGGTGGCCCACGACGACCTGGTGGTGCCGCCAAGGCCCACGGCTGAGGTCCACACCCGAGCCGAATGGGCGACCCTGGATTTTCGGCGTGTCCTGTCCGACCTGTTGGCGATGGCCGAAGGTACACCGCGGTGAGGGGCGTGACCGTGGTCGAGCACCCGGTCATGGCGCACCGGATAGCGACGTTGCGGGACCGGCGAACCGATCGTGACCACTTCCGACGCCTGGTCTCGGAGATCTCGCGGTTCTTGGCCTATGAGGGCCTGCGGGACCTCGGGACCGAGGAGATCGTCATCGACACGCCGGTGGCCGACGGGGTGGCGGCCCGTCGGGTCAACGAGCACGTGCTGGTGGTGCCGGTCCTCCGCGCCGGGCTGGGCATGGTGCAGGCGATTCAGGAGGTGCTCCCGCTGGCCGAGGTGGCCCATGTCGGGTTGAGGCGCGACGAGGCAACCCTGCAGGCGGACGTCTATCTCAACCGACTGCCGGCCGACCTCAGCGGACGGCGGGTCGTCGTCTGCGATCCCATGCTGGCCACCGGTGGGTCGCTGGCTCAGGTGTGCGATCTCGTGGTCGATAAGGGAGCCCGCGCCGCAGTGGCGCTCTGCATCATTGCCTCGGAGCCCGGTCTGGGTGCCTTCACCGAGGCGCATCCCTTGGTGCCCGTGGTGTGCGCCGCCGTCGACCCGATCCTCAACGAGGTGGGCTACATCGTCCCAGGCCTGGGCGATGCCGGTGACCGACTCTTCGGTCCGCCTGATTGATGCCGTCTCGGGAGTCCTGGGCGTGGTTCGCCGTCGCCGTTCAGGCCCAGCCTCCGGCGTAGGCCACGAACTGGCCCGTGGTGAACCCACTCGTTCCGTCGATGAACGGCAGGCAGAACGCGGCGAACTCCTCCATGGTGCCCAGTCGCTTCATGGGGACCATGGACTCCACCTTGCGTCGCGACGCTTCGTCGGTCACGCGGTTCGCCCTGAGGAACTCGGGGAAGTCCATGAAATTGGTGCCGACCACGTTGACCTGGACCCCGGTGCGGGCCACTTCCATGGCGACATTCTTGGCCAGCATCGTCGCCCCGGCCCGGGCCGCCGAATACAGCGGGGCTCCCGGGGTGGGCCGGACCGCCGAGGCGCTGGTGATGAGCAGCATCTGGCCGTGGCCTTGTTCGACCATGGCCGGGACGACGGCGCGCAGCAGGTGGTAGGGCGCGACCAGGCAGCCCTGCACGACAGCGTCGAGTTGTTCAGCGGTGGAATCGACGAATTTTCCAACGATGACCCGACCCGAGCCTCCGACGGCGGCGTCGAGCCGACCGAACCGCTCTTGTGCCGCGCCGACCAGTCGTTCCGAGGAAGACGGATCGGTGAGATCGAGGACGCCCTCTACGGCGACGACCGTGGCTCCGGTCGCCTCGAGCTCGGCCACGAGGTCTGTCCGGGGGTCGCCGAGCACCAGATCGTGGCCCCGCGAGGCAAGCAACCGCGCCACATGGGGTCCGACGTAGTGGGCGGCGTCGGTCACCAGGGCGACCCTGCGTTCGGTGTTGTTCATGTTCCCCCCGAGCAATCCGTCCGGTGTGCCAGTCGACGGGGACGGAATCCCCTTCGCTGATCGAGAGTGTACGGCGGTCGTCTGCTCCCATCATGCTGGGGATGGAGTTTCGGCCGGCCCTACCGTCCGATGTCCTCGGACCGAGGCGAGGGTCAGAACCGGCGGGCAGTCGCCTCGGTGTCCAGTCACTTGCAGTCAGAGGTCACCGCGGCGAGAGTCATGTCCATGGCCGCCGCTCGTACCTATTCGACCACCGTGGGAAGTCAGTCGGTCGACCTGCCCCTCGTGGCGCTGACCGACGAGCTGAGCATCGCCCTGCTCATCTGTGTCGACCTGGGGGTGCACTTTGCCGAGGTGGCGGGCCGGGAGCTGGCCGAGCTCATGCGGCCTGCCCGGCCCGAGATCATCGTTTCGGTCGCCACCATGGGTATCCCGCTGGCCATCGAGGCCAGCCGCGCATTGGGGTTCGACGACTACGTCATCTTGCACAAGACGCCGAAGATCCACCTGGGGGAGACGTGGGCCGAGCCGGTCAACTCCATCACGACCGAGAAGGCCCAACGCCTGCGCATGGATCCCGCCCGGGTCCCCGCCGTCCAGGGCCGCCGGGTGGCGGTGGTCGACGACGTGATCTCGACCGGCGCCTCCACGCTGGCGGCGCTCCGGTTGGTGCGGCGCATCGGAGCCGAGCCGGTGGTCATCGGCACCCTCATGACCGAGGGGTCAGGTTGGCGAAAGGCCCTCGGGGCGGACGCCGACATGGTCCGCTCTCTTGGGTCCATGCCGTTGTTCCGGCCTGCGGGCGACGGCAGCGGGGCATTAGTGGAGGACTGGGACTGATGGGGTGGCCCATCGGGCGACCGGGACGAGCGGTCAGAGCAGGCCCTCGGCCTTGAGCAGCCCTTCCTGCTCGTCGGCCTGCCTTCGGACGCTGCGCGTGGCCAGGATCAGGTAGACCAGCGCTCCGACGCCGAGGCCGAGGAAGATGCTGAAGTCGCCCCCGAAGTGGGAGGCGTCCCGGGTGTGGTCCGTGACCTCGTTCAACCATTGTGGAACGCGGAAGTAGTAGGTCGGGTTGACGTAGAGCCCTGAGATGGCAGCGAACATGCCGACCACCTGGGCGATGATGGCCGGCCAGAAGATGCCCCCGCGACGCCAATACAGGGAGTCTCGGCCGGTCTTCTGCAGCTCGCTGGGCACGTAGCGGTAACGGCGCAGGACCCAGTCCACCAGGAAGATGGCGCACCACGGCGCAATCCAGACGATGACGATGTCGACAAAGTCCGACAGGTACTCGGTGAAGGACCCGCTGAAGATGGCCCACATGGTGACGCCGAGGGCGATGGCGCAGTCAATCAGGACGGCGTGGTAGCGCTTCACGGGAACACCGATGGCCTGCAGGGTGACGCCCGATGAGTACATGTCGAGGCTGTTGATGCCGAACAGCTGGATGACGGCGAAGACTAGGAACACCACCACGAACCACGAGGGAATGGCGGTCTGGTGGGCGAAGGGGAGGAAGCCGCCGGCGCCGGTCCCGACTTTGAGAACGAACGTGCCGACGACAGCGCCCAGGGTCATGATCAGGATCTCCGGCACGGCCGTGCCCAGGAAGACCCAGCCGACGATGCCCTTTTTGGAGGTGTCCGTCGGACAGTACCGGGTGTAGTCGTTGCCGTTCTCGGTCCAGCCCAGCCCGCTCAGGGCGATGGTGAAGGCCAGCGCCTCGGTGAAGCCTTGCCAGTCCCCGCTGGTCTTCACCACGTGGAGGTTGGCGTGCGGGATGGCGAAGCCCAGCATGATGGCGAAGAGGATCACGAAGGGCAGGACCAGCCAGCGCAGCGTCTTGACGATGGCGGCATGGCCCAGGAAGGGGAGGATCCCCTGTACGAGCACCGCGGCGATGACGAGAATGACCTTGGCCGGGTCGCCGGGCAAGAAGCCCGCCTTGATCATCAGGACGAGCCCGGCCCCCACGATCAGGAGCAGCCCCTCGACCTCGAAGCCGATCTGGGTGATCCAGTTGAAGAAGGAGATCGGTCGTGAGCCGTTCGGGCCGTAGCCGGCCCGGTTGATGGCGAAGACGGTGGTGCCGGCATTCGGCCCCTGCAGGGAGCACAATCCCAACAAGAAGAAGGACAGGTTCCCCAAGATGATGATCACCAGGACCTGAAGGAACGTGAGCCCGAATGTCATCAAGATGGCGCCATAGATGAAGTACTCGATCTGGACGCTTGCCCCGGCCCACATCCCGAAGATGTCCTTGGGCCTGGCCCAGCGCTCGCTCTCGGGTATGAAGTCGATCCCGTGCTGCTCGACGTGGAACGCCACTTCCGACCCTGGGTCGTGAATGACCGCTAGGTCCCCCGCGATTGCCACCGCTGCCTCCCTTGTCATCGCCTCACGTGCTCCGGTTCCCGGGACACCACGTCAACCCCACGTCAACCGTGGGCGTCTCCGAACCGACAAGGCCAGTGGCCCAGTCCACCGCCGGGCCGAAGGGTGGGCGGAGAGACGGACGTTGCCGTCTCCCTCGGCAGCCTTCTCCGGTCTGGTGTCCACGCACTTGGCCCTATCTGATTCGGTGCGCTTCCCTGGCAACCGCGACCGAAGGTTGTCGGTCCTCACCTTGTTGGCTGATTGGCCCCGCGTCAAGTGGAACGCGGGAACATCGTGAGGACTGCTGCGGTGGAGTCGGGTCACGGGCTCGATCCGATCCTTTGTTGTAGAACGTGGCGTGGTCTATCTCCTGGCGTCTTCCGCTGCGCTGTGCAGTGCGGTGGCCGGGGTGATGCAGCGGATCGGAGTCGAATCCGCGCCGGCCGGCGACGCCATGCGTCTCCGGTTGCTGACCAATGCGCTCAAACGGGGGATCTGGTTGCTCGGTTTCGCCCTCCTTCTGGTTGTGTTCGTGCTGCAAGCCTCGGCCTTGCGCTTCGGCGACCTGACCGTGGTCCAGCCGATATTGACCGTCGAGTTGCTGTTCCTCATCGCCATCCTGCGGGTGGTGTTCCATCGCCACGTGGGCGGGCGCGAGATTCTCGGTTCGGTGGCCATCGTGGTCGGGCTGGCCGGATTCATCGTCTCGGCCGATCCCGCCCTCGGCCAGGGGATTCCCAGTTCGAAGGCGTGGGGTGTCGTCACCGTCGTGATCTTCGTGGTGGCAGCGATGCTGGTCGCCGCCGCCCAGCGCGGGCCCCGGTGGTGGCGGGCCACCGCCTTCGGGGCGGCGGCGGCCGTGCTCTTCGCCTACAACGCCTCCCTGACCAAGGCCATCACCACCTTGATCACCGGCGGGTGGGGCCATGTGTTCACCCATTGGGAGCCCTACGCCCTGGGCCTCACCGGATTGGTCGGCTTCTTCTTCCTGCAGAACGCCCTCCATGCCGGCCCGATCGCCGCCTCCCGCGCTTCGATGCTCATGGTGAACCCGGTGGTGAGCATCATCATTGGCATCTTCGTATTCAACGAGCACCTGCGCGGCGGACCGGGGTACGTCGCCGCGGAGATGATCTCTCTCGTTGTCATGCTGACCGGCGCCTTCGTCCTGACCCAATCGCCTTTGGTGGCTGGGGCCACCTTGGACGGGGACCAGGGGGAGATGCTGGGCACCGTCCTTCCGGTCTCGCCCATCGGGCCGTGACTTCACGCCAGGAGCGTCCGGTCCCCTCCCTGGTGCTTACGGGGTGGCGAGGCCCAGCTCCCGACGCATGAAGGCCACCGACTTCTGCTGAATCTCGCGGGCTTGGTGCTCGATGAACCGCTCGACGATCGGCCCGGCGCCGAAGATCTTGACCCGGGCCTCGAGGTCGAAGTTCTCAAGGGTGCCCTCGCCGTCGGCCCTCAACGCGATGGACCCGTTCAGGTGGGTCTTGTCGCCCATGGTGCCCGGCGTGAGCGTGAAGATGGTGGTCGAGGTGGCGGGGCTGAAGATACTGACCTCGGTGCTGGTGATCTCCTCGCCGAAGATCTTGCGCACCGGTCCCGGCGCATTGGGTTTCTGCGAGTAGCGGAGGGTCCGGGTCAGCCCCGAGGCCAGAGTGCCCTCCTGGCAGAGGACCTCGGCCGAGATCGAGCCCAGGCCCTCGAGGTGCAGGCGCACGACGAAAGCCGGGTCGAAGTAGAGGGCCCAGAACGCGTCCGGCGCGCACTCCCACCTGTAGGAGAGGGACAGCTTCATGGTCTGAGCTTGAAGAGCATGTGGTGGGCCAGGTCGCCCACGAGCTCAATGACGATGTGCACCGAGGTGAAGCGCCACGCACCGTCGGTGCAGGCATAGGCATTGCGGTAGCGCCCGGCGATCACCGGCTGGAGCGTCAGTGCTCCGGGCACGGCCTGGAGGACGGTGAAGTAGGAGCGGCTGGTGGCGGTCGACCCGTCGGAGCTGACATCGACCATCACGTTGGTCATGACGTGCTTGGTACGCGGCGTGCCGTCCTCGTAGCGGCGGGTGGTCCGCTCGTAGAGCGACTGAATGGCCTCGGGGCCCGAGACGGCGTCGCCGAATCCCTCGAAGGTCAACGTGGCGTCGGAGAAGACCTCGGCCACCCCGGCGAAGTCGCCGGCGTCAATGCGCTCGGCGTAGGTATAGATCAGCTGGGAGATCGCCTCACGAGGGGTCGGCTCCATCGGCACGATTGTGGCACCGATCAGTGCCCGAGCAAATGGTCCATGCGGGCGGCCAGGCGGCTGGGGTGGCCCTTGCGGGCTTCGGTGTGATCGGCCAGCTTCATCGTCCACAAGCCGGCGTTGACCCCCAGCCAGCGCAGGGGCTCGGGTTCCCAGAGCTTGGAGCGGTGGTTGACCCACGGCAGGTGGGTGAGGTCGGTGTCGGCCCCGGTGATCAGGTCGGCCAGGGTCCGCCCGGCCAGGTTGGTCGTCGAGACGCCGTCTCCCACGTAGCCCCCGGCCCAGGCCAGGCCGCTGTCCCGGTCGAAGCCGACGGAGGAATGCCAGTCCCGCGGGATCCCCAGCGGGCCACCCCAGGCGTGGGTGACCCGCGCCGAGGCCAGGGCGGGGAAGAGCTCGATGAGGGTCCGGTGCAGCAGGGCGTGGACGGACGCCACGTCGTCATAGGCGCGCCGCACGGTGGAGCCGAAGTGGTACGGGGCGCCGCGACCTCCGAAGGCGATCCGGCCGTCGAGCGTCCGCTGGCCGTAGATGATCATATGGCGGTAGTCGGCGAAGGTGGCCCTGTCCACCAGCCCGGCGGACTCCCAAAACCCGTCGTCCAGTGGTTCGGTGGCCACCATGAGCGAGTACACCGGCGCCAGCGTGCGCTTGTACCCGGGCAACGTCGAGGTCCAGGCCTCGACGGCGCGCACCACGACCTCCGCCGTGACGGCGCCGCCAGCGGTGTGGACGACCGGGTGGTGACCCCCGCTCCCCGCTTCGATGCGGGTCACCTCGGAGTGCTCGTAGAGGGCCACGCCGCGCCGCGCCACCGCATCGGCCAGGCCGCGGGCCAGGTGGGCCGGTTGGATCGCCGCACAATGTGGGGTGACGGTGGCGCCCACCACGCCGTCGATCCCGACCAGTGCCTCGGCCTCGGTGGCCTCGACCCAGCGCAGGTCCTCTTCACCGAAGCCGAGACTCCTAGCCTCGTTCACTTCGGCGGCGGCCCGGGCCCGTTGCGCCGGGGAGCGGGCCACCACGATCGTGCCGCCCTTGGCGAAGTGGCAATCGATGCCTTCGGCCGCGGCCGATGCGCCGACCACATCGACGGTGTCCTGCATGGCCCGGCGCATGGCGCGCATGGCCGGGACGCCGTAGGCCCGGGCCAGGGCGGCGTCCGAGGTGGCGAACAGGGCCGAGCACCAGCCACCGTTACGCCCCGAGGCCCCGAAGCCGGCCACCTCTTTCTCGACGATGGCGACGCGCAGGGTCGGATCGGCCCGGGTCAGCGCGTAGGCGGTCCACAGCCCGGTGAACCCGGCCCCGACGATGCAGACGTCGACCTGCGTGTCCGAACGGAGTGGCGCTCGGACCGGAAGCGGTTGGGCAATGGCATCCCACCAGAGGGAAAGGTCCTGATAGCGCACAGGCCCTTCCTCCGGAGGGTCTACATCCGGCGCCACGCCTCGGTCAGTACCTCGCGCAAGGTGGAGACGATGAACTCGATCTCGGCGGGACCGCAGATGAGCGGCGGCGAGAGCTGCACCACCGGGTCACCCCGGTCGTCGGCCCGGCAGATGAGGCCGGCGTCGAACAAGGCCCCGGAGAGGTAGCCCCGCAGCAACCGCTCGGACTCCTCGTCGTCAAAGGAGAGTCGGGTCTCCTTGTCCTTGACCAGCTCGATCCCGTAGAAGAAGCCGGCGCCGCGCACGTTGCCGACGATGGGCAGGTCGTAGAGGGACTCCAAGCCGCTGCGGAACGCACCTTCGGTGTCCCGCACGTGCTCAAGAATGTGCTCACCCTCGAACACGTCGAGGTTGGCCAAGGCGACCGCGCAACTCACGGGGTGGCCGGCGAAGGTGAAACCGTGCAGGAAGGACGCACCCGCGGCCAGGAAGGGTTGGACTAGCCGCTCTGAGGCGATCATGGCGCCGAGGGGGGCATAGCCCGACGTGAGGCCCTTGGCCACCGTGATGATGTCGGGTTGGTAGCCGTACCGCTCGGAACCGAACCAATGACCCAGGCGACCGAAGGCGCAGATGACCTCGTCGGAGACCAGGAGGACTCCGTGGCGGTCGCAGATCTGGCGCACCCGCTCGAAGTATCCGGGCGGCGGCGGGAAGCACCCGCCGGCGTTTTGCACCGGCTCGAGGTAGACGGCGGCAATAGTGTCGGCCCCCTCGCGCAGGATCGCCCGCTCGATCTCATCGGCCGCCCACTGCCCGAAGGCGACTTCGTCGTCGGCGAACAGCTCGGCCCGGTAGAAGTTCGTGTTGGGGACCTTGATGGCACCGGGAACGAGGGGTTCGAACGGGGTCTTGAGGTCCGGGAGCCCGGTGATCGACAGCGCCCCCATGGTGGTGCCGTGGTACGCGATGTCGCGGCTGATGACCTTGGTCCGCTGCGGCTGCCCGGTCATTCGGAAGTACTGACGGGCCAGCTTCCAGGCCGATTCCACCGCCTCGGACCCTCCCGACGTGAAGAAGACGCGGTCGAGGTCGCCGGGCGCGTAGCCGGCGAGGCGCTCGGCCAGCTCAATGGCCTTGGGGTGGGCGTAGGTCCAGAGAGGGAAATAGGCCAGCGTTCCGGCCTGCTTGGCCCCGGCCTCGGCCAGTTCCGTGCGTCCGTGGCCAAGCTGGGACGTGAAGAGACCGGCCAGACCGTCCAGGTACTTCTTGCCGTGCTGGTCCCAGACGTAGGCTCCCTCACCGCGCACGATGACGGGGACCTCGTGGGTCTCGTAGGTGGCGAGGCGGCTGAAGTGCATCCAGAGGTGACGGCGGGCCTGGTTGCTCAGCTCGGAATTCTCGGGGTTGGAGTTGCTCATCTTTCCTCCGCTCATGGGGGGACGGCGGCCGGTGTTCCGGCCTACCGCGTGCCCCAGCTGTACGTCTGCTTGTTCAGTTTCAAATACAGGAACGTTTCGGTCCGGCGCACGCCCGGGATGGAGCGCACGGAATCGTTCAGCACGTGGAGCAGGCGCTCGTCGTTCTCGCAGACCACTTCGGCCAGCAGATCGAACGAACCGGCGCACATGACCACGTAGTCGACTTCGGGCAGGGCCGTGAGCTTGTCGGCCACCACCCGTACATCGCCCTCGACCGAGATGCCGACCATGGCCTGGCGCGTGAAGCCGAGTTGGAGCGGGTTGGTGACGGCGACTATCTGCATGATGCCCGCGTCGCGCAGGCGCTGGACCCGGCGCCGCACGGCCGCTTCGGACAAGCCGACCTCGCCGGCGATCGCCCCGTACGGTCGGCGCCCATCCTGCTGGAGCGCTTCGATGATGGCTCGATTGGGCCCGTCGAGAATCGCGGCCGGGGCGGTGCCGGTCTCGTCGTCGCTCAGAGGTTCGGTCCCCGTCTCCGTCGGCTCGCCCCGGTCGGACATGCCTCTCCTCGTTCCCAATTGTGCCGGGTTCTTCTCGATCGTGGTTCCCGGGTGGTGCCGAATTATGTCACTGTTCCGCCTCCATTGAAACAGAATTCGGCGTTTCAGGCGGCAATTGTTGCGGTATCGCTTGTGAAGCCCAGTTTATTGTGATTCTGTAGGCGGGGGATCGACCGGTAAGGGTGGGAGCGACGTGCGCAGGCTGCAGAACTTCGTCGGAGGACAGTACCAAGACGCGTCAGATGGGCCGCACGCCCTCTTGGTCGATCCCAGCACCGGGGAGGCGTTCGCCGAGGCCCCCGTCTCCGGCCCCGCCGACATGGACCGGGCGCTGGCCGTCGCGGCCGAGGCATTCGCCTCGTGGAAGCGGACCACACCGTCGGAACGGAGCTTGGCTCTGATCCGCATCGCCGACGCCTTCGAGTCTCGAGCCGAGGACCTGGTCCGGGCGGAGTGTGAGAACACGGGCAAGCCGTACCGCCTGACCATGGACGAAGAGATCCCTCCGATGGTGGACCAGATCCGCTTCTTCGCCGGCGCCGCTCGACACCTCCAAGGCGTGGCCGCCTCCGAGTACCTGGCGGGGCACACGTCCTTCGTCCGGCGCGAGCCCGTCGGCGTGTGTGGCGCCGTCACGCCCTGGAACTACCCGATGATGATGGCCGTCTGGAAATTCGCTCCGGCCCTGGCCGCCGGCAACACCATGGTGCTGAAGCCCTCGGACACCACGCCCGTGTCCACGCTGCTCATGGCCGAGATCATGGCCGAACACCTTCCACCGGGTGTGTTCAACGTGGTGTGCGGTGACCGTGACACTGGGCGCGCCCTGGTGGCGCACGCCACGCCGGCCATGGTGTCGGTGACCGGATCGGTCCGGGCCGGCATGGAGGTGGCGGCGGGGGCGGCACCGACACTCAAGCGGGTGCACCTGGAACTGGGGGGCAAGGCACCGGTCATCGTGTTCGACGACGCTGACGTGGGGGCGGCGGCGGAAGGCATCGCCGGGGCCGGCTACTTCAACGCGGGCCAGGACTGCACGGCCGCGACCCGGGTGCTGGCCGGGCCCGGCGTGCACGACGATTTTTTGTCGGCGCTGGTCGAGCAGGCCGAAGGAACCACCGTGGGCGGACTCGAGAATGCCGAGGCCGACTACGGACCCTTGAATAGTGCGGCCCAGCTCGAACGCGTGCGGGGCTTCGTCGAGCGGGCGCCCGGGCACGCCCGCGTCTTGACCGGCGGGTCGCCGGTGGGAGAGCGGGGATTCTGCTTCGCACCCACCGTCGTGGGCGGTTTGCGCCAGGACGACGAATTGGTGCAGTCCGAGGTGTTCGGACCGGTGATCACCGTCCAGCAATTCACCGACGAGGCGGAGGCGTTGGCCTGGGCCAACGGGGTGGAATACGGCCTGGCCTCGTCGGTGTGGACGCGGGACCACGGCCGCGCCTTGAGGATGGCGCGCGACCTCGATTTCGGGTGCGTGTGGATCAATACCCACATCCCCCTGGTGGCCGAAATGCCGCACGGAGGGTTCAAGCATTCGGGGTACGGCAAGGATCTCTCCGCCTACGGATTCGAGGACTACACCCGGATCAAGCACGTCATGAGCAACATTGAAGAATAGACAGCCGTGAGCCAATGATCGTCGGCATTCCCAAGGAATTGAAGGACGACGAGTACCGGGTCGCCATGACCCCGGCCGGCGTGCGCGAGCTGGTCTCGGCCGGGCACACCGTCTACGTCGAACAGGACGCCGGCGCGGGCTCGTCCATGTACGACGACGAATTCATCAAAACAGGGGCGCAGATCATCGACTCGGCCGACGACATCTGGGCCGCCGCCGACCTGGTGTGCAAGGTCAAGGAGCCAATCGAGCCGGAATTCCATCGGCTCGGGGCGCGATCGGGCCAGGTGCTCTTCACGTACCTGCACCTGGCGGCTTCACGCCCAACCACCGATGCCCTGCTGGCCGGGGGCAACGTGGCCATTGCCTACGAGACGGTGCGCCAGAACGACAATTCGCTTCCCCTACTCGCTCCGATGAGCGAAGTGGCCGGGCGCATGGCGCCTCTGATGGGGACCCACCACCTGATGCGGCCGGGCGGGGGCCGAGGTGTCTTGGTCTGCGGCGTGCCCGGCGTACGCTGCGCCAAAGTGGTCATCCTGGGCGCCGGCGTGTCCGGCATGGCCGCGGCCACCATGGCCGTGGGGATGCACTCCGACGTCTACGTGCTCGATCGGAATCTGGAAAAACTGCGCCAGGTCGACCATCACTTCCGGGGGTCACTCGAGACCCTCGCCTCGTCCGAACACGCCATTGAGGAGGTCTGCCTGGACGCCGACATCGTCATCGGTGCTGTGCTGGTGGTCGGGGCGCGGGCACCGCGCTTGGTCTCCGATGCGCTGGTGGCGCAGATGCGCTCGGGATCGGTGCTGGTCGACATCTCCGTCGATCAGGGCGGATGCTTCGAGTCGACCCGGCCGACCACCCACTCGAATCCCACCTTCGAGGTGGAAGGGTCGATCTTCTACTGCGTGGCCAACATGCCCGGTGCGGTACCGCACACCTCCACCCACGCCCTGGCCAACGCCACGCTGCCGTACACGTTGAGCATTGCCGCCAACGGGTGGAAGGCCGCGGCGCGGGCCGACCACGCGCTGGCCGAAGGGGTCAATGTGGTGGCAGGCGACGTGGTCTATGCGCCAGTGGCCGAGGCTCACGGATTGGCGTTCACCCCGCTGGGGGACCTGCTCGGGGAATAGCGTCAGCCGGGACATCCGGCCGAGATGTTGGTTGAAATGTCGTTTTGATTCGGTGCGTGCCGGGTAATTCGATAAGTGCCGAGCCAACAATCGTTCAGTACGAGAAATCGGAGGACGTCTGCCTGCACCCAGAGGGTTTGCTCTCCGCTCCAAGCTGTACCGCTCCGCAATCTTTGTCGGCATGGCTCGTTGTCGGCTCATGCGGTTTCAATTCAGGCGCACCCGCACTTGGATGACGGCTGCGTGCGCTGTGCTCACGCTCGTGGTTACCGGGTCCGTGGCTGGGGTCGGAGCGGCCAGCGCAGGCGCCGCCGCGCCCGACCTGCCCCAGGGCACCATCTTCACGGGCTTCGCCACCGAGCTGTCCGACCCGGGGGGATTTCCTCCGGGCATGAATGTGCCCTGCACGCCCACTGGCGCGCACCCCTTCCCGGTGGTGCTGGTGGCCGGCACCGGCGGCAACGAGAACGTGTCCTGGCAGGCCCTGTCCCCGGCCCTGGCCGACGAGGGCTACTGCGTCTACGGCTTCAACTACGGCGCCACGTCCATCTCTGGCGGCCGCTTCTACGGCCTGGGTGACATCCCGACGTCGGCGCAGACCCTGGCCACGTTCGTCAGTGGGGTGTTGTCAACCACGCACGCGACGAAGGTCGACATCGTCGGCCATTCACAGGGCGGCATGATGCCCCGGTACTACATGAAATTCCTCGGTGGTGCGGCCAAGGTCAACATGCTGGTTGGACTGGCTCCCTCCAACCACGGCACCACGCTCGACGGCCTCACCGCGCTCACGTCGCTCTTCGGTCCCAACCTCACCACCGGAGGTGCGTGTGATGCCTGCAGCCAGCAGGAGGCCGGCTCCACCTTTCTCTCCTCCCTCAATGCCGGAGGAGACACTCAATCCGGCCCTCACTACGTGGTGATCGAGTCGAAGTACGACGAGGTGGTCACCCCGTATACCTCGGCCTTCCTCAGCGGTCCGAGAGTGCAGAACATCTTGTTGCAGTCCCAGTGCGCCCTGGACTTCAGCGAGCATCTGGGGATCCTGTACGACCCGATCGCCCAACAAGACGTGCTCAACGCCCTCGGAGCGGACGACCCCTTCTTTGTCCCGTCGTGCTCGTTCGTGCCTCCGGGCATCGGGTAGGCCACCCGACCCCGCACCCCGCACGGACACGAAGAAGTCTCCATCTCACCCTGGGTCCCTCAGGAAGCAAGCGGCCAGCGGCGTGAGGGAGCAAACTGCAGTGGTGACCGATCTGCCCGATTCGTCCGAACCGGAACCCCGCGCCCCCACACCCCACCGGGGCGACATGAGCGTCCGGGTGGCCGACGCCGAACGAGATCGGGCGGTGACCCAGCTCCGGGAGCACGCGGTCGAGGGGCGGCTCACCCTCGACGAGTTCGCTCAGCGCGTCGGCCTGGCCCTCCAGGCCCGAACCCAGGGCGACTTGCACACCGCCATGGCCGATCTGCCCGAGGTCGCGGTACCCCAGGAAGTCTCGACCCGGCGTCCGGCCCGCCGGTCGTTCGTGGCCGTCATGAGTGGCTCGCGGGCCAAGGGGCGCTGGCGGGTCGGCGCGCGCACCACGGCGGTGGCCGTCATGGGTGGGTGCGAGATGGATCTACGCCAGGCCGAGATCGAGGGACCCGAGGTCGTGATCACGGCGGTGGCCTTCTGGGGAGGGGTCCACGTCATCGTCCCCGAAGGGATCGACGTCCAGCTCGAAGGGTTCTCCTTCATGGGCGGACGAAACCTGAAGGTACGCGATGTGCCCATCGTCCCGGGTTCGCCGCGGATCAGAGTCCGGGGCTACGCCGTCATGGGTGGCATCAACATCCGGAGCCGGTCGAGCCGTTCGGGTCGGGCGATCGCCCAGGCGGTCGCGGAAGGCGTGCTCGGTCCGGAAGCCTTTCCGCCCAGCCTGGCCGGAGCGTCCTCGGACCCCATCGACCTTGCCGCACTCGGACGCGATATTCGCCGTCAGATCCGGGGCCAAGGGGCTCCCGATCCCAGCCCTCCGTATTCGCCGCCGTCGGGCGAGGAGACCGTCACCATCGTCTTCAGTGACATGGTCAACTACGCCGGCATGACCGAGGCGATGGGCGATCGGGTCTCCCGTGAGATGTTGCAAGAGCACCACCGGATCGTGCGTGACCAGGTGCAGCGGCATGGTGGCCGCGAGGTGAAGGTGCAGGGCGACGGTTTCATGATGGCCTTCGGCGGCGTGGCGCGGGCGTTGCGGTGTGCGGCCGAAATGCAACGTGCTTTCCACGACTATTCCTTATTCCACCCGGACCGCCCCATTGAGGTCCACATTGGTGTGCACACCGGGGAGGCCCTCGAGGAGGAGGACGACTTCTTGGGACACACGGTCATTGTGGCGAGCCGCCTGGCGGACGTGGCCGAACCGGGAGAGATTGTGGTGTCGTCATTGTCCGAACAACTGGTGGTCCGGTCGGGTGAGTTCCGCTTCGGCCACCATCGCGAGGTGTCCCTCAAAGGTCTGACCACTCCTCAGCAGGCGGCCTCGCTGGTGTGGGGCGACTGAGTACGGCCGAGACCTCCGGCGCCGAATCAATCGGGAGGCCGCGTGTAGATGAGCTCGACCGTGCCGTCGGTGAAGGTCCGGCCCACCTGCACCGGTTGGAGCGCAAGAAGATCACTTGCCGGCGCCGAGAGCGGTTCTCGACTTTTTGTCGAAAACGCGGTGACTCAGGGCCCTGTTCGGTGTAGCCTGTTCGCATGTTCCGCTGAGTCCCGCCACCGAAGAGGTCCCGCGCCCTCGGCGCGGTGCGGCCTCTTGGCGATGCACTCCGGTCCTGCAAACATCCCGCAACGCCCCCTTTACGCTGCCCGCGGTTTTCGCCCGGCTGGCCCCGAAGCACCGAATTCCATACCTGCCGTACCCGCACCTGAAACGACCGCGATGACGAACGATCTCACCCACCCCGAGCGCTCCAGACCGACCCCCGACGGGGTCATCGACGACCGCGCCCCGACGGGCGACCGGAGGGACGGCCGCTCGGTCAAGCCGGGTCCCTCGCTGAGGCGGGCGACGGCCCTACAGGTCATGACAGCGGCGGGGAATGGGCTGGCCTACGTGGCGCTGTCCTTGCGCGTCTACCAGGAGACCCATTCCACGCTGGCCGTCACGATGGTGCTCCTGGCCGGTGGCCTCCCCGTCGTCCTGCTGGCGCCGGTCTCAGGCCTCCTGCTCGATCGCCTGCCCATGGCCCGCGTGCTTTCTGTGGCGAGCTTGGTGGTGGCGGCGTCGTTGGGCGGCCTGGCCTATGCCCACTCGCTCAGCTCCACCATCATGTTGGTGCTCTGTTTCGGCATTGCCGACAGTGTGCTGCAGCCTGGCTTGACGGCCGCAATTCCCCAGTTGGCAGGCGAAGTGTCGTTGGTGCGCGCCACCAGCCGACTCCAGGGTGCCGCCATGGGTGGCACCGCCCTCGGACCGCTGTTGGCGGGCGTGGTCGGGAGCATCGGAGGTACCTCGACCGCGCTCCTGCTCGATGCTGGCGCGTCCGTTGTCTTCTCGATCGGTGTCCTGACGCTCGGCTTGCGACGTACCCAATCGATCGTCCCGCACGGTGCCGACGACGGCATGGCCGCGGGCCTGCGCTACCTCCGTCGGGATCGCCCCATGGGTCTGCTGGTGCTTGTGGTCTCGACCATGATCGGATTCTTGGGCGTCACCATGGTGGTCGAGCTCTTTCTGGCTGAAAGGGTGCTGCACGGTGGAACCACTGGGTACGCCCTGCTCATCACCGCGTGGACGGGCGGCATGACATTGGGCACCGTGATCGCCGGGCGAGTCTCAGCGCGAGCGCTCAGCCCAGCCATCGTGATCGGTCTGGTCGTCTTGGGCTTGGGCGTGTCCGCGGGCGCGCTATCCCCGACCATGTGGATGGCCATTGCGGCCTATGGCATCGGTGGCATCGGCGACGGCGTCCAGATGGTGGGGGCCCGGACACTCCTCCTCCAGCGGGCGCCCGAGCACATCGCCGGCCGGGCCTGTGCCGTGTTCACCGCTATGACCATGGGGGCGGTGTCAATCGGAATGGCGGCGGCGGCGCCCCTGGTGGCGATGTTCGGCGTCCGGGGCGCACTGCTGTGCGCCGGGGTGGCCAGCATCGTGGCCGCCCTGGTCGCGCTTTCCCTGGGCCTGCAGCACATTCGAGGGGAGCCGGTAGCCGAGACGCGGCATGAGTCACGGCACTCGCCGATTACAGCGAGCCCGCTCCTCGTCTCGTCGGACGAGGAGTCAGATTCGGCGATCCTTCTCAGGCAGGAGAGTCTTGTCGACGACATCATCGGGTGATCCTGACCTTAGATTGGTCAATCGCTTCCGTCTCTGATCCGCCGTTCGCCCCGGAGTTCGCGTTCCCGCCTACCATAAAGCAGCCATGGCCGAGCACCCGAATGTGCAAAGAATCCGCGACTCGTACGCAGCCTTGGCCGCGGGCGACCTGACCGCGGCCCTGAAATACCTGGCACCCGCAGGGGTCATTCATTTCAATAGACGGGGTCCGCTCGGCGGCGCCCCAATGGGCATCGACAACATCAAATCGGCCCTGGTGAGCGATTACCGGTTGACCGCCGGCACGCAGCGCTTTCACATCACAAAGATCTTCGCTGACGACCACCATGGCGTGGTTGTGCTCCGAGAGACGGCGAGTCGTCCCGATGGAGCCACTCTCGACCTCGATTCGGTGCATCTCCTTGCCTTCGACAGCAATGGTCGGGTGCACGACCTCTGGGACATCTCGAGCGATAGCGAGGCTCAGGCTCGGTTCTTCGCCGGGCACTAGGCGTCGGGCAAGTCGATGGTGCCAGCTGACGGCGGGGTATCGCGGTCAACCGAGCGATCACGAGCACTTCGACGTGACCTCGAAGAGTCAGTTGACCTGTCTGCGTTTGCGTTGTGAGAGCACGACATCCAGATTGAACAACTCGGGGAACGCATCCGTCACCCGCTCCAGAGAGTGGCGAACCCGTCGAGTGAGTGGTGTCCCGACGGGGAGGAAGCACTCGTCGTCGGCGAGAAATCGGCCCATGCCGATCGCCGCCAAAGCGTCATTGAGTACTTCACGTGTTCTGCCCACCTCAGCACGCGCGGCATCTGCTCGCGCCTGAGAAAGCTCAGATGGATACATTTTGGCAAATTCATCGGCGTGGCCGAGAGCTTCGCGGGCGGTTCCCCAAGCAAGGTTGGCGAGGATGGCCCGGCCCACATCCTCGTCCGCACCCGACAGCACACTGAAATGTACGTCCGAGCCAGCAAATCCGCACTGGAAAAATAGTGCCGCTATTCCACAAACCTTGCGCCCGGTGGGATGCGCCAGACCGCGCTCGACCTCGATTCAACCGGCTTCAGGATACGGACGGGCTCAGGCCGGATCGTAAAGCCCTACGTAGCACGCACCTGCGGTGTAGCCGGTGCTGAGACCGACGGATAGCTGCCACTTTTCGTGGCCCGCGATCTCGGCGGTGGTGACCTGCACGGAATTCTTGTCAAAATGGGTCTGTTGAACATCGAGGACGCCGACCTCGAGCGAGTACACCCCGTTGCCATTGGGATTGGGCGGGACCGTCCCAGCGGCGTCGAAGGTGCCCTTGGCGACCACCGATGACCCGTTCGAACTCAGTTCGCACGTTGCGGGGGCAACGTCCGGCAGCACGGTGTCACTGAAGACGTTGAAAGGTAGCGCAACACTGGTCTGAGCAGTCGGAGGTGGAGTCCGAGTCGTCGGCGTCATTTTGGTCAACGCGAGGGCGCTGACTCCGCCGCCCAAGATGACAAGTGCGGCACCACCGACGAAAATCCTCGGCCATAGCGCCAAGATCCAGCCCCTTCCATTCGCCGCCGCCTGGCTGTCACCTGCAGAAACAGTGCGGCTGGCGCCGGCCTCTGGCCAGGGTCCGCAGGGCTCAAGCACCACCACACCGTCTGCGGCTCCTGGCATCAATTCAATACCCAGGTGTGACCTGGTCTAACACGAAATCAAGGCGCAGCCGCCCGCCAGCAGGGAGCGTGCCGATCGGCACTTGCGCCCGATCCGGCGCGCCCCTCATCTCTCAGCGGCTCCATCCTCAATTCACCGACTCCGGCAAGAGGCCGACCGTTCGATGACCAGTTGGCCCGGGGACGGTGCCCTTGCTTCGCCCTTGCGGGTCCCCACAGAATGCACCGAAGTGAGAAGTCACGCCCGGACAGAAATGCCACCTGGCCTGCCCAGACTCGCTCAGACCGGACCACACCACACCGGGTAAGCTGACGGGTAGTCAGATTCGTGTGCGACCGGGATTCCCTGGCGCCGCCTTCCGGCCCTGGAGGTCGTCCCAGCATGGATTTTGAGTTCTCCGACGAACAGCTCGCGTTCGTCAAGGAGGTGGAGACGTTCCTCGACGCCAACGATGATCCCGAAGTCTTCGACGTGACCCGGGAGAACATGGCGCAGATCGTCGACACCCCCAAGCGCCGGGCCTTCATGGCTTCCTTGGGAACTCAGGGATGGCTGGGCATGACCTGGCCCGCCGAGTACGGGGGTAAAGAGGGCGAAGGCGTCTACGAGTACCTCCTCAACGAGCAGCTGGCCGGCCGTGGCGGTCCGCAGATCGGCAAGGGCGTCGGCATCATCGGCAAGACCATCATTCGACATGGCAACGAGCGCATGAAGGCCGAGTTCCTGCCGAAGATCCTGCGCAACGAGGTCGAGTTCGCCGTCGGGTATTCCGAGCCCAACGCGGGCTCGGACGCCGCCTCGATGCAACTCAAGGCGACCAAGGTCGACGGCGGCTGGATGCTCAACGGCCAGAAGACCTGGACCACGTCGGCCCACTTCGCCGAGTGGTACTGGGTCGGGGCGCGCACGGATCCGGCCGCGGCCAAACACGCCGGGATCACCCTGTTCCTGGTCCCCATCGATCAGCCCAGCATCACGGTCAACGCCATCTGGACCATGGGGGACGAGCGGACCAACGAGGTCTTTCTGAACGACGTCTTCGTGCCGGACGATTACGTGGTGGGAGAGCTGAACCGGGGTTTTCAATACATCTCCGAAGCGTTGGACCTCGAACGATTCACCATGTTCACCTTCTCGCCGATCAACCAGCGCTTCGAGCTCTTGACCGAGTACGTGCGCACGACGGTGCGTGACGGCGTGGCGCTGAAGGACGACCCGATCATCCGGCAACGACTGGCCCAGCTGGCCACCGAACTCGAGGTGGCACGGGTCATGGGCCTGAAATTCGTGTTCGAGTCGGGCAAGGGCGGCGCCGCCCCGACGACCGAGGCCTCTGAGTACAAGCTGTTCGCCACCGAGCTCTCCAAGCGCCTGGCCAATGCGGCCATGGACATCGCCGGTCCGGGCAGTCAGTTGCGGGTCAAGACGGAAGGAGGACCGATGGCCGGGCGCTCCGAGTCCACCTACCGCTACACGGTGATCGACACCATCGGCGGCGGGGCGTCTGAGATTCAGAAGAACATCATCGCCCGGCGCAAGCTCGGTCTTCCCAAGAATTTCTGATTTCTTGGTCACGGCCACGTCACCCACCGGACCTCTGCAAGGGGTCACCGTCCTCGATTTTTCGTCGGTTGGACCAGCCGCTCGTTGCACGCGCCTGCTGGCCGACTACGGCGCGCTGGTGATCAAGATGGGTGCGGCGCCCTCAACGGAGACCGCGGCCGATGATCCGTGGTTCTTCGCCTACAGCGGTCACCGCGGCATGCGCCGGGTCATGGTCGACCTCAAGGATGACGGCGGCCGGGACGCCTTCTTCGCCCTGGCCGACGACGCCGATGTGGTGATCGAGAGTTTCCGCCCGGGTGTGGTCGATCGGCTGGGCATAGGATACGGCGCGGTGAGCGCCCGCAATCCGGGCATCATCTACTGCTCGACCAGCGGCTACGGCCAGAACGGGCCGTACGCCAACCGGGCCGGCCACGACATCAACTACCTGGCCGTGGGCGGGTTCTTGGCCATGAGCACTCCGGGAGTCGATGGTGCACCACCCATCCCCGGCGCCACCATCGCCGACGCCGCCGCCGGAGGCATGCAGGCCGCCCTGGCCATCACGACCGCGTTGGTGCGTCGGTCCACGTCCGGCGCGGGCACCTACCTCGACGTCTCGGTGGCCGAGGGTGTCCTCTCCCTGATGTCGCTCCCGATTGACGAGCATCTGGCCCTCGGCACCGCTCCGGAGCCGGGTCACGACGTTCTTTCCGGTCGCTTCGCCTGCTACGGCACGTACGAGACCCGCGACGGCAAATGGGTGGCCGTGGGCGCCATCGAGGCGAAGTTCTTTGCCAACCTGTGCCAGGCTCTCGGCTGTCCCGAACTGGCGGGGGATCAGTTGGACGACGCGGCCCAGCCCGCCATCCGGGCTGCCTTCGCCGCAGCCTTCGCCACCCGGAACCGGGACGAATGGATCGCCCTGCTCGGGGAGGCTGACACCTGCGTCGCTCCCGTTCTCGACGTCGCCGACGTCGCCGACGACCCCCAGTTCGCCGCCCGCGCCGTCGTCACCCGGGCGACCCACCCGACCAAGGGCTCCCTGCGCCAGCTGGCGCCACTGCTGGCCGGCATGGATCGGCCCGGGGGTGCGGTGTCGCTGCCCGATCCGACGGAGACCCAGACCGAGCACCTCTTGAAGGAGGCAGGCGTTCCGGTCGAGACCATCGCCCGCTGGATGTCCCACCGGGTCGTGGCATGACCGACGCCGATCTGTTGGCGCGGGCGCTGGAGATGGTGGGGGTGCAGCAGTACCCCCAGATCAGCGACTTCCCGGTCGAGCGTGGGTATATCTGGACCTCCTGCGCCTCGGTGGAGAACGGCAATCCTCTCTACTGGGACGACGAGGTGGCCGAGGCCCTGACGGGCGGGCCTATCGCGCCGCCCACCATGGTCTCGGTGTGGTTTCGCCCGCACAGTTGGGCTCCCGGGAGGACCGAGGTGGCGCAGCCGCTGCAGGTGCACTTCGACCTCAAGGCACTCTTCGGCCTGCCCGAGGCTGTGATGAGCGACAACTCGATCGAATTCCACACTCCGGTGCGTCTGGGCGATGTGCTGCGCACCCATCAGGTCCTGCGGTCGATCAGCGACGACAAGACGACCAAGCTGGGCACCGGTCGGTTCTGGGTGATCGATGTGGTCTACGCCAATCAAGACGGAGACCTGGTGGCCGTCGAGTCCTACACCGGCTTCGGCTACCGCCGCACGACTGACGGATCGGGCCGCTGATGGCCACCATCGCACCGACCCTTCTCTTCGACGATGTGCGCCCGGGCGACACGCTGCCCGAACTCCGCTACGACGTCAGCGCCACCACCGTGGTGCTCGGCGCCCTGGCGGCGCGGGACTGGCGCCCCATGCACCACGACCACGATTTCGCTGTCAACCGCAACGGGACCCGGGACATCTTCTTGAACACACCCAACCAGGCAGCCTGGTTCGAGCGCTACCTCACCGACTGGACCGGCCCGCACGGACGATTGGGGTGGGTCACCTTCCGCATGTTGGGGTCGGTCTTCCCGGGGGACACCATGGCACTCAATGGCATCGTCGAGGGGACCGACGTCGACGCGTCCGGATGCGGCTTCGCCTCCGTGGCCGTGACCCTGTCCGTCGATGGTGACACCAAGACGACGTGCGCCGCTCGCATCGCGCTGCCGCGTCGGACCGACGACAATCCGTGGGCCCGCCGCGGTGACCAGTGGCGACCCTCGCCGGTTAGCGCATGAACGCCCGTCCCGATCGATCGCCCATCCGGAGGTAGTTGGACCATGTTGGACCTTGACTTCAGCCCAGAGCAGGAGATGCTGCGCCAGACGACCCGCGACGTGTTGCAGCGGCACTGCCCGCTCGACGTCGTCCGCGATATGGAGGACAACCCGACGGGCTACCCGCTTTCGTTGTGGACCCAGCTCGGTGAGCTTGATCTCATCGGCCTGCTGCTCCCGCCCGAACACGGCGGTTCGGGCATGACGCTGGTCGAAGGCGTGGCCCTGTACCAGGAGTTCGGACGGGCCCTGGCCCCGATCCCGCACTTCGTCAGCGCCGTGCTCTCCGGTGGGGTGCTGGCCCGTTCGGCCAGCGAAACACTGAAGACCCAATGGTTGGATGGCCTTGCCTCGGGCGAGGCCATCTTCACCCCGGCCTGGCTCGAACCGGAGAACGGGTACTCACCTCGAGGCATCGAGGCCCGGGCCGTACCGGACGGCGAGGGCGGGTTTCGTCTCAGCGGGACGAAGCGGCACGTGGCCTTCGCCGCGGCAGCCGACCGGCTCGTGGTACTGGCCCGCACCGGTGATGACGCCGAGGCCATCGACCTCTTCCTGGTTGATCCGACGGCCGTCGGGGTGACCCTGCGCCAGCAGTTCACCATCGCGTCGGACACGCAGTACGAAGTGACATTCGAGAACGCCGCCCTCTCCGGCCAGGATCGGATCGGCGCTGCGGGCACTGGATGGGCCACGTGGCAGGACGTCCTCGAGCCCACGCTGGTGCTCCTGGCCGCCCAGGCGGTGGGTGGTGCCCGCTACGCCCTGGAGATCACCAACCAGTACGCCAAGGACCGCCAACAATTCGACAAGCCGCTCGGCGCGTTCCAGGCCCTGGCCCACAACCTGGCCGATGCGGTGACCAACCTGGACGGGGCCGAGCAGCTGGTGCACGAAGCCGCCTGGGCCGGAGCCAGCGGACGGTCACTGCGTTCCCTGGCTCCGATGTCCAAGTTGTTCGCCTGCCGTACATTCCGCGACATCACCGCCATGGCCCAGCAGATCTTCGGCGGTGTCGGCTTCACCCTCGATTTCGATATTCAGCTGTACTTCCGCCGGGCCAAACAGCTGCAGGTGATGTGGTCGAACGACCGCTCGCTGGAAGACGCGGTTGCTGCCGCCCTGTTGGACTGATCCGACCCACGGGCACCGTGTCTGCCCCATCGGCAACGCTCAGCGCGTATGAGGCCAGGCGGGTCGCCCTCGCGGCCCAGGCCCTCTTGGGCGCCCGGCCGACCGGAGGCCCGGCGGCCACCGTGCGCCGGCTTGGCGCCGTCCAACTTGACACCATTTCCGTTCTGGCCCGATCGCACGAGCTCGTCGCCTACGCCCGGCACGGCCCGATCGACCGAGATCGGATCGAGGCGTCCTATTGGGGTCCCAAGAGCACCACCTTCGAGTACTGGTCCCACGCCGCCTGCCTCTTGCCCCTCGAGGAGTGGCCCTCGTACGCGTTCAAGCGCCGGGCCCGCCGCGCCAAGGGGAGGGGATGGCACTCCTTGGAAGACGAGACAAAGACCTGTGGCGAGGTCATGGCCCGCCTTCGCGCTGAGGGACCTCTCACGGCCAAGGAATTGGGCGGAGCAAAGAGGGGAGGCCCGTGGTGGGACTGGTCCGAAGTGAAGATCGCCGCTGAACGCTTGCTGGATGTCGGCGACCTGGTGTGCCGCCAGCGCCGGGGGTTTCAGCGCGTCTACGACCTGGTCGAGCGCGCCATTCCCGACGAGATGCGACACGAGGAATTGAGCGACGAGGAATGCGTCACCCGCTTGGTGCGTTCGGCCGGGCGGTCGCTCGGGGTCGCCACCGTGTCCGACCTGTCCGTGTACCACGGGGTGCAAGCCAAGCAGGTTCCCCCCGTGCTCGAGGCCGCCGGTCTCGTGCCGGTGCGGGTCGAGGGTTGGACGAAGGCGGCATACGCCGATCCCGCCGCTCTGGAGGTGTTGGGTCGCCGTCTCCGGGGGCGCAGCCTGTTGCTCTCCCCGTTCGACTCGCTGATCTGGGATCGGCCCCGTACCGAGCGCCTCTTCGGGTTCCGCCACCGGCTCGAGGCCTACACGCCACGCGACAAGCGCCTCTTCGGGTACTTCGCCATGCCGGTCCTGGCCGGCACGAAGATGGTCGGTCTGGTCGATCCCGGCCGAGACGGGAGGACGTTGGTGGCGAAGCAGGTCACGCTGAACTCACGCGGAGCGACGCAGCATGTGGCTGCGGCGTTGACCGAAGCGGCGACGTGGGTCGGCAGCGACAACATCGTGGTGGGGCGGGTCGAACCGCCGGAACAGAAGGTGATCCTGGAGAAGACCCTGATCGCGTAGCGTGCGATGACCGGGTCCCGCTGGTATCACGTGCAACCCAGGTCCATAGGTTCGTCGACCAACTCGGGATCTGGTTCGCTGGCGCCGAGTGCTTGGTGGAGACACCCGCCGGGGTGCAGAAGATCCGCCACTTTTCGCTATCATCCGCTGGTTCGCTGCACTCGCCCAATCGGCTGAATGACGAGGTCGAGCCCGAACAGAGGATGGAATCAATGACGAGCACGGAACTCCTGGCCGACGCCTTCGAGCGGATCCGCGACGCTGTGCACCCTGCCGTGAACGGGCTCTCGCGTGACGAGCTGGCGTTTCGCCCCGAGGACAACTCGAATTCCATCGCCTGGTTGGTATGGCACCTGACCCGGATCCAGGATGATCACGTCGCCGGCCTCGACGGCCGCGAACAGGTGTGGACAGCGAAGGGCTGGGCCGAGCGGTTCGCCCTGTCCCTCGACCTTTCGGATACCGGATATGGACACGGCCCCGAGCATGTGGCGATGGTCACCGCTGACGACCTCTCGCTGCTGGGCTATTTCGAGGACGTCCACGACAAGACGCTGGAGTTCGTGCGCACGCTGGCCGACGAAGACCTCTCTCGAGTGGTGGATCGCTCGTGGGATCCTCCCGTGACCATGAGGGTGCGTCTGATGAGCGTGATCGCCGACGACCTGCAGCACGCGGGTCAGGCGGCGTACGTCCGGGGAATTCTCCAACAACGCTGAGTGCCAGAAGGCCGGCTCAATAGCCGGTTGCCGCAGACCGTTCTGCAATCTGCTCAAAGATGGGGACGGACCCGCTGTACGGACCGGTCTGCGCCGGGTGGTGCAGCACCAACTGGTCGATTCCCATCTCCGTGTAGGGAGCGGCCAGCGCCTCGAATTGGTCGAGTGACGTGATGACCGGATCGGTGGGCGTCCACAGCACCACCTTGCCGAGGCTGTCCGGATCCCGACCCACCTTGGCGCATGCTTGATCGAGTTGAGCGCGTTGCCTGCGGACGGCGTCGACGATGTCGGCAGGTGTCCGCGGTTCACCCGAGCCCGGCCCGATGGTGACCCACTGCTGACCAGAGGAGGCGGCCAGGCTGATTCCGCGCCGACCGCCAGCGGCAATCGTCAGCGGAAATGGGGTCTGCAACGTTCCGGGCGTACTTGGGGCATTCGTCGCCGCATAGTGCCGACCAGAAATGGTCGTGCGGGCACCGGCGTCGCCGTCGAGCACTTGTCGCAGCGTCTGGACGAATTCGCCGTAGCGGTCCATCCTCTCGGCCGACGACCAAGGGTCCTGCCCCAGGGCCCGAGCGTCCGGTCCCTCAGTGCCGGGGCCGACGCCCAAGTCGAAGCGGCCATCGCTCAGGTCATCGAGCGCGATGACGTCTCGGGCCAACACGACCGGATGCCGAAAATTGGGGGTGGCCACCAAGGTGCCCAGTCGGATCCGCTTGGTGACCGCCGCTGCCGCGGCCAGAACGGGGATCGCCGCCAGCCACGGGCCGTCCGGCATTCCGCCCCAACGGATGTGGTCATAGGTCCATGCCGTTGCGAAGCCGACGCCATCGGCCCACTCCCACTGTTGGCGTGCGTCCTTCCAGCGGTCGGTGGGGAGTATCACGAGACCGATGCGCACCGAGTCAAGCTACCGGCTGCCCTCCTCTCACGCTGGATCTCGCCAGTCGATCCACCCGCCGTGCTCATGCACGATGGCGAGCAACTCCCATCGGGCCGCACCGCCTTCGAAGACCGCCGCACCGAGAAGATCGGCCCCGGCGTCACGGTCGGGCACGGGCTGGTCGGCAAACGCGGCCACCGTCCCCACGCCTTCAGCGCTCAACCAGGCGATGGTGCGCGTCTGAGATTCAGTCTCCAACAGGTCGACGAAGCGCTGCCGAGCTTCGAGACTGAAATAGGCGAAGGCCCACGTGGTCACGATGACGGCGGCGACGCCGATGGGGAGGTCCCCGAGAACGCCCGGGAGGGCGTCGATGGCGTCACCGGCGATCACCCGTGGGGGATCCTGTTGGGCCAGGTGTATGGACGCGGCGGTGCGTTCGAGTCGGCCCGTGTCGGGCCATACACAGGCCAACAGCCAACGAGCATCGTCCGGATGGCCGAGGTCGATCGGAGAGCGGTCGATCCCGATCCGGGACCGGAGGGGGGGAAGGGCCGGAGCAATCGGCGGGTTGCCACCGGCCACTCGGCAGGTGATCTGGACGGGGGAATCTGACGGGCCGGTCGCCCCTGCCGCGCCGTAGTCAATCCGGTAGCGATCGCATAAGAGGTTCAGTCCAGCGCTGGCCCCCACATCCGTCAACGCCATCGGTTCACTGAGCTGGGAGGCCAACCAGGTGAGGCCCGGACCAATCAATGCGCTGCGGCCGCATTCATTCGTTTGTATATGACGTGTGGACAGCAGCGCCATCACTTCGTCCTGGCGGTCCCGACAGAGCTGGAGAAACAGCGGTGCCGGATCCGCAGCTGAGCGTCCCGAGTAGACAGCAGCCAGGGGATCGTCCGGATCATCGAGCAGCAGGTAATGGACCGCCGCCAGCAAGGCCGGAGGTAGGTGAGCCGAAGGCGGGGCGGACTGCACCCAGCCGAGGAGTTCGGGGTCGCCGGCCACCGCGATGGAGAGGCGTTCATATAGCGGCGAATAGTTGTGGCAATGGAGGGCAAACCATTCCCACATATGGACAAAGTCCCTCGTCGGTGCGGACATGGCAAAATACTCACACATCCGTCGAGTCCGTGACGTGCGGCGGTCAACGGTGGATGTCCCGTCTTCCGAGCGGCAAACTCTGTCATCGATCATGTCCGCCAAGGGCATGGCGTCTTGGTGGTGCAGCCCAAGGCGGACAGGAGTCAACAACTCATGGGGAAGAGCTGACAAGCACCAGATGCATCGCGGAGTGTGGCGGTCTCACCGACGATGAGAGGGCCCAAGGAGGCCGGAAGCCGGTCGGGGCAGCGTGTCCGCGAACCACCGAGAGGTGGCGGTGCGCGAGGTCATCGGCCCGCTCAACCGGGTGATGGCTTCTGCGATCGAGCGGCGGCGGCTGAGCGGGGCACCATCGAGCAACTCGTTCCAAAAGATGGCCCATCCCCCGGCTGGCGCGTCGCCGCCAGCGACCGTGGTGAGCAAGCGGGCCACGACCGCCACGGCTCGAGGCCGACCCACCAGCGCAGCCTGGGCGGCGGCGGTGATCCGATGATAGGGAAGGTGCGCGGCGGCGAGGGCGGCTCGATAGCGCTCGGCCGCATGCCCGGGTTCGCCCAGCACAGCCTCGGCGGCCGAGCGTCCGCTGCCCATGGCTTGGGCGATCCCCTCGCCTTGAAGCGGGTTGACGAGGCCGGCGGCGTCGCCGACGAGCAGCACTCGGCCCCGTGCCGGATTCGTGCCGACCATTCCCATCTTCAGCCAACCACCGAGGCGGCGCCCTGGGGTCGAGGCCTGCGAATCGGTGAGTAGACGGCGTACCTGTAGGTACTCGAGGAAATCCGGTAGCGCCCTCAGCGCTCCCGCCCCGGCTTTACGATCAGACAGCGTCCCCAGACCGAGGCCAATGTTCGCTCCGTCCTCCGCCCCGGGGAACACCCACCCGTAGCCGGGAAAAGCGTGCCATGGCGTCGGCTCCCACAAGACGATGGACGGGAGATCCACCGGCCGCGGCAGGTACGTGCGAACGGCGAACCCCCAGAGGACCTTGTCGGTATCGACAAGGCCTGCGGCCGAAGCAACACGACTGGTCGCTCCGTCAGCTCCAATCACGAAGTCGGCGCGCAGCTCTTCTCCGGTGCTCAACTGGAATCCGTCGATCTCTCCGTCTTCTTCCAAGGGTTCGTCTGCCCGTCCGACGATGGATGTAGCTCCGGCCTCAATCGCGGCCTGATGGAGCGCGGCGTCGAACACCGTCCTGGCCACTGACGTGCCGTGCCCCGGGTACGTCAGCCCTTCCGCACTGGGCAGCCGCACCTTTCGACCGGTCGGACCGACGACCCACATATCGCCGACATCGGCACCGGACGGCAGTGGGAGCCCCAGCTCGGTCAGCACCTGGAGGCCGCGGGGACCGACCAGGTCGCCACAGGCCTTGTCGCGAGGGAACACCGCCTTGTCGACCAGGGCCACCCGAGCCCCGCTTCGCGCCAGCACGAGAGCAGCAATGCTGCCCGCCGGACCGCTCCCGATCACCAGGACGTCAAAGCGCGTCGCTCCCACCCTGCTCCCTCCTCGGTGTCCGGACTTACAATGAGATCTTTTCATCCCGAGAGTAGGAGACCCGTTGACGACCATTTCCGGTGATCGGAACGAATTTGCGCAACACTTGTTCACGTCTCTCCCTCAGCGCTACGACCGGTTGGCTGAGGTCCTCTCCATGGGTCAAAACGGGCGGTGGCGACGGGCCATGATCGACCGGATCGTGCCCTCCTCTCCCGCCAAGGTGCTCGACGTAGCCTCAGGGACAGCCGGGGTCGCATTGCAGCTGGCTTCGCGAACGTCAGCCGATGTTGTCGGAGTGGATCTGACGCAGGCGATGCTGGCTCAAGGCCACCGCAACGTCGCCGATGCCGCCTTGGGCAGTCGGATCCAACTCGTTGCCGGCCGGGCCGAGCAGCTGCCCTTCCCCGATGGCTCCTTCGACGCGCTGACCTTTACGTACCTGCTGCGGTACGTCGATGATCCCCAGGCCACGCTCTGTGAGCTTGCTCGGGTGGTGAAGCCCGGCGGAGCCGTGGCCAGCCTCGAGTTCCTCGCTCCGCCGAGTCGTTTCTGGCAATTTTGGTGGCGTCTCTACACCGGTCTACTCCTGCCCGCAGGCGGGTGGCTCACCGGGGGGAGAGAGTGGTTCAACGTGGGCCGATTCCTCGGCCCCAACATCTCGGAGCATTACCGGAAGTATCCGGTCGCCTGGACCGTGGAGGCCTGGCACAGAGCCGGATTCGAGAACATCGGCGTACGCGTCATGAGTCTTGGTGGCGGCCTGGTGATGTGGGGAACCCGCAGCAGTGAGTGATCGGCCGGACTCTGACGACCGAGGCGCTGAGTCTGGGGATTCGCCGCCATTGACACCACGGCTCGAGACCGGCACCGAGCAGCGGCCGGCCTTCTATGCCGCTCGCCCCGGCGGATGGAGGGATTGGTGGACTCTGCTTCACCCCCCCTACACCGCATGGCACCTGGCCTACGTGGTGATTGGCGCCTCTCTTGCTCCTCACGTCCAGCTTTCCCGGCTGGTGGCCACATTGCTGGCGTTCTTGTTCGCCGTAGGGTTTGCGGCTCACGCACTGGACGAGTTGCACGGGCGCCCCTTGGGCACCCACATTCCCACCGCGGCGCTCATTGCGTTGACCGCCGCCGGCTTGGCCGGCGCAGTCGCCTTGGGCATCGCCGGAGTGTCGCGCGTCGGATGGGCACTGATTCCTTTCCTGGTGCTCGGGCCCCTGTTGGTCGTCGCCTACAACCTGGAGTTGTTCGGTGGGCTGGTCCATACCGACCTTGGGTTCGCCATTGCCTGGGGTTCGTTCCCGGTGCTCGTTGGCTATGTGGCCCAGACTGGTCGTCTGGCGCTGAGCCCCGTGATTGCCGCGGTCGCGGCCTGTGCTCTGTCATTGGCGCAACGCCGGCTGAGCACCCCGGCACGGTTCATCCGCCGTCAGGCGACCGGGATCGAAGGCCGTATCACCTTGGGGAGTGGAAAGTGGGTGCCCATTGACCAGGAGTTGCTGCTCGGCCCTCTCGAACGTGCGCTCGGGGCCTTGTCGTGGGGCGTCGTACTGGTTGCCGCATCGGTGGCGATTGCCCGTCTCAGTTAGGGGGCAGGCTCGAGACGTCGGCGGAACCCGGAGACGGTCATCTCGACGACCCGGTCATGGCCCCACTGAAAGAGGGGGTGAGCGAAACGGCTGGCCAGTCGCATTGGGCGCTGCATCATCTCGAGCGTCCAGGCCACCTCGACCTGGGATCCCGTACTGATGGGTTCCACCCTCAGGCGCGCCTCGCCTTCGATGTCACCGTGGATGACGGCGTCAATCGCCACGGGTGGATCCCACCGGGTGAGTTCGACCTGCAGCCGCATCCGGTAGGGAAGGGGCGGGGCCACCACCGCGTGCAATACGGACCCGGCGCCCAGGGGCTCACCCTCGAGACGGAATTCCTGTAGCCACGGCCACCAGCGTTCGTACTGGTCGACCTGATCCAGAACGTCCCACAATTCAGGAGGAGTCAGGCCGAATTGATACCCCCGCTGGTATTTGATCACCGGTTGTTGCGGCATAAGGGGGCTCAAGAGGAACCGGCGGTCGCCAGGGCATTTCTTCGTACGTTCATGTCATTCAATTTCGATTCCGTCCAGACGGCTTGCCGGCGCATAGGGAATACGCCGAAGCTCCGCCGAGGGATTCCCCGCTACGAAATCTACCTGTTTTGACCTCCCCGTTCTGGTGTGGGCGCCACAACGAGTCCTCGGACCAAGGTCAAAGCGGTCTGCGGCGTCGAGGTCACAGTCGGTTGGTCACTCCTTACAGAGCGTGATGGTGGATCGAGCACCGGCACTTGGGGTTGTAAAGAGAAAGATGGGTGCCACAACCCGACGCGTCACAGACCCGACCTCGCCCATACGTGGGCGTTGGCCGCCCATGAACCAAGTCGGTGACTCTGCCGGATCCAAATCCGAAAGCGCTGTTTCTGTTCATTTCCATTACTTCCCTTCCCTCTCTCGCGTGACTATCGGTCGGTTGGTCGGTCGGTTGGGCGTCATCCTCGGGGTAAGCGGGACATCTGTTGAAGAGTCGACGGCCGTTGGTGCAGGGTCGGAGGTGGCTTCTTCGGTCATGGGTCGCGTGACCGACAATGAACCGGCACAAGACGGTGGTGTCGCCGGACTTGAGGAACCGCGACCGACCGCCCAGCTCGCCAGGATCTTCGGCGTGTTTCCGAGCTGCCGCTCCAACCAAATCCCGGCGATCAGCAGATGGCAAGCGACACCGATGGCGCGACGGTCGATTTCCGATTGCGTGGTCCGAGGAGGATGCGGACTGGAATTTCGAACGGTCATGGAAGCCCCCATGTACTTGAACGGATGCAACTGTCTTTTGCACTGCGTAATACGCTTTTGCACTGCGTAATACGACAGCGGGTTACAAACGACGTACGGTTCTCTTGAAAGAGGGCCAGGGGCGGGGCGGATTCAGCGCACCGCCTCTTGCGTGACCTCACGTCTTCGCGACGCCAGAGGGTCGTCTGACGGCCCGAGCACCAAACAATGCGGTGACACCGCAAGTCCCTCGCTCGTGCCTTGCGGCGCGAGGCGGTGTGACGCAGACCTCGCGGTTTGGAGCCTCAGGCGAAGGTGGCTGAACCCACGACGGTGCCGCTGGAGTTAAAGAGTTGCGCTCCCCGTAGCCGGCCGATGTCCACCGCGATGGTTTTGGTCATCTCACCTGACCCGCGGTGAAGCTCGATGGTGCCGGCAGCCACGACTGAACCGGTGTTCAACTGGAGCTTGCACTTGATCGTGCCACTCGACTCGGGTACGCCCACATTCATGTACACCCACGATGGATGTCCGCCATAGACGACGATCTGTCCCAACACACTGCCGCTGGCCGTCTCGAACGATGCGGTACGAATGACTGGCCCGCGGGGGACCGCCACAGCCGTTGTCACCGCCGCATGATTGAAGCTGTCGGTGGCCACGACGGTCCCTCCGACCAGCGCCACGCTGGCGGCAATGCCGACCAGCGCGGCGCGGGCGCGGCGCACTCTGAGCGGCCGGACGTTTGATGCAACGGGGGGACTCGCCTGATCAGCCAATTTTTGGTGCAAGTCGGACACGAACGCTTCGTCGGGGATGGCATCACCAGGACGAGCGGCGCGCAGGGCGATGGCCGTGCGGACCACTTCGGCGTCGGCCGGTTCGGCCTTGAAGGATCCAGGTCGACGGCCGGCGACCAGCGCATCGACGAAGGCGGAAAGCTTGCGGTCGGTCATTGTCCGAACTCCGATCCGACCTTCGCGGCCATACGCAAGGCGCGATGCTGGAGGACCTTGGCGTTGCTCACGCTGACCTCCATTTCGTGGGCCGCCTCCTTGATGGTGCAGGCCTCAAGGAATCGGAGCTCGAGGATGCGCCGGTAGCGATCGGGAAGAGCGTCCAAGATCTTGGCCGCTCGCTGAGGGGCGTCGGTCGGATCTTTGAGCCCGGACGGTTCGACGAGAGCATTGAAATCGGATTCGGGGTCGATCGAGGTGATCGCCAGGCCCAAGGTGCGGCGCCAATGTGAAGCCAGAACCGTCTGGGCCGTGACCAGCAGGTACGACCGAACCTCACCCTTCGATGCCGTAAGTTGCAAAGGGCCAAGGGCCGTCCGAAAGACCTCCGACGTGAGGTCTTCGGCGTCGGGACGATTCCCCACCCGCGCGTACATCAAGCGGTAGAGGCGGTCGATGTTGTCGCGGTACACCGACTCCCAGTCGGTGTACCCGTCGGTGTCAACCACCCGCAGATAGGCGATATCTGCATCGCCCGGGGCGGATCGTGGGCTGACATTCGTTGGGCAGGACCGGAGAGCAGGAGACATCTCACCTTAAGATAGGCGGAGGGGTTACAGGGCCCTGATCACCGGGTTCGAGAGTGCGGCGGGCGCGCTGGCTAGGACGGTGGGCTGAGGGCGGCCTGCCGCGTCGCCCGGCAGGCAGTTCCACCCGACAAGGCCGGAGGCGAGCTGCCGTCAAGTCGGGATGACGTCGGCATGACGAGTCCACCGACCCCACGGAGCGGAGAGAGGGCACCGGCCCCTCGGTCTGAACGGGGAGTTGGGAACCGAAGGGCCGGTGCAGGGCACCCGAGACCAAGGGTGCTCACATCGATATAGCCCTGGGGGTTACATCCTGCGCCGGATGCGCGCCCGTTCAGGCGGTTGAGATGACGAACCGGGTGGACGGCGAGATCTGACCCTTCACGATGCTTCCATCAGCGAATCCGGTCGTCTCATGAAAGACGGCGATGGTTGGGACAGCCGAGTCGAGCCTCTCAGTCCTGAGTTGAGGCGCCGTAACCCTCGGCCTTATCTACCACCGACAAGAAGCCGGCGATCGTCACATCGTCCAGAACTTCTCCGTCATCGGACACGGCTGCTCTTGAAGGGGCAATTGAAAGTTGGGTTCGGACTATCGAGGACGGCATTCCGTCGTCACGAGTCACAACGAGTAGGAGGAATCAGTCATGCGTCACCATCTCGGAGCGATCTTCGGCGGAGCGATCGCCTTGTCCGCCCTGTCGGCCATCGGTGCGGGTGCCGGAGCCGCGACACCCGCCACGGCCCCTGGAGGGTCGACGATGGATCCGCCGAGGGTCGCCGCAGTGCAGCAGCCGGTCCGTGCTCAGGGCATCTCCAAGTCGGCGACTCTGCACACTGCGACGGCAACCGTTGGAGGCAAGACCGAATCGATCCTGGTCAATGTCAAGGGTCTCCCCCTGTACTACTTCCGATCGGATACGGCCAAGAAATCGTTGGTCAGGGGTGAACTGGCGCGACTCTGGCCGCCGTTGTTGTCGGCCAAGCCCACGGCCACCGGAATCCAGGGCGCGCTGACCGCTTTGAAGGAGCCCAACGGCCAGCAGGTCGCCTTTAACGGCCACTTTCTCTACACCTTCGTCGCCGACATCCCAGGGCACGTCACCGGCCAGGGCGTGTCGAACTTCTTCGTGGCCACCCCGCGCCTCAAGACGATCAACTCAGCGAAGACGACACCTACGCCCCCGGCGGCGACGTCGGGCGGCGGCTATGGGTACTGAGGTGATCGCCACCTCTTCGGGGCGCTGCATGGACCGTGCCGAGCGATGAAGGGTAACCGTTGTCGTGCGCCGCTCATCGCGGTCCTCCGGTCAAGGCAGCTTCGCGCCCGTCATTTCCTTCGTCCTGGATCGGGCGTGGGGGCCGGCGGCCGCGGCGAGCGGTGTGAGTCCGACTTGTATCGACGGCCTCGATGGCCGGCGTGGCGAGGAGACCGGACCCCTGCGTGGCGGATATGTCGAACGTGAGAAGCGGGGTTCAATGTAGACCCAGCGAGTCGCCGAACCGGCACCGGACCGAACCGTTCGATGAGGTCCCGGACGGAGAGTCAGACATCGACGACCCATCGAATGTCTCGACGGTCCGGCAACTCACCGTGGTCGCTCCGCCGATTTCTGTTTCGATTGCCTCGACCACCGACACAACGGTTCCAGCTCCAGCCACGGGTGGCCGAGGCGACGCCAAGGGCGGGGACCGTCGACTGCTGCGAAAAGGCATTCGCGGCGGAATGAGCGCCGTCACAGTGGCCGTGATGGTGTTCTTCGTCGTCACCAAGCGAGGTGCACTGACGTCATCCATCGGGCGGCTTGGCCATCCTGATTGGTCATGGATCCCGATCGCCCTCGTGCTCGAGGCAGTCTCAATGGCCACCTTTGCCTCGATGCAGAGCCTGCTCCTCAGAGCCGGCGGGACGCGAATTGGCCATCGGCCGATGATGGCCACCATCTACGCGGCCAACGCACTCGCGGTGTCGGTGCCCGTGGCCGGGCCCGAATTGGGCACGGCTTTCACCTTCCGACGCTTCACCAAACAAGGTGCGGACACGTCCCTGGCCAGTTGGGCGCTCCTCGTGGGCGGCCTCGTCTCGTCGGTCGGGGCCATCCTGGTTCTCGCGGTGGGCGGTGCACTCTCCGGCAACGTGCTCGTGACGGGGTTGGCCATCGGCGCCGGTCTCACGGTTGCGGCCGTCGGAGCCGCGATGCGAACCGCCGTCGGACGACCGAACCTCCCTCTTGCCCTGGAGCGACCGACGACGTGGATGGTCCAACGCATCGCACGTCTGCTTTTGCATCCGATCGAAGATCCCAGCGAAGCGATCAGGCGGTGGCTGAAGGGCCTGGAATCGCTCCGCCTGTCTCCATCGGAGTGGAGCGAGGTCGGCGGACTGGGGATGACCAACTGGTTGGCCGACGCCGGAGTTCTGGCGATCAGCCTCCTGGCCATCGGAGCGCCCGTGCCTTGGCGCACTCTGCTCCTCATCTACGGGTTGGCCGCCGCGGTGGGGAGCCTGGGGGTCACTCCCGGCGGGATCGGGTTGGTCGAAGGGACCCTCTGCCTCGGCCTGGTGAGTACCGGCGTCCCGACGGCTCTGGCGCTGGCCGCTGTGTTGCTCTACCGACTCGTGAGTTTCTGGCTGGTCAGCGCGGTGGGCTGGCTTGTGCTCCTCTACCTTCGGCTCGCTCGAGTAGCTCGCCCCGAATCCATCCAAGGAGGCGTCGCCCTGTGAGTATCTGGCCCAGCAATCGTACGAATGCAACACCACCGGGTACCTCGCCGGACTCCCCACGAGGTGCTAGCCCCCCTCCGCCAATTGGCCGGCGGCGCTGGCTGCCGTTCGCCGGAGTGGCGGCGACCCTCCTGCTCGTGCGCACGCTGGGCGCTCGCCGCGTACCCCTCGCGGAGGTATAGCTATTCCACGTTCCTCTCCCAGGTACAGGCGAACCACGTCAAGACAGCCACCATTGACCCGGCCGGGGCGGTGGCCGGCAGCCTGACGAACGGGACCGCCTACTCGAGTCAGATTCCGGCCGCCCTCCAGGACCCGAAACTCCCGACCCTCCTCAAAGCGCACCACGTGGCGATCACCGGTATCGGTTCGCAGACCAGCATTGGGGCAGTCATCGCCTCGTTCTTGCCTCTGCTGCTGTTGGTGGCCGCAGTGGTGTGGATCGGCCGTAAGGGGGCGCGTCAAGCGAAAGGAGGGATCCTGGGCATTGGCGCGTCTAAGGCCAAGGTCTACGACGAAGAGAGGCCCTCGACTCGGTTCTCCGATGTCGCCGGCTACGAGGCGTCCAAGCGCGAGGTGACCGAAGTCGTCGACTTCTTGAAGCATCCCGACAAGTACGCGGGCGCTGGCGCGACCGGACCTCGAGGGGTGCTCATGGTTGGCCCTCCCGGTACCGGAAAGACGCTGTTGGCCCGGGCCGTGGCCGGCGAAGCCGAAGTACCATTCTTCGCCCTGACCGGTTCGAGTTTCGTAGAGCTCTTTGTCGGAGTCGGCGCCTCCCGAGTCCGTGAGGTCTTTGCCGACGCTCGCAAGCGGGCACCGTCGATCATCTTCATCGACGAGGTCGATGCCATTGGCCAACGACGCGGGGGCGCGGTCATCTCAAACGACGAGCGGGAACAGACCCTGAATCAGCTCCTGGCCGAGATGGACGGCTTCGATCCCACGTCGGGCGTCGTGGTCATCGCAGCCACCAATCGCCCGGAGATACTCGACCCGGCCCTCCTGCGACCCGGACGCTTCGACCGCCAAGTGGAGATCCCCCTCCCCAACCAGACCGAGCGCACGGCGATCTTGACCACGCACGCTCGGAGTAAGCACCTCGCCCATGACGTCGATCTCAAGGCGGTGTCCCGGGGCACCCCGGGCTTCTCGGGGGCCGACCTCGCCAACCTCATCAACGAAGCGGCCATCGTCGCCGTGCGACACAGCCGCGACGTGATCGCCGCCATCGACCTCGACGAGGCAAGGGATCGGATCCTGCTCGGTCCTCGCCAAGCGTCGAATGCGCTGCTTCCCGGGGAGAAGCGATCCGTCGCCATTCACGAGTCGGGTCACGCTCTCGTCGCGTTGTGCTCCGAACACGCAGATCCGGTGACCAAGGTCACAATCTTGCCGGCCGGCCAGTCCCTCGGCGCCACCCAACAGCTTCCGACGGATGAACGACATCTCTATTCCGAGAGCTACCTGAACGAGTCTCTGGCCGTCCGTCTCGGTGGCCGAGCCGCCGAGCTCCTCGTCCTGGGCGAGGCATCGACCGGGGCGGCCAACGACCTGGCCGGAGCCACTGAGCTGGCCACCAAGATGGTCCGGGACTGGGGTTTCTCCTTGCGGCTCGGTCCGATCGGCTTCGGATCGGGGGGACCGGCATATCTCGGCCACCAACTCGAGAGCCGCCCCTACGCCGAGGGAACTCAGCTGGTCATCGACCAGGAAGTGAGCCGGATCCTCTCCGAAGCGGGAGAGCGGGCCGCAGCGATGCTGGCTGAGCGTCGAGCTTCCCTTGACGCGGTCATCGAGCTTCTCCTCGAGAAGGAGACGATCAGTGGCGAGGAATTGATGGAAGTCGTCCGCGGGCCGGCGGGAAATGCTCGGACGGCGGTTGCGATCGGCTGAACCTCTGTGCGACGCGTGCTCACGATGTTGCACCTCCTCCGACTCAGGGCGAATCCCTCCATTCCCAACCGATGAACATCGTCGAAGGCTGAACAACCGCGGCGGTGCTCGACGCCACACATGTGTTGTCGTCGATGAACAGACTGCGCCATCGCCGGTGTTCGGATCTGCTCTGCCAGATCACTGACCAGAAACTACGTGCGACACGGAAGATCTCGAGTTGCGCGCCGTGCAGAAGCCGACCGGTGTAACCCTCCTCGATATGTACAGCGGGTGTCGTCGAGTCGACGAAGGTCGCGGAGCGGCCCACTGGACAACTACGAAAGGACACATTCAAATGTCGAGCTTCTCACTGCCCAGTCGGGGCGGAATCGGCGAGCAAACCTTTGCCCAGCCGCTGGACATAAAAGCGAATATGGCCGTGTTGCGTTCAGCGGGCATCGTGACGCTCATGGGCATCGTCGTGATTCACCTGGTGCAGGTGGTGCCGACGATGCAGGCCATGCCGATGCTCGGTGCGGCATACCTCTCGTTGATCGCCGGCGCCGTTGTCATGGGCGCCCGTTTGGTCATCGGAGGCCGATCCCAAACTCAGCTCTGGGCGCCGGTGGCCCTTCTCGGAGTGGCGGCCATCGCGGGCTATGTGTTCACGCGACTGCTGAGTACACCTCTCGACCACCAAGACGTTGCCAACTGGTCTTGCATGTTGGGTTTGGCCGCACTCTTCGTCGAAGCCGCGCTGGTGGCGATGAGCCTCTACGCCATCTCGATGCGTCGGCACATTCGTCCGGCAACGCTCGCCACCCGAAATGGATCTCATTCGCTCCAGACTCGTCCGCTCCACGTCGGGGCGTCCAACGGATCGGCCATGGCACGTCGCGAGGACGCACCGGGCACGAACCTGAAGGGTGCCAGCTAAGTGGCGGGCGATACGTTCACCAACACAAGCGGCCGTTGGTTATCAGTCGGTGCACACCGTCTCATCGGCGCTGTGGGTAGCGGGACACTCCCGAGGAGATGAGCCGTCCTGATGCGCCACCCTTCGCGCTGAACAGGGAGGCCCGGCTGATCATGGCCAGCGAGGAGACTCCGACCAGGGATGCCACCGCGGCCAGGGCGGTGAGTCTGGGGGCGGCACGTCGTGGCGGATTCGTTGGCCCACCTCGGTCAGACAGGCCGCTGGGTCGTCACCGCGTCTCGAAGATGGACGGGGAAGAGGCGCCGACCACCCTTGCCAACGGGCCCGGCGCCGAGGGCGACGAGTCCGCGGGCGATGAACCAGACTGGGCGGGATGACCCGGGCCGTGATCTTCGACTTCTACGGCACGCTGGCGCATTGGCAGGACCACGAGGCATCCAACTACGCCGCGGTCCTCTCGGCCCACGGATACGACCTACCCGATCAGGTGGCCGAGTCGTACTTCGCCCGCTACGACGGGGTGGAGCACTTCGCCCATTCAGTGGACGAGGAGAGATATGAGGATTGGGTGCGCCACCGATTGCGCCACCTCGTGGGTGGCTGTGGGGTCCCCCTCGATGATCAGGATTCGATCATCGACGCGCTGCGTGCGTCGGACCAGGGTCCGATGGTGGCCTACCCCGAAGCACCGTCCACGTTGGTCTCCCTGCGGGAAGCCGGATGGGTCATTGGCGTGTGTTCCAACTGGGGATGGGAACTCGATGCCTTTCTGATCCAAGTGGGCCTGTTCGACCTGGTCGATTCGGCCGTGACCTCGGCCCGGGCCGGGGCGCGCAAGCCTCATCCCTCCATCTACGCCCATGTCATCAGCGCACTCGATGTGGCCGCACAAGAGACCGTCTTCGTTGGGGACAGCTGGGGACCCGATGTCCAGGGCCCCCACGACGCGGGTATGACCGCCGTGCATGTCTGGCGACCTAGCGAGCGATCTGGTTCGGTTCCCGATCCGTTGGTGACCGGGATGCACCGGGTCGCCGATCTCTCCGAACTGGTGCCGTTGCTCAGTGCGGGAGACCGCCGATCGGTGGTCGCCCGTGGTCGGAGAGGCCTCGAGCCAACATGGCCCGATCATTCGCCGTCAGCAACGTAAAGCCGGGCTTCTCGCCGTCCGAGGGGCGCCACCAGACCGGCTCGTCGCACGCCCAGGCTTCTTGTCGGAGGCCCACCTTGGTCACCTTGCCGGTTGCGGTTTGGGGCAGTGACTCTGATATGCGGACGAAGCGGGGCTGCCACTTGGTCCCCAGGTCCGGCTGTGCTTCAAGCCAGGCCAGGAAGGCTGCAGGGTCAAAGGACACCCCGGGCACGAGTTCGAGGGCGACCATCACCTGATCGCCGGCACCGGACGCCGTGTCGGGCACGGGGTAGACGGCGGCGACGGCCACGTCGGGGTTGCGGGAGAGCACCACCTCGACCGGACCGGCGGCGAAGTTCTCCGAGTCGACCCGGAGCCAATCGCCTGATCGACCGGCGAAGTAGAAGAAGCCGTCGGCATCGACGTAGCCCAAGTCGCCGGTCCAGTACCACCCGTTGCGGAGGCGGTCCTGTTCGGCGCTCTGCTGCCGGTAGTACCCCTCGAACTTGCCCCGCCCGCTTCGATTCACGATCTCGCCGGTGGCTTCTCCGGCATTGAGCAGGCGACCCCCCGGATCGATCACGGCGCGCGGGCACTCGGCGCCGGTTTCGGGGCTGATGACGGCCAGGTCGACATCGTCGACCGGCTTGCCCAGTGCCCCCGGGGGCATGCCCGGCACCGGGTTGATGGCCGCACCGCCTTCGCTCTGGCCGTAGCCCTCGATGAGATAGCAACCGAACCGCTTGCGAAAGCGATTGCGGTCGCGTACGGACGCCTCGGTGCCGAACGCACTGCGCAGGGTGTTCTCCGCGTCGTCGGGCCGCTCGGGCGTGGCCAGGATGTAGGCGATCGCCTTGCCGACGTAGCTGAACTTGGTGGCCCCGAAGCGCCGCACATCGTCCAGGAATTCGGATGAGCTGAAGCGGGGACGGACGGCGATGGCCGCACCGACCATCACGGCGGGTCCCCACAGCGCCATGAGGGCGTTGCCGTGGAACAACGGCATCGGGCAGTAGCAGACGTCGTCGGCGCCGTACCCGTAACCCGGAGCCGCCACCTCGGCGATGCCCGCCAGCCGACCCTGGGTGCACCGCACCGCTTTGGGTGTCCCGGTGGTCCCCGAGGTGAAGATGAGCTGGAACAGCTCGTCTTCAGCCACGTCATCGGCGCGCGCCACCAGGTCTCGGGCCGGCCCGCCCGCGGCGCCGTTATCCACCGAGAAATCGGCCAGGAGCTCGACGTATCGCTCCGATCCCGTTACGAGTACGTGATCGGGGGTCACGCCCAGTGAGAGCCCCTCGAGGAGGGCCGCACCCTCGGCATCGGTGACGATGAGCGCGCAGTCGGTGGACCTGATGTCGGCGGCGAGCGCCTCACCCCGTCTGGTCGGGTTCACCCCGACGATGGCTGCCCCGGCCAACGCGGCCCCGTTCAGCCAGAAGAGGTACTCGGGCCCGTTGGGGAGCAACACCCCGATGTGAAATGGTCCGTCGCTGCGCAGCGACTGGGCCAGCGCGCCGCCGCGCCGCCCCTTCGGCCACCGACTGGCGCCAGGTCCATCGACCGCCCGCGTCGAGCACGCCGACGCGATCATCTTCGGCGCGCGCCGCCACCATGGCCGCCACCGTCGTCATGGCACTCCGCCCATCATCGATGATCCGCTCGCCCGCCGGACCAAAGAGCGGTCGATCGCTTCCACGGTTGCCGTCCCGCACAGGGCCATCGTGCGCCCGAGCTCGCTCTCGTACCAGCGCAGGAGCGACGCCACGCCGTCGGCACCGCCGGCCGCCAACGCCCACAGTGAGGGTCGACCCACCATGACGGCTCGCGCTCCCAACGCCAACGCCTTGGCCACATCGGCGGCCCGGCGAATGCCTCCGTCCACATAGACCTCGACCCGTCCGGCGACGGCATCGACGATTTCGGGCAAGATGTCCGCCGTCGCCGGAGCATCGTCGAGCTGGCGCCCACCGTGATTCGACACCACGATCGCCGCCGCCCCCGCCTCGATGCAGCGCACGGCGTCGTCGGCCCGCTGCACCCCCTTGGCCACCACCGGGAGACCGCTGAGGCCGGCCAGCCAGCCGACGTCGTCCGGGGTCAAGGCCGGCTCGAATTCCCGGGTCACCAGGGCCATGAAGCCGCCTTCGTGGGCCCGGGCCGTGCTGTCCCCGGTGAGGTTGGGCAGGGACAGGTCGTGGGGCAGATGCACGCCGCTGCGAAGCTCGCGGAGACGGAGTCCGGAGACCGGGGCGTCGACGGTGAGGACGAGCGCGCCGTATCCGTGCGCCGCCGTCCGCTGGACCAGGTCCCGCGTGCGGGCCCGATCGCGCAAGATGTAGATCTGCATCCACCGGGGAGCCCCGGGTGCCGCCGCGGCCACGTCCTCCAACGAACAGGTGGCGAGCGAGGACAGGACCATGAGCGCGCCCGCCTCGGCCGCACCCCGGGCCGTGTCCTTCTCCCCCTCGGGATGGGCCAAGCCCTGGATGGCCGTGGGTGCGATCACCACCGGCGATCGGACCGGTTGGCCCAGGAGTGTGCTCGAGGTGGTGACCTGGTCGATCCCGGCCAGCACCCGGGGGTGGAGCTGCCAGCGGCTCCACGCCGCCACGTTCTCAGCCAGGAGTCGCTCGTCCTCCGCCCCACCCGAGAAGTAGGCGTAGGCCATCTCCCCGATGATCCGGCGGGCATCCCTCTCCAGATCGACCAAAGAGAGGTCGATGGCCAGGGGGGTCGAACCGGCCGAACGGACGGTGCCGGTCGACGGGTTGTGAGCCGACCCGTCGCTGCTGGCAGGATGATCGGGCACAGGCCGCATGGTAGGCGGCGGCCACGCTCCCATCCCACATCGACCCGCCGGAGGCGCCATGCGATTCTCGTATGCCGAGTCAATGACCGATCCGTCGTATTACCTCCCTTTGGCTCGCGCCGCCGAGGAGGCCAATTTCGATTCCATGGTCATTCCGGACAGCATCTGCTACCCCGAGCAATCCGACACGCGCTACCCCTTCAACCCGGACGGCACCCGGGAATTCCTGGAGGACAAGCCCTTCTTGGAGCCCTTCTCGTTGATCCCGGCCATGGGAGCAGTGACCGAGCAACTGCGCTTCGTCACCTTCGTGGTCAAGCTGCCCATCCGCCAGCCGGTGCTGGTGGCCAAGCAGGTCAGCTCCACCGCCGTGTTGACCGGCAACCGTCTTCTGCTGGGGGTGGGGACCAGCCCGTGGCCCGAGGACTACACGGTCTGCGGCGTGCCCTGGGAAGGGCGGGGCAAGCGCATGGACGAGCAGATCGAGGTCATGCGAGGACTGATGGCCGGCGGGTATTTCGAATATCACGGCCAGGTGTTCGACCTCCCCTCGGTCAAGATGAGCCCTACGCCGACCAAGCCCGTCCCGATCCTGATCGGTGGGCACCACGAGGCGGCGCTCCGCCGAGCCGCCGTCAGCGGGGACGGGTGGTTGCACGGCGGGGGTGACCCGGGTGATCTGCCGGGGCTCTTGGCGCGACTTGCCGACTTGCGGGCTGAACACGGCACCGATGGCAAGCCCTTTGAAGTGCACGTCATCTCGCTGGATGCCTACAGCGTTGACGGGGTGCGCCGGCTCGAGGAATTGGGTGTGACCGACGTGATCGTAGGATTTCGGTGGCCCTACGTGCCCGAGCAGGACACCGAGAGCCTGCAGACCAAGATCGACAGCCTCTCGAAATTCAGCGATGACGTCATCGCCAAGGTCCGATGAGCAGCCACCAGGAGACAAGGGGACATCATGACTGAGGAAGCGCTGACCGCACGGGAGCTGGGGATCCGCTCCCGGGCCGCCGTCCACGCCCGGGACCGGGACGCCTGGCTGGACCTCTTCGCGCTCGATGCCGTGGTGCAGGATCCCATCGGTCCGTCACCCTTCGACCCCGATGGGAAGGGTCACCACGGGCGGGAGGCCATTGCCGCGTTTTACGACACGGTCATCGCGCCCAGCGCGGCCATCAGCTTCGAGATTCAAGAGTCGTACCTCTGCGGGGACGAGGTGGCCGACGTCGGCACCATCCGAACCACGTTGGCCGGCGGCGAACACCAGGCCGTGGTGCGTGGCGTCTACACCTACCGGTCGAACGGGGCCGGCAAGCTGGCTTCGCTCCGCGCCTTCTGGGAGTTCGACGCGCTGGAGCTCATCGAACTCACCGACTGAGAGGCAAGGCGGGGGCCATGGCCTACATTGACCGCATGCGGGTCATGGTCAAGGAGGGCCTCTTCATCGACGGGGACCCACCGTCGCTCCTGGGCAGCCACTGCGCGGCCTGCGGTGCTCGGCACTTCCCCCGTCACGACACCTGCCCCTATTGCGCGACCGAGGATCCCGAGCCGGTGGAGCTTTCACGGCGCGGAAACCTGTGGGCGTGGACTGCGGTCACGGCGGCGCCCCCCGGGTACCCCGGGGAGACTCCGTACGGTGTGGGCGTGGTCGAGCTGCCCGAAGGCATCCGTGTCATCGCCCGGCTGACCGAGAGCGACCCGGCCGCACTCACGCTGGCCTGTGCCATGGAATTGCGGGTTGTGCCGCTCCACCTCGACGGAGAGGGCAATGACGTGATCACCTATGCCTTCGCTCCGGCGCTGCCATCGTGAAGCGCGTCGTCATCACCGGTGTGGGCCTGCATCCGTTTGGCCGATTCGACGGCGTGTCGACCACCGATATGGGGGTACGGGCCGTGCGCGCCGCCCTCAAGCAGGCCGGGGTCGGTCGCGGCGGCTTCCAGGCGGCATTCTGCGGAACCGCCTACGGGGGGGTCGCCACCGGCCACAAGGTGCTCAGCCGCCTGGGGATGACCGGGATGCCGATCGTCGACGTCGAGGCCGGGTGTGCCAGTGGTGGTGCCGCCCTGATGCTGGCGGCCGGAGCGATCCGGGCCGGCCAGTACGACACGGTGCTGGTCTTTGGGACCGAGAAGATGCCCAAGGGCATCATCCGCTCGTCGTTTTTCGAGCCGTGGCAGGAGGAGGCCGGATTGGCCGCCACGCCCGCTTTCTTCGGACTACGTGCGCAACGGCTGGCCGTCAATTCGGGAGTGACCAAGCAGCATCTGGCTCAGGTGGTGGTCAAGAACCGGCGCCACGGCGCATCGAATGCGGACGCCATGTACCAGAAGGAGGTCTCGGCCGAGGAGGTCCTGGCTTCTCGGGTGGTGTGCGAGCCGTTGCATCTCTTCATGCTGTGCTCGCCCAACGAGGGCGCGGCGGCGGTGGTGCTGACCCGCGACGATCGCCTGGAGGCCTCGGCTCCGGCGCCGATCACGCTGGCCGGAGCCGTGCTCCGTTCTCATCTTCCGGGAGCCGTGCTCAGCGAGTCCACCCCCTTGTCCGGACTGGTCGACGACGCCGTGCCTCCGCCGTCCACCTTGGCCGCCACCGCGGCGTTCGAGGAAGCGGGGCTCGGGCCGTCGGACCTCGACGTCGTGGAGTGCCAGGACACCGATGCCGCCCGGGAACTCCTGTCCTACGAGGAGCTCGGCCTTTGCCAGCAGGGTGGTTCGGCTGCTCTGCTCGAATCCGGCGCCACCGGATTGGGCGGATCTCTGCCCGTCAATCCAAGTGGGGGGCTGCTCTCCAAAGGTGAGCCATTGGGTGCGTCCGCCCTCGGCCAGGTGGTGGAGCTGGTGCGTCAGCTTCGGGGCGAGTGCGGCGCGCGCCAGGTCGCGGGCGCTCGGGTTGCCCTCTCCCACACGGTGGGCCGAGGGGCCAACGCCGGCGTCGTGGTGCTGACCCGCTGAAGTTTGGATCGTGGCACCGAGGCCCATGCCGGAGAAGGAGGAGTCGTGGACAATCGCACCTTGCCCCAATCTTCAATAGGAAGCTCGAGCCCGCCCAAGGCCGGACGTGTCGCTCGCGTGTCGCTGGCCATCGCCGCCCTCCTGTTCTCGGGGGTGGCGTTGGGTATCGGGCCGTTGCAGGCACGCCGGGCCGCCGCCGCGGCCCCGTCGGCCAAGCAGGCAGCCATCGCCGACGGCGCCGACCCGTCACGCACCGACGCCGCCGGAACGGAGTGGCTCTGCAATCCCGATCTACCGGCTAACCCATGCCTCTCCAACGAGAACGCCCTGGTGCAGAGGGCATCGGGCCGAAACTCCGTGCAGCTCGCTCGCCCGGCCAAGCAGCCACCCATCGATTGCTTCTACGTCTATCCCACCGTGAGCAAGCAACCAGGGCTCGCGGCCAACCTGGAGATCCAGGCCGCCGAGACCAATGTCGCCACGTTCCAGGCGTCGCGCTTTTCGAGCGTCTGCAAGGTCTACGCACCGATGTATCCCCAAATCACCACCAACGGGCTGCAGCATCTCGGATCGGGTTTCCGAGCTGCCCTCACGGCCGGCTACGACGTGGTGCAGTCAGCCTGGAAGGACTATATGGAACATGACAACCACGGCCGGGGCGTCGTCGTCATCGGTCACTCCCAAGGTTCCACCATGGCCCAGGAGCTGCTGCGCACCCAGATCGACTCCAACGCACGCGCTCGAAACCTTCTCGTCTCGGCAATCATTCCCGGCGGAAACGTGGTGGTCCCCATCGGCCAACAGGTGGGCGGGACATTCCAACATCTCGCAGCCTGTACCGCGCCCACCCAGCTGCATTGCATCGTGGCCTATTCGAGCTTTGATCAGACGCCTCCGGCGGGCACGCTTTTCGGGATACCCGGACATGGCGTGAGTTTCCTCCAGATCACACCCGGTCCGACCACGGGCATGCAGGTACTTTGCGTCAACCCGGCCGCATTGTCGACCGGAGGTAGCGGTGGTCTCCAGCCTTATTTCCCGCGCAGCGGCACCACGACGGGACGGCTGATCCCCTGGGCGACCCAGCCCAACCTGTATTCCGGGCGGTGCATGTACCAGAACGGGACGACCTGGCTGCAGGTCAACGCGCCGATCGTCCCCGGAGATCCTCGACCCGTTGTCACCCAGGTCCTGGGCCCGAGCTGGGGTCTGCACCTCGATGACGTCAACCTCTTTCTCGGAAATCTGGTCGGCCTGGTCGCCACGCAGTCAATGGCATTCGCCCGGACACACTCCTGATCCCTTGACGGAGTGACCTCATCTCACACGCCCGACTCAGAGGCCCTTCAGCGCCCGGGGCAGCTCATCCAACGAGGTGATCACGGCATCGGGCACTTCGTCGCAGCCGGGCGGAGGCCGATACGTGCCCCCACCGTCGCGGTCGATCCAGATGGCGTGCCAGCCCGCTCGTTTCGCCCCCACGACATCGTTGAGGGGGTGATCGCCGACCAGGACGCAGGCGGACGGGGCCAACCCCATCTGCTGCTGGACCACCTCGAATATCCCGCGGTCGGGTTTGGCCACGCGGTGATCCTGGGCGAAGACGACGACTTCGAAGATCCCCCCGAGCCCCATGGCTTCGGGCAGTCGACTGCCGTTGGACAGCAATCCGATGCGGTAATCGGGCCGCAGTGTTTCGAGGGTGGGCAACGCGTCCTCAAACAGGGCTGGGTCCTTGTCGCGGTGCCGAAAATAAGAATCAGCCAGCTGTTCGGCCAACACCAGGTCCTGCGCCTCGCTCCAGTCCCCGCCCGCTCGCCGCACGCGCTGCAGGGATCGGGCGAAGCCGAGCCGGCGCAGTCGGGCGAGGTTGTACTCAACCCCGAGCAGCTCCTGCGCCACGGCACCCCGGTCGCGCTGCAGGTCGCCGACGGTCAACGCATCGGTAACGGCACCGGGTCGGGCGGCGCGAAGGTCGTCCAGCACGGCCAGCAAAGCACCTTGCATGACCCTTTGGAAGTCCCACAGCGTCTGATCGCCATCGAAGAGCACAGCCTCGATCGGCGACGTTCGGGCCGGTGCGTTCAATTGACCAGGACGACCTTGCCCAACTTCCCTCCGGCGGCGAACCGGTCGTAGGCGTCGGTGGCGTCGGCCATGGGGAAGGCGGCACAGACCGGGACGCGGATGCGACCGGACGCCAGGAGTGGCAGGACATGGGCCGCCACCTCCGCCGCCACGTCCGCCTTCTCGCGGCGGGTGCGGGCCCGCAAGGTGGACCCGCCGATGCGCACCCGCTTGGTCATGAGACCCATCAGGTCGAGCTCCATGGCCCCTCCGGAGCCGACCCCGATGACGACGACGCGAGCCCCGATCGCCAGGTGCGGCAGCACATGGGGCAGGCTGGCGGCCCCCACCAGCTCGAGGACGACGTCGTAGGGACCATGGTCGGCCACATCTTCTGGGTCGATGGCCACCGTCGCGCCCAGCGCCACGACCTCGTCGCGCCGGGCCGGATCGCGGACGGTGGCGACCACCGTGGCCCCGGTGCCGGCCGCCAGTTGCACGCCGGCCGTGCCGACACCTCCGGCGGCGCCGCTGACCAGCACCCGTTCCCCCATGCGGAGTTGGCCCTGGGTGAAGAGCGCGTCGAAGGCGGTCGAGAAGACCTCGGGAAATCCCCCCGCCTCGGGCCAGGGGAGCAAGTCGGGGACGGTCAAGGCGTGCGACTCGTCGACCACGCACAAGGTGGCCTGAGCGCCGCCCCCCACCAGGGCCATGATCCGATCGCCGGGGGAGAACTGGCGGACCTGGGAGCCCACGGCGACCACCTCGCCGGCCAGCTCCATGCCGGGGATGTCCGCCGGCGAGCCTGGAGGGGCGGGGTAGAACCCGATGCGTTGGATCAGGTCGGCCCCGTTGAGCCCGGCCGCCTCGACGGCCACCAGGAGCTCGGTGTTCCCGGGCACGGGATCGTCCCGTTCTTCCCAGTGGAGCTGGCTGTCCCGGATCACTATTGCTTGCATGATGCTCACTCTTGCACGCGGCGTCGTCGGGTGAGCGGCCCTCGCCCCCGGCCGGGGGCCGGTCAGGCCCGGTAACCTCGGACCCATGGCTCTCTACGACATTCCCGTCCACACGCTCCAAGGCGACGATTCCTCGCTCGGTGCCTTCGCTGGAAAGACCCTGCTGGTGGTCAACGTGGCTTCCAAGTGCGGACTGACCCCACAGTACGAGGGGCTCGAGCGCCTGCAGAAGACCTACGCCGACCGGGGGTTTTCCGTGGTCGGATTTCCCAGCAACCAATTCATGGGCCAGGAGCCCGGAACGGCCGAGGAGATCCAGCAGTTCTGCTCGACCACCTACGGAGTGACGTTTCCCCTCATGGAGAAGATCGACGTGAACGGCGACGACCGAAACCCCATCTACGCAGAGCTCACGGCATTCCCCGACGCCGAGGGCACCGCCGGGGACATCACGTGGAACTTCGAGAAGTTCCTGGTTTCGGGGACCGGCGAGATCGTGGGGCGCTTCCGGCCCCAGGTCGAGCCTGAGGACCCGACGATCGTCGAGGCGATTGAGGCCGAGCTGTCCGCTTGACCACATCGGCGAAGGCGGCGGGATTCGCCGCGTCGATCTTCGACATGGACGGGTTGCTCATCGATTCGGAGATCCTCTGGCACGAGGCCGAGATCGAGATCCTGGGTGACCTCGGCGTCCCGCTGGCCGCCGACGGCTGCCGCAACACCAAGGGCATGTTCGTGGAGGAAGTGACCGAGTTCTGGCACGAGCAGTATCCATGGGCCAGCCCGAGCCCGGCCGAGGTGGCGGTGACCATCGTCGATCGGGTCATCGCCCTCGTGTTGGCCAAAGGCGAGCTCAAACCAGGAGCCGGTCACGCCATCGCCATGTGCGCGGAGAGGGAGCTGCCGATGGCCGTGGCCTCGTCGTCGCAGTACCGGCTGATTGAAGCGGCGCTCGATCACTTCGGCTTGCGGCAGCATTTCGACCTCATCCACTCGGCCGAGGACGAGGAATACGGCAAGCCGCACCCGGCCGTGTTCCTCGCGGCGGCGGCCAAGTTGGGCGCCGATCCCCGTCGCTGCCTGGTCTGGGAAGACGCGCCGGCCGGGGTCCTGGCGGCCAAAGCGGCCTCCATGGCTTGCATCGCCGTCCCTGAGCCGGGGGAGGAGGGTCAGGCGGCCTTCGGTCTGGCCGACCTGGTGCTCGGGTCACTGCTCGAGATGAATGAGGCCCGCTGGGACGAAGTGGTCGCCCGACACTTCACCACAGCCATCTGAGGTCATTCGGCTCCAACCTGCCGCCCTTTGTTCCCGTGGATGTCACGAGGGCCGGAATGGTGTCAGCTGGCTTGAAGTGAGGATCGCATAGTCAATATCGCAGATCGGCAAGGACGCCGTAGTGATCGGACAGCTGAAGCTCCTCGCCCGGGAGGACGCCGAGCAGCTCGCAGTGAGTCGGATGGCCGACGGCGCCGAGCCGTGGCCAAGCTGAGAGCACGTAGTCGAAGCGTCGATCGGGATACATGGCGACGGCAGCCAGCGGATTGCGGTTGGACCACGTATGGCCAGCAGTCCCATCGCCGGCGAGCTCCCAGGCGTCATAGAAGACCAAACCCGGAGCGGCAGTGGCGACGCGCCCCGTGAGCATGCGGACCTCGTCAGAGTCAGGTCCGGCGTTGAAGTCGCCACAGACCACTACTGGGTAGCGCCGGCGGGTCGTCTCCGAGATGAGCTGGGCGAGCTGTCGCACCTGTCCCTGACGCACCCGGCTGGCGTCGAGCGGGTAGTCCAACATCACGACGAAGAGCTGAATGATCCCCCGCTCACCCTCGACACTCGCGCCGAGCACCTCGCCAACTCCGGATCCATCCTCTCCTCGTAACAGGTTCCGTTCGCGCACCGACATGGGCCATCGTGAAACCAGGCCGATGCCCGACACCCAATCGTCGTGTTGCCAATCTCCTTCGAACAGATGATGTTCCATTCCCAGCCGCTTGGCGACCTGCTCCGCCTGAGTCGTGTCAGCAGTCGACCAGGACTCGACGAGGCAGACGATGTCGGGGACCGTGGCGAGGAGCGCCTCTTCGATCCCCGCTTGGCGCGCCTGCCACTGCCCGTACCGACCCCAGACATTCCAAGTCACCACCCGGAGGGTCGTCTCGACGACCGGCCCGTACGGCGCGTACTGATCGAAGGTCACCCCGCTAGTCTGCCCGGCCGATCGGCACACCCGAACCCGACACTCGGAGGCGGTCAGATGCTGAGCGGTTCGCCATCGGCCACCCACTGGGAGCGGTACTTCCGAAGGTGTTCGGTCCCGGCCACGGACACCGAAACGCACTGGCCGCGCCCGGGCGCATAATGACGCTCGATGAAGCCTCGGTCGTTGGCGTCTTCCCACACTGGAAAGCGCGGACACGAGGTCCGCCACGCATCGAGCACCTCGAGGTAGGGGCGCTGGCTCGAACCCAACCATTCAAGGAGATCGAGAATCAGGTTGTCGAGGTTGTCCGTCATAAGACCGCTGTGAATTATTGCAGGTCTTCTGCGATACCAGCCACTTCGTCCGCCTCAATTGCGTCGCGAGATTGGTCGTGGGGGTGTTCAGTCCGGCCCGTGCCAGCCATCGTCATATTTGACGATGGCGTCTCGGAGCGTTCTCTCGATCGCCGTAACGCCCTCAACTGGGCTCCGCTTCCGAAGTGCGAGGCATCGCTCAACGGTCACCTACGACGACGGCATCGCCCGCTAGCGTCGCGCTGCATGATCGGACCCACAGTGAGCCGCTCGAGCATTCTGGCGTGTCGTGCCCTTGATGCTCCTGCGCTCCTGACCCCGTTGCCCGTATGCACCGTGGCGTCTGAGTAGATGGAAGATTCACGACGATCGTCACCACTGGCGGTCTATTTCGGACGGATGCGGGGGACCGCCCCGCGAGTGGTCACCCGCCATCGGATGTCGGCCGTTGTCTGGGCCTGGTGCGCGGGGTTCTTCGCGATCTATCTCATCTCGCTCCCGAGCCTGTACCCCGGCTGGCCGCTCTCAGCGAAGCTCTTCCTCATTGGTTCCTTTGGCGCATCGGCGGCCCTGCTCTATGGCGCACCGCACTCTCCGTTCGCTCAACCGCGCCCCCTGGTACTCGGCCAACTCATTGCGGCGCTGACCGGAGTGACCGCGTACAAACTGCTGGGTAGTCACATTGATCTGGCGGCATCGGTGGCAGTCGCCACCACGATTGTCTTCATGCAGCTCACGAGTGTGGTGCATCCACCCGCCGGCGCCACGGCACTCATCGCCGTCCTCGGCCCTGCGCAGGTCCATCACCTGGGCTATCAATTCGTCCTCAGCCCGGTGTTGGTGGGGGCGCTCATTCTCCTGGTGGTCGCCGTCGTCGTCAATAATTTCTCTTCGAACAAGGACCGCCACTATCCCCTCACCTGGTGGTGAAGGCGGCGCTCTGCCACATCGCCTCGTCAGAAGCGGTCTCACCTGGGCTCGGTGAGACTCCACATCTGAGCCCGGCGATCTTGGCTCGCCCCTGGGAGGCCTACTCCGGCGTACCGAGGGAACGCTCCCAGCCTCTAGTCTTTGCGTCACCCAAGAGGCCTCGCACCTCTTGACCTCGACGATAGAGCGTCCGTGTTCACAGCTGTCCCCCCTGATACCGACTTTGTTGCTCTTGAGCAGGCCGAACTGGCCCGCTGGGCGGCGCACCGCGTCTTCGAGCGCTCGGTGGAGCAGCGGGAAGGGGCCCCATCGTGGATCTTCTACGAGGGCCCGCCCACGGCCAACGGGATGCCCGGGCTCCATCACGTGTGGGCCCGCGTCTACAAGGACCTCTTCTGCCGGTTCCGTGCCATGGATGGTTCCTACGTGGCCCGGCGGGCCGGCTGGGACACCCACGGACTTCCCGTCGAGGTCGAGGTGGAGAAGAAGCTGGGCATCACCGGCAAGGATCAGATCGAGCAGCAGGTCGGCATCGCCGAGTTCATCCGTCTCTGTCGTGAGTCCGTCTACTCCTACGTCGACGAGTTCGCCCGGCTGACGACCCGCATCGGGTACTGGGTCGACATGGATGCGGCCTACTGGACGCTCAGTCCGACCTACATCGAGTCGGTCTGGTGGCACCTCAAGCAGCTCTTCGACCAGGGCCTCCTCTACGAGGACCTCAAGGTGGTCCCGTACTGCCCGCGCTGCGGGACCCCGCTCTCCAGCCATGAGCTGGGGCAGCCCGGCGTCTACACCGACGAAGAGGACGAGTCGGCCTACGTCCGTCTACGGATCGTCAATCCGGATGCCGCGCTGGTGGGCGACGCCCAATGGCTGGTCGTCTGGACGACCACGCCCTGGACCCTGCTGTCGAATACGGGCGTGGCCGTGCACCCCGATCTGATCTATGCCACTGTCGACGGTCTGGTCATGGCCGAGGATCTGGTCGACCACGTCCTGGGTGAGGGGGCATCCGCCCGGATCTCCCACCGGACGGTGGGGCGTGCCCTGGTCGGCCTGCACTACGCCCGACCGTTCAACGACCTGGCACCCCCACCGGGTGCCGATGGATGGCGCGTGGTGCCGGCGGACTATGTGACGACGGAGGAGGGGACGGGGATCGTGCACCTGGCTCCCGCCTTCGGTGAGATCGACCGCCAGGTCGGGCGCGAGCACGGATTGCCCACCCTGAATCCGGTCGGACCGGACGGGCGGTTCACCGACGAGATCGAATGGCTGGCCGGACAAGACGTGCGGGCCAGCAACACCGCCATCAACGACCGACTCGAGGCGGCGGGACTCCTGCTGCGGCGCTTCACCTACGTGCACTCGTACCCACACTGTTGGCGCTGCGGCACCCCGTTGATCTACTGGGGCAAGCCGAGCTGGTACATCGCCACCTCGACCCGCAAGGACGACCTGCTGGCGGCCAACGCCACGGTGGATTGGCACCCGTTCTACATCCGGGACGGCCGGTTCGGGGAGTGGCTGTCGAACAATGTGGACTGGGCCCTTTCCCGGGACCGCTACTGGGGCACGCCGCTCCCCATCTGGCGGTGTGGCCGGAACCACCTGCACTGCATCGGATCGCTGGCCGAGCTCTCTGAGCTCGCGGGCGCGACGTCACTGGTCTCGACCCGCATCGTCCCGTCATCGACGACGTCGAGTTCGGGTGTCCCGAGTGCGCGGCGGCGGGACGGGAAGGTCCCGAGGCAGTGGCCCGCCGCGTCGAGCCGGTCATCGACGCCTGGTTCGACTCGGGTTCGATGCCGGCGGCCCAGGTCGGGTACCCCCACGAGCCGGGCTCGATGGAAGCCTTCACGTTCCCGGCCGACTTCATCTCCGAGGCCATCGACCAGACGCGCGGCTGGTTCTACTCCTTGCTGGCCGTCAACACCCTGGTCTTCGGTAAGACCCCGTACAAGCACGTGGTCTGCCTGGGCCACATCATCGACGCCGACGGGCGCAAGATGTCCAAGTCCCTGGGCAACATCATCGACCCCTGGACGATCCTCGACACCCGGGGAGCCGACGCTCTGCGCTGGTGGATGTTCAGCCAGGGCTCGCCGTGGACACCGACTCGGGCCAGCCTGACCGCCATCGATACGGCCATGCGCGACACGCTCCTCACGCTGTGGAACACCTTCAGCTTCTTCACCACCTATGCGTCGCTCAACGGCTTCGATCCGGCGGCGGCCGGCATCCCCGCCGTGGCGGAGAGAGGTCCGCTCGACCGTTGGATCCTCTCCCGCCTGTCCAGCACGGTCGCCGACGTGACCGTGGCCCTCGAGACCTACGAGCCGCTCGGCGCGGCCGGTCCGCTCGGGACCCTGGTCGATGATCTCTCAAACTGGTACGTGCGACGCAGTCGCCGCCGGTTCTGGCGCACCGACCCGCATGCCCAGGCCGGGGATTCTCTGGCCGCGCAGGCCACGTTGCACCAGGTCCTGACCACGTTGTGCCTCCTCCTGGCCCCGTTCTGTCCCTTCGTGGCCGATGCCATGTGGCGTGCGCTCACCGGAGCCGGAGAAGACCAGTCGGTCCACCTGTGCGACTGGCCCAAGGCCGAGACGGCGTGGACCGATCGGGACCTCGAAGCCCAGATGGGATTGGCCCGACGTCTCACCTCCCTGGGCCGGGCGGCCCGAAGTGAAGCCGGCGTCAAGGTGCGCCAACCGCTGGCCCGGGCCCTGGTGTTCCTGCCGTCGGACGCGCCGGCCATCCTGCACGAGATCGTGGCCGAGGAACTCAATGTCGACGAGATCGACCTGGCCGACGAGTTGAGCGAGGTACTCGAATTCGAATTGATCCCCAACTTCCGCACCCTCGGCCCGCGGCTGGGTGAACGGGTCAAGTACCTGAAACCGGCGCTCGCCGCTCTCAACGGCGTCGAAGCCGCGGCGACGCTCGAGGCGGGACAATCCGTCACGGTGGCGCTCCCCGATGGAACGGTTGATCTCTCTCCCGAAGACGTGCAGCTTCGGGTGCGAGGGCAAGAAGGCTTCGCCGTGTCTCGAGAGGGCGGTGAGGTTGTCGCCCTCGACCTGAACCTCACCGTCGACCTCCGGCACCGGGGACTGGCCCGCGAGGTGGTTCGTCTGGTGCAGGACCTGCGCAAGACCAGCGGACTCGATGTCTCCGACCGCATCCATCTGCACGTGGTCGGTCTCGACGCCATCTCCGGTTACTTCGACTACATCGCCCGAGAGGTATTGGCGGTCGACATCACCGTCGGGCCCGGTGCGGGTGAGGGGACCGTCCTCGAGCTCGAGGGCGAGGACGTGGGCCCCGAGGTGCGGGTCTGGCTGACGAAAGCTGACGACGCCTGATGATGTGAGGCCCGCCGCGGCGGGCATGGTTCGGACAGTGCGCATGGTCCGGGCAGAGAGTCCGGGCAGGAGGTCAGCGTCAATCCGGCCGCGGCGGGGGGACCAGAACCTGATCAGGTTCCCGTCGGGGTCGGTGTGCGAGCCCTCCCGCTTGCCGTAGGTGGTGTCCTCGGGTCCGACGACCCCGAGACCGGCTTTCCGCCATTCGTCCGCCAGCTGGTCGGCGTCATCCACGTGGAGGTAGAGCGAGCCCACTGTGGGTCCGCCGCCGCCGCCGCCGCCGCCGCCGTCAGCCTGGGCCAGGTGGACGGTGAGGTTGCCACCCCGGTGCGCGAAGGCGTAGGTCTCGTCATGGTGCGACGTCTCGAAACCGAGCCGCTGGTAGTGGTCGACCGAGCGCTCCACGTCCGCCACCGTGAAGATCGGATCGAAGCCGACGACGGTCCAGCCGCCATGGGCCGCCACCTGCCGGGCCCGCCGCCCGTTCAGCCAGTCGAGGCAGCGGTAACAGATCGCAACGTCGCGCCGCGAGTGCAGGTGGACTGATTCTTCCACCGCCTCACCGCAGCACGAACACCGTGTCGCCATCACCGGAGAATAACGACGCGGCGCCGGATCGAACTGACGGGTCGGCCCCTCAGCGAGAGGCTGGCTGGTTGTCGCCGACCAGCTTGGCGAGCACCGCGCCCAACGAGGCGCGCTCGCTCGTATCCAGGGGTGCCATCAGGTGCCGATCGATACCCTCGATGTGCTCGGCGATGGCATCTTTCAGCGTGGCTTCGCCCTTGGGCGTGAGGATGACATGGACACTGCGCCGGTCGGACGGGCAGCTCTGGCGGGCGACCAGATGTGCGTCGACCATGCGGTCCACCAAGCGGGTCACGCCGCCCGTCGTCAAGGCGATGTCGGCACTCAGCTTGCTCATCGTCAATCGCCCTTCGGGGGCACCACCGACGTGGATCAGCACGTCAAACCACACCAGGGGGATGCCGCAGGCCTGTTCGAGCTCTTGCCCGAGCACGTAGGAAAGTCGGCGATGGGAGCGGACGAGGAGGCCCATCAGCTGCAGTCGTTCGTCGTCGATCTGACCCAGTACGCCACACGTGCCGTCCGCCGCCGCGGTGTCCAGGTCATCGACGACTCGGTTGGGAAATGTCGGTGTGTCCATATCGCTCCCCCAATCAGACTCACTCTACCAGCAACTCCAGTTGTCTGACTGAAAAGTAATTGACTGTATAATAGTTGTTTGACAAGTATCTGCTGAATCAGATACTATCATGACGGAGAGCAACACGATCAACAAAACCAAGATCAACAAGGAGATGCGCCATGAGCAGCACCGATACCTCAACTGAGACAGTCACCCTCCCCAAGCCGGGGACCTACGTTGTCGACCCCGCCCACTCCGAAGTCGGTTTCGTGGCTCGCCACCTGATCGGGACCAAGGTACGCGGCCGCTTCGCCGAGTTCTCCGGCACCTTCACCGTGGCCGAGAATCCCGAAGACTCCACGTTGGAAGCCGAAGCGGTGGCGTCCACCATCCACACCAACCAGGGGATGCGGGATGACCACCTGCGCACCAGCGATTTTCTCGATTCCGAGAACTTCCCCAAGCTGACCCTCAAGAGCACCGGGCTGAAGAGGATCACCGACTCGCAGTGGAAGCTCACCGCCGACCTCACCATTCGCGGGGTCACCAAGTCGGTCGTCTTCGACCTGGAGTACCTGGGCGAAGGCCCGGCCATGCAGGACGACAAGACCGTGGTGGCCTTCTCCGCCTCGGCCGAGATCGACCGCCGCGATTTCGGCGTGAGCTTCAACGGCTCCCTCCGGGACGGCAGCATTGTGGTCGGCAACAAGGTCAAGATGGAGCTGGAAGTCGAAGCGGGCTTGGCCGAGTAACACCAGCGACCCGGCGGGCCGGGTCGGGTGCCGAGAGCGGGTTTAGGCTTCGCTCCCATGCGGAGCGCCCCGGCACCGACCCTGTCCGTTGCCGCCGTCACGCCCCTGCGGCCGCTTCCCGACGGGAGCGGCGAGGAGTCGTATGTCCTCGCGGTGGACCTCGGGACCGGTGGCCCCAAGGTGGCGGTGATTGCCGCCTCCGGGCGGATCGTCGCCCACGCTTTCGAGCCGGTCGGGATTGAGCTGGGTGAGGACGGCTCGGCCGAGCAGCTTCCCCAGGACTGGTGGGATGCGGTCGTCGTCTCGGCCCGGAGGGCCATGACCCAGAGCGGGGTGGCGCCGGAAAAGGTGATCGGCGTCGGGTGCACGGCGCAGTGGTCCGGGACCGTCGCGGTCGGTGCCGACGGCGTTGCCATCGGCCCCTCCATCATCTGGATGGACTCGCGTGGAGCCAGCGCGGTGAGGAATACCGTCCGGGGTGCCCTCAATGTGCAGGGCTACGGGGCGTCGAAGCTGACCCGCTGGGTGCGGCGCACCGGGGGCATACCGAGCCTCTCGGGCAAGGACCCCGTGGGGCACATCCACTTCTTGCGCCAGGAGCGCCCGGACGTCTATGCCGCCACGGCCGTCTTCCTCGAACCGGTGGACTACCTGGGCCTGCGATTGACCGGACTGGCCCGGGCCTCACACGACTCCATCACCCTGCACTGGGTCACCGACAACCGCGACATCAACGCCGTCGCCTACGACGACGGCCTGTTCGATCTGGCCGGGCTCGAGCGCAGCCGCCTCCCCGACCTGGTCCCCACCGGTTCGATCCAGGGCGGCCTGACCGCGACAGCCGCCGCGGAGCTCGGGCTCTTGGCGGGGACGCCGGTGGTCAGTGGCACGGGTGACCTCCACTCGGCCGCCGTCGGGTCGGGGGCGGTGGATGACCTCGACGGCCACCTCTACATCGGGACATCGAGTTGGATCAGCTGCCACGTGCCGTTCAAGAAGACCGATGCGCTGACCAACGTGGCGTCCTTCCCTTCCGGCATTCCGGGCCGTTACCTGGTGGCCGACGAGCACGAGACGGCCGGGGCCTGCCTGACCTGGTTGCGGGACAACCTCCTCTTCCCCGACGACGCCCTCGCCCCGGGTGGGTCCGCGCCGGCCGACGTCCTCGTCCGGCTCAACGACCTGGCGGCCGGCGTGCCCCAGGGTGCCCGCGGCGTGCTGTTCACCCCCTGGCTCAACGGCGAGCGAACGCCGGTGGACGATCACACCATCCGGGGTGGCTTCCACAACATTTCGCTCTCCTCGACCCGGGCGGACATGGTCCGCGCCGTGTTCGAGGGCGTGGCCTTCAACTCGGCCTGGCTGTTGGGCGCGGTGGAGAAGTACTGCAAGGGCCCCTTCGAATCCCTGGCCTTCATCGGGGGCGGCGCCAATTCGGACCTGTGGTCACAGATGCACGCCGACGTGTTGGGGCGCACCATCCGTCAGATGGCCGACCCGGTGCAGGCCAATGTCCGGGGCGCCGGCCTCTTGACCCTGTTGGCCCTGGGCCGCATCTCGTTGGCCGACATCCCCGCCACCGTCGAAGTCAAGGCAACCTACACACCCGACCCTGAGGCGAGCGCGTGCTACGCGCCCGTCCTCGAAGAGTTCATCAACCTCTACAAGGAGACCAAGGGCATCCACAAGCGCTTGAACGGTCGCAAGCTGGCCGCCCACCCGGCCTGACCGGCCCACCCGGCCTGACCGGCCTACATGCGTTCGAAGTTGCGCGCCAGCTCCCAGTCGGACACGTGACGGTTGGACGCCTCCCATTCCTGCTGAGCCGTGTTGAGCAGGTGATGGTGCACGTCGGCCCCGAAGGCTTCGGCGGCCACAGCTGAGCCCTCCAGCTCGCCGATCGCCTCGACCAGGGTGGAAGGGATCCGGGGCACGCCGGTCGCTTCGTAGGCGTTGCCGGCGAAGGGTTCGGGAAGGTCGAGCTCATGGTCGATGCCGTAGAGGCCGGCGGCGATGCAGGCGGCCACCACGAGGTACGGATTGACATCGGCCCCGGGCACCCGGGTCTCGATGCGCCGACCGGCCCCGTGACCGACGATGCGGAAGCCGCAGGTGCGGTTGTCCTCGCCCCACACGATGGCGGTGGGGGCCCAACTTCCCGGGACGTAGCGCCGGTAGGAATTGACGGTCGGCGCGGCGCACCAGGCCAACTGGCGGGCGGCGTGGAGCTGGCCGGCCAGGAATCGACGCCCGACGGTGGAGAGGCCGCTCGGGTGGGACGGGTCGGCCATGAGGGGGGCATCGGTCTTCGCATCCCACAAGCTGTTGTGCACGTGGCACGAGGAGCCCACCTCGTCCATGGACCACTTGGCCATGAAGGTGGCGGCGCGGCCCTCCTGCGCGGCAATCTCCTTGATCCCGTTCTTGAAGACCAGGTGACGGTCCGCCGTCTCCAATGAGCCGGCATAGGTGACGTTCACCTCGTGTTGGCCGCGACCGGCCTCGCCCTTGGAGAATTCCACCGGGATGTCCGCCGCGCACATCTCCTGGCGGATGCGCTTGAGGACGTACTCCTCGCGCGAGGTCTGCAGCAACTGGTAGTCCTCAATGGTGGCCGAGTGCGGCTTGAGCCCCTGCCACCCCTTGTCCTGGGCCTCCTCGTACGTCTCACGGAACAGGTAAAACTCGAGTTCGGTGGCGCTGAGGACGTTGAATCCCCGCTCGGCCGCCCGGGTGATCTGGTGCCGCAGGATCTGACGTGGTGACACGTCGACCGGCGTCCCGTCTTCGTCGGTGACGTCGCCGATGACCATCACGGTCCCGGGGAGCCACGGCAGCATCCGAGTGGTGGTGTAGTCCGGATGGACCACGACGTCCCCATAGCCCGAGTCCCAGTTGGCGAACCGGTACCCGGGGAGAGGATTCATGTCGACGTCGACCGCCAGCAGGTAGTCGCAAGCTTCGATGCCGTGTTCGGCCACGTGCTCGGTGAAGAAGGTGGGGGTGATCCGCTTCCCCACCGGTCGTCCGTGCATGTCGGGAAAGGCCAGCACGACCGTATCGATGGAGCCGTCGGCGATCCCCGCGGCGATGAATTCAAGTCCGGGCATGACGCATGATGTCGTCCCCACCCGCCACCGTCCATTCCCTTTGTACGCTGGAGCGATGTTCGCCGTCGCCAGCACCGACCCCCGGGCCACCCGGATCGAGGGTCGGGAGGCCCACCGGGCGGTCGCGGCGTGATCCCGCTCGTCGGCCTCTCGACCTATGTGGCGGAGTCGGCCTGGGGGGCCTGGAGCCGCCCGGCGGCGGTCCTGCCCGAGTCGTACTACGAGCTGGTGGCCTCGGCCGGCGCCCGACCCATGCTCCTGCCGCCGCCGCGCACCGCCGCAGTCGGGCCCGGTTTCGGCGCCGCCGACGTGATATCGGTGCTGGACGGGCTGGTGCTCACCGGCGGCGGGGATGTCGATCCCGCCCTCTACGGGGAGACCGCCCAGCCCAGCGTGGGTGGGGTCGATCCGGTTCGTGACGAAAGTGAGCGCGCGCTCCTGGCGGCGGCCTTGGCGGTCGATCTTCCCGTGCTGGCCGTGTGCCGAGGCTGCCAGGTTCTCAACGTCGAACTGGGCGGCACGCTGTACCAGCACCTGCCCGACGTGGTCGGCCACGAGGATCATCGACGTGCCCCGTCGGTGTTCGGTGAGATCGAGGTCACCACCACGCCGGGCTCTCGGACGGCGGAGGTCTTCGGAGCCGAGACGGCCGTGCTCTGCTCGCACCACCAGTCGATTGACGCACTGGGCACCGGCCTGGTCGTCACGGCGCGCTCCGCCGACGGGGTCATCGAGGCGGTCGAACTCCCGGGCGCGTTCTTCGTGCTGGGGGTGCAGTGGCATCCCGAGGAGAGCGGCGATCAACGACCTTTCGCCGCCCTGGTGTCGGCCGCCCGGCGCTTTCACGAGGGGCGATTGTCGTCGGCGACCGCGGGGCAATCGCAGTAGTGTCTTCACCCATGCCAAAGAGCGGATCACGAAAGGTCCTCAAGCCGGTCGCGGCCACTGTCGGGATCGTGGGAACGATGGCCAGCATCTGGTGGTTCGCCCTCAAGCCTCGCCGAAAGGCCAAGTCAGAAGGCAACAAGTCGGCCGGGTCGTAGCGCGCCGCCGGTCACGCCAGTGGCGTGAGGCCCTGGGTCAGCTGCGGCAGGATCTCGCTGATGGATCCGGTGACCACGACGTCGGCCAGTCCGTCCAGATCGGTGGGCCCGCCGTTGACGATCACAATGGCGGCGCCGCCTCTCGCCGCGATGGGCACCAGTCCCGCGGCGGGGTAGACCCCGAGGGTCGAGCCCACGGCCAGGAGGAGATCGCACGCCGCCGCCGCCTCTTCGGCCGCTCGGAGGTCTTCGGGCACCAGGTTCTGTCCGAAGCTGATGGTGGCCGACTTCAACATCCCCCCGCACCGTGACCCGTCCGGCCGGATCTCTTGACAGGTGGGATCGTCCTCGCCCGCGCGAACGCGCGCATGGGTTGGCTCAGCGGGCTGCCGGAGCTGACAGCGCAGGCACATGATGTCCAAGGCGTTGCCGTGGATCTCAACGACGCGGGCGGGATCCGATCCGGCCTTTTGGTGCAACCCATCGATGTTCTGGGTGACCAGCGTCTCGAGCCGGCCCGAGCGCTCCAGGTCCACCAGGGCGGCGTGGCCGGCGTTGGGCCGGGCGTCCCCCATGGGCGACGTCAGGCGGTGCCGCCACGAGCGGCGGCGCACCTCGGGGTCGTCGATATAGACCTGGAGGGTGGCCATCCGCTCGGCCTCGGGGTTCTTCGTCCACAGTCCCTCGGGCCCGCGGAAGTCGGCGATGCCCGAATCGGTGGAGATGCCCGCTCCGGTGAGGACCAGGATGCGGCGCGACCCCTCGATCAGTCTCCGTGCCGCGCCGATCCCCTGATTTTCCATGGCCTCCATCGTTCCACTGTGGGGCCCCCTCGTCGCTCACTACGCTGCCAGGGTGACCAGGGAGGCACCCACGGTCGAGCTGCTCGGTGCGCTCGAGGCCGAGGAACGGCAACGCCGCGCTGCCGGTGCGCTCCTGGCGCACGGGTGCTCGTCGGGTGACCGGGTGGTGTTCAGCCTGGCCTCATCGGCCAACCTGATCTGCGCCGTTCTCGGGGCCGCTCGCATCGGCGTCATCCCGGTCCTGCTCAACGCCACCCTCACCGCGGCGGAGCGGGATCGTCTCGTGGCCGACGCCCGACCCTCGGTGCAGGTTCTCCGCCCGGCCGAATTGGCCTCGCTGATGGAGGGTCCCCAGGCGGAACTCTCGGCCTATCCGCTGACCCGGCCCATGCACTACACCTCGGGCACCACCGGCCGGCCCAAGGGGGTCACCACCGGGGTCTGGGACGAGGCCACGGCGAAGGCCGTGTTCGAGGACGAAGCCGCCATCTGGCAGTTCGATGGCGATGACCTCCACATGGTGTGCTCGCCGATGTACCACACGGTCTCGGTGCGCTTCTCGACCGGGACGCTGCTCTCGGGGGGATCCCTGGCCATTCTCGGTCGCTTCGATGCCGCCACGGCGCTCGAGGTGCTGCGGCGCCTCCGCCCGACCACCGCCTTCCTGGTGCCGACCCATCTGCAACGCATCCTCACCTCGCCGGACCTGGCGGTCGACGAGGCCTTCGATTCCCTGCGCTTCCTGGCTCACGCCGGTGCGCCCTGCCCGCCGTCGGTCAAGCGGGCGACCATGGCGCGCGTGCGCCCGGGGGAGGTGTGGGAATTCTACGGATCGACGGAAGGCCAGTTCACCGTGTGTGGGCCCGACGAGTGGCTCGAACATCCCGGCACGGTGGGTCGCGCCCGGCCCGGCCGGCGCCTCAGCGTGAGCCCGGTGGAGGGGGAGGCCGAGGCCGACGACGGCTCGGGAACGGTGTGGTGCGACATGCCGCCCTTCGCCCACTTCAGCTACTGGGGCGACGACGAGGCGACGCGAGCGGCCTGGCGGGGATCGGCCTGCACCGTCGGTGATCTGGGCCGGCTCGATGAGGGCGGGTACCTCTACCTCACCGGCCGTCGTCTCGACCTCATCATCAGCGGCGGGGTCAACGTGTACCCGGCCGAGGTGGAGGCCGTCCTGGCCGCGGTGCCCGGCCTGCGGGAACTCGCCGTGTTCGGGCTGCCCGACGAGCAATGGGGTCAGCGGGTCTGCGTCGCCTACGTGGCCGACCCTTCGGTCGACGAAGCGTCGCTGCGCTCGGTGGCCGAGGCCCGCCTGGCGCCGTACAAGCGACCGAAGCTCTACGTGAGGGCCCCGGATCTGCCGCACACCGCGACCGGCAAGCTCTTGCGCCGCGCCATTCCCCAGCACCTGGGCCTGACTGCATGGCGCGGGGCCGAAGGGCGGTAAGAATCGACCCATGCCATTTGCCACCACGAATCCCGCCACTGGTCAGATCGAGAAGACATTTGACACCCACACACCGGCCGAAGTGGAGGCCCTCATCCAGCGGGCCGTGGTCGCATTCGGCGAGTACAGGCACACGACCTTTGCCGAGCGCGCCCGCCACCTGATCACGGCGGCCGAACTGTTGGAGGGCGAAGTGCCCGACGTCGCCCGGATCCTGACCACCGAGATGGGCAAGACCTTCGCCTCGGCTCGGGGCGAGGTGTCGAAATGTGCGCTGGGGCTTCGATGGTTCGCCGAACACGCCGAGTCGCTGCTGGCCGACGAAACCATCGCCACCGGGGCGTCCCGCTCCTACGTGCACTACCAGCCGATCGGCCCGGTGCTGGCCATCATGCCGTGGAATTTCCCGATGTGGCAGGTGGTGCGATTTGCCGCGCCGGCCCTCATGGTCGGCAACGTCGGACTGCTCAAGCACGCGTCGAACGTGCCGCAAACCGCCCTGCTGCTCGAGGATCTCTTTCGGCGGGCCGGGTTGCCCGACGGCGTGTTCACCAACCTCTTCGTGGAATCCAAGGACGTCGCCAAGATCATCGAAGATCCCCGGATTGCCGCGGTGACCCTGACCGGGAGCGAGCGGGCCGGCATGTCGGTGGGTTCGACAGCCGGCCACGCGCTCAAGAAGAGCGTCCTCGAGCTCGGTGGGTCCGACGCGTTCATCGTGCTCGAGTCTGCCGACATGGAGTCGACCGTGCGTACGGCCGTGGAGGCCCGTGTGCAGAACAATGGACAGTCCTGCATCGCCGCCAAGCGCTTCATCGTGGTGGAGCCGGTGGCGGATGAGTTCCTGCGCCGCTTCACCGAAGCCATGGATGCGCTGGTGGTTGGCGACCCCTTCGACCCCGCCACCGACGTCGGCCCCATCGTGACCGAGGCGCAACGGGCCGAATTGGTGGCGCAAGTCGAGGAAGCCCGGAGTCAAGGGGCGACGGTGCACAGCGGGGGACAGGTGGTCGACGGCCCCGGGTGGTACTTCCCGCCGACGGTTCTCTCGGGCATCACGTCGGACATGCTGGTGGCCCAGGAGGAGCTCTTCGGGCCCGTGGCCATGGTCGAACGGGTGCCGGATCTGACCGCCGCCCTCGAGGTGGCCAATGCCACGACGTTCGGACTCGGCTCGAGCGTGTGGGGGACGGACGAGGCGGAGATCCAGCGCTGCATCGAGGAACTGGAGGCCGGAGCCGTCTTCGTCAATGCCATGGTGGCATCCACCCCGGAGCTCCCCTTCGGCGGGATCAAGCGATCGGGCTTCGGCCGGGAGCTCTCCGAGCTGGGACTGAAGGAATTCTGCAACGCCAAGACGGTGTGGATCACCTGAGCGGCGACCCCGCAGAGACGACCTACCTCGATCACGCCGCCACCACACCGCTGCGCCCCGAGGTGGCCGAGGCCATGGCGGAGGCTCTCTCGGAGCCGCTGGGCAACCCGACCGGGAGCCATCGACCGGCGCAACGAGCCCGGCGACTGCTCGAGGAATCGAGGGACGAGATCGCTGCGCTCTTGGGGCGCGATCCGGGCGGGATCGTCTTCACCTCGGGTGGCACGGAGTCAGCCAACCTGGCCGTCTTCGGGACGCTGGCCGCGGCGAGCCACGACCAGGCCACGCCGTCGTTGCTGTGCTCTGCGGTCGAGCATCCGGCGGTGCTCGAGTCGTGCCGGGCGGCCGCCGGCACCGGGTCGGCCAAGCTGCAGGAAATCCCGGTGGATTCGGCCGGGCTGGTCGACGTGGCCGGCCTGGCCGACCTGGTCGAGCCGGGCACGACGCTGGTCGCCGTGATGCTCGCCAACAACGAAACCGGCGTCATCGAGCCGCTCGGGCGCGTGGTGGAGGCGGTCCGGGCGAAGAGCGCCACCGCCCGCATTTTCACCGATGCCGTGCAGGCGGCCTCCTTCGTGAACCTGGCCGCCGACACCGCGGGGGCCGACCTGGTGGCCGTGAGCGCCCACAAGCTGGGCGGCCCGGTGGGCGTCGGCGTCCTGGCGGAACGTCTGCCCTCGGTCATTGCGCCCCACCAGTACGGGGGCGGTCAAGAGCGCGAACGACGCAGCGGCACGCAAAATGTCGTCGGCGCCGTCGGCCTGGCCACCGCACTCCGACTGGCCGCAGCGGAGAGGGACGCGGCGACCCGGCGCGTGGCCGGGCTGCGGGATGCCCTAGCCCGCGGCTTGACCGCTGCCATCCCCGACGCTCATCGCACGGTCCCTCCGGGCGTGCCCACGCTGCCCGGCCACCTCCACCTGTGCCTTCACGGGGTCGAACGGGAGGAACTCCTGGTCGTGTTGGGGGAGCGGGGCATCTGTGCCTCCGGTGGCTCATCGTGCGCCAGCGGTGCGCTCCAGCCCAGCCACGTCCTCTCCGCCATGGGCGTCTCCGAGTCCCTGTCGCGCGGAGCGATCCGGTTCACGTTGGGTCGCGGGACCACCGGGGTGGACGTCGAGCGGGCGGTCGCCGTCGTGCCGCCATTGGTCGCCGCGGTGCGACACGACGGGTAGCAGGTGGCGTCCACGGACCCAGAGGGTGGGTGGCACACTGGTGCGATGAGAGTGCTGGTGGCCATGTCGGGAGGGGTCGACTCCTCGGTTGCCGCCGCGCTCCTGGTCGAGGCGGGCCACGATGTGGTCGGGGCCACGCTCAAGCTGTGGGGAGGGGAGTCGGACTCGGGCTGTTGCTCGGTGGGCGACGTCGATGACGCCCGCCGGGTGGCGCAACAACTGGGGATCGACCATCACGTCTTCAACTTGACCGACGAGTTCGACGCCCACGTGGTGGCGCCCTACGTGGAGGCCCACGCCCGGGGACGGACCCCCAACCCCTGCATCGAGTGCAACCGATCCATCAAGTTCGACCGCCTGCTGGCGCGGTCCGGCCGAATGGGCTTCGAGCGCCTGGCCACCGGGCACCACGCCCGGGTCACCGGCAACGAGTCGCTCAGGCTCCGCCGGGGTGCCGATGTGGAGAAGGACCAGTCCTATGTGCTTTCCATGCTGGGACAGGGCGAGCTGGCCCGCGTGGTGTTCCCGGTGGGGGAGATGACCAAGAACGACGTGCGCGCCCATGCCGTTCGATTGGGACTGCGCACGGCGGACAAGCCCGACAGTCAGGACGTGTGCTTCATCGGGAGTGCGGAAGGACGGGGCGGGTTCCTCTCACGTCAGTTGGAGTTCCATGCCGCCGAGGTCGTGAACGGTGCCGGGGATCCGGTCGGTACGGTCGACGCGGTGGAATTGGTCACCGTGGGCCAGCGCAAGGGCATGGGGCACGGTACCGACGGCGCTCGACGCTACGTCGTCGCGGTCGACGTGCCGTCTCGTCGCGTCACCGTCGGCAGCGCGGCCGAGGCGGTGACGTCCGCCATCGCCCTCCCCAGCTCGACCCTCACCTGGGTCGACCGGCCGCTCGGTGACGGCGCACGCGCCGTCGCCCAGGTCAGTGCCCACGGCCGGCCGGCCCCGTGCTCACTCGCGCGGACCGATGACGGGCTGATGGTGGAGTTCGACGTGCCCCAGCGCCCGGTGGCGGCGGGGCAGACCGTGGCCCTCTACGACATCGTGGATCAGGACGCGGTGGTCGGCGCGGGCATCGCCGCTTGATCGTGGGTGACCGTGGGTGACCGTGGCTGAGGCTGACCCGGCGGACGCGGCCGCGACGGCTCGGGCCTCCGAGTTGCGCGAGCTCATCACGTACCACAACGAGCGCTACCACACGTTGGACGCGCCGGAACTCCCCGACGCCGAGTTCGACCTCTTGGTACGAGAGTTGCGGGACCTCGAGGCCAGCCATCCCGCTCTGGCCACTCCCGATTCGCCGACCCAGATCGTGGGCGGGGCCCTCCTGGGCCTGTTCCAAGCGGTCCGGCACCGGGTCCCCATGATGAGCCTCGACAACGCCTTCGCCGAGGAGGACCTCCGAGCCTGGGCCGAGCGTTTGCGCCGCCCGGTGCCCGACCTCGACTTGGCCCGACTCGTGTTTTCCAGCGAGCCCAAGGTCGACGGTGTGGCCATGTCGTTGACCTACGAGCGCGGTCGTTACGTGCAGGCGGCCACCCGCGGTGACGGGGTGACCGGGGAGGATGTCACCGCCAACGTGGCCACCGTCAAGGTCGTGCCCCACCGGCTCAACGCCAAGGCCGGCCCCTTTCCCGAGTTGCTCGAGGTTCGGGGCGAGATCTACATGCCGTTGGCCGAATTTGCCGCCATGAACGCCGCCCAGGAGGCCGCCGGCGAGAGGATGTTCGTCAACCCCCGGAACTCGGCCGCCGGTTCGCTTCGGCAGAAGGACCCGGGCATGACCGCCAAGCGGCCGCTTTCGTTCTGGGCCTACCAGGTGGGGTTGGTCGAGGGCCTCCCGAGCAAGAGCCCGTGGCCGGCGGCGTCGCAGTGGGGCACGCTCGAACTCCTCCGCCGCGCCGGTTTCCCGGTCAGTCCCGACGCACGCAAGTTGACCGGGATCGACGCCGCTATCGAGCGGTGCCGGGAACTGGCCGCCGAGCGCCACGATCTGACCTACGAGATCGACGGGGTGGTGACCAAGGTCGATGACCTGGCCCTCCACGAAAAGTTGGGCGCGACCTCACGAGCGCCCCGATGGGCCATTGCCTTCAAGTTCCCTCCCGAAGAGCGCACCTCGAAGCTCTTGGGCATATCCGTGTCGATCGGCCGGACCGGACGGGCCACGCCGTTCGGCCGCCTGGAGCCGGTCTTCGTCGGTGGCTCGACGGTGGCGGTGGCCACCCTGCACAACGAGGATCAGGTGCGGGTCAAAGACGTCCGTCCGGGTGACGTGGTGATCGTGCGCAAGGCGGGGGACGTCATTCCCGAAATCGTCGGACCCGTGCTGACGGGGCCGGGGGTGCCGAAGCGTCGCAAGCCCAGGTGGAAGTTTCCGAGCGTGTGTCCCTCGTGCGGTGAGGCCCTGGTGCGCCTGGAGGGTGAGAGCGACACGTACTGCACCAACATCGACTGCCCGGCGCAACGGGTCCAACGCATCGCCCACTACGCCTCGCGATCGGCCATGGACATTGAGGGGCTGGGCGAGGAACGGGTGATTCAACTGGTGGGGGCCGGGCTCATCGCTGACCCGGCCGACCTCTACGGCCTCACGGTGGAACAACTGCTGTCCCTCGAGCGGTTCGCCGTGATCTCCGCCACCAACCTGGTCCAGGCCATCGCGGCGTCGACCACCCAGCCCCTCAGTCGCCTGCTGGTTGCCCTGGGCATTCGTCACCTCGGCCCGACCGGGGCCCGCGCCATGGCCCGCGCCCTGGGCACGCTCGACGCCATCATGGCGGCTGACGAAGCCGAGTTGGCGGCGGTGGAGGGTATCGGCTCGATCATCGCGGCCAGCGTGGCCGAGTTCCTGGCCGCCCCGCTCAACCAGTCCGTGCTGGCGCGCTTGCGGGCGGCCGGAGTCGCCACCGAAGAGCCCGGCGGTGCGACGGCGCCGGCCGGAGGCGCCGGGGCAGACGGCACGGCATCGCCCGGAACCCTCCAGGGCAAGGCGGTGGTGGTGACGGGCGCGGTGACCGGCTACACCCGCGAGGGGGCCGAGGAGGCGATCATGGCCCGGGGCGGCAAGTCCCCGGGCAGCGTGTCGAAGAAGACGTTCGCCTTGGTCGTGGGCGACGCCCCCGGGGCCAGCAAGCTCAAGAAGGCCGAGGAATTGGCAATCCCCATTGTGCCGGCCGAGGGCTTCGAATCGCTGCTCGAATCGGGTGAGCTACCGAATTAGCCGCCGATTGATCGGCGGAGTGTCCACCGGCACCGCCCATTTGATCACTAGCCTGTGATTGCCCTAATGCCCCAAATTTCTGATTCCATCGGCCGGGTCCTTGGGACGCGGTACCGTCTGCTCTCCGCGCTCGGCACCGGCGCTTCGGCGCACGTCTTCCTCGCTGAGGACGTGTCCTTGCAGCGCCATGTCGCCGTCAAGGTCCTGCTTCCGGGGTTGGCTTCGGACACCTCGTTCTTGAAACGCTTCGGTGCCGAGGCCCGATCGGTCGCCTCGCTCAACCACCCCCACATCCTGCGCGTGTTCGACTGGGGTGAGGACACCGATGGCCCGTATCTCGTCACGGAGTACCTCGGCGGGGGCTCGTTGCGCGACCTCCTCGACCGCGGCGTACGGCTGAGCCACTCGCAGGCCGCCCAGTTGGGGGCCGAGGTGGCGCAGGGTCTGGCCTACGCCCACTCCCGGAGCCTGGTGCACCGCGACATCAAGCCGGCGAACCTCCTCTTCGACGAGGAGGGCCGGGTGCGCGTGGCCGACTTCGGCGTGGCCCGGGCCCTGGCCGAAGCGGCCTGGACCGAACCGGCGGGGGCGATGGTCGGCACGGCCCGCTATGCCTCCCCCGAGTCGGCCGAGGGGAAGAAGGTGGACGGACGGGCCGACGTGTACTCGTTGGCCCTGGTGCTCTACGAGGCGGTCACCGGCACCGTGCCCTTCGTGGCGGACACGACGATGGGCACCCTGATGGCGCGGGTCGGGGTTCCGTTGCCCCCCAATGCGGCGCTCGGGCCATTGGACGAGGTGCTGTCGCGGGCGGCGGCACCCGAGGTGGAGGATCGCCTGGACGCCGCCGGCCTGGCCGCCCGACTGGGCGCGTTGGCCAGTGCCCTGCCGAGCCCCCAGCCCCTTCCCCTCCACCCTCCCCGACACGAGGAGCCACTGCCCATGAACGGGTTCCGCCCGCCCGTTCTGGCCGACCAGACCCAGGTGGCGGTGCCGATGGTGCCGATCGCGCCGGTTGGGACCAGGGCCGGACCGGGCGAGGTCTTCGATGCCGAGCTGGTCGACGACAAGAAGCGCCGACGTAAGGCGGCGGGCGGGGGGACCGGCGGTGGGGTGGTCGTGGCGCCGCGCCCGCGGAGCCGCCGGAAGCGGTACTGGATCATCGGCGCCGTCATCTTGGTGCTGGCGTTGGCCGCCGGCGGCCTGGTGGCGGCCAAGAACAAGGTTTTCACCCCGTCCCATCCCGCTCCGGTCCTGGTCAACCTGACTCTGGCCAAGGCGCACGCCGCCGCCACCAAGGACCACTTCACGCTGCGTCTCGACCACGGCATCACCTCCATCGCCGTGCCGGCCGGATCGGTGATCTCGCAGAAGCCAAAGCCGGGCACGGTGCTGAAAGAGGGATCCACGGTCTCGGTCGTCCCCTCCATCGGCCCGCCGCCGGTCACCGTCCCACCCCTGGCCGGCATGACCTGCGCCCAGGCCACCGTGGCCCTCACCGCGGCGCACCTCGTGGGGACGTGCGCGGCGCCGCAGTACAGCAGCACCGTGGCGGCGGGGGTCCTGCTCTCGTGGGCCTACGGGACGACGCCCAACCCGACCAGCGCGCCCTACGGGTCCACCATCACGATGGTCCCCTCGCAGGGGCACGCGCCGGTACCGGTCCCCGACATCCCCCAGACGTATACGTTCGGGCAGGCCCAGGCCGCGCTCCAGGCGGTCGGACTGACCGCCGCTCAGGACCCGGAATCCAGCACGACGATCGCCTCGGGCATGGTCGTCTCGACCAACCCGGCCAGTGGCGCCATGGCTCCCTTCGGCTCCGCCGTCACCGTGACCGTCTCGACCGGGCCCCCGACGGTGGCGGTGCCCAACGTCATCGGTGAGACCATCGCCCAGGCCACGGCTACCATCCAGGCGAAGGGCCTGACCGTGGCCGGCGTGAGCGGTGATCCCAGCAAGATGGCCAAGGGCACCGATCCGGCCACCGGCACGACGGTCCCTACGGGATCCGCGGTCACCATCCTCACCCACTGAGTCACGAGTCACGACGCCGTCATGACACTCGCTTTCGACCCTTCCTGTGACCTCTGCGAGGCGGCGCGCCTCTCGGAGTGGCACCACGAGGACGACATCTGCTGGGTCGCCGACTGCGAGGTCTGCGGCGTGCCCATGGTGGTGTGGAAGCACCATGGCCCGGTCCCGCCGGACTCCGACGTGGCCCACATGATGGAGCAGCTGAGCCTGGTGGCCGACGCCCGATTCGGCCCGGAGGGATGGTCGATCGACCGGATCATGCGTCAGATTCCGAACCACTTCCACGCCCATGGAAGGGACCCGAATTGGTGGTTCAACCGCTTCCGTAGCACCTGAGAACGGCTGAGCCGCGTCCGGCCGCGCCAGGTCGGGCGGACGGGGGTGCCAGGTAGGGTGACGCAGGTGGAGAACCCGTCGGTGCCCCAGGTCGCGCCTTCCCTCCCCCGATCGGCGTGAGCCCGCCGACCCCACGCGACTCGGACCCGGCGGATGAACTCCCCGCCTACGAACGTGCGGATCTCCTGCTCGATCCCCAGGCCGATCCCGGTGGCGCGGGGCTGGGGGCGAGCGGGGCCGAGGCGTCATTCGACCCCAGTTGGCCGGTCATGTTGCGCCGTCGCGTGGTGGCGCGGGCCGAGCGAAGCCCCCGCTACCGCTGGTGGGCCCTCACCGCCCTCTTGTCCGGGTTGCTCTCTCTCAACATCACCTTCACGGTCTTCGTGGTGGCGCTGCCCACGGTCAAGGCAGACTTCCACACCAACTTCTCGGTCCTGACGTGGGCATCGACCGGGCCACTACTGGCGTTCGGCATTGCCGCCCCGTTCTTCGGCAAGGCGGGCGACCTCTTCGGCCACCGTCGGCTGTACCTGTTCGGGCTGTTCGGCGCCATGGTCAGTGCCATCCTCACCGCGACCGCGGCCAATGTGGGCATGCTGCTCTTCGCCCGCGCCCTCGATGGCGTGCAGGGTGCCGCCACGGGCACGGCGTCGATGGCGTTGATCCTCCAGCTCTTCGCCCAGGAGGAGAGGGTCAAGGCCCTGGGTTGGTGGGCGCTGGTCGGCGCCGGGGGCCCCGTCCTCGGGGTCACGCTGGGTTCCCCGGTCATTCAATTCTTTGGATGGCGGACCCTTTTCTGGGGGCAGTTGATGCTGCTGGTCGTCGCCACCGCGGTGGTGGCGCTCATCCTCCCGTCACGTCGGAGCGCGCACCGCGGCCCGGAGGTGGAGCCCCCGGCCGACCCGTCCAACGCCGGGGCCTGGGCGGGCATGGACTGGGTGGGAAGCTGGGCCCTGGCCGGGGCCGTCACCGCAGCCATGCTGGCGCTCAGCATCGGCCCCATCGTCGGTTGGACGTCAATCGGGGTCATCCTCTCGGGCGTCGCCGCCGCGGCCTTTGTCGTGCTCTTCGTGTGGCGGGAGTTGACCTTCGCCACGCCGCTGATCCCCACCAAGTATTGGAAGCGCCGCAACTTCGTCTTTCCCATGGGCATGCGCGGCTTCTCCAACTTCGCCTATTTCGGGGGCTTCTTCCTCTTCCCGCTTCTCATGGAGCAGGTGTACGGCTACAGCGTCACCGAGGTTGGATTCGTCTCGGTGGCTCGACCACTCGTCTTTGCCATCAGCGCGCCCATTGCCGGCTACATGACGGTTCGCACCGGCGAGCGCTTCGCCACCGTGGCCGGTGCCGCGTCCGTGTTTATATCGATGGTGCTGTTCGCCACGCTGGGAGCGTCGCCCGGGTTGGCGCTCATCCTGGTCGCCCTGGCCCTGTCGGGCCTCGGCATGGGGATCGCCCTGCCGGCGACCTCGGCCACCATGGCCAGCGAGGTCCATGCCTCCGAGTACGGGGTGATGAGCGCGGCGCAGTTGATGGCCACCCAAGTGGGCGAGGTGGCGGGGATTCAGGTGGTCCTGACCCTGCAGGAGTCTCTGGCTCATCGGGCCGGCCTGGAAAACGTGGGGCACAGCCCGGCCCTCCTGCACAGCTTTCAGGTCGCCTTCTGGGTGGGCGCCCTGATGGCCGCGGCCGGGTTGGTGTGCGCCTTTTTCACCCGCACGGTGAGGCGGGGAGTCGAGGAGAAGAGCGTCACCCGTGTGGTGCCGGCGTGAACATGTCGTGCCAGTCTGAACATTGTGGTGCCGGCCTGAACACAGCAGCCTGACGCAGAGGAGGTTTCGAGAATGACCGAGTCCACCACCACGCTTGGGGCAATCGGCTCCCCGCCGGGCCACTACGCGCCGATCAATGGCTTGCGCCTCTACTACGAGGTCCACGGCCAGGGCCGGCCCCTGGTCCTTCTCCACGGCGGCCTGTTGACTCTCGACTTGGCCTTTGGTCCCATGATCCCGGCGTTGGCCGAGCACCATCAGGTGATCGGCATTGAACTGCAGGGGCACGGGCACACCGGTGACATCGACCGACCGATGCGGCTGGACTCCCTGGCCGATGACGTGGCGTCGCTGCTCGAACTTCTCAACCTCGATCGTGCCGATGTCTTCGGCTTCAGCGTGGGGGGGATGGTGGCGCTCACCATGGGTCTGCGCCATCCCGATCGGATCGGCCGCCTGGTTATCGCATCGGTGGACCACCGACCGAACCATGCGGAATTCGAGCGGTCCGACGACCCGGCCAACTGCGTTCGATCAGCGCCCCGACACTGCTGTTGGTCGGAGACACCGACTTCGTGCCGTTGGAAAATGCCGTCGCCATGTTCAAGCAGATCCCGGACGCCGAGTTGGCTGTGCTGCCCGGCACCACCCACATTGGCGTCACCCGCAACGTCAACCGGGTCCTGGCGATGGTCCGTCCGTTTCTCGAGCCGGCAGGTTGAGCGAGTCGGGAGCTTTCAGGACGTCATGTCTAAGGACGCAAAGTGCGCAGGACGTCATCTCTCAGGAGTCAAAGGAGTCAGGACGTCATGTCCTTCAACCGGTTGGCCATTTCGACTGCGCTGGCGTCGGGGGCCGGGCCGGCGGTGAGGGCCATGAGCTTGGCCATGTCGCCCTCGACCTTGACCTTGCCCGCCATGAAGGCCTGCATCCCGACTTGCGGATTGCCCTCAATCAATATCGCCTTCGCCGTGTCGTAGTCGACCGTGACCTTCAGGTCCTGGGCATCGATATGTCCCGTCTCGAGAATGAGCTCTCCCGACGAGGTGTCCATGTGAGCCTCGATGTCGGTGTCGCCGAAAGGCACTTCCGTCACCACGAGGTTCATCCGCACGGAGTGACCCATGGCCGGAGCCCTTCCGGCGTACTCGGCCCGAATCTTGCGGGCTTCTTCCAACCAGTCGTCGCTCAGGAACGGGTACGGCATGGCGATGGCTCCTCTGTTTCTGTTGTCGGCTTGGGCGGCTCTCGCGGTTGCCCCACGCCGGCGGGTTCCTCGTGGCCGCCGGAACGATAGTCGCGCCACCACTAGCATGCCGAAGCGTGAGTGCTCCCATTCTTCCCGGCGCTGAGCCCTTTTCCACCACCGGCGACGGGCGCGGCGCCCTGGTCCTCCACGGATTCACCGGCAACCCCCAATCCATGCGCGGCCTGGCGTTGGCACTGGCCGACGCCGGTCTCACCGTTGAGCTCCCCCTGCTCCCGGGGCACGGCACCGACGTGTCCGACATGGTGCCGACCCGATGGGCTGACTGGTCGGCCGCGGCCGAAGCGGCCTACCTCGAGCTGGCCAGCCGGTGCGAATCGGTCGTCGTCGTCGGGCTCTCGATGGGGGGTTCGCTGAGCGTTTGGTTGTCCGAGCGACACCCCGAGATCGCCGCGCTGGCCCTGGTGAATCCGCTCATCGTCCCTCCCGACAGCGACACGTTGGGATTCATCGCCGCCATGATCGACGGCGGCGACGAGCTGGCCCCGGGCGTCGGATCGGACATCGCCCAGGAGGGGGTGGCCGAGTCGGCCTACGCCGAGCTCCCCCTGCGTGCCGCGCAGTCGTTGTTCGCGGGAGTGGCCGAGGTAGAGGCCGGACTCGGGTCGGTCACCTGTCCGGTCCTGCTCTTCTCCTCCGTCAACGACCATGTCGTCGCCCCAATCTCGGGTGATCGACTGGCCGAGCGGGTGAGTGGACCGGTGGAGCGCATCGTGCTGGAGCGCAGCTTCCACGTGGCCACGCTCGACTACGACAAGGACGAGATCGAGGTGCGCACCGTCGAGTTCGTGACCGGCGTGCTGGCCACAGCGGGAGCATGAACAGCCGGTCCGAACCGCGTCCCGACGGCGGTGACGGTCCCGGCCCCTTGACCCGGGACGACGTGGTGCATGTGGCCCGGCTGGCCCGTCTCGAACTGAGCGATGAAGAGGTCTCGCTGTTCACGGCCCAACTACGCACCGTGCTCGACCACGCGGCCGACGTGGCCGCTCTCGACCTGGCTCACCTGGAGCCGTCGTCACATCCCATCCCCATTGAGAACGTGCTGCGACCCGACGACGTGCAGCCGTGTCTCGACCGGGCCGAAGTGCTGGCCGCCGCGCCGTCGGTGGAGGACCATCGCTTCCGGGTGCCCCGCATCGGAGGGGAGGCGCCGTGAGCACTGTTTCGGCCATTGGCGCGGCCGTGCGAGCGGGCGAGCGCACCGCCCGGGCGGTCACCGAAGAGGCCCTGGCCGCCCTGGAGGTTGGCGACGCCGACGTCCACGCCTTCCTCCTGACCCTGCCCGATGAAGCCCTGGCCCATGCCGACGCCATTGATGCCTCGGTGGCTCGGGGCCGGGACCCGGGCCCCCTGGCCGGGGTCCCGGTGGCCCTCAAGGACAACCTGTGTACCCGGGGGATCCCCACCACGTGCGGGTCGCGCATCCTCGAGGGATGGCGGCCGCCCTATGACGCCACGGTGGTGGAGAAGCTGCGGTCCGCCGGTGCCATCGCGCTGGGCAAGACCAATATGGATGAGTTCGCCATGGGCAGTTCCACCGAGAATTCGGCCTTCGGACCGACGCGCAACCCGCGCCGGGGCGACCGGGTGCCCGGCGGGAGCAGCGGGGGTTCGGCGGCGTCGGTGGCCGCCGGCTTCACGCCCCTCGGGCTGGGCTCGGATACCGGCGGGTCCATCCGTCAGCCCGCGGCCCTGTGCGGGGTGGTGGGAATGAAGCCCACCTACGGGCGCGTCTCGCGTTATGGGCTGGTGGCCTTCGCCAGCTCGCTGGACCAGATCGGCCCGTTCGCCGCCAGCGTGGCGGATGCCGCCCTGCTGTTCGACGCCATCGCCGGGCCCGACCCACGCGACAGCACCTCGTTGCCGGGTGCCGGTCCGCCCACGGCGCCTTCAGTGGGCCGGGGCGTTGAAGGGGTCCGGGTCGGCCTGTGCCCAGACCTGATCGACGGGTGTGCGACGGACGTGGCGGCGCGGGTCTACCAGGCCGCCGAGGCGCTGGCGGCGGCCGGGGCCAAGGTTGATGAAGTGCGGGTGCCCGAGTTCGCCTATGGGTTGTCGGCCTACTACCTCATCGCCCCGGCCGAGGCCTCGTCGAATCTGGCTCGCTACGACGGCGTGCGGTACGGGTTGCGGATCGACGCGGACGATGCGGCGGCCATGAACACGGCGACGCGCACGGCCGGCTTCGGAGCCGAGGTGAAGCGTCGCATCATGCTGGGGACGTACGCCCTGTCGGCCGGGTACTACGACGCCTACTACGCGCAGGCGCAGCGCGTCCGCACCATGGTCATGCAGGCGTTCGAACGGGCCTACGCCTCGGTCGACGTGCTGCTGGGGGCGACGGCGCCGACGACGGCCTTCGCCCTGGGCGCCAAGGTCGACGACCCCATGGCCATGTACATGAACGACGTCTGTACCATCCCCTCCAACCTGTCCGGGCACCCCTCGGTCTCGGTGCCCTTCGGAGTGGGCGACGACGGGCTCCCGGTCGGCGTGCAGATCCTGGCTCCGGCCCTCCAGGAAGCATTGCTGTTCCAGGTGGCCGGCGCGGTGGAAGCGGCGGCACCGGAGTGAGCGCCGACGTGACGGTCGATGTGGCGGCCGACGTGACGGCCGACGCGGGTCCCGACGCGGAGTGGGAGATGGTCATCGGACTCGAGGTGCACTGCGAACTGGCCACCTCGACCAAGCTCTTCTGTGGTTGCCGTAACGCCTTCGGTGATGAGCCCAACACCAATGTGTGCCCGGTCTGTCTCGGCCTCCCCGGGTCTTTGCCTGTGCTCAATGCCCAGGCGGTGGAGCTGGCCATGCGCATCGGCACGGCGTTGCACTCCGAGATACGCCCCAGCACCTTCGCCCGCAAGAACTACTTCTACCCCGACCAAGCGAAGGACTACCAGATCAGCCAGTACGACCAGCCGCTCAACCTGGGGGGCTGGCTCGAGCTGCCCGACGGGTTCCGGGTGGGTGTGACTCGCGCCCACATGGAAGAGGACACCGGCAAGCTGACCCATGTCGGCGGCAGTGGGCGGATCGACGCGGCCCACCACGCCCTGGTCGACTACAACCGCTCCGGCGTGCCACTGGTGGAGATCGTGAGTGAGCCCGACATGCGCTCGTCCAGCCAGGCCCGGGCCTACGCGTCGGAACTGCGGGGGATCCTGGTGGCCACGGGCGCGTCCGACGGGCGCATGGAGGAAGGTTCTATGCGGGTGGACGCCAACGTCTCGGTCCGCCCCAGCGGGACAACCGCGTTCGGCACGCGCTGCGAGATCAAGAACCTCAACTCGCTCCGATCGCTGGGCCGGGCCATCGAGTACGAGGCCGCCCGCCAGATCGCCCTCATCCGACGCGGCGAGAGGGTCAAACAGGAGACCCTGCACTGGGACGAGGCGGCAGGTCGGACGTCTGCCCTGCGCTCGAAGGAAGAGGCCAACGACTACCGCTACTTCCCCGAGCCCGACCTGGTTCCCCTGGCCCCCGATGCGGCGTGGCAGGCGCGGGTCGGCGCCTCCTTGGGTCCGATGCCGGCCGACCGCCGGGCCAAGCTGGTGGCGTCGCTGGGTGCGTCGGCCAGCGGGGCCGAACACGATCAGATCCGCGCCGTGGTCGACCTTGGTCTCGACGCCCTCGTGATGGCGGCGATCGAGGCCGGCGCGCCGGCGGCCCTGGCCGTGGCCCGGGCGTCCAACGAGGTGGCGGCCGAGAGCGAAGCCGGACTCGCCCTGACACCGGGATCGTTCGCCGCCCTGGTGTCGATGGAGGGGAAGGGCACCCTGTCGGCCACCCAGTCCAAAGCGGTGCTCAGCGCCCTGCTGGCCGCCGGCGGCGGGGACCCCGCCGCCGTGGCCAAGGAGATGGGGTTCGAGGCCCTCGGCACCGACACCCTGGTGGCCGCCGTGGCCGAGGTGGTGGCGGCCCACCCCCAGGAGTGGGCTCGTCTGGTGGACGGGGACGAAAAACTGCAGGGCTTCTTCGTCAAGGCGGTCATGGACGCGACCGACCATAAGGCCAACGGCAAGGAAGTGGCGGCCGAGCTCCGCCGTCGCCGCGGCTAGGAACTTGGCCGACCCGTTCGGGAAGCGAACCGAGGCGGGAGCGGTCCAGGGCTCCTCCCGGTGTGGGCGCGAGCGGGTCGGTCGTATGCTTCTCGCCCATGACGAGTGACGAGGGTGAGCGAGAGGGACTCAAGCCGCGCAGCTTCGAGGTGACCGAGGGGCCGACCCGAGCGCCGGCCCGGGCCATGCTGCGGGCCGTCGGGATGACGGATGCCGACTGGGACAAGCCGCAGATCGGCGTGGCCAGCAGCTGGAACGAGGTGACGCCCTGCAACATGCCGCTCGACCGACTGGCCAAGCGGTCCAAGGAGGGCGTGCGTGATGCCGGAGGGTTCCCCTTCGAGTTCGTGACCATCGCCGTGTCCGACGGCATCTCCATGGGCCACGAGGGCATGCGGGCATCGCTGGTCAGCCGGGAGGTGATCGCCGACTCGGTCGAGACGGTCATGCACGCCGAGCGCTTCGACGGGCTGCTGACCTTCGCCGGTTGCGACAAGTCCCTGCCGGGCATGCTCATGGCGGCGGCGCGCATCAACCTGCCCAGCGTCTTTCTCTACGGCGGTTCCATCATGCCGGGGCGCCTGGGCGACCGCGCCCTCGATGTGGTCAGCGTCTTCGAAGCCGTGGGCGCCCACGCGGTGGACGCCCTCAGCGACGAGGAGCTCAGCCTCATCGAGCGCAACGCCTGCCCGACCATCGGGTCGTGCGCCGGCATGTTCACCGCCAACACCATGGCCTCGGTGGGGGAGGCGCTCGGCATGTCGTTGCCGGGCAGCGCCTCGGCCGCCGCGGTGGACCGCCGCCGCGATGACTACGCCTACGCGTCGGGCCTGGCCGTCATCCGGCTGCTGGAGGAGGGGATCCGGCCCCGGCACATCATGACCAAGGAGGCCTTCGAGAACGCCATCGCCGTGGTCATGGCCCTGGGCGGTTCGACCAATGCCGTCCTGCACCTGCTGGCCATCGCCTACGAAGCCCAGGTCGACCTCGAGCTGGACGACTTCAACAAGGTGGCGGCCCGGGTGTCGCACGTGGCCGACCTCAAGCCGCACGGCAAGTACCACATGTTCGACGTCGACCGCATCGGTGGCGTCCCCGTCGTCATGGCCGAATTGCTCAACGCCGGACTGCTGCACGGGGACTGCCTGACGGTGACCGGGAAGACGATGGCCGAGAACCTGGCCGCGCTCGACCCACCCGCCCCCGACGGCGACGTCATCCATCCGCTCAGCGACCCGATCCATGTGGGCGGGGGCATCGCCATCCTCAAGGGCACGCTGGCTCCCAAGGGCGGGGTGGTCAAGGTGGCCGGCATCGACACGCTCACCTTCGACGGCACGGCGCGCGTCTTCGACGGCGAGCCGGCCGCCATGGACGCCATCATGTCCGGGTCGATCGTGCCCAACACGGTGGTGGTCATCCGCTACGAGGGGCCCAAGGGTGGACCCGGCATGCGCGAGATGCTGGCCGTGACCGGGGCCATGAAGGGAGCCGGGCGGGGCGGCGACTGCGCCCTGGTCACCGACGGGCGCTTCAGCGGCGGCACCCACGGCTTCTGCATCGGCCACGTGGCCCCCGAGGCCGTGGACGGTGGCCCGATCGCCCTGGTGCGTGACGGCGACCGCATCGTCATTGACGTGACCGACCACTCCATCGATCTCATGGTGGACGAGGCCGAGTTGGCCCGGCGGGCGGGGGAGCTCAAGGCCTTCGAGCCCCGCTACACGTCCGGGGTGCTGGCCAAATTCGCCCGCCTCGTGAGCGGCGCCGAGTTGGGCGCGGTGACCCGGGCCTGAGCCGGCTCGGCCGCGCTGACTAGCGCCGACCGGCGGCGGCTCTCAGGTGGGTCGCCCGGTGGCCAGGTGGCCGAAGCGTTCCAGGTAGAAGGCGAAGTCCCGACGTACCCCGTCGCCGGTGAGGTCGAATTCACCGAGGGTGAACTCGTGGGTGCCGCCCTCACCCCGGCGGTGTTGCGAGGCCCAGCCCTCCATGGCCTGTCGGCTCGAGTCGGCCAAGGGAAGGCCGAGGTGCTCGAAGCTCGACGCCACCGAGCCGACCGGGTCCCGGTTGAACTCGGCGAAACCCACATCAGCGAAGCGTTCCTCGCCTTGCTCGTCGCGAAAGGCCATGGCCCGGCGGAGGGCCTCGGCCCAGATGGCGGTCTGCCCGGCGCCGATGTCGCGGTCGACCTGGTCGCTCACCCAGCTGCGCGTGTATTCGATGAGGCTGCAGACCGAGCCCATGACCTCGCTGGGGTCGCGGTGGGTCCAGATGAAGCGAGCATCGGGATAGACCGACACGAGGGCCGGGAGCGACAGCATGTGCACCGGCGTCTTGAGGTGCCACTGGTACGGCGGGCAGTGCCACTGCAACAACTGCAGGGTGCGCCGATGGATGACATAGGCCGGCGTCATGTCGCACCCGAGGACCCAGCGCGTGTAGCTCGGCACAATGGCCATCCCGTCGAAATGCGAGGTCCGCATGTCCATGCCGAGGAGGTCCTGGCACTCGGTGGGGCCGGTGGCCGTCTGAAAATGCAGGGACCGCATCTTCGGGAAGGTCTCGTACATGGCCTCGAGCCCCCGGGCCGTCGGTGCGATCCGCGGGTCGGTGTCCTGCGTCGCCGCCTCGGGGGGCGGGACGGGTGACGACGACTCCCAACAGCGCAGGGAGCGGATGGCCGGATCGGCGTCCAAGAGGTTGCTCAGGGCCGTCGTCCCGGTCCGCGGCAACCCGATGATGAAGAGGGGCGCGCTGATCGCCCGGTCTTCGATCTGGGGGAACCGCTTCACGGTGTCGTGGACCTGCAACCGACTGGCCAGGTGCCCGACCAGACGCATACGCATGATGTCGGAGCCCAGCTCATTCAGTTGGGCCTCGCTCCGGAGGGCTTCGGTCAGGTGCTCGAGCCCGGGACGGAACGAGTCGCTGCCGTAGTCGGTCAGGCCGGTCTCGGCCTCGGCCGCCGCCATGAGCTCGTCCGGGGCCAGGGTCACAGGAAGTCCGAACCTCCGTCGACGTTCACGTTGGCCCCGGTGACGTAGCCGTTGGTCTTCGAGGCGAGAAAGGCGACCACCACGGCGATCTCATCGGGGAGCCCGGCCCGGCCCAGGTCGGCCGGTTGATGGAAGTGGGTGTCGATCCACTTCATGACGTCGAACGGGTCGGTCGGATCGAGGTTCTCGGCCTCGAACATCGGGCGGAGGCCCTCGCTGAAGCTGGCGGTGACGATGGAGCCGGGACTCACGGTGTTGACCAGGATGCCTTCGGGGGCCAGCGATTTGGCCAGGTTCTTCGACACACTGGACAGCGCCGCCTTCGACGCGGTGTACGCCACCAGCAGGGGGCTCTGCCGCTGGATGGAGTGGGCCGAGATGTTGACGATGCGGGCCCACTCGGCCGCCCGCAGCAGAGGCAGGGCGGCCCGGGTACAGCGCACCGCCGACATCAAGCCGATCTCGAAGACGGCGTCCCAGTCGTCGTCGGCCAGGTCCTCGAACTTGGCCGCTCCTGGGCCCACCGTGTTGACCAAGACGTTCAGCGAGTCCCAGCGCGACCCGATGGCGTCAAAGGCGGCGGTCACCGACGAGGGGTCCGTGACGTCAGTGGCCCATCCCATGGCGTCGGGTGCGCCGGCGGCGCGTAGGGCGCCGACCGTCTCGTCCAACTCGGCCTGGTGCCGGGCCAGGACCGCCACCTGCGCCCCTTCACCGGCCAGGCGGAGCGCGATGGCCCGGCCCATCCCCTTGGTGCCGCCGGTGACGGCCGCCCGTGCTCCGGCAAATCCGAGATCCATCGAACCTCTCCCTCGTTGTCGTGTCGGTCGTTGTGGTTTCGGTCGTTGTGGTTTCGGCTGTGTGGTGTGTCGGTCGTGGTCGTTCGGCCATGGAGGTGAACGTCGAGCCCGGCTGGCTAACGCGCGAAGCGCCGCCGTATCCCGGCCCGCCGGGCGGCCATGACCCGGCGGCGCTCTTCGTCGGTCACCCGCGGCGTCGACGGCGGCAGGGCGGCGCCCAGGCCGTCGAACGCCACCACCCGGGTGGCTGGGACCGGCGCCGCGTCGGCCCGGACCCAGCGAACCATGCCCGGGCCGCGGCGCTGGCCGGCCGTATCGAGCCAGTTGGCCACGCCGGGATCCCGGTGGGCCACGACGGCTCGGAACACCCCGTCGTCGAGCACGGCCTGATGGCCGTTGAGCGAGGACTGGTGCTTGGCGTAGTCGATCGTCTCCCACCATTGGTTGCCGATGGACAGGCTCCAGTACAGGGCGGGCGGCGGCGTCACTTCGATGATGAGGGCCTCGTCGTCGGCCAGGTCCCATGATCCCCACACGGTGACGTTGTCGGTGGCTCCTCCGATGTCCGAGCGCACCACCGGCGGCCGGAAGGCGTTGATCCCCTGCTCCCGGCCCATCTCCTCGATGTCCCACCAGAAGCGCACGCTGTCGCGGACGAAGCGGCCCAGGGCGTCGAGTTGGCGGGCGGTCATCTCCTCCGCGCTGGGTTGGGGCCCGGCCGGCGAGGTCGGCTCGGCCAGGCATTCGATCTGCAACGACGCCGGCTGCTCGGCGGCCCAGTCGTAGAAGAACTGCCGGATGACCAGCGAGGAGGCGCCGTCGGTGAGGGGGAGCCAGTTCTCGCCCCGGCGTTCGGCCGAGAGGAAGAGCTCGAAGCTGCCGTCGTCGGCGATGACCAGATCGTCGGCCACCACGTCGCCGATGTTGCCGATGCCGGCCATGACCTGGAAGGCCAAGAAGCGGGCGCTGCCCCGATGGCCCCAGACGCGGTAGGCGGCATCGGGCCGGACCGAGGCGCCCGAATAGAGGGCGTCGGGACAGTCCATGCCCCACTTGAGGACGTTGTCCACATTGCCCGGGCGGATGGCCGGCTCGTAGGGATCGGAGCCGCGGAGTGCCTCGTCGACGCCCAGGGCGAGGAGCACCATCAGGTGGCGGTAGCCGGCCGCGTCGCTCTCCCCACCCGGAGGCATGCGCTCGGAGTGGAGCAAATCCCCCGCCTCACCGAGTGCGGCGAGGAGCAATCGCCAGGCCTCGCCCGAGTGCAGGCTGTCGGCGCCCAGGGTGCCGTGGCGTCCGGCCGCGCCCACCGAGGACGGGATCCAGGCCAGTTCCTCCGCCGCCTCATTTTCGGACCCCCCGGACACCAGAGCGACTCTAACGGCGCCGCACCACGGGCGCCCAGGGGTTGTGGGAAGGCGAGTGACATGGCAGAATGTCCGGACCATGCAGGAGATCGGCCGTACCCGCACAGAAATTCTGGTACTCGTAACCTAGGCGCGCCGCCATCTTGCAACGCGCGCCTTTCGACCTCCCAGACGGGGGGTCGTTTCAATTTCCGGACCAATCCGACCGGCGCAAATTTGACTCCGGGAGCATTCGGACCGGGGCAGCACCTGACAAGCACGAGACACACACCAGACACGACGAGACAGAGGAACAGAGGAAGCAACATGCAACTCACCGGAGCACAGGCACTCATCAAGAGTCTCGAGATGCAGGGGGTCGACGTCATGTTCGGCCTGCCCGGGGGCGCCATCCTGCCGGTCTACGACCCGATCATCGACTCCTCCATCCGTCACATCCTGGTCCGCCACGAGCAGGGGGCCGGCCACATGGCCGAGGGATACGCCATGGTGACCGGCAAGCCCGGCGTGGCCATGGTGACCAGCGGGCCCGGAGCGACCAACATCGTCACGCCACTGGCCAACGCCTACATGGACTCGACGCCATTGGTCGTCGTCACGGGCCAGGTGGCGACCCACTCGATCGGCACCGACGCCTTCCAGGAATGCGACATCACGGGCGTGACGATGGGGATCACCAAGCACAACTGGTTGATCAAGGACGTCGACGACATCCCGCGCGTCGTGGCCGCGGCCTTCCACGTGGCCACCACCGGCCGTCCCGGTCCGGTCCTCATCGACCTGCCCAAGGACATCGCCAACGCCACCATGGACTGGTACTGGCCCACGTCGGTCGACGACCTCGATCTCCCGGGCTACCACCCACTGACCGAGGGTGATCCCGCCCTCGTGCGCCAGGCGGTCCAGCTGATGCGCGAGGCCCATCGACCCGTGCTCTACGTCGGGGGCGGCGTCCTCAAGGCCCGGGCGGCCGAGCGCTTGCGGGTCCTGGCCGAGCGTACGGGCATGCCGGTGGTCACCACCCTGATGGCCCGCGGGGCGTTTCCCGACTCTCACCCCCAAGCCCTGGGCATGCCCGGCATGCACGGCCACTACACCGCGGTGACGGCCATGCAGCAGAGCGATCTGCTCGTCAGCCTCGGCGCCCGTTTCGACGATCGGGTGACCGGAAAGATCGATGCCTTCGCGCCCGAGGCCAAAATCATCCACGTCGACATCGACCGGGCCGAACTGGGCAAGGTGCGTACCGCCGACGTCGGGATCGCCGGGGACTGCCGACTGGTGATCGAGGAATTGCTGTCCGCGTTGGCCCCGGGCGGGGGCGAGTGGGACGGGCCGAGCCTCGAACCGTGGTGGACGCAGCTTCGCCAGTGGCAGGAACGTTTCCCGCTCTACTACGACCACGCCGAGGGTGGGGCGATCAAGCCCCAGATGGTGGTGGAGCAACTCCGGGACGCTTCCCCCGACGATGCCATCTGCGTCGCCGGCGTGGGGCAACATCAGATGTGGGCGTCGCAGTACTGGCAGTTCGACTATCCCTACACCTGGGTCAACTCCGGGGGCGCGGGTACGATGGGCTTCGCCGTTCCGGCCTCAATCGGCGCCAAGGTGGGCCGGCCCGACCGCACCGTGTGGGCCATTGACGGTGACGGGTGCTTCCAGATGACCGCGCAGGAGCTGGTCACGGCCACCTCCGAACAGATTCCGGTCAAGATCGCCATATTGAACAACGCCTACCTGGGCATGGTCCGCCAGTGGCAGGAGATGTTCTACGAAGAGCGTTATTCCGAGGTCTACCTGTCGCCCGATCTCCCCGACTACGTCAAATGGGCCGAGGCCATGGGTTGCGTGGGCATCCGGGCCGAGTCTCCCGAAGATGTCGGCCCGGCGATCGAGAAGGCCAACTCCATTGACGACCGGCCGGTCGTGGTCGACTTCCGCACCGACGCCTTCGAAAAGGTGTTCCCCATGGTGGCGGCCGGTCAGTCCAACGACAACATCGTCGTCCACCCGGACCAGGTTGCGGCGATGGCCAACCGATGAGCACACCCCATCTCAGTGCCGTGCCGGACGTCCGCCCACCGCCGCCGCGCCACCACATCTTGTCGGTGCTGGTCGAGAACAAGGCCGGCGTGCTGTCCCGGGTGGCCGGTCTCTTCAGCCGCCGGGGCTTCAACATCTACTCCCTGGCTGTGGCCCCGGCCGACGAGAGCGAGCATTTCAGCCGCATCACCATCGTGGTGGACGTGGAGTCGGCGCCGCTCGAACAGGTGATCATGCAGCTGGACAAGCTGATCAACGTGGTCTCCATCGGTGAGCTGTCTCCGGCCGAGGCGGTCGAGCGCGAGCTGGTCCTGGTCACGGTGGCCGTGGGCCCGACCGAGCGATCCCAGGTGATCCAGCTGGTCGGGGTCTTCGGAGGCGAGGTGGTGAATGTCGGGACCGATCAGCTCACCGTCATGCTGGCCGGGCGGCCCGAGAAGATCGATGATTTCGAAGGGCTGCTGGAGCAGTACACCGTGGTGGAACTCCAGCGGACCGGGCGCGTCGCCCTGCCTAAGCTTGACCGCCACTGAGGAGCCGATCCCGTCGTCACCGAACGCACCAGAGACTCCGTACGGACAAGAGATAACCGAACGCCAGAGAAACCGAACGCACAAAGAGTCACCGAACGCACAGAGACACCGAACGCACAAAGAGAAAGAGCGGACACCATGGCCACGCTGTACTACGAATCTGACGCCGACCCGAGCCTCATCGCCGGACGGAAGGTCGCCATCATGGGTTACGGATCGCAAGGTCACGCCCACGCCTTGAACCTCCTGGAGTCGGGAGTGGACGTGCGCGTCGCCCTGCGGGAGGGATCGTCTTCGGTGCGCAAGGCCAAGGAGGCCGGCCTGCAGGTGACGACCCTGGCCGACGCCGCGGCCGAAGCCGATGTGATCATGATCCTGCTGCCCGACACCGAGCAGAAGGCGGCGTACGACGAGCACATCGCCCCCCACCTCAGCCAGGGCGACTGCCTGATGTTCGCCCACGGGTTCAACATCCGCTTCGAGCAGATCGTCCCACCGGCCGGCGTCGATGTGGCCATGGTGGCCCCCAAGGGACCGGGTCATCTGGTGCGGCGGACCTACACCGAAGGGGGAGGTGTGCCGTCCCTCATCGCCGTGCACCAGGACGCCTCCGGCAAGGCCCGCCAGCTGGCCCTCTCCTATGCCCACGCCATCGGGGCCACCCGGGCCGGCGTGCTCGACACGACCTTCGACGAGGAGACCGAAACCGATCTCTTCGGTGAGCAGGTCGTGCTGTGCGGCGGCCTGACGGCCCTGGTGACGGCCGGTTTCGAAACCCTGGTCAACGCCGGATACCAGCCCGAGTCGGCCTACTTCGAATGCCTGCACGAGCTCAAACTCATCGTCGACCTCATGTACGAGCAGGGTATTGCCGGCATGCGCTACTCCATCTCGGACACGGCCGAGTACGGCGACGTCACCCGGGGCCCCCGGGTCATCAACCAGGCGGTCCGGGCCGAAATGCAGACGATCCTCGATGAGATCAAGAGCGGCGCCTTTGCCGACGAGTGGATCGCCGAAAATGCGTCGGGGCGTAAGAAGTTCGAGGCGTTGCGCCAGGCGGGCCAAGCCCATCAGATCGAGGAGATCGGCCAGGAGCTGCGGGCCATGATGCCGTTCATCTCCGCCGGCAAGTCCCGCGTCCAGGATGCCTCAGGCGGCTGAACCGGGCGGCCTCCTGCGGCCTGTCGTCATCGATCCCTGTGGTCGAGCCTTGTCCTCGTGGGGCCTCTTGCTTGGTGGGACCTCGAGCCGGTGGAAAGGGCGCGTGGGCCGGTCGCGGCCATCGAACCCGGGTCTGTCGCGCTGCTCGGGAGGGCCCGGGCGTAGATAGCTCCAGGTGAGAGGCGAAATCGACCCGGTCGCTTGAAATGACACCATCATGATGTCATAGTGACACTATGAAGATGTCATTGGTCATCGAGGGACTCCGGTCCGATGTCGAGGCCGTGGGGGAGCTGGGCGATGAGGCGGTGGCCCAGGCGGCCGAGCGCATCGCCGCCGTCCTGGCTCGTTCGGCGGCCAGCCGGATCCTCGATCTCCTTTCGGATGTCGCCGCCGAACTGTCGGCGGAACTCCCCGAGGGACGGGTCGAGATTCGCCTGGTGGGTGACGACGTCGAGTTCGCCTACGTCGACGAGCACCCCGCGCCCACCGAGGATGACGGCGATCTCTCGTCGCGCATCACGCTGCGTGTGTCCGAGCACTTGAAGTCCAAGGTTGAAGCGAGGGCGTCCAGCGAGGGTCTCTCCGTCAATGGATGGATCCTGCGCGTGCTCGATCGCGGCACGTCGGGATCCAAGTATCGCGGTGGCCGGGTGGGGTCTCGTCTCCACGGCTACGGCACGAGCTGAAAAGGAGGATCAACCATGCAACGAACATTCGACACTCCCGGCAAGGTCAGCGTCGTCGTGGAGAACGACGTCGGCTTGGTGGTGATCACCGCCCGCGAGGCGGCCACCACCGAGGTGACGCTCGAAGCAGATTCCGGCGGATCGGAGGAACTGGTGGAGGGCGCCACGGTCGAGAACCAGCCGTCGGGGGGCGACTCCATCATCCGGGTGAAGGTCCCCCACAAGCACGGGATGAAATTCGTGCGGCGCAACGGCGTCACCGTGCGCATCGGCATGCCTCTCCAGGGCGACGTCGATGTGGCCACGGCGTCGGCCGATGTCGAGCTGAACGGTTCCATCGGAGAGGCACGGGTCAAGACGGTCAGCGGCGACATCACGGCCGACGACGCCAGCGGCGACATGCGGGCCAAATCGGTCAGCGGTGACATCTCGGTGGGCACGGTGGCCGGCGACCTGCGGATGCATTCGGCGGCCGGCGACATGCGGGCCGTCCGGGTGGATGGCCGGGCCCAACTGACTTCGACGTCGGGTGACATCGAGGTCGGCTCGGCCGCCAACCGCGCCGATGTCCGGTCGACCTCCGGTGACGTCAGGCTGGGCGATGTGGCGGGTGACGCCTCCATCGTCGGCGTCTCCGGCAACGTACGAGTGCTCTCCTATGCCGCCGGGACCATGCAGGTCAGAGCCGTCTCGGGTGACATCACGGTCGGGATCGTCCAGGGGGTCAATCTCCGCGTCGACGCTGAGACCATGTCCGGCCGGGTCCACTCGGATATTCCGCTGGGCCAGGAGCCGGGCTCCCGGGGCGAGGGACCCGATGTCGCCGTCACGGCCCGGAGTGTCTCGGGTGACGTGCTGGTGGAACGAGCGGCCGGGCCGCACGTGCGCTGAGGGAAACTGACGCCGTGCGGGTGCGGCGTCGGGCAGAGGGTGATATGGACGCATGCGTCCGGCTGGCGGAAGTCGTCCATGAACGGGATGGCTATCCGGCGTACCTGGCCACCGATCTGCGGACGTTCCTGTCCGCTCCCGACGCCCTGGCGGCGTGGGTGGCCGAAGCCGAGGGTCAGGTCATCGGCCACGTGGCCCTCCATCGTCGGACCATCCCGGCCGCCATGTCCATCGCCGCCGAAGCCCTGCCGTGTCCCATCGACCAGCTGGGTGTGGTGGCTCGCCTTCTGGTGGGTCCCGAGGCGCGCCAACGGGGAGTGGGCCGTGCCCTGCTCGAGGTGGCGACCCAGGAGGCCCGAACGCTCGGCCGGTGGCCCGTCCTCGATGTGTCCGACCAATTCCAGCCGGCCGTTGCGCTGTACGAGCAGAGCGGTTGGGTCCGCGCCGGGCAGGTGCATCTCCAACTCGGCGGCCGGGCGATTGAGGAACTCGTCTACCTCGGACCGGCTCCCGCCCGAGTGAACGGCGGATCGGTAGATTGAGAAGAGGAGGTCGACGTGTACCAGAGCCACCTCGAGGAATCCGCGCTCAACCCGACCAACCTGCTCGATCTGACGCCCCAGGGCCGGGGCGAGTGGTACGCCGGGCTCGACCACCGAGGCATCGCGCGGTGGTGACGCTCGCGAAAGTGCGTCAGATGGCGCTCGCCCTCCCCGAAGTAACCGAGCAGGATCACCACGGCATGGATTCATTCCGGGTGCGCAACAAGATCTTCGCCACGGTCCCCGACGGGTACCACGTCCGGGTCATGATCGAGGAGCCGGAGATCCTGGCGGCGGCGGTTGAGGACCCCTCTTCCTGCGAGCCGCTCCATTGGGGCAAGCGGCTGGCCTGTGTGGTGGTCAACCTCCGCACGGTGCGGGTCGACCTGCTCGGAGAGCTGCTCACCGAGGCCTGGCTGCGCAAGTCCCCCAAGAGCCTGGCTCGCACGCTCTTGGACCGGGGTTGAACCGCTCGGGTTACGCGCTGGCCAGAGCTCCCACCACGTAGTTGATGCAGGCACAGAGCGAGGCGATGTCGTCGGGCTCGATGGCCGGGAACATGGCGATGCGGAGTTGGTTGCGGCCCAGCTTGCGGTAGGGCTCGGTGTCGACGATGCCGTTGGCCCGCAGCGTGGCAGCGATCGCCGAGGCATCGATGGCGTCGACGAAATCGATGGTGGCGACCACGTGCGCTGCGTTGCGCCGGGTTCTCCACGAAGGGTCGCGCGAAGCCGGTCTGCTCGGCCCACGTGTAGAGGATCTCGGCCGAGCGGTCGCAGCGCGAGGCCGTCCACTCCAGGCCGCCGTTGGCGTTCATCCAGTCCACTTGCTCGGCCAGCATGAAGATGGTGGCCAGCGCCGGCGTGTTGTACGTCTGGTCCAGCACGGAGTTGTCGACGGCCGTCTTTAGGTCGAGGAAGGTGGGGATCCAGCGACCCGATGAGGCGATCTGCTCCACCCGCTCGAGGGCGGCGGGGGACAGCAGGGCGATCCACAGTCCCCCATCTCCGGCGAAGCACTTCTGCGGGGCCAGGTAGTAGGCGTCGAACTCGTTCGGGTCGACCCGCAGTCCGCCGGCGCCCGATGTCCCGTCGACCGCGACCAGGCCCCCGCCGTCCTTCGGCAGGGGCGCCCCCTTGGGCCTCCGAATGGGCATGGCCACTCCGGTCGAGGTCTCGTTGTGGGTGAGGGCATAGAGATCCACCGAGGAGTCGGCCACGGGGACCGGGTGGGTCCCCACCTCGGCCGCAATGATCTGGGGGTCCTTCAGGTGAGGTGCCGCCGTGACGCAGGCGGCGAATTTGGAGGAGAACTCGCCGAAGCTCAAATGCTGGCTCTGGTCCTGGATCAGCCCGAAGGTGGCGGCGTCCCAGAAGCAGGTCGTTCCCCCATTGCCCAGCACGACTTCGTAGCCGTCTGGGAGGGAGAAGAGATCACGGAATCCTTGCCGGACCCGGCCCACCTGAGCTTTCACGGTCTTCTGGCGATGGCTGGTGCCCATGTAGGTCGATGCGACCTCGGCCAGGGCGGCAATCTGTTCGGGACGGACCTTCGAGGGCCCCGATCCGAATCGACCGTCCTGGGGCCGGAGCTCGGTGGGAATGGTGATGTCAGGGGTGTCGGGCACGTATGCGATCATAAGATCTGTGACGAGCGCCTCCGCCACCCAAAGTGAACTTCGCCGGATATCGCGCCGCGCTGCCGCGGTGTCGCCGTCCGCCACGCTGGCCGTCGACGCCAAGGCCAAGGCGCTCCAGGCGGCCGGTGAGCACGTGATCGGGTTCGGCGCCGGCGAGCCGGACTTCGCCACGCCGGCCCACATCGTCGAGGCCGCGGTAGTGGCGTGCCGGGAACCGGCAAACCATCACTACACGCCGACCGGCGGAATCCCGGCGCTCCGCGAGGCCATCGCGGCCAAGACGCTGCGGGACTCGGGCCTGTCGGTCACACCCCAGCAGGTGCTGGTGACCAACGGGGGCAAGCAGGCCGTCGCCAACGCCTTCGCCGTGCTGTGCGACCCGGGCGACGAGGTCATCATCCTGGCTCCGTTCTGGACGACCTACCCCGAGTCGATCGCCCTGGCCGGCGGCGTCCCGGTGCCCGTGCTGTCCGACGAGACGAGCGGATTCCGCTCGAGCGTCGAGGAGCTCGAGGCGGCCCGCACGCCCCGGACCAAGGCGCTCCTCTTCGTCTCACCGTCGAACCCCACCGGCGCGGTCTACCCACGCGAAGAGATCGAGGCGATCGGCCGCTGGGCGGTCGAGCACGGTCTGTGGGTGCTGACCGACGAGATCTACGAGCACCTGGTGTACGGCGGAGCCGAGCACCACTCCATGCCGGTGCTGGTGCCCGAGTTGGCCGAGCGCTGTCTGGTGGCCAACGGGGTGGCCAAGACCTATGCCATGACGGGGTGGCGCGTCGGGTGGTTGATCGGTCCGACCGATGCCATCACCGCGGCCACCAACATCCAGAGCCACGAGACGTCCAACGTGGCCAATGTGTCCCAGCGGGCCGCACTGGCCGCCGTGTCGGGCGGCCTCGAGGACGTGGCCATGATGCGGGCGGCCTTCGACCGACGTCGCAACACCATGTTCCGCATGCTCAATGACATCGACGGCGTGGTGTGCGTCGAGCCCGAAGGGGCCTTCTACGCCTACCCGTCGGTCAAGGGTCTGCTGGGGAAATCGCTGCGGGGGCAGCGGCCATCGTCCAGCGCCGAGCTGGCGGAGGTGTGCATCAACGAGACCAAGGTGGCGGTGGTGCCCGGCGAGGCGTTCGGCGCGCCCGGGTTCTTCCGCATGTCCTATGCCTTGGGCGACGATGACCTGGTCGAAGGGGTTTCCCGGTTGGCCGAGCTCTTTGCCGAAGCGCAAGACTGACCGGCAGCACCGGTCGTTCGTCGAGCGGGGGGAGTGAGGAGACCACTGCGGTGGCACGGGTACTAGTTACGGAGAAGATCGCCCAGAGCGGACTGGACCTGTTGGCGCGGGCCGGGCACGAGGTCGACGTGCAGGAGGGCCTGAGCCCCGAGGAGCTCCTGGGGTCCATTGTCGGCGCCCACGCCCTCATCATCCGATCGTCGACGCAGGTCACGTCCGACGTCCTGGCTGCCGGTACCTCGCTGCAGGTGGTCGGCCGGGCCGGAGTGGGGCTCGACAACGTCGACGTCACCGCGGCCACCGAGCGCGGCGTCATGGTGGTCAACGCCCCGACGTCGAACATCCTCTCGGTGGCCGAGCAGGCCATGGCCCTGCTGCTCGCCCAGGCCCGCAACATTCCCCAAGCGCACGCGGCCCTGGTGGCGGGGCGCTGGGAGCGTTCCAAGTGGGAGGGCGTGGAGCTCCACGGCAAGGTCCTCGGCGTGGTCGGGCTCGGTCGAGCCGGCTCGTTGGTGGCCCAGCGCGCCCTGGCCTTCGGCATGGAATTGATCGGCTTCGACCCGTTCGTCTCGCCCGAGCGGGCCCGGGCCATGGCCGTCCGCCTGGTCACGCTCGAGGAGCTGGTGGGCCAGGCCGACTTCGTCTCCATCCACACGCCCAAGACGCCCGAGACGATCGGCCTGTTCGGCCGGGACCTGCTGGCCAAGGCCAAGCCCGGCATCCGGATCATCAACACGGCCCGAGGGGGCATCGTCGACGAGGAGGCGCTGGCCGAGGCCATCCGGGACGGCATCGTGGCCGGGGCCGGGCTGGACGTCTTCGCCCAGGAGCCGTGCACGGACTCGCCGTTGTTCGAGCTGCCCGGGGTCGTCGTCTCGCCACACCTCGGCGCTTCGACCGAGGAAGCCCAGGACAAGGCCGGGGTGACCATTGCCGAGCAGGTCCTGCTCTCGCTGGCCGGCGACTTCGTGCCTTATGCCGTCAACGTGGCGGCCACCGACGTGTCCGACCTGGTCCGCCCGTTCATGCCGTTGGCCGAGCAGCTGGGTCGTTTCTTCGCCTGCCTGCACGACGGTCTGCCCGATGGCCTGGAGATCGAGTGCCAAGGTGAGCTGGCTTCGGTGAGCACGGGCATCCTCACGCTCTCCGCGCTCAAGGGCATCTTCGCCGGTTCGACGGAAGAACCGGTGTCCTATGTCAACGCCCCGCAGTTGGCCGAGCAGCGGGGACTCGAAGTCCGCGAGTCCTCGACCGCCACCTCGCGCGACTACAAGGCGCTCATCACGCTGCGCTCGAAGTCGCACTCGATCTCGGGCACGTTGAGCACGGCCGGACTCCACACCGAGCCCCGGGTGGTCATGGTCGACGACCATGTGGTCGAGGTACCGCCGTCACCGCACATGCTGGTGGTGCGCAATGACGACCGTCCCGGAATGATCGGCATCGTCGGCACCGCGTTGGGCGCCGCCGGTACGTCCATCTCGTCCATGGCGGTGGGGCCGAGCCCCTCCGCTCCCACGGCGATGATGGTGATCTCGACCACCTCCCCGGCGCCCGATGCCGTGGTCGAACAGCTCCGGAGTGACGACGGCATCCTCGACCTACACCGCGTCAGCCTGTAGCCGATCGTCAGGCGGTCACCGGATCAGGCAGTCGAGTCAGTTGGTCGTCGGGGTACCGTCGGCCAGGTATCGAGGCTGCCGATCACCGGTTGACCTCGGAGGGCCTGCCGAGGTGATCGATCCAGTAGCACCTGGCGCACCACGCCGAACACGGCAGCCACCAGGGCGATGCGTATGACGATGCTGAAAAAGCGGCGCATCCCACCACCGTAGTTCCCCGGATTGCCGTACTGGAGCGCCCGGTTTTCGCCGGTCGCCCCTCCTCGAATCTTAGGAAACAGCCGTTCGGAAACAAGAGGAGATCAACAGATGTCGGCAACGCTGAACTTGACGCATAAGGCAATCGGAGTGGAGGTGCGTCGTGGCACGTACGATGTCGCGGTCGACGGCGAGCAGATGGGGTCGGTCGAAATGAACGACACGATCGAGATACCAGTCGAGCCTGGACGTCATACCCTGCAGGTCCGCAATGGCCGAAAGTCGAGCAGTACTGAAATCTTCGACGCCGCCGAGGGCGAGATCGTCGCCTTCCGATGCACCGGAAAGAGGTTCTTGCCGATCTTTCTGGCATCCTTCATCCTTCCCAGGCTGGCACTGAAACTCGTTCGCGATTGAGTCGGCGTCGCCGTCGTGGCGCTGACCAACACGTCGTCACTGCCGCCCGCCTCGCCTGAGTGGGCGGGCCATCTAACGCCGGGAGAGTGGCTAAACAGTGCGCTCGAATGACTTCTCGTCGAGGTCGAGCTTCCACACATCGGGCATCCGCAGATTGGACCAAAATGAAAAGGGATCATTGAGTCCCATCTCGTGGTCGAGCCACGTGGTAAGGAATATGCCGTGGCTGACTAGGACAAGGCTCTCCGAGGTGTCGAAGGCCGATTTCAGTTGACCGATCCGGGTAGTCACGGCTTCGCGACGCTCCCATCCTTCGACTATCTCGCCTCTCAAATATTTGGCGACGGCATTCGCGTGCTCGTCCGCCGAGGCGTACCACGGCTTCTTCACTTCACTGAGCTGATCCCGTACTCGGGTCGCCACCAATGGAAAGGCCAGCGCAGCGGTTTCGCGGGCTCTGCGCTCCGGACTTGTCCACACGACCGTGCTCGCAGATCGGCCAGCGAGCCTTCTTCCCAGAACGCTTGCGTCGTTCCTGCCCTTCTCAGTCAGGGGCCACTCGGCCCCCGACGTTTCCCTGGCCATGAGCGGCTCGGCGTGTCGGACGAGGACTAGCTGCGTCACGGCACCAGTCTTGCGCGGTCATTGACCCTGCTGCCCGGAACGAGAGCGGGTGTCTGGGCACAAGCCGTGCTGTTTTGGTGACGAGATCAACGTGATTAGCATGATCTTGATGGCCGGTAACGAGCCCGAGGCGAGCTTTGGCAAGCGACTAGAGGCTTTCGCTCTCACCCCTCTGCTCTGCGTTGCCACGCTCGGGATCGGCTGGATGGTCTGGTGCGTTTTCGAATGGCGAAAGGGTCGGACCCCGAGCTATCGAGTCTTAAGGCTGCATGTGGTCCGGTTGTCAGATGGACAACCAATATGTCTAGGGAGATCGATCGTCCGGAGCGGGTTTTGTTGCCTCTTGCTCGTCCCGACGATCGTGGTGTGCGCCATCATCGGCATTTCTTTTGTCTTTGGCGCTTCCGCTCCCGACAACCTGTTCCGCGATCCTCGGAGGGCTCCCTGGGACCATTTCACAAGCACAAAGGTCACCAGTGAGCAAGCGGAACCTTTGGTCGGAGGGGAGTTCAGGCCGGTCCTCGAGCCCATCGATCTGGCAACATCGAAAACGCCATCCAACGCGCAATACAACTGAGTTGTCGACTGTTACGTGGGGCAGAAACAGACTCCCATCTGGTCTCTGAGGCGCCAGCAGACGGGGTGACCCTAACCGCATCGGGTCGGGGTGCCACCTTGCGGCACTTCCGGGCTAGGCGGGGAAGGGGCGTCCCCGTTCGGTAACCGGCAGTTGCGGACGGTCGGCTATGTCGAGTGTTCGTACAGACTCGCAGCCCGACCGACCTGGGTCAGATGTCGAGGTCGAGCCGCATGGCCACCTGCCCCCTAGGCGATAGTCCTTCGGCCACGTCGTGCTCCCCTCTGGCCAGCATCTCGGGTCCCAGTTCCGACTCATCTAGCACTCGGAAGCCGAGGTGCTCGTAGAGCGGACCGTTCCATGGCACCTCATAGAAGGTCGCCAGGGTTATTGCCGGTCGTCCCGCCGAACGCGCCCAGCTCTTGACCTGCTCGATAAGTGCTTTCCCGACCCCGTGTCCCTGGTGGCCGGGATGGACGCAGACGTGGAAGACGTGGGCGGCGTTGTCAAGGACACCTACGAGTATGTAGCCCACTACCTCGTCGTCGACCACAGCTACCCAGGAGCGTTCTGACCGCGCATACTCGACCAGTAACTCGATGGAGTCCGGAGGGCTGGCAGCAACCTGGTCATAACCGATGGCGGCGAACTGGCCTTGGGTGGCCAACTCGATGTGTTGGAGACGTGTGGCGTCCTCGGGGCGAGCTGGACGGATGGTGAACCGGCTGTCGGGCACGGGTTCATGGTGGCAGGTCAGAGCGACCGGGATGTGCCGATACCCGGGCGCTCTTGGGGTATCCCTGATCGCCGGCTCGCGGGCATGCCTGCTGTTTTCCAAACGTCTTGGTTGCCTACTTCGTGCCGGGGAGATCCCACCCCATCGCGAGCCGGTGGTTCAGCTGCTGGACGTGACCGGGCTGACGTTGTAGCGCAGTTCTCCGGTCGACACGTCGATGTCGCAATACTCGACGCCCGTCTCCACCTGCGGGTCGTCCGCGCCGAAGGCGACGGCGATCTTATTCGCGGCGTTGCGGACGATATCGAGGGTCAGCTCGGTTGCCGCGGCAGGACCCAGTGCATCCACAACCTGCTCGCCCAACCCGGGTGGCCAGCGGATCGGCTGCCACACGAAGGCATCCACGACCTGGAGGCCCAGGGCCTGGGCGTCGGAGATACCGCTCGGTTCCCTGTCATCGAACAGATCACTCCCACCCGCCAGATCGATGGCACTGACGCTCCTGCGGGACTGGCAGAGCCGGCAGTCGTGGGCTCTCGCCCCGCGGAGCCGGACCAGTTCGGAGGTAACCGGATCGAGGGCTGGCAGTTTGGCCACCTCGAGGAGAAACCTTTCGTGGGCCACCCAGGGATCGGTCTCGGCAGAAGTCGGGATCGGACGCCACTCTTCGCCGAACATCTCACGCCAGGCGGTATCGGCGCGAATCATCATGTCCTCCGTCCATACGGCAAGGACGAACGATGGGGCACGGGCGCCGAGTTCTGCTAGCCCGGCTGCTCGAACATCAGTGGTCATGGATGCCACATCGACGACCATCTGTTCGGCGAAGGCCATTGCGTCAGATCTCGGAACGGCAGGAACAGCCGGGTCGAGGCTGGCCCGAGCGATGGCACGGGCTCGCTCCGCCAGCTCGGCCGGCGTGGTCGAGGCCACTGCGTCGATCAATTCGTCCCATGCCGTGAAGGCCACCGGCGCCTGATCTCGGGCGATCACAATCCGACCCTACTGGGCATTTGACGCGTCGTGAAAGCCCCAAAGGCTTGCCCAGACTGATGCAACCGCCCCAGTACGACGTGCCAGATGGGGGGCTGGGCCAAAGCGAGCAGGTCCAGTCGGGGGTTGTGGGCGTCACCCTGCGACGCGGACAGCGCGGGGACGGAGGATCTTTACGATCCTGGCGGGGGTTCACTCTGACCTTCGTATGTGCCCGGCCGCACAACCTGGTCACTTCGGATTCAGAGTGGATCCCCGCCATCTATTGGATACGGGTCAGACCAGTGGACACGTACCAGATCTACGACCGCACCGACGTGAACGGCATCGACGGCATTGTGGGTTACGCGACCGGCTGGAACATCCGTGCGCGCTCGGCGGGCGTTGCGTGCGACGCGAACACATCGAGCTTGGCCAGGGCGGGAAAGAGCGCAGTCACGAACCGACTCTGCAGGTCTGCCACGGCGGGCTTGTCGGGGTGCTGATCGAGGCCCTTCACGAGGTTGAGGCGCGAGGCCTCAACCCATTTAAGGACATCGGGAGCGCCCTGCCACTCCATTTCGGTCCTCATCCCAGTCAACAGGTGCCGTATCCAGTCGAACGGCGTGTGGAACCACGGGTTCGGTCGGCAGAGTCGGTTCTTGTCCGCCGTCGATCGACCAGAGGCTTCGACGAAGGCGATCAGCCCCGCCGAGAGGCTGGCGCTGGCGCGCGTGACCGGTTGAAGGAGGATGGTGTCGTCGGCGAAGATCGGCTTCGGTGCGTTGTCGCTCAGTCCGGCCGAGGCGCAGTGGATGTGCAGGTGATGGGGACTGGTCGCGATCGATCCGTGTTCGAGCGTAATCATATCCATGTCAATGCGCTCGACATGCCCGAGTCTGATGACGTTCTCGATGCGTCGCAGCTCGTCGAGCTCTCCGACGCTCGCCGTCGCCCCCTTCAGCATTGACGACTGGATGGACCGGTCGATGCGCAACATGACCTGGCGATCCTCGAGTCGCGCGAAGACCTGCTCGATCGAGTCGCATTCGGCGACCGCTTCCAAGTGGAGGACGACACCTTCGAACGTGGCAAGGACACCGTCACCGGGCTGGAAGTACGAGCGATTCAAGATCCACGAGTCGCGTGGTCGGATCCAGGTGATGTCTCTGGTCGCAGTACCTTTGTCGAGTAACCAGCACACGGCGTCCATCGCTGTCTTGCCGCCACCGATGATCACATAGCCGGCGGGGGGATCTGTGACGCTCGTGAGAGCGCCGACAGGGATGCATCTGGCCATGTCAGATACCTCGAATGGAGGCGGGTCCGTGGCCGGAACGTGGGACGCCATGTAGGTAGCGTCGACGACGCTGCGTCGTACTGACACGCCAGTCTCCACACCGGTCAATCTGGATCGGAATCTCCGCTCGCCGAGGTAGTCGCACATCGGAAAGAAGCGCACCCGACCTGACCCTAACAATCGGCAACGCATGATTTCGTCGTAGTAGCGGCAGATCTCCGTTCCGCTGGCTCGCTCGTAGAAGCCAGCGTCTCTTCCGTCGGTCTCGGTCCGGTCCTCTCCAAGCGCGGTCGAGTTCACGCCGTAGTTCATCGACGGCTGGTGCAACTGGACAAATGGGTAGGAGTCCAGCCAGTGCCCGCCGGGCCCGTGCCGCCCATCGATCATCACCGCGTCCGCCTCAGAGTTCTGGATCAGGGAGTCTACAAACCCCATCCCGAGGGCCCCGGCGCCGACGACCAGGTAGTCGCTCTCAATCGCCGAACTCTTATCCATGGCCATCACGAGAACCTAGGTTATTACGAGCACTCAGGCACGGTCCCGCCCGTCCACATGCACGATTTCGTCTGTGTTACTAACCTGACGGCGTGCCGCTCTTCCTTGATCGTCACGATGCGCCAGGAGCCACGGCTGCTCAGATTGCCGAAGCGCACAAGCTCGATCTGGCCGTCCAGGAGGACTACGGAGTCCGCTACGTCACCTATTGGTTTGACGACAGCGAAGGGACGGTCTTCTGTCTCGCCGAAGGTCCCAACCGTGAATCTCTCGAAACTGTCCATCGGGAATCGCACGGTCTTGTGGCCAACAACATCATCGAGATAGGCGAAGGCCCCATAAATGCCTTCCTGGGTGCGCCTCCCTTACACCAACCCGGAGAGGAGTACGTCGAGTCTGCGGTTCGAGCCATCCTGTTCACCGACCTATGTGACTCCACCAAGCAGACACAAGAGCTGGGCGACGAGGGGTTTATGGTGCTCCTTCACGAGCACGACGAGATTGTGCGCTCGGCGCTGCACGAGCGGGGTGGGCGTGAGGTGAAACACACTGGCGATGGCATCATGGCGTCGTTTGCCTCCATATCAGGTGCCGTTGAATCCGGCGTAGATATTCAGCGCTCTTTGAAACGCAGGAATGTAGAAGCTGAGCCCCACCTTCACCTTCGGATCGGAATCAGCGTCGGCGAACCGGTAACTGAACGCGGCGACTTGTTCGGCGCGGCAGTGCAGCTGTCGGCCCGGCTCTGTGCGGTCGCTCCCGCCGATGGAATCGCCGTTTCCAGCGCTGTACGTGATCTCTGTGTCGGAAAGCTCCTCGATTTCGTTTCCAAGGGCAAGCTCGACTTGAAGGGGTTTGCGGAGCCGGTGCCCATCTTTGAAGTGCGCTTCCAGCCCGAATAGACCCTCAATCGTCTTGGCGTTCTGTCCTGACTTAATGGCAAGCAAGTCGAGCGATGATTTTCCAGACCACGAATTTGGTGGACCTAGTACGGGTGCCACAGATCATCGGGACGGTTGGACGCTACCGAGCTACGGCGGTAGATGCCCTTTAAACCGATCCCGTTATTGAGATCCGGTCTCGACCTCGAGGAGTTGCCGCGCTGCGGCATAGTCGGCCTTGCCGACCTGAGTGCGAGGTACCACGTCGACAACGATGGCGACACGAGGCAGCTTGTAGGACGCCAGCTTCTGGCCAGCGACAGTAAGGATCCCTTCGAGCGGCTCATCAGTGTCGGGGGCTCGGGAGAGTACGGCGGCAACCTTCTGCCCGAAGCGTTCGTCATCGACGCCGAAGACGAGCGCGTCCTCGACCCACGGAAGCGCCTTCAGGATCTCCTCGACCTCTTCTGGGTAGACCTTCTCCCCTGCGGTGTTGATGCAGGATGACCCGCGTCCGAGGAGGACGAGGGTGCCGTCGGCCTCGACCGTGGCATAGTCACCGGGGATGGTGTAGCGCTGCCCATCAAGGACCCGGAACGTTGCGGCTGTCTTGGCCTGGTCCTTGTAGTAGCCCTCCGCTCCCCCCGGGAGCGCAACGAGTCCAGCGTGGCCAGAGCCAGGCTCGACCGGATGTCCGCTCTCGCTGAGCACCATGACGCCACGAGACGGGCGAAACCTCCCAGTCGGGGCGGGGAAATCCGCGGTCGAAATCGACATGCCCATCGTCCCCTCACTGGCTGCGATGAGGTCGATGATCACGGCCCGCGGCAGGTGTCCGAGCAGTCCGGACTTCACCTCGGCCGAGAACATCGCACCGGACGAGGTGATGAATCGTACGCACGCCAGATCACGGGTCGCATCCTCATTGAGTGCCGTGAGCATTGGCCGTGCGAATGGGTCACCCACGACGGTGATGGCGTTCACTCGCTCCGCCGCAACGGTGTCCCACAGGGCGGCGGCATCGAAGCGACGACCCTCGAGCAGCACCACCGTTCCACCCGTGGCTAGAGCTGGAGCGACCCCGATCCCGAGGCCCGTGTTGTGCATCAGCGGAGATGCCGGAAGCGAGATGAGCATTTCTTCGAGTCCGGCCGTGAACGATGGGACCTCATCGATGTCGAGTCGGGCGCGGCCGACGAGGGGCGGCACGGTCTCGAGAAGGTTGGTGAGAGATGGACCCACCTTCGAGACGACACCTTTGGGCATCCCCGTTGTGCCCCCGGTGTAGATCATCGTGATGTCGTTTCCGTCCCGGGCGATGCGATCAGCGGGTTCAGCCCCTGTAATCGCCGCTTCGTAGGGAACGCTGTGCTCGAGATGGTCGGCGCCGTCGGAAACTTCGATCAGCAGCTTCAGCGGTCCTGATTTCGCTAGGGCGTCGGCAACGACGCCTCCCAGGCTGGAGTGGAAGAACAACACGTCGGCGTCCGCGTTGGAGAGCAGATAGGCGACTTCTTCGCCGGTATAGCGGTAGTTGACGTTAAACGGGACGGCCCGAATCTTCAGGGTGGCGTAGTAGCTCTCGAGGAACTCGGGGCTGTTGTAGAGCAGCTGGCCGACTTTGGAACCGGCGCCCACGTCGTGCGCACGCAATGTCCCCGCCAGCTGTGCCGACCGGTCGTCGAACTCACGCCACGTGAACCGGCGGTCTCCCTGGACCACCGCGAGTCGGTCAGGGACCGTATCCGTGATGGCTTCCCACAGCGTCGCTGGATGTAGGTCCATCATCGTCCTTTGGTCCGCGATTCGAGAGCTCCTCATTTACCAAGGCCGTAAACTCCCACGCCAGACTACTTGGGGCGTGTGTTGCACTGGCTCGATCGGCGACAGGGGCCATGGCCAATCAAGCTGAAAAATGCACCCGGTCGACGGGTAGATCCGGTCGTGACAGCTATCGTCCACCAGCGGAGGAAGAGATGGAGCTCGGACTGACGGCGGAACAACAGGAGCTCAAGGACGAGCTGCGCCACTACTTCGTCCGCCTCGTGGACGAGGTGGAGGGTTCGAAAGATGAGGAGCCGACCTACACCCATTACATCCGTCGCATGGGCGAGGACGGCTGGCTCGGGTTGGGCTGGCCCGTGGAGTACGGGGGCCGGGCTCGGGGGCCGATCGACCAGATGATCTTCGTGGAGGAGTCCCACTGGGCCGGGGTGCCGCTCCCTCTCCTCACGCTGAACAGCGTCGGCCCGACCCTGATGGCCCTCGGCACCGACGAGCAAAAGCAGCGCATCCTGCCCGGCATCCTCTTGGGGAAGGTCCACTTCTCCATCGGCTACACCGAGCCGACGGCCGGGACCGATCTGGCGTCGCTGCGGACCCGGGCGGTGCGCGACGGCGAGGAGTACGTGATCGATGGCCAGAAGATCTACACCAGTGCCATCCAGTACGCCGACTACATCTGGTTGGCGGCCCGCACCGACCCCGATGCGCCCAAGCACAAGGGGTTGTCGGTCTTCATCGTGCCGGTCGGCGCTCCAGGCTTCAGCTGGGCGCCCCTGGCGACCATCGCCGGAGACATCACCAGTTCGACCTTCTATGACGGTGTGCGAGTGCCCGCCGAGAACCTGGTCGGGGCCGAGAACCAAGGGTGGAAGCTGATCACCAACCAGCTCAACCACGAACGGGTGGCGATCTGCCCGGCCTCGGGGCTGCTCCGGAGCCTGACCGACGTGCGCCGATGGGCCCAAGAGCACACCCTCGGCGACGGGAGGAAGGTGATCGACCAGGAGTGGGTCCAGGTGACTCTGGCCCGGGTGCACGCCAAGATCGAGGTCCTCAAACTCTTCAACTGGAAAGTGGCCTGGGCCGCCGACAAGGGACTGAACCCGGCCGATGCGTCGGCCACCAAGGTCTACGGGACCGAACTGGCGTTAGAGGTCTACCGTCTCTTGAGCGAGGTGGTGGGTCAGGCCGGTTATCTCGCCGAAGGTTCGCCCGGGGCCGTTCTGCAGGGTCGGCTGGAGCGTCACGCCAGGGGTCAGACAATCTTCACCTTCGGAGGCGGGACCAACGAGATCCAACGTGACATCATCGCCATGGTCGGCCTGGGCATGCCCCGCGCTCCCCGCTGAGCCTGGCGCCGATCGGTCGCGCCGAGCCCGTCAAGCCTTGATGCGATTGGATCTCCTGGACCGACGCTGACGCGCCTGCCTGGAAAGCTTGAACTGCGGCGAGGGGCATGGTTGGTCGGTTGAGGCGCCCTGAAGCATCTCGGCGATATCGGGGTAGAGGACCTTGACCGTGAAGTCGTCCAGCTCGACCGTGGCGGTCTCGGCCCCGTTGCCACTGACGTAGGTGACCTTGACCATCAGATTGCTGCCTCGACGTCATCGATATCGCCGTACCGGCGCTCAATGACGACGTCCCCGTCCTCGTTGAAGATCACGCCCACTTCGCACCAGGGCCTGAGTTCGAGGCCCGGTTCGTCACGCTTGGTGTCGTGCTCCACCACATTGCTCATCCGGGTGCTGCCCATCCCTCCACCATGCTCCACGTGCATCGCAGCTTCGGTGTCATCCGGTTGCCATCGGGGTGCTCCGTCGTTCCCGGCCCACGTAACCTGCCCACGTAACCTGCCCACGTAACCTGCCCACGTAACCTGCCCATAAGTCCGTACAACCCGGAGCGAAAGGGAGCGACGCCATGCTTATCGGTGCCCACGTGATCGTGTACAGCAACGACGCCACGGCTGATCGCGCCTTCTTCCGGGACGTCCTCGGGTTTTCGTCGGTGGACGCCGGTCACGGTTGGTTGATCTTCGCCCTGCCTCCTTCCGAGTTGGCCGTGCATCCCGGCGAAGGCGAGGTGGCACACGAGCTCTATTTCATGTGTGACGATCTGCCCGCCGAGATGGTGTCACTCGGGGAGAAAGGCGTCCGCTGCTCCGCCGTGGAGGAGGCGCGCTGGGGATCGGTGACCAAGATCCAGCTTCCCGGCGGCGGGGAGGTGGGCCTCTATCAGCCGAAGCATCCATCGCCGTTGGTTCCCAGTTGACCGTGACCCGGCGCGCCGGCAGCCGAGGGACCTAACGTGCTCGTATGCCTCGCCTCCTGAGTCTCGCCCCCATTCTCCCGACCGCCGACCTGGCTCGCGTCGCGGAGCACTACCGGTTGCTCGGGTTTGTGGTCCGGGTGCACGACGGGGGGTACGGCACCGCGTCACGAGACGGCTTCAACCTCCACTTCCATCAGATGGACGAGCCGGTGACGGCCCGGGGCGCCGGCGCGGTGTACCTCGCCGTCGACGACGCCGAGGCACTGCACCGGGAATGGGTGGCCTCGGGCGCGGGGGAGACCGGCGATCTCTTCGACCCCGGGTTCGGGGTGCGTGAAGCGGCGCACACCGACCCGGACGGCAACGTCATCAGGTTCGGTTCGCCCAATCCGTGACGCCCGGTGATCCGCCCGTGATCGGCCCGGTGCTCCTCCTGCCCTTGACGCTGCCGGGGACTGATGGGACAATCGATGGACCATGAGGTACGTGATCACGACCACCCTGCTGCTTACCTGACGGCGAACGCCACATAGCGTTCGCTCGCAACCTCCTGCGCCACTTCGGCCAGGGGGTTTTTTGTTGGGCCGGTAGCGACCGGTGGCGGGGAGCTCGTACCACGAAGGGATAGAGACATGACCACGGAACAGAAAGGGAGCGGTGACGACATGGAGCGGGGTCGCCTGGCCCTGCCCTGTGACCCGTCCCCCATGCCCTTCGGCAAGTACCGGTCGCACGTGCCCCTCGTGCTCAAGGATCGGACCTGGCCGGACCGCCAGTTCACCCGGGCCCCCCGTTGGGCCAGCGTGGACCTGCGTGACGGCAACCAGGCCCTCATCGACCCGATGGACTCGGAACGCAAGCTGGCCCTGTTCCACACTCTGGTCGACGTCGGCTTCAAGGAGATCGAGGTCGGCTTCCCGTCGGCTTCCCAGACCGACTTCGACTTCCAGCGTCTCATCATTGAAGAGGGGATCGTCCCCGACGATGTCGAGATCCAGGTCCTGGTCCAATGCCGGGAAGAGCTGATCGAGCGCACGTTCGAATCCCTGGTCGGCGCCAATCGCGCCGTGGTGCACTTCTACAACTCCGTGTCGGAGCTCCAGCGCCGCGTCGTCTTCGGCCTCGACAAGGCCGGGATCGTCGACATCGCCGTGAACGCGGCCAGACTCTGCAAGAAGTTTGAGCAGACGGTGCCCGACACGGCCATCCGCTACGAGTACTCACCGGAGAGCTTCACCGGCACCGAGCCCGAGTTCGCCGTCGAGATCTGCGAAGCGGTCATGGACGTCATCGAACCGACGGCGGATCGGCCGATGATCCTCAACCTTCCCGCCACCGTCGAGATGTACACCCCCAACGTGTATGCCGATGTCATCGAGTGGTTCGGCCGCACCATCAAGAACCGCGAGTCCATCGTGTTGAGCCTGCATCCCCACAACGACCGGGGCACCGCCGTGGCAGCGGCCGAGCTGGCCGTGCTGGCCGGCGCCGATCGGGTCGAAGGCACCTTGTTCGGCAACGGGGAGCGCACCGGCAATGTCGACATCGTCACGCTGGCCCTGAACCTGTTCTCGCAGGGCGTCGACCCGACGCTGGACTTCGGGGACATCGACAAGGTGCGCCGGGTGGCCGAGTACGCCACCCGCCTGCCCATCCACCCCCGGCACCCCTATGCCGGCGACCTGGTCTACACCGCCTTCTCCGGCTCGCATCAGGACGCCATCAAAAAAGGCATGTCGGCCATCGGCGACGACTACCCCGAGTGGGAGGTGCCCTACCTTCCGATCGACCCCAAGCACACCGGGCGTACCTATGAGGCGATCATCCAGGTCAACAGCCAGTCGGGCAAGGGTGGGGTGGCCTATCTGATGGACACCGAGCACGGCCTCGACCTGCCCCGTCGGCTGCAAGTGGAATTCTCCAAGACGGTCCAGGCCATCACCGAGGCCAGTGGCACCGTGATCGGGCCCGGCCAGATGTGGGACGTCTTCTCGGAGACCTATCTGCCCGAGGACGCCGGGCTGCGCCTGATCGGCAGCGAAGTGGCCACCGGACGGGGGCACACCTCGGTGACGGCGCAGCTGTTGGTCGACGGTCAGCATCGCACCATCGCCGGCGAGGGGAACGGCCCGATCGACGCACTGGTGACCGCCCTGCGCGATGAGCTGGGCGTGGTGCTCGAGGTCAAGGACTATTCCGAGCATGCCCTGACCGAAGGCTCGAATGCCTCGGCGGTGGCCTATGTCGAGTGTGCCGGCCCGGACGGGACGACATGGTGGGGCGTGGGTCGGGACTCGTCCATCCTCGATGCGTCGCTCAGCGCCGTCGTCTCGGCCGCCAACCGGGCCCGCACGGGGTGATCCGACCGGCCACCGAGGACGATCTGCCGGATGTGCTCGGCATGATCAAGGAGTTGGCCGCGTTCGAGAAGATGGCTGACCAGGTTGTCTGTACCGAAGACGATCTCCGGCGTGCTCTGTTCGGTCCCGGCGCCGTCATCTTCGACACGGTGGCGGTGGCCGACGACGGCGCGGTGGCGGGTCACGCCCTCTGGTTCCGGACCTTCTCCACCTTTCTCGGGCGCACCGGGATCTGGCTGGAGGACATCTATGTGCGCCCCGCCTTCCGGCGGCAGGGTCACGCCGCCGCGCTCCTGGCCGAATTGCGGGAGCGCAGCGACGGCAGGGTCGAGTGGGACGTGTTGGACTGGAACGTCGACGCCATCACCTTCTACGAGGGCCTGGGCGCCCGCCCCGAGGCGGGATGGACCAGGTACCGCTGGACGCAGCCTCAGCCGTAGCCACCGCTCGGAATGTACGGCGTGGGCGGGCCAGTCATGCCGCGCACCATCACCGGTCCGTACGGCTGCAGCTCGATCCCGGCCTGGGTCAACACGCGGATGGCCCACTGCTGCGCCGAGGTGAGCCAGTTGACCTCGATGGTCTCGCCTTCGGGTGATTCGGCCAGCATGGTGCGCAGGACCAGTGCGGCCGACTCCTCGGTGAGCGCGCCCAACGTCACGATGCGCTCGTCCTTGGCCACGGCGTAGGCCTGGTCGCCGTGCAGGAGGAGGCGGTTGCCCTCCTCGGAGAGCATCATCGCAACGTCGATGGTGCGGGCCGAGCCGCGGACCCGCCGGTCGATGGCGGTGACGATGTCGAGCTGGGACTCGGTGACCTGTTCGGTCTCGAACCGGGTGACGTCGGGCGGCCGCGCCACCGCGCCGGGGCGCAGATGGCCCCAGGCGGCCACCACCGGGTGCAGCGAGAAGCCGAAATTCGAATAGAGCGCCATGGCCTTGGGGTCTCGGGAACACTGGATGGTGCCCGGGCTCTCCGGATCGCCGTGCGAGAGCGCCAGCCGCAACAGTTCGCGACCAAGTCCCCGGCCCTGGCGACCGGGAATGGTGCCCAGCTGCGAGAGCAACCAATAGCCCTCGCGCACGGTGGCCTGGGACATCCCCACAATGGTCCCCTCGTCGTCGGCCACCCAGGACCCCCCCGGGTCGGTGCCCAGGAAATGGCGGGTGCGGTTCTGCCGGCGCCGCTCATTCTGTATCGAGGTGGCCGTGATGGGTAGGCCGTAGCGAGCCCGCATGGCCAGGAATCCGCTGTCAAAGGCCTCGACCGCCCCTTCCACGTCGGCGTCGGTCATGGGTCGCAACGTCAGCATCGACCGATCCTCCCACGCGCCGGTGCGACTTCAGGACCCCCCACGGACCACCTGTTCAGGGGCACGGGGCCGTGTGGCCGGCCGCAATTCGTTCTCGTTCGAGGTGATCGGGACGAGCGCCCTCCGTCACCGGCGCGGCCCCCGGCAACAACCGTTCTTGGTGGGAGGGAATCGGCGAACTGGTAGCGGCTAACGCCGCGGCAAGGCAAGTTTGACGGCCGGGGCCACCGCGGCCACGATGCGCCATGGCCCGTGCTCCGTCATCACCCCATGTCCTGGCGGTCGCCCGCGGCGACGAGCCGGCCGATCTCCTCCTGCGCCGGGGCAGGGTGTTGTCGCCCTCCACCCGGGAATGGGTCTCCACCGACCTGGCTATTGCCGATGGCGTGGTGGCCGGATGGGGCACTCGAGAGGCCGCGGAAATCGTCGATCTGGACGGCGCCGCCGTGACCGCCGGACTGGTGGACGCCCACATGCACCTCGAGTCGTCCAAGCTCTGGGTCGACGAGTTCGTGCGCACCGTCTTGCCGCTGGGGACCACGGCCGTGGCCGCCGACCCCCACGAAGTGGCGAACGTGTTCGGGATCCCGGGGGTCGCCGCCCTCATCGCGGCGGCCCGCCAACTGCCCTTCACCTTCGGTGTGTGCGCCAGCAGCTGTGTCCCGGCTTCCCCGTTCGAGAGCCCGGGCGCCGAGCTCTTCGCACCGGACGTGGCTTCCCTGTTGGACGACTACGCCGCCATCGGCGTGGCCGAGGTCATGAACTTCCCCGGCGTCATCGCCGGCGATCCCGAGATGCTGGCCCGCATCGCGACCGCGGGAAGCCGTCGTCGCGTCGACGGTCACGCGCCCGGCGTCCTCGGCCGCGCCCTCGACGCCTACTTGGCCGCCGGCGTGGAATCGGACCATGAGTGCACCGAGCTGGAAGAGGCCGAGGAGAAGCGGCGCAAGGGGATGTGGATCTTCATCCGCCAGGGATCGGCCAGCCAGAACCTGCGCGACCTCATCCCCACCGTCCTGGCCCATGGGACCGACCACGTCGCCCTGTGCACTGACGACCGCGAGCCCGACACCTTGCTCGACGTGGGCCACCTCAACGATTGCGTGCAGCTGGCCGTCGACGCCGGGGTCGGCGAGATCGACGCGCTGGTCATGGCCACGCTGCGTCCGGCCGAGTACCACGGCTTCACCGAACTCGGTGCTCTCGGTCCCGGCTACCAGGCCGACGTCTTGTGCTTCGACACCCTCAGTGGCTTTCGCCCCTCCCGGGTGTTCCAACGCGGACGTCTGGTGGCGCACGACGGTGCCGCGGTGCCCGATGCGGTGATCGACACGCCAGCGCCGGAGTTCATGCGACATTCGGTGCACCTGGCCACCCCGCCGCCGGCTGCGTCCTTCGACATCGGCCACCATCCTGGTGCCCGCGCTCGCACCATCGGCATTCGGGAAGGCTCGCTCTCGACGTCGTCGCTGATCACCGATCCCTCGGACCCGTCGGCCAACGTCGCCCGCCTGGCCGTGGTCGAACGCCATCGGGAGACCGGCCGCATCGGCCTGGGCTGGGTGCAGGGGTTCGGTCTCGCCCGAGGTGCTCTGGCGTCGACCGTCGGCCATGACGCCCACAACTGCATGGCCGTCGGCTCGGCCTGCGATCACGGCCCCAGGGCCATGGCCGCCGCGGTGGCCCGGCTGGCCGAGCTCGGCGGGGGCCAGGTCGCCGTCGACGACGACGGTCGGGTTCTGGCCGAGCTGGCCCTCCCCATCGGCGGCCTCATGAGCGACCAACCAGCTCACGTCGTCGCCGAGGGGTTGCACCATCTGGTCGAGGCAGCCCGGACGTTGGGCACGTCGATCGGCGCACCGTTCATGCACATGAGTTTCCTGGGGCTCTCGGTGGTTCCCGACCTGCGCCTGACCGACAAGGGCCTGGTCGACGTGGGCGCCTTCGAGCTGGTGCCGGTGGCGGTCGATTGAGGCCAACATCATCGGCGGCGGGTCAGCGGTCGAGCCCAGCTCCTCACCCGGCCACTCCCCGGTGGGTGCCGCAGGAGTCCAGGAGCAATCAACCGCTCTGGTGAGATGATGCTCCGATGAAAGCGCCGAAACGGATTGTCGTATGGGGTACCGGCTTTGTCGGGAAGATGGTCATCCCCGAGGTGTTGGGCCATCCAGATTTTGAGCTGGTGGGTGTCGGGGTGAGCAACCCGGACAAGGTGGGCCGCGATGTGGGTGAGATCTGCGGGATCGGGTCGATCGGCCTGGCCGCGACCGACGAGGTTGACTCCCTGATCGACCTGCGACCCGATGCTCTCGTGCACTACGGGCCGACCGCCGCCCATGCCACCGACAACCTGCGGGACATCGGTGCCTTCCTCAGGGCCGGGATCGATGTGTGCTCGACGGCCATGACCCCGTGGGTGTGGCCGAGTATGTCGCTCAATCCACCGTCATGGGTGGACCCGATCTCCGAAGCGTGCGCGTCGGGCGGTGCCTCGTGTTTCACCACCGGCATCGATCCGGGTTTCGCCAACGACCTCCTCCCGATGACCCTGATGGGCCTGTGCGGGGAGGTTCGCCAGGTCAAGGCGCTCGAGATACTCGACTACATCAACTACGAGGGCGACTACGAGGACGAGATGGGCATCGGCCGACCGCCCGAATTCACGCCGCTGCTCGAGCACACCGACATCCTGGTGATGTCGTGGGGGGCCACGGTGCCAATGATGGCCCATGCCGTCGGCATCGAGCTCGACGAGATCACCACCACGTGGGAGAAATGGGTGACCGACAAGTCGATCGTCACCGCCAAGGGAGTGATCAATCCGGGGGAAGTCGCCGCCATCCGTTTCACGGTCAACGGGATCCACCGGGGCGAGCCTCGCATCTGCCTCGAGCACGTCAACCGGGTCGGAGGAGATGCCGCACCGGAGTGGCCGCGCGGCACCCAGGACGACGTCTACCGGGTGGAGATCGACGGGTCCCCGTCAATTACCCAGGAGACCACCTTCCGTTTCACCGACGGCAGCGGCCGCGACGCCGCCGCAGCCGGCTGTCTGGCCACCGGCCTGCGAGCCCTCAATGCCGTGCCGGCGGTCAACGACCTCCCGCCCGGGTGGGTGACCGCGCTCGATCTTCCGCTCATTCCGGGACACGGGACCATCCGTTAGGTCGGCCGCAGGCGGGGAGACCACCCCATCGGTCAGGCCTAAGGCCTGCTCAGGCCGAGGGCAGAAAGCTCGGCCGCCGCTCCTCGTGAGCGGCGATGGCCTCGGCGTGACGCAGTGACAGCCCGATGTCGTCCCACCCGTTGAGCAACCGCTGGCGTGTGAACTCGTCCAACGGGAATTCAGCCGTCAGTCCGGCCGCCGGCGCCTCGATGGTGCCCCGCGCCACGTCGATGGTGATTTCGAGCGTGGGGTCGGCCTCGACCGCCTTCATCAACTCGGCATCGAACGCCGGCGTCACCTCGACGGGGAGCAGACCCTGCTTGATGGAGTTGTTGCGGAAGATGTCGGCAAAGCGGGACGAGACCACCGCTTCGAATCCGTAGTCCATCAGGGCCCACACGGCGTGCTCCCGGGACGAGCCGGTTCCGAAGTTGTGGCCCGCCACCAACACGGTGGCACCCACGAATTCCGGGTGGTTCAGTACGAAGTCGCGGTCATCGCGCCACTCGGAGAACAGCCCGGCACCGAAGCCGGTGCGCTCGACCCGCTTGAGCCAGTCGGAGGGGATGATCTGGTCGGTGTCGACGTCGGTGCGATCGAGCGGCACGGCTCGGCCGGTGATGACGGTGACGGGCTTCATCGGTCGAGATCCTCCGGCGTGGCGAACGTCCCGGCGACTGCCGTGGCGGCGGCGACGATGGGCGAGACCAGATGGGTGCGGCCGCCCCGGCCCTGACGACCTTCGAAGTTGCGGTTCGACGTCGAAGCGGCCCGTTCGCCCACGGCCAGCTTGTCGGGGTTCATGGCCAGGCACATGGAGCATCCCGGTTCACGCCATTCGAATCCGGAGGCCAGGAAGATCTGGTCGAGCCCTTCGGCTTCGGCCTGGCTCTTGACCCGGTGCGAGCCGGGCACGACCAGCGCCCGCACGCCGGTGTGGACCGTCCGGCCTTCGAGGACGGCGGCGGCGGCCCGCAGGTCCTCGATGCGCGAATTGGTGCACGAACCCAGGAACACCGTGTCCACGCTGATCTCCCGCATGGGCGTGTTGGCCGCCAGGCCCATGTAGGCCAGGGCGCGCTCGGCCGAGTCGCGCTCGCCGGCATCGTCCATGGTCTCGGGATCGGGCACGTTGCCGCTGATCGGGATGACCTGGGCCGGGTTGGTGCCCCACGTCACGTGCGGGGTGATCGACGCGGCGTCCAGGGTCACTTCCTTGTCGAACAGCGCGCCCTCGTCGGTGACCAGGGTGCGCCAGTAGGCCACGGCGGCTCCCCAGTCGTCACCGCGCGGTGCGTGGTCGCGGCCCTTGATGTAGTCGAACGTGGTCTCGTCGGGAGCGACCAACCCGGCCCGGGCCCCGCCCTCGATGCTCATGTTGCAGAGCGTGAGGCGGCCTTCCATCGACAACGAGCGAATGGCCGAACCTCGATACTCGATGACGTGCCCGATGCCACCCCCGGTCCCGATGGCACCGATGATGGCCAGCGCCACGTCCTTGGCCGTGACGCCGGCGCCCAACTGGCCCTCCACGGTGACGGCCATGGTGGCCGGCCTCACCTGCCCCAACGTCTGAGTGGCCAGAACGTGTTCGACCTCGCTGGTGCCGATGCCGAAGGCCAGCGCCCCGAAGGCGCCGTGGGTGGAGGTGTGGCTGTCGCCGCACACGATCGTCATGCCGGGCTGGGTCCAGCCCTGCTCGGGGCCGATCACATGGACGATGCCCTGGTTGGGATCGCCCATGGGGTAGCAGGTGATGGCGAACTCTTCACAGTTGTCGCTGAGCACCTTGAGTTGCTGGGCCGAGATCGGGTCTGCCACCGGCCGGTCGATGTCGAGGGTCGGTACGTTGTGGTCGGCCGTGGCCACCGTGAGGTCGGGCCGCCGCACCGTGCGGCCGGCCAGCCGCAACCCATCGAAGGCCTGGGGCGAGGTCACCTCGTGCACCAGGTGCAGGTCGATGAACAGAAGGTCGGGCTCGCCTTCCGTGGCGTTCACCACATGGGCATCCCAGATCTTCTCGCTCAAGGTGAGGGGCACCGCCGCCATCAGCGGTCCACCGCCACGATCTCGACCCGGAGCATGCCCCCCGGTGCGGTGTACTCCACCGTGTCGCCCGCCTTCTTCCCCATCAGGACCTGACCGAGTGGCGCGCTCGGTGACAGAACGGGCAGGCTCCCCTGCCGCTCTTCAATCGAGCCCACGAAGAACTGTTGCGTGTCGTCCTCGTCGTCCCCCTCGTAGCGCAGCGTCACCGTGGTACCGGTGCTCACGCTGCCGTCACCCGCGTCGGACTCGTCGACCAGTTGGACCTCCTTGAGCAGGGCCTGGAGTTGACGAATGCGGGCCTCCATCTTCCCCTGGGAGTCCTTGGCCGCGTGGTAGTCACCGTTCTCCTTGAGGTCGCCCAGGGCGCGGGCGGTCTCGATCTGCTCGGCGATCTCGACCCGGCCACGGGTGGTCAGGTCCTTCAGCTCGGCGGTCAGGCGCTCGAAGGTGCCCTGGGTGAGCTTGGTCGCTTCGGTGTCGTTGAATGATGCGTTGGTCACTACGTGCCCTTCGGGTGGAGGGTGCCGGGGGTCCGGGGGGACACCTCGACGGCGGCAACCAGGCTAATCGCCCGGAAGGGGCCTGACGCCCCAGATGTTGACGAAGGCCTCCCGCTGCGAGAGACTGACACCCGTATGTACCGTCTTGAGCACGTTGTAGGCATTATTCATTAGGCGCGCCACATCCCCGCGCGCCGTCAAACCGTCCACTGGGTGGACGGTTTTTCAATTCCCGGCACACTCGATCATGGGAGCAACACCAGTGAGCAACAGCACGACAGGATGGCGTATCGCCGTCATCGGCGGGGACGGCATCGGGCCCGAGGTCTGCGCCGAGGCCCTCAAGGTGGTCGGCGCCGCCGGTGTCAACGTGACGACCACCGACTTCGACCTGGGGGCGGCCCGCTACCTCCGCGACGGCACCGTGCTCCCGGACGAGACTCTCGAGGAGCTCCGGGGCTACGACGCCATCCTCCTGGGCGCCATCGGCCCACCTGTGGGCGACACCTCGGTGCCGCCGGGCACCCTCGAGCGTGGCCTCCTGCTCCGCCTCCGCTTTTCGCTCGATCTGTACGTGAACCTCCGTCCCTTCACCGGCAGGTCCGGTTCGATCGCCCAGGGCGCCGACTTCGTCGTCATCCGGGAGAACACCGAAGGCACCTACGCCGGCGAGGGCGGGTTCCTGCGTCACGGGACCCCCCACGAAGTGGCCACCCAGGGGTCGGTGAACACCCGCTTCGGCGTGGAGCGCTGCGTGCGCTTCGCCTTCGAGCTGGCCAACGATCGACCCGGGCACAAGCTGACCCTGGTGCACAAGACCAACGTGCTCACCTTCGCCGGCGACCTCTGGCAGCGCACCGTCACCGAGGTCGCCCCCGAGTACCCCGACGTCTCCTGGGACTACAACCACGTCGACGCCGCCTGCATCTACCTGGTGGAGCAGCCCGGCCGATACGACGTCATCGTGACCGACAACCTCTTCGGTGACATCCTCACCGACCTGGCCGGCGCGGTCAGCGGTGGCATCGGCTTCGCCGCCTCGGCCAACCTGAACCCGGACCGCACCGGGCCGTCCGTGTTCGAACCGGTCCACGGTGCCGCCCACGACATCGCCGGCCAGGGCGTCGCCAACCCGCTGGCCGCCATCCACTCGGCCGCGCTGATGCTGGCCCACCTGGGCGAGACCGATGCCGCCCAGCGTGTCCTCAAAGCGCTGTCCGAGCAGTCCAACGCCATGTCGAGCACGACGCTGTCCACGACCGCCGTGGGCGATGCCATCGCAGAGAGGCTCTGAGCATGCCCATCACCCCGACCGAGAAGATCTGGATGGACGGCGAGTTCGTCGACTGGGCCGACGCCACCGTGCACGTGCTCACCCACACGATGCACTACGGCTCCGGCGTGTTCGAGGGCATCCGGGCCTACCCGACCTCACGCGGTGTGGCCGTCTTCCGCCTGGGTGACCACATCCGCCGGCTCTTCGCCTCGGCCAAGATCTTCATGATCGACGTTCCGTTCACCGTGGATCAGATCATCGATGCCACGCGTGACCTGGTGCGGGTCAACGGGCTCAACGACGGCTGCTACCTGCGCCCGCTGATCTACCTGGGCTACGGCGAGATGGGCTTGAACCCGCTGCCCTGCCCGATCAACGTCTCCATCGCCGCCTGGCCCTGGGGCACGTACCTGGGCGACGACGGCGTGGCCAACGGCGTGTCGTGCAAGATCAGTTCCTGGCAGCGCCACGATCCGAACGCCGTGCCCACCGCGGCCAAGGGCACCGGCATGTACATCAACTCGTCGCTGGCCAAGGTGGAGGCGATCAAGGCCGGCTACGACGAGGCCATCCTGCTCGCCCCCAACGGCACGGTCAGCGAGTGCACGGGTGAAAACATCTTCGTCGTGCACGAGGGGGTCATCATCACCCCGCACACCTCGGACTCGGGAGCCCTGGCTGGCATCACCCAGCAATCCATCGAGACCATTGCCGGCGACCTCGGGATCGAGGTGCGCCACGAGCCCATCATCCGCACCGACCTCTACCTGGCCGAAGAAGCCTTCCTCTCGGGCACGGCGGCCGAAGTGGTCCCGATCCGTGCCGTTGACGACCGCCAGGTCGGCACCGGGCGGCCGGGTCCCATCACCAAGAGGATCCAGGAGACCTACTTCGCCACCGTGCGGGGACAGGTCGACCAGTACAAGGACTGGCTCGATCATGTCGACTGATCGTCACACCCACGCCGACGGCCGCACCCACCGCGCCCACGACTACGAGATCCCCGAGCTTCCCGAGTCGGTCGACATCTTCGACACCATCTTGCGCGACGGCAGCCAGCAGGAAGGGCTCTCGCTCTCGGTCGACGACAAGCTGCGGGTGGCCGAGCAACTCGATCACCTCGGGGTCACCTTCATCGAGGGTGGGTGGCCGGGCGCCAACCCCAAGGACGTGGAGTTCTTCGCCCGAGCCGCCCGAGAACTGCACCTCGAGCGGGCCACCCTGGTGGCGTTCGGCTCGACCCGCCGCGCCGGCGCCCGACCCGAAGATGACGCCGTTCTGGCCAACCTCATCGGCGCGGGCGCTCCGGTGGCCTGCATTGTGGCCAAGACCTGGGACCGTCACGTGGACGAAGCTCTCCGCACAACGCTCGACGAGGCCGTGGCCATGGTGCGCGACTCGGTCGAGTACCTGACCGCCCATGACCTCCGTGTCTTCCTCGACGCCGAGCACTTCTTCGACGGCTACCGTCGCAATCCCGACTTCGCGCTGTCGGTCCTGGCTGCCGCCGAGGAGGCCGGGGCCGAGGCGCTCGTGCTCTGCGATACCAACGGGGGCTCACTGCCCGACGAGGTGGGTCAAGCCGTCGCCGAGGTGCGGGAGCGCACCAGTGCACAGCTCGGCATCCACTGCCACAACGACGCCGGGTGCGCCGTGGCCAACTCAATGGTCGCCGTCCAGGCCGGGGCCACCCAGGTCCAGGGGTGCATCAACGGGTACGGGGAGCGGGCCGGCAACACCGACCTGTCCGCCGCCATCCCCAACCTGTCGTTGAAGCTCAACATCCGCACCATCCCGAGCGACCGCCTGGAATTGCTCACCCCGGTGGCCCATCACATCGCCGAGCTGGTCAATATCCCCCCGAACCCCCAGCAGTCCTATGTGGGGAATTCGGTCTTCGCCCACAAGGGCGGTCTCCATGCCAGCGCGGTGGCCCGGAGCGCCGACCTCTACGAACACATCGAGCCCAACCTGGTCGGCAACGGCACCCGGGTCGTGGTCTCGGAGATGGCCGGTCGCTCCACCCTGGCCATGAAGGCGGCCGAGCTCGGGCTCGATCTCGATGGGGAAGTCCTCGGCCGCGTCCTCGATGAGCTCAAGCGCCTGGAGCACGAGGGCTACCACTTCGAGGTGGCCGACGGCTCGCTCGAGCTCTTGCTCAAACGAGCCACCGGCTGGACACCCGACTACTTCAGCGTCGAGTCCTTCCGTGTCATCACCGACCACACCGACTCCCCGGACTCGGCTCCCCATGTCGGCGGGGCGTTCGGCGTGACGACCGAGGCCACGGTCAAGGTGCACGTCGGGGCCGAGCGCATCGTGGCCACCGCCGAAGGGAACGGCCCGGTCAACGCCCTCGACGCCGCCCTGAGGGCCGCCATCGGACCGAAGTTCCCCGTCCTCGCATCGATCCATCTGACCGACTACCGGGTGCGCGTCCTGAGCTCGGGTCTGGGCACCGGCGCGGTCACCCGGGTCCTGGTCGACACCACGGACGGATCGGTCACCTGGACCACCATCGGGGTCTCGGAGAACATCATCGAGGCCAGTTGGCAGGCCCTGTACGACTCTGTCGTCGTCGGTCTGCTGCACGGGGCCTGAACGGGGCCTGACCATTGCCATGACGCTGCTGAGTCGAATGGCCGGCGCCTTGGCCCACCTGCCCCGGGCCGATACGAGACGGGTGATGGTCGAACGTGATCTGGCCACCCCCATGCCCGACGGGACCATTCTGCTGGCCGACCGCTGGTATCCCGCCACGTTGCGAGTCGGCACGGCGCCCACCGTCCTGCTCCGCTCCCCTTACGGGCGGCGGCAGCTCGGCATCGTCGGTCGCCTCTTCGCCGAGCGCGGCTACCAGGTCCTCATCCAGAGCTGCCGGGGCACCTTCGGTTCGGGTGGGGACTGGGTGCCCATGCGAAACGAGCAGGCGGACGGCCAAGCCACCCTGGCCTGGGTCGCCGCCCAGACCTGGTTCGACGGCCAGCTCTTCACCTTCGGCCCCAGCTACCTCGGTCTCACGCAGTGGGCCGTCGCCGAGGACGCGCCGGACTTCGTCCGGGCCATGGCGCTCACGGTCACGTCGTCCCGGTTCCGTGATGCCGTGGTCTACCCGGGCGGCGTATTCGCCCTCGAGACAGCCATCGCCTGGCTCCATCAACTCGAGCACCAAGAGGGTGGCCCCCTGGCCGTGCTGCGGGCGCAACGGGCCGCGGCCGGGATCGTCCGGAAATCCTGCGACGTGTTGCCCCTACGCGACGGCGATCGTGCAGCCGTCGGGCACCCCTCCGCCTTCTTCCAGGACTGGCTGACCTACGACGCGCCCGGCGACACCTGGTGGGATCCGGTCGACTTCGGCCGCCGACTGGCCGACGTCCCGCCGTCCACGCTGGTCGGGGGGTGGTACGACGTGTTCCTCCCCGCGCAGATCGCCGACTACGAGGCGCTCGGGGAGGCGGGCCGGGACGTGAGGTTGACCATCGGCCCGTGGACCCATGCCAGCCCGCGCGGGATGGGTGAGGCGGTGCGCGACGGTCTTGAGTGGTTCGATCATCATGTCGGTGCCGCTCGTTCGGGTTCGCGCCGCGCCGCCGTCCGCCTCTTTGTGATGGGCGACGGCCGCTGGGAGGACTTCGAGGCATGGCCGCCGCCGGCCGATCTCCAGACCTGGCACCTCGGGAGCGGTGGCACGCTCAGCTCCGAACCGGACCGGTACGGTCCGCCCGATCGGTACCACTACGACCCGGCCGATCCGACTCCGGCGGTCGGCGGACCGGCGCTGAATATGAAGAGCGCCGGGCCCAAGGATCAGCAACCGAGGGAGGATCGAGCCGACGTGCTGACGTACAGCACCCCCGTCCTGGCCGGGGACCTCACCGTCATCGGCCCGATCTCGGTGCAGCTGTACCTTCGGTCGACCCTCGACGACACCGATGTCTTCGTCCGTCTCTGCGACGTGTCCCCCAAGGGGCGGTCGATCAACGTCAGTGACGGCATCATCCGGCTGAGCCCGGCGAATGTGACCAAGGACGCCGACTGGGTCTTCGCCACCACCGTCGCCATGTGGCCGACGGCGAATACGTTCAAGGCCGGTCACCGAATCCGGCTGCAGGTCTCCAGCGGCGCTCACCCCCTCTTCGCCCGCAACACCGGGAGTGGCGAGGCGCTGGCCACCGGCACGAAGCTCTGCGCGGCCGACCAGGAGATCTGGCACGACGCCGAGCACCCGTCCACCCTGATGCTGCCGGTCGTCACTACGAGGGGTCCCAGGTCGCTGCGGTAGTCTGCCGGCGTGACGCAGCCGACGTTTGTCCCCATCACCGACGCGGACCAGGTGCGGCCGGCTCGCCACCTGCATGTCCCGACGGCCTGGATCACCGATCGTCCGGCCGAGCTCAGCGTCCCGACGGCGCTCAAGGGCCCGAGCGTCGGCACGCCCGGCCCCGACGCCGGGTTCGCCCTGCGACTGGCTCGCCGCTACCAGGACGAACTACGCCTGGGCGAGGGTGAGACCATCCACGACTCGCTGCTGGGTTGCGCGCTGATCGCCGCCCGCCGGGCTGCCCTGGTGGGGCGGGCACCCTGCATCTATGACGTCCAAGTGGCCCTGGCCCTCTGGGGCTTCCTCATCGATGCCCCGCAGGAGCTGCGCCACGCTCGCCGCCAGGCCTTCTCATCCGTCTCCCATGACTACGAGGCGCAGCGCGCCCTCGTGGACGCCGTGAGCGAGGAGACATTGCGCCTCACGCCGGCCGAGGCCCACGCCCGGGTCGGCGATCCCATTTCCTAGGGCGACACGCTCACCACCGGAGCCGGACCGATGAGCACGGCCGAGTGATCGACCAGCACGACGTCGCGGCGAACGGTCTCAGGTTCTCGGTTCGGACGGCCGGACCCGCGGACGGCCGGCCGGTCCTCCTCCTCCATGGCTTCCCGCAGAACTCCTGGTGCTGGCGGTCGCAGCTCGATGTGCTCGGCGACGCCGGATACCGCGCCGTCGCGCCGGATCAGCGCGGTTATTCCGCCGGTGCTCGGCCGGAGGAGGTCGCCGACTACGCCGCCGCGCATCTCGTCGCCGACGTGGTGGCTCTGGCCGACGCGCTGGAGATGGAGACGTTCGATCTCGTCGGCCACGACTGGGGTGGCATGGTGTCCTGGCTCACCGCCGCCCGTCACCGGGACCGGGTCCGTTCACTCTCGGTGGTCTCGACGCCCCACCCGCTGGCCCTCCGCCTCGCCCTGTTCAGCGAGGATCCCGAGCAGGCGAACCCCACGGGTTTCACGGACTCCTACCGCCAGCTGGAGGTGCCCGAGACCCTGTTGCTCGGCCCCGACGGTTCGGGTACGGGACTGCGGACGCTCCTGGTCTCGAGTGGTCTCGCGGCCGAGGCGGTCGACGCCTACGTGAAGCCCCTCACGCAACCGGGTGCCCTCACGGCGGCCTTGAACTGGTTCCGAGCCATGACGGGCGATGAGGTTTCCCACCTTCCCGCCGTGACGGTACCCACCCTCTACGTGTGGTCGACCGGCGACGCCGCACTGGGTCGTACCGCGGCTGAGGCCACAGCGGTTTATGTGAGCGGACCGTATACCTACGTCGTGCTCGAGGGTGTCTCGCACTGGATTCCCGAATCAGCACCGGACCAGCTGTCCGAGCCGCTCATGGCGCATCTGTCGTCGACCTGAAGCTCACTGCCGCGTCATCGGATGGCCAGGTACGCCGCGTAGCCGGCCAAGCAGACCAGGACGACGGCGGTGACCTTGCGGATGGTGGGCACATTGACGAACCGAAGGAGCGTTTGGCCACTGACCACCGCAACGCCCGCCACCGCCCACAAGGCCAACGTGGCACCGACCGCCACGGAGAGCGCGTTGTGGTAGTGGGCGGCCAGGTTGACCGTCAGGATCTGGGTCAGGTCACCCCATTCGGCCACGAAGATCACGATGAACGCGGTCAGGATGGCCCCGTGTTTGGAGGCTTCCTTCTTGGACAAGTCCTCTTCGCCCTTTAGTCCCTCTCTCCAGGCGTAGAGCGCGCCGAGGAGGAACATGCCGGCCACAATTCCCTCGACCACGCGGTGCGGCAGCAGCTTGAAGATCGCCACGCCGATGGTGGTGGCGATGATCACATGGAGCAAAAAGGCGCCTGCTGCTCCGAGCCAGACCTGAAGGGGAGCGCCCCGGGTCGCCAAGATCAAGCTGGCGAACATGGTCTTGTCGGGCAACTCCCCGATGAAGATGATCGGGAAGACAGCCAACGCGATCAGGGGATCCACGACGCTCATTCTCGCCGGGACCGGGGGTCTTGCCCATTCACCGCACAAGAATGGCCACCGGCGCAGCACGTTTCGAGCGCACGCTGACGGTGGCGGTGGGTGCACGAACGGTCATTTCGGACAGGGCGAATCCCAGGCCATAGTGCCCCGCACGCTTATACTGCCCAGGTCGTTCCCAGCGACATCACAGTCATGTCCCCGGACCGAGAGCGAGCCCACGTGAAATCGAGATTGCTTCAGCGCATGGCGCGCATCGCCACCGCAGCACTCTCGGTGGTAGGGGTCGGCTGCATCGCCCTGACCGTGATGGGCTCACCGGCCTCGGCAGTAACTCCGACTCCCGTGTGTGGTGGAACAACTTGCACCGTCACGTTTTCAACGGCCGGTACGGGCCAGACCTGGGTGGTGCCGGCCGGGGTCATGTCAGAGTCCATCACCCTCTACGGGGCCATCGGGGGAAGCACGAATATCGTCCTGGGCGGTGACGGCGCCAAGGTGACCGGCACGCTCGCCCTCTCGCCGGGCACGTCGGTCACGGTTCCTGATCCTCGGTGCGGTCTCAGTAGCGAATCGGCGGCGACGGTCTCCGAGCTGACGGCGCCGCTCTCCGAGTGGCAGGGGTAGCTCGCCGCTCGCCGCTCGGCCGCGTCGCCGCTCGCCGCTCGCCGCTCGCCGGTCGGCGTCGCGGTGGGCGCTGCCTCAAGTCACGGTGTGGGACACGAGTCACTACGGTGTGAGCACGAGCAGGACGAACCCATGCGGAAAGATTGGAGACGAGCGATGACCACGAAAGCTGATTTCTCGACTGAGGAGTGGCAGCTCATCCTCGAAGCGCCACCGAGTGCCGGCATGATCGTGGTCACGGCCCAACGCGGCGGCACCTTCCGCGAAACCATCGCCATGGCCAAGGCCTACGTGGAGGCGCGCCAGCAGCACGGCGAGAGTGAGCTTCTCGATGAGATCGTTGCCGCGAAACCCGAACGGGATCACACCCACTATCACTCACCCGAGGAGCTCAAGCAGGCCGGAATGCAGCACCTACGTGATTCGGTCGCCCTACTTGAAGGCAAGGCCACGCCGGCGGAGGTGGACGAGTACCGTCGGTTCATCGTCACGCTGGCGCAGAAAGTTGCGGCTGCTCACCGTGAGCACGGTCAGGACGTGAGCGACGCCGAGCAGGCCGCGATCAACGAGATAAAGGCAGCCCTGGACACACCCACCCAATAGGGAACGGTCAACGTCTGCGCTCAGCTGAGTCGGTGTCCATCTTTTTCGTTGATGCGTCGAATCACAGGACGCGGGACGCGATGCCCGGATATTCGAGCACCAGCCCGAATTCATCGTAAATGAGCTGGGACGTGAAGCCGAAGTCTGGCGCGCTGTAGTCGTAGCGCTGGTGCGCACCATCGTCCTCCACTCGGAAGTAGTGCTGGTCGAGCCGCTCGAGGCCAAGATCCAGAGCACGGACATACACGGCCGGGACCTCGGCGGACTGTCCCACCACGAGCTCCAGGCGGTGCACGGGAATGGTGTTGGTCACCGACGATGACTCGAGGTCGACGTCGATGCAACCGTCGTACTCGGGCGCAGGGGAGCCGTTGACCAGCCATCGCCCCGGCCCATCGGATTCGACCCACAGTTCGCGCTGGCCCGTACTCGACCAGCCCCAGACGCGCGCCCCCGTGGTGATCCAGTCTTCATCGAGTGAGATCACATAGCGAACGACCCAGGCCTGACCGCCTTCGACCGCAGCAGTGTGCCCATCGAGTCGGTAGCTTGCGTCCGAGACGGTGATCGACACCACCTCGAATCCCTCTCGTCCATCTCCATGCCGCCAAGCGGCGGTCCCAGGAAGCTTCCTGAATGACATTGCGACACTTCTCCTTTCCCCGAGGTGCACCCGGATCGCCGTATCGTGTGCCGGCGCCGGCGTCGGCGCGCTCGGGTTTGCCGACGCCTATCTCGGCGACAGGACCATCTGGGTACATCGGAAGAGCGCCATCAGCTTTTCCGTCGAGTCGTTTGTCACCGTGGCATCCCACACGTGGGTCTGTCGGCCGAGGTGCGCCGGCTCACAGCGACATGAGACTGAGTCACCGACACGCGCCGACGAGAGGAAATTGGACTTCAGTTCGATCGTCGTGAAGGAGGCACCTTCGGGGATGTTGTTGCCGCACCCGATGGCGGCGCACGTATCGGCGAGAGCGACCACGGCAGGGGCGAAGAGAAAGCCGGTCCCGGCAATGAGTTTCTCCGTGACCTCTATGTGCCCAACGACGAGATCTTTGGCGGAGTGATCAAAGGTGCAGCCGAGCATTCCCGGCACGAGGGGCTCAAAAAATTCGGTCGCCCAGCGAGCTCGGACCACGGGATCTTCGAGTTCTGGGGAGGGGCTCATGCGCTCGACGCTAGAACCGTCGGCGCCATCGTGCTGCGAGTCCGCCTCCTCGAGCGAGGTGACGAGCGCAGCCGGTCCCATTGCGCCCGCCCGATCGGAGCCCCCGACGCGGCTCTGCGAGAATGGTCCGGTGGAAGCTTCGAACTTTGCCCTGACCGACGTCCAGCGCCAGTTCCGCGACACCCTCCGCCAGTACGCCGAGGAGCGGATCGCCCCCCAGGCCGCCGAGGTCGACCGCACCGCCGAATTCCCCTGGAAGTCCTTCAAGGCCTGCGTTGAGCTGGAGCTTCCGGCCCTGGGCATTCCCGAGGCCTACGGCGGGGCCGGGGCCGACATGGTGACGCAGGCCATCATGGCGGAGGAACTGGCCCGGGTCTGTGCCTCCACCTCACTGACCATGTTGATCTCCAAGCTCGGCATGCTCCCGGTCATGAACTGGGGGAGCGAGGAACTCAGGCGGCACTACCTGCCCAAAGTGGCCGCCGGCGAGACGCAGGCCAGCTATTGCCTCTCCGAAGCCGATGCCGGCAGCGATGTCGCCGCCATGAAGAGCCGGGCGATCCGGGACGGGGACGACTACATCTTGACCGGGTCGAAGTACTGGATCACCAACGCCGGGATCTCCGATGTCTACGTCGTGTTCGCCAAGACCGACCCGGTCGCCGGGGGGCGGGGGATCACCTGCTTCCTGGTGGAGCGGGACTGGGGCATCACCGTGGCCAAGCACGAGGACAAGATGGGGTTGCGGGGCAGCCCGACCGGTGAGGTCATGCTGAACGAGGTTCGGGTGCCGGCGTCACACCGCATCGGCGCGGAGGGTCAGGGGTTCACCATCGCCATGCACACCCTGGATCGGAGCCGGCCGACCATCGGGGCCCAGGCGGTGGGCATCGCTCAGGGCGCCATCGACTACTCGGCGTCGTACATGAAGCAGCGCCATGCTTTCGGCGGGCCGATCGCCGACCTCCAGGGCCTGCGCTTCATGCTGGCCGATATGGCCATGCGCACCGAGGCGGCCCGGGCCCTGGTCTACCGGGCCTGCGCCATGGTCGACGACGATCCGTCCGATGAGCTGACGCTCTTCGGTGCCATGGCCAAGGCCTTCGCCTCCGACACCGCCATGTCGGTCACCGTCGATGCGGTGCAGCTCCTCGGCGGCTACGGCTACACCAGGGACTTCCCGGTCGAGCGCTTCTTGCGCGACGCCAAGGTCACCCAGATTTACGAGGGGACCAACCAGGTGCAAAAGGTGGTCATCGCCCGCGAGATACTCAAGCACGCCTGATCGGGATCTTCGACCACCAGAGCAGCGGCCAGCGCGAATGATATTATTAGAACAGGTTCTATATTCGGCCCAGTGGGGGCACCGGCCCGGGGCCGGGAGTTGCAGCAGGAAGGGACGTATCTCATGGCGCAGCCAGTAATCGTCGAAGCTGTCCGCACGCCGATCGGCAAGCGCAACGGGTGGCTCTCCGGCCTGCGTTCGGCCGATGTGCTCGGTGCCGTCCAGGTCGAGGTGATCAAGCGCTCGGGCATCGACCCGAGTGTGGTGGAGCAGGCCGTCGGCGGGTGCGTGACCCAGGCGGGCGAGCAGGGCTTCAACGTGACCCGCACCGCCTGGCTACTGGCCGGGCTGCCCTATGAGGTGGCGGCCACCACCATCGACTGTCAGTGCGGTTCCTCCCAGCAGGCCAATCACTTCGTCAACAACCTGATCGCCGCGGGCGCCATCGACACCGGCGTCGCCTGCGGGGTCGAGGTCATGAGCCGCGTCCCGTTGGGGGCCAACGCCTCGGCCGGAGCGGGTCGGGCCATCCCCGAAGATCTGCCGTACGACATGCCCGACCAGTTCACGGCGGCCGAACGGATCGCCTCCAAATACGGCATCACCCGGGAGGACGTCGACTGGCTGGGGCTCGAGTCCCAGAAGAAGGCCGCCGTCGCCGTGGCCGAGGACCGATTCGCCCGTGAGATCGTCTCGGTCGAAGCGCCCACCGTGGGCGAGGAGGGGCCACGCGGGGAGCACACCGGCGAGCGCCGAGTGATCAGCCGGGACCAGGGTCCACGCGAGACCACGGCCGAAGGCCTGGCCAGGCTCAAGCCCGTCCTGCCCGATGGTATGCACCACGCCGGCAACTCCTCGCAGATCTCCGATGGCGCGGCCGCCGTGCTGTGGATGTCCGAAGACCGGGCCAAGGCTGAGGGCATCAGACCGCGCGCTCGCGTGGTGGCACAGGTCCTGGTCGGATCCGACCCCTATCTCCACCTCGATGGTCCCATCGCCGCCACGACCAAGGTCCTGGACAAGGCCGGCATGTCCATGAACGACATCGACCTCTTCGAGGTGAACGAAGCGTTTGCCTCGGTGGTCATGAGTTGGGCCAAGGTGCACGACGCCGACATGGACAAGGTCAACGTCAACGGCGGGGCCATCGCGCTCGGCCACCCGGTGGGGGCGACCGGCAGCCGCCTCATCACGACGATCCTCCATGAGCTGGAGCGCCGTGACGCCACCTACGGCCTGGTGTCCATGTGTTGTGGTGGCGCCCTGGCCACCGGCACCATCATTGAGCGACTCTGATCGTCGCCCGACAACCCGTACCGGGAAGGAACCGTGGAATCGACTGAGCACCTGACGTACGAACGCGACGGCGCCACCGCCATCGTGACCATGAACCGACCCGAGGCGAAGAACGCCCTCAGCCTGCCCATGCTGGTCGGGATGGCCGACGCCTGGGAGGAGATCAACAACAACGACGACATCCGTTGCGCCATCCTCACCGGCGCCGGCGGCACCTTCTGCGCCGGCATGGACCTCAAGGCAATGGGGGGCGACCAGCCCGAGAAGTACAAGGCCCGCCAGCAACACGATCCCGATCTGCACTGGAAGGCGCTGCTGCGCCACTACGACGTGACGAAGCCGCTCATCGCCGCGGTCGAGGGCTGGGCCGTGGCCGGCGGGACCGAGATCCTCCAGGCCACCGACATCCGGGTGGCCGGCGCCGGCGCCGTCTTCGGCATCTTCGAGGCCAAGCGAGGTCTGTTTCCACTGGGCGGGTCCACCGTACGGCTTCGGAGGCAGATCCCCTACACCGTGGCCATGGACCTCCTCCTCACTGCTCGCGAGGTGCCGGCTGCCGAAGCGCTGCAGATCGGCCTGATCGGTCACGTGGTCCCCGACGGCACCGCGCTCGACAAGGCGTTGGAGATCGCCGCGGTGATCGGGCAGAACGGCCCGCTGGCCGTCGAGGCCATCAAGCGCTCGGTGCGCGAGACCGAGGGCATGTCCGAAGTCGACGGCCTGGCTCGCGAGCTCGAGCTGGGCTGGCCCATCTTCGCCTCCAAGGACGCCACCGAGGGTCAGCGAGCCTTCGCCGAGAAGCGCCCGGCCAAGTTCACTCGCCAGTGAGCGACCTCGACCAGGCGCCTCGCGCCGAGACGCCGGAACCATCCTCAACCGGCGACATACCGATCAACCGGGCCGCCGCCGCTATCCGCCGCATCAGCGCCATGATGGTCGGTCAGCCACTGAGTGACGGTGCGCTCGCGGCCGCCGCCGAAGGGTTGGGATCGATCGCTGACACGCTCTCCTCGGAGGTGGCGACGTCCAAGCGTCCCCGGCGACAGCCCGATCCCTCGCGGCATCCGGCGGACTTCTTCCCGACCAGCCCGATGATCGGGTGGGCCAATCCGATCGCCCCTCCGGTCGAGGTGTGGGCCGAGGTGGGAGAGAACGGGCAGCTCGAGATCAGGGGACGGGTCACGTTCGACTACCCCTATGAAGGGCCGCCCACCTGCGTCCACGGTGGCGTCATCGCCGAGCTGTTCGACGAGCTCTTGGGCTCGGCCAACATCATCGCCGGCCAGGCGGGCATGACCGGGACGCTCACGGTGCGGTACCGCAAGCCCACGCCGCTCCTGGCTCCGCTCGATATCGTCGCCCGTCACACCGGGACCGAAGGCCGCAAGATCTTCACCTGGGGCGGCCTCTATCACGACGGAGAACTCACGGCGGAGGCCGAGGGCATCTTCATCGAGGTCAAGCCGGGACGCATGCTCGATATCGCGACCACCAATGCCCGCGAGTCGTCGTCGCCGGTGCTCGACCCCGAGTTCGCGCGACTCATCGCGGAGAACGCGGCCGACTGAGCAGAGAGTTTCGTGGACGGTCGGCACTACCATGCCCCACATGCTGGAAGATGCCGAGTTGATCGCCTTCATCCCCGTGAGCAACCTTCAGGCGGCGCGCCGGTTCTACGAATCGACCCTGGGCCTGCGGGTGACCGACGAGAATCTGTTCGCCGTGGTGGTGGACGCCAACGGGACGATGCTGCGCCTGACCGAGGTGTCCGACCTCACGCCGCAGCCGTTCACCATTGCCGGCTGGCAGGTATCGAATATCGACGCCACCATTGACGCGCTGGTGGCGCGGGGCGTGGCCTTTCGTCACTTTGACGGTATGGGGCAGAACGCCAGAGAGATCTGGGAAACACCGGGCGGGGACCTGGTGGCCTGGTTTGCCGACCCCGATGGCAACACGTTGTCCTTGACCAGATTCGCCTGAGCGGGGTCAGCGGCGACCCCCGCCCGATCGTTGCCTCGAGTTTTTCCGTTCCTCGTTCGTCAACCGCCGGTCGTTCTCGGCCGCGGCATCGGCGCTCTCCCCGAGCAACCTGCGGTAGCTGGCCAGTCGCTCGGCCGGCAGTGTGCCGGCGGCGATGGCGGCCAGGACGGCACACCCCGGTTCGTTGCCGTGGGCGCAGTCGTTGAACCGGCACTGGCCCTCGAGGTCGGTGATATCGGTGAACACGGCGTCGATGCCTTCCTCGTCCACCCACATGCCCAACTCCCGCAGGCCGGGAGTGTCGATCAGGGTGCCGCCGGTGGGCACGACGACGAGCTCGCGCCACGTGGTGGTGTGGCGTCCTTTGGCATCGGCCTGGCGTACCTCGCCCGTCTTCACCGCCTCGGACCCCATCAGGGCGTTCACCAACGAGGACTTGCCGGCGCCCGAGGTTCCCAGCAGCGCCACGGTGGTGCCCCGCGTGACCATGGCGGCGATGCGGTCGATGCCGACGCCCGACACCACCGACGCCGTCACGACCGTGAGGTCGCTGCCGATGGCCTCGGCGGCGGCCAGTGCAGCCGCCGCCGTCCCGCTGTCGACCAGGTCCTGCTTGGTCAGGACCAGCACCGGCTGCGCACCGCTGTCCCAGGCCAGGGCCAAGAACCGCTCGATCTGACGAGGCGAGAGGTCACGATCCAGGGGGACCAGGACGAGCACGATGTCGATGTTGGCCGCCAGCGCCTGGGGTTCGGCGCGGGAGCCGGAAGCCTGGCGAATGAGCGACGCCCGACGTGGCAGCACCTCGAGCAGCTCCGCCGCGACCCCTTGGCGGTCAGATGAGGGCAGAGGACGGACAAGGCACCAGTCCCCGACGCACACCGGCGCGACGCCCTTCGTGGCCACGGCGAAAGGGCCAACGGCCGTCAGCAGCTGGAATCGGCCGCGGTCGACCCGAGACACCCGGCCGGCCGTCGCCCCCGGGGGGAGATCGACCAGCCTCTCGTCGATGGCGCGGCACAGATCGGCGTCCGCTCCGAGTGCGGCCAGCGACGGCGCCGCCACTAGCTCCGGCCGGTGGTCACGAGGCGCGGTCGCCGCCACCCGGACGTGACGAGCGTGGCGAGGCAGGCGACAGGGACAGGGGCACGGTGACGAGTGTTGTGGGCGACCCTCGGAAAGTCAACAGCCCCGACTGTCACACGGCGCGCTGGACGCCCTCCCAGTAGGGATCGCGCAGCTTGCGCTTGTAGAGCTTGCCATTGGGGTCGCGGGGCATCTCGTTGGTGAAGTCGATGGACTTGGGCGTCTTGAACTTGGCCAGCTTGCCGGCGCAGAACGTCAGGATCTCCTCGGCCAGGGCGTCGTCGCCGGCCACGCCCTCGGCCGGTTCGATCACGGCCTTCACCTCTTCGCCCCAGTCGTCGTGGGGGATGCCGAAGACGGCGGCATCACCCACCTTGGGGTGCGAGAGCAGCACGCCCTCGATCTCGGCCGGGTAGATGTTGGCCCCGCCCGAGATGATCATGTCGATCTTGCGGTCGCGCAGGAAGAGGTAGCCGTCCTCGTCGATCAGCCCCACGTCGCCGACGGTGAAGAAGGACCCGATGCGGTTCTTCTTGGTCTTGTCCTTATCGCCGTGGTACTCGAACCCGCCGGCGCCCATGGACATGTACACGGTGCCGATCACGTTCGGCTCGTCGACGCGGTTCCCGTCGTCGTCGAAGATGGCGATTTCCGAGATGGGCCAGGCCTTGCCCACCGTCCCGGGCTTGGTCAACCACTCTTGGGCCGTCACCAGCGTGCCGCCGCCTTCGCTGGCGGCGTAGTACTCGTCCACCGCGTCGCCCCACCAGTCGATCATCTTGACCTTGACGTCGATCGGGCACGGAGCGGCGGCGTGGATCATGTGGCGCAGCGAGGACATGTCGTACTTGCCGCGCACGTCGTCGGGCAGGGCCAGCAGGCGGTGGAACTGGGTCGGCACCATGTGCGAGGTGGTCACCCGGTGCTGCTCGATGAGGCGAAGCATCTCTTCGGGGATCCATTTGTCCATCAGGACGACCGTGTGGCCCATGTGCAACGACGCGCTCCCGAAGCGCAGCACCGCCGTGTGGTAGAGCGGTGAGCCGATGATGTGGACGTTGTCGTCCTGGGGCTGGATGGAGAAGAGGAACAGGAGCCCGGCCAGCCCCAGCGCCGCCTCCTCGGGAGTGACCCCGAGCAGCTTGCGGTAGATGCCCTTGGGGTTCCCGGTCGTGCCCGAGGTGTAGTTCATCACGTCACCGACGGTCCGCTCCCCGGGCAGGGTGCTCGGGTGCGAGTCACGGGTGGCGGCATAGGAGGCGAAGCCGTCGACGTGACCCACCGACAGGCGACCCACGTCGGGGATGCCCACTTCGTCGGCCGCCACCACCGAGGCGTCGGCGAAGCGCTCGTGGGTCACGAACACCTTGGCGCCCGAGTCCTTCAAGATGTAGGCGATCTCGGGAGCCACCAGGTGATGGTTGATGGGGACCAGGCGCCACCCGGCCTGCAGGGCGGCCAGGTAGAGCTCGATCATCTCGGCGCCGTTGGGGAGGAGGGTGGCGACCACGTCTCCCGTTTCGACGCCCTGGGCCCGCAGCGCGTGGACCACTTGGTTGGCGCGGCCGAGCAGCTCGCCGGATCGCACTTCGTCGCCTTCCGGCGTGATCAGGGCCAGGTAGTCAGGATCTTCCTGGGCCAAGGCCCAGAACCCGAGGTCAGCCATGACGATGTGCTCCTTCTCGATTCGATTGGCACCGACCGGGCATCCGCGCCCGTCGGTCAGTTGCTAGAACATGTTCTAAGTTACTGCACCAACGAGACGACAGCACCGGCGGATCCGGGGCGGAATTGACCAGGAGAGATCGAACATGGCTGGGTTCCTCGAAGGCAAGGCGGTCGCGGTCACCGGTGGTGGTGGCGGGATCGGCCGGGCCGTGGCCCTGGCCGCCGCGGCCGAAGGCGCCAAGGTGATCGTGGCCGACTTCGGCGTCTCCATGGCTGGTGAGGACCCGAGTTCGGCCGTAGCCGATTCCGTCGTGGCGGAGATTGCCGAGGCCGGGGGAGAGGCCGTCGCCGTGGCCGACGATATTTCGAAGATGGCGTCCGGCGAGCGTCTCATCGCCACTGCACTCGACCGCTGGGGTCGCATCGACGGGGTGGTCGCTGTGGCCGGGATCCTGCGCGAGCGGATGTTGTTCAACATGTCCGAGGACGAGTGGGACGCCGTGATCGCCACCCACCTCAAAGGGCACTTCACGGTGTTTCGGGCCGCGGCCGCGGTCATGCGAAAGCAAGAGGGCGGTGGCGCCCTCGTCGGTTTCACCTCGGGCGCCTTTGGTGGCAGCGTGGCCCAGGCCAACTACGCCGCAGCCAAGGGTGGCATCGTCTCCCTGGTGCGGTCCGCCGCCGCCGGGCTGCATCGTTACGGCATCACCGCCAATGCCATTGCCCCGGTGGCCCGCACCCGCATGTCGGCCAATGTCCCGATGGATCTGGCCGAGATGGGAGAGGCCGAGGACATCGCGCCGATGGTGGTGTTCCTCCTGAGCGACCAGGCCAGGCACGTGACCGGTCAGGTCTACACCGTCGTCGGCTCGAAGATCGCCGTGTGGAACCAACCGGCCGAGGTGCGTGCCATGTACGCCGACGGTCGATGGACCCCCGAGCAGATCGCCGCCCGGCTCGACGGCAACGTGGGCCAGGAGAAGATGGGCCTGATCGAACGGCTGGACCAGATGCGACAGGCCGCCGCGTCCGGGGAGAAGCCGAACGCATAGGCGAGCGCTAAGCCGGACGCAGAAGCCGGACGAAGAGGCCGTTAGCCTTGCCCCAGTGACACGCGTTGAGTTTTTCGTGGACCCCAGTTGCCCCTGGGCGTGGATCACCTCCCGCTGGATCAAGGAGGTGGCACCACGGCGTGAGCTCGACCTGACCTGGCGTTCGTACTGCCTCGAGATTCGCGATGACTACGGCGTGGCACCGACGGTCCCGGAGAACCTGCGCGACAGGGTGATCGAGGCCCACGCTCTCTCACACCGGATGCTGCGGATCTTCGAGGCGTCGCGAGCCCACGCGGGCGAAGAGGCGGTCGACGGTCTCTACGCCGCATGGGGTCGACGGTTCTTCCTTAGCCGCTCCGGGCGTGACGACGCCCTCCTCTCGGCCTGTCTCATCGCTTGTGGACTTGACCCGGGTCTCGCTGCTGCGGCCGATGAGGAGAAGTGGGACGGGCCGATCACCGAGGCCATGGAGGTCGCCTACGCCTTCGGTGGACCCAAGACGCAGACACCGACCATCGTTGTGCGGGCCGATCCGCCGCATGGATTCAAGGGCCCGGTCATGTCACCCGCCCCCACCGGCGAAGCCGCCCTCCAACTCTGGGACGCCCTTGAGGTGATCTCATCGCAGAGCGGTTTCTTCGAGGTCACTCGGCCCCGCAGCAACCCACCCCGCGTCACCATTCCTGACTGAGTGAGGGGCGGGTGCCCTCGCCCCGCGCCGCCACCCCGCCGCGATGCGGGCAAGCTCGGCCTATTCGGTCCGTTCTGCCAGGATGACCTTGTTCCCGGTCTCGCCGGTGTCGGCGGTCTCCCCGGGTCCATGGGTGCGCAGCCACGCGATCCAACGCCGGCGGGTGCGCAACAGGATCACGGCGCCGCCTAGCACCAACGCAACGCCGGCGACCTGGACCAGCAACGAGCCGAGGTGCCCGTCCTCGCCCAACCACAGGCGTTCATCGAGGGATCGCTCGATCCCCCACAGGATCATCGCCGTGCCCAGCACGAGGCCGGGCGGATAGCCCGATCGAGCCGAGCCGTCGGACCACCGGTTGAGCCGCCGTTCGATGAGGATGAGCACCAGGTAGACGCAGAAGTCCTCGGTGGCCTGGATCAGCGGGACGGGAATCCGGCGGCCCGCTTGGCCGGCGTAGTACATGCCGAACCACTGGTGCGTGGGGTGCCCACCCCCGGCCACCATCAATTGGGGACCGAGCAGGCGTCCCATGGCCCAGGCGGCCATGAGTACCGGAGCGACGATGTCGAGGGCCCGGCCGATGGGGAGTTCGGGACAGCGCCGGCGCGTCAGCAGGATGGCGGTGGGCACGGCGAAGATCAGGCCGCCGAACGACGAGAGCCCTCCCTGCCAGACAGCCACCACCTGGCCCGGGTTGTGGCTGTAGTAGCTGAACATCGACACCACGTGGAACGCCCGGGCACCGACGATGGCCGCCAGCACGGTCCACAGGAACACCGAGACCCACCAGTCGGTGCGGTAGCCGTTCTTCTGGAGGCGGCGCTCGAAGTAGGCGAAGGCGAACCAGAAGGTCAGGGCCAGACCGATGCCGTAGGTGTGAACCTGGAGAGGCCCTATGTGGAAGTCGACGGGGATCGGTTTCATGGCGCGCTGGGCGCCAGGTTACGACGAAGGGCGGAGGGCGTCGACGCGGGGTTCGACGCGGGAGCTAAGGCCGACCGGCACCGACGAAGCCGCCGTCGAGGCGCAGGCCGGTGAGGTGCACGAAGCTCCCGGTTTGGGGCGCCTCGATCATGGTGCCGGGGCCGACATACATGGCCACGTGATCGCCACCGCCGGGGCCGTAGAAGAGGAGGTCCCCGGGCTGAAGGTCACTGAGGGGTACCGGGGTGGAGTCCGCCATCTGTCCCCCCGAGAAGTGAGGGATCGAGACGCCGGCTTGGCCCCAGGACCAGGATGTCAATCCCGAGCAGTCGAATCCGACCCCGGGAGTCTCGCCGCCCCAGACGTAGGGCACGCCGATCTGGCTTTCCGCCGCGGCCACTGCCCCGGAACCGCCGGCGGCGACCGGTGGGGGATTGGCGGCGGCCGAATTGACTGCGGGTCCGCCACCGCCACCGCCAGAAGACGGGGCTGCGGTCGCGACCTGAGCGGCGGCCAGTTTCGCCGCGGTGGCTTGAGCTGCCTGCGCGGCTTCGGCCGCGGCCTGCTGCTGGACCAGGGTGGCGATTTGGCCGTTCTCCTGGGCCAGGGCATTCGACTGTTCCTGTACCACTTGCTGGTTCTGGGTCACGGCGGCCTGCTCGGCGGACACGGCGGACTGGGCCTGCCCCTGCTGGCTGGTCAGCTGCGCTTGCTGCGCCGCCAGTTTGTTCTCGGCGGTGTGGAGGTTGGCCACGGCCTGGTTGATGTCACCCGAGGCGATCTGGTTGTACTCGGTGGCCGCGCCGATGGTCTTCTCGTTGTTGGAGAAGATCGGGTTCTCACTCGCCGCGGCCCCGTCGGAGACGTAGTTGGCGATGGCGGCCTTTTCCAGGATGGTCTTGTCCTTGCTGACCTGAGCCTGATTGACGGCGATGGCTGCCTTGGTGGTGGCGATGTCGGAATTGACCTGGTCCAGCTTGACCCGAGCGGCGTCATACTGCTGGCTCAGGGCCGACATCTGGGACTGCGCGGTCGCCAACTCGGACTCGATCTGCGCCGCCTTGGCCTTGGCGCCGGCGATGGTGTCAGCGCCCACGGGGCGCGAGACTAGAACCACAGTGCTTGAGCACACTGTGACGACGGTCATAACGGGTACGAGTACCCGCCGGAGCAGCCGACCGCTCCGATCTGACCGCGGCGCGGAGTGGCTGGTGGGCCGCTCTACGTCAGTCACGATGAGGACATTCTTACCGGCTCAGCTGCTGCGATTCAAACACCCTCGGTAGTACACCCCCATGTGTGGTCGTACTATCGGTAGGAAGTACCAGCTCACATACCTTGTTGAGAAATTCCCAGTTTTCCCCGATCCGTCCGGGCCCTTCGCCTACCCCGTGCCTCGCCCCGTCGCCCTGCTCCCGGCTACGGTCGGTTGCCATGGGCGAGATGATCGAATTTCCGAGCAACGGATCCACTGCGGTCGGCTACCTGGCCACCCCTGACGCCGGCCCCGGCCCCGGGATCATCGTGATTCAGGAGTGGTGGGGCCTGGTCGACCATATCCGCGACGTCTGCGATCGCTTCGCCGCCGCCGGCTTCGTGGCGCTGGCCCCCGACCTCTATCACGGGGTCACGGTGGCCGAGCCCGACGAGGCGGGCAAGGCCATGATGGCGCTCGGGATGGACCGGGCGGCCAAGGACATGAGCGGCGCGGTCGACGAGTTGGTCCGCCGGAGCACCGGTGGCCAGGTCGGCGTGATCGGCTTCTGCATGGGTGGGGGGCTGGCGCTGGTCCTGGCCACCCAACGCCCCGACGCCGTGGCGGCCGTGGTGCCGTGTTACGGCATCATCGCCTGGCCGGATGCGCAGCCGGACTACAGCCGGCTGTCGGCCGCGGTACTCGGCCACTATGCGGGCAACGACGACTTCTTCACGCCCGAGGCCGCCGAGGCTCTCGGCGAGCAGTTGCGCGGGTTGGGCAAGGACGTCGAGATCATCGTCTACCCCGGCGTCGACCACGCCTTCTTCAACGACACGCGCCCCGAGGTGTACAACGCCGAGGCGGCGAACGCCGTCTGGGCGCGCTCGCTCGCCTTCTTCCAGGCGCATCTGGCGTAGTCACCTGGCGTAGTCACCCGGCATAGTCACCCGGCGTAGTCACCGGGCGGCCCTTCGGGACGGGTTTGTTACCATCGGGTCATGTCTGAACGCTCCCGTGACCTGCCTCGCCGTTCCTGCCTCTCGACTCCCGGATCGAACGAGAAGTTCCTGGCCAAGGCGCCAACGGTCCCGGCCGACATGACCTTTCTCGACCTCGAGGATGCCGTGGCGCCGCTGGAAAAGGAGAGCGCCCGGCCCAAGGTGGTCGACGCCATCAAGAACCTGGCCTGGGACGATCGCGTGCTGTGCGTCCGGGTGAACGCCTGGGACACCGAGTGGACCTACGGCGACGTCATCGAGGTGGTGGGCAACGCCGGCGAACGACTGGACGAGATCATGCTCCCCAAGGTGCAGTCGGCGGCCGAAGTGGTGGCGCTCGACCTGCTGCTGAGCCAGGTGGAGAAGAAGTCGGGGCTCCCGGTGGGCCACATCGGGATTGAAGCGCAGATCGAAACGGCGCGGGGACTGGTCAACGTCGACGAGATCTGTGCCGCCTCACCCCGGCTCGAGACGATCATCTTCGGGCCGGCCGACTTCGCCGCCAGTATCGAGATGCCGGTCTTGACCGGTGGGGTCGAGATCCCCGAATACCCCGGTGACCATTTCAACTATGTCTTCAGCCGGATCCTGATGGCCGGGCGGGCCAATGGGCTCCAGGTCATCGACGGCCCGTTCCTCAAGGTGCGCGAGCTCGATGCCCTGCGTCACTACTCCCTGCGCACCCGCATGTTGGGCTACGACGGCAAGTGGGCCCTGACGCCGGACCAGGCCGCCGTACTCAACGAGGTCTACTCCCCGACCCAGGAGCAGTTCGACCGGGCCTTCGACATCCTCGACGCCTACCGCCAAGCCACCGAGGGCGATCGCAAGGGCGCCGTCATGTTCGGCGACGAGATGATCGACGAAGCCAGCCGCAAGATCGCCGTCAAGTTCGTCAGCCGGGGGGAACGGGCGGGCCTGACCCGCAGCGCCGGCTGAACCTCAACCTGAGCTTCAGCCGATCAACCGCCGGGCGATCACCTTCAGCGCCAGCGTCTCGTCGGCCCCCTCGAAAATGGAGAGCACCCGGGCGTCCACGAAGTAGCGGCTCACCGCGAACTCCTCCGCGTACCCCATGCCGCCGTGGATCTGCATGGCCTCCCGGGTGACCCATTCAGCCGCCCGGCAGACGTAGGCCTTGACCATGGAGGCCTCCAACGCGCCTTCGCCTCCCGCCATCAGACGGGCCACGTGGTACGAGCTCTGCCGCGTGGCCTGAATGATCGCGGCCATGCGCCCGAGCTTGGCCTGGGTCAGTTGGTAGTCGCCGATGGGCGAGCCGAACACCTTGCGCTCGGCCGCGTAGGCCACGGCCGCTTCGTAGGCCGCTTGCATGACACCGAGGGCGCGGGCCGCCGTTTGCAGCCGGCCGTTCTCGAAGCCCTGCATCTGAAGATAGAAGCCCTTGCCGAGTCCCTCCTCGCCCCCGATCAGATTGGCCTCGGGCACGAACCAGTTTTCGAAGGCCAGCTCGTAGGAGTGCATGCCCCGGTAGCCCAGCGTGTCGATGGGACGACCCTCCAACTTCCCGCCCGACTCGGACGTGAGAACGAAGCCCTTCCCGTCGGCCTGCGACTTTTCCACGATGAACATCGAGATTCCTCGATGCGCCAGGGAGCGGTCCGGATCGGTGCGCGCCAGCAGCATCAAGACGTCGGCCCGGGCGGCGAAGGTGCACCAGGTCTTCACGCCGTTGATCGACCAGCCCCCCTCGACGCGGCTGGCCGAGGTGACGATGTTGGCCACGTCGGAGCCGTAGTCGGGCTCGGTGACCGCCACCGCGGCCAGCACCTCGGCCGAGGCCAGTTTCGGCAGCCACTGCTTCTTCTGCGCTTCGGTTCCCCCGTAGACCAGCGCCCGGGTGAGGATCTCCGGCCTGGTGATGAGGGAGCCGCCGAGACCGAGGGAGCCCCAGCTCAACTCCTCGGTGGCGACCACCATGCCCATGTAGTCGCTCTCGCCACCGCTGGCGAAGCCGCCGTACTCCTCGGGGACCGACAGCCCGAAGCCCCCCAGCTCGGCCAGCCCCTCGATGATCTCCTCGGGGACGTCCCCGTTGGTCCGGTGGACGTGCTCGGCATGGGGTCGGACCTTGTCCTCGGCGAAGCGGTGGAAGGTCTCACGCACCAACTCGAAGTCGTCGCCCAAGTGCCGTGGCCCTTGCACCGTGGCCAACCCGGCCAACACCGCGGGGTCGCGCTGCTCACTCAAGAACGCCGAGGCCGGAGCACTCCATCCGGCTTCGGCTCCCCAGGCCGCCTCGCGCCCGGCTACGCGGCCCACCAGGTCGGCCACCACATCGGCCACGAACGCCCGGGCCAGGCGCGCCTCGATCTCACCGAGCGCTCCGTACGCCAACGCGGCTCGGGCGGTGGCGACGGCCGCCGCGGCGTGGGCCACGTCGTAGGCCACGACCTGGTTGGCGTCGACACCGCCCCGGGCCCGCACCGCGCCGCACGCGCCGTTCACCAGTTGCTGGGCCACCTCGACCGCGGCCGAGGCGTCGGAAAGACCAGGAGAAGGGTTCGGCATCATGGAGCGTGAATCTACCGGCTCGGCCCGACACCCCTTTAGCCGTGGCGGCTTTAGGGGTGGTGGCTTTAGGGGTGGCGGCGACCGATGACGGTGACCAGTGGCGGTAGGACGACCGGTTCGTCACCCGGATCGACTCCGGTCAAGGATTCGAGATACTGGGCCACCGGGCCCGGTCCGACGCCCGCCGGCGACTCGCCCCAGGCGTCGATGACACTGAGCCCGGCGTCCCGCATGAGGGAGGGGAGCAGCGCACCGATGTCTTGATGGCGGGCGTCGGGCATGGACAGGGGTACCCCGCCGATGCGCCCGGCCGAAGTGATGGGCTCCTGCGCCACGACCCACCCACCGGGCTTGACCGCCGCGGCCATCCGGCGCACCACCACGACGGGATCGTGGACGTGGAGGAGAAGGAAGCGGCAGAAGGCCAGATCGACCGGTTCGGGTAACAGCAGATCCTCTCCGGCCTGGGTCAGGGCGATGATCTGGGCCTGAGCCGCGGCGGCGGCGGCGCGCGCCACCACGTCGCGGGCCAGCGGGTCGCTGTCGACGGCGTAGACCCGCCCGTTCTGGCCGACCATTTCGGCCAGCGCCACCGAGACGTCCCCACCCCCGGCGCCGACATCGACGCAATACCATCCGCCCTCCAGGCCGAGTCGTTCCAGCGCGGTGGCCAACGGGCGTCGGTACACATCGTCCCGCAGCCCGATGAGCTCACTCACGGCGGGCACCGACCTCGGGGCGACGCAGCGTATCCATGGCCTCGCACCTTACGGCGTGATCAGAACCAGGTCACCCGGCGCAAAGGGTCTGCATGCGCCCCGTCCTCGCCTCCGAAGTCGGGCCCTCGGGCCGCGCCGGCGGGTTCCCGTTCTCGGCGGGCCGGTGCTCGTCCGACATTCTGGTCCCGGTCGCGACCTATAGCCTGCTCATCGTGAAGGTGACCATGTTGCTCTGCGATGCCGCTCAGGTCTCGGACGGAAAGCTCTACATACTCGGTGGGGGGTGGAGCATGACCGGTCCGGATCCGGTGCCCTCGGCCGTCGCCTTGAAGATCGATGTCGACTGGCACGAGGCCGAGGCATCACACCACTGGGAGCTCTTTCTCGAAGATGCCGACGGACAGCCGGTCCTGATGGAGACCCCCGACGGCACGCAACCGGTCGAGGTGCGGGGTGAGTTCACCGTGAGCCAGCCCCAGGGCATTCCCGAGGGCTCGCCCATCGATGTGGCCCTGGCCGTCAATCTCGGGCCCATCCCCCTTTCCCCGGGCACCCGTTTCGCCTGGAGGATGACCATCGACGGCGAGTCTCTCCCCGGTGCCTCATTGGGCTTCACCACCCGCCCCCGCCCCGAGGCCTGACCCACTGCAATGACCACGTACGACCGCCCGTTTGGCCGCTACCTCGAAGACTTCGTTCCGGGGGATGTCTACCGCCACTGGCCCGGCAAGACGATCACCGAGGCGGACGACCATCTCTTCTGCATGATCACCATGAACCACCATCCACTGCACATCAACTCGTGGTTCGCCGAGCACGAGACGGTGCAGGGCAAGAACGTGGTGGTGGGCAACCTCGTCTATTCTCTCGCCCTCGGCATGAGCGTGCCCGATGTCAGTGGTTCGTGCATCGCCAACCTCGAAGTCGAATCGCTCCTGCACCGTTTCCCCACCTTTCACGGCGACACCATCTACGCCGAGACCCGGGTGCTCGAGGCCACCCCTTCGAAGTCGAAGGACGACCGGGGTATCGTCACCGTGGAGACCAAGGCCTTCAACCAACGCGGTGAAGAGGTCTGCTACTTCCGGCGCAAGCTGATGGTGTGGAAGCAGGCTGCGGCACCGGCGCGCCGACGGCCCTACGACGACGACGTCTGGGACTGAAGCCCTTTCGGCCTCGCGGACCCGGCGCGTCGGCGACCGGATCCTCGACTGGGGTGACGAGCACCGCCGCGATCTCCCGTGGCGGAGCACCAGCGATCCGTGGGCGGTGCTGGTCAGCGAGGTGATGCTCCAGCAGACCCAGGCCGGCCGCGTGATCCCGTACTACGAGGCCTTCCTGTCGGCCTTTCCCGATGCCACCGCCTGCGCCCGGGCCGGACCGGCGGCGGTGGTGCGCATCTGGTCGGGGCTGGGTTACAACCGGCGAGCCCTCAACCTGCACCGGGCGGCTCGGATCGTCGTGGCCGAACACGGGGGAGTGGTGCCGGGCGATGAGTCGGCCCTGCGCTCGCTTCCCGGTGTCGGTCCCTACACCGCCCGGGCCGTCCGCTCGTTCGCCTTCGGGGTCGACGTGGCCACGGTGGACACCAACGCCCTCCGCGTGCTGTCTCGCTGCGTCGCCGGTGCTCCGCTCACGGTCTCCCAGGCCCAGTCCATGGCCGATCGCCTGATCCCGGCCGGCCGATCGTGGGACTTCAACCAGACCATGTTCGACCTCGGGGCCACCGTGTGCACGCCGAGACCCACCTGCGCCGAGTGCCCCCTGTCGCGGCTGTGCCGTTGGCGGCGCGCCGGGATGCGTGGCCCGGACCCTTGGCGGGCGAGCCCGTCCGCTCGTGCCCAATCCCGCTTTGCCGGTTCCGACCGTCAGGGTCGGGGCCGCCTGGTGCAGGCTCTCCGCGCCGGTCCTGTGCCCGCGCCGGAGGTGGCCGTCGCCTGCGGTTGGCCCGATGACCGGGAGCGAGCGGATCGGATCGCGGCCGAGCTGGTGACCGAGGGCTTCGCCCGGTGGTCGCCCCGTGGGCCGCGCCGGTTGCAGCTGCGCTGAGGCACGCCCTACGGGCCGATGAACTCCAGGATGTGCCGATTCACCAGGTCGGGTTGCTCGACGTTGAGGAAGTGCCCGGCTCCGTCCACCACCACCATCTCCGATCCCTCGGCGAGGAACGCCAGCGGGTTGCCGATGGCGTCAAGCCCGAAGCACCCGTCGTCTCGGCCGTGCAGATAAAGCGTCGGAATGGGGGTCGGGAGCATGGCGGCCGACTGTTCGTCGGCCAGGTCGGGACTGTGCCGGTCGCTGTCGTACAGGGCGCGGTAGTACCCGATGGCGGCGGCGATGTGTTCGGGATCCCCGATGGATTCCTTGACCCGGGCCAGATCGAAGGCCGCGTCGTACCCGGGCGACCAGTCGGCCCACAGGTGGTCGATGAAGACGTAGTCGTCCATGGGCACGGCGAGCTCGGCCAGGGGGGACTGGAAGAAGAAGGTGTACCAACTTCGCCGCAGCTGCGCGTAGGTGAAGAACGACGCCATGACCGAGGCGGTCGGGGCCACGGCGGCGGTCACCGCCCGACGCCAGCGCTCCGGACGGTGGGCCACGGCGGCGTAGGTGGCCAGGGCACCCCAGTCGTGCCCGATGATGACGGCATCACCGTCACCACCGAGGACTTCGTGTAGTGCGTTGGCATCGCGGGCCAGGGCGCCGACCTGGTAGAGGCCGTCAGGTGGAACGTCCGTAGGGGCGTAGCCGCGTGAGAACGGAGCCACGGCGTGGTACCCGGCCTGGCCCAATTCGGGCAACAGATAGCGCCAGGTGTGGGCCGAGTCGGGGAACCCGTGCAGGCACAGGGCCAGGGGCCCGTCGGGCGGTCCCGACTCCAGATAGGCGAATTCGAGGCCGTTGGCGGCGACGGTGCCGGCGACAGTTTCGGTGCGTTGATCCATGCCGACAGAACGTATCGCCCATGGCAGCGGTAGCGTGGTGTGGGTGAACGTGACGTTTTACGGCACACGGGGGTCTTGTCCGTGCTCGGGGGATCGCTACCGGCGATACGGGGGCAACACCTCATGCCTCGTGGTCAACGTCGAAGGGGACGAGCCGCTCATCGTCGACCTGGGGACGGGGCTGCGTGCGCTGGGCGACGTACTGCATAAGGAGGTGCGGGCCCTGGGGACCCCACTCCATGCCACCGCCTTGCTGACCCATCTCCATTTCGACCACATCCTCGGGCTGCCCTTCTTCAGCCCCCTCCATGATCCCGGGGCCCGACTCACTGTTCACGGCCCGGCGCAACCCAAGGGGAGCCTCAAGGAGGCCCTGCACAAGGCGGTCCAGCCGCCGGTCTTCCCCATCCACATGGAGCAGTTCCGGGGCGAGCTCTTGACCATCGACACCCGAGACGAGGACTTCTCCATCGGATCGACCAAGGTCATGGCCCGCAGCATTCCCCACAGCGGGTCCACCTTGGGCTATCGCATCGAGGCGGAAGGTCGCACCATGGCCTACCTGCCGGACCATCAGGCGCCCCTCGATCGGCGGACCATCACCGAGGCCGTCCTCGAGCTCTGTCAGGGCGCCGATCTCTTAGTGCACGACGGGCAGTACACCGATGACGAGTTCGCCGACAAGTCCGACTGGGGCCATTCGACGGCGGCTTTCGCCGTCCACGTGGCGGCGGAGGCAAACGTCAAGCGACTCCTGCTCTCGCATCACGACCCTTCGCACAACGACCGTGAAATCGATCGCATCGTCTCCTCCGCCCGCCGTCTGCCCGAAACCAAGTCGATCGAGGACGTGTCCGCCGCGCACGAGTCCCAATCCATCGACCTCGGTCGGGCGTAGATGTCGGGCCTCGATCAGGCCCGGTTCCGCGAGGTCCTGGGGCACTTCGCCACCGGCGTCACCATCGTGACGGCCTCCGAGGACGGTGAGCCCGTCGGCTTCTCCTGCCAGTCCTTCTCCGCCCTCTCGCTCGATCCCCCCATGGTGATCCTGGCCCCGGCCAAGAGCTCCACCAGCTGGCCGCGGATTGCCGAAGCCGGCGCCTTCGCGGTCAATATCCTGGCCGAGCACCAAGAAGCCATCTGCCTCAATTTCGCCGTCTCCGGCGGAGACAAATTCGACGGCGTGGCCTGGACGGCCGGCACCACGGGCGCGCCGCTCATCAAGGGCTCGCTGGCCACCATCGAGTGCACGCTGGGCGCCATCTACGAGGGGGGGGACCACGAGCTGGTCACCGGCCACGTCGTGGCGATGGAGGTGGGCTCCGGATCACCGCTCCTCTTCTATCGATCCGGTTTCGGTCGCTTCGTGGCCTGAGTGCCGCACGGTGAGCGTCCGCTAGCGTTCCGCCGATGCCCGAGCTCCTTCCCTCCTCCACCATCGACGACGTGCTCACGGTGCGCCCGGATGCCCATGGCGACGAGCGCGGCCGCTTCGTCGAGACCTACCGGCGCAGTTGGTTCCCCCTCGGTCGCGAGATGGTGCAGGCCAATCGATCGGTGAAGCAGGCGGGCGCGCTGGTCGGGCTGCACTACCACCTGCACCAGGCGGACTACTGGTACCTCCTCGAAGGACAGGCTCGCGTGGTGCTGCACGACCTGCGGCAGGGCTCGCGCACGGACGGGGCCACCGAGCTGGTCGACCTGGACGGCGACGTCGACCAGGGCCTGTTCATCCCGCCTGGCGTGGCCCACGGTTTCGCTGCCATCACCGATCTCCAGCTGACCTACATGGTCGACAATTACTACAACGAATCCGACGAGTTGGGCCTGGCCTGGGACGACCCGGCCGTCGGGGCCGACTGGGGGATCACCGAGCCAGTCCTCTCGAACCGGGACATGACCAACCCCCGGCGCCATGACATCGCCGACGGCCTGCGGCCGCGCCTGGTCATGCGCACCTGAGTCTCGGGCACCGTCCGAAGGAGCCGATGCCGATGCCGCCCGGGCGACAGGGCGTGGGCTCGCACGCGCCGTCAACGGACCGGCGGTGCAGCTCCGTGACCTCATCTGGGTCCATTCACGCGGCCGACATAGATCTGCTCGGTGTCGTCAGTCAGCGGGACGCAACCCGCGCTGAAGACGCGGGCGGGTCGCCGGACCTCCTCGCCCGCGCGGTCATGGCGGAATTCGACGGCGGAGCCGACGAGGTCGGTCGCGTCACCCGGGGGGATGCTGGCGGGCAGAAAGGCTGCTGCGCTGGGCCGTCGCGAGCCGGCCCGCCCCCGTGCCCGAGCCGTTGGCCGTGTCATCGGTCCAGGCGATCTACCCGAGGCACCATCCGACCCTCGCGTCCTGTTGAATAGGAGGCAGTGCTCGTCGATGGAATCATCATCGTGGTGGTCGTCGCTTCACTCCTGGGGGCGGTGCTCCTACGACGCCGTTCCCACGACGACGTCCACACGATCGAGGGGTATCACCGCGTCGCCCACACCCTCGAGGTCATCAACGAGCACCCGCGCGGATCGCAGAAAACGGGCGCCCCGGTCGAGGTTCCCAAACATGCCTACCCCGAGAGCACCGTCCGCCTCACCGATTCGGCCACCGTCCGCCTGACCAGCCCGCCGCCGAGCGCCGTGCCGCCGGTGGCCCCACCCGAGGCGGTCGAGCGCGTCGGGGCCATCACCTTCGACGACGCGTTGGCCCCGGTGCCGGGGGAGCCGGCACCCGAGCGCTCAGACCCTGCCATCGGCTTCATGAACCACCGGCCCCGCCGCTTGTTGGCGCCCGGCCTGGCCGTCCTCGCGGTGCTGGTGCTGGTCGTGGTCCTGCTTGTGTTCGGGTCGCACCGGGCGACGCCGCGCCATCATGCCGCGGCAACCACGAGCCGGACCACCACCCCGCACGCGACCACTACCACGACGGCCCCGCTACCCGCCGTCTCGGCGCCGCAGGTCACTTCGCCCAGCGACGCCAGCTACGCCGTGGCGTCGAGCAATTTCACGCTGGTCGTCTCGGCCACCTCGAGCGAATGCTGGATCAGCGTCACCGGACCCACCGGGGCCAGCGTGTTCAGCGGGGTCTTGGCCGCCGGCCAACAGCAGACCATCCCTGCCACCGGACTGGTCAGCGTCGAGGTCGGCGCGCCCTCGTCCTTCACCGCCTCGGTCAACGGGTCGCCGGTCACGTTGCCGTCCGGGTATCAGACCCCGTTGACGCTGCACTTCACGCCGCCGGCGTCGGCCGCCACCTGACGCGCTGACGGGCTAACACTCCGACGGGCTAACGCTCCGACGGGTTAACGCTCTAACGGGCGGGGACCATTCCCAGCGCGTCGAGGAGGAAGGCCTGCACCAGCGCCTCCTCCTTCCACGAGTCGTAGCGACCGGACGGCCCGCCGTGGCCGGCCCCCAGCTCGGTGCGGAGGAACACCCTGGTCGTGGGGCTGAAGTGGCGCAATTTGGCCACCCATTTGGCCGGCTCCCAGAAGCTGACTCGGGGGTCATTGAGGCCGGCCGTGACCAGCAGGTCGGGGTATGTGCGCGCTCTGCCGTCGGCGTTGTGGCCGGCCACGTTGTCGTAGGGCGAATATGAGAGCATCCGCCAGTAGGCCGACTCGTCGGCCAGCGGGTTGCCCCACTCCTCCCACTCACCGACCGTGAGGGGGAGCTCGGCGTCGAGCATGGTGCTCACGCAATCGACGAAAGGGACCTGGGCCACCAGGGCGGCGAAGAGATCGGGCGCGGCGTTGGACACAGCGCCGATCAGCAGGCCGCCCGCTGAGGCGCCGCGTCCGGCCAGGGCCCCGGCCGAGGCCACGTCCTCGTCGATGAGATGGTGGGCGCAGGCAATGAAGTCGCCGAAGGTGTTGGCCTTGTGTTCCATGCGGCCACCGTCGTACCAGGCTCGACCAAGCTCACCGCCGCCCCGCACGTGGGCCACCGCGTAGACCAGGCCGCGGTCGAGGAGGGAGAGCCGATGGTGCGAGAAGGAGGGATCGATGGAGATCTCATACGCCCCGTAGCCGTAGAGGAGACAGGGGGCCGGCAACGAGATGCCCTTGCGATGCACTACCGAGACCGGCACCCGTGCCCCGTCGCCGGCTTCGGCCCACGTGAGGAACGTGGTGTAGTTGGCCGAATCGAAGTCACCGAGCACCGGTTCGGTCTTGAGCACAATCTCGCCTCTCGAAGCCAGGTCGATCTGCAAGACACTGCTGGGTGAGACCATCGACGTCCGCCCGACGCGGAGCGTGGTGATGTCCGGCTCGGGGTTGGCGCCCAGCCAGACCGACGAGGGCCTCTCGGTCGAAGGGACCACCCAACTCCGCGCCAAGAGGTCTCCCTCCAACGGGTCGCCCCCCGTCCCCAGCGGAAGCACCCGGACCACCGTCTCGGCCTCGGCGCGCTCGCTGAGCACGATCACCGCGGCAAATGCATCGACGTCCTCGATCCGCACCCCGCTCCGCAGCGGCACGATCTCGCGCCAGGTGTCCTTCCCGTCCGTGCCATCCTTGCCATCCGCCACGTCGTCCGGCCCGGCCAGCACCCGGAAGTCCTGGGCCTCGTCGTTGGTCAAGATGAGGAACCAGCCCGGCCCGGCGTCCCCCGCCCGGGAGAGGTGGTCGACGGCATACTCAATGCCCTCACGGCGGGGCATGATCACGCGGGGCGCCGTGGTCGGCTCGTCGGTCGGGATGGCCAGCCATTCCGTCGTGTTGGTGCTGTGCAGGCCCACCAGCACGAAGGCCCCGTCCCGGGTACGTCCGGTCCCGAGGGAGAAGCGCCGGTCGGCTTCTTCGAGGACGAGGACGTCGCTCGCCGGATCGGTCCCCAACTGGTGGCGCCACAGCCGGTGGGGCCGCTGGGCGTCGTCGAAGCGGACGTAGAAGACCACGGTCGCGTCGCTCGACCAGGCCAATCCGTATCCGACGTCGGCCACCACCTCGGGCGCGGTGCCATCGTCGACCTCTTCACTCCCGCTTCCACCATCGAGCGCGCGGAAGCGCAGCTGGTAGTGCTCGGCTCCCTCGGTGTCGGTGGCATAGGCCAGCCAGGCGTGGTCGGGGCTGACGACGGCCGTCCCGACGGCGAAGTAGTCGTGGCCCTCGGCCAGGGCGTTCTCGTCGAGCAAGATCACCTCACCCAGCCCGGCCTCGCCGACGGGCGGGAGCTCGTCGGCCGGACCGGCCGGCCGACGGCAGTGGATGGCGTAGTTTTTCCCCTCTTCAGTGCGCCCGTAGTACCACCACGGCCCGCGCCGCGACGGAACCGACATGTCCGTTTCGAGGATGCGGGCCTTCATCTCGTCGAAGAGAGTGGTGCGCAGGCCGTCGAGGGGGGCCAGCTCCTCCTCGGTATAGGCGTTCTCGGCTTCGAGGTAGGGCAGGACGGCGGGGTCCTCTCGGTCCCGCAGCCAGAACCAGGGGTCACTCCGCTGGTCACCGTGTGAGATCAGGGTGCGTGGGCGCTCTTCGGCCAGGGGTGGGATTGCCATCGGCCGAGCCTGCCACGGCAACCGACGTGGCCACCAGATGATTCCGTTTCGCCTGGCCCGGGTAGTTGTTACTATCTACGTAGGAGAAATACCTCCCCAGACCTCAGGAGCCACATGGCTACAACAGATCTCGATCTTGGTCGCTACCAGCTTGGTTGGAGCGACGCCGAGGACTACATCTTTAAGCCCAAGAAGGGCCTGAACGAATCGATCGTGCGCGAGATGTCAGAGATGAAGAACGAGCCGCAGTGGATGCGGGACTTCCGTCTCAAGGCGTTGAAGCACTTCGAGCGCAAGCCGATGGCACCCTGGTTCGCCACGCAGATGCCCCAGCTCGATTTCGACGACATCTACTACTACATCAAGCCGACAGGCGGTCAGGTGGACAGCTGGGAGGACCTCCCGGACGCCATCAAGAACACCTACGAGAAACTGGGCATCCCCGAGGCCGAGCGCAAGTACCTCTCCGGTGTGACCGCACAATATGAATCCGAGGTCGTGTTTCACCGCAACCGAGAGGACCTCGAAGCGCAGGGCGTGCTCTTCTGCGACATGGACACCGCAGTGCGCGAGTACCCCGAGATCGTCCGCAAGTGGTTCGGCACGCTCATCCCACCGAACGACAACAAGTTCGCCGCCCTCAACTCGGCCGTGTGGTCGGGCGGGTCGTTCATCTATGTGCCTCCCGGGGTCAAGGTCGACATGCCGCTGCAGGCCTACTTCCGCATCAACGCGGAGAACATGGGCCAGTTCGAGCGGACCCTGATCATCGCCGACGAGGGCTCGCAGGTGCACTACATCGAGGGGTGCTCGGCGCCGGTGTACACCACCGACTCGTTGCACTCGGCCGTGGTGGAGCTGGTGGCCCTGCAGGGTGCCCGCATCACGTACACGACGATCCAGAACTGGTCCAACAACGTCTACAACCTGGTCACCAAGCGGGCCCGGGCCGAGGCGGAGGCGCACGTCGAGTGGATCGACGGCAACATCGGCTCTCGCCTGACCATGAAGTACCCCTCGGTGTACCTGATGGGGCCGAAGGCGTCGGGTGAGGTGCTGTCGGTGGCCTACGCCGGCGCCGGCCAGCACCAGGACGCCGGGGCCAAGATGTTCCACGTAGCCCCGGAGACCTCCTCGACCATCGTGTCCAAGTCGATCTCCAAGGACGGTGGGATCACGACGTACCGAGGCAAGGTGCACGTGGACAAGGGCGCCACCGGATCCAAGTCGTTCGTGCGATGCGATGCCCTCCTGCTCGATGACGACTCGACCTCGGAGACCAAGCCCTACATGGAGGTCGGTGAGCGCGACGCCCGCATCGGGCACGAGGCCACGATCTCGAAGGTGGGCGAGGACCAGCTCTTCTACCTCATGAGTCGAGGACTCTCCGAGAGCCAGGCCATGGGCATGATCGTCAACGGCTTCATTGAGCCGGTGACGCGGACCCTCCCCATGGAGTACGCCGTGGAGTGGAGCCGCCTGATTGAGCTGCAGATGGAGGGCTCGGTCGGATAAGTGGGCTCGCTCAGGTGAGGCACCCTGAGCCGGACCTGAACGGCGCTCCGCGTTGCGGCATGGCACCATGGTGCCGTGCCGATGCGAGAGGAATGCGTCAACTTCCAGAGCCGGACCTACGCCTCGGGTGAGGCGGCGCGCTTTTGCCGTCTCGACCTGGCACCCGAGGCGCCCTGGCGCTGCCCGGAGAACTGCCCCTCCTACCGTCGCCGTCTGGCCGACGTGGGCTGGACGCACGGCAGCCTGGTGGAGCCGGCGCTCGAGGACGAACCCGGAGCCGGCGGACACGATGCCGCCGCACTGTTGGATTCGGCCGAGGACATCATCAACGACGTGGCGCCGGACCTGCTCGAAGAGGTGCGCCGGGCCGATGCCAAACGGGATCGGGCCAGCAACCGGTGGTGGCGCAAGAAGCGCTGAGTTCTGAGCGCTAGGCCGCCAGGCCTCGAGTCCTACCGTCCCGTGAACTTCGGCGGGCGACGCTCCATGAAGGCCATCATGGCTTCGACCAGGTCGTCGGAGGCCAACATGCCGGCATTCCAAGTGGCCACGTAGTCCAACCCTTCGGCCACGGTGCGCCCGTCGTTGGCGGCCAACACCGACTTGGTCCCCTGCACGGCGATGGGGGAGTTGGCCGCGATCTCGCCCGCCAGCGCGGCGGCTGCGGCTTGCACCGCTCCCGCATCGGCCGCCACCTCGTTGACCAGACCGATCTCCTTGGCCCGGGCGGCGTCGATGTCCTTGCCGGTGAAGGCCAGCTCGGCCAGGTGCCCGGCTCCGATGATGGCGGGCAGTCGCTGCAGGCTCCCGAGATCGGCCACGATCGCCACCTTGGCTTCGCGCACCGAGAAGACGGCGTCGGCCGAGGCCAGCCGGATGTCACAGGCCGCGATGAGGTCGACCCCGCCGCCGATGCAGTACCCGTGGACGGCGGCGATGACCGGCTTGGGGCACAGGGCGACGGCCGAAATGGAGGCCTGGAGACGCAGCACCTCGCGGCGGGACTTGCGGGCCCGAGCGGCCATCGACGGCGCCGGCGAGGGGTCGCCCCCACCGTCGTCTCCGTCTCCGCTCAGCACGCTCCCCATGGCCTTGAGGTCCAGACCGACCGAGAAGTGTGGCCCCCGGGCCGCCACCACGACCACCCGCACGTCGGTTTCCTCGCTCACGGCGTGCATGGCCCGCGGCAGGTCGGTCCACAATTCGGGCCCCATGGCGTTGCGGGCCTCAGGCCGGTCCAGCCAGACCGTGGCCACGGCATCGTGCTGCTCGATACTCAGGACCGGCGAGGTGAAGTTGGCGATCTCTCCCATACCCGCAGGCTAACCGGGGCGGAAAGAGTGCTCCTGCTGGGCATTAGAGTGAGGGGGCGGTAGGTCCGCTCAACGCCGGTCCAGACGTCCGGCGACGAGTGCTTTGAAAGTACCGTGCTGCTGACGGTGCCTGCCACCCCCATTGGAGAGAGTTTGACCCTGCAAACGTTTCGCGCCGAGGACGCCGCGGCCCTGCCCGGGCCGGAGTGGCTCCGCGAACGCCGCGTGGCCAGCCAGGCGGCGTTCGCTTCGACCGCGCTGCCGACCGAGAGCGAGGAGGTGTGGCGCTATTCCCCCATCGACGAGCTCGATCTCGACCAATTCGCGCCCGCCACCACCCCGAGCGATACCGCCGGGGCGGCTGCCGTTCTGGCCTCGGCCGTCTCGGCGCTTGGTTCACTGTCGGGCCGGGTCCTGGTGCACAACGGGCAGCCGGGGGACTTCGAGAGCGACGGCGAGCACCCTGACTTTGGATTCGGCGGCACCGCTGACGTCGCCGAAGCCGAACACATGGTGGGGCATGTCCAAGTCGGCGGCGACGCCCTGGTCCGACTTAACGATGCGTTCTTTCCCGATGCCGTGTTGATCGACGTGCCGGCCGGTGTCGTGGTCCCGCACCCCGTTCTCATCATGCACTGGTGCGACCAGGACGAGGACGAGTCTTTGCCCAACGCAGCCGCGTTTCCGCGCACGTCGGTTCGCCTCGGGACCAACGCCCAGGCCTCGGTGGTCGAGATCTACGCCGGGCCGGCCGGCCTGACCCGGTCTCTGGTCGTCCCGGTCACCGAGCTCGAGGCCGGCGATGGGGCGTCGCTGTCCTATGTCTCCTTGCAGATCCTCAACGAGGCGGCCTGGTCGCTGGCCCGGCTGGCCGCCCGGGGCGGACAGGACTCCTCCCTGCGTACCTTCACCGTCGGCCTGGGTGGCGACTACGACCGCGTGCGCGCCGATGTCTCGGTGGTCGGCAAGGGAGCGCACAGCGAGATCCTCTCGGCCTACCTCGGGAACGGCACCCAGGTCCACGACATTCGCACCCTGCAGGACCACGTAGCGCCGCGCACCACCAGCGAGTTGCTGTGCCAGGGAGCGGTGGCCGGGACCTCCCGCTCGGTCTACAGCGGCCTGATCCGGGTGCACCGGGGGGCCGTGCGCACCGACGCCCGGCAGACCAATCACAACCTGGTGCTGGACGAAGGGGCCCATGCCGACTCCGTGCCCAACCTCGATATTTTGGAGAACGATGTGAAGTGTTCCCACGCCTCGACGGTGGGACCGATCGACGAGGACCAGCGGTACTACATCGAGTCGCGCGGCATCGCCCCGGACGTGGCCGAGGGTCTGATCGTGCAGGGTTTCTTCGACGCCATCATCGACCGCGGGCCCATCGGCGCGGCGACTCCGCTGTTGCGACGAGAGGTGCACGAACGCCTCAGCGTGGCCCTCGGCCAACGGAGCATTGCGAGCGCGGTGACCGGTGTCTGAGACCGTGGTGCTCTGCCGGGTCGACGACCTGGAGCCGGGCCAGGCCAAGCGCTTCGACGGTCCCGGCTACCGCATCGCGCTGGTGCGCATCGGGGATGAGTTCCACACGCTCGACGACCGCTGCAGCCATGAGAATTATTCATTGGCCGAGGGTGAAGTGTGGGTCGACGAGTGCGAGATCGAGTGCCCGCGCCACGGCAGCACCTTCGACCTGCTGACCGGCAGTCCGTGCTCCCTGCCCGCCACCCAACCCGTTGCCGTGTACCAGGTCGAAGTGGCCGACGGAGACGTCTCGGTGGTGCTGCCGTGAACTTTGTGGTGGAAGGCCTGCACGCGTCGGTGGCCGGACGTGAGGTACTGCACGGCGTCGACCTGACGGTCAACAGCGGCGAGGTGCACGTCATCATGGGCCCCAACGGCTCGGGCAAGAGCACCCTGGCCCACGCCCTGATGGGCCGTCCCGGTACCACGGTCACCGCGGGCAGCATTCGCCTGGACGGAAACGAACTGGTGGGGCTGCCGGCGTGGCAGCGCGCCCGGGCCGGCATGTTCTTGGCCCTGCAGCATCCGGTGGAAGTGCCCGGGGTCGGTCTGCGCTCCCTCCTGGACGCGGCCGCCGACGGTGTGGCCACCGACACGCTTGACGAGCGCCTCAACGCCGAGGCTCGGGCCGTCGGACTGGACGCCGCTCTCTTGACCCGCCCCCTCAACGTCGATCTCTCCGGCGGGGAGAAGAAACGCACGGAGATGGTGCAGCTCGGGGTCCTCCGGCCCGCCCTGTGCATCCTCGACGAGATCGATTCGGGCCTCGACGTCGATGCCCTGGGGGCGGTGGCCCGTCGGCTCCAGCTCGCCACGTCGGCGTGGCAGGTCGGCATTGTGGCCGTCACTCACTTCCACCGCTTCCTGGTTGAACTGGAGGCCGACGTGGTACACGTCATGGTCGACGGCCGCATCGTTGCTAGTGGGGACGCCGAACTGGCCCTCGAACTGGAGCAGACCGGTTACGCCGGCTACGCCACGTAGGCCTGGGGTGCCCCTATTGCCAAGGCTGGGCTTGGTACCGTAGGCGCTCATGGCGAACGGTCGTCCGCCCGACGACAGGTCCAGCCGCTCCTCTCGCAGTGCCCAGGCCCGGGGCGCCAACGCGAGCGGCCTGGAGTCCCTCGGTCAACAGATGCGGGGCGGAGCCAGGTCCGACGCCCTGGCCAACGAAGCGGGACTGGAGTCACTCGGCGCCAAAATCGACGCGTCCAAGAGCCGCCGCGGCCCGAAGGGCCAGAAGAAGAAGCGGCCCCGCTCGAAGGGTCGACTGGCCGTGCGGGTGGGGCTCGGGCTGCTCGCCCTCATCGTGCTGCTGGCGGCGGCCGGGTACGGCTATTTCCGCTACGAGTTCAGCCGGATCCAGACGGCGGCCTGCGCGTCGTGTGTCTCGGTGGCCGACGGCGCCCCCTACAACGTCCTGGTGATCGGCTCGGACACCCGGTCGGGCGAGACGGCGGCTCAGGCTCAGCAATTCGGGAACACGGTGAACGCCGGCGGTCAGCGCAGCGACACCATCAAGGTCATTCATGTCGATCCCAAGGCCGGCACGGCCAGCGTCCTGTCCCTGCCTCGTGACACCCTGGTGACCCTCTCGGGCGTGCCGGCGTCATCGGGTGTGTCCAACCCGAACAAGTTGAACGCCGCCTTCGCCGCCGGGCCGAACGACAAGGAACCGAGCGGCACCGGGGCCAACGGGTTGGTCCAGACGATTCAGAACACCTTCGGCATCCCGATCAGCCACTGGATCGTGGTCAACTTTTTCGGACTCATGGACGCGGTCAACGCGCTCGGCGGGGTGTCGATGGATGTGCCCTATCCGGTCCGAGACTACGGCGCGTGCGGTCCGGGCGGCTCGTACACCAACTGCAGCGGACTCGATGTCACCACCACCGGATGCCAGGTCTTGTCCGGGTATCAGGCGCTCGCCCTCTCGCGCTCGCGCGACTTTGAGTACTACAAAGGCGGGGAGTGGCATGGCGACGGGTCCGGGGACATCGGCCGGATCGAGCGACAGAATCTGATGATCGAGTCCGTGGTGAACAAGGCCAAATCGACCTACAACCCCATTACGGCGGCCTCGTTCATTGCTTCGCTGACCCATGACGTGACGCTCGACGACAAATTGAGTGCGACCGCGCTGCTGTCCCTGGCGCAGCGCTATCACGCCTTTTCCGGTTCGTCCCTGGTGTCCTACGTCCTGCCGACGGCGGGTGCGTACTACTCCCCGTACAACGAAGATGTGGTGGTGACGCAGGAACCCGCCGCCACCCAGATGATCACGCAATTCCTCGGCGGCGCTCCCAACACCCCCGCCACCCCACCGCTCGACCAGTACGGAAATCCGGCTACCGCGACGGCCTCGCCCGGAGCGACCGGCAGTGCCGGCAGCACCGGCGCTGCGGCCACGACGACGCCGACCTCGACCGGATCGGCCGCCAAGACCCCGAGTCAGGCCACGACGCCAGGGTCCATCCCGGCCTTCGACCCCCGGCCCTGCTGAGCGACGGCGCTAGGACGACGCTGCGACGACGCTAGGACGCTTCGGCCGCCACTTCGTCGAGGCCCTGGGCCAGGGCGTTCCAGCTGAGGGTGGCGCACTTGATGCGCACGGGGAACTTCACCACACCTTGTAGGGCCGCCAGTTCGCCGAGCTTTTCGACATCGATCACCTCGGGCTCTTCGGTCTCGCTCTCGTGACCGAGCAGGGCCTCGTGGATCGACATCATGCCCTTGAAGGTGCGGATCAACTGGAACACCTCGTCGATCGACTTGCCCTTGACCGCAGACGACATCAACGAGGCGGACGACTGGCTGATGGAGCAGCCCGATCCGCCGATTTTCAGGTCGGCGAGTTTGCCGTCCTCGACCAACAGGCTCACCACCACTTCGTCGCCGCACAGAGGGTTGAAGCCCTCCACCCGGTGGGCCGGCGGCGACTCGAGCTCGCCCCGGTTCCGTGGCGAGCGGTAGTGGTCGAGGATGATTTCGCGGTACAGATCGTCGAGGTCGCCCATCAGGCGGCCTCGGGCGCACGTCGGGTCACCCGAACAATCTACCGGCTTCCAACAGCCCTTCAATCAACACTTCGATGTCGTGCTCGTCGCTGAACAGGGACAATGAGGCCCGGGCCGTCGCCTGGACGCCGAGCTTGCGCATGAGCGGCTTGGCGCAGTGGTGACCGGGACGCACGCACACGCCGAACTGATCGAGGACCTGGGCCAGATCGTGCGCGTGCACGTCGCGGTAGGCGATGGACATGACCCCACCACGGTCGGCGCCGGCCGGTGGGCCGAAGATGCGGCAGTCGCGGCCGAGCTTCTCGTCCAGCCGGGCCAGGGCATGGTTGGTCAGCGCGAGCTCGTGGGCCCGAATGCGGTCCATGCCGATCTCGTCGAGATACTCGATGGCGGCGGAGAGACCTACCGCCTCGGCGATGGGTGGCGTGCCGGCTTCGAACCGGGCCGGCGGGGCCGCCGGGCGGAATGAATCGAGTTTCACGTCGAGGATCATCCCCCCGCCCCCGAGGAAGGGCGGCATGGCGTTGAGCAACTCCTTGCGGGCCCAGAGCACGCCGATGCCGGTTGGCCCCATCATCTTGTGGGCCGAGAACGCCAGGAAGTCGGCCCCGAGCTCGGTGACCTTGATCGGTGCGTGGGGCACCAATTGCGCCCCGTCGACCACGACCAGGGCGCCCGCGCTGTGGGCCACGGCGGCGATTTCGGTGACCGGGTTGATCGTGCCCAGGACGTTCGACATGGCCGAGAGCCCGACCAGCTTCACCCCGGCCATCAAGGTGGTCAGGTCATCGAGGTCCAGTCGGCCTTCGCCGTCGACGGGGATGTACCGGATCTCCAGGCCGATTTCTTCGGCCAACATCAGCCAGGGCACGATGTTGGCGTGGTGCTCCATTTCGGTCAGCAGGATGCGGTCGCCCGCCTTGAGGTTGGCGCGTCCCCAGGTGTGCGCCACCAGGTTGATGGACTCAGTGGTGTTCTTGGTGAAGACGATCTCGTGCTCGGGCTCGTTGGCGCCGATGAACCGACCGCTCATGATGCGGGCGTGCTCGTACAGGTGGGTGGATTCCTCTGCCGTGGCGTAGACCCCGCGGTGCACGTTGGCGTGCGTCGTCTCGTAGTAGCGGGCCATGGTGTTGATGACCGACTGGGGCTGGAGGGCCGAGGATGCCGAGTCGAGGTACACGATGGGTCGATCGTGCACCGTGCGGGTGAGGAGCGGGAAGTCCTTTCGCAGCGCCTCCACGTTCAACGGGAGGGCCGTCATCGCCAGTCCTCGTAACCGTCGACCTCCACCCGCTTGGCCAGCTCGGGGCCACCACTCTTCACGATGCGACCGTCCACCAAGAGGTGCACGAAGTCGGGGATGAGCTCATCCAAAAGTCGTTGGTAGTGGGTGATGGCCAGCACGCCGAGCTCGGGCCGCTCGTCCCGCACCGCGTGCACGCCCCGGCCAACCACGCGCAGGGCGTCGATGTCGAGGCCGGAGTCGGTCTCGTCGAGCACGGCCACGCGGGGCTTGAGCAGGGCCATCTGCAAGATCTCGTTGCGCTTCTTCTCTCCGCCGCTGAACCCCTGGTTGAGGTGGCGACTGGCAAACGATTTGTCCATGCCGAGGCGCTCCATCCATTCGGTCATGAGGACCCGGACTTCGAGCACGGAGACATCCTCTTCGGTGCGGGCCGCCATGGCCTGGCGCAGGAATTGGGTGACGGAGACCCCTTCGATGGATTCGGGATATTGGAAGGCCAGGAAGAGGCCGGCCTTGGACCGGACGTCCGCTCCCCAGGCCGTCACGTCCTGACCATCGAGGAGGATCGATCCGGAGGTCACGGTGTAGACCGGGTTGCCCATCAAGGCGCCGGCCAGGGTCGACTTGCCGGCCCCATTTGGGCCCATCAGCGCGTGAATCTCCCCGGTGTCCACGGACAGGTTCACCCCTCGCAGGATCTCGATGTCCTCGGTGGAAACGTGCAGATCGCGGATCTCGAGCAGCGGCGCCATTGCTAAAAGTCTACCGTTTTAGTCAGGTATTGCGGCACGGCCGGAGGCCTACCAGCCACGATCGACCCATTCCTGCAGGTGAGGGGCCTCTTCTCCCACGGTGGTGGCCAGGCCGTGGCCGGGGAGAACCACCGTCGCCGGGTCGAATTGGGCGAAGATCCGGCGGTCGATGGAGTTGATGACGGCCTCGAAGTCCCCTCCTTCGAGCTTGGTCGTTCCCGGCCCGCCCGGAAAGAGCGTGTCCCCCGTGAAGAGAAGTGGGGTCCCCTCGACCGCGAAGCAGATCGAGCCGGGCGTGTGCCCGGGGGTGGCCAGCGTACGAAGGCGCAGGTCACCAACGGTGAGCACCTCATCGTCGGTCAGCAGCAGGTCATAGCTGGGCAGCATGCCGGCGTCCGCTTCGGTCACGGCCACCGAAATGCCCGCTTCCCGCACCGCCGGAACGGCCTGAATGTGGTCCCAATGGCCGTGCGTCTCCACCACCTGGCCGACCGAGAGGCGGGTGCAGATCTCAAGCAGGGCTTCGTGCTCGTTGGCGGCATCGATGAGGAGGGCTTCCCCCGACCGGCGGCAGCGGACCACGTAGACGTTGTTATCCATCGGTCCCACCACAATTTGGTGAACCTCAACCCTCGCGTCGTCCCAAATCATGTCCAGATTTCCCATGCCCACCAGCGTCCCACACCGTGAGCGGATCTGGTCGCGGTGGCCTGCTTCTGGTAGACAGCGACCTGATGAATCAGGCAAAAGGAGTCCCGGCATGAATTTCGCCTTCAGTGACGAGCAGGAAGAACTCCGCACCGCGGTCCGCCGGTTCCTGGCGGAGAAATCTCCCGAGACCGAGGTGCGCCGTCTCATGGAGACGACCGAGGGGTACGACCCTGCGGTATGGAGCCAAATGGCCGACCAGCTTGGGTTGCAGTCACTCACCATTCCCGAGGAGTTCGGCGGCTCGGGCTTCTCCTACGTCGAGCTGATCGTCGTTCTCGAGGAGATGGGCGCTGCCCTCCTGTGTGCTCCTTTCTTCTCCACCGTCGTGCTCGCCGCCAACGCGGTGTTGACGTCGGGCGACGACGACGCCAAGAAGTACCTCCTTCCCGGCATCGCCTCGGGTGAGACGATCGGCACGTTGGCTCTGACCGAGGACAATGGACGATGGGATTTCGGCGGCATCCAGTGCGCGGCCGAGCCGGCTGACGATGGGTGGGTCCTCAACGGCCACAAGATGTTCGTGCTGGACGGGCATGTGGCCGACCTCATCGTGGTGGCGGCACGGACGGCCAAAGGGGTGTCCCTCTTCGGCGTCAAGGGCGATGCCGACGGCCTTACCCGCACCCCGTTGCCGACGATGGACCAGACCCGCAAGCAGGCTCGGCTCGAATTCTCCGGCACCTCCGCGTGGTTGATCGGCACCGATGGCGGCGCGGAAGCCGGACTGGCCAAGACACTCGATCTGGCTGCCGTCGCGCTGGCGGCGGAGCAGGTGGGCGGCGCCGCAGCGTGTGCTCGATTCCTCGGTGGAGTATGCCAAGACCCGCATTCAGTTCGGTCGACCGATCGGGAGCTTCCAGGCCATCAAGCACAAGTGCGCCGACATGCTGCTCGAAGTCGAGTCGGCCAAATCGGCGGCGTACTACGCGGCCTGGGCGGCGGCGGAGGATTCAGACGAACTGCCCGTGGTGGCCAGCCTGTGCAAGTCCTACTGTTCCGAGGCCTACTTCCACGCCGCAGCCGAGAACATCCAGATCCACGGCGGTATCGGGTTCACCTGGGAGCACCCGGCCCACTTGTACTTCAAGCGGGCCAAGTCTTCCGAGTTGCTGTTCGGCGATCCCGCCTACCACCGCGAGCTTCTGGCACAGCGCATCGGGATTTAGGATGACGGGGCCCTTCCGGCTCCTGCCCGGCGCCGCGGGCGACTTGTGGACCTATGCCAGCGTCACGCCTCCGGGGCCGGTGCACGGGCATGTGGTTGTCTGCCACGACCTGCCGCGAGCGGAGGGTTCGGCGCCCGACGCGGCACAGACCTACCCGGCCCTGGCCGATCGGCTCACCCGCGAGACGGCCTGGCGCGTCGTCACCGGGACTCTGCGAGGAGTGGGGGAGTCCGGCGGCGACTTCTCCCCCCAGGGCTGGTTGGATGATCTGGCGTTGCTCGTCGAGACCGAGGTCCCTCCCGAGGCACCGCGTTGGTTGGTCGGCTTCGGATTCGGTGGCGTTCTGGCCCTGCATCAGGCATCCCTGGACGAACGTGTGGCCGGTGTGGCCTGCCTCGGCACCCCGGCCGATCTGGCGACCCTGACCGATGATCCTGAGGCGCTGGTGGAGCGGTGCGTGCGCACCGGCGTCATCCGCACGCCCGGCTTTCCGGCCACACCCGACGCCTGGGCCAAGGAATTCTCCATCTTCCACCCGCTCGAAGACGTCGAGTTGTTGAAGGGCCGACCGCTCCTTGTGGTCAACGGGGCCGATGACCCCGACACACCTCTCGAAGACGCCCGAGCCCTGGCGGCGGCGGCCACCGGGCCATCGGACCTCAGGGTGATCTTCGGGGCGGGGCACTGGCTACGCGCCGACCCCCGGGTGGTCGCCATCCTGGTCGGCTGGTTGGAGCGTCGTCGCTAAGTTCGATCTTGGAAGGCGCGGCGGTAGGCCTGAGGACTGGTGTGGACCACGCGACCGAAGTGTTTGCGGAGGTTGCCGGCCGTGCAGAAGCCGCTCCGTTCGGCCACCGTCTCCACCGACAGGTCGCTGGTCTCGAGCAGTCGCTGGGCCAGGTGGACGCGCTGCCCGAGCAGCCACTGGTAGGGCGTGGTCCCGGTGGTGGCCTGGAACCGACGGGCGAACGTCCGGGGGCTCATGGCCGACCGCTGCGCCAGATCCTCGACCGTCACCGGGTCGTCGAGATGTTCCTGGACCCAGGCCACCGTGTCGGCGAACAGGTTGGCGTCATCGAGCTCGGGCAGGGGCTGCTCGATGAACTGGGCCTGGCCCCCGTCGCGTTGGGGCGGCACGACCAATTGGCGGGCCAGCTGGGTCGCCACGTCGCTGCCGTAGTCCTGGCGCACGATGTGGAGCAAGAGGTCGATGCTGGCGGCGCTCCCGGCTCCGGTGAGGATGTCGCCCTCGTCGACGTAGAGCACGCCGGCGTCGACCGACACGAGGGGAAAGCGGCGAGCCAGCTCGTCGCATTCGGTCCAGTGGGTGGCGGCCCGGCGCCCGTCGAGCAGGCCGGCCCGGGCCAACACGAAGGCGCCGGTACACAACGAGAGGATGCGGCAGCCCCGGGCATGGGCTTGGCGCAGCGCCGCGAAGACTGACTCCGCCACCTCGTCGGGTCGGTAGGTCGGCGTCACAATCACGGTGTCGACCTCGGCCAGCGTCTCCAGTCCGTGCGGCACCAGGATCTGGAACCCGGTGTCGGCGGTGACCGGGGCCGAGGTGTCGCCGCAGATGAAGAGGCGGTACCACGGGTCGCCCGGAGCCACCCTGGGGTCCTCCCCGAAGACCTCACAGACCACACCGAGATCGAACGGCGCGAACCCGTCGTAGACCACGACGGCCAACTTGTGGTCGGACCGGTTGGCAGGTTTGTCGCGCACTGGGTCAATCATGCCACTTTCGTCCCTACGCTTCGGCGCCCAGCATGGACCCATGCCCACTTACGCACTGCACCCAGACGAGGTCCACGGGACCGCCGCCATCATGCCCGGACGAAGCGGCGCCGAGACGGCGAGCCTGCTGCTCATCGATCCCCGGCACCCCCACGGCCTGATCGCCCGGGCCAATCGCCGATGGGTCCGCATGGTGGTCAGCCTGCTGGGATCGACCCTCGACGCTCAGCTGGCCGAGGGTCGCCCGCCCGAGTCGAACCGGTTCTTGGCGGCGCGGGCGCAGATCCTGGTCTCGCCGACCGGGCGGCGGGCCCTGGCGCAGGACTGGGCCAACCTCTTGGAACGTGCCGGTGAGGCGCCTCCCCCGCGCAGCCCGCGGGTGAGCCTCAATCGCTCGGCCATCGCCCGCAGTGAAGGAAGAATCCGGGAGATGCTGGCGCTTCTGGCCCGGCCGCTCCCGATCTCGGCTCGCGGCGCCGCGGCGTCGAGCATGCTCTTGAGCGACGGCACCGGACCGCTCTACCGTCACCATGGCCCTTCGGACTTGGGACGTTCCCTCACCGAGGTGATGGCGCGGCTGGAGCCCTCGTCGTCGCTGCTGCCGTCGCCCTAGTGCGGACCATAGGGTGGCGCCCATGGAACTCGGAATCCACTTTGCCAACTTCACGCTGCCGGGGGGACCTGAAGCCCTGGGCCCGACGCTGGCCGGCACCGCCCGGGCGGCGGAGGAAGGAGGCTGCTCGGTCTTCACCCTGATGGATCACTGGTTCCAGATGGACACCTTGGCCAGCTCTGAGGACCCGATGCTCGAGGGCTATACCGCGCTGGGCTTCCTGGCCGGGCAGACCCAGTCGATGACCTTGAGCCTGCTGGTCACCGGGGTGACCTACCGTCACCCGGGACTGCTGGCCAAGATCGTCACCACCCTCGACATCGTCTCGGGGGGCCGGGCCCAACTCGGCCTCGGCGCGGCCTGGTACGAGCGGGAACACCTCGGCCTGGGGGTGCCGTTCCCCGACATCAGCGAGCGCTTCGAGCGGCTCGAAGAGACACTGCAAATCTGCCACCAGATGTGGAGCGATGACGACGGGCCCTTCGACGGTCGCTACTACCAGTTGGCTGAGACGATCTGCTCGCCCCGGCCGATCCAGCAACCGGCGCCGAAGATTCTCGTGGGAGGCAGCGGTGAGCGAAAGACCCTACGTCTCGTTGCCCGCTATGCCGATGCCTGCAACCTCTTCGCTCCCGAACCTTCGGTGGTGGCCCACAAACTCGAGGTGCTGGCCCGGCATTGCGAGGCCGAGGGTCGCGATCCCGACACCATCAAGAAGACCATTCTCGGATTCGGCGATCCGTTCACCGATGCCGATGCTTTCCTGACCGGGATGGAGGACTACGCCAAAATGGGGGTGGATCTGGTCGAGGTCATGCCGCTGAGTCCGGACCCGGTGGGCTGGGTCCAACAGGTCACCGAACAGGTCGTCCCCCGTCTGCGGGATCTGTAGCCATCGACGCGGGTGGATTGCCTGGCCCACGAGTCGCGCAACGGTCGGCGGGATCACCGCGGTGGTTCGCGAAGACTTCGCGACGACTACGAGGCGTTCGGGGTCCCGGCCGGTAGCGGGAGCACCGGACCCTTCTTCGGGTTGATGGACCCGAAGCAGACGAACACGCTCTTCTTGCTGGTATTGAGCGCCGGCACGTACTTGTTCCCCTTCACCTGGATGTAGGCCCCGCAGTACGGCGGTGCGTGCCCGGCGTGTCCCGCGGTGGCCCAGTTGACCGGAGCGGTCAAACCACCGGCGTTGAAGGCCGTCAACTTGTTCGTCTGCGCAACGACGTTGGCCTGGGTCAGGTTGCTGCCCGCCGCCTTCACCCCGGCGGCGAAGAGGGAGGCCGACTCCCAGCCCTGCATGGCCACTTCGTCCAACGCGTACTTGGGCTCGTACTTGTTCATGGCTGTGAGATACGTCTTGAGCCCGGGGTACTCGGACTGCGGCGCCGAGAAGGGCACGTGGGCGACGTAGAAGTAGATGTTCTGCATCAGGCTCTGGTTCTGATCCAGTGTCGACTGGTCGTTGCCGTTCAGCCAGAGCTGCGCCGCGTTCAGGTTGTACTGCTTGATGGCGCGGGCCATGGTGATATTGCCCTGCACGTCCATACAGGAGATCACCATGTTGGCCCCGGCCTGCTGCATGCGCTGGACGTCGCTGGCCACGGTGGTCCCGGGGTACGCGACCCCGTAATTGGTGTAGACGACTTGGAAGCCGGCAGCCTTCAAGCCGGTGGCACCAGCCTGGCAGGCGGCCGCCGACGAGGCGACGCCGTAGGCCACGAGGGCGATCTTGGTGGCTTTGGCGCTCCGGGCCACATAGGCATCCCCGGGCGCGCCAGCCGGGAGGTACTGGACCGATCCGCCGGCAGCAAAGAGGTTGGGCGGTCCAGCCCAGTTGTTGGTGACGTTGTAGCCGTAGGTCGGGGTCTTCGATTCCACGAAGATGTTGGGTGAGAAGAAGGCAGTGGCCACGCCGGTCACGGCGAACACGTGGTCCTGGTTGACCAAGGTGTTGGCCAGTTGGGTGAACTGGCTGGGGTTCCCGCCGTCGTCGAGGGTGTATTTCAGGTTGATCTGGCGGCCGTTGATCCCACCCTGGGCGTTGATGTACTTGAAGTAGCCCTCCTCGCCGTAGATCAGCGACGAGAAGTTCGACGAGATCGGTCCGGTCTGGGTCGAGATGGTGCCCACCGTGATGGAGTTCGATGTCACCCCCGGCGCCGGAGTGGCTGTGGCGGCGCCGGCGCTCCCGGACACGCCGCCCACCGAGATAAGCGCGGCGGCGAGAGCCGTTCCGGCCATTGCGACCTTGGCCGCCATCCCTGTGCTGTACCTGTTTTGCATGCTGTCCCCAGTCACTAGGTGCATCGCATCCCCCCCGGGATGCCGGTCACTGTAGCGGTCCGCGCCCGCTGACATGAAGCGCCCGCCCCGCCTCGCCCGTTGAGGGTGGTCTCCTCAGCCGATCTCGGCCGATCTCGTTAGGATCAGGGCCATGGCAGCAGTCGTCCTACGTGGGCCTGCGAACACCGAGCCCGAGTCGATTGTCGGTCCCTTTCAGACGATGGAGGAGGCCGAAGGGTGGGCACGGGCGCACCCGAGGCCAGGCGGGTACTGCGTCTCCCAGGCACTGAGCGCTCCCGACGCGGTCGAGCTCAATCAGCCAGGGTGAGTTCGTAACGGCTACTCCATGTGCGCCGATGCAGGTGGTGCCTCGACGATGGTCGTATGGCCGTATGACCGCACTCCTCTCGGTCAGAGCACCTCGTCGATCGCCTGACGCAGGCGCCGCGCCGCGGCCAACGGATCGGCGGCCTCGGTGAGATACCGCACCACGACGAAGTGTCGGGCCCCGGCGTGGGCCAGTACAGGGACCTGCTCGGGGGTGACCCCTCCGGTGACGAACACCGGCACGATGGAGCGCTCCGAGGCTACCCGGACGTAGTCGAGTCCAGTGCCCGGACGTCCGGGCTTGGTCGGTGTGGCTTCGACCGGTCCGGCGGAGATGTAGGACACCTCGCCCCACGGGGCACCGGCCAGATCATCGGCGGCGTGGGTCGAGAGCCCGACGAGGACGTCGGGTCCGAGAATCCGGCGGGCCAGGGGCACCGGCGCGTCATCCTGGCCCACATGGAGGCCATCGGCGCCAACGTCGAGGGCTAGATCGGGTCGATCATTGAGAATGAAGGGCACCCCCGCTTCGGCACACACGTCTCGAACGAGTCGAGCCCGTACCAGGAGCGGCTTGGCGTCAAGATGCTTCTCTCGCAACTGGACGATGTCCACCCCTCCGGCGATACAGGCCGACACGAATTCGCAGAGATCGGGTCGGTCCGGCGTGCAGAGGTAGAGGTGGCAGTCCGCGATGGCGCGGGGCGGCGTCACGCCTTGGCTGGGCCCTTGGCCTTCGCCTTGACTGGACCCTTTGTCTTTGCCTTCGCCTTGGCCTTCATGGCCTGCTTGTGCGCGCGGACCTGGCCCAAACTCTCGGTGTCGGTGATGTCGGCAATGGAGTAGAAGGTGTTCTCGTCGCCGAACGGCTTGGTGGCCTCTCGCCAGCCCTCGGGCTGGACGCCGAGCTGTTTGCCTAACAGCGCGGCGAAGATGCGCGCCTTCTGTGCACCGAACCCGGGCAGCGCGGTCAATCGCTTGATCAGATCCTTCCCATCAGCCGGATTCTTCCAGAGCGAATCGGCCTTACCGCCGTACTCATCGGCGACGATGCGGCACACGGCCTGGACCCTCCCGGCCATTGAGCCCGGGAAACGGTGCAGCGCGGGCGTCTCTTTGAAGAGCGAGGCGAACTTCTCCGGGTCCATGGACGCGATCGTCGCTGCGTCGAGCGGAGCGCCCATGCGGCGGGCCAGTTCCGACGGGCCCCAGAAGGCACGCTCCATGGGAATCTGCTGGTCGAGCACCATCCCGATGAGCAGGGCCAGCGGGTCGCGGCTCAGCAGTGCGTCAGCGTCCTTGTCTCCGGTCAGGTGTATCGCCGCTTTTGCCATCTTCCGATCTTGGCACGCCCGTCCGGGGTCGGACGTGCCCTCCCACCTCGGGCAGGGCAGAATCAGCCCATGCACATCCCGGCCAAGGTCGACTACGGCATTCGAGCGCTGCTGGCCCTGGCCGCGGCCGGTGCCCCGCAGACGGCCGAGTACCTGGCCGCTGAACAAGGCCTCCCCCCACGCTTCCTGGGGGCGATCCTGGCCGACCTCCGGCGATCGGGGATCGTGGCCAGCCAGCGGGGCGCCGAAGGGGGGTACCGCTTGGCCCGACCGGCCAAGGAGATCTCCATGGCCGACGTCATCCGGGCGCTCGATGGCCCGCTGGCCGAGGTGCGGGGCTACCGGCCCGAGATGACCAACTACAAGGGCGCGGCCGAGAACCTGCAGCAGGTCTGGGTCGCCGTGCGGGCCAGTCTGCGCTCGGTGCTCGAAAAGGTGACCCTGGCCGACGTGATCGCCGGCACCCTCCCCGCGCACGTCCGGAAAATGACCGAAAACCCCGACGCCTGGGTGGCGCACTAAGGAGATGGGTGACGCCCAGGCACCGGCCGGTGCCCCGTGGCTGGTGGTGTCCGAAGACGACTACCTCTGGTACGTCGACCTGGCGCTCGACGAAATGGTGGCCATCGTCAGCGGCCTGGGCGACGGCACCGCCAATCGGCGACCCGACCTGGCCGGAGCCAACTCGCCGTACGCCATCCTCACCCACTGTCTCGGCGTCCTGGAGTTCTGGGGCGGGTTGATGGTGGGGGAACGGGCCATCACCCGTGATCGACAGGCGGAATTCGAGGCTCAGGGATCGGTGGTCGACCTGGCCCAGCGCGCCGCCACCGCCCGCCGTCAACTGGCCACGGACATCTCGGGCTTCGACGCCTCGGCCGCGCCGCCGAAGGTCCTGCCGCCAGACGACGCCGGCCTGCCCTACGCCAAGACGAAGGGGGGCGTGCTGCTCCATGTCCTCGAGGAGCTCCTCCAGCACCTGGGCCAGATGGAGCTGTCCCGCGACGTGCTGCTCTCGGAAGGGTGAGCGGACCTACCTCAGATCAGAAAGGGTGCCGCCCGCTCGCCGTCGATCTCCAGCTCACCCATGGCCTCCTTCACCACGGCGGCTTCGACCTGACCAGCGCGGGCCAATTCGCTGAGCACGGTCACCATGAGGTGTGCGGTGTCGACTTCGAAGTGGCTGCGCAGGGCGTCCCGGGCATCCGAGCGACCGAACCCGTCGGTGCCGAGCGAGGTGTAGGGGCGATCGATGAAACGGGCCACCTGGTCGGGTACCGACCGCACGTAGTCGGTGATGGCCACCACTGGCTCGGGTCCCGAACCCAACGCCTCGGTCACGATGGGCGGCCGCGCCTCCGCTCCGGCGTGCAGCCGGCTCCACCGCTCGGCATCCAACGCATCGGTGCGCAGGTTGTTCCACGACGTCACCGCCCACGTGTCGACGGCGACGCCCCATCGGCTGGCCAACATCTCCTGGGCTTCTTGGGCCATGCGCCACATCGGGCCGGAGAAGCACACGCTGGCCCGTACCGAGGACCCCTTCACCTTCGGCGCCGGACTGAATTGGTAGATGCCGTCGACGATGCCCCGTCGGATCGCCTCGCCACCCTTGCCTTCGGGCATCGCGGGCATGAGGTAGTTCTCGTTGTAGAGGGTGAGGTACCAGAAGCGGTCCTCGGGCTCGGGGCCCAGTATGCGCGTGATGGCGTCCTGCATGATCACCGCCACCTCGTAGGCAAATGAGGCGTCGTAGACCATGGCTGCCGGATTGACCGAAGCCAGGAGCGGCGACTGCCCGTCGTCGTGCTGGAGGCCCTCGCCCTGCAGCGTGGTGCGGCCGGCCGTGCATCCGGCCAGGATCCCCCGCCCCCGCATGTCGCCGAGGGCCCAGGTCAAGTCGCCCACCCGCTGAAAGCCGAACATCGAATAGAACAGGAACACCGGGAGCATCGGCTGCCCCCAGGTGGCGTAGGCGGTGGAAAGGGCGGTGAAGGCGGCCAGCGCGCCGGCTTCGGTGATCCCTTCCTGGAGGACCTGGCCCGAGGTGCTCTCGGCGTAGTGCAACGGCAGGTCGGCGTCGACCGGCACATAGTGCTGCCCACCGGGGGCGTAGATCTGCGCCTCGGCGATGATGGGCTCGAGGCCGAACGTGCGGGCTTCGTCCGACACGATGGGGGCCACCAACTGACCCATGGTGGGGTCGCGCACGAGGTTGCGCAGGAGTCGGGCGAAGGCCATGGTGGTCGAGACCGACTGTTTGCCCGAGCCCGAGGCGAACTCCTCGAATACCTTGTCGTCGGGCAGGAGATGACGGTTCGGGCGCACGACCCGCGTCGGCACCGGGCCGGCCAGCACACGGCCACGGGCGCGCAGGTACTCCATGGCGTCGGACCCCTCGGCGGGCCGCACATAGGGCGGGTCACCCTCCAGAGCGGCGTCTGGAATGTCGTCGGTCAGATACAGCCGATCCCGCAAGGCCCGCAGCTGGGGCTTGGTCATCTTCTTGATCTGATGGGTGGCGTTGCGGGATTCGATCTCGGGCCCCAGCGTCCAACCTTTGATCGTCTTGGCCAAGATCACGGTGGGCGCGCCTCGCTGTTCGGTGGCCAGCTTGTAGGCGGCATAGAGCTTGTGATAGTCGTGCCCGCCCCGGGGGAGCGAGACCAGCTCGTCGTCGCTCAGATCATCGACCAGTTTGCGCAGCCGCGGATCGGGGCCGAAGAAGTGCTCACGGATATACGCCCCGGATTCGACGGCCAGCTTCTGGTACTCGCCGTCCACCGTGGTATTCATGCGGTCGAGCAGGACACCGTCGACGTCCCGGGCCAGGAGGGCATCCCATCGGGATCCCCAGATCACCTTGATCACATTCCACCCGGCGCCTCGATACACCGCCTCGAGCTCCTGAATGATCTTCCCGTTCCCGCGCACGGGCCCGTCCAGCCGCTGCAGGTTGCAGTTGACGACGAAGATGAGGTTGTCGAGATGTTCGCGACCGGCCACACCGAGGGCGCCGATCGACTCCGGCTCGTCCATCTCGCCGTCACCGACGAAGCACCAGACGCGGCTGGCGCTGGTGTCGATCAGGTGACGCTGGTTCAGATAGCGGTTGATGTGCGCCTGGTAGATGGCGTTGATCGGTCCCAAGCCCATGGAGACGGTGGGAAATTCCCAGAATTCCGGCAGCGAACGGGGGTGCGGGTAGCTGGGGAGGCCGTCGCCGCCCACCTCGTGGCGGAAGTTGTCCAGCTGGGTCTCGGTCAACCGCCCCTCGAGGAACGCCCGCGCGTAGATACCGGGCGAAGCGTGTCCCTGAATGAACACCTGGTCCCCGAACCCACCGTCGGCCTTGCCCCGGAAGAAGTGGTTGAACCCGACTTCGTAGAGCGCGGCCGAGCTGGCGTAGGTGGAGAGGTGCCCTCCGATGCCCTCGGTGCGGGTGTTGGCCCGCACCACCATGGCGGCGGCATTCCAGCGGATGTAGGCCCGGATCCGGCGCTCCTGGTACTCGTCGCCCGGAAACCACGGCTCGTCCTCGGCGGCGATGGTGTTGACATAGGGAGTGGAAACGGTGGCGGGAAAGTCGACCTGCTTGGTCCGCGCCCGCTCCAGCAACTTCATGAGGAGATAGCGGGCGCGGGCTCGACCACGTGAGTCGACAATGGCATCGAACGAGTCGAGCCACTCCTGCGTCTCGCCCGGATCCGTGTCGGGAACCTGGTGGCCGATCCCGTCAAAGAGCATGCTCCCACCGTATCGGGGGCACGGTCCGGGTCGTGACCGTCGGGCCCGGGTGTTACACATAGGGCCATGGACGCTGACCGCCCCGTGATCACCGTGTACACCGACGGCGCATGTCGAGGGAATCCCGGGCGTGGGGGATGGGCCTGGGCCGTCCCCGGCGGGCGCTTCTCCAGCGGTGCCGAACCCGCCACCACCAACCAGCGAATGGAGATAACAGCGGCCCTCGAAGCGTTGCGCACCCTCACGGCCGACGGGGCGTCTGACGTGGATGTGGTGAGCGATTCGACCTACGTCGTCAACTGCTTCAAGGATCGGTGGTGGCAGGGATGGCAGCGCCGCAACTGGAAAAACTCCCAGAACAAGCCGGTCGCCAACCGCGACCTGTGGGAACCGCTCATCGAGCTGGCGGTGAGCTCGGAATCGAATGTCACCTGGCGCTGGGTCAAGGGGCATTCGGGTGACCCATGGAACGACCGGGTCGACGAGCTGGCCACCATCGCCGCGGACCGAGGCTGGGGCGAGACCGGAGACGCTGGATAGGGCCTGAGCGGGTCCTTTCACGGAACTGATCCCGCATTTGGCGGGCCAGAGGACCGGTAGGCTCCACGGCTGTACACGCAGATTCGCTGGCCTCGCGCTCGGAGCTGTTCGGGGAGGAACCGGCCGCGCGGTGGGCTGACAGAAAGCAGGCATCGCCGTGAGCGCTGAGGACGAATTCGATATCGTCGTCATAGGTGGGGGGCCGGGTGGCTATGCCACTGCGCTCTATGGAGCCGCCGCCGGCCTCTCAGTCGCCATTGTCGAGCGGGACAAGGTTGGTGGCACGTGCCTCCACCGGGGCTGTGTGCCGGCCAAGGAATTTCTCGAGACGGCCACGGTCAACCGAACCGTCGGCTCGGCCGACCAGTTCGGCATCAACGTGCCCGATGCCGTGCTTGAGTTCTCGGTCAGCCAGGATCGCAAGAACAGCGTGGTCGACAAGCTCTTCAAGGGATTGGCCGGGCTGCTGAAGGGACGCAAGGTCACCATCCTCTCGGGTACGGGCACTCTTGAGGCCGATCGGCGGGTTCGAGTGGTCGACGGTGAAGATGCCGGTCGCGTCGTCGTGGGTCGCAATGTGGTCCTGGCCGCCGGTTCGGTGCCCCGCACCCTCCCCGGTCTCGAGGTCGACGGCAAGTGGGTCGTGACCTCCGATGAGTTCTTGGATCTCAAGGAGCTGCCGGCCTCAGTGGCCGTGATCGGCGGTGGAGCGATCGGTTGTGAGTTCGCCTCCCTCCTCTCCGACCTTGGATCAAAGGTCACCGTGCTCGAGGCACTTCCGTCCATCCTGCCCGGGTGCGACGACGACATGGCCCGGGTCGTGGCCCGGTCCTTCAAGAAGCGGGGCATCGACGTCGTGACGGGCGTTCAGGTCGAGGGTCACACGCCGTCCACCGACGGCAACGTGACCGTCGTTCGAGCCGGCGAGCAGACGTTCGAAGTCGAGCTCATCGTGGTGTCGGTCGGTCGCCGTCCCCGCACGGAGGGACTGGTGAATGAGGGAGTGGCGGTTGAGGTGGACGGCAGGGGATTCGTCGTGGCCGACGAGTTCCAACGCACGGGCGAGAACGGCGTCTGGGCCGCCGGGGACGTGGTGGCCGGAACTCCGCAATTGGCCCACGTCGGCTTTGCCGAGGCCATTGTGGCGGTCAAGGGGATGTTGGGCGAGGTCGTGGTCCCGGTCGAGTACTCCCGCGTCCCCTGGGCCATCTACTGCCATCCGGAAGTGGCATATTGCGGCCTGACCGAGTCACAGGCGAAGGAAAAGGGCATCGACGTGGTGGTGAAGAAGGATCCCTTTGGCGGCAACAGCCGGGCCCAGATCATCGGCGACACCGAAGGCATGGTGAAGATCGTGGCGGAGAAACGCCCCGACGGCTCGGCCGGTCAGATCCTCGGGGTCCACATGGCCGGTCCCTGGGTGACCGAGCAACTCGGCGCTGGCTACCTGGCCGTGAATTGGGAGGCCCTGCCCGAAGAAGTGGCGTATTTCATTCAGCCGCACCCGTCTCTGTCCGAGTCGTTCGGCGAGACGATGCTGGCTCTGACCGGTAGGGGGCTGCACCTTGCCTGATGTCCTGATGCCCCAACTCGGCGAGACGGTGACCGAAGGAACGGTCACCAAATGGATGAAGGCGGTGGGCGACACCGTCACCCGTGACGAGCCGCTGTTCGAGGTTTCGACCGACAAGGTCGACTCCGAGGTCCCCTCGCCGGCCGCGGGGGTGCTGACCGAAATCCTCGTCCCCGAGGGCGACACCGTCGAGGTCGGCGTGGTCCTGGCCAAAATCGGTGGCGACTCCGGTGGCGAGCCGCCTGGTCCGACCGAGACTCCCGCCCCGCCGGTCCGGGCGCCCGCGCCAGAAGCGACGCCATCACCAGCCGTCCCACCCGCGCCAGCTCCTTCAACGCCGGCACCCGCGACGGCTCCCGCGCCAGCGGTCCAATCGGCACCACCACCACCAACGGCCGCAGCCGAGAAGGCACCTGAAGCGCTCGTGCTCTCTCCCGTTGTGCGCAAACTCCTGACCGAAAACGGGATCAGCGCGGCGAATGTGACGGGCACCGGGGTGGGTGGTCGGATAACCCGCGAGGACGTTTTGAAGGTGGTCGACGCCAACCACGCTCCGGGATCGCCGCCGGCCCCGCTCTCAACCCCGGGATCAACCCCGACCCCGGCGTCAGCCCCGGCCCCAGCACCAACTCCGGCTCCGACCCCGGGGCCGCGCCTTGCCCCCGCCCCCCCGGCGCCTGCGGTGCTGGGTGCCGGCGATCAGGTCGTGCCGTTCTCGAACATGCGTCGACGCACGGCCGAGCACATGGTCCGGTCCAAGTCCACTTCGCCACATGCCTTCATCGCCTATGAGACGGACTTCGAGAATGTCGAGCGAGTGCGCAAGGCGTGGGGCGAGCGGTTCAAGACGGAGGAGGGTTTCTCCCTGACGTACCTGCCCTTCGTCGCTCGGGCGGCCGTCGAAGCGATGCGAGACTTTCCGCTCCTCAATGCGTCGGTGGGGGACGACTCCTTGGTGGTCCATCCCGAAGTGAATTTGGGCATTGCCGTTGACCTGTCCCACGAGGGATTGATCGTGCCGGTCATCCACCGGGCCGAGGAAGTGACCTTGCGTGGCATCGCCCGAAGAATTCGAGATCTGGCAAGCCGGGCGCGCCACCGCCAGCTCAATGCCGACGACATCGCCGGTGGCACGTTCTCGATCACCAACGACGGTCCATTCGGCACCTACTTCACCGTGCCCATCATCAACCAGCCCCAGGTGGCCATTTTGGCCACCGACGGCATCGCCCGACGTCCGGTCGTCGTCACCCACGAGGACGGATCCGAGTCGATCGCCATTCATTCCACGGGAATCCTCGGGATCAGTTGGGACCATCGGGCGGTTGACGGGGCCTACGTCTCGTCTTTCCTGGCCCGGATGGCAGAGCTCCTGGCCGGTCGCGACTGGTCCGCCGAGCTCTAACGCATCACATGTTGCGCATACGCTCCCTGGGGACCGTTCCCTACAACGAGGCGTTCGCGCTCCAACACGCGCTGGCCACGGGGACCGAGGACGACTACCTGTTGGTGCTCCAGCATCCCCACGTCTACACGTTGGGGGTACACGCCGACCGATCGCACGTGCTGACCGATCCCGCCGAGGTCGGAGCCACGCTTGAGCAGACCGACCGCGGTGGCGACGTGACCTACCACGGTCCGGGTCAGTTGGTGGTCTATCCCATCGTGTCGGTCCCGGGGCACCCTTCGGCCGGACCCGAGCATGTGCATCGACTGGAGGATCTGGTCATCGCCACCCTGTCCGACGTCGGGTTGCCCGGAGCCTCAAGGTTGGACGAGTACCCAGGCGTGTGGATCGACGCAGACGGTCCCTCACCGCGCAAGATCGCCGCCATCGGTGTCCGCACGATTCGCGGGGTGCCGGGAACCCGGCGCACGCTGCACGGCGTGGCGCTCAACGTGTCGTGCGACCTCGGCATGTTCGCCCACATCGTGCCGTGCGGCATTGCCGATCGTGGTGTCACCTCGCTCTGGGCCGAAGGCGTCGACATCTCAATGGCCACGATCGCCGAAGCCCTCATTGCCCGCGCTACCGACATGTTCGGGCAGTCCGGCGTCGATCGTCATGACGTGGTGACGGGTCCGACCAGGCAGAGTGTCCAGGTCGCCCCGCCTGAACGACCGCTCATCCGGCGTTTGCGCCAAGCCGGTGTCGAACCCGAAGGGGCGGTGCGCATCGAACAACGCAAGCCGCAATGGCTTCGGGTGCCGGTGCGCATGGGCAAGGAGTACCTCTCGTTGGGCAAGACGGTGCATGACCTGGGTCTGGCCACCGTGTGCGAAGAGGCCGGCTGTCCCAACATCTTCGAGTGCTGGTCCGAGGGCACGGCCACCTTCATGATCAACGGCGAACGGTGCACCCGGGCCTGCGGTTTCTGCCAGGTCGATACCCGTCATCCCCTGCCGCTCGAGCCGGACGAACCCGACCGGGTGGCCCAAGCCATAGAGCGGATGGCGCTGGGCCATGCAGTGGTGACGTGTGTGGCCCGGGACGACCTGGCCGACGGGGGAGCCGGCGCCATGGCGCAGACCATTGCCGCTATTCGGACCCGGACACCGGGAACCACCGTCGAGGTGCTCATCTCTGACTGCCGCGGTGACGCCGCCTCACTCGAGATGATCTTCGCCGCCCGGCCGGATGTGCTGAATCACAACATCGAAACGGTCGCCCGCTTGCAGCGAGCCGTTCGGCCGTCGGCCGGATACGCCCGCAGCCTGGCCGTCCTGGCCCGGGCCGGTGCCTCGGGCCTGGTCACGAAGTCCGGGCTGATGGTTGGGCTCGGCGAAGACACCGACGAGGTCATCGCCACCATGGCCGACCTACGGGCCGTCGGAGTGTCGATCATCACGATCGGGCAGTACCTGCGACCCAGTCGTGACCACCTCCCGGTCGCTCGGTATTGGAAGCCCGAGGAGTTCGAACACCTACGCGCCATCGGGGTCGAGCTCGGGGTGCCCCACGTGGAGGCGTCACCGCTGACCCGCTCCAGCTACCACGCCCGGTCCGCCGTGTCGGCGACCGCCCTCGCCCGGCCGTGAACGAGGTGGCGAGCAGCAGCAGCTAAGCGTTCCCCGCCCATACCGGCTTTCCCCCGGCACAAGTGGTACCGCGCGTCGGGTTGATGGATGCCGGCGAGTTACATCCGGGCGACCTCGGGACTCCGGGATCGGCCCATCCGCGAATTCGCCGCCCGCCACACCGGGAAGGGGGGTTAACCCCAGGAGGAAGAGACCCGCTAGCGGCATTCACTTCGCAGTCGGATTTCCTTAGGTTGGGGTTACCAGGTCAGCGGGACCATGCACTCGCCGACCAAGCCCGCCGACCAATCCCGTTGACAAGGAGCCCAACATGATCGCTGTGCACACGCTGACCAAGCGCTACGGCAGCACGCTGGCGGTCGATCACTTGAGCTTCGAGGTGAGCCCCGGGGCGGTGACCGGGTTTCTCGGGCCGAACGGTTCCGGTAAGTCCACGACCATGCGGATGATCATGGGGCTGGACACACCGTCATCCGGGACGGCCTCGGTCAACGGGCAGGCCTACGCCCAGCTCCGATGGCCGCTACGCGAAGTGGGCGCACTCCTTGACGCCAAGGCCTTCCATCCCGGTCGGAGTGCCTACGACCACCTGTGGGGTTTGGCCCTGACTAACGGCATCCCCCGCGCTCGGATCGACGAGGTGCTCGACATGGTCGGGTTGACCGAAGTGGCTCAACAGCGCGCCGGCAAGTACTCGCTCGGCATGGGCCAGCGATTGGGTATCGCCGCAGCCCTGCTGGGCGATCCCGGGGTGTTGCTCTTCGACGAGCCCATCAACGGGCTCGATCCGGAAGGCATCCGCTGGGCCCGTTACCTGCTGCGCGACTTGGCCGCCGAGGGTCGGACGGTGCTCGTTTCGAGCCATCTGATCAGCGAGATGTCGCTCACGGCCGAGCGATTGGTGGTCATCGGCCGCGGCACCCTGATCGCCGAGATGAGCGTCTCCGAGTTCACCTCGCAGAGCGCGCCGGACACCGTGCGGGTCGTCACGCCGATGACCGAGAGCTTCGTCAATGCGTTGCAGGAGGCCGGAGCGGAGTCCCGGGTGGAGCCGGGCGGGTCGATTGTGGCCACCGGCCTGACGGCAACGGAGATCGGCACGCTGGCGGCCGACCGGGTGCTGACGCTGTACGAGCTGACGCCGCTCCAGGGCTCGCTCGAAGATGCCTTCATGGAGCTCACTCATGATGCGGTCGAATTCCGGACCGCCTCTCCGACCCGATCGAACGGAAAGGTACCGACATGACCGTCCTCCCGTCCCTCGACCACCTCCCAGGCCGTACCGGCATCCGTCAGGTGGTGCGGGCGGAATGGTTCAAGCTGCGCTCACTCCGCTCGACCACCTGGACGCTCCTGGCCACGGTCTTGGGCAGCCTCGCCGTGACCGTGCTGGCCACCAATAGCGTGCAGCACCGCCACGGCGTATCGATGGGCTTTGACCCGACCAACCAATCCTTGACGGGCCTGGCTCTGGGCTCGCTCGCCATCGGCGTGCTGGGCGTGCTGGCCATCACCGCCGAGTACAGCAGTGGCACCATCCGGTCCACGCTGGCGGCCACACCGCGACGGCCCGTGCTCCTCGGAGCCAAGGCGATCGTGGTCGGCCTCGTCTCACTGGTGGTGGGCGAGGTCCTGACCTTCGCCTGCTTCGCCATCGGCCAGGGCGTTCTGTCGGGCCGGGCTCCGACGGCCTCCCTGAGCGACCCGGGGGTGCTGCGCGCCCTGGTGCTCACCGGGGCCTACCTGGCCCTGCTTGGTCTGTTCGGCCTCGCCCTCGGCGTGATCATCAGGCACACGGCCGGGGCCATCGCCACCTACGTGGGGGTCATCTTCTTGATTCCCATTTTCCTCCAACCGCTGTCGTCGAGCGGCAACCCTGCTCGCTTCGCCCCCGAGCAGATGCTCGCGAACTCCGTTGCCGCCGTGGTGCCCCAATCCGGTCAGGTCACTGCTCCGCTCGCGTGCCTGCTCATGGTCGCGTACTGCGCCGTAGTGCTGGCGGCGGCAATGATGCTCCTCAGGGCACGCGACGCATGACCGCGGGAGAGGCCGGTGGCACCCAGACCCCAGTTCGGGCATTGTTCAAGGAGATGGTGACCGTCGTTACGGAAGAGCGCGCCCCGCGCCTCAAGGAGATTGCCCGGGTGATCTGGCGTGAGCCGTTCGCCCGAAGGACGTGGTCAGAGTTCTCATTCCTCGTCATCGGGGCGATGTTGGCGGGCCTCGGCCTCAGCTTCGTCGTCGTCACCTTAGGAGTGGGACTGGTCCTGGCCGTCACCTTCTTCGGGTTGGGCATCATTGCTGGGGCGGTCCGGGGTGCCAGGGGAATCGGCGGGTGGCATCGTCAACTGGCTCGCAATCTGCTGGGGGAGGAGATCGAAGACCCCGAGCCGTTCGCCTCCCGTCCGGGCTTTCTGGGCTGGCTGCAAGCGGCACTGCGCGACCGCACCGGCTGGCGGTCCATGGCCTACCTGGTGATCAAGTTCCCCCTGGCCATTCTGGGCATCCTGACCGCATTCGCCATGTGGTGGGACGCCTTCTTCTGTCTGGTCTTCCCGATCTGGGGAGGGAACGGGAACAGCCCCGCCGTCTTCGGGCTGCCCGTCGCCATCTTCGGATCAGGGTTCTTCTCCGGTAGCCAGACCGGGTTCTTGCACAGCCTGGCGATTTTCCTCGTCGGCATCCTGCTGTTCTTTGCCGCGCCGTGGGTCGTGCGGGCGGTGGTCTACCTGGACCGCCGGGTCATGCGGGTGTTGCTCTCCCCCGACGCCCTGGCCGCGCGGGTCCGCTCGCTCGAGCTGGCTCGGGCGCAGACCGTCGATACCTCTGCCGCCACCTTGCGGCGCATTGAACGAGATCTGCACGATGGGACCCAGGCCCAACTGGTGGCTTTGGCCATGCGCCTCGGTATGGCCAAGGAGAAACTCGAAGACCCCGAGCACGTCGACCTCGATCAGGTCCGTCGGCTGGTGGATGACGCCCATCACGGGGCCAAAGAGGCCATTTTGGAATTGCGTGATCTGGCCCGCGGCATCCATCCACCGGCCCTCGACATCGGGCTGGAAGGCGCACTGTCCACCCTGGCGGCGCGCTGTACGGTGCCGACCGAGATCACCCTCACGCTCGAACATCGACCGACGCCAGCCATTGAGTCCATCGCCTACTTCTGCGTGGCCGAGCTGCTGGCCAACGTCGCGCAACACGCCCAGGCGTCGCGGGCAAAGATCATCTGTACCGAGGACAGCGGGTGGTTGCGAACTGTCGTACGCGATGACGGGAGGGGAGGGGCTCAGTTGTCATGCCTCGGCTCGTCCTCGAGTGGGTTGGCCGGCCTGACCGACCGTGTGCACGCCGTCGACGGTCGACTCAGCATCGTGAGCCCGCCGGATGGGCCTACGGTGGTCACCGTGGACCTCCCGCTGCACGTCTGAATGAGCGCACCTTTTCGGGTCGTCATCGCCGAGGACTCGGTCATTCTGCGGGACGGACTGGTCCAACTGCTGGTCGATCGCGGGTTCAGCATCACCGGTGCCTTCGGTGACGCTGAGGCCCTGCGCCGGTCCATCGAACAGGACCGTCCCGATGTGGCTGTCATCGACATCCGCATGCCACCCACCTTCACGGACGAAGGGTTGCGCGCCGCCCTCGAGTTGCGGCGACACCACCAAGGCTTGGGCATCCTGCTGTTCTCCCAGTACATCGAAACCCGTTACGCGGCCGAGCTGCTGGCCGACAACGCGGCCGGGATCGGCTATCTCCTCAAGGATCGGGTGGCCGACGTCAGCGACTTCGTCGAGGCCTTGGTGCGAGTCGCGTCGGGCGGCACGGCGCTGGACCCCGAAGTGGTCACCCAACTGCTGGGGGCCTCCCGACACGCCGACTCGATCTCCGTGCTGAGTGCCCGGGAGCGGGAGGTGCTCTCGCGCATGGCGGAAGGTCGATCCAACGGGGCCATCGCCGCCCAGCTGGTGATATCCGAGGGTGCGGTCGAAAAGCACGTGGCCAATATCTTCACCAAGTTCGACCTGCCGGTCTCGGAGTCGGATCATCGCCGGGTCCTGGCCGTGTTGCGCTATCTCGACTCCTGAGCGGGGGCCGGCCGAAGGAGTCCGGGAAGCCCGGACCGGAACAGTCGAAGCGGAACGCTCGGACCGGGGCTATCGGTGGAAACCGACCACACAGGCAGACTCAGGCCACGAAGTACTTGGCCGCCGGGTGGTGGCAGATAATGGCGTCGGTGGTCTGTTCGGGGTGCAACTGGAATCCCTCGCTGACGGTGACCCCGATGCGGTCGCCCCCCAGCAACTCCACCACCTTGGCGTTGTCGTCGAGGTCCGGGCAGGCCGGGTAGCCCCACGAGTAGCGCCCGCCCCGGTAGGTCTGGCGGAAGAGGCCGGCCAACGACGGCCCGTCCTCGTCGGCGAACCCGAGTTCCTCCCGGATCCTGCGGTGCCAGTACTCCGCGGTCGCCTCGGCCATCTCGACGCTGAGGCCGTGCAGGCGCAGGTAACTGAGGTACTCGTTATCGGCAAAGAGGCGTGCTGCCTCCTCCGAAGCTCGGGGCCCGATGGTGCACAGCATGAAGCTGGCGAAGTCCTCGGTCCCCGCTCCCGAGTCGCTGGCGCGGAAGAAGTCGGAGATGCAGAGCCAGGGTTCCTTGCGCTGCCGGGGGAAGGCGAAGCGCATCCACTCCGACGTGCGCGTCTCGTCCTTCCAGATGATCAGGTCGTTGCCCTCGGCATTGGCGGCGAAGTGCCCGTACGCCACCGAGGGAATCAACAGGTCTCCCTCCCGAGCCTTGGCCATCTCCTCGCGTAGCGTGGCCCGTACCCGCTCCTTGAATTCGCCATCGTTCTCGCCGTCGACCGGACGCTCGCCCCACTGGTTGCGGAACAGCGCCGTCAGGTTCAGGTATTCCGCGATGTCATCGATGGCGATGCCCTTGGCCACGCGGCTGCCGACGAAGGGCGGTGTGAACAACGGATTGTCGGACGCCACGTCGGCCCGGGCCGGCTGCCCCTCGACCGGGGTGGTGTCCTGGGGCTCCAGCCGGCTGCGCTTGGGCACGTTCTTCTCGGAGATCTCCCGCCCGAACGTGGCATCCTCCTCGCCGGACTTCTTCAGCTCGACCAGGCGGTCCATGGTGCGGAGCCCCTCGAAGGCGTCGCGGCCATAGAACAAACGGCCGTCATAGATCTCACGCAGGTCGCGCTCGACGTAGGTCCGGGTCAGGGCGGCCCCACCCAGCAGAATGGGGAAGTCGGCCAGGTCGCGCTGGTTCAGTTCGACCAGGTTCTCGCGCATGATCAACGTGGACTTCACCAGGAGCCCGCTCATGCCGATGGCATCGGCCTTGTGCTCTTCGGCCGCCATGATGATCTCGTTGATGCCGATCTTGATCCCGAGGTTCACCACCTCGTAGCCGTTGTTGGTCAGGATGATGTCGACCAGGTTCTTGCCGATGTCGTGCACGTCGCCCTTGACCGTGGCCAGGACGACCGTGCCCTTGCCGCCCTGGTCGGCCTTCTCCATGTGGGGCTCGAGAAACGCCACGGCGGCCTTCATCGTCTCGGCGGACTGCAAGACGAACGGCAACTGCATCTCACCGGAGGCGAAGCGCTCTCCGACCACCTTCATGCCCTCGAGCAGAATGTCGTTCACAATCCCCAGCGCACTCAGGCCCGACTCCAGCGCCTCGGTCAGGTCGGCTTCCAGGCCGGTCCGGTTGCCGTCGATGATCCGCTGCGACAACCGTTGGTCCACGGGCCAATCGGAATGGTCATCTTGCGCGCCGGTGTTGACCTTGACCCCGTCGAAGAGGGCCAGGAGTTCCTGCAGTGGGTCGTAGTCGTCGGTCCGACGGTTGTAGACCAGATCGAGACTGATCTCCTTGGCCCGTTCGTCGATGCGGGACAAAGGCAGGATCTTCGACGCATGGACGATGGCCGAATCGAGCCCGGCGTCGACGCACTCGTGCAGGAAGACCGAGTTCAACACCTGCCGGGCCGCCGGGTTCAACCCGAAGGACACGTTGGACAATCCCAAGATGGTGGAGACGCCGGGCAATTCGGACTTGATCGACCGGATCCCCTCGATGGTCTCAATGCCGTCGTTGCGGCTCTCCTCCATGCCGGTGGACAATGGCAACGCCAATGAATCGAACAACAGATCCTCGGGCGCCAACCCGTACCGCTCGACCGCGATGTCGCGGATATTCCTTGCGGCCCGCAGCTTCCACTCCGCCGTCCGGGCCTGGCCTTCCTCATCGATACAGGTGCACACCACCGCGGCGCCGAACTCCCTCGCCAGTCGCAGGAACGTGTCCAGGCGGGTCCCCGGCCCGTCGCCCTCCTCGAGGTTGACCGAGTTGAGGACGGGCCGGCCACCGATCCACTCGAGGGCGGCGCGCGCCACCGGGCCCTCGGTCGAGTCGACCATGAGGGGCACGCTGGCCTGGGTGGCGAACCGGCTGGCTACCTCGGTCATGTCGGCCACACCGTCGGCGCCCGTGTAGTCCACGCAGACGTCGATCAGGTGCGAGCCCTCGGAGATCTGATCCCGGGCCATGGCCACGCAGGTGTCCCAGTCGGCTTCGAGCATGGCTTCGCGGAACCGCTTGGAGCCGTTGGCGTTGGTGCGCTCGCCCACCACCAGAAACGACGTGTCCTGGTGGAAGGGCACCGAGGTGTAGATGGACGCCGCCGCCGGCTCGCTGACCGGCGCCCGGGTCAACGGGACCGCGCCGGCGCAGCGTTCCACCACGGCGGCGAGGTGCGCCGGCGTGGTGCCGCAGCAGCCGCCGATGGCCGAGACGCCGAACTCGGTGACGAAGCGATGCAGGTGCTCGGCCAGCTGGTCGGGGGTGAGGTCGTAGTGCATCATGCCCTCGACCACCGAGGGCAGGCCAGCGTTGGGGACGCAGGCGATGGGCACCCGGCTCGCGGCCGACAGATGGCGCAGGGCCTCGCTCATCTCGACCGGTCCGGTGGCGCAGTTGAGGCCGACCACGTCGACCTGCATGGCATCGAGCACGGTCAGGGCGGCGGCGATCTCGGTGCCCGGCAGCATGCGCCCGGTCAGCTCGATCGTCACCTGGACCTGCAGCGGCACGATCCGGTCTAAGGCCACCATGGCCCGCCGCGCCCCGTTGATGGCCGACTTGGCCGACAGCAGGTCGAACACCGTCTCGATCAAGAGGAAGTCCACGCCGCCTTCCAGCAGGCCCAGCGCCTGCTCCTCGTAGGCGTCGCGCAGGTCGGCGTAGGGGATCTGGCCGAGGGTCGGGAACTTGGTGCCCGGGCCCATGCTCCCGGCCACCCATCGGGGGCGGTCAGGCGTGGCGAACTCGGCCGCCACCGATTTGGCGATCTCGGCGCCGGTCCGGCTGATCTCACGGGCCTGGTCGGCCAGGCCGTACTCGGCCAGCACGACGGAGGACGACCCGAACGTCCCCGATTCGACCACGTCGCAGCCCACCTCGAAGAAGGAGCGGTGGACCTGGGCGATCAGGTCGGGCCGGCTGTTGATCAGGACCTCGTTGCAGCCCTCGAGCTCGGGCCCGCCGAAGTCCTCGGGGCTCAGACCCAGCAGCTGCAGGTTGGTGCCCATGGCGCCGTCGAAGATGAGGACGCCCTCACGCAGCGCCGTGAGATACGACGACCGGTCGGGGTCGAGGCGGCCGAGGAGTTCGGGGGAGTCAGCCATGGTCAGTACAGGATACTGGGGCCCACCTGGTCGTCCGTTCCTGCCGTAGCATCCGGCATGTGAAGCCACGGATCTACACCAAAAGGGGCGACGACGGGACCACCGGCCTCCTCTACGGCGGGCGGGTACCCAAGGACTCCAGGCAAATTGAGGTCAACGGTGTGGTCGACGAGGCCCAGGCCGCGCTGGGCCTGGTCCGAGCCGAGTCCGAGCCCGGCTCCGAGCTCGATGTCCGTCTGGTGGCCCTGGCTAGGGACCTCTACGTCCTGATGGCAGAGGTGGCCACGGCTCCGGCCAATCGCCCCAAACTGGTGGCCGGAACCTCTCTGGTGACCGCCGAGATGGTGACCGAACTCGAGCACGGCATTGACGATCTGATCCAGCGTTTCGACATGCCGAGCGATTTCACCATCCCAGGGGAGAATCGACGGGCCGCCGCACTCGATCTGGCGCGCACCATCGTGCGCCGGGCCGAGCGGCTGGCCGTCACCGATCAGGTCGAGGGATCCCTGGTCTCCACCTATCTCAACCGGCTCTCCGACCTGCTCTGGGCCATGGCACGCTGGCAGGAGGGACCCGAGCACCACAAGTTGTCCAAGGAGATCCGAGGCTGAACGGACCCAATCTCAGCCGTCCACGGACGCGCGCAGTGCGGCGCACGCGTTCGCCTGCCGACCGGCTCAAGGGAGTACGACGATGTCGCCCCGATGGCACCCGACGAAAGCCGGGCATCACCGGCCAGGAATCACGGACCCAGCGGGTTCATCGGCCCAGTCGGCGTGGATCGATTGGAGAAAAGGTGAAAGGCGTTTGACGCGCTGCGCCGGGAGCGGGCCCAGCTTCCGACGTACGGCCAGGCGATTGGCCCCCGGCCGTCGGGCCAGCCCGAAGCGCACACACCGATCGACGGCCCGGGGCAGTGCAGCGTGGCGGCTCTCGGGCCGCCCGAGACCCAGCTGGCAACTCAACTCGGACAGGTCCATCGGGAGACCCTCGGGAAACATGTCCAGGTAGAGGCTCAATCGACGCAAGAGGAACGTCGCCGATGGACCCAGGACGGGTAACCAAAATATTTCGACATAGGGAGAGTCGGCCGGGTGGCCTCGCGAGTCGACGACCGGGTCGACCCAGGTTGTGACCTGGATTTCTGGAGGCGGCATGTGGCAATAGTGGGAAAACGACCTTGCTCGGAACCTTGCACGGAGGATCATCGCCGCTTCGTGGTCCCTAGCTCACTGGGGCCCGACCCGAGAGCCCTCGGGAGTCGCTCGACCTGGTCGCATCGGCGGCCTGATCCAGGAATCGCCAACCCGCCCCAATGGGCCGATTGAAGGTGTCGACAACCAGCCCCAAGTGCAGGTAATCGGTGACAGATACCGCTACGACGCCAACGTGGGTGAAAAACAATCACGCGATCTCAGCCCCCTTGCCTCAGCAGTCCCGATGGACACGGATCTACACTGCGAAAGTGACCGTCTTGGGTCGCGGCACACGCACGGTGCTCTTTACCGACATGGTGGGCTCGACCGCGCTTCGGACAGAGTTGGGCGACGTCGCGGCCGATACTCTGCGCTCCGAACACGAGCAGGTGCTCCGGGCGGCCGTCGAAGCTCACGGCGGCGTCGTCGTGAAGGTAATGGGTGACGGCTTGATGGCTGTGTACGACGGAGCATCTGACGCTGTGGAATCGGCGGTCGCACTGCAGCAAGCAGTCCACCGTCAGGCATTGCGGGCCGATCTCCCCATCGAGATCCGAATTGGAATCGCCGCGGGAGACGTCACATGGGACTCAGACGACTACCACGGCACTCCCGTCGTGGAGGCTGCCCGCCTCGAGCCAAAGGCGTTGCCCGGCACGATCCTTGCTTCGGAGCTCGTGCGGATGCTCGCTGGCTCGCGAACGGACATCCAATTCACTCCAGCCGGACCCTTCGACCTCAAAGGACTGCCGGGGCCAGTAGCTGCGTATGAGGTCGCCTGGTCAGTTCCCTCGGACGCCGGTCGGCCGTTGCCCTCTGCGTTGGAATCGAAGCACCAGGTGCCGTTCGTCGGTCGCGAAACAGAGCGTAAGCGGCTCGTGGGCGCGTGGGAATCAGCGCGGGAGGGTGAGTTCCGTGTAGTTCTCATCACGGGAGAACCAGGGATCGGTAAGACAAGGCTTGCCAGCGAGATAGCGCTGGTCGCGTACAGCGAAGGTGCGACGGTGCTATTTGGTCGTTGCGATGACGAGCTCGATGTACCGTACCAACCGTTCGTCGACGCGCTTCGACACTTCGTCGAACGATGCCCACCGGCTTACCTCCGCGACGAGCTGGGCTCAGGCGCCGGTGAGCTCGTGCGGCTTGCGCCCGAGCTCACGTTGCAGTTCCCTGAGTTAGCGCCAGCCCCCGCGACCGACGCCGAGACCGCAAGATACAGGCTGTTTGAGGCCGTGTGCTCGTGGTTTGCGGCCGCGTCGAGCTCCGAGCCCGTACTCCTGGTCGTCGACGACCTGCAGTGGGCCTCGAAATCGACCACGCTCCTGGTTCATCACATCGTCCGTTCCAGCGCGCCGATGCGGCTCTTGCTCGTCGCGACCTGGCGAGATACCGACGCTGGGCCGGGCGACCCGCTCCAGGAGTTCGTTGCAGACTCAGCAAAGAGCGGGCGGGTGAACCGGATCGGGCTCGATCGCCTTGACCGCGCTGAAGTCGGTGAATACCTCGTGCACGCGGTGGGGGAGATCGCCGATGCCACCGACGTGGCCACTGAGGCATCGCAGAAACTGGGGGTAGCGCTTTACCGCAAGAGCGGGGGTAACCCTTTCTTTGTGCAAGAGCTCACCCGCGACCTCGTTGATGTCGGAGGACTCGACCTCGCATCCCTTGATACAGATGATGTAGCTCGACTTGGCGTTCCCGAGACAATTCGCGACGTCGTTCTCAGGCGCGTCGGACGCCTCAACGAACAAGTGAGTCGAGTACTTTCAGCTGCAGCGGTCAGTGGTCGAGGGTTTGAAGTATCGACACTCGAGGATTCGCTTGACGTTCACGGCGATGAAATCATTGACGCGCTTGACGTCGCCAGAGCTGCACGACTCGTGCATGAACGAGGCGACACTGTTGGTTGCTTTGAGTTCGAGCATGGGCTCGTCCGTGACGTGCTGTACCGGGAGCTGGGCACTACTCGGCGCGCCCGCCTGCACGGTCGTACTGCTCGGGCCCTAGAACGCAATCACGCGGATGATCTGGATTCGTGGGCGGCGGATATCGCCTCCCACCTTCTCGCGGCGGGCAACGGCGGGGATGAGGTCCGAGCGGCCGAGTACCTTGTTCGGGCCGGTGGTGTCGCGCTGCGCGGGCTGTCGTATGAGCAGGCGGTCGCCATGTTCGAGCAGGCGCTGACCGCGATCGAGGCCGCCCCGCCCCCGCATGCGCCTCTACGGGCTGAAATTCTGCTCGCACTAGGGGACGCTCGATACCGCACGCTGGACTTTGAAGGATCGAGGAAGGCATTCCTTGAGGCAGTCGACGAGGCGAGGTCCCAGGGTGACGCTGGGCAGCTGGCCCAAGGTGCTCGCGGCCTCGCTCGCGCCGCGCAGTTCGGCGAAGCCGACCACCCGCTTGCCGACCTTCTGGACGAGGCGCTTGACGCGTTATCACGTGAGGACAGTTACCTTCGGGCACAGTTACTCGCGATCCGCGCCGCTCAGTCCCTCTTGAACACGTACGAGGGCCGGCGCGACGACCTTGTGGCTGAAGCGGTCGCAATGGCCGAACGACTCGGCGATCCCGCCGAGCTGGCGTTCGTGCTCGGTGTCTCGGTGATTGGGACGTTCGCGCCAGACATGCTCTACCTTCGCTTGCAATACCTCAACAAGCAACTTCTGACAGCAAGCCGTACCGGATACACCGAGGTTTTATGCGAGGCACACGGTTGGCGGGCCACGGCCGCGCTCGAGACGGGTGTGCTTGATCAGGTCCAAGAGGACGTCGAGGCTATGGCCCGCATGGCAGACGAGCTCGGGCAGCCCTGGTACCGCGCAATGGCTCAACAGCGCCGAGCGATGCTGGCGCAGCTTTCTGGGGATTACGAGACGGCAGAGATGCTGGCCAATGCCTCGCTGTCGGCCGCACCACAGAACCAGATGTCGGTGCTCGCCGGGTTCGCCGGGCTGACGTGGGCTATTCGGCGCGACCAGGGTCGCCTGGCCGAAGTTGAGCCAGCGCTCGTCGCGTTCGCGAACTCGACACCCGAGGTAGCCGCGTGGCAGGCAACGATCGCAGTCACCGCTCTGGATCTCGGCCGACCTCACGACGCCCTCGCTGCGCTCGAAACGCTCGTTCAAGGCGGCCTCCGAGCCGTCCCGATGGACTGGTTGTGGACTGCCACGATGGTGCTGGCGGCGGAAGTGGCCGCGGCTCTCGACCAGAGAGACGCCGTAGTCGAGTTGATCGACCTGCTTCGGCCGTACGAGCGGCGAGGAGTGCCTGTGGCTGTAGGAGTTGCTTACCTTGGCACGACATCACGCGCCCTCGGCCTACTCGCCAATTCACTGGGCGACTACCAGATGGCCATCGGCGACCTGGAGGACGCCATAGAAATCGAGGCGCGCCTCGGGGCAGGAGCCTTCGAAGCTCGGGCGCGATTGGATCTCGCCCGGACGTATCTCGCTCGCCACGGCTCAGGCGATGCTGAGCGGGCGGTGACGTTACTCCACGACGCCAGACGTATCGCGAGCCGCCTGGGACTTCGAACTGTCACTTCACAAATCGTGGCAGCGTTGGGTCAGCGATCCGCATCCGGTCAAGACCAAGGCTGATGCGATTCAGTGAGAGATGAGGAGTAGGTGGATTCGGGTCGATCGCATCCGTCCTGTAGCTCTGAAGGCGGCATCCCCACAACATTGGGGAGACGATCTTGCTCGGAACCTTTGCACAGAGGCGCCCCAATGGGCCGAGCGTGAGTGGCGACACCCACTACCAAGACCCGTAGTGGATACGCCGCTCAGCCTCCGGCCCCGCCCGGTCCAACGACGCCGAGCGATGATCCGCCCCGTCAGGCCGACCCACCAGCACCGCAGCCAAACAGCCGCCACCCTTGCGGGATCCCCAGGGCCGAGCCCAGCGCCTCCTCGCCCCGGAAGTTCCCCATCACACACGCGCCGAGGCCCGCATCGACCGCAGCCAACAGCACGGTCATCACCCCGAAGGCGGCGTCACCGGTCCAGTACGGCACCGGCCAGGCGCCGATCCCGGTCCCCAAACCCGAGGCTGACTTGTCCGGCTCGGCGTAGCGTTCGACATACAACTCAGCCGACGAATAGGCCAACAGGATCACCGGGGCCCGGCGCAGGCCCTCCCAACGTGGACTCGCCTCCCGCCAGGCGCTATCGGTGGTGGCGTCCCAGTACACCTCCGTTTCCGCCGCTCCTCGCAGGACCACCCACGCCGTCCCGCCCGTGTTCCCCGCGCTGGGCGCCCGCAGGGCGGCCCGTACAATTCCCTCCACCACCCCGGCTGCCACGGCGTCCTGGGCGAAGCTGCGCACCATGGCCCGGCGGCGCACGGCCTCGTGGAACTCCATGCCGCCAGCTTTTCAGGCTTCGGCCGGCCGGCCGGACCCGTGGCCGGCGCCTCGTCGGCACCTTTCGGCCTCGCATTCCTCCCACGGGACCCCGCCGGGAATGTTGACCCCCCTGGTAGCGTTTTAGAGTTCGAAGCGTAGGAATCGCTTCCCCTGGAGGTCAGGAACGTGTCAACACCCCGAGATCTGCTCAACGAAGCGAAAAAGGCCATCCGAGAGGTCGATCCACCCGAAGCCGAGGAGATCCTGGCCCGGGGCGGGACCACTTTCCTCGATGTCCGCGAGCCCGACGAGTACGAGCAGGGCGCGCTGCCCAACGCGGTCCACCTGCCCAGGGGGCACCTCGAATTTCAGGTGGAGGGCAAGCTGCCCGACAAGAATGGACCGATCGTCGTCTACTGTGCCGGCGGCGTCCGCTCGGCCTTCGCCGCCAAGACGCTGGGCGACCTGGGCTACACCGACGTCCAGTCCATGACGGGCGGCTTCAACAAGTGGAAGGACGAAGGCCGCCCCTGGTCCGCGCCCAAGACCCTGACCCCGGCCCAGCGCAACCGCTACCAACGTCACCTGCTCCTGCCCGAGATCGGCGAAGTGGGCCAGCTGAAGCTGCTCGACTCCAAGGTGCTGCTGCTCGGCGCCGGGGGCCTAGGCTCACCGGCCGGCCTGTATCTGGCTGCCGCCGGTGTCGGCACGCTGGGCATCATCGACATGGACGTGGTCGACGAATCGAACCTGCAGCGCCAGATCCTGCACAACATGGACCGCATCGGCGACCGCAAGGTGGACTCGGCCAAGAAGACCCTCACCGCGCTCAACCCCGATGTCAACGTGGTCACCTACGACGTGCGCCTGGGGGCCGACAACATCCTCGACATCATCGACGGCTACGACGTGATCGTCGATGGAACGGACAACTTCCCCACCCGCTACCTGGTCAACGACGCCGCGCTCCTGAAGCGCATCCCCGTCGTGCACGGATCGATCTTCCGCTTCGAGGGACAGGCCACCGTGTTCGAGCCCTATGTCGGGCCGTGCTACCGCTGTCTCATCCCGGAGCCGCCTCCCGCTGAGCTCGCGCCGTCCTGCTCGGAGGCCGGCGTCCTCGGTGTGCTGCCCGGGATCATCGGATCGATCCAGGCCATTGAGGCGGTCAAAATGCTGCTCAAGCTGGGTGATCCTCTGGTCGGCCGTCTGCTGGCCTACGACGCCCTCGAGCAGTCGTTCCGCACCTTCAAGGTTCGCCGCGACCCGGCCTGCCCGGCCTGTGGGCCCGATGCCGGCGAGATCGTCATCGCCGAGTACGACGACCTGTGTATGCCGCACACGCACTGAGTCGGACTCGGTGACGAGCCCGGAGCGCATCAAGGTCAACGGCGTCGAGTTGCACTGGGGCCAATGGGGCGACGCGCCGGGCACGCCCCTGGTGCTCTGCCACGGCTTCACCGGGTCCTCCCATGATTTCGCCCTGCAGGTCCAGCCCCTGTCCGAGTCGCGGCGCGTGATCGCGCCGGATCAGCGCGGCCACGGGCTCTCGACCAAAACCCACGACCTCGCCGGTTACACCATCGACCAATTGACCGCCGACCTGATTGGCTTCATTGAGCAGGTCTCCGAGGGGCCGGTCGACCTGCTCGGCCATTCGATGGGCGGTCGGGTCTCGCTGGGTGTGGTCCTGGCCCGACCCGACCTCATCCGTTCGCTCGTGCTCATGGACACCAGCGCCTGGTCGTTTCTCCCAGACGATGAGAAGGTCCGGACCATGGTCGCCGACTACATGGACGCGTTCGATCCGGTAAAAGGCATGCCCAGCTCCTTTGGCATCAGCGGACCCGAAGACGCCTTGATCGAGGCGGCCACCACCGCCGAATGGTGGCAGCGTAAGGAGGAGCTCTTCTCGGGCGTTGACGCCTACGCCGTGAAAGCCTTCGGCACGGAGTTGTTCAGTGGCATCGATTCCCTCCGGCCGCAACTTGCCACCATCAGCCAACCCACGGCCGTCATCGCGGGCTCCCACGATCACCCCTTGGTCGATCAAGCCCCGGATCTGGCGGCCGAGGTGGCCCATGGGCAGCTCTGCGTCATCGAGGGCGCGTACCATTCGCCGCAGCTGACCCACCCGCAGCAATGGCGGGAGGCGGTGGAGCATCACCTCGCCGCCCTCAACTCCTGAACAGACTCGATTCCTGAACAGACCTCGATTCCTGAACAGACCTGGACTCCACAACAGAACGGACGGCATCCCGTGACCATGCACGACGCACCCCAGGCCAACGACCGCATCGCCCTGGCCGGCACCGACGTCTCGGTGCCACCGCTCGGCGTCGGTACCTGGGCCTGGGGTGACAAGGGCACCTGGGGCATGGGCGGCTACGACGCGTCGTACAGCGAGGAGACGATCCTCGATGCCTGGCAGGCCTGCATCGAGGCCGGCGTCGTCCTCTTCGACACGGCCGAGGTCTACGGCGGCGGCGAGAGCGAGCGCATCATCGGCCGCCTGTTGGCGCACGATCCGAGCGTGCGCGACCAGGTGGTCATCGCCACCAAGTTCATGCCCAGCCCGTGGAAGCTGGCGGTGACCTCGTCGTTGGTGACCGCGGCCAAGGCCTCCATCGAGCGCATGGGCATTGCGTGCATCGACCTCTACCAAATTCACGGGCCGATCTCGTTGCGTTCCCATGAGGCACTGGCCGAGGCGCTGGCCACCGCCCACGCCGACGGACTGGTCAAGGCCGTCGGTGTCTCGAACTATTCGGCGAAGGAGACCCGGTCGATCGTCGGCGCCTTGCGCAAGCGCGATCTGCAGCTGGCTACCAACCAGATCGAGTTCTCGCTTCTGCGGAGCATGCCCGAGAAGGTCGGTCTGTTGGAAGCCTGTCGCGAACTTGGCGTGGTGCCGCTGGCCTATTCGCCCATCGGGCAGGGGCGCCTCACCGGCAAGTACACCGTGGCCCATCCACCCCCCAAGCAGCGGACCTTCTCCAATTTCCCCATGGAGACAGTGGAGAAGATCGTGGGGGTGCTCCGGGGCATCGGCACCGCGGACGGTGGCCACACGCCCAGCCAGGTGGCCCTGGCCTGGATCATCGCCAAGGGGGTCATCCCGATTCCCGGGGCCAAGAACCGCGACCAGGCCGAGGACAACGCCGGCGCACTGGGTTGGCAGATGACCGACGAGGAAGTGGCCGAGCTGGACGCGGTGGCGCTCTACGGCCAGCGGAAGATCTCCCAGCGGATCTGGCAGCACGGCTGACCCGCCTTGGCCACTCCGAGGCGGCGGAACTACGGTGAGGCCAGATGATGGTCCTGCTGGCAGACGCACCTTTGCCGCCGCTCCATGGTGGCCAGTTCTTCTCGAACCAGTTCGACTTCGTCCCGGTCGCCCTGGTGCTGGTCGCCCTGGTGCTCTACCTCTGGGGCGTCAAGCGGAACAACGAATTGCGACCACGGCATCAGTGGTCCAAGGGAAAGACCGTTGCTTTCATCGCGGCCTTGTTCACCACGGCCATCTCCGTCTTCAGCTTCGTCGGCGTCTACGACCGCTACTTCTTCTGGGACCACATGGTCCAGCACCTCCTCTTGATCATGGTGGCCGCTCCGCTCTTCGCCATCAGCTCTCCGATCGACTTGGCGTTCCGATCCACCACGGGCACGGCCCATCTGGTGGTGACCGAGACGCTGCGCTCCCCGTTAGCCAAGGTGCTGGGCCACCCGGGCGTGGCCTTCGTGTTGTACGCCGTGATGATCCCGCTCACCCACTTGACCGTTTGGTACAACTACACGCTGCAGCACGAGTCGGTGCACAACGCCGAGCACCTGGTCTTCCTGATTGTGGGCTATCTGTTCTGGCGCCAGATCTTCGGTTCGGACCCAAACTGCTACCGGATGCACCCGGCCCTGCAGTTCGGCTACCTGTTCTTGGCCATACCGATAGACACGTTCACCGGCCTCTCCCTCGACCAAGCGGTCCACGAGATGTTCCCCGCCTACCTGGCCCTCCATCCCACCTGGAGCCAGGGGCGGCTCACCAACGACCTGCACATCGGTGGGGTGCTCATGTGGGTCGGCGGTGACACCCTCATGCTGTGGCCGATGATCCCGGTGGCCCTGCGTTGGCTCCACCTCGAAGAGCGCCGGGCCGTCCGAGTGGACAAGGAGATTGACAACGCGGCGGCGGCCGAGCTGATGGGCATTTCATCATCGGGTTCGACCGACCAAGCGTCGGACTGATCAGCCGGCCAGGTCCATCAGCTCGATCCGCACCCCGTCGGGATCCGTGCAATAGACGAACTCAAGGGGCGTGTCGCCGAAGTCGATGGTGGTCCGGCTCGATGCCACCCGCGTGCCCCCCAGCTCCACCACTTTCGCCGCCACGGCCTCGACGTCGGTCACCCGGAACGACAGGTGGGTCAGACCGAGCCGGTGCACCGCCCGCCGCTCCGTGTCGCCGAAGGGCGCCGGTTCGCTGAAGGCCAGCAGCTCAATGGCCGTGGTCCCCTTGCGGATGAACTGGGAGGTCACCTTGACCTCTTCGAGATCCATCAGCTGAGCGAACTCGGAGCCGATTTCATGGCTCTCGGCCGCACGGAATCCGAGGGCGTCGCGGTAGAAGCGCAGCGATCGGTCAAGGTCGCTCACGCAGATGCCAAAGTGGGAGAAGGTCGGATCCATGGGCCCAAGTCTGCCCAAAACGAGGCTCAGATGGCTCCCCGGGCCTGACCTCCGTAGTCTCAAGGGTGTGACACCGGACAAGCAGGCCAACCAGGAGCACCGCACCGGCTCGGGGATCGAGGTCCGCCCGGTGTATCGAGCCGACGACCTGGAGGGCTGGCACAGCCGCGAGAACTCGGGGAGCCCGGCGCTTTCCCGTACACCCGGGGGATCCACAAGGAGATGTACCGCTCGAC
>CAWGEX010000006.1:0-36665 GCA_963821755.1 uncultured Acidimicrobiaceae bacterium
GAGGTGGATGACCAGCGTGGGTGTGGTGATCGACGGGAGGGCGTGGCGGATGTCAAAGGTGCGGTTCAGATGGAACAGGTGGTCCAGCTGGTTGTGGCTGGTCGAGGCGATTTCGACCCTGCCTTGCGAGCCTGCGATGCGCTCGGTGGCGTAGAAGTTCGAGATCTCGCCGCGACCCATTCACTCCGGTATCGCTCGGCCATGACGTCGAGGATCTGGGCAGTCCGATCGGGAAGTCGTCACAGCGTTCGAGGCGGGCCCAGGCGTTGCAAAGCACGAGCTGGCGCACCGGGTGGCGGCTGGCGTAGAGCGCGGCCACGGCCCCACCGTTGTGGGTGCCGAAGAGGACGGGACGCGCACTCCGGCCGCCCCCACCACGGCCTCGAGGTCGGCCACGAGGTCCTCGATGGTCGGGGGCGATGACAGGTCCATGCGGTCCGAATAGCCCATTCCACGCTGGTCGTAGGTGACCAGGCGGCCGAAGCTGGCCATGCGGCCAGGATCCGGCCCGGTCCCGGCTCTTCCCAGCGCAGCGACATCGCCAGGGCTCCCGCCACGAAGACCAGGTCGAAAGGCCCCTCACCGGCCCGCTGGTACGCAAGGTGCAGCCCCTACCGCGACGGACGAACTCGACCGGTGGCGGGGCCAGCACGTCTCCCTACCTGATCCCGGCCCGCAATGACCGCCGCATCTTTGAAGTGAACGCCGGCTGCGCAGGAGGAAGGGCCCGCCGATTCCGGCCCCCTGGGCTGTTCCCCCAGACATTCACACTCCCATTGCGATATGTTCTAGCGATGGCTATGGGCGGAATGCTCCCCGCAGCAAACAAGATCCTGGCGGACCCATCGAAACCCGAATACGCCAACGCCGCCGAGACGGTGGTGGCCCAAGCCTCCAGCTGTCAGGATGCCGTGGGCCGGCTCCGCCTGCTCGAAGGCTTGCCTCCCGAGGCTGCCCGTGAGGCCAAGGCCATGTTGCGCCGCCATGCCGGCGGAGGTGGACCAAGGCATCCTCGGCGCTCTGCGAACGGGCTTCGGCCGCAAATCGCCCATGAAATTGCATTGGGACGAGGACACGAGCGGACGGAAACCAGCGGTCGCGCACAGCGTCAACGAACAGGACGACTGGGTTCACGTCCACGTCGTCGCCCCGAACGGCGACCAGTTTCCTCCGGTCGACTGACCCGACCGGGCATCGCACCACCCAAATCCGGTCGCAAATCTCGAGGCTCGTGCGCCGCTGCATGCAGGTGCTTGTGGCAAGGGTCTCGGCGCGCTGGGGCGACCCTGCCGCCATCGACTCTTCATTGGAAATGGGTGAGCCCTTCACCAATGACGGTGGCGCTCGCTCACGCCGACGCCGACCAGGACGACGCGACCAAGCCGCCCGAGGCGTCGCCCTGTTAGGTTTCGCCGGGGCGAGAAATGGGTTCACCGATCGAGAGTGGCCGGGGTGGTTGGGACCGTGGGTGAGTTCGGAGACCGGTATGGAACCTGGGCCCTGATCGCCGGCGCCTCCGAGGGTGTTGGCTTGGCCTGCCCCATGCACTGGCCGAGCGTCAGGTGAACGTGGTCTTGCTGTCACGCCGACAATCGGTCCTCGACGAGGCGGCAGCCGACCTGCAGACCACGTGGGGGATCGCCACACGGTCCTTGGCAGTCGACCTGAGCGAAGCCCGTGCTGCGGCGACCATCGCCGAGCAGACCGCGGACCTCGAGGTCGGCCTGTTCATCTACTGCGCCGGGGCCGACCCGGAAATTCGCCCCCTTCCTCGATGCCCCGCTCGCGGCGGCGGAGTCCATGGTGGTGCGCAACTGTCTGGTACCCACCCAGCTTTGCCATCAGCTGGCTCGGCCGATGGTCGAACGGGGCCGCGGCGGCATCATCCTGGTGTCCTCGGGTGCCGCCTGGTCGGGGCGCGGCGCATGGCGGCCTATGGGGCATCGAAGGCGTTCGACCTCGTCCTCGGTGAAGCGCTGTGGGCGGAGCTCCACGATCAGGGCGTCGACGTGCTCTTCCTCGTCCTCGGCGTGACCGACACTCCCACGCTCCGCCGGCTGCTCGCAGAGAAGGGCAATCTGGCCAGCGCCGATGACGGCACCCCGATACCGGGCACGGCCGCATCGGAAGAGGTGGTCGCCGAGGCCTTCGAGAATCTCGGGGCGGGTCCCACGTGGTTTGTCGGCGAGCTCCTGCGGGAGGGCTCCCGGGTGTTGGGCGGCATGGGGCGCAACGAGGCGGCGCAGCTCATGCTCAATGCCGGTGCGGGCGTGATGGATCAGAAGCTCAGCTGATGCAGGATCCGATCCGTGCAGAGCTGCGCCAGGCCGTGACCGACCTCTTGATTCGCTACGCCAGTGGGATCGACGGCCGGGACTGGGCACTGCTCCGGTCGTGTTTTACCGAGGACTGCGATGCCGACTACGGCGAGATCGGCCACTGGCACGGCGGCGACGAGGTCACGAAGTGGATGGCGCAGACCCACGATCCGCTCGGACCAACGCTGCACCGGATCTCCAACGTCGTCCTCCGCGGCCGGAGGGAGGCTGCAGACCCGGTGCGCCGTGCACGCCATCATCGTGCTTCCGGATCGCTCGGCCGCCATCCACGCCTACGGGTTCTACGACGACGAATAGCGCCAGGCGAGGACCCGAGGATTGCCCGCCGCCGGTTCACCCAGGTGACGACCGAGCTGCACCCGGCGACGGGCTGATGGTTCCGGCGGACCGCGGGCGTGCGACGGCCGCCGTCGCCCGAAAGAGTCAGCGAGCGGCGGCCAGGACGCCGAGTTCGGCGAGCAGCCGGTCGCGCAGCTCGTCGAACTCCTCACCGCCGACAGCAGGGCCAGGGCCAGGTCCACAGGCTGGTCGAGCGAGATGCGCCCTTCGGTCAGCACCATGACACGGTCGGCCAGCACCACCGCCTCCTCGACGTCGTGCGTGACGAGGAGGACGCCGGGGCGATGGCGGGCACAGAGGTCGGCCACGAGCTCCTGCATGCGCAACCGGGTCAAGGCGTCGAGGGCGGCGAAAGGCTCGTCGAGTAGAGAGCAATTGCGGCTCGCGCACCAGGGCGCGGGCCAGGGCGACCCGTTGCGCCTCGCCGCCCGACAGTGTGCCCGGCCAGGAGTCGGCTTGCCGGGCGAGCCCCACCTCTTGGAGGGCCGACACGGCGCGCTCCCGCGTGGCCTGGGCACGTGGAAGACACGAGGACCACGTTGCGCCAGACCCGCTGGGAGGCCACGAGACGGGGCTCTTGGAAGACGACCGTGCGTACGTCGGGCACGAGCACGTCGCCGGCTCCGGCCGCATCGAGGCCGGCCAGAATGCGCAGCAGCGTGGTCTTGCCGCTGCCGGATGCGCCCAGCAGGGCCACGAACTCGCCCTGGGCCACGGTGACGTCGAGATCGGCCAGGACGTCGCGCGCGCCGAAGGACTTGGTCACCGCGTGGACGACGGCAGCCAGGTCGGTCGCGATCGGGCGGGGTTCATAGGACCGCCTGGTGCCGTCTCCACGGCATGCTGCACGCGCTCGAGGAGGCGGACCAAGAGGTCGGCCCCGATACCGAGCAACGCGTAGATGACGACGCACACCACCAGCACAGGTATCTGCTGGAGGCTGTCGGCCTGGCTGACCAGATAGCCGATGCCCTGGTTGGCGCCGATGCTCTCGGTGAAGACGAGGGCGATCACCGAGATGCCCGCCGAATAGCGCAGCCCAGTCATGATCGACGGCAGGGCCAGTGGCACCACCACACGGCGCACGAGAACCCAGCCCTGCACGCCGAAGCTGCGCGCCGCCTCGACCAGCACGCGCTTGTCGACGTTGCGCACGCCGTTCGAAGTGTTGAGGTACATGGGGAAGAGAGCGTGGCCAGGCCGATCAGGAGCACCTTGGCCGTCTCCCCGATACCGAACCAGATGATGAAGAGGAAGATCACGGCGGGGTAGGGAACCATGCGGAGCATCTGCATGGAAGCGTCGAAGAGCTCCCTCGCCGAGCCGCGTCAAGCCCACCACGATGCCGAGGAGCAGGCCGATCCCGGCGCCCAGCGCCAGGCCGAAGGCGGCCCGTCGGGCGGAGACCCCGATGTAGCCGAACAGATCGTCGTGGTTCCACAGCTGCACGAACGCATGCCAGGTGGCGGTCGGCGTCGAGACCGTGGTCGAGGGGATGATGCCGGTCCCCGTCCAGATCCCGCCAGGGCAGCGAAGACGGACACGGGCACAATGAGGCGTAGCGCCACCGACCAGCGTTCGCGGCCGGCGGCCGAGCTCGCCGACCGGCAGCCGGACCAGGCCCGGCACGGGCGTCGCCGCGAGCATCGGCGGGCGCGCCAGGTGCCAGGGCCTCGGGTCCGACCGTCAGCTGATCCGGGGTGAGTGGCCTGGAGCGTCACCGAGGATGTCGGCGGCCTTGTTGACCGCCTTGTTGAACGGCAGGTCGAAGATCTTCTTGACGTTGATGGGCGTGGTCAGCAGCCCGAGCTTGAGGAAGGTATTGGCCTCGTTCTGCTGGTAGCTCTCGATGGCCGGTGTGATGGGCGTGCCGGTGGTCTGGTCGGAGGCGACGGCCTGCTTCGCCACGGCGAGGGGCACCCCGTAGGTCTTGACGTAGGTCTGGGCGGCCAGCGTCGGGTTCTTGCGCAGCAGAGCCTGGGCCTTGTCGAAGCGCACGATGAAGTCGGCGATGGCTGCCGCACTCTGCGGGTTGCCCAGGGCGCCGCTGCTCGCCGTGAGGTAGCCGAGGGTCTCCGAGGAGGTGCCGACCCCGGTGCCCAGCACGCGGATCTTGCCTGCGGTGAGGTCGATCCCGGTGAGCGGTTGGGTGATCACGGCGGCGTCGACCTGCCCGTTGGCCACCACGGTCGCGGCGTTCGTCACCGTGAGGTTCTGGATGTGCACCACGCCGTAGGGGATGTGGGCCTTCTGGAGCTCCTGGACAGAAGTACTGCTCGACGGTGCCCTCCTGCACGGCCACCGACTGGCCCTTCAGTTGCGAGATGCTCTTGATGGGCGAGTTGGCCGGCACGACGAGGGCGTACGGCGACACCTTGGGGTTGACGCCGATGGTGGCCGCCACCACCTTGACCGGGTCACCGGCCTCCTGAGCGAAGATGGTCGGCGTCTCCGCCATGAAGCCGAGGTCGACCGAGCCGCTCGTCTCCGCCGCGATGACGGGTGGGCCGCCGATGAAGTTGGCCCAGTTGACGGTGTAGGGCGCACCCTTGAGTGCGTTCGTGGCCGCCAGGATGGTCTGGTAGGCCTTGAGCTGGTCACCGAAGGTGATGGTGACCCGGCCAGCGACGGCGAGGCGGACGCTGGGGCGCCCCCGCCGGACACGGCGAGAAGTGCCACGGCCAGGGCGCCCAGCAAACCGCACGTCACCGGCCGGCGACTGGCGGTGACGGTGCGGCGAAAACTCGTGATGGGGTGAAGCTGCATGTGTTCCTTCTGATGAGGTCCCGGCGGGGGGCCGCCGGGACGGTGGGAGCCGAATACGGGCGGCGGCCTCAGAAAGGCTTGTCGCCGTGGAAGGTCACGCGCTGGATGACACGGTGCTCGCCCGAGAAGTCGCCGACGACGCTGTGCTGCGTCACCCGGTTGTCCCAGAAGCCGAGGTCGCCGGCATGCCAGTGGTAGCGCACCGTGAACTGCGGTTTGGTCGAGTGGTCGTACAGGAAACGCAGGAGCGCGTCGCTCTCGGACCGGTGCAGCCCGCGGAGGTGGGAGGTGAAGCTCGGGTTCACGAACAGGCTCTTGTGGCCGGTCTCGGGATGGGTCCGGACCACGGGGTGCTCGACCGGTTCGAGGGTCTGGTACTGCTTGCCGTCCCAGTCGCCGCCGCCGTCGTTGCGCCGGGCGAGCACTTTGCGAAGCGCGGACTTCCATCGTGGACCGCGACGAGCCCGTCGAGGAAGCCGCGGAACGTCTCGCTGAGGGCCTCGTACGCGGCGCGGTGATCGGAGAACATGGTGTCGCCGCCGGCGTCGGGGATCACGAGCGCGTTCAAGATCGAGCCGAGCGGCGGGTGTTCCACGAACGTCACGTCGGTGTGCCACGAGAGGCCGTCGTATCGGTCGCCCGTGTCCGAGGACGACTTCGTGACCCTCGGGCCTTCGTGTAGTCGATCTCGAAGATCTCCGGGTAGCCCTTGATGCCCGGGATCACCGGGTGGGCGGGCGTGAACTCGCCGAAGCGCCGCGGCGAACGCGACGTGTTCGGCGGGCCCGAGGTGCTGGCCCGGGAAGAAGATCACCTTGTAGCGCAAGAGGGCCGCACGGATCTCCGCGATCGTCTGGCGTCCGACGCGGGTCTGCTTGAGGTCGACGCCGCGTAGCTCGGCCCCGATCGTTGCCGAGAGCGGGGTGATGTCGAGCTGGAGCGGCGTGGTCGTGGTCATCGGGCACGTGCCTCCTGAGGTGGGCGGAGCGGGTGTGCTAAATCCTGACTAATCCACTCTGATTTGTGAGTTTCGTAGGATGCGATGGCGCCGGTGCGTACCGTGCCTGCGTCGAGACGAACAGGGGTTCGCTTTGCAGTTGACAGCGAACAGGTGTTCGTGGTTCAGTGTCCAGGAAGCGAACAGGTGTTCGGAACAGGAGACGCCATGTCGGTCGCATTCGAGCTCGAGTACCCGGCGCACCGCCCCCTTCGGCTGTACGCCCTCCGGACCCCCACAGCGGACCGCACCATCCCCTTCGGTGCGCCGACGCCGGGCGGTCCTGGCCGCGGCGGCCGTTCTCGTCGCGGTCCTGTCGGTCCTGCTGGCCCTGCCGCTGCGCCAGTTGGGCGGCAGCACCCTTGCCCAGGCGCAGCCAGCGCCCGGGCAGGAGTTGCATCGTCAAGGGCGGCGACACCCTGGCCTCCGTCGCGGCGAGGGCAGACCAGGCAGACGCCGGCGCGCTGGCTGCCCGTATGGCCCGCGAGGTCGGCTCGACGATCGTGGTGCCCGGGGGAGCACATCCAGATTCCCTGACTATCGTCAGCGGTGTGCGGTGTCCATGGTGCGGTGTCGACGACGACCACGTTGTGGATTCGCGTCAGGCCGAGGACGGCGATGCCATCCGGCGCCGGAGGGAATGCTTGGGTTGTGGGCGCCGCTTCAGCACGCTCGAGCGGATCCAGGAGGTCCCCCTCTGGGTGGTCAAGCGCACGGGGCTGCGCGAGCCCTTCGACCGGGCCAAGGTGATCGAGGGCGTCCGCGCCACCGTCCGACCGGCCCGTCACCGATGAGCAGATGGAGGACCTGGCCCAGGGCGTGGAGGATGCGCTACGGGCCGAGACGACCGAACCGAGCAGCCAGCAGGTCGGGCTGGCCGTGCTCGAGCGACTCAAGGCGCTCGACGACGTGGCCTACCTGCGTTTTGCCAGCGTCTACAAGGGCTTCGAGGACATCAACGACTTCCACCGCGAAGTGGGCCTCTTGACCAAGACCACCGAGCCCAAGCGCAAGTGAGGGTCCGGACGTGATGGAGGAGACACCCTCGGTCGTGCTGGCCGTCTACGCCCACCCGGACGATGCCGACGTTGGTTGCGGCGGTTCCTTGGCCCGCTGGGCCAAGGCGGGTAGCGACGTGCACCTGGTGGTGTGCACCGACGGGGGCAAGGGCACGAGCGACTCTGGCATCGTGCCGTCCGAGCTGGCGGAGGAGCGGGCGGGCGAGCTCGAGGCGTCGTCCGCTCTCATCGGGTTGCGCAGGGGCCTAGGAAGACCTGGGACTGCCCGACGGCGAGCTCGTCGAGGCCGCCGGCGTTACCACGGCGAGCTGGTGCGCCGGGTGCGTGCGTTGCGGCCCGACCTGGTCTGCGGCCACGACCCGTCGGCACTCTTCTTCGGGCGGGACTACGTCAACCATCGGGACCACCGCATCCTGGGGCTGGCTCTCCTGGACGCCGTGGCGCCGGCGGCCGCACTGCCCCACTACTCCCCCGAAGCGGGGGCCCCGCACCCGGTGCGCACCGTGCTGCTCTCGGGCACGCTCGAGCCCGACGAATGGGTGGACGTGACCGACACCATCGAGACGAAGGCGGCCGCCGTGGAGTGCCATCGGACCCAGTTCGCCGGCTCGGCCGGTTCGGCCGGCTGGGCGGGCGAAGCGGTGTGCCAGCGGGCGGCCGAGGAGGGGCGGCGGGCCGGCGTGGAGTACGCCGAGGGCTTCCGCCGCTTGACCCTCGGTGCCTGAGCAGACCTCTTCGCCCACACGCTGGCTTCCTGACGTTTCCACCATCCTCCACGTCGACATGGACGCGTTACCGCGTCGGTCGAAGTGCTCGACGACCCGACGTTGGCCGGCAAGCCGGTGATCGTGGGAGGGGCAGGCGCCCGGGGCGTGGTGGCATCGTGCACGTATGAGGCGCGTCAGTTCGGCGTGCACTCGGCCATGCCGTCGATGCGGGCACGCCAGCTCTGCCCGCAGGCCATCTTCTCCTACGCGGGCCGCCACAGCCGCTACGCCGAGGTGCGCCGCGCAGCTGCACCGCATCATGCACGACGTGACCCCGATGGTGGAGCCCATCGGCCTGGACGAGGCCTTCATGGACGTGGCCGGCGCGCTGCGCCTGCTCGGGCCGCCCGAGGTGATCGCGCACGGCCTACGGGACCGGGTGCACGACGAAATGCGCCTGCGCTGCGCCGTGGGCATCGGCCGCTCGAAGATGATCGCCAAGCTGGCCTCGCGGGCGGCGAAGCCTGGGCCACGCGCCAGGGTCTCGAACCCGGTCCGGGGGTGTACATGGTCGCGCCGGAGGACGAGCGGGACTTCCTCCACGCCCACGACGTGGAGGCCCTGTGGGGCGTCGGTCCGGCCACGGCCAAACGCCTGCACGACCTCGGCGTGCGCACGGTGGGCGAGTGGCCACGCTGCCCTCGACACTCTGGTGCGCCGCCTCGGCAAATCAAGCGGAGCCCACCTCGGCAGGCGCTGGCCCGGGGGGAGGATCCCGACCCGGTGCGTCCCAACCGGCCGGCCAAGTCGATCGGCCACGAGGAGACGTTCAGCCAGGACCTGGTCGACCAGATCGTGTTGGAGCGCCATGTGTTGCGCATGGCCGAGTCGGTCGCCACCATGCTGCGGGGCGAGGGCAGCTCGTGCCGCACGGTCACCGTGAAGGTGAAGTTCCGGGACTTCTCGTTGAGCCGCGCTCGCACACGCTCGAGCGCCCGATCTGCACGGGGAGTGCCATCGGCCAGGTGGCGGCCGCGCTGCTGGCCGGCCTCGACCCGGGCGAGGGGATCCGCCTGCTCGGGGTGGACCCGGCGTCGGGCCTCCAAGAGGGCGGGGCGGATCAACTCTCCTTCGATCTGGGCGACGGCACGGACGAGGCGAGCGAGCGGTAGGTGGCCCGGGAGCAGTCGTGGCAGGACGTGACGGCCCACGGTGGATGCGGAATACGGAACCGCTTCGGCAAGAGCGCAGTGGGTTCGGCCGCCCACGTCACGGCCGAGGGGCGTGGTATGGTGACGGCCCGGCAGCTCGCCGCCGTGGAGCCCCGACGAGTAGCGCTCAGCGGGGCGGCCTCGCCGGCAGGCGTTCGGCCACCAGCGGATCCAGTAGCCGTGCGGGTGGGTGTCGGCCAGGCGCACCGGCTCGGCGCCACCCGGGGCGATATGGACCGTACGCGGTGGACAGGTCGGGGCCCTTCCCGCGTGATGGGCGAGGGCGGGGTGGGCAGGCCTGGCGTCTCGAACGGGGTCTCGCAGTAGAGGTGGTGCACCGGGCGTCCGGGACCGTCGAGCGCAGCGAGACAGCGTCGACCAGGGCGCGCTGGCGCTCTTCGTCCAGGTAGGCGGCGACCCACGAGTGAAAGACGACCAGAGGCCCATCGCCGTCGATCGCGGCGGCGATCCGGCGCACGTCGTCGACCATGTCGCCTCTCTCGAGCCGGGGCGGGTGGTCCGAGGCACGGACGTTGGCCAGAGCGCCGCGCAGGCGGCCAAGCGCGCCGGATTCTCGGGCCACTGGCAGGCCAGCAGCCAACGGGCCTCGTCCTCTGACGCGGGTCGATGGGGGAGAGGTCGAGACCGACCCGCCCGCGATGGTGGGCGCCCGCAACTCCGGCAGGTCGCCCAGGTCGCCCCGGGCCCGGCATTCGAGGGTGACGGCGGCCCCGGGCCGCCCGGCGGTGACGGTGCGGTCGCCAGCCTCCTGGCGGTAGGTGTAGCCGTAGTCGTCGAAGAGCAGGTTCAGCCCGGCCGAGGTGCCCAGGTCGAGCAGCGAGAGCGGGGTGGACGCCGGGTAGCCGGCGGCCACGTGGCAGAGGGCCGGCAGGAGGGAGGTGCAACGACCGACCTCGTTGGTCTGGGTGGTTCGGGTCGCGAGGAGCCGCTCGAGCTCGCGACGGTGCAGGCGACAGAAGTCGGCGAAGTCGGCCGCCACGTCTGATGCCGGCGGATGGAAGGGGATGCCGCGGACGCTGGCGACCGTGTCGTAGTGGGCGGCCAAGGGATGGTCCGCTCCCGCCAAGAGCAGCTCGTGCACCGAGGCCAGCAAGATGAGAGGCCGGCGCTGGGGCAATGGCGCGTAGTCGAGCAGGGAGAGCACCTCGTCGTCGTCCGCCACGCTGCGGCAGATGGCCGGGTAGACGGTGCCGCCGTCACGCTCGGCCACGGCGGCGAAGCCGCGGAAGTGGTCGGCCAGTGGCTCGTCGACGAGCACGCTGATCTCAGAAGCTGGCGGGAAGGAGGGGGCTCACGGCGCCGAAGAAGGCGTAGAGCAGCACGAGCACCCCGAGCGTCCCGACGACCCACACGGGCCAGCGCGAGCGCCGGTAGCGACGGCCGAGATAGATGACGAGGCCGCCGACCAGGACGACGAAGGAGCCCCAGATGACGGCGTTGCTCACCGACACACTGCTGTCACCGGCCAGGTTCTCGGCCTGGGGGGCGTGGGGCGGCGTCGAGGCGGAGCGAAGGCCCGATTTCTCGAACAGCTCGGAGTGGGCCAGCTTGGCCACGACCACCAGGCGGCTGGAGGCGCTGAAGCGCGGATTGCAGGTTGTCAGGGTGAGGTAGTTGGCGAAGACGTTGTCGACGACCGTGGTGTCGTTCGGCGACACCACGACCTGCTTGAAGGTGTCGTAGACGAAGACGCCCTGCAAGGTGGTCACCACGATGGGATCGCCGGGCTTGACGCCGTCGAGGTTGTAGAAGGGGTGTCCGTACGTGGTGCGGTGCCCCGCGATGGCGGCGTTGCCGCCTTGGCCCGGCAGCGGCGTATTGACGTAGTGGCCCGGACCCTGGCGCAGATCGGCGGTGCCCGTCCCCTCGACCAAGACCTGGTTGAGGCCGATGGCCGGGATGCGGATCTCACCCACCGGGCTGCCCTCGGGAGGGGCTCCGGTGCGCGGCGCGGTGACCGGTGGGCCGCTCGGCATGGTGTTCGGCGCACCGGCCGCGTCGAGGCCATGGACCACCGCCGCCTGGTGCGTTTCCGACTTCAGCTGGTTGCGCAACTGGTTCTGGGAGTGTGACTCCTGAAGGGAGGTGCCCCAGATCTGGTAAGCGGTGAAGAGCAGGAGGATGACGCCGGCACCGATGAGGATGCGGCCCGTGAGGTCGGCCGCCCGGCGGAACCCCGAGTGGTGCGGCTTCTTCTCGGACGCAGCCGCGGCCGTTGCCGCCGCTTCCCTGGCCGCTCTCAGCTCCGCCCGGGTCTGCGGTGCCGGGCCGCCGTTCGTCGCCGGTCCGATTGCGGCATTCGTATCGGTGTTGTCGTTCTGACCCGGGCCCGGTTCGGTGGCCGCGCCGGATTGGAACGAGCTCCCGGCGCCTGTTCCGGTGCTTGGGCCATCCTCGGGCTGAGGCTCCTGCTCGGCCTCGATGGCCTGCTCGGTCACGACGTCTACCGCACGGGGAGGGTCAGCCCTCGACCGTGACCAGCGTCCCGAGCGGTGTGAGCGGGAACACGACAGCGGCGTTGGCCGGTGGCATCTCGACGCAGCCGTCGCTCTGGGGGTGGCCGTAGGTGCTGCGGACGAAGCCGTGCAGGGCGTCGCCACCGTTGAAGTAGCTCACCCACGGGATCCCGGGATCCACGTAGTGCGAGCCGTCGGGGTTGGTCCCGCTCATGGTGGTCACGGTGTAACGCGCAAAGACGGGGAACGTCCCGTCCTCCGTCGGGGCCCCGGCCACGCCGGTGTTGGCCGGGGTGCTGTAGACCGCGGCGCCGTTCGAATAGACGGTCGTCGTTTCGGGCAGCGCCTGGTTCACGAGGACGTAGTTGTACGGGTTGGCATTGCCGTGGCCGCTCTGCACGTCGGCCAACAGATCGGTCCAGACCTGGGGTCCGGCGAGCCCGTCGGTCTTGAGCCCGCTCTGATTCTCGAAGTTCATCACGGCGCCGCGGGTGATGGCGTTGGGCTGGCCTTGCACCCAGAGAGAGGTGAGCGTGCTCGGCAGGGTGGACCAGCGCCACGAGAACGTGCCGAGTTGATCGTTGCCCTCCTGGGTCGGCGACGTCATCGGCGCGGCCGGCGTGAACGAGAGCGGCAGGTATCCGAGCTCGGCCAGAAGCTCCTGGAGCCGCAGCATCGAGCCGGGTGCCGCGGTGAAGGTCGAGGTCACCGTCTGGTCCATGTGCTGCCCCTCCGAGCCGATGACGCCGGAGGGGCCGCCGGGAACGGTGAGCGTCTCGGTGGCGCCGGGCACGAGGGGTCCGGTGGCCTGGTACTGGAGGAGAGACGGGGACAGCACCGCCCACGAACCGGCGACGGGCGGATTGAGCGTGGGCAACGGAGTGTTCGGTGCCAGATCGGTCGAGAACTGCACCGAGATCGTCGAGCCGGCGGCCACGCTGGTACCGGTCGGCGAGGTCGAGAGCACCTTGAGCGTGGGCGGTGGTTTGGTGGGATCGGCCGAGGCCGGCGTGTCGCGCACGTGCACGAAGACGACCAGACCGCCAGCCGCCAGGGCGAGCGCGGCGGCGCAGGCGGCGAAGATCGCCCACAGGCGCGGACCCTTGTCTTGGTGGACGTGTTCCCCCGGGCTCATAGCTGTTGGCGATTCTACCTGGTCAGACGCGGGAATCGCGAGAGGGCTAAAGGCCCAATTCTCTCCGCAGGGCGGCTGTGACGGCGCTGAGGCGCTCGGGGTCTGTGATCTTCCCCCCGTCGGACTCACGCACGTAGAAGGCGTCAACGACCATTTCCCCCAGCGTGGAGACTCGGGCGGACACCACGTCGAGGTCGGTCTCGAAGAGGGCCCGGGTGATCCTGTGAAGGAGCCCGATCTCGTCCGGAGCGCGCAATTCGAGCACGGTGGCGGTCTCAGAGGCGCCGTTGTCCACCTCGACGTCGCTGCCGGGGAGGTGGGCGGCGGACCGGCGGCGTTGGGCGTAGAGCTGCTCTCGCTCGGAGAGGCGCTCGTCGAGCACGACGTGGTCGGAGAGCACGGCAGTGAGGTCTTCGCGGAATTTTGCCGTGTCGGGCCAGGTGCCCCGGGCTACCTCGACGGTGAAGATCTCGACGGCCACCCCCGCCTCACCGGCCACGTTGGCCGCCCGGACGTCCATCCCGTTGAGGGCCAGGGCGCCGGCGACCGAGGAGAGCAGTCCCCGTCGGTCGGGCGCGGCGACGATGACCTGGGGTGGCCGGAGGAGGACTGACGGCAGCGCGGTCTGGCGAACCTCGTCGATGAGCTCTCGGTGGGCGGCCGGGATGGTGTCGGGAGCGAGGGGAGAGCCCTCGTCACCTTGGAGGTGTTTGTCCGTTCGCTCCACCAAATCGGCGACCAGGCCCGCTTTCCATGGCCCCCAGGCGCTCGGACCGGTCGCCCGGCTGTCGGCCTCGGTGAGCGCGGCCAGCAGGTGCAGGGTGAGGCGGTTGCCGCAGGCCCGGGCGACGTTGGCGATCGTCGTGGGGTCGTCGAGGTCGCGGCGCGTTGCCGTGTCGGGCAGCAGCAGATGGTGGCGCACCATGTCGACCAGGACGTCGACGTCGGCGGCCGGGAAGCCCATGCGCGACGTGATGCGGCCCACCACCTCGATGCCGACCGTGGTGTGGTCGCCGGGGAATCCCTTTCCGATGTCGTGGAGCAGGGCACCGACGAGGAGGAGGTCGGGCCGTTCGACGGCGTCGGTCAGTCCCGCGGCCAGCGCGGCAGTCTCGAGCAGGTGCCGGTCGACGGTGAAGCGGTGGTAGGCGTTGCGTTGTGGCTTGTTCCGCACGGCGGACCACTCCGGGAGCAGGCGCACGAAGAGGCCGTGCTGGTCCAGCGATTCGATCTTGTCGACCGCGGGCGGGCCCATGGCGAGCAGATCCACCAGAGCGTGGCGTGTCTCTTCTGTCCAGTGGTCACCGGGGGCCGGCATGCGATCGGCCAGGCGGAAGAGCGACCCCTTGGCGATCGGCCGGTCGAGCCGGGCCGCCGTGGCCGCCAGACGGAGCAGCAGCGAGGTGTCGGAGGAGACCGGGGCCTCGGGGGTCAGTGCCAGCTCGCCGTCGACGTCGGTCAGGTCGGGTCCCAGATCCTTGGGTGGGACGACGCCGGGTGACGAGCCGTCGGGGCCCGATCGCCGCTGCAAGAGGCGTCGCTTGGGAGCGGGCGTTGGATCCCAGAGCCGCCGCCGACGCCACACGTCGTCGCACACCCACGCGATCTGCCTCCCTGCATTCGAGACCGCTGCCATCAGGTCGTCGGCGTCGGGCAACTCGAGGGCCGCCGCAACCTGGTCCTGATCCTGCAGGAGCAGTTTGTCGTGCTCGCGCCCCGCCATCCGGTGAAGCTCGACGCGGACGTCGGTGAGCAGGCGGGTGGCCGGCTCGACCGAGCCGAGGTCGGCGTAGTCGGGCAGCTCGGGCGCGTAGGCGGCGATGGCGCGCAGCACGCTCACGTCGCGTAGGCCGCCGTGGCTCTCCTTCAGGTCGGGCTCGAGCAGAAAGGCCACGTCGCCGGCCGCGGCCCGCCGGGCACCCATCTGGTCCTCGAGGAGGGGCAGGTACTTGGTGCCGAGCTTGTCCCGCCAGGCCGCCTTGGCCTTCTCCAAGAGCGGCTCGGCCACCCGCGGCTCACCCCACACCATGCGCGGATCGAGCAGGCCCAGGGCGACGCGGACGTCGTCGGCCGCGGCGGTCAGCACCTCCTGGGGGCGCCGGACCGAGTGGTCGAGCTGGACGCCCTCGTCCCATACCGGGTACCAGATGCCGTCGGCGATGGCCTTGATGTCCCGGTGACCGGTGTGGACCAGGACCACATCGAGGTCGCTGTAGGGGCACAGCGACTGCCTCCCGTAGCCCCCCACGGCCAGGAGGGCCAGGTGGCGCTGGGCGTCCTTGGCTGCCTTGTCGGCCAATTGTGAGAGCCAGGCATCGGCCTCGGCGGCGTAGCGGCGGCAGAATTCCTCGCCCCTCAGCCCAGGTTGCTCGAGGAGCCGGCGCCTCCGTTCACGGAGTGACGTCTCGACCGGCATGGCGGGAACGTAGCATTGGGTCCGTGAGCAAAGACGTAACCAGCCGAGAAGGCAAGACCCCGATGAGTTTCACCCACGCCGTCGCCATGACGGCGGTGGCGGTCGTCGGGGTCCTGATCGCTTTCTGGATCCTCTCCAGTGTCATCGGAATTATCTGGTTCTTCGTGAAGATCATTGCCATCGTCGCGGTGGTGGCGGGGGTCTTCTGGGCGGTCTCCCGCCTGAAGCACTAGATCCGAGGGCCGGCTCGCGGAGCCGGCCCTCCCGTTCCGGGTGCTTGGTGGCCGGTCCGTTAGGCTGGCCGCCCGTTTCGTGCCGGCTGGTGTCGGGCGTGCGGCGGCGTGGCCGAGTGGTTTAGGCAGGGGCCTGCAAAGCCCCGTACGGCGGTTCGATTCCGCCCGCCGCCTCTTTGTGAAGGCGCAGGTAGGCGGTGGTGTACGCCTCTGTTGCCGTTTCGACGTTGTCGCTCCATGGCACACCGATGGCCTGCTCAATTCGTACGACGGCGTACGGGAGCGGACTTCGGCGCACGTCGGGCGGCGTCGATCACGTCGTCGAGGTAGTCGGCGATGGCCTTGTTCCGTTCCGCCGTGGCGTGTTGGTAGCGCAGCGCCGCCACGTACGACGAGTGTCCGATGATCGCCATGAGCTCGCGCAACGTCACGTTGGGATTGCGGGCGATGACGGTCGCCGCGTGGTGACGAAGATCGTGAGGGCGAATGCCCTCGAGGCCGAGTGCGGCACAAGCATCCCTCCACGCGTACGACAGATCAGCGCGGCGGAGCGGAAGCCCGCTGGGCCGGGTGAAGACCCATGCATCGACGGCGTCACCCACGTGGTCGCGCAGGTGATCGGCGTGGGCCTCGAGCGCGAAGGCCGGGAGAGCGACGCTCCGGCGGCCGGCGTCGGACTTGGGCGGGGTCAGGACCCGTCCCGGACCGTTGATCTCGTAAGCCTGCCGCACGACCAGGACGGTGCCGTGGAGCGGGTCGATGTCCTGGCGTTGCAAGCCGAGCAGTTCACCGGTGCGCAGGCGGCTTGAAGCGATTCACACCCCTGAGGTCGTGGGTTCGAGTCACGAAGCGCCCACTCCGATTGACCCTGATCAGAACCTTGAGTGACCGCACACCCTTGAGTAACACACGTTCGCTATTCAGTCCCAGATCCGGCCCGAGAACAAGAAGAATCTTACGTCAGACTGGGGACGCTGCCGCACGTCGGCGCCGCAGGCCCACCATGTACGGCAGACCCGAACCAGCGACGCTCAGCGTCTTTCCGACGCGTTCGATGATGGAGGGTTTCGGCAACGGAGCCGGCGCACCAGACATGTCTGAGACATTCACGAAATAAGCCCGGGTCCGACCGATGCCTTCGAGGTTTTGAGACACCTCGTGTGCAGGACTGGACATCGGGTCCGTTGCGGTCTGGTAAAGCTCCTCGGAGAGGAGCACGTACTCAGGAATTTTGACCGGATTCTTCAGCATCCGATGGACATGGATAACGTCGATCCCCACAAGCTTGCGACGCTGCCTAATGGTTTGGGTGGCGACGTCGCCAATATGCGCGACGAACTTGAGCTTCAGCTGTTTTACCTGGTTGCAACCGCCACATGGGCAAAGGTTGGTCTCGACATTGTCGCGCTCAATGTGGAATGCGCGGTGCATCGCATGGAAGCGTCGAGCGTCAGGGCGACCGCGGTATCACTATCGAGCACATCGGCCTCGCGAGCTAGAAAAGCTGCATCTCCCTCGATCTCGATCAGGTCGAAGTCGGGCACGGCATCGATCACCTTTTCGATCAGCCGGCCCGTGTTGACCTCTGCATGCGCAAGACTCATACGGTGGAATCGCATGTATTCGGTGTAGCCACCGATGTCAGCGATGAGGAGAACCACCAGAGGTCATGCGTGACCGTACCAATTTTCGCGAGATCCTCCACAGACTTGCAGAACACCGCCGATCGTCCCTGAACATGCACGAGGGCGAGCGAATCCTGTCGTCCGTGTGGATCCGAACCGCCCCAATCGTGTGGAGGGCTGCCCGACGACGATCTCAAAAGGTGTCATGAGGAGCGTCAACATCCGATCGGTTGGCCGCGGACTACTGCACCGTGCGGCCGCGAAGCCGCTCGAGCTCCGCAACCGGGAGGCGGGTCCCGGCGGCCTTGAGGAGGAAAACCACGTCCTCCGTGCGGCGGTCGAGCCGCTCCGAGAGAACAAATGCCATGTCGGCAACGATGGCCGTCGCAAGGCGCTCATGGCGAGCCAACCTGCTTCGGATATGGTCCGTACGCCACCTGATCATTCGCACGGCGGAGTTCGCACGGATGGTGGCAGTACGAGACGATGATGGCACGAAGGCCGACACCTCGCCGAGGAGCGACCCCGGACCGAACGTCCCGAGAATTCGGCCGTCCTTGAGGACGTCGACAGTTCCTTCCATGACAACGACCAGATCGTCTGCGGAATCACCGTCTTCGAAGATCGTCGAGCCGGCTTCTGCAAAGGACATCGTGATTTCTCGGTCGAGCTGGTCTATGTCGTCATCGACGACGAGTCGAAACGGGCACATCTCTCGAATCGTGGTTGGCCGCTCCGCACTCAAGCGCGTTCTCCCCAAGTAGTCGATCCGATCGCCTGCGAACGCAGTTTGCGAAACGAATTAATATAGGTGAAGATGTTAGCGCAACCCCGGGTCGGTTCTCCCTGAGTTGATTGCCGATCCCGGCGGCGACTCATCGCATCCCAGAGTGATGCTGCAGTGTGATCGGCCGGGAGGATTCATGTGATTGGTCTGTGCGAGTCTGAACGTCCAGTCGCCCAGAACAGTCTCTGACACTTGATGTTCGGGTTAGGATCACGGGCCGTCAGGAGGGTGATGGGTCCGAGTCAATCGCGTTTCATCGAGAGCGCATCGTGGTTGTTGCGTCTCCCACTCGAGACCCCAACCATTCCGTTCGAAGATGAAGTAACCGGCTGCACGCTCTGGTTGAAGCTGGAGTACCTGCTGCCGAGCGGATGTACAAAAGATCGTATGGCCACGAACATTGTGGCGCATGCAATCGCCAACGGCGATGTGACGCCTTCAACCATTGTCGCAGAAGCGTCAAGCGGGTCGACCTCGATTGCATTGAGCATGGTGTGCGCCACGGTCGGTGTGCATTTTCGGGCTTATATGCCCAAGACGGTCAGCGGGGAACGAGTGTTGATGATCCGTCGGCTCGGTGGTGAGGTTGTTCTAACTCCGGCAGAGAACGGCATGAATGGCGCTTTGGCCGCGATGCTCAACGACCAAAAGAAAGAGGACGATCTCTATGCGGCCCGGCAGTTCGAGAATCCGCGGAACGTGTTCGCCCATCAACATTCAACCGGACCGCAGCTCATTCAACATGTCGGGGTTCGCCTGCATGGCTTCGTCGCCGGCGTCGGCACTGGCGGCACACTGATGGGCGTGGCACATTCCCTGCGGGATCACGGGTACGACACTGTCATCGCAAGAGCGATGCCGACCGCCACGTTTACAACTGAAGGCGACCCGGAGGTTGTGGGCGGGATACCAGGCATTGTCGAGGGCATGAGCCAGCTCCTCGACCCCAGCGCCGTCGGGCTCGCGGATCCCGTGTTGGTTCCAGAGCCGGAAGCAATGGCAACGGCTCGTGAGTTCGGGCGCCGCGGCCTGGGCATTGGCCCATCGAGCGGACTCAACATCGCCGCAGCTCGGCGACTTGCCACCCGCCTCGGCCCCGGCCATCACGTGGCGACGATTCTGCCGGACCGCATGGAGCGGTACTTCTCAACCGCTTTGTTCGATGACGTAGTCGCCGAGCTGTAGCGCCCTCACAGCAATTTTAGGCGGCGGTTACTCCTCGAGGAGCGAAGTATTCAGTTCGGGCTTGTGCCAGACAGGGACGAAGTACTCGACGCCGAACATCTCTCGAAGCATCGGATCCGGAAAGATGTTCGGATCGATTGGATACTGGGACCGATGCGCGGCGGCGGCCCGGACCTTGTGGCCGACGAATTCGGACACGTCGATGCGCATGCTCGCCCAATCGTCTGTCGAATCTTCTGTTGCGAGAGATCGAGCCACATTACGTTGAGAGTGCGCCGCAGGCTCGTCCGTAAGGATAGGTGTTGGTGTGGAGAACGTAAGGGTCGTCACGTCATCAAGTGCAACGACATGCGCATTGCGCGGCTGCCCCGTTGCGATGCCCTCTTCTCCGATGAATTCGCCCGGGCCCGATTGGTCGATCACCCGGACCTGGCCATCTTCGTCTTCTCGTCGGATCTCCACATGACCGGAGAGAAGAAAATGCATTTCCGCCGCAGCGTCACCCTGTTCGATGAGATAGAAACCCGACGGAAACCACTCGACGTTGACAAAGTCTGAGGCGTATCCGAGCGCGGTTGCTTCACGTGAGAAGACCCAGAGTGCTCGTACGAAGTCCTGCGTGCCCTTGAATCGGTTTGCCAGCTCGATTACCCATTCGGCCAGGCGGTTGCGCAGCAGCATGCTGTTTCGCTGGGATTGGCAATAGAAGACCCGTCTCGATGTCTCGGATCGAACTTCCGAGCATGCCACGGTGGTGGCTGATCCCACCGCGACGTGGTCCGGGTGACCCGAAAACCCATCCGGCCCGAAGGTAATCACAACATCGGGGTCGAATTCGTCGAGCAGATGTGAGACGACGCCGATGAGCACTCGGTTGTCGATGTCTGAGAGGCCACCATCGGGATACTCAAGGCATCTCGTCTCGGTAATCCCGAGTTCCCGACCGGCAGCATCGAGTTCCTTGGCCCGGACTGCAGTCAAGGTCGTCCGTGTGGCGACGCTGGCGTCCCTGATCTGGCCCGCTCCGCCTTTCGTGAATGTGAGCACTCGGACGTCTGCCCCCGCATACGCATACTTGGCGAGGGTGCCGCCAGCACAGAAAGTCTCGTCATCTGGGTGGGCGAATACTCCGAGAAGACGAGGAGGCTGTCGTCTTAGTGCGTTCACTCAGAATGTGCTTGACGAGGAGTAGCAGGAACCTTCCTCAGTCTATCGGGCGATTCGCGAGTGGGTTCTCCGTTGCCCGACATGTCGTCGACGGAGGATTCTAGGAGGCTGTTGAACAAACGGCTCCTCAGGCGTAATTTTGTGAGTGCAAGCCTGGGTATGTCCGACCGAAGCGTGGGCGGTCCCATATTGACGACCCAGGCTTGCGCGCCGGCGATCACGTGGTCCCGAGCGTCCAACTTCCCTTGTGGGATAACCCGAGGTTGACCAGGCGCCTGAGGTTGATGGCGGCTATGCGAAGTGAGAGCCCGAGTTGGTTCTTCTCGACCCCACGGAAGCGCACCCCTGCGATGTGCATCGGTGACCAACCACGCAATCGCACGTTCGACCATCGGACGGAATCTCCGGTAGTCCTCTTTGAACTCACCTCGGCGCCACGACTCTCTGAGCACGACCAACTCTTTGTCGTGAGGAGTGAGGTCGAGCGTTCGACCCCGTTGGGCGGTGGTGCAGCGCTCCCGCAACGTGCACCCACCACAGTGGGCGCCGAAGACGGCATTGAGGCGAGGGGTGATCTTGACCGTGTGACCGGCGGGACAGGTAGCGGTGCCGGCGTCGTGGTCGACGACAAAGTCGTCCCGATCGAAGCCGCCCGGCACTGCGGTTTGTAACGGCCAGGGCTTGATGACCGCGCGGTGCTCGGCTCTACGGAGTGCCGCCAGCGTCTCTCCCGATGCATAGGCAGTGTCGCCGAGCACCATGAGTCCTGGATCTTCATCAGCGAGGAGTTGGGGGCCAGTGGGCCCGTCGGCAACGTTGGCCTTGGTCAAGATGGCCTTGGTCACCAGCCCGGTCTCGGGTTCGGTGGCGATGTGCGCCTTGTAGCCGTCGCCGGTATTCAGATCGGGACTTGCGCATGTGGCGGGCCTCGGGATCGACGGTCGAGATCATCCGGTCTTGGGCCACACGCTGGGCGATCTTCCAGGTGCCGTCCTCGTCTTGTTCGACGTCTTGGCCGGCGACGAGGGCCAGCAGGCCGAGTGCGTCAGTCCCCTCGGGATCGCTCAGCGCTGCGTCGAAGGCCTCGAGCAGCAGCGAGGGCGTCGCGGACCAGGCCGTCGACCAGCGCTGCTTTGGCGACGGGGTCGTCCCAGGCGATGAGCGGCTTGCCTGAGGTCTCGTAGTCGTGGGCCGACACCGCCACACGATCGGCGCCGGGGACGACCCGCCGCACCCGGCGGATGGCCGAGATCAGCTGAGTCACGGTGTCTTGGGTGGCCACGGCGTCGTCGAGGAGGGTCGAGTCGAGAGCCCGGCGGGTCTTATCTTTCGAGGACTCCGGTGGCATCGATCACCGAACGGACGGCATCGAAGATCCGCTCTGGACGTTCCGACGTGCGCAATCGGGTGGGCCAATAGGTGAGGACCGAGTAGTCGAATCCCTCGTCGTCGAGGGCCAGCCCGCAGGCCACCTTCCAGCTGATCCGGTCGCGTAGCGCCCGCGCCGGCGTCACGGTCTGAGAGCCCCTCGAGGGCCTGGAGCACCATGACCGACGCCACCACGTCAGCCGGCACCGACGGGCGGCCACGACGTGAGCGGAATAGGTCCTCGAACATCTCATCGGGGAACAACTCCCTACGGTGGTCGGCCAAGAAGGCCTCCACACTGCCCGAGGGAACGAGTTGGCGACACAGAGCGGCAGCGTCGAGCAGCTCGCGATTGGGATCGCTATGTCCTTGCACCCACCAATTCTCGACGATGCAGGCTCAAATCGCGAGCACCAAACCGCGATTTATTCAACAGCCTCCTAGGTGCCGCCGAGCCACTCACTGACCCGATTCATTAACTCGAAGGTGGACTCGTGTCCGTCCAAGTGGGGGAAGCTCAGTGGTCGGAGGTCGTCGTGAAGGGCCCGAGGCGCGGGACCAGTGCCGACAGGATCTCTGAGGAGGGCCGTGCGTGCTCGGGAGGGATCTTCCACGGGCCGTCATCAGGGTCCGGGGCGGTCAGATGCCATTGAACCAGCGGATGGACGATGGTCTCGCTGGCCTCGGCGATCTCGGACCAATGCAGCGGGCCAGCAGAGGTACTCGCCGGATGCAGGAAGCGGACAGGAGCCATAGCCCTTAGGAACAATCGAATTGACCGTCGTTCCAACTCGTCGCCCTGCCTATGGACATTCGTTCTGAAGAGGAGTGTGGCGACCCAAGACGTTGAAGTCGTTGTCGCAATGGAGCAGGGTCGAAGAAGTTCGGATGGCAATGGCAGCGATGAGGCAGTCGATCAGCTTTCTCACTGTCTCCCCGTGCCGGCGACACGAGCGATACAGCGCGGCTGCGTCTTCGTAGTCGGTCGGTTCGGTGGACAGCAAAGAGGCGCGCGAGCAGCCCTCGAAGGTCGTTGAGGTGTTGCTCGTCTCGTGCGCCGGCGAGCACCTCCATTCGGATGGGGTGGCACGTGGCGATCTCGTCGCCCAAGAGTGCGTCGACGCGGTCGCAGACAGTGCTGCCCGTATCACGGAGGAACTCGACCCATGCCGAGGTGTCGATGATGATCACGGCGTGCGTGCAGAGCGCAACTCCTCGAGGTCACCCTCCCAACCGGAACCGCGAAGCCGGCGGGCTTTCTCGAGGCTCAACGGCTCTCCTGCCAGAGTCCGCAGAGCGAAGTTCACTGCCTCTCGTTTGGTGGCCAGGCGGTACCGCTGCATGACGACGTCGCAGGCCTCTTCGTCGATGTCGATGTTGGTGCGACTCATACACCCACGATACACCAACACCTGGGGAGCGTGCTTCGGGGGGCGATGCCCGCCCGCATAGGCGCCTCCACAGTCCACTCTCCATGGCACAGGGATGGCACAAGAGCCCTGAATCATGCTGAACCGCTCCGCACTGGCATGCACTCTGACCAGGACCGTTGTCCTCATGCGAACGCCGACGAACCCCGTTTTTGTAACTGCAAAGCCCCGTACGACGGTTCCGCCCGCCGCCTCCATCCATCTATGCAGGTGAGGGAGCATGTCTGGGCCGTCGGCGGCGGCTTCGCCGACGCCTCGGCAGGCGGCGCAGGCCCGATGAATGACGGAATCGCCTCGATCAGTTCGACGCGTTCTTGCCGAACCTTCCGACAAGCGAGGCCGGGTCGACGGCCGCCTCTGCGTCGGTGAGTGCGACGGCCGTTGATGGGACGGGATAGGCCGGGTCTGTCGTGGTCCGGATGACGGCAGTGCCCCAGGCGATGAACGAGAGGACGTGCTTCGCGAATGCAACCGGCCCGGACGTCAGGGAAAGCTGAACGACGCCTTGACCGCCGAAATCGCGAGCACGTTCCTCAAGGAGCACCATGGTCTCGGATCGTGCTCGAGCCAGCGCTTTCGTGGGGTTCGCCAGTTCGACGTTCTGAACTTTTTGGGTGACCGTCTGTGCGGGTTTGCGGCGATAGGCCCTCACGAATCGACCTCCCGACGCCAGACCGACCGGTTTCCATCCGGCTTCTTCAAGAAGCACGAACTCCCGCGGAGTCAGATTCGAGGTAAATGATCGATCTGGTCCCGCGGACGTGTGGAGAGGCCGAATCCCTGTTCCGACCAGGTTGATGGCGACGTAGCGCGGCTGAATTTCGGTGATGATGTCGGTGCCGATCACCCCGTATGCGCCCGATTCTTGGCACCGAGCTTCCAGGCGCTGGACTGCGGTAGCCATGGCAGCTGCCAATGCCTTCGAAGCTCGGTCGTCCTGCGTGGAGCCCCACGTGTTGACTGTGTCTCGGCGCATGCCGAAGACGGCAGCTCCCGAACAGATGTCGACCGGCGCCCAACCCGAACCGATGAGGAACAAAGTTTCGTTGGTGGACAGGCCCGAAAGCGCCGATGTGCCCTCAGAGTCAGCCGTTGAGCGTCTCGCGATTGATGCCTTTTGGGCAGCCATCATCCGCTGTCGCAGATCACCCTCTGTCACGACAGCATCAGTACGGCCTGAGCGCTTAGGGCATCGCTTGCCTCGTCAAAACGGCGGAGCCGTGTCGCCCGGACTGTGGCGTCCATAATCCACGCTCCGCTGCCCCCGAGATGCTCGTCTCCGAGCTCGATGTCTATTCCGTAGACATGGTCACCCTTGGCTGCGGTGCGGACGTGCGCCGTGGCAATCTCAACGAGCTTCATCTTGGCATCGGAGACCTGGTCGACCTCTTGGACGGGATCGCCCATAATGTCGCGTTGACGAATCTTCCCCTCTAAGAAGAACTTGGTCAGGCAATAGGGCCACACCGCGATCCAGGTTCGCTCGACTACGGCTGAGACGGGCACATATCCACTAGCAATCAGATTGACCAGTGCAGGGCCGGCAAGATGTGTCGTCCACGGAGCACCCTTCGTTTCGGGCGCTCCCGTGACTCGCACGGCCGTTCCGATGACCCGATATTCGAGCGCCGGCGTATCGGCGAAATGATGTCGCTCGTCCTTGACCCCAATGATCCCATGAGCGCCGGCCGCCTTGGCTTGATTCACCATCCTCGAGAAGGCGGCACCGTACCCCCTCTTCCACGAGGAGTGCATGAGCAACTGTTCGGAGTTGGCCCCCCAGGTCAGGTGCTCGGCGGTGATGGCCTGGCTGACGTGGGGACAGCGGTACCGCTTCCAGTATCCCTGAGTTGCCATGTTTCGGATGTAGGCGTTCATGTAGGCATACGTCCCCATTTGCGTGGGAACGAAGCGCTGCCCGGTCATGCTGATCCCACCCGAATACATCGGCGAGGACTGCGCGAGCACGGAGTAGCCTTGAACGAACTGCAGCGGCTCGAGCCCGAGTGAAGCGCACGCGGCGAACTCGTTGATGGACAGACCCGAGGTAAAGCTGCCCGGCTTCAGCCGCCTCGCATGGGCCGGGTCGCCGGCCTCCTCATCCATCCCGAGATCATTCCATCGACCGCCAGCTGAGATGTGGTCTCGAGGGGTTTCCCGCCTGCATACGGACGCCGAGAGGGGCACTCAGGCTGCCCCCGAGGCGACCTGACCGATTGTGCGAACTGCTCCTGTCCACCACGTCAAGGCCCCGTTGTGGGACTCCGCTGACGCTCCGTTCCTCGCTCGCCTATCTTCTATCCAGATTCTCCGGAGTTGCGGGCAGCGACTGGGGCCCTTAGGGGTTCTCCTGCTCCAGGACCCCGGAGACGCAGCGCTCGGTATCGAGCACGAGGGCCGCGACGCTGAGGCTCCGTTGACCATGACGTGAGCAGGAAAATCGTGACTGCGCGGCGAGGTTCCGCTCAGATATCGTGCCGGCACGAACCGTCCGGCGCCGTCACCTTGGGGGGTAGGGGGAAGGGGGCGTCCGGCCGGTTCGTGCTCAGGAACGAGCATATGGACGACTTCTGGCGCCCCGCCGCGTTTTCATTTCGGCTCCGTGACGATGGCCCGAATTGACCGCCCCGAAGGGCGGCCAACTCCACGGAGCTCATGCGAACACTCCGGTTGAGAACGCTACTCCTGGTGGCTGTCAGGTGTTCCAGACCGTCGGCCGCGCTGGGCGACAGCCTGCGGGTGGAGCGGGAACGCCGCCAGATGTCGCAGCGTGAAGCCGCGACGGAGCTAGGTGTCTCTCAGCCGAGCGTTAACGGCGTTGCCGCCGAGGCTATATCCGCCCCCGAAAGTCCGAAGCTCCCCGCCGTGGCGAAACCTGCAGCTTCAATGTTGCGCATCGCAACATCAGGTGTTCCTCGCTGTCGTGAGGGTCAGCGCGGTGTGCACCGGCGCTTGTTTGTGCGAATCGGGTCGTCAGCAGGGAAATCCGCGGTAGGACGTTAAGGCTCCTTTGACCAGCATGGTCTTCACGCTATCGCCATCGACAATGGCGACACCCTGGTATTCGACCGGCGTGGTGGTGGAAACGAAGTGGGCCGTGAAGGTCACGCCGGTGTCGGGACCAGCCGTCCAGGCCATGTTGATCGTCGACCCCCCGCCGCTCCAAGTTCCGGCATCGCCGTCATGGTCCGAGACGAACGTGTTGACGAACGTGTTGAATGAGACCTGTTCACACGTACCGAGCTTGCCGTGCTTGAATTCGACGGTCCAGGTTGCAAATGGCTTGATCTTGAGCGCAGGTGCCGTCGCCGAAGCCGTACCTGCGCCCGCCAGTCCTAAGCTCGCCGCCATGGCGAACCCTAACGCCACCACCGCCGCCCCCAGCGTTGTTCCTCGCCGTTTCATGCCGCCTCCGCTCGCTCGCCTCTGGGGCGTCATCATGGTCGAAGGATCCGCCCAGTGCTGCCCCAGGCCATCCCAACATGCGTCACAGGAGCATCCGCTGACCCGTGACAGCCCGTAGATAACTTCCTCGTCGATGCCCGACGCGCTCGAGGACGACGACCAGCCGGCGCAGCGCCGACATTGTCTCGCTCGAGCTGGCTCGGGCCAATGCCCCGAATGACCGAGCGAGCTCGCTTCCCGGACTGATTTCCCCCCGGAAGTCCCGGAGCGTACCGTTTTTTGGCTGAAAGTGAGCTCCCCAGTTACCCGACATGAGGTGACCAGTGGTGGCCCCAGCGGAGGGCGCGGTGACGCGGAACGCGTGATTTTCGCGTGATTGGCGTGTCACGGAACAAGAGTGAATCCCAGGTGAGAAGCTCAGAGGAATGGGCTTGCAAAGCCCGTGCGGCGGTTCGATTCCGCCCGCCGCCTCTCATCGACGTTCCTGGTTGCGGTTGCGTTTCCCGAGCTGAAGGTTCTTGGCGCGCTCTTGCCGCGTCTCACATCCATGCCACATCCGATTTGGCGGTGGTGACGTTCAGGGGTGAGGCGGATGGGGGCGACGGCCGGCCGGTACGCCGCAGTCCGCGTATTCCGAGAGGCGCCTGGCACCGTAGGCGGTTGCGTCGGCCCCTCCGCAGAGCAGATATTCCACTCCTCGGCCGTCATCACGTGCACTGCAGCTACACCTTCGTCGTACCTTCAGCGCCATCGTCGGGTAGGGCGTAGTTGAGGTAGGGGTTGTCGCTGTGCGGGTTGAACGTGGCCAGGAATTGCCCGACCTGCTCGCATTCGCGATCAAATTGGTGCGACGGCGCGGCAGGTATTGCTGAATACGCGGAAGCACTCGAATCCTTTCGGAGCGATGATTTGGGTGACTCCTGCCCCGTACCGCTATCCGGCGGGCGAGGTCGCGTTAGGCCGGGAGCACGCAGCCGCGATGTGTTGTCACCTTTAAAGTCATCCTCCAGGACGAGAAGTTCAGACTACCAAACTCGGAGTTTTCTACGGGTTTCGCCCTACACGAAGAGCGTCTTTGTCCATCAGTTTCGGATAACGAATGTGGAGCAGCTCGACGATTCCTTTGCAGTCTTGGTGGAGGAGGCGTACCAAGTCGCACGAGGCGCTCACAGGCAGTCGAGCAAGGTTGGCTGACTGCTCCCGTACATTGCCGTCGGGTTGGTGGGATGGTTCTGACCATGCGGATGGTCCCCTGACCCTGCTGTCCGAGGGATTGATCAGGGTTTCGAGGTGGGTGTCCTATCCCGATTCGGCCGAGCGGGCGCCCTTTTCGCGGAGCCAGGTGATGACATTTTCCTGTCGAGTCCCTAGTCCATTCGCCGCGTCGAGAGGAGTCCCCTCCGCGTAATCCGGAACCCAGTTTAGATCGGCTCCTCGCAGAAGAAGGTACTCAGCCGCCCGTCGTTGGCCCCCAGCGCACGCGTGCCAGAACGCCTTTGAGAGTTCTACGCTGTCAGGCTCCGCCTTTGTCAGTTCCGCCAAGCGGGTCAACAACCCGAGCGCAGCTGCTTGCCAAAGCTTGTCGATCTTGACCCCGCGAGTCACGAGGAGGCGGGCGACATTCCAGCACGCGTAGCCGACGGCGTTTTCGAGCGGAGTGCCTATCGAGCCACCCGGAATCTCAATGTCGGCCCCACCGTCGATGAGCGCGCTCGCGACATCCACGTCGTCGCTGCTCGCAGCCCAATGCAGTGGCGTCTCGGAACCTGGCTCGGGACCCCGGTCGTTTGGGTCCGCTCCCGCCGCAAGGAGCATCCGGGCGATCTCGGGACCGTTGGGGAAATAGCCGGGCCAGTCTGTGACGATGTGCAAAGCGGTGCGAGTATTTAACGTTCCGCCGAGGGGGCCATTGACTAGCGCAGGGGAAGCGGCGATAAGACGGCGGACAGATTCGATGTCGCCACGATGAATGGCATGGACCAGACCTGCCGCCACGTCAGGGTCGGGCCGGGTCACGTTGCTTGTCGGGGAGGTTGGGGCAGCAGCAGTTAGGTTGGCCGCAACGCTCGACGACCTCTCCTCGGTCTACGAGACATCCGCAGTCTGCGCAACGCATTTCCATACAGGGGGCATTGTCCCACGGGACTGGTGTCTCTCGCTTCGGCGACGAGCCAGGTCGGGCTTCGCAATGTGCCGTAAATCCCCTCGGGGCTCACTACGACGAGGTCGGCAGACCGTTCGATGACGCCCGGCTTGTCTGCGAGCTGGGTGAGTTCCGAACGCCGGCTTAGGGCCACAGATTTTGCAAGACTGACGCCGTGAGGATGACAAACGTGTGGGCGAGTCGCCCGGCTGGCCGACATCTCCCACTCGACACTGTGGGGATCAACCCACTGCGCGTAGACGGAGCCAAATAGAAGGTTTAGACGCACCGGTGGTCTGGGACAAGGACCAGTACTAGGAATAACGCAAGGAGAATCACCTAATGACGAGCAGCCTCCTCGCCGGCCGCACGGCCCTGATCACCGGCGCCAGCCGGGGGATAGGAATGGCGATCGCAGAGCGCTTCGCCGCCGAAGGTGCCACGGTGGCGGTGACGGCCAGGACGGTCGAGCCCGGAACCAGCCGGTTCGAGGGGAGCCTCGAAGAGACCGTTCTCGCGGTTACCAGAAACGGTGGGAACGCAGTCGCCCTCGCGGCGGACTTGTCGAGGCCGGAGGAGCGGGAGCGGTTGATCCAAGAGACCCAAGCCGTCATCGGGCCCATCGACATCCTGGTCAACAACGCGGCCGTCACCTTTTTCACCCCGATCGCCGACTTCGCACCGAAGCGCCAGCGGCTCATGTTCGAGGTCCAGGTCTACGCCCCGATGGACCTCGCGCAGAGGGTCCTTCCCGGCATGGCCGCGGCCGGCCAGGGATGGATACTCAACATCTCTTCGGGCGCGTCGCGTCACCCCTCGTTCCCCCCGGGCCCGATGTCGCGTGGAGGCGGCACGGTCTACGGGATGGTCAAGTCGGCACTGGAGCGGTTTACGACGGGGTTGGCCGCGGAGGTGTGGGACGCGAAACGTCGCGGTCAACTCGCTCTCTCCGAGCAGGGTGGTGCCCACCCCGGGCACGGTCTTTCACCATCTGGTCCGCCCCGATGACTCGAACCAGGTCGTCGAACAACCCGAGGTGATGGCAGAGGCAGCGCTTGCGCTTTGCAGTCGTCCGCCTCGGAGCCTTACCGGCCGCGTCGCCTACAGCCAGAACCTGCTGGCGGAGCTGGCGGCTGGCGCCCCGTGAAACCCGCGCCCAAACCGGCCCCAAGCAGAGGCCCGAAGCTGTTCCCTACTAGGAGGGCAGCCAGACCATGAGGCGACGTCGGCTCGCCAGACTGCCCCATATAGTCGGCTGGGTGGGCCGGGGACGCCGAAGGCGTGCGAAGACGCGGAGCGCAAAGCCCCGTACGGGCGTTCGATTCCGCCCGCCGCCCCTAGGGGTTTTCCGGTTCATCGGATTCTTACATGGCGGGGTCTGCCTGCTCAGCGAACCACGATCGAACCAACTGACTCCAACTTTCGGGGGTTACCGTCCTATACCAGGGTTCGGATCAATCGTCGCCAAGGAGCGCGCCTCAACCCGACCCTGGGAGACCGCGCTCACCTCGTGCGGTGCTCAGCTGATGGTGAAGGTCCCCAAGAAGCCCTCGCAGTTATAGCGGCCGGGCTTCGCGGCGGTTCCGATCGCCGTACCGGTGGTGTTGACCTTGCCGACCAAAACGCAGTCGTTGTTCCCGTCTTGGCCGCCGGTGATGCTCAGGGCGACGGCGCTCCCTGCTTGGACCCAGGTGCCCCTGTCCAAGCCGAACGTACTGGTGTAGGTGTTGTTCGCGGCGAACGTGATGGTCCTGGTGCCCCCGCCTTCGCCGAAGGTCCAGTGGTGGGTACCGAGAACGACCGAGCCGGCAGTCGCCGGTATCGCGTCCGAGCGCGGGGATGCGCTGCGGTTCAACGGGGTGGTTGCCGAAGCGCCCGCCTTGATGTAGAAGGTCCCGGACCCGAAGTTGGGGCAGACCCAGTTGCCGGGCTTGGCGGCGGACGAGACACCCGTGCCTTTGGCGTTGACATGTCCTGCGAACACGCAGCCATAGAGCGCGTCTGCTCCGCTGGTGATGCTCAACCCGAAGGTCCTGCCTGCTTGGATGAATTTGCCCGAATCGTTGGTGCCCAGCGTGCTGGAGAAGCTTCCCGTTGAAATGGTGATCGAGGCCGCCTTGACTCCGTTTATGAACCATTTGTAGATGTTGGGAGCGATCGGGGTGGCGTCGGGTGACACTGCGCCGTTCGAATGGCTGAGCGCGTCGTTCGGCTGTGCCGCGCCGGACAGGCCCGAACCCAGGCCGATGACACCAGCGAGGCTGAGCACTGCGCCGGCCACCGTGACCGCTGTCCACTTCTTGAGACCTGCCATGTCACGCCTTTCATGGTTGCGATGTCTCGGCTCGACCGCTGATAGGTCTCGGTCGTATCTCTTGGTTGAACGGGTCGAACGCTACCCCTGTTGCCTGAGTAGGACCTGAACCAAAGGCGGTCCCGGAACACTGGACGAGCGCCGTGGAGGAACACCATGGACAGGTGCCTCGACCAGACCCTCGACCCTGACGAAGCGACCCCGCGGACCGCTTTGTTTCGTCGAAGCGAATACGTCGGCTGCTCGATGCGAGACCCGAGACTCGTCAGTTGTCGCTTTCAGATGCGCCACCGTCCGACAGAGCCTCGGCCACAGCCGAAGCCCCAAGCTTCACGAGCGATCCGATATATCTGCTGGTCGCGACCAACTCTTGGCGGCGAGCATCCTCGATCTCATCGGATTCCACCGCCTCACCAGCTCCGAGCCGGATCAGAATGCTGGTGACCCGATCGGTGGCTTCCACGTAGTCGTTCATTGCGTCTCTCTGAGGCATATGGCCGAGGCTACGCGGGCCGGCGGCCGAACTCCCGCACTGCCGTCAGCCCGTCGACGTGGTTCGGGCAGGTCCACTCCGCCACCACCGATCACCCCGCGGACTGTGCCACCGACCCGTGAATGCTGTTCGCTCGTGACTGTGCGTGCTTTGGAGGCTGTGGTCGAACACGAAGGCTCAACAGCGCGAAGGCTCGATGAACAGGCCGGGGAGCGGTCACCGGGCCACGGCATTGCCAGCATTGTCCTCGCCGGAGACTTCATCTCAGCCGGCAACGGCTCCCATGATCAGTTTGGTATGGAAATAAATCGGAGCGAAGTGCGAATCGACGACTGCTCTTTTACTTCTGGGAAGCTATGGCCTCGTTATCGTGAAGCTCACGTTGTCGGCGTAGCCGTCATCGTACGTACCCGACGCCCGAGAAAGAGCGAGCTGGAGGAACGCGCTGCGGGCCGCTTTTGGAACGTTGCCCGAGGTCGACTTCTGCAGGAAGCCGGTCACGTCCTGCCGCTGCTCGGCGGTCACCGGGCCGAGCGTGGCGGACGTCCCCACCAACGAGCCCGTGGCGTTCTTGAAGTCGAGCTCGATGAACGCGGAGTCCTCCTGTGAGGCGAACCCGCCGAGCCATCCCCTCAAGTTGAAACTGGCCGTACCGGCCTTGATGGCTGCGCGGAACTTCGTCAGATCGATCGTCTGGACGGCGACCACGTTATCGGCGTTCGGACCTCCAGCGAAGAAGTTCGCTCCTCGCTTGGCCGGCCCCGGGCTCGTGGCAGAGGGGAATGACCCTGACGCTCCGTACTGCACAGCTGTGAACGTCGTTCCAGTCGTCTCGGTCCATCCCGGCACCGCGACCACGCTGCCGTCGGAGGATCCCGGCCCCATCTCTGCTCCCGGATTGGTGACCAGGTTCCCCGATGTCGAAGCCCCCGCGGCCACCGTGCCCCCCGCGATCACCGCGATCGACAACCCGACACCCAGCACACATGGCCTTAAGTAGTGCTTCATCGTTCCTCCGAGCTTCTGCATTCCCTATGTAAAGAACGTAACGATCTCTCAGAGTGGGCGCAACCGTCCGGCTGGTTCGGAGGGATCGCGGTCAGTTTCCACAGTGGAGCCTCAGCCAAACGTCCACTGTCGACGCCCCTCGGCCGCCAAGAGTCTGCCGAATCTGAGCCCTGGGAAGTGGCTCGCTGCCGACGGGATGTTCGAGCCTTCGAGTTCTCTCGCCAGAGTCTCGCGTGTCCGCTGCGCAAGGTGTTTGTCGACGTCACCAACCATCTCCCAGTCGTCGCTCAGGAGTTCGGCGGGACAGTGCACGACGTCACCGAGGAGCATGGCCCGTTCGGTCCCGGACGAAATCACAATGACGGTGCTGCCGGGCGTGTGCCCAGGGGCGCTGCGCACGTCCAGGCCTGGCAGAATCGTCCTGTCCTCGCCCCACGTCGTGAGGCGCTCTGCGATGGGAGGAAGCAGCTCCGACGACGCTCGGCCACCCATCTGGGAGACGGCCAGGCTGTCATCGAAGGGAGTGGAGCCCATGAAGAACTCCCAGTCCGCCTCGTGGCACCGGTAGGTGGCGTTGGCGAACAGGCGGCGCTCTCCGTCGGTTGCCCACCCGAGGTGATCGAAATGGAGGTGAGTCAAGACGACATCGGTGATCTCCGACGGCTCGACTCCCAGAGCGGTCAGGTTTTTCATGAGCATTCCCGTCCGCCGGGGAGCGGCATGCGGGCCCAATCCGGTATCGACCAGTGCCAGGCGGTCCCCGCTGCGCACGAGGAACCCGCCCATCTCGATGGGCAGCATCCCATCCGCATCGAGGAACTGGGAGTGCTGTAGCCAATCCTGGTCGCTCTTGTTGAACAGGAGAGTCGGTGGCGCCTGCAGGCTTCCGTCAGAGACGCCCTCGATCGTCACGGCACCGATCTGCATGTCGGCGACCATAGTGCGGAAGGTGCCTCGGTCCGCCGAGCAGGTGGCACACCTCATCAGCCTTCGTCGGGACGTCTCGCCCCCATGGTCAAGGGGTCCGTTCAGCCATCCGATCCGTTCCGACGTATTCGCACTAGCCTGTTGGTCAGAGGTCGCGCCGTTCAGCATCCTGATCGAAGCGGCATCAGGGAAGCGAGCAGGTTGGACTGGATTCAGCAAGCGGCCTGCAAGGGCAAGACCGGTCCGTTCTTCTCGAGGTATGTGGAGGACCTGGCGCGTGCTCGAGATTTGTGCGCGGGTTGCCCGGTGCGCGCCCAATGCCTGGAGTACGCCATGAGCGACCTCAGTCTTCTTGGTATCTGGGCGGGGCTCACTGCCGGACAGCGCCGGGACGGCGCCGCGGGAGCGCGGCTTCGTTCTGACCGAACCTCGAGGTGACAGTGGAAATCCGGGTCAGGGCCACGCACCGAGCGCAGCGCGTGGCGCCGCCGGACGAAATCTAGGAGAGCAACTTCTTGTAGGAGGGAAGGCACAAGGAGGCGGCTGTCCCAATCTCGATGGGGGTGAATCCTGGCCCGGGCTTGTTCGGGTGGAAGGGTTGCTGGTTGAACTGGTTCTCGTCGAACACGGTGGGCACATTGCTGGGTGGTACACCGCTCACCTTGAAGCACATCAGATGAGCCGTTGCGTTCGTGATCTTCGTCACTTGGCCACTGGGTTCAAGGGTCTTCTGGGTCGGGAGGCACAGCGTGGTGGGAAGTCCGATCTGGACAGGGACCAGCCGCCCCGTGAACTGGTCCTTCACCATGACCACGGGTGGAATCTGGGTGAACGGCTGTCCGCCTGTCGGGTTCTCGATCGGGTAGCAGGTGAAGTGGTCGGGCCTGATCTCCGACGCGGCCGGAGGGGTGAACACCGGGTTCGAAGCAGGACCAAGCGACTTGAGGGACGGCAGGCAGAACTGAGATGGCGGGCCCGTCGTCAGCTTGGCGGCACCGAATTGGTCGCTCACTTTCACCACATGGGTATTCGGTGACTGCGACACGTCGATGGCGATGCACAATAGGTGCCAGCTCGGGCTCTTCGCCGGGTAGGAGGTGACCTTCCCGGTCACGCTTGTGACCCTCTTGGTGGCGGGATTGCAGTGAAGGACCACTTGTGCGTTGGTCTGGGTGAGGTTGATAAGCCCTGGGAACTGGTTCTTCAACTGTGACGGAAGTACCGGAAAGGCGATCCCGGGTGGGACCGAAGCGTTGTAGCAAATGAAGTGATCGAGACCTGGGGGCTGGGCCGGCGGGCGGGGCAAGGCCGAGGCGGCTGACCCGAATACAAGTGTGGAGCTTGTTCCGATGACGGCAAAAGCGAATGCCAGGGCGACAAAGCGGCGAACGTTCTCTCCCAGGGCGGAGCGGCTCGGGCGGAGCGCCGCCGCGATGAAGTAGCGCAGTCTCTTCATTGGCAGATTTCTCCTGTTCAGTATTCGCGGCGAATCCCAATCGTGGAAACTCGCTACAGCGACAACTTCATTCCAGAAATCCGAAGGCCCCTCGAGCCCTCCTCTATGTAGTAACACGGCACGAGAAAATGGTCAACGCCCGTAGCGCCGAAGCGCCGAGCGCCTCAATGCGGGAGCTCACTTCTCCGACATTGGCGTCTTGCCCTCATCGGCGAGCGATCGCGGCAGTCCGAACGACGGGAGTACGGAGTTCTCGAAACGCGTCAGAGCACTGATCCGGTCACCGGTGAGGGCAAGCACGAAAAGGCCGACGCCGTGCGGAATGCCGTCTGGCGCACGCACGTATGCTCCGAACGCCGGCTGACCGTTCGCTCGCGTCGGGACAAGGTCGAAGCGTCGCCCCGAGCCAAAGATGCTGGCGCAGAAGCGAGCCACGGCATCTCGACCCTCGTACTCGAAGGGCAAAGGTGGCATTGACATGAAGACGTCGTCGGTGAGGAGGTCGACCAGCACGTCAAGGTCGGCGGATTCCCACGCTCTCACGAACTTCGGTCGCGATCATCTCCTCCGACCGTGAGCCCGGGGCCGGAGGCGGTTCGACATTGGCGGCCGACGGAAGGCGTCGCTGCAGACCAGCGCGCGCTCGTTTGAGGGCGCTGTTGACCGAATCGAGGGTTGAGTTCAGCATGTCGGCCACTTCGGTCGCCTGGAAGCCGAGAACGTCACGCAGAACGAGCACGGCGACCTGGCGCGGCGGCAGGACCTGAAGTGCGGTCACGAAGGCCAAAGAGATGGATTGGGTTTGTTCGTAGCATGTTTCCGGGCTGAGCTGCCGGTCCGGTACTCCAGCAAGGAGCGAGTCAGGATATGGCTCGAGCCACGAGATTTCTCCGAGTCGGGTCGGCTCGGGTGGTGCAACACCCGGCACATCCCACTCCTTGGCCGGGCGTCGGCTGGCAGACCGACGGGCGTTCAGACACCGGTTGGTGGCGATCTTGTACAGCCAGGTGCGGAGCGATGCCCGTTCCTCGAACCGTCCGAAACCCAGCCAGGCGGCCAGGAACGTTTCCTGGAGTGCATCCTCGGCATCCTGGAAGGATCCGAGCATCCGGTAGCAATGTACCTGCAACTCGGGGCGGTGGGGCTCGGTGAGCTGCCGAAACGCATCGGCATCACCGGCTCGCGCCCTCGAGATCAAGTCGGACGTCACCACCGTCCCCGCTTTCTTCTTCCTCTGTTCCGTCACTTCCATCGTCATGGAGACACCGCCAGACCGGCGAACTGGGCGGTCGATGTGCGCCCAATTTCCCCACGTTGCGGGGCCTACTTCGGTGGCAACTCATAACACCAAGACGAGGAGAAGCGAAACGTGGAAATTGTGGTGGCCACCAACGTGTCGCTCGACGGAGTCGTCCAGGACCCTGACGGCCAGGAGGGCTTCAAACACGGCGGCTGGTTCCGCCAGTTCGGGGGCAAGGACCTCGAAGCCTGGGCCGGCGTCATGACAGCCGAAGCGCTGGACGCTGACGCCTTGTTGCTGGGCCGCAGAGCGACGACTGGGTCGCGCGAGTCGATGGCAGGATCGCAGCGACGAATGGGCAGACCGATTGAACAGCCTGCCGAAGTACGTCGTGTCCTCCACCCTCAGCAAGCAGATGGTCCAACTCGACCGTGCTCAAAGACGACGTCGTCAAAGAGGTCTCCACGCTGAAACGGGA
>CAWGEX010000007.1:0-20320 GCA_963821755.1 uncultured Acidimicrobiaceae bacterium
CGGGCCGATGCTCGACGAGATCGAGGAGTTCGTGACCGGAGTAAGAGGCGGGTCCGGCACAGAGCGAGTTCTGGCCACCGTGTTGTTCACCGACATCGTGGGTTCCACGGATAGGGCCGCTCACCTCGGGGACGGACGCTGGCGCGACTTGCTGGACCGGCACGACCAGAGTGTGCGCACCCAGATCGAGCGGTATCGCGGTCGTGAGGTGAAGACCGTGGGCGACGGCTTCGTGGTCACTTTCGACGGCCCCGGTCGAGCCCCGTCGAGTGCGCCGTGGCCATCCGAGAGAACCTGAAGAGGTTCGACGTCGAGGTGCGGGCACGGGATCCGCGCTGGCGAGATCGAAGTCCGGGGCGACGATGTTGCGGGGATGGCGGTCCATATCGGTGCCCACGTTCTCGGCCTTCGCCGGCCCCGGTGAGATTTTCGTTTCTAGTGCCGTGCCACCGTTGGTCGTGGGGTCGGACTTCGAGTTTGCGGATCGCGGCGAACACGAGCTGAAGGGCGTCCCCGGGAGTTGGCGCCTGTTCCGCGTCGAGTGTTGACTCGGCTCGCAAGTGCCCCCGCCGGACGGCTTGGGTGTCCCACTTCGCCGGGACGGGGTGCCACCAGCCGGCACTTCGGGGATACCTATTGGCTCCTACAGCCGTGCGCGATGACGGAAGGTTCACGAGAGTGAGCACGCGGCCATTCTCAGCGCCCTTGGGCGATCCTGGATGTGGCAATACTGGACGACTAGGTTTCGGAGATGGAACCTGCTGGCGATTCGGCAGGGCTGCATCGAAGTGAGATTCAGTCCGACGGCACAGTGGGCGTGGTGTGGGAGCCAGACGGGAGTTCAGACACCTTCGTAGTGGTACTCGGCGGTTCTGGGGGCGGGATCCCCGAACCGTTCGGGGCGCCTGGCGGTTGGCCGAGCACGGGATGACCTCGTTCGCTCTTGGCTATTTCGGTGCGCCCGGTTTGCCGTCTGCGCTCTATCGGAATCCCGCTCGAATCGCTCGCGTGAGGTGTGGAGCTGCTCCGTGATCGTTACGCCGCGGGACAGCGAGTGGGGGTGATGGGCATCTCCAAGGGCGGAGAGCTCGCGCTCTTGCTTGCCTCGCGTGCCTTGAGACCATCGGTCGTACCGTTGCCATCGTGCCGTCTTGCGACCTGGTATGGGCTCAACATGAGCGACCCGGCATCGGTGAAGCAGCCGAGTTCGACCGAGCTCGGGATGCCGTTCTTGCCCTTCCCGGAGGGTGGCACGGCGTCGTTCAGCGAGGACGGTATGCGTGTCGACGACTGTTACGACTTGACTAACTACCCATCGGAGCAGGTCGACGCGGCTCGCATCACTGTCGAACGGGCATGTGGTCCGATCCTGGCGGCGTCGCTGCCGCGAATGCCGGGCATGGCTGAAGACGCCGGTGCGGCGCTAAGCGCCTCACTCCTTGGATGAGGGCCGTTATAGCGATGTGGGGAATACCAACCTGACACTTGGTGTGTTACCTACCGAACAATCGCATGGTGCGACTTCGACTCCCGTTCGTGCGCTGATTGCCAGCGCCCCGGTCCGGCACGAGTGGGGCAGTCAGAATCAGCGGCACGAAGGGGCTTGACCTTGGACCTGACTCCAAGGTCTACCGTGGCAGTGCGTGACGATGACAACCATTTCCGAGTTGGCCGGGACACTCGGCCTAAGGGCCGACACTCTGCGTTATTACGAGCGGCTCGGCTTATTGCAGCCCACCGGACGCAGCACAGCTGGCTACCGGCTCTATGACGACGCCTCCGCAGAGCGGCTCCGGTTTATCAAGGGCCTCCAACGGATGGGGCTACGCCTCGGAGACATCAAAGAACTGCTTGACGTGCGGGAGCGAGGCCTGTGCCCCTGCGGGCACACGAGGTCCTCGTCGAACGGCGTCTGGCCGAGGTGCAAGCTGACATCGAAGAACTAGAAGCGGTACGAGCGCAACTCCACGTCCTCAAGGAGCGCAATACCGAGTGCATGGACGCCACCACGGCGGATTCGTCGTGCGCAATCAACGTCGAGAAAGGAGCTACAACATGACACCTTGCCCACACTGTGGCTGCACCTGCGGCTGCCACCCCCGCTGCTGCTGCGGGGGTCGATAGACCCAAGCTGACGAAAGGAGCCGCCCGGGCGGTCCTTCGTCGGTCTGAAATAGGGTCACCAGATGGGTGCCCTTGACGGTGACGTAGACCCGGCCAGGCACCGGCTCTTAGTGCGAGCATTGAGGCTCTCGTACTTCTCAGTCGCGTGGGGTCTGGTCGCTGGTGCATCGGCGATAACCGCGGGACTGCTTGCGGGGAGTCTTGGGGTCTTAGGGTTGGGCCTCAATGTCCTCGCGGACGTCGCGGGGTCGATCGGTCTCGTCTGGCGCTTCGGAGTGGAACGAGGCGATCCAACAAGAGGTCTTCAGGCAGAGGCTCGAGCCTCGATCGTCGTCGCCACCGCCCTGGGACTGGTGGCCATCACTCTGACGGTCGCAGCAATCAACGACCTTCTCTCGCGCTCGGTGCCTGAGCACTCTCTCTTCGCAATGGTCTCAGCCGGGGTCTCCGCCGTTGTGCTGGCCCCCCTCGGATGGGCGAAGTACCGGACGGGAGGGCGACTTGGGAGTCACGCTTTGATGGGCGACGGGACGTTGAGCGGCATCGGAGCCGCTTTGGGCGTGTTGGCCCTTCTCGGACTCTTGGCCGAGCAAACCCTCGGGTGGTGGTGGGCGGATCGGGTTACTGCCCTCTCCGTCGCGCTGGTTGCCTCAACAGAGGCACTCCGGGTGATACGGATGCGCCCAGATTGAGTTCGTGAGCGTCGCCGCAGTCCCCCGATGCGTGAGAACTTCGACGCGACGGGGATACCAGTAGTAGGCGGTTCTCAGTGACTCAGAGACTGACGAGCCTCCCGGAGGGTGTAGTAGAGCAGCAAGTATCCGGCCAACGGATCGGCCCACCACCACCCGGCCAAGGCATTCAGCACCAGGCCAATAAGAACCGCTGTCGCCAGATGCCGTCAATCATGGTGATTGTGCCTTCGGCCCGAAGGACTGGATTGTTCAAGTCCGCACCAGTCCTGGCCTTGCCGAATGCGAGTCCGAACATGACGGCTGCGGTGACTCCCGTCCAGGCGATACCAAGCGGACTGTGACGCGGGTGGAAACCGATAAGGAGAATGATCGTGCTCTGTATGGCCAGGTAGACGGCCAGACAGACGAATGCCAACCCGATCAAACGCGTAGCACTGCGCTGTCGTTCTTGACTTATATCCGCCAGCTCCCAGAGCACAACGATGGATGCACCAATCTCAATGAGGCTGTCGAGACCGAACCCCGCAAGCGCAACGGATCGCGCCAGCGCAGCAGCGAACGCCAGTACGAACACGCCGACGATGTTCCAGCCGAGCGTCGCCGCTTCCAGCTTGCGACCTCGGCTCAGAAGCCGAGCATGACGAGTCTGGTTGGCAATCTCGGTCACCAGACCAATTTCTCAGACTGCACCGCTGATACCGGACGGGGTATCCCAGTTCGCCGGGCTGGGGGTACGAAGTGCACACCTGGACCTATGGCTTTTCAATGTGAGTGTCGATGAGGAAGGTGGCCAGCCCGAATGCCATGTTGACTGACAGTCGGGCGTGTCTCGGTGCTGGGCGCACCTCTTCTTTCCCTCGTCCGTGGGCATCGCTCAGCGCGTTTCGCAGCCCAGCCAAACCATCCACAACCGTTGCGGCACCTGAGAGGATCTGTTTGACGACCCGTTCAGCGTGTTGGTCGGGAGCGGTTTTAGAGACCTCGCAGCGGCCTTGTAAAGGCGAGGAGGTCACCTCCGTCTGGGTAAGGCTCATTCCGTTCTTCGGAGATGTGCTTGCAGACACTCTCCAACGCGGTTCGTGCCGCCCTGATAGCCCCCTCGGGATTCTTGGAAACGAGGTCGATCGCGTGCTTTCCAGTTTCGGTCAACCGCTGACCAGTCAAGTCGGGCCTAGCGATCCCCCAGCTGCTGGGAGGCGTGGCGCGCCCCTCCAGCCAAGTGCTGGCGTAGCTGGTCCACGGCGTCAGGCTCAAGGCCTGGCCATTCCCGGTCGAGCAGATCGACAAGGAGACTGCGCTGATCGTCCTCGTCGAGGGCCTCCATGCCTCGCTGAAAGATCATCCACCGGGAGGGCCTGTCTGCCAGTGGATACGTACCAAGGACATTCGTGTAGGGGGCGAAGGCTCGGTGGATTTCCGGGCCGGACAGTCCGTACTGCCGAGCGAACAAGTCCGTGGCGAGTTCAAGCGCCGCCAAAGATAGCGTTTGTTGGTCGTGAGGCATTTTCGACGGCTCCGTTGGCAAATGGTTGACAAGCGGAAGGCCGACAAGCTTGGTTCGAAGGCCAAATGCACTTCCACCGGGACTTCTGTGGCGCGCTCGGAGGGATTCGAACCCCCAACCTTCTGATCCGTAGTCAGATGCTCTAGTCCGTTGAGCTACGAGCGCTGGTTTACGGACTTTACCAGGGCATTTTTCAGCGCAAGAATCCGGGGTCCGGGGCTCGGCGTTCGAACGGCGTCACTCGACGCCCGAATGACCCCTTCAGCCTTCGGCTCCTGGTGTTTCGCAGACGGCACGTCGTCTAGGCCTCGGCAACCCCTACGATTCGGATCATCACGAACGTCGAAACGGCACCCCTGGGGGAAAAGCGGTGGCCCATGGCCCTGGTCATCCTCGTGGCCATGGTGTTGCCGTTCCTGCTCCCGGATCACCCGAGGTTCCTACCCACGTGGCTCTTCCCGGCGTTCGAAGGACTGTTCCTGGTAGCCGTGGTCATTGCCGACCCCGGTCGGATTGACCGCCGGTCCACTGCGGTACGCGCTCTGTCGGTCGGGCTGGTGATCATTCTGGTGCTCGGGGCGGCCGGCGTCACGATCCATCTCGTCTACGAGATCATCCGCGGTGGTCCCGAGACCAACTCGGCCGGCCGGATCCTGCTGGACGGTTCGGCCGTCTGGATCTACACCATCATCAGCTTCACCTTCGTGTACTGGGAGTTCGACAACGGTGGTCCCGAGGCGCGCCTGGTCGCGCCACGAGAGTTCCCGGACCTTGCCTTTCCCCAACACCTGAGCCCGCACCTGGCCGAGCCGACCTGGCGCCCCACGTTCTTCGACTACCTCTATCTCGGCACCACCAATGCCACCGCCTTCAGCCCCACCGACGTGATGCCGCTGAAGCATTGGGCCAAGTTGGCCATGGGCGTCCAATCGATGACCTCGCTGGCCATCCTGGGCCTGGTCATCGCCCGCGCCGTGAACATCTTGCGCTAATGGCGTCGACCGCAGTCAGAACGTGATGGGCAGCTCGGTGTACCCCCGCACGGTGCTGGTGTGGAGGGGAACGGCCCGGTCCAGGTCCACCGACCACTGGGGGAAACGGCGCAGCGTCTCCTCCAGGGCGACGCGCCCTTCGAGGCGGGCCAGGGCGGCACCCAGGCAGAAGTGGACCCCGTAGCCGAAGGACAGATGGTGGTCCATGACCCGGTGGATGTCGAAGCGGTCGGCGTCGGGAAACGCACGCTCGTCGCGCCCGGCCGAGCCGTCGATCAGGAGCACCTTGGAGTTGGCGGGGACGACCTGGCCGTGGAACTCGGTGTCGGCCGTCGTCCAGCGTCCCTGCACCGGCGAGGGGGCTTCGAAGCGCAGCAGCTCCTCCACCGTGTTGGGCAGGAGTGAGGAGTCGGCCACCAGCTCGGCCCGTTGGTCCGGGTGGTCGGCCAGGACCACGCCGGCCCACCCGATCAGGCGAGCCACGGTCTCGGTGCCGGCACTGGCCAGCAGCAGGGAGAACATCGTGGCTTCCTCGAGGGTGAGACGGCGAAGCTGACCGTCTTCCTCGACGACTTCGCCCTGGAGGAGATCGGTGAACATGTCGGGGCGCGGCACCCGTTGCCGCTCCTTCAGTTGGGCTTCCACATACGCGTGCAGCTCTCCCATGGCCGCGGCGGAGACGTCGTTGAACATGCCCGTCACCGGGTCGAGGTGGAAGGTCCCGTCGATGAGCTCGCGCATCTCGTCCCGGTGGCCCGGCGCCACACCGAGCAGGGCGGCGATGACGGTCGCCGGCACCAGGGCGCCGAAGTCGGCCACGTAGTCGAAGCCATCCGAGCCGACGTGCGGATCGAGCAGGTCGGCGCACAACGTGCGGATCTCGTCCTCGAGCACGGCGATGCGGCGCGGCGTGAAGGCCTTCGAGACCAGCCGGCGGAGGCGGGTGTGGTCGGGCGGATCGAGGAAGATCATGAGCCCGCCCTCCATGAGTTCGGGCGTCATCATCTCCAGCACGGTGCCGTGGGCCGAACTGAAGGTCTTGGCGTCGCGGTGGGCCGCGTCGGTGTCGGCGAAACGGCTCAGGGCGTAGAAGTCGAGCTCCGCGTTGTAATAGAGGGGTGCCTCGTCGCGCAGGCGGCGCCAGATCGAATGGGGATCGGACTTGTACCGCTTGTCCAGCGGGTCCCAGGCCAGCAGCCCGTCGGATGTCGGGGCCGAGGTCACCCCGCCGCGGCGAATGTGGGGAGCCAGGGGGCGGTGGCCACCAAGAGCTCATCGGTCATGGCCACCACGCCCTGGTACGGCAGGCGACTGACCATCTGATCGGCCAGCATGGCCTCGAGCACGGTGGTGCGGTTGCCACTCAGCGCGGCGTCGACGGTCAGCTCCTGGGAGGCATGGATCCGGCGCAGGTACTCGCCCAGGATCGAGGGCACCGCCACCCGGTCACGGGCGTGGACGCCGTCGGCGTCGGCGATCCCCATGCACTCGGTGATGGCGCCGTCGGGCAAGGTGGTCACCTGGCCCGTGTTGGGGAGGTTCATCGGCAGGGCCCGGGGTTTGCCGGTCACCACGGCGCCGATGAGATCGGCCGCCAACTCACCCGAGCCCCAGGCGGGAATCTTGTCGGATCCCATGAGGCGCCCGACCGAGGCGTCGTCGTCGTCCTTGTCGGCTCTATGCCCGGCGATGCCGTAGTGGTGCACGCCCCAGGTGCGACCGAAGTCGGATTCCGGGGTAACGAAGCCGGGGAAGAATTCGACCACGTGGGTGTCGGAGGCTCCGGGCAGGACGCCGAAGCGCTGAAAGAGCTCCAACTTCACCGCGTTGTTGAGGACCACGTCGGACTTGGTCCACTTCTCCCCGTCGGAATGCTTGTGCCAATGGCTGTTGGGGGGCGGCGGGTTCATCCAGATGGGGTCGTTCGCCCGATCGCCGGGATTCTCCAGGAAGTCGCGCAGCAGGCTGAAGCCGTCGTCGTCGCCGATGGTGAAGCTGGTGACCAGGGGCAGGTGATTGACGCCGGCCACGGTCGGCTTGACCTCGTGCATGCCGCATTCGAAGATCAGGCTCATGGCGAACTGGAAGCCGACCATCTCGTTGCAGAGCCCGACCGTGGTGACGGTGGTCTCCTTGCTCATGGCCCGGCACAGCGCCGAGAGCGGGTTGGACACGTTGAGGAGCATGGCGTCGGGCGCGTGCTCCTCGACGGCCCGGGCGATGTCCACCATGACCGGGATGCTGCGCAGGGCGCGCATGATCCCGCCCGGCCCCACGCTGTCGCCGACCGGCTGGCGCAGGCCGTAGGTCGCGGGGATCTCGATGTCGTGCGCCATGGAGGCGAAGCCGCCGACCGACAGCGTGGTCAGGACGAACTCGGCGCCCTGCAGCGCGGAGGGGAGGTCGGGAGCGGCCCTGGCGGTGAGGCCGATCTCGCGGGAACGGGCGATGTGGGCGGCCAGCTCGAGCATCGGCGGCAGGCTCTTGGGGTCGATGTCGTACAGCGTGACCTCGGCCTCGGCCAGGGCCGGGGTGTTGGCGAAGTCGACCAGCAGGGTGGGCGTCCAGTGGGTGCTGCCGCCTCCGACCAGGGTGATGCGTGGCCGTGTCATACGCCGAGGTGCTGCCCTTCCCAGAGCTTGATCCCGCCCAGGATCCCCGCCGTGTTGTCCACCACGGTGATGCGCTCGAGGACGTCGCCCAGTTCGTCCCGGTCGATCCGGCGGGCGTTGCCGCCGCCGATGTAGAGGTGGTCGAAGAAGAAAAGCGCATCGAGGCAGCCGATGGCTTCGCGCACCCGGTGGTTCCAGCGTTTGTCGCCCACCTTCTTGCGGGCCAACTCGCCCACCTGCTCGTTGTACGTCTCGTCCTTGCGGAACGGGTGGTGAGCCAGTTCGATGTGCGGGAGCAGGCTCCCGTCCATGAAGACTGCGCTGCCGAAGCCGGTGCCGAGCGTGATGACCACCTCGAGTCCCTTGCCCTCGACCACGGCGGCACCCTGCACGTCGGCGTCGTTGGCCACCCTGGTGGGGATCTTGAGCGCCCCGGCCAGGGCGGAGGCCAGATCGAAGTCCGACCATGCGGCGAAGAGGTCGCTGTCGACCGACGAGCCCGGTCCCTTCTTCAGCACGAAGTGCGGAGCACTCAGCACGTGGCCGCGGCGCACCATGCCGGGGAAGCCACACGAGACCCGGTCGGCCGGCGGGAGCGGCTGGACCAGCGTCGTCAGCGCAGCCACCAGCCCATGGTCGCCGTCGGGTGGCAGCGGGTAGGTGGTGGCGATCTTGACCCGGTCGGCCACCATGGTGCCGTCCCGGCTGAGCACCGACGCCTTCAGCCCGGTCCCCCCGACGTCGATGGCCAGCGTGAAGGGGTGCTCGGGAGTCGTCCCGGGCTGGGCCTCGGACGGGACAGCGGACGGGGTAGCGGACACGACCGCACTGTACCTGGGCCGGTCCCGCTCGGGCTCGGGACGCGCCGACGGCCGACCGCCGACCGGCCCGGCGGGCCGTGACGCCCGGCGCACAAGCAAGTGCACGGGCAGGGAGGAGCCCCTGCGTCGGGGCGGGGTGACGGATCGAGCCGGTAGCGTCCTGGCCCATGACCGAGCAACCATGGATGGAAGACGCCTGCTCGCTGGTCGACGCGTTCCGGGCCGGCACCCTCTCCCCGACCGAGGCCCTCGACGCGTCACTGGCCGCCATCGCCGACTCGTCGCTCAACGCGGTGTCCTTCGTGGACGAGGAGCAGGCGCGGAAGACTGCCGCAGCGGCCGATGTGTCGCAGCCTTTCGGGGGGGTCCCCATCGGGGTCAAGGAACTCGATCCGGTCCAAGGGTGGCCCCGGACCGAGGCGTCATTGGTCCTGAAGGACAGGATCGCCGACTACGACGGGACCATGACGTCCCGCTTGCGCCAGGCCGGGGCCGTCCTGGTCGGACAGACCACGGCCAGTGAGTTCGGGGGCATCAACTGCACCTACACCCGGCTGCACGGGGCCACCTCGAACCCCTACGACCTCGAGCGCACGCCCGGTGGCTCGTCCGGCGGCTCGGCGGCGTCGGTCTCCGGGGGGCTGCTACCCATCTGCACCGGTGGGGATGGCGGCGGATCGATCCGCATCCCGGCCGGGTTCACCGGGCTGTTCGGCCTCAAGGCGACGTTCGGGCGCATTCCCAAGGGTCCGCGTGCCGAGATCGAGCCGTTGACCGCGGTGATCGGCTGTCTGTCGCGCTCGGTGCGCGACGCCGCCCGCTGGTACGACGTCTGCAACGGAGCCAGTGAGTACGACCCCTTCAGCCTCCCCCGCGTCGAAGGGTGGGAGGCTGGGCTGGGCACCTTGGATCTGGCGGGCATGAAGGTGGCGGTCTCGACGGATCTGGGGGCCGCCTTCGTGGCCTCGGCGGTCAAGGAGCGCGTGGAGCACGCGGCCGCCGACCTCATCGCCGACGCCGGATTGGAGCGGGTGGACATCCCGGTCAGCCTGCCCCGGGGCGGGTTGGAGTGGGCCCTGGCCGGCACGGCGTCACTGCTGGTCGACCTGGGCGATCGCTACCCGGCCTGTGAATCGGAGCTCACCCCCGAGATCATGTTGGCCGCCAACATCGCCACCAACCACTACGGCCTGGAGACGGCCAAGGACATCGAGATCTTCCGGCGCGACATGATCGTGAAACTGGCCACGCTCTTCGACCAAGTCGACTTCATCATCTGCGCCACCAACCCCGACGTCGCCTTCCCGGCCAAAGGACCCATGCCGACGGTGGTGGACGGGGTCGATCTGGTCAGCGAGGTCGGCTTCGAGGCCGCGGTGGGGAACAACGGCGCCCTGACCATTCCGGCCAACACGACCGGCAACCCTGCCGTGGCCATCCCGGCCGGCCTGGTCGACGGGCTCCCGGTCAGCATGCAGATCATCGGCCGCCACCACGCCGAGCCGCTCCTGCTGGAGCTGGCCCGGGTGGTCGAACGCGAGCGGCCGTGGCCATTGGTGGCGCCGGGCGCCCCGGTCTGAACGGCGCCGCGACGCGACGGTCTGGGTTTGGATCACCGGCGCGGGCCTAATCTTCAAGTGGTATGGCTCCCACCGTCGTCCACGTGGCCCCGCACCCCGATGACGAGGCCGTCGGCTGCCCCGGAGCTCTCCTGCACCTGCGCGATCGGGGGTGGCAGGTCGTCAGTGTGATCGCCAGCCTGGGCTTCCCCGAGCAGCGGGACCGGCGGCGGGCCGAAGCTGAAGAGGCGTCGCGCCGGGCCGGCTTCGTGCCCGTCTTCCTGGACCCGCCACTCGACATCTCCGTGGGCGACGACCTGGCGCTGGCGACCGTCCGGGTGGCGACCGAAGTGCCGGGGATCGTGGCCGAGTACGACGCCAGCATCGTCGTGTCACCCTCACCCCACGATGTGCACCACGGGCACGAGGTGGTGGGGCGCGGCGTGCAGCAGTCCATGGCCACCCTCCCGTCGGGCCTGCGCTGGTGGATGTGGGGGGTGTGGGGTGACCTGCCCGCCCCCAACGTCTTCTACGCCTTCGGCGAAGAGGATCTCGCTCGCATGCTGCACATCCTCGAGGCGTACCAGGGCGAGCTCGAGCGCAACGACTTCCGCCGGCTCCTCGCCGGCCGCGCCACGGCCAACGCGGTGCTCGGCTCCGAGCGCGTGTTCGGTTTCGGCTCGCCCGCCGCCAGCACCCTCCCCTACGCCGAGGTGCTGACCGAAGTGAAGTACGTGGGAGAACGCTTCTTGGCTTCGGAACCCCACCCGCTCGATGAGGGCTCGTCCGAGGCCGACTTCACGGTTGACCTGTCGCTCTGGGTGGAATCGCACAGCGTGCACGAGCTGGTGGGCTACATCCATGAAGTGCACGGCGAGCACGGCGAGACCGGGAGCATCTAACGGCGTCGCACCACGGTGCCGGCGCCCGGTGCGGCGTTGGGGTGGGTCCCGTCATGGCTGAGGAGATCCGGCGGCTCCGACGGCTGGCCCGTGGGCGTCGGCCCACCAGGGTCTCAGCCGGAGACGGGCCGGCGGCAGCGTGCCGTAGACCAAGACGGCATCGCCGCGTCCGAGGCACCGCAGGTCTTCGGGCGGGAGCAGGCGGCGGGGACCACGGCTCTGCGTGGTGGACCGACCACCCTTGGGGTCGCGGGTGACCGAGGGCAGCGTGGCCTCCTCGTCACCGATCAGACGACTGGCGTATTCCAAGGTGTCGGGATCGGTGATACCGGGCAGGAAGAGCTTGGCCCGATGGTTGTTCAGCACCGTCGGCGCCCGGGCGCCGTAGCGGGCCCGCACCTGGGCCAGGTCCTGCCAGACGGTGACCAACTGCACGCCGTGCGAGGCACAGGTGGCCGCCAACCCGTCGAGTTCGGCCAGTGGGGCGATGTGGGCCGCCTCATCGAGCACGACGAGCAGCGGTGGGTCGAGTGGCTGACCCGACCGGGTGGACCGGGCGAACGCCTGCGAGAGCACCTGTGTGGTCAGTGCGGTGAAGTAGCCGCGCAGCCACCGTTGGTCGTGCGCCGGCGCGCACAGGTACACGGTGTGCGACCCGTCGAGGAGGTCGCCCGGATCGAACCACCGGATCGACGCGGCCGCCACGCCCGAGGCCGCGAAGGGAGCCAGGACGGTCTCGGCCGTGGTGTACACCGAGCTGCGGGTCCGTTCGTCCCGGCACCACGAGGCGCGGGCGGCCTCCAGCGCTTCGGGCACACCGGCCGGCTCCAAGATGTCGGAGACCTCACCGACCTCCTGCAGGTCGACCCAGCGCACCACGTCGGCCATGGAGCCACCACTTACGGCCGCGGCGAAAAGGAGCGGGGCCAGCAGTTTCGCCGCCGTGGCGTACCAGAACTCCCCGTCGGCCGTCGTGCCGTCGGCTTTGGCGGTTTCGCACAGATCGGCCGCCATGCGTCGTGCCCTCGGCCACGCCGAGCAGACGCCGAGGGGGGTCCATTCGCTGGTCGGTGCGCCGGTCGACCGGGTCGGATCGATACACCACACCTGGCCCAGTCCGGCTCGGTGTTGTCGGGTGTGTCGCAGCAGGTCGCTCTTGACGCTGGCCGCCAGCACGGGTCCCTCCCACCCCAAGATGGCCGGCACCGCCAGGGCACTGGTCTTCCCGCTCTGGGTCGGCCCCACCACCACCAACGACTGCGCCGGTTCGGCCACCACCCGATCCGGCGACCCGGTGCCCGCGGTGGTGCCCAAGGCCAGACGACCCGGATGCGCTCGGCGCAGCGGGAGCAGGATAGGACCGAGGTCGCGGCGCCGGGCCCATCGGGCGCCCCGGGACCGCCCCGTCAGGCGGCGCTCGGGCCCGCCGCCATGGCGAAACGAGTAGGCCGCACCACGGCGCCCCCGAAGGCCAACGGCATCACCGTGGCGGTGAGACCGTTCACGAGCTGGTGGTGCACACGGACGTCATCGCCCCGTCGGTGTCCACCAGCAGGCGCTCCATCGGGCTGAGTCGATGCTGGACCAGGAAGGACCGTTGCCCCACCTTCCAGAGGGCGACGCCCCGGCGAAGTTGCGGCAGCAGGTCGCTCTCGGTGGCCGAGAGCGAGAGCAGCTCACCGGCCAGGTCCAGCTCTCCCGGTGATTGGGCGTAGATCGACGCGGGTCTCGGAGTCGGCCAGGAGTCCCTGGGCCAGCGCCACCTGCTCGGAATCCGAGGCACCGACCGAGCGCAGATCGGACACCCGGTGCAGCACGGCCACGTTGGACACGCCGAAGGCCCGTGAGAGCTTCCACGACGACTGGAGCCACCGGGCCACCCCGAGGTTCGAGAGGATGGCCCAGGCCTCGTCGACCACCAGGAAGATCTGTCCGCCCGTCCTCACGGTCGCTCCCCGGGCCGATGATGAGGCTCGGGCCAAGGCCGCCTGCAGCCACGCGGTGGCACAGGCCATGAGAATGCCCAGAGCGGTCGAGGTGTAGAGGGCGGAGAGGTCGAGTACGACCAGCGGAGCGGAAAGGTCCAGGTCCGATGTCGTCGGACCGTCGAACATCCCGCACAGATCCCCGTGCACGAGACGTCGAAGCTCGAGTGCCACGTCGCGGCCGTCTTCCAACAGCTCGTGCAGCTCGGTACGCAATGACGCCGCCGACGCAGCGGTGGGGGCGAGCAGCTCCTCGACGACCGAGGGCACGGTCGGCACGTCGGCCCGTTCGGTCGCCGACACCAGCGCCACACCCAATGCGGCGCGCTCACGCGGCAACAGGCTGCGTCCGAGACAGGCACTGGCCAGGGAAGAGAGCAACTCCATCTGTCGGCGCGCCGTGCTTCCCTCGCCGTCCACTCCGCTGCCGTGACTGGGCCCCGGGTCGAGTGGGTTGAGCCGGACGGCGCCCCCCGGCCGCAGCGCCACCGGGCGCACGCCCCAGGCGGCGGCCAGGTCGCTGTACTCGCCCTTGGGATCGACCACCCAGGCCTTTCGCCCGAACACCGCCTGGCGCCACAGGAACGTCTTGACGAAGGCGCTCTTACCTCGGCCGATCTGGCCGAAGACCACCATGTTGGGGTTGGACACGACCCCCTGGGCGTAGAGCTCGAAGGGGTCGAAGACAAATGACCCACCCAACAGATCGTCCCCGATGACGACGCCGCGCTGACCGAGACCAGCCTCGGCGATGAAGGGGTAGGCGGCGCCGAGATTCCGGGTGGTGATCTGGTGGGCGGGGATGCGGGGGCCCCTGACGCCGATCATGCAAGAGAACGGTCGCGACTCGGTTCGGACCTACCACAGCTACGACGCGTCAAAGACCCGAAGGCCCTGGATCCCAGCGACCGCCGGCACGAACTTTGGCCAAACCCTGAGGCGTAATGCCTCAGTCAGGACGCGGGTCGGGACCTTTTCCTTCAGGGCCGATATTGGCATCCCACGTAGGGTTTGGCATCAGGCGAGTTCGAAGCGATCGAGGTTCATCACCTTGTTCCACGCTGCTACGAAGTCACGCACGAACTTCTCCGTCGAGTCGTCAGAAGCGTAAACCTCCGAGATGGCCCGGAGCTGGGAGTTCGAACCGAAGGCGAGGTCGACGGCAGTTCCGGTCGACTTGACCTCGCCCGTCGCCCGGTCGCGACCCTCGTACACGTTCTCAGCCGAGACGGACGCCTTCCACTCTGTGCTCATATCGAGAAGGCTCACGAAGAAGTCGTTGGTCAACGCCTCAGGCCGATCGGTGAAGATGCCGTGTGCAGAGTGGTCGAAGTTGGTGTTCAGGGCACGCATGCCGCCGACAAGAACCGTCAACTCGGGGGCGGTCAGCGTCAACAGGTTGGCCCGCTCCACCAGCGCATGCTCCCCCGGCAACTTCTCTCCGGCTCGCAAGTAGTTGCGAAAGCCGTCGGCGTTCGGTTCGAGCACGGCAAACGACTCCACATCGGTTTGCTCTTGCGAGGCGTCCGTGCGCCCCGGCGTGAAAGGAACCGTTACGTCGGACCCGGCGTTCTTCGCCGCTTGCTCAACGGCGGCACACCCGCCCAGGACGATGAGGTCAGCGAGCGAGACCTTCACTCCGCCGGAATGTGAGCTGTTGAAGTCCTGCTGAATCTCCTCGAAGGTCTGCAGTACCTTGGCCAATTCCGCCGGATTGTTGACTTCCCAGTCCTTTTGCGGCGCAAGTCGAATCCGTGCCCCGTTCGCCCCGCCACGCATATCGGTGCCGCGAAGGTTGCCGCCGACGCCCATGCGGTGGAAACCAGCTGGGAAACGGACAGGCCGGAGGCGAGGATCTTGCTCTTGAGGGCAGCAATGTCCTTCTTCCCGATCAGTTTGTGATCGACCTGTGGGACGGGGTCCTGCCACAGCTGCGGCTCGGAACCCAAGGGCCGAGGTAGCGCGAGACGGTTCCATGTCGCGGTGCAGCAGCTTGTACCACGCCTTGGCGAACGCGTCTGCCAACTGGTCCGGGTTCTCGTGGAAGCGCTTTGCGAGCGGCGCGTAGATCGGATCCATCTTCAGCGCAAGGTCCGTCGTCAGCATCATCGGGGCCTGCCGCTTCGACGCATCATGAGCATCGGGCACGGTGCCCTGTGCCGCGGGATCCTTGGGAGTCCACTGATTCGCACCGGCGGGGCTTGTCGTCAGCTCCCAGTCGTAGTTGAGCAGGTTGTCGAGGTATCCGTTGTCCCACTTCGTGGGGTCATTGGTCCACGCACCCTCTATCCCGCTGGTGATTGCATCGTCGCCCTTGCCACTGCCGAAGGTGTTCGGCCAGCCAAGGCCTTGCGCCTCGAGAGGGCAACCCTCGGGTTCCGGACCGACGTACTCCGCACCGGCTGCACCGTGGCACTTGCCGAACGTGTGGCCGCCGGCAATGAGCGCAAAGGTCTCCTCGTCGTTCATCGCCATACGACGGAAGGTTTCTCGAATGTCCCTGGCGGCAGCAAGCGGATCCGGGTTGCCGTTGGGTCCCTCCGGATTCACGTAGATGAGGCCCATCTGCACAGCACCGAAAGGGTCGCCGAGCTCCCTGTCGCCGCTGTAGCGCTCGTCTCCGAGCCAGGTGTCCTCAGGCCCCCAGTAGATGTCGTCCTCGGGTGCCCAGATGTCCTCTCGCCCGAAGCCGAAGCCGAACGTCTTGAAACCCATCGAGTCCAGAGCACAGTTGCCGGCGAAGACAAGCAGATCGGCCCAGGAGATCTTCCGCCCGTACTTCTGCTTGACCGGCCAGAGCAAGCGGCGCGCCTTGTCGAGGCTGGCGTTATCGGGCCAACTGTTGAGGGGGGCAAAGCGCTGAGCGCCGGTGCCCGCCTCCGCCCCGGCCATCGTGGATGCGGTACGTGCCTGCGGCGTGCCACGTCAGCCGGATGAAGAGCGGACCGTAGTGGCCGTAGTCGGCCGGCCACCACTCTTGCGATGTCGTCATCACCGTGATGACGTCCTGCTTCAGCGCGTCGAGGTCGAGGGTCTTGAACTCTTCTGCGTAATCCAACTCCTCGCCCATGGGATTGGACTGGGGCGAGTGCTGGTGCAGAACGTCTAACTCCAGCTGATTGGGCCACCAGTCGTGGTTCGACCTGGGTCCACTCGGCTCGGGAGTCGGGGCGGGGATTACTGGGTTCTCGCTTTCGCTGCCGCTGTCAGGCACGTGGGTCCTTCTCCTTCTTTGTTGTTTCCGTTTGATGGCTGTTTGCTCTAGACGTTGGTTGCTCTGGATCCAAGGCTGTGGAGCTCAGCTCGTGTCGAACGCTGCGTGTCCGCTTTGAGCCGTCGGATGAAGCCAAGTCGCCGGACACACTCGGGACATCGGCCCCAGTCAATGACCGCGGCGTGGTCGATCTCATAGCCCGAGTCGTCGGCGGCCGTCAGGCGCCGGAGTGTCGCCGGACCGCACCGTCGGGGCCGAGGAGTGCGGGTGACCCAGGACAAGCGATCGCAGGCTACCTACAGGGTTAGAATGAGTCAAGAGCGAGAACACGTCCAGTGCGGGACTCGGGTGTGGTCAATGGAGCGCGAGGAGGAAACCATCAGCGAGTTGGTCCAGCGGTTGAGGGACCGGAGGTGGCGGCTCACGGTCCAGCGAAGAGTGGTGGCCGAGGTCCTGGCCGGTGAACACGTCCACCTGACCGCGGATGCCGTGTACAGCCGAGCCCAGCGACTTCTCCCGGAGATCAGCCTGGCCACTGTGTACAACACCCTGAACGAGCTGGTGGACATGGGCGAAGTGCTGGAGATCTCCACCGGTGTCGGTCCGAAGCGTTACGACCCCAACACCACCGCCCCCCATCACCATCTGTACTGCGTCGGATGCGGCGCCCTGCGCGACGTTAACCCCGAAGGCGTCGACCGATTGACGCTGCCAAGCAGCCAGCAGCACGGCTTCGAGGTACTCGACGTGGACATCGTCTTCCGAGGCCGCTGCCCCGACTGTCGCACCATCTAACCCGCCGTGACCTGAAGCCCCGCTCGATCGCAGCGTGAGACAGCGAACCTACCCGGACGCCGCGGTGAGCGGCTGTCGAAGTAGTCCGCCAGGGCGACGAGTTGGGCGGCATGTCGCCAGTGAAGGTAGGTCCGTGCATCAGGGCGAGCCGCTGAGGCTCGAGATCGGCCAGGCGGCGAAGCGTTGGACCGGTGGTCGGCGTGTAGGCGTGACCGTGCATGAGCTGGTCGTGCGCGATGGCCGCGTCGGTGATGCCCTCGGTGGTCATGGCCGGTGCCGGGCCGGTACGCGCGAACAGGTCGCCGCAGAACAGTGTCTTGGTGGTCTCGTCGAAGAGCACGCCCGCCTCCGACGGCCCGGGAACGTAGGCGGTGTATCGATCGAGCTGCAGGACGATGGCGTCCACCCATTTGATCACCTCGCCGTCGACCAAGGGCGGGGCGGGCGCGTCGAAGATGTCGGAGAGGCAGAGGGAAAGCAGCCGGTGCAGCCGTGGGTCGCGGCCGCCAGGGGCGCGAGTGATTCCACTCGTCGAGCGTGCCGTACTCGTCGGGTCCGCCAACGCGTGACCCGAGTCTGATCCAGCGGATCGACGTTGGGTCGAGGATCGTGGCCACGGCGGCGTCACCGCTGGGAACAGCTGCCGCGCCCCGGTGTGGAAGAGCAGCGGTTCGTCGCCGGTGATGACGAACTGATTGAACGTGATCCCGCCGGGCGGCCGTCGGCTGGTAGCTCCAGATGCGGGGGGATCTTTCCGCGATCTCGGCGGTGGTGGCGACGTCGTTGGTCGTGTGGTCATTGTCGACTGTGACACGGCCTCGGTCCGGTCACTATTCCAACAACTTGGGATGGTCGTAGCCTCGTGGATGTCGGTCTCGGTGCCCGATCGCGGTAGAGGGCGCCGTTCGGGTCTGTTATGCCGAGGGCAGATTTCGACGTGGTCCGGCCCGGCTCTTGCCGGCGTTGCGGCGGGTGGTTCTGTTCGACGCCGCCTTCTTCGCCGCCGCCGACCCGGACACACTGCTGTTCACGAGGGTGTTCGCCGACGACACGCTGGCGAGTTGGTCCGCTCTTTTCGACAACGAGTTTGGGCCCGAGCGACGTCAATCGGTTCGTCGATCTCGCCCGGCCCGCGTCCGGTCGCCACGCTCGATCGGCGCCACGGGGGGAGCGTTCGGCCAGCGCCCGTCGGCGGGAGACGATGGGTCCTCGTCATGGGGGACGAGGTGCGGGTGGCACTGCGGGTCGATGGATCGACGTGGGGATTCCTGCGTCTCCACCGTTGTGGCGCGACGGGTTTCACCGCTACGCGAGATGGCCGCGTTCCGCAAGGTCTCGCCCCTACGCCGCCGAATCGATCCGCCGGGTCGCCGCCGCCACCGAGGCACGATCCGGGAGCAAGGAGACGTCAGAGGCGGTGATCCTCGTCGCCGATCACGTCGTGCTGGCCTTCGGCGGCGTGGTCGGACGAGATCGAGGAGGCCCTGGTCATCGTCGGTGGGCGACTGCCCATGGCGCGGTGCGACGTCTCGAAGCCATCGAAATCGGCGATGCCGGTGGCGACGCTAACCGCCTCCATCCGGATGACGACACGGCGCGGTGCGCTCGCCACCGTGCACGTGGCGCGCTTGGACGACGTATCGCTGTGGTCCCATCGTGCTGACCATCGCCCCGGCCGCACCAGCGGGAGCGCTCGTCACCGCCCCTGGTGGCCCATGGCCCTCACGCCAGCCCAGTGCGGTGTGGCACGACTCGTGCTGCAGGGACGAACGACCGGCCAGATCGTCATCGACCTGTGCATCAGTGCCCATACAGTGCAGGATCACCTCAAGGTGGTCTTCGACAAGGTGGGCGTCCGTAGCCGGCGTGAGCTCGTCAGCGCCTTCCGACCACTCCTCCCACTGAGCGCCGGAGACACGCGACTGCTCCTACGAGATTCGTTGTTCGTCACGTGACTACCAGCATCGGTCGCCGGGTGCCGGACCTCCGGCGCATCATCGGACGCAACCCAGTCGTCGTATGGCAAGCCCCGACGACGCCAGGGTCAACGAACCGGGATTGTCCGGTTCGTGCTCAGGCGGACCCCAGCACTGGGATCGCACCACGCACGTCCTGCGGGAATGATCTGCGGAGCTGCTTGTGTGTCCGGGCACGACTGGGGTCCGCCGATCTCCAATGAGTTGGTGTTGCCGTTGAGCAACGTCCATGCCCCCCCGAAACACTCTGGAGAGGGGCACGGGGGGCGAAGACGAGGTTTCCACCTTTGGTGAGGTGGGCGTCAAACGAGCGGGCCCATATGGCTCGCTCGCCATCTGTCATTCGGGCCTGTGTAGTAACTGGTGTGACGGATATCCAAGACCGGGACGACCCATGGCCCAAACGTGAAGACCAGGTAGTCGTATCCCGGTTCGTAATAGTTTTGCAGGGATTTCCGCCTGTTGCACCTGAGTAGTAGCGGACCTTGGCGCCGCGCACCGCGGTAGATGGCCAACGGCTTTCCCGCGAAGATCGACAGCGTACCGTTCCGTAGTAGGGCGCTGCGGCCTCGCTGCAGCACGCATAGCGCCCAGAGGTAACCGGCCAGTTGACCTGGCCGGCAGCGGTCATGTGGAAACGGGCCAGGTCGAGGGATCGGGGGTAGCTGAGGGCGAACCCCCGGCCGTCAGGCAGTCGAATGGCCATCGTGGTGCGGCCGTTCCGGGTCGTCGTGGGGGGCACGAGATCGAGGAGAGGGCGTGCTCTTGGTTGTCGCAGGCGTGGGATGGCCATTTCCGAATTGCAGGGTGGCTGTTGCCCGAGTCCGACCACGAGAAGGGCGACGCCCGCACCGACCCAACGCTGTCGTCGCCGGTGTCGACGACGAGCCTCCTTGATCAAGGCTGCAGCTGGCTGCTCGGCCGGCCGAGCTCGCGGAGGCTCGACGAGCGTCGTCACCGGACGCCTTCGATGATGCGTATCAGCTCGTCCCGCCGGTATCCGTTGCGCCGGGCCAGGTGCACGAGCTCTCTCGCTTGGCCGACGACCAGGCTTCTCTGGGGAGCCCCTCCAGCAACCGTGATGCCGCGACCACGGCGGAATTCGAGAAGTCCTTCGTCGCGGAATTGGCCGCAGCGCGGA